>CAVWCB010000001.1:0-134156 GCA_963753425.1 uncultured Actinomycetota bacterium
GATGTTTATGTCCTGTACTTGGTTCAGTTCAGCGTGGCGAGCGGCGCATAGGCTGCGCGACCAGCGTCCGACGAGCGGAGACGTCGCCGATCAGGACGCGCTCCGGCAGCAGCTGGTGCGGGCTTGCAAGGGCCGCGGCGCCTGGGCCCACGCGGGGGCCGTGAGCAGGCCGGAGCGGCCGCACGCGGCCGATCGCGCCGAATCCGTGAGGTCTCCGACGACGGGTCCGATCACCACCGGCCCGGGTCCGGAGCCGAGCAGGAGGGTCTCCGCCGCCGCGCGCAGGTCGTCCTCTCCGCCGAGGAACACGACGAGGCGGTCGCCCTGGATGCCGACGAGCGCGTCATCGGCGGCGCGGCGGGTGGTGCGGCGCAGCTCCGCGGCCCGGACGTCGTCGAGCGCACGTCGTCGTGCCGACCATGACCAGCGTCGATCCTTGCCCGCTCCAGCCGAGGGCGGCGATCCGGGACCGTAGCGCGTCGTCGACGTCGCCCCTGACCAGGGCGTCCACCACCAGCGCCTCGAGCCTGGCGTCCCACGCGCCGCGCATCTCGGCGGCCCGTGCGTAGACCTCCGCCGCCGAGAACGCGACCTCGCGGGAGTAGCGCAGGACCGCCTCACGGACCTCGCGCTCGTCGCCCGGCGCAGCAAGGCGATCGCTGTTCGTCTCGACCACGTCGACCACCACGCGGACCAGCTGCAGCGTGTGCTGCAGCGAGATCGACCGGGTCAGCTCGGGCGGAGCCGTCGCGAAGATGTCGCCGACACCGTGCGGCGGCCGGGTCGGCTCCGCGAACCAGGTGACGAACGCGGTGATGCCGGCCTGGGCGATGAGCCCGACCCAGGAGCGGTCCTCGGCCGGCAGCTGGCGGTACCACTCCAGGTCCTCGTCGAGCCGTCGCATCGCGGCCGCCAGAGCAGCCCCGCCCCCTCGCGCACCCTGCGCTGCGTCTCGGGTCCGCCACGGGCCTCGAGCGGCGCGGACGTCACCCGCGCCGGCGGCGTCCGTCGGGGGCGGCTCGGCGTGGGGGGCGACTGGGGGGCTTGCCCGTCGAGGGTGCTGGACATGGGGCGAGCATAGGGTCCCGGTTGTGGGAAGTCGACAAACGCACCGCCGCCCGATCCGGGTCGGGGAGTCTCTCGGCCGGTGTGGTTCGTCCCTTACGGATAAGGTCGGGACATGGCTCTCTTGCCCCGCTTGCGTCAGTTGATGCGACGGCCGTCCTCGGCGTCGCGCGTCGGCGCGCGCCGTCCGACGAAGGCCGCGCGGCGCGGCGACACCCTGCACGAGGACGCGCTGCGGTCCATGCTCAGCGACGACCCGAACAACGAGCGCGCATTCGTCGCCCTCGCGGAGATCGTCCGTCGGCGGGCCGCGGAGTCCACCGTGGCGGATGACGACCCGCTGGCCGCACCCTCGGACGAGAGCGAGCGCCAACGCGCCGCGGACCTCGCTGTCTGGGCCCTCGGGGAGGAGCTCGCGGGCAACCCGCGGGCGTGGTACCCGCTCATCGAGGTGGCCCGGCTCTCAGTCGCCGACGATCACGAGGGCACCCTGCGCCGACTGACCACCGCCGTGGAGCGCGACCCGTCGGGCACGGCTCTCGTCGAGGCCCTGGCGCTCCTGCGCGGCGCCGGCCTGCCCGTCGACGCGATCGGCCTGGGCGTCGGGCACTGGCGTCCCCGCGAGCACGATCCCGCGGTGGCCCGCGAGCTGGTCCTGGCCTCGATCGAGGCGGGCCGCCCGCTCGAGGCCAAGCAGCACATCGCCGCACTCGACCTCTACCCGAACCAGAGGGCGATCGCTGACCTGCGCGGCGAGCTGACCCGGGAGCTCGCGCAGGCCGAGCAGACGATCCCCGGCACCTGACCGGTTCGTACCCGGTGAGGGTCGACCGACATCCGCGCTCGGCGCGGGCTCTCGGTGCGGGCTGTCGAGGACAACGGGTACGCGCACCGGACGTGACGAGAGCCCGGGCGAACGTTCGCCCGGGCTCTCGTCCTCACACGTTGATCAGGCGATCAGCTGTCGCCGCCCGCCATGCCGGACGTCCCGGCCCGGACGTCGTGCAGGCGGTACTTCTCGATCGCCTGCGACGGGCGTCGGGGGCGACCTCGCCGCGGGCCGCGAGCATCTGGAGCTGCGGACCACCATCGACGGTCCGTCGATCTTGAAGAACCGGCGAGCCGCGGCCCGGGTGTCGGAGAAGCCGAACCCGTCGGCGCCGAGCACCTCGTAGTCGCCGGGGACCCACTTGCGCACCTGGTCGGCGACCAGGTGGTTGTAGTCGGACGTCGCGACGAACGGTCCCTCGGCGTCGCGGAGCTTCTCGGTGAGGTAGGCGACGCCGCTCCGCCTCCGGGGTGCAGGAAGTTGTGCTCGTCGGCGGCGACGCCGTCGCGGCGCAGCTCGTTCCAGGAGGTCACCGACCACACGTCGGCGTGGACGCCCCAGTCCTCGGCGAGCAGCTCGGCGGCCTCCAGCGCCCACGGCACGCCGACGCCGGACGCGAGGAGCTGGGCGCGCGGCCCGCGCCCCGGTCGGTGGATCCGGTGCAGGCCGCGCAGGATGCCCTCGACGTCCACGTCCTCCGGCTCGGCGGGCTGAGGCATCGGCTCGTTGTAGACCGTGAGGTAGTACATGACGTTCGGGTCGCGCGGGTCGTCCTCGCCGTACATCCGGTTGAGGCCGTCGCGCACGATGTGCCGGATCTCGTACCCGTAGGCCGGGTCGTAGTGCACGACGGCCGGGTTGGTCTGCGCCAGCAGCGGCGAGTGCCCGTCGGCGTGCTGCAGACCCTCGCCGGTCAGCGTGGTCCGGCCGGCGGTGGCACCGACGATGAACCCGCGAGTCATCTGGTCGCCGGCCGCCCAGAACTGGTCGCCGGTCCGCTGGAAGCCGAACATCGAGTAGAAGATGTAGAACGGGACCAGCGGCTCGCCGTGCGTGGCGTACGACGTGCCGACGGCCTGGAACACCGCCGCCGAGCCGGCCTCGTTGATGCCGGTGTGCATGATCTGGCCCGACTCGGACTCCTTGTAGGAGAGCATCAGGTCGCGCGTCGACGGACACGTAGTTCTGGCCGTGCGTGTTGAAGATCTTCGCCGTCGGGAAGATCGAGTCCAGGCCGAACGTGCGGGCCTCGTCGGGGATGATCGGCACGATCCGGTGGCCGAACTCCTTGTCCTTCATGAGGTCCTTGAGCAGCCGGACGAACGCCATGCGTGGTGGCGACGTTCTGCTGGCCCGAACCCTTGGCCAGGCCGTCGTAGGCCGTGTCCGCGGGCAGGGTCAGCGGCTCGTGGACCGCTCGCCGCTCGGGGACGAACCCGCCGAGGACTTGCGCCGCGCGATCATGTACTGGATCCCGGCGAGTCCATGCCCGGGTGGTAGTACGGCGCGTTGTACGGGTTCTCCTCGAGCTGCTCGTCGGTGATCGGCAGGTGCAGGAAGTCGCGCAGCTGCTTGAGGTCGTCCTGCTTGAGCTTCTTCATCTGGTGCGTCGCGTTGCGTCCGGCGAACGACGTGCCCAGGCCGTAGCCCTTGATGGTGTGCGCGATGACGACCGTCGGCTGGCCGGTGTGCTCCATCGCCGACGCGTAGGCCGCGTAGACCTTGCGGTAGTCGTGGCCGCCGCGCTTGAGCGCCCAGATCTCGTCGTCGGTCATCTTCTCGACGAGCGCCTTGGTGCGCGGGTCGCGGCCGAAGAAGTGCTCGCGGACGTAGGCGCCGTCGTTCGGCCTTGAACGTCTGGTAGTCGCCGTCCAGCGTCTCGTTCATCAGGTTGACCAGGGCGCGGTCCTTGTCGGCGTTGAGGAGCATGTCCCAGCCGCGGCCCCAGATCGACCTTGATGACGTTCCAGCCGGCGCCGCGGAAGTACGCCTCGAGCTCCTGGATGATCTTGCCGTTGCCGCGCACCGGCCCGTCGAGGCGCTGCAGGTTGCGTTGACCACGAACGTGAGGTTGTCCAGGCCCTGCTGGGCGGCGAGCTGGAGCATGCCGCGGCTCTCCGGCTCGTCCATCTCGCCGTCGCCGAGGAACGCCCAGACGCGCTGCTCGGAGGTGTCCTTGATGCCGCGCAGCTGCAGGTACTTGTTGGTCCACGCCTGGTAGATCGCCGACGCCGGGCCGAGGCCCATCGACACGGTCGGGAACTCCCACAGGTCCGGCATGAGGCGCGGGTGCGGGTAGGAGGACAGTCCGCCGCCGGCGTGCGGAGGCCTCCTGGCGGAACCCGTCGAGCTGGTGCGGCGGTCAGGCGACCCTCGAGGAACGCGCGGGCGTACACGCCGGGCGCGGCGTGGCCCTGGAAGTAGACCTGGTCGCCGCCGCCCGGGTGGTCCTTGCCGCGGAAGAAGTGGTTGAGGCCGACCTCGTAGAGCGTCGCGACGGACGCGTAGGACGAGATGTGCCCGCCGACGGCGACGTCGGGGCGCTGGGCGCGCGTCACCATGACGGCGGCGTTCCAGCGGATCAGCCGGCGGTAGAGGCGCTCGGTCTGCTCGTCACCGGGGAAGTACGGCTCCTCGTGCACGCCGATCGGTGTTGACGTACGGCGTGGTGATGGCGGTCGGGATGGCCACGTTCCGCTCTCGCGCGCGCCGCAGCAGGGAGAGCAGCACGTAGCGGGCGCGCGGCCCGCCGCGCTCGTCGACGAGCGCGTCGAGGGCCTCCATCCACTCGCCGGTCTCCTCCGGGTCGAAGTCCGGGACCTGGCTGAGCAGTCCATTGATCAGCGGTCCCGTCTCGTGGCTCGCCACCAGCGCACCTCACCTCTCGTCCGCGCGCACGAGCCCGGTCGGCATCGGCGGCGCATCTGTGCCCTGGCCCGCCGGGCGCTCTGGGGTAGGCGCCGAGCAAGGTGCGGGTACTACCCCCATTCTCGGACCCCAGGGGCCGGAAAGTCACACCGAGTACCGCGAACGAGCACGTGACGTCCATGACACCGGCGTGTCGTCGGCGTCGGGAAGGCTCGTGTCTTGCCAGGCCCCGCCCCCGTGCGGTGGGCTACGGTTTGGCATCAAGAAGCGTCGCCCCGGCCCGGGGCGAGCGAGAGAAGGGATCGGAACAGGTCGTGTCATCCACCACGGACGACGCCGCGAACGCTGCGTCCCGTCTGGGTTTCGCCGCGGGACAGGTGATCCAGGAGTTCGGCTACGACGACGACGTCGACGCCGACCTGCGCTCCGGTCTCGAGGCCATCATCGGTTCGGAGCTCGTCGACGAGGACTTCGACGACGTCACGGACGGGGCGGTGATCTGGTTCCGCCAGGATGACGGCGACCTCACCGACGCGCTCGTGGACGCCCTCACCGTGCTCGACGACAACGGCCCGATCTGGGTGATCACCCCGAAGGCGGGTCGGGCCGGTCAGGTGTCGCACAGCGACATCGAGGAGGCCGCGACCACGTCCGGCCTGCATGCGATGAGCACCATGTCCGTCGCGACCGACTGGTCCGCCACCCGGCTCGCCGCCAGAGGCCGTGGTCGCTGAGCGTTGTTAGGGTCGTTGCATGGCGACCCCCGCAGTCGGTGAGCAGGCACCCGACTTCTCCTTGCCCGACACCCACGGCACGCCCGTGACGCTCAGCGGGCTGAGCGGAGGGCTCACGGTTCTCGTGTTCGTCCCGTTCGCCTTCTCGGGCACCTGCACCGACGAGCTGTGCCAGCTGCGCGACAACATCGCCGAGTTCGAGCAGGCGGGCGTCCACGTGGCCGTGATCTCGTGCGACCCGAAGCACTCGTTGCGCGCCTGGGCTGCGCAGGAGAGCTTCGGCTTCGACCTGCTCTCGGACTTCTGGCCGCACGGTGAGGTCGCGCGCGCCTACGGGGTCTTCGACGAGGCCAAGGGCTCCGCCGTGCGGGGAAGCTTCCTCGTCGACTCCGGCGGCATCCTGCGGTGGTCCGTGGTCAACCCTCCCGGCCGGGCGCGCGAGTTCGAGTCGTACCGCGCGGCGATCGCGGGACTGGCCGCCTGAGGTCCCGGTAGGCTCAGCGACCGTCATCTGTCGGGGCCTGTGCTCAGCTGGTCAGAGCGCCGCGCTTACACCGCGGAGGTCGCCGGTTCGAAACCGGCCGGGCCCACAACTGCATCACCGCAGGTCCGAGCCTGTGTCGGATGCGGTCGGAGATCGTCGCACGTCGGTGGCGCGGGCGAGCACGCCGGATTGTTATGGTCCGCGGGTGCCTGTCGTCTCCGCGTTGACCGTCTTCCCCGTGAAGTCGTTCGCCGGCGTCCCGCTGTCGACCATGGACGTCGACGCGTCGGGGCCACGCGGCGACCGGCGCTGGATGCTCGTCGACGACGCCGGGGTCACCCTGACGGCACGGAAGTTCCCACGGATGCTGGCCGCTCACGCGCGCGTCGTGGACGGGGCCGTGGAGCTGTCGGGTGCCGGGCTGCAGACGATCACGGTGCGTGAGCCGACAGGTCCAGCCGACGTGCCCGTCCAGATGACGCGCCTGTCGACCGCGACGTCCGCGGGCGACGAGGCCGCCCATTGGGTATCCGAGCTGGTCGGGCGCCCGGCGCGGCTGGTGTGGCTCGACGACCCGCGGCGCCGCGGGATGTCGGAGTCGCACGGCGGCACGCTCGGCGACCCGATGTCGCTGAACGACAGCGGGCCGCTGCACGTCACGACGACCGCCTCGTTGGCCCGGCTCGACGCGTGGGCCGCGAACATCCACGACGACCTCGTGCAGAGGGCGCTGACGACGGGCGCGCCGGGACCGGAGCCACGGCAGCCGCTCGACATGCGCCGGTTCAGGCCGAACGTCGTGATCGATCGGCGATCTCGAGCCGTTCGCGGAGGACGGCTGGGCGACGCTGACGATCGGCGACGTCGAAGCTGCGGTTCGCCGACACCTGTGGTCGGTGCGTGCTCACGACGATCGACCCGGATACCCAGACCAAGGGCAAGGAGCCGCTGCGCACCCTGGCGCGGCACCGCAACTGGGACGGTGCGACCTGGTTCGGGATCCAGATGGTCCCGGTGCGTCCGGGGACGATCACCGTGGGCGACGAGGCACGCGTTGGGTAACGTGCAGGCGTGACCGCTGCTGCGACCCTGGCCGACGTCGTCCGGATGCTCGAACGTCGCTATCCGACCTCCACGGCCGAGTCGTGGGACGCGGTCGGCCTGGTCACTCGGCGATCCGTCGCAGTCGGTCGCGCGCGTGCTGTTCGCGGTCGATCCGGTCGCGGCGGTCGTCGACGAGGCGGCCGAGTGGGGTGCCGATCTCGTGGTGACCCATCACCCCCTGCTGCTCAAGCCGGTCCACTCGATCGCCGCGACCACGTTCAAGGGCGCGCTGCTGCACCGGCTCGTGCTGGGCGGGATCGGGCTCTACACCGCCCACACCAACGCCGACGCGGCAACCGGCGGAGTCGCGGACGCGCTCGCCGAGGCGCTGGGGCTCGTCGGGACCACGCCGTTGGAGGCCGCACCAGCTGAGGCGCTCGACAAGCTCGTGGTCTTCGTCCCGGTCGGGGATGCCGAGCGACTCGTCGACGCGCTCGCGGCCGCCGGCGCGGGGCGGTCGGCGAGTACACGCGGTGCGCGTGGACGTCGACGGGGGAGGGCACGTTCACACCGTCCGACCACGCGAACCCGGCCATCGGCTCGGCGGGAACCGCGTCCACCGTGGTGGAGGCCCGCGTCGAGATGGTTGCGCCGCGACGTCTGCGCGGGGCGGTGGTCGCCGCCCTGCGTGCCGAGCATCCCTACGAGGAGCCGGCGTTCGACGTCCTGGAGCTCGCGACCTGGCCCGGGTCGACCGGTATCGGGCGGGTGGGCCGGCTCGCCGAGCCGACGACCTTGCGGGCGTTCGCCGCGGTCGTCGCCGACGCCCTGCCCTTCACCGAGCAGGGGATCCGGTTCGCGGGTGACCCGGACGGCCGCGTCGAGCGCGTGGCCGTGGTGGGCGGCTCGGGTGACTCCTTGTTCGATGCGGTCCGTGGCTCCGGTGTCGACGCGTATGTCACCGCCGACCTGCGCCACCACCCGGCCTCCGAGCTGCGCGAGCGGGCGGAGCACGAGGGACGGGCACCCCGTACCTCGTGGACGTCGCGCATTTCGCCTCCGAGTGGCCCTGGCTCGCGCACGCCGCACGCGCCCTGGGGCAGGACGCCGCCGCCGCGGGGACTACGGTGGAGACGCGCGTCAGCACGCTGCGCACCGACCCGTGGACGGGTCGCGTCGCGAGCCCCGAGCCGACCGCACCACATGCCTCGACCGAAGGACTCCCGTGACCACAGCTCCCGCAGCGGACCAGCGCCGACTGCTCGACGTCCAGGACCTCGACACCCGTCTGGACCAGATCGCGCACAAGCGCCGGACGCTGCCGGAGCTGGCGCGACTGGTCGAGCTCGACGCGCAGGTCGGCGACCTGCACACCGCGCTCGTCACCAGCCGGACCGCGGTCGGAGACCTCAAGCGCGAGCTGACGAAGGCCGAGGCGGACGTCGAGCAGGTGGCCAACCGTGCCGCGCGCGACCAGGCTCGGCTCGACTCGGGTCAGGGCAGCCCGAAGGACCTGCAGGCGCTGCAGAGCGAGCTCGTGACGCTGGGGCGTCGGCAGGGTGACCTCGAAGAGGTCGAGCTCGACGTCATGGAGCGGCTCGAGGCGCACGAGAAGGCGCTGGCCGACGTCACCACCGCGCACGACTCGCTCGCGGACAAGCGGGCAGCGGTCGAGGCGGAGCGGGACGCGGCGTTCGCGGCGCTCGACGCCGACGCCGAGTCGATCCGCGCGGAGCGGGCCGTGGCCGCCGAGGGTCTCGACGCCGCACTGGTGACCCTGTACGAGAAGCTGCGCGCGCAGCTCGGCGGCCGCGGTGCCGGGGCGCTGCGCGGCACCCGGTGCGACAGCTGCCGGTTGGAGCTGAACCCGCTCGACGTCGAGGCGATCCGCAAGTCTCCCGAGGACCAGGTCGCCCGGTGCGAGGAGTGCGGTCGCATCCTCGTGCGGCTCCCGGTGCCCGCCAAGGACTGATCGCGGCGGGTGCGGGCTCGCCAACTGGGCGGCGGCGCGCAAGACTGCCGAGGTGACCGACGTCGCTGGACCTCCTCCTGGCCGTGCACCTCGACCCTCGGGCGCTGGCGTCCGGTTCGACGAGGAGCAACCGGTCACCGTCGTCCTCGTCCGGCACGGTCAGACGACCATGACCGTCGCGCGCGGCTACTCGGGTTCCGGTGAACCGGGTCCGCCGCTCGACGAGACCGGCATCCGGCAGGCGCACGACGCGGCAGACCTCGTGGACCGGGTGGGTCGCGACCTGTGGGGCGACATCGAGTACCCGAGCGTGGTCATCGCCTCCCCGATGGTCCGCACGCAGATGACGGGAGCGATCATCGCCGAGAAGCTCGGCCTGCCCGTCCGCACGGACGCCACCTTCCAGGAGGCGGACTTCGGCGAGTGGCAGGGACTGACCGCGGAGCAGATCGAGGAGCGCTGGCCCGGTCAGCTCGAGCCGTGGCACACCAAGGCGAACCTGCGGCCTCCGGGAGGCGAGTCGATCGAGGATGTCGGCGTCCGCCTCCGCGGAGGACTGGACGCATTGCTGGCCGAGGGCGGCGGCCGCACGGTCGTCGTGGTCAGCCACGCGGTCTCGATCCGCGCGGCGCTCGGAGTGACGATGGGTGCGCAGCCGTCGTCGTGGAGCCAGCTGCGTGTGGCGCCCGCCTCCGTCAGCATCATCCGACTGTTCGAGGACCGTCGCGACGAGGTCGCGGTAGCGGGTGCGCCGAGCGAAGGCTGGGCGACCGGCGGTTAGTGCGTCGCGACGAGCGCCAGCGTGGACAGGACGACGGCGACCGGGGCCAGCAGGAGCCCTTGCTTCACGATCGTCGAGGTGTGCACCTCGAGCATCACCGTGCGGCAGCGCTGCCACCAGAGCACCGTCGCCAGCGATCCCCACGGCGTGATCAGCGGGCCGACCCGGTACCGATCAGCAGCGCGGCGATCCGGACCGGATCGCCGCCCATCGCGGGCTCGAGGGCCAGGTAGGCGGGCAGGTTGTTCAGCCCGTTGGCCGCGAACGCGCCGACACCGGCGACCCGGAGCAGCTCCCACGGGCCGGTCCCGGTGCCCGAGGCGTCGGCGAGCAGGGTGCCCAAGCCGTGGGCGTGCAGCGTCTCGACGATCGCGAACAGGCCGAGGACGACGAGCAGCGTCCGCCACGGCACCAGGTCGCGGGCCTTCACGGGCAGCTTCTGGTGCCGCACGAGCGTCACGACGAGCAGGATGACCGCGGCGGCGACCGCTGTCGGCGCCGTCGGCGCGCCGGCCGCGAACGCCACACCGATGATCCCGACGGTCACCGCGGCGACACCAGCAGCGGCTTGTCGCGGCGGCGCGCGCGGCGGGTTCGGGTCGAACGTGCCGCGCAGCACGCGCCGGTCGCGGACCGCGAGGACCGCGACGTGACCACGATCGCGGCGATCGCCGGCGCCCACATGAGGCCGACGTACCCCACGTCCGCCGCCTGGAGCACGTGGTCGGCGAGCAGGTTGGTCAGGTTGGACACGGGGAGCACCAGTGACGCGGTGTTGGCCAGCGCGAGCACCGCCAGGGCGAACGGCAGCGGCGGGGTGTGCGTGCGTCGGGCGAGCGCGATCACGACCGGCGTGAGCAGCACGGCCGTGGTGTCGAGCGAGAGGACCGCCGTGCTGAGCACCGCGAGCACCACGACCAGCGCCCACAGCGCCCACCGTCGACGTCCCGCGACCGCGCCGCCAGGCCGGCGGCCTGCTCGAACAACCCGGCGCCCGCGCACATCTCGGCGACCACGGTCAGTCCCGCGACGAAGATCAAGATCGGCAAGGTCCGCTGGGCGAGCTCGACCGCGTCGTCGTGCGGCAGCCACCCGGTGACGACGACGAGCACCGTCGCCAGGACCGCGACGAGCCACCAGGGACGCGCTTCACGAGACGACGAGCGACAGGGTCCGCGCACCGCGGGTCGGCGGACCGAGCTCGACGGCGAGCAGCTCGGTCCCCACGAGCTCGCCCGCGACGCGCGCCAGCGCGGCCGCGTCGTGCGGGGCCTTGCCGCGACGCGTCAGCAGGTGCCGGGTGAGGATGCCACGCGTGTGCTTGGCGCTGTGCGAGACGACAGTGCGTGACCCGTCGGGCTCCTCGCGCAGCACGCGGACGGCCACCCAGTCCGTGCCCTGCGGTGGGCGCCAGGCCGCGAGGTAGGTAGCGGACCGGCAGTCGATGACGAGCTCGCCCTCCGCGCGCTCCTGCAGCTCGATGCCGAGCGGCGCCCGCCACGCCCCGGCGAGCGGCCCGATGCCAGGCAGGTCCGTGCCCATCGACAACCGGTACGCGGGGATCTCGTCGTCGGGGGCCACCAGGCCCCAGAGGCCGGAGACGATCCGGACCGAGGAGGCCGCCCGCGCACGCGCCGTCGGCGTCAGCCGGTCCAGGCCCGCCGCGGCGTACAGGACACCCGTGTAGACCTTCTTCGCGGGCGCGGTCGGTGCGTCGCGCAGGGTCGTGTTCCGGGCGACCTCGTCGGCAAGGCTCGGGCCGACGCCCAGGACGACGACGGCATCCGGGGCGGCGCTGACCTGGGTGAGCGCATCGAGCACCTTCTCGCGCACGGGCGTCAACCCGGGCGCGGACAGGGCTTCGAGGTCGAGCCTTCGGCCGCGGTCGCGCGGTGGCGTCTTGCCCTCGGAGGGCGGCAGGAGGACGAGCACGCCTGAACTGTAGGCTCCGCAGATCGGATGCCGCGCGAGGGGGGCGAAGGAGCAGAGCGATGGCACAGGTGAAGATCTACGGCCGGCGGGACGTCTGGCAGGACCGGCGCGGGTCGCTGTCGGACGCCGTACACCGGGCCATCGTCGGGACGTGGGGCCTGCCGCCCGAGAAGCGGTTCCACCGGTTCTTCCTGCTCGACGCCGACGACCTGGTGGCGCCGCGCTCGAAGGACTACCTCGTGATCGAGATCCTGTGCTTCACGGGCCGTTCCCGGGAGGCCCGTCGGGCCCTGATCTCCGCCTTCTACGACGACGTCGCGCCCACGCTGGGCCTGGCCCCCGACGACCTCGAGGTCATCATCATCGAGAGCCCCCCGGAGAACTGGGGCATCCGTGGGGTGTCCGGGGACGAGCTCTCGCTCGACTATCGCCTGGACGTCTGAACCCCGGGCCGCGGGGCGTAGACGGCGCTGCGCCGGTCGTCGAGGCCGTCCTCCCCGAGTCCCTCGGGGACCAGACCCCACGCGTGTCCGACCCGGAGCGCGCTCTCGCGGTCGGTCACGTCGAGCTTCATGTAGATCGAGCGCACCTGCGACTTCACGGTGTTCCGGGTGACGTAGAGCGACGAGGCGATCTCGCCGAGGGTCAGAGGGAGAGCGAGGTGCGCGAGGATGACGCGTTCCCGCTGGGTCAGGGGCGGTGTGGTGTCCATGGCGGTTGTTCGTCGCCCGAGCCCGGATGGATGGGTACGCTTGCGCTGCGGATGAGTCAGTCAGGCGGCCGCGTCAGGCCTTCGGGCCTGCCGAGGAACGTCCGGGCTCCGTAGAGCAGGGTGGTGGGTAACACCCACCCGGGGTGACCCGCGGGAAAGTGCCACAGAAAACAGACCGCCGGCTCGGCTTCGCTGGGCCGGTAAGGGTGAAACGGTGGTGTAAGAGACCACCAGCGTGCCGGGTGACCGGTGCGGCTTGGTAAACCCCGCCCGGAGCAAGGCCAGACAGGGAGCGTTCGAGGGCTGCTCGCCCGAGCTCCCGGGTAGGCCGCTGGAGGCGTGCGGCAACGTACGTCGTAGAGGGATGGCCGCCACTCGCGCAGCTGCGGGCAACCGCGCGCGAGGACAGAACCCGGCGTATCGACTGACTCATCCGCTTTTAGGCCGCTGACCTGCGGCGGGACTCTTGGACGAGGCCGCGTGGGCCCCACGCGATCCACAGCCGAGGTGCTGGGGCCGACGAGCGACGGTCGTGGAGCTCGGTCATTCGCTGGCCTGAGCCGCGCTCCCGCTCTGCTTCTCCTTCACCAGTGCGGCGACGTCCGCGCTCGCCTCGTCGATCGACGGCGGTCTGCCGCCTCCGCGCTCCTCGACGAGCGGTTCCGGAACCACCTCGCTGCGTTCGCCGTCCTCAGACATGCTCTGCCTCCTTCGTCGCTGCTCTGGCCCTTGCGGTCGATCGTGCGGCCTCAGGACGACGGTTCGGCCCCGGTGGGATCGTCGGGGTAGATCTTCTCGGCGGCCACGTCCTGGTTGTCACCTGGTCCGGCTCCCCGGTCTCGGGCGCGGACGCCGGCAGCGGGGCCGTGTCGTCGGGGTCGTTGGCACGTGTCGCATTCTGTTCCATGGTGATCGGCGCTCTCTGGTCCGGTTGCTCGTCGGACCACTGTCAGGCCGCGCGGGCGCCCGCGCATCCCGGCCGCGCCGTCAGCGCGGCTGCGCGGTGCCCTTGGGCGGCGAGTCGAGGACGAGCGTCATGTGCCCACCGAGGTACGCGCTCACGCCGAGTACGGTGCTGGCCGCAAGGCTCGCGGCGATGCCCAGGGTGCGGTGACCGCGTCGGCGCAGCAACCACGACGCGCCGTAGGCGGCCAGGGCGGCACCGTTGAGTGCGGCGTGCAGCGCACCGACGACGCTGCACCCGCTGCCCCGCGCTCTGCCAGTCCGCCAGCCCACTCAGGCTCGCGGGTGCGGCCGCGAGGATCCCGAGCTCAGCAGCAGGTCCGCGGCGTCTGCGTGCCGCGGCCCGGTCAGGTCGAGGGCGGTGCTGCTGAGCCAGAGCCCGATCGGGGCGTCGGTCAGGAGCGGGTGCGCCGCGTGGCCGAGCGGGATGCCGCG
The DNA here is from genome assembly GCA_963753425.1 of uncultured Actinomycetota bacterium. Lineage (GTDB taxonomy): Bacteria > Actinomycetota > Actinomycetes > Actinomycetales > Cellulomonadaceae > Cellulomonas. The sequence goes on from CAVWCB010000001.1 coordinate 13,820, forward strand.
CAGGAGGAACGCCAGATCCGGTGCGAGACCAGCAGATCAGAGACGGGCCGGAGCAGTCGGACGCAGCGGATCGAGGCTGCCGGCGGTCTCGGTGGCGGCGGCCAGTCGACGAGGGAGGGCGGAGCTCGCGGTGGTCATGGAGGATCCCGTCCGGATGTGCGCCGGCGGCGAGCTGCTTCACCAAGGCGAGCATCTCAGGGCAGGGTCGCTCCCGCACCACGGCACGGCGACGCCGAGGATCGGGCGGCGCCCCGTGTCCGCCGGTCTCGAGTCGCCCCGCAGGCTCGACTCCTCGGCGCTGCGCCAGTGACGCCCGGTCTTCTGGAGCCGATTCGACGATCCAGCACGGTTCGTCGTTCGACGCGCGGAACCGCCTGCCCGTCGAACCGCACAGTCCGCCGTGCGGCGTTCGACGGTCGTGCCCGACGTCTCAGCTCTGTGAGGTGTTCCGAGTGCACCCGCTGCCCTTGACGCATGCGGACGACGGTAGGAGAGCATCCGTCGCCTGATCGCCATCGGTCGAGTGGGGCGGCGCCATCTCGGCCTGCGGACGTTCGTGCGCGGCAGCGCGGCGCGATCGGGGATGCTCGACCTTCTACTCGGTCGTCCAGACGCACTTCACCCGGCGAGCTCCGGCATGTCGTTCGCCGAGATCGTCGAGAACATCGGGCGGGTCATCGACGGCGCGGGGGTCGCCATCATCGCGATCGGCACCGTCGCCGCGGCCGTGGGCGCGTGCGTTCGCGTCCTGCGGCGGGAGCCCGACGTCTACCAGCGGTTCCGTCGGCAGCTCGGCCGTACGATCCTGCTCGGCCTCGAGCTCCTGGTGGCGGCGGACATCATCCGCACCGTCGCCGTGACACCGACACTGCAGAGCGTGGCGGTCCTGGCTGGCATCGTGCTCATCCGGACGTTCCTCAGCTTCACGCTCGAGCTGGAGATCACCGGCCGCTGGCCGTGGCAGAAGGCGCCGGCCACGGCTGCCGCCGGACGCCCCGTAGCCGCCCGGATCGTCGGGCGCCGCCGCGACGGGCAGGATCGGGGGATGCGCCTCGTCCTGCTCGCCGACACCCACGTGCCGCGCCGCGCGCGGGACCTGCCGGACGTCGTCTGGGCGGCCGTCGACGCCGCCGACGTCGTGGTCCACGCGGGCGACTGGGTGTCCGACGAGTTCTACGACGTGCTCCTGCGGCGCTCTCGCCGGCTCGTGGCGTGCCACGGGAACAACGACACGGCGCGGCTGCACGCGGTGCTTCCGCGGGTCGCCCGGGTGGAGCTCGACGGACTGCGGCTCGGCGTGGTGCACGAGACCGGGCAGGCCCAGGGGCGCGAGCGTCGCTGCGACGCGGAGCACCGCGGACCTGGACGTGCTCGTGTTCGGGCACAGCCACATCCCGTGGGACTCGATCACCCCGGCGGGTGTGCGCCTGCTCAACCCGGGCTCGCCGACGGACCGACGACGCCAGCCCTACGCGACGTTCATCACCGCGGCCGTGCAGTCCGGCGCGCTCGTCGACGTGGTGCTGCACCGCATCGAACGGGCCGCGTGACGGCCGCGATGCGACCCACCGGCCCGCGGGTCACACTGTGCCCATGATCTCTGCGGACGTCCCCACCCTCGCACTGCCCGGCGGAGCCATCCCGATGGTCGGCCTCGGTACCTGGCTGGCCGAGGGGGGTGCCGCGGAGCGGGCGGTCAGCGCCGCGCTGCAGCACGGGTACCGGCACATCGACACGGCCACCGGGTATGGCAACGAGGCGGAGGTCGGGCGGGCACTGGCCACCGTCGGGATCGACCGGGACACGGTCTTCGTCACGACGAAGCTCCCCCGGACCATGCGGGCCGCGCGCGCCGGACGCTGACGGAGTCTCTGGCTGCGCTCGGTGTCGACCACCTGGACCTCTGGCTCATCCACTGGCCGCCGGGCGGGCAGGCGTCGCCGGAGACGTGGCAGGCATTCCGGGACGCGCGCGACGAGGGGCTGACGCGCTCGATCGGGGTGTCCAACTACTCGATCGCGCAGATCGACGAGCTCGTCGCGGCGACGGGCGAGGCGCCGGCCGTGAACCAGATCCCGTACAGCCCGCGCGACCACGACGCCGAGCTGCTGGCGGCGCACCGGGACCGCGGCGTGGTCGTCGAGGGGTACAGCCCGTTCAAGCGGACGACGCTCGACGCCCCGGCCCTGGTGGATGCGGCGCGCGCCCACGACGTGACGCCGGCGCAGGTGGTCCTGCGGTGGCACCTCCAGCACGACGTCGTGGTCATCCCGAAGTCGGTGCGACCCGACCGCATCGCGGCGAACCTGGACGTCGTCGGGTTCGCGCTCTCGGACGACGAGATGTCGACGATCGACGCGCTCGGGCAGGCGGGCCACTAGACCCCGCGTCCGGAAGCGGTCAGCCGGGCCGGTTGCGGGGGTGGGATCGGCGATCGACCATGACGGCGGAGCCACCGAGAACGGTGTGGCGTCCGCGCAGACGTGGGAGCGACCTGATGACCGACCAGCTGACCTTCACCAACCCGATCACGCAGTACACGATGCCCGACCCGCCCGAGCAGTCGCAGGACGGTCCGGGCCTCGACTCGGAGCTGGTCTCGCGGGCGGACCATGGCGAGGAGACGTACCGGGGGAGCGGCCGGCTCGTCGGTCGCAGGGCGCTGGTGACCGGCGGGGACTCGGGGATCGGCCGCGCGGTGGCCATCGCGTTCGCCCGCGAGGGGGCCGACGTCGTGCTCAGCTACCTGCCCGAGGAGCAGAGCGACGCCGACGAGGTCGAGCGGCTGGTCACCGACGCCGGCCGGCGGTGGCGTCCTGGCGCCCGGGGACATCGCCGACGAGTCGTTCGCGCGGAGCCTGATCGCCACGACCGTGGCCGAGCTCGGCGGGATCGACCTGATCGCGCAACATCGCGGGCCGCCAGCAGTACGTCGAGGATCTCGCGGACCTGACGTCCGAGTCGTTCGACCTGACCTTCCGCACCAACGTGCACGCGTTGTTCTGGATCGTGCAGGAGGCGCTGCCGCACCTGCCCGCGGGCTCGAGCATCATCAACACCAGCTCGATCCAGGCGTACACGCCCGTCGGCGATCCTGGTGGACTACGCGACGACGAAGGCCGCGATCAACACGATGTCCAAGGCGCTCGCGCAGCAGCTGGCCCCCAAGGGCATCCGCGTCAACGTCGTGGCGCCGGGTCCGATCTGGACCCCGTTGCAGGCCGCCGGCGGTCAGCCGCCCGAGAAGCTGCCCGACTTCGGCAAGCAGACGCCGTACGAGCGCGCCGGGGCAGCCTGCCGAGCTCGCCCCGGCCTACGTCTTCCTGGCGTCGCAGGAGTCGAGCTACGTCAGCGGCGAGACCTTGAACGTCAACGGCGGCATGCCGACACCGTGACCTCGGCCCGCGGCGCGAACCGCGCCCGGGCGGCGTCAGCCGGAGCTCTTCGCCTCGGTTCGCCGGGCGCGGTAGGCGGCGACGTGGGCCCGGTTGGCGCAGCCGTTGACGTCGCAGAACCGTCGCGAGCGGTTGCGGGACAGGTCGACCAGGACCGCGTCGCAGTCGTGGGCCGCGCAGTGCTGCACGCGGTCGTACTCGTTGCTGCGCACGACGTCGGCCATGGCCATCGCCGTCTCGACGAGCATGACCGTGCCGAGCGGAGCGTCGGGAGCCGTGCCGTGCAGGTGCCAGTCCAGATGCGTCGTGCCGGATGAGGAAGGGGACGGCGTGCCCGCGGGCGAGCATCTCGTTCAGCATCGGGGCGGCCGCGTCGCGGTCGACCTCCCAGAGCCCGGCGATCTGGTCTCGGGCGTCGCGGACGGCGGCCAGCTCGGCCTCGTCGCCGTCGTGCCGACCGAGTATCCCCACCGGGTGTAGAACTCCGCGACGTCGGCGAGCGTGGCCATGGCGTCGTGCCCGTCGCGACGACGCGCGGTGTTCACGAGCTCGACCGCCGCGGCGATGCCGGCTTCGGTGTCAGGTGCGAAGACCACTTTGACTCCTGTCGATTCTCGGCTACTGTCATGAGCGTAGCCCGCTTTGACTCATGACACCGCACGTCCTGGAGAACCCGCGCATGTCCACGACCGCCGCACGCGAGCGTTCCGTCGGCATTGCCGCGGGTCTGGTCGCCGCCGTCGCCTTCGCGACGAGCGGGCCGGTGGTCAAGCCGCTGCTCCAGGCAGGCTGGTCGCCCGGCTCCGCGATCCTGGTCCGACTCTCGGTGGCGGCACTGCTGCTGGCCGGTCCCGCGGCGTGGGCGCTGCGCGGTCGTTGGTACCTGCTGCGCGACGAGTGGCGCACCGTGCTGGGGTTCGGTGTGCTCGGCGTCGCGACGGCGTCGACGATGTTCTACCTCGCCGTCGACCGGTTGCCGGTCGCCGTCGCCCTGCTGGTCGAGTACATGGGGCCGTTGCTGCTCGTCGCCTGGCGCTGGGGGCGCGAGCGGAAGGCACCCGAGCGGGCGACCCTGGCCGGTGCGGCCCTGGCGACCGGCGGTCTGGTGCTCGTCCTCGACCTGACCGGCTCGCTCCAGCTGGACCCGATCGGGCTCGCGTTCGCGCTGCTCGCGGCCGTGGGCAACGCGGCGTACTTCGCGTTCACGGGCCGCCCCACCGAGCTCCCTCCGATCAGCCTGGCCGGCGCCGGCATGGCGGTCGGTGCCCTCTCGGTCGCGCTCGTCGCCGCGGCGGGGGTGCTGCCGCTCGCCGCCCCCGACGTGAGCGTCGACCTGCTCGGCGCGCACGTGCACTGGATCGTGCCGCTGCTCGTCGTCGCGACGGTGCCGACCGCCTTCGCCTACGGCGTCAGCGCGCTCTCCGTGCGGATGCTCGGCGAGCGACTGGCGTCGTTCCTCGCCCTGTCCGAGGTGCTCGTCGCCGTGCTGCTCGCCTGGGCGCTCGTCGGTGAGGAGCCGATGGCCACGCAGGTGGCCGGGATGGTGCTCGTCGTCGCCGGGATCGTCCTGGTCCGACGGGGGACAGCGACGAAGGGTGACGACGTGCTGAGCGGGGGGGGGGGGGCGCGCTGTGGACGCCCGCTTGTTGTTTTCGAGCGTTGGGCGGGCAGTGGGGGGGGGGGGGGGGGGGGGGGGGGGGGGGGGGGGAGCGGCGACGTGCGCCGTCGCCGCCGACGGCTGGCCCTGCCCCGTGCTTCGCGCAGCCGGTCACGGGGTGGGGGCAGTGGGGGAGGGAGGCGCGGGGAGGGGGCGGGCGGGGCACGGGAGGACGGACGGGCGACCGGCGACGACGGGCGGACGACGGGGCGACGCGGGCGGGGCGCCACGACGCGCCGGGCCGGCCGGGCGCGCCGACGAACGCGACCCGACGCCGCCCGGGCGGCGGCGGCCGGCGCCGGACCGGGCGACGACGCGGCGGGGCGGCGACACGCCGGGGCCCCCGCGCGGGCGCACCGCGAGCGGACGGCCGGGCCCCGCGGCCGCGGCGTGGCGCGCCGGAGCCGCCACACGCCACCCCCCACGACGTCGAGGCGCGACGTCGACACGACGCACTGGCGACGAAGGCCGGCCCCGTGGCGGCCGCGCACAAGCACGTGCGCCGGGCACCCACCCGCTACCGCGCGCGTCGCGCCCCCGGTGCGCCGAGTACCGCCCGTGAGCGGACGCCGGCTAGAGGGACGCCACGCGCGCCGAGGCCCGGGCCGACACGACGCCCCTACGGTCGGAGTCCGGTCACGGCAGCCCCACGACCGACCGCCGAGGCGAACCGCTGCGGTACCACGACCCGCGGACGAGGAGTCGCACCTCGTCTACGGCGATCGACACAAAGATGGGACGCACCTAGCCCCGGATGTCGGTCAGTTGGGGCTGTCGTCGGTCCCGTGCCGCGGCGCGGTCCGGGTGGGTCGATAGCGTCAGCCGTCGAGGCGGGCCGCGACGTCGGCCGGGAAGCCGCCCGTGGCGATCGGGCCCCAGCGGGTGGGCGTGACGCGGATCAGCGACTTGCCCTGGGTTCGCATCGCCGCGCGGTACTCCGCCCAGTCCGGGTGCTCGCCCGCGATGCACCGGTAGTAGTCGACGAGGGCGTCCTCCGCCTCGGGCATGTGCAGCACCTCTGCGTCGCCGTCGACCTGCACCCAGGCGCCGCCGAAGTCATCCGACAGGACGCACACGCTCACACGCGGGTCGCGGGCGGCGTTCGACGTCTTGGCGCGTCCCGGGTAGGTGGAGATCACCAGTCGCCCGTGGTCGTCCACGCCTCCGCTGACCGGCGACACCTGGGGCCGACCGTCCGCGCGCGTGGTCACGAGGATGAAGTGGTGCCGCTCGCGCACGAACGCGAGCAGCTCGGCCAGGTCGACGGTGCGGGTGGTGGCGACGGTTCGGGGCACAGGGCCAACCGTAAGAGGATTCGCCGGCCGATGCCCGGCGGTCGATCAGCCCTCGGCGGCCATGCGTGCCGCGAGCTCGTCGGGAGTCGACTTCAGGAGGCAGAACTCGTTGCCCTCCGGGTCGGCCAGCACGTGCCACGTGACCTCGCCCTGGCCGATGTCGACCCGGGTGGCGCCCAGGGACAGGAGTCGCTCGAGCTCGGCCTGCTGTGACGAACCGTTGGGCGGACGGATGTCGAGGTGGAGCCGGTTCTTGGCCGACTTCAGCTCCGGCACCCGGATGAACAACCAGGGGGTCGCGGACTCGTCGGCCGGGGCGAGGCCGATCTCGTCGTCGTCCTCGGCCGGGTCCCACACGTAGGTCCAGCCGAGCGCCTCGCGCCACCAGGCGGCCAGTGCCTGCGGGTCGGTGCAGTCGATCGTCAGCTGAGAGATCAGGGGAGCCATAGTGGGCACGCTAGAGGCCACCACCGACACCGCGCGACCTGGCGGTCAGGATCCGAGAGCCGCCAGCTGGGACGCGTGCACGGTCGCGAGCCACGGATCGGCGTGTCGGGCGTCGTCGGCACCGTCGAGGTAGGCGAGGTCCGCGGCCAGCCGAGGAGCGAGCTCGCCGACGTGCCCGTGACCCGGGATCACGACCGACGCCGTTCCGGCCAGCGCGTCGAGCGCCGAGCGATAGGAGCCGACGGGGTCGGGTGACGACAGGTCGAGCACGGGGATCTCGACGTCGGAGAGCAGGTCGCCGGCCACCAGGACGTCCGGCCCGGGCAGGATCAGCGCGGTGCTCCCGGGCGCGTGGGCGTCGTGGACGAGCACCCGGACCGTCGGGCCGTCCCAGTCCAGCAGGTCCCCTGCCGCGGGGAACGGCACCGGCGGTGCGACGACGACGGGTGCCGGGGAGTCGCCCGGTGCGGCGAGCAGCGCGCGCGCCAGCTCGTCGTCCTCGTCGCGCTCCGCCATCAGCGTCTCGACGTCCGTCGGGAAGCCGGACGACCAGCGTGGCAGCCCGGAGAAGATCCCGCCGTCGAGCAGGTGGTCCCAGTGGCCGTGCGTCGACCAGACGGCGATCGGCCGCCAGCCGCGTGCCTGGATCGCCGACGAGAGGGCGTCGATCTCGCGTGCCGTGACGCCTGGGTCGACCACGAGGCACGTTCGGTCGGGCGCGACGACGACCGTCGAGGTCGCCAGGTACACGGCGCTCGTCGCGACGTGGACGCCGTCGGCGACCTCGGTCAGGACGGGCAACGTCAGCCGCGGTGGTCCGCGGCCAGCGCCGCCGCGCCGATGATGCCTGCGGCGTTGCGCAGCTCGGCGGGCACGATCTTCGTGCGGATGTCGAGCAGGGGCAGGAACTTCTCGTCGTGCTTGCTCACCCCGCCACCGACCACGATCAGGTCGGGCCAGAACAGGTTCTCGACGACCGAGAAGTACCGCTGCAGCCGTTCGGCCCACTGCTCCCAGTCGAGGCCGTCGCGGTCGCGCACGCTCTCGGCGGCCCGCGACTCGGCGTCGTGGCCGTCGATCTCCAGGTGACCGAGCTCGGTGTTGGGCACCAGGTGCCCGTCGACGATCAGGGCGGACCCGATCCCGGTGCCGAGCGTCACCACGAGGACGACGCCGTCGACGCCCCGGGCGGCGCCGAAGAGCACCTCGGCGTATCCGGCGGCGTCGGCGTCGTTGACCGCGAGCACCTTGCGGCCCGTGGTCTTCTGGATCGCCTTCTCGACGTCGGTGCCGATCCACGACTTGTCCACGTTGGCGGCGGACTGCGCGACGCCGTGCAGGATCACGGCCGGGAACGTGACGCCGATGGGGACGTTCTTGTCCAGGTCGAAGGAGTCGACGACCTCAGCGACGGTCTGGGCGACGGCGTCGGGCGTGGACGGCTGCGGCGTCGGGATGCGGACCCGGTCGGCCGAGAACTCGCCGTCGTCGAGCGAGACCGGCGCCCCCTTGATCCCGCTCCCGCCGATGTCGATGCCGAAGGCCGTGCTGGGTCGCTTCGCGTTCTTCTTGTCGTCGCTCATGGCAGGGTCAGGATCTCCGCTCCGGAATCGGTGACGAGCAGGGTGTGCTCGAACTGCGCGCTGCGGCGACCGTCGGCCGTCAGGACCGTCCAGTCGTCGTCCCACATGACCCAGTCCGGGGTGCCGAGGTTCAGCATCGGCTCGATGGTGAACACCATGCCCGGCTCGATGAGGGTGTCGTAGCGGGGGCCGCGTCGTAGTGCGGGATGACGAGCCCGGTGTGGAACGCGGGGCCGACCCCGTGGCCGGTGTAGTCGCGGACGACCCCGTACCCGAACCGCGCGGCGTACTTCTCGATCACCCGGCCGATGACGTTGATCTCGCGCCCAGGCGCGACCGCCTTGATCGCGCGTGCGAGCGCCTCCTGCGTGCGCTCGACCAGCAGGCGGGACTCCTCGTCGACGTCGCCGGCGAGGAACGTCGCGTTGTTGTCGCCGTGCACGCCGCCGATGTACGCGGTGATGTCGATGTTCACGATGTCGCCGTCCTCGACCACGGTCGAGTCGGGGATGCCGTGGCAGATGACCTCGTTGATCGACGTGCACAGCGACTTGGGGAAGCCGCGGTAGCCGAGCGTCGACGGGTAGGCGCCGTGGTCGAGCATGAACTCGTGGCCGACGGCATCGAGCTGGTCGGTGGTGACGCCCGGTTCGACGTGCTGGCCGACGAGCTCGAGGGCCTGCGCGGCGATGCGGGCGGCGATGCGGATGCGGCCGATCGTGTCCTCGTCGAAGACGTTCGGCCCGGTCCAGCGCGCGGGACCCGGGTGTCCGACGTACTCCGGTCGGGCGATCGAGGACGGGACGGACCGACGGGTGCTGACCGTGCCCGGGACCAGGGCGCTTCGTGGCGCGTGCACGGACGACATACCTGGCAGTCTACGGACAGGAGGACATCGGGGCTGGCTGGAGATGTCCAGCAGAGAGGGAGAGGGCGATGGCTGACGGGTTCTACTTCAACACCGAGACCCACCAGGTCGAGGAGGGCCGGCAGAGCGACTACACCAAGCTCATGGGTCCCTACCCGACGCGGGAGGCGGCGTCGCAGGCGCTCGAGACCGCCCGACGACGCAACCAGTCGTGGGACGAGCAGGACGAGAAGGGCTGACTCAGCGCCGTTCCAGCGTCGCCAGGATGGGCCGGTGATCGCTGCCTCCGGTGGCCGGCAGCACGGCGAAGTCGACGACCCGCCACGCGCGGCCGTCCACGAGGACGTGGTCGATCGGCGCGGCCAGCAGGCTGGGTGCCGACGAGGGCCAGGTGCCGTGGGACGCCTCGCCGACCTCGCGAGCCGCGTCGACGCACGGGCCGAGGTCACGCAGCCCCGGATGGTCGAGGGTCGCGTTCAGGTCACCCGCGACGATGGCACCGGGCGTGCTCGCGCACTCGGCAGCGACGAGCGCGGTGTCCGCTCGCCATGCCGCCATCGTGGAGCGGGCACGCCGGGTGAGATCGGGTGCGCCGCGACGAGCACGGGCGAGCGGGCCGAGGTCTGTCGGGTCGACGCGTACTCGAACCGAAGTGGGTCGGCAGATCCTGCGCTGTGCCGTAGGTGCCCATCCGCTCGCCGACCAAGAGTGTCGTCAGCGGCGACGTTGGGCGAGCTCCTCTTGCCCGCGTAGACACCGCATCGGGTGGCCGGTCTGCGCCATGAGAGCGGCCACCTTCAGGCCCGTGTGCCGTGACGTCTCGGGCAGCACCACGACGTCGGCGTGGTGCGCCTCCACCAGGTCGAACAGGTCGTGCGCGGAGACGACGTCGAGCGTGTTGAACGACAGGACGACGACGACGCCGTCCTGTCCGTCCGCCGTCACGTCGGGCTCGTGCGGAACACTCCGCCAGCGAGGACGGCACCCTGCGCGGCGGCCCCGACGCGAAGGCCACGACCAGCGGGAGCAGCGCTCGACGGGTGCCGGCACCGCGACGAGCAGGACCGCGGCGGCGAGCGCACCGAGGCCGAGGATCGCGCGGAACGAGACCAGCTGCGCGACGGGATAGGTGCCCGGCCGCGACGGGCAGGGCGAGGCCCATCAGGACGGCACCGACGACGACCCCGGCGACCAGGACCGCGCGGCGTCGGTCATGCGTCGAACTGGTGACCGGCGTCCGGGAACGTGCCGCGCCGCACCTCGTCGGCGTAGGCGGTGGCTGCGGCGGACAGTGCCGCGCCGACCTCGCCGAAGTGCTTCGCGAACTTCGGCGACCAGTCCGTCATGCCGGCCATGTCGACCCAGACGAGCACCTGCCCGTCGCACCCGGCGCCCGCACCGATGCCGATGGTCGGGACGGCGACGATCTCGGTGATCTGCGCGGCGACCGGCGCCGGCACCATCTCGAGCACCACGGCGACGGCACCGGCGGAGGTGACCGCGACCGCGTCCTCGCAGAGCTGCTCGGCCCCGTGGTCGCCGCGCCCCTGGACCCGCGGCCCGCCGAGCAGGTTCTCCGACTGCGGCGTGTACCCGAGGTGCGCGACCACCGGGATGCCGGCGTCGGTGATCGCCCGGATCTGCGGGACCACGCGCTTGCCGCCCTCGAACTTCACGGCGGCGACGCCGGTCTCCTTCATCATCCGCACGGCGGTGGCGAGCGCCTGCTCGGGCCCGGCCTCGTAGGACCCGAACGGCAGGTCCGCGACGACGAACGCCCGCGACGCGGCGCGGGCGACCGCGCGCGCCGGCGGGATCAGGTCGTCGACGGTCACCGGCAGCGTCGTCGTGTGGCCGTGCATCGTGTTCCCGATCGAGTCGCCGACCAGCAGCATGTCGATGCCCGCGGCGTCGAAGATGTGCGCCGTGACGGCGTCGTACGCGGTGAGCATGGTCAGCTTCTCACCGCGCTCCTTGGCCTGGCGCAGGTGGTGCACGCGCACGCGCTTGGGGGTCTGGGTCATCTCGTCAGGTGCTCCTGTGGTCGGTCAGGTCAGGCTTCGCGCCAGGCCGTGGTGATCGGGAGGCGCCGGTCGCGGCCGAAGGCCAGCGCCGTCACCTTGGTGCCCAGCGGGTACTGCCGGCGCTTCCACTCGGCGCGGTCGACGAGGGCGAGCACCTTGTCGACGACGGCCGGGTCGAACCCGCGCGCGAGCAGCTCGGGGCGGCCCTCGGCGTGCTCGACGTACGCGTCGAGAACCTCGTCGAGCAGGTGGTACTCGGGCAGCGAGTCCTGGTCGACCTGCCCCGGCCGCAGCTCGGCCGACGGCGGCTTCGTGATCGACGACTCGGGGATCGGCGGGATCTCGCCCGCGTCGACGGCTGCGTCGTTGCGCCAGCGGGCCAACGACCAGACGCGCGACTTGTCGACGTCCTTGATGGGCGCGAACCCGCCGATGCTTCCCGCGTCGTAGATCGTCGTGTAGCCCGTGGCGAGCTCGGACTTGTTGCCCGGCGCGATCACGAGGTGCCCCTCGCGGTTGGAGATCGCCATGAGGATCACCGCCCGGACGCGCGCCTGCAGGTTCTCGGCGGCGATCCCCTCGAGAGCGATCTCGCTCTCGAACGCGTCGACCATCGTCTTGATCGGCTGCACGCGGTAGTCGGCGCCGATCCGTGTGGCCAGGTCCTGCGCGTCGTCCTTGCTGTGGTCCGAGGAGTGCACCGACGGCATCGAGACGCCGACGACGTTCTCGCCGCCGATCGCGTCCGCCGCGATCGCCGCGACCAGGGCGGAGTCGATGCCGCCCGACAGCCCGAGCAGCACCGAGCGGAACCCGTTCTTGCGCACGTAGCCGCGCAGGCCGACGACCAGTGCCTGGTAGACCTCCTCGTCCGGCGCGAGCGCGCGCGCGCTGCGGTCCGGTCGACGGTGCGTCGTCGTCGCCGAGCAGGTCCCAGACGAGCAGGTGCTCCTCGAACTGCGGCGCGCTGGTCAGCACGCGCCCGTCGGTCGCGATCACGAAGGAGCCGCCGTCGAACACGAGGTCGTCCTGCGCGCCGACGAGGTTCACGTAGGCGACCGGCGCCTCGACCTCGTGCGCGCGACGGGCGGCCAGCTCGACGCGCTGGTGTCCCTTGCCCTCCTCGTACGGCGACGCGTTCAGCACCACGAGCAGCGAGACCTCGGCCTCGTCCATCTGCGAGACCGGCCCGCCGTCCTGCCAGATGTCCTCGCAGATCACGACGCCGACCCGTCGGCCGCGCACGTCGATCACGAGCACGTCGTCGCCCGGGGCGAAGATCCGGTACTCGTCGAACACGCCGTAGTTGGGCAGGTGGTGCTTGTTGTAGCGCTCCTGCACCTGGCCGTACTGCAGCAGGACGGCCTGGTTGGTGGGGCGGCGCGGACCCTCGGGCGCGCCGGGTTCGTGCACGGGCGTGACCGATCGCTCGCCCACCGTGCCGACGAGCACCGCGAGGTCGCCGAGCCCGTCGTCGGCAAGCGCACGGGCGGTGCGCTGCAGGGCCGCCTCGGCGCCTCGTCGGAACGACGCCCGCAGCGCCAGGTCCTCGATCGGGTACCCGGTGAGCGTCATCTCGGGGAACACCACCAGGTCTGCACCGGCGTCCGCGGCCTTGCGCGCCCAGTCCAGGACGGCCGTCGCGTTGGCGTCGACGTCACCCACTCGCGTGTCGATCTGCGCCAGGGCGACGCGGGCGTGAGGCATGGTGCGAGCCTAACCACCCGCTCGGCGCCGCACGCGCCCTCGTGGCGCGCCTCACGCCGCCGAATCCGCAGCCGCCGCGCCGACGGACCGTCGCAGCGCGTCGGACGGCCCACCTCGACACTCCGTGTGCGTTTCGAGCCTCCGTCGCCGCAATACCGGGCCGGCTGCGCGCCCGCCGCAGACCCGTGCGGTCAGTGACGCTCCGAACGAGGGTTCATCAGGCAGGATGTACCGCATGGACAGGCAGCAGGAGTTCGTGCTCCGCACAGTCGAGGAGCGGGACATCCGCTTCATCCGCCTCTGGTTCACCGACGTGCTCGGGATCCTCAAGTCGGTGGCGGTCGCCCCGGCCGAGCTCGAGGCCGCGTTCTCGGAGGGGATCGGGTTCGACGGGAGCGCGATCGAGGGCCTGACCCGGGTGTACGAGGCGGACATGATCGCCCGACCCGACCCGTCGACGTTCCAGGTGCTGCCCTGGCGCGGTGAGCGGCACGGCACCGCGCGGATGTTCTGCGACCTGCTCACCCCGAACGGCGAGCCCTCGCTGGCCGACTCGCGCAACGTGCTCAAGCGCGCGCTGTCGTCGGCCGCGGAGAAGGGGTTCACCTTCTACACGCACCCCGAGGTCGAGTTCTACCTGTTCGACGCCCCGGCGGACCCGACCCAGCCGCTGGTCCCGGTCGACCAGGGCGGCTACTTCGACCACGTCCCGCGCGGCACCGCGCACGACTTCCGCCGCGCAGCGATCACGATGCTCGAGTCGATGGGCATCTCGGTGGAGTTCTCCCACCACGAGGCCGGACCCGGCCAGAACGAGATCGACCTGCGGTACGCCGACGCGCTGACCACCGCCGACAACATCATGACCTTCCGCACGGTGGTCAAGGAGGTCGCGCTCGAGCAGGGCGTGTTCGCGTCGTTCATGCCCAAGCCCCTGGCCGACCAGCCCGGCTCGGGCATGCACACGCACCTGTCGCTCTTCCAGGGCGACGCCAACGCGTTCCACGAGGTCGGCGGCCACCTGGAGCTCTCGAAGACGGCCAAGTCGTTCATCGCCGGCCTGCTCAGGCACGCCGCCGAGATCACCGCCGTGACCAACCAGTTCGTGAACTCCTACAAGCGGCTGTGGGGCGGCGCCGAGGCCCCCAGCTACGTCTGCTGGGGCCACAACAACCGCTCCGCGCTCGTCCGCGTCCCCATGTACAAGCCCGGCAAGGGCAACTCCAGCCGCATCGAGTACCGCGCGGTCGACTCGGCGACGAACCCGTACCTCGCGTTCGCCGTCCTGCTCAACGCCGGCCTCAAGGGTGTCGAGGAGGGGTACGAGCTGCCCGAGGGTGCCGAGGACGACGTCTGGGAGCTCACCGACGCGGAGCGCCGGGCGCTCGGCATCGAGCCGCTGCCGACCTCGCTGGACGCCGCGATCTCGATCATGGAGAAGTCGGAGCTCGTCGCGGAGACGCTGGGCGAGCACGTCTTCGACTACTTCCTGCGCAACAAGCGCCAGGAGTGGGAGGCCTACGCCGCGCAGGTCACGCCGTACGAGCTGCGGCGGTTCCTGCCGGTCCTGTGACGATCTCGTCGTCGGGTCGCGGCTCGACGCTCGCCGGGCGGCTGACGCGCGCCGGGGTCGCCGACCCCGTTCGCGCGCAACGGATGCTCGCCGACCCGGCTCTGGTGGCCGTCGTCGAGGCTCCGGCCGACCTGCTCGTCGCCGCGCTGACCGACGTCGCCGACCCGGACCAGGCCCTGCTCGCGCTCGCGAAGCTGGCCGGGGCGGTCGACGACGAGCTGCGCGACGTCCTGCGCGGGATCCTCGAGCAGGACGGACCGGCGCGGGCGCGGCTGCTCGCGGTCGTCGGCGCGTCGATCGCGCTGGGCGACACGCTCGTCGCCCACCCCGAGAGCCTGCGGATCCTGCTCGACGACACCCCGGGAACCGGCGTCGCGGCCGACGACGTCCGCGCCGAGCTGCTCACGGCCGTCCAGGCCGACCCCGACGCGGACGTCCCGATCGCCGCGCTCGCGGGGTCGGCCGGGATCGACGCGATGCGCAAGGCCTACCGCTTCCGGCTCCTGCGGATCGCGGCCACCGACCTGACCAGCAACGAGCCGCTGAGCCGACTTCCCGGCGTCGCCGCGGCGCTCGCGGACCTGGCCGCCGCCGCGCTCGAGGCGGCGCTCGCGGTGGCGCGGGCCGATCTCGACGACCACGGCCTCGGGGTCCGGCTGGCCGTCATCGGCATGGGCAAGTGCGGAGGCCGCGAGCTCAACTACGTCAGCGACGTCGACGTCATCTACGTCGCGGAACCGGTGGACGGGGTCGACGAGGCCGAGGCGCTGGCCACCGGCGCGCGCCTGGCCGCCGGGCTCGCCCGGGCGTGCTCGACGCCGTCGAGCGAGCCCGCGCTCTGGCCGGTCGACGCCGCGCTGCGGCCCGAGGGCAAGAACGGGCCGCTGGTCCGCACGATCGCCAGCCACAAGGCGTACTACGAGCGCTGGGCCAAGACGTGGGAGTTCCAGGCGCTGCTCAAGGCGCGACACCTGGCCGGCGACCGGGCGCTCGGCCAGGAGTACGAGGCGATGACCCAGCCGTTCGTGTGGGGAGCGGTGACCCGCGAGCACTTCGTCGAGGACTCCCAGGCGATGCGACGCCGGGTCGAGAGCTACGTGCCGGCGGCGGAGGCGGACCGGCAGATCAAGCTCGGCGTCGGCGGGCTGCGGGACGTCGAGTTCACGGTCGCAGCTGCTGCAGCTGGTGCACGGGCGGGCCGACGAGTCCATCCGGAGCCCCAGCACGCTGACCGCGCTCGCCGCGCTCGCCGCGGGCGGGTACGTCGGCCGGTCGCACGCCGCGCAGCTGGCCGTCTGCTACCGGCTCATGCGCGCGCTCGAGCACCGGATCCAGCTGCACCGGCTGCGGCGCACCCACCTCATGCCGACGTCCGAGCCCGACCTGCGCCGGCTGGCCCGGTCGGTCGGGATGCGCGCGGAGGGCGCCGACGGGTTGCTCGAACGGTGGAAGGCGGCCAAGCGCGACGTCCGACGACTGCACGAGGAGCTGTTCTACCGTCCGCTCCTGCCCGCGACCGCGCAGCTGTCCACCGAGGAGGCGAGCCTGTCTCCCGACGAGGCCCGCGCCCGCCTCTCGGCGATCGGGTACCTCGATCCCGCCGGAGCCATGCGGCACATCGCGGCGCTCACCGAAGGCATCTCGCGGCGGGCGGCGATCCAGCGCCAGCTCCTGCCGGTCATGCTCGGCTGGTTCGCCGACGGTGCGGACCCCGACGGCGGGCTGCTGGCGTTCCGCCGGCTCTCCGACGAGCTCGGCACCACGCACTGGTACCTCAAGCTGCTCCGAGACTCCGGGACGGCCGCGCGCCGGCTCGCCCGCGTCCTCTCCACCAGCCGCTACGTGGCCGACGCCCTCACCAGGTCGCCCGAGTCGGTGACGTGGCTGGCCGACGACGCCGACCTGCAGCCGCGCTCCTTCGAGCGCCTGACCGGCCGAGGCCGACGCGATCCTCACGCGCTCGGACGACCCGACGAAGGCGGTCACGGCCCTGCGTGGTCTGCGCCGGCGCGAGCTCGCCCGGACCGCGGCGGCCGACGTGACGGGGACGGTCACGGGCACCCGGGCGGCCCGGAGCCTGAGCGTCGCGGCCGACGTCGTGCTGGTCGGGCGCCTTGCGCGTCGCGGAGTTCGAGGCGCGCCGGCACCGGGGTCTCGACGAGAGCCCGACCCGGATGCTCGTGGTCGCGATGGGGCGTTGGGGTGGCCGGGAGATGGGCTACTCGTCGGACGCCGACGTCCTGTTCGTGCACGACCCGGTGCCCGGCGCGGAGCACGTCCTGGCGCAGGAGTTCGCGCTCTCGGTCACGACGACGGTGCGGCAGCTGCTGGGCACCGTCGGGCCGGAGCCCACGCTCGAGATCGACGCGGACCTGCGCCCCGAGGGCCGCAACGGGCCGCTGGTCCGGTCCTTCGAGTCGTACGCCGAGTACTACGACCGCTGGTCCTCGCCGTGGGAGAGCCAGGCGCTGCTCCGGGCGCGCCCGGTGGCCGGTGACCCGAGCCTGGGGGAGCGGTTCGTCGAGCTCATCGCGCCGCTGCGGTACCCGAAGGGCGGCATCGACCCGACCGTCGAGCGTGAGATCCGCCGGATCAAGGCCCGCGTCGAGTCCGAGCGGCTTCCCCGGGGCGTCGAGCCGACACGGCACCTCAAGCTCGGCCGCGGGGGCATCTCGGACGTCGAGTGGACGGCCCAGCTCCTCCAGCTGCAGCACGCGCACGAGGTCGCGGACCTGCGCACCACCGGCACGCTCGAGGCGCTGGATGCCGCGACGGCGGCGGGGCTTCTCGACGCCGCGACCTGCGGATCCTCACGGACGCATGGCAGCTGGCGTCGCGCCTCCGCGACGGCAACGTGCTCTGGACCGGTCGTGGCGGCGCGCACGCCGACCTCCTGCCGCACGACCGGCAGGCGCTGGCCGGACTGGCGCACGTGGTCGGGTACACCGACGGCTCGGGCAGCGAGCTCGAACAGGACTACCTGCGCACGGCTCGCCGGGCCCGCGCCGTGGTCGAGCGCATCTTCTACGGCTGAACATCCGCGCATGACATGTCGGACATGGTCGCGCTCTGACCAGCGGAACTGTCATGCTCGACGGGTCAGCGCGCACGTGAGACATCAGCGTTCAACCCGCCGGGAGGGCCCGTGGTCGAGAACAGTCCGACTCCTCGAAAGCCGAGGAGCACGTCGGCCGCCAAGCGACCCCCCCGGGCACGCACTCCGAAGCCCCCCGCCGAGGTCCCGGCCACGGAATCAGCTGCTGTGGACGAGGTGTCCGAGCCCGTCGTGGAGCCGGTGACGGCTGTCGAGCAGACGCCCGAGGTCGTGCGGGAGAACGCGGAGCCCGAGGAGGCCTCGGCGAGCGTCGCGGCCGAGGTCGCGGCTGACGAGAGCACGGAGCCGCGCCGGAGTCCGCGGACATCCCCGAAGAGGTCATCGTCGAGGAGAGCGTCGAGCCGGTCGACGTGAACGACACCGAGCCGGTCGTCGTCAGTGAACCGGCTGTCCTGAACGACACCGAGCCGGTCGTCGTCGGCGAGCCGGCCGGCCTGAACGACACGGTGCCGATCGTCGTCGAGGAGTCCGCGCCCATCGAGGACCCGGCGGACCTCATGGCCCGTCTGCAGGTGCTGGAGGAGGAGAACGCGAACCTGCGGGCCGCACCCGTCGCCGTCGCGCGCCGCCGCAAGCCGGGTCGGACCACCGCGGCCATCGTCCTGATCCTGCTGGGTGCCTTGCTCGCACCGCTCGCCGTCGTCGGCAGCTGGGCGCGCGGCCTCGTCGTCGACGGCAACCGGTACGTCGACACGGTGGCGCCCATCGCCAGCGACCCGGGCGTCCAGGCGGCGATCACGAACCGGGTGACCACCGCCGTGGTGACGGCCCTGAACATCGACGAACTCACGACGCAGGCGACGGACGCGCTGGCCAACCTCAACCTGCCCCCGGTCGTGTCCACCGGGATCCAGTCGCTGCAGGGACCGCTCACCGACGCCATCACCGGATTCGTGCGCAAGCAGGTGGACAAGGCGGTGACGTCCGACGCGTTCGCGGCGACGTGGACGCAGGCCAACCGCATCGCGCACGAGCAGATCGTCGCGACGCTGCGGGGTGACCCGGACGCGCTCGCGCAGATCAGCGACAGCGGCCAGCTGGTGCTGGACATCACGCCGATCATCGAGCAGGTCAAGCAGCAGCTCGTCGACGCCGGGTTCGCGCTGGCGGGCAAGATCCCGACCGTCACGGTCACGTTCCCGATCGCGTCGAGCGCCGACCTGGTGCGCCTGCAGAACGCGTACCGGGCGATCGACGTCCTCGGCGCGGTGCTGCCCTGGCTCTCGCTCCTGCTCCTGGCCGGCGGCGTCCTCGCGGCCCAGCGCAGGTCGCGCGCCCTCGTCGTGGCGGGCCTGTCCCTGGCCGCGGCGATGGCACTCCTCGCGGTCGGTCTGGCGATCGGTCGATGGTTCTACACCAACTCCTTGCCGCCGACGGTCCAGCGTCCCGATGTCGCGGTCACGATCTACGAGCAGTTCGTCTCGCTGCTGCGCGTCGAGCTGCGGGTGGGCCTCGTGCTCGGCCTCATCGTGGCGATCATCGCGTTCCTTGCCGGTGGGTCGTCCGCGGCGCTGGGCGTGCGCCAGACGTCGAGCAAGGGGTCGGCCTGGGTGCGCGGGCTCGGCGACCGGCACGGTGTCGGCACCGGCGCCTTCGGGGTCTGGCTCTACGAGCAGCGCACCCTGATCCGGGTCGTGGTGATCGGCATCGCCGTCCTCGTCCTCGTCCTGGCGGACCGCCTCTCCGGGGCGTACGTGCTGACCGTGGCGATCATCGCGCTCGTGATCATCGGCCTCGCCACCCTGCTGTCCCGTCCGGCGAGGGACGAGACCGTCACGGAGCCGCTGACCACCGTGTGACGCCCGCGCAGCCGGCGTCGACCTCCGTGGAGCCGACGTCGGCCGCGCGGGCGCGCCCGAGGTTCCACGCCAGCGGACCGCCCCACGTGGGCGCGGTGTCGGCCTCGCTCAGGACGCAGGACCGCAACGGTTCGTCGAGCTGGTCGATCGCGGGGACGGCGTCGGCAGACAGTCCCTGCAGGTACGCGACGTCGACGGGAGTCGTCGAGGCCGCGGCCGCGTTGAAGCGCACGATCTGGGCATCAGGGTTGGCGAGCGCGAGCGCGAGCATCGCGACGGCGACGACCTGGACGACGACGGCCGGGAGCCACCGCGCGTTCCAGCGCACCCCGGCGGCGAGCACGAGCACGACGATCAGCCCGAGCACGACCTCGGCGACCCCGACGAGCAGGCGGAGCCGGGTCAGTCCGTACGAGTCGACGTAGAGGTCCATCCGGCGCAGGGCCGAGGCGACCACGCCGAGCGTCCCCACGCAGAGCACGCCGAGCGCGACGCGAGCCGTCGTCCGGTCCGGTGCGCGTCGCGCGGCGACGGCCACGACCACCAAGGTCAGGGCGGTCGCGACGACGAGCTGCCAGAACCCCTGCCGCGCGTACTGCGCGTAGGTCCGACCGCCCAGCTGCCCGCCGACGAGCGTGTCCACCTGCACGAGGACGAACGCGACCACGAGGACATCGAGCGCCACGATCGGCAGGAGCCACTCGGCACGCTTCGCCGCGCGTGCCGCCGGGAGGCGCACCGCGGACCAGGGCGGCGGCGCGAGGGCGAGGTGCGCCATCGTCGCGGCCACGAGCGCGACCAGGGCGCCCACGACGACCTGGGCCGGCAGCCAGCCGATGTCGAAGGTCGGCACGTAGCTTGCAAACACGGCGTCGGCGCTGGTGAACAGCAGGCCGAACACGAGCAGCAGGGCCGCCGTGATCGCGATGCTGCGCACGGCGACCAGCACCTGTCGCCGCCGGGTTCCGGTCACGTCCCGCACGCCCGCGCCGACCCACGGCACCGCCCGCACCGCGCCGGCGAGCCACGAGGTCGGCGCCAGCAGGAAGCGCGGGCGCCGATCGTGCGCCGGTGACCGCGCACGCGGCGGCCCATGCGGCGACGACGGCGCACAGACCGACCACCCAGCCGGCGGCGCGGAGCGCGACCACGGACAGCAGCGCGATCGACAGTGCGGCCGTGACCAGGTCGGTGACCGACCGGCGTCGCCACAGCGCGGGTGCCGCCGCGGCCCAGACCAGGAGCCCAGCGAGAGCGGCCCCGAGCCCGGGCTGGTGCCCGACGAGGGCAACGGCGCTGAGCACCCCGACGGCGAGGCACGTGGCGAGAGTCCGGTGCGTGATCGGACGCTCGAGGGCGTGCCAGAACGCGGTGAGCGTTCGGGCGAGCCGGCCGGGTTCCGTCGGCGGGACGTAGACCGCCCGGCTGCCTGGGACACCCGTGCGCCAGGGGTTCGGGACGTTGCCGGGCTCGCTCGCATCGGTCATGCCGTCACCGTAAGAATCCTGTGCGTTCCCTGTCCGGCGTTCGCGAGGGGGTCGCGTGCACGTTTGGTGCGCTGACGTGCAGATTCAATGGTGAGCGCCGTCACACGGGCCACGACGTGCCACGTGCAGGGGTGGACCGGGGCTCAACCCGGGCAGACCGGCTCGTACGGTCGCCCCTCGCCGTACTGTCCCACTCCGCCGCGCTTAGGTTGCGTCCGGCGAGCTGGCAGGCGGCGTCGAGGATGTGCTGGGACCGGGTGTCCCAGGTGAGCACCTGACCCTGGGGGTGGGCGACGAGGATCGTGTGCCGTCGGTCATCGGACGGCGGTGGCGACGTCGTCGCGGCCGCCGACGTCGAGGCTGCTCTCGTGGTCCAGGGTCGTCGCGTCCCAGAGGTCGACGGCTCCGTGCCCGTGGTGACGATCTGCGTGCCGCTGTAGGTCATCTCCCAGGCGACGTTGCTCGTGAACGTCGCACCGGACGCCGATAGGTCAGCTGCCCGTCTTCGAAGGGCGGCGACGTCGACGATTCCCCAGGAGCCGCCGCCGTAGAAGACCGCCAGCGCGGTGCTGTCCGGCGAGAAGGCATAGGTGAACGGGTAGGTGTCGAAGTCGATGTCCCGCGCCGCTCGGGTGGCCAGGTCGACGACCACGACGGGCGACGTGGCCCAGCGGCGTTGCACCAAGGTGCGGCCGTCCGGACTGATCATGGGGACGTCCCAGTCCTCGGCAACCAGCGGGGGAAGGACGATGGGCGCGCCGTACGTCTCGAGCGTCTCCGGGTCGACCTGCCAGAGGCGGCCGTCGGGTGACACGCCCCAGATCGAGCTGCCGTCGCTCGTGTAGGTGAGCCACTTCACGACAGTGTGGTCGTTGCGTGAGGAGAGGTCTCCGGTCGTCGGGTCCCAGGTCTGCAGCCAGAGCGACGAGTCGTCCGCAGAGCCCCCGGCGCTCAGCAGGACGCGAGAGTCCGGGCTCCACACGTACTGATGGACGCGGCCCACGTCCTGGATCGGGGTCAGGTCTCCTGTCGTCAGGTCGCGGAACTCGAAGGTCTGGTGGTCGAGCGTGCGGCCGTAGGACTGGTACAGAACCGTGCTCCCGTCGGGCGACGGGATGGCGCGCGCCAGGTCGAAACCGACGGGCTGTTGCGTGAACGACTTCCAGCCCGGGTAACCGCGCGATCCGGCGACGTCCCACGCGAGAAGCAGCTTGTCGGGAGCGACGGAGTAGAGGGTGTTGCCGTCCGGGTTGAACGCCACATCGGTCACTTCTTGCGCGTGACCGTGCAAGGTGCGCAGCTGGCCGCGCGTCGGCAGGTCCCACACGATGATCGTCCCGTCGGCATAGCCGGCGGCGAGGCGCGTGCCGTCCGGGCCGAAAGCGAGCGCGCTGACCCCTTGTGACTCGGCCGCGAGCGTGAACCGTCGCTCGAACGTCCCTGCGTCGAGCACCACGATCCCGTCCACGTCCGAGCGTGCCAGGGTCGAGCCGTCGGGGCTGAGCGCGATGATGCCCTCACGTTCGGCGCGGAACTCCGGGGTGTCCGCCAGTAGTACCGTGCCGGTGTCGACGTCGATGGCGCGGAGGCGGTCCTCACCCGATCTCTGGGCGACGAAGAGAGTCTTCCCGTCAGGGCTCAGCTGGACCCGGGCGTAGATCTCGGGCACCCGGACGCGCAACACAGGCTCGGCAGGGTGGTCGGTGTCCCAGACCATCGCCTCGAACGGGTGGCCGGCGCGCCAGGCGACCGCGACCAGCCGAGAGCCGTCGGCGCTGAAGTCCAGTCCGTCCCGCACGACGAACGCGCCGTCGACAAAGCCCCCGAAGGTACCGACCTCGGCCAGCGAGTGCGCGTCGAGCAGGCGGACGGGGTTCGGGTCGGGGTTGTTGATGCTGCTGTTCACGGGGTCGTAGCCGGACACGGCGACTGCCAGACGTGCACCATCCGGGCTGTAGGCGAGCGAGAGGGTCCGCATATCGGCCCTGCGACCAGTCTCGACGAGGCTCTGCGCGTCGTACGTCGTCTGCCCCTGGACGTCCGCTCCGGACGCGCTCGTCACCGCGACGCTGCTGCCGTCCGGGCTGACGTCGAGGTACTCGAAGCCGGACCCGCGGGCGACCGCGACGAGCTGGCCGGTCTGCTCGAGGACGTCATTCAGCGCCGACCGGGACTCGTTCGAGTCGTCGATCCGCACGGCCTGCAGCCCGAGCAGGACGGCGAGGTCCGGTTCGACCGTCGTGAGTGCCTGGGCGGACAGCCGGCGCGAGTCGGCGACGACCCCTGCGGCCCGCGCTCGTTGGGCCGCGTCCGCCGCGACGACGCCGGCGCCCAGCGCGACGACCAGGAGGACGCCGACTCCGCCGAGCGTGAGCCGCAGTCGACGGTTGGCACGGGCCTTCGAGCGGAGCTCGCGGTCGGCGTCGGAACGAGAGGCGTCGAGAAACGCCCGCTCGGTCCCGGTGAGGTCACCCTCGTGGCGGTCCGCCCACTCGGTGGCACCGACCAGCCGCACCCCGCGATACAGCTCGCTGACCGGCCGGCCCATCGCGTCCCACGCCGGCGCAGACGCGGCGAGGTGGCGAAAGATGCGCTGGCCCTCGACGTCCTCCTCCAGCCAACCGCGCAGCCGAGGCCACTCACGCGCGAGTGCCTCGTGGGCGATCTGGACGTCGCCGGCGTCGCTGCTGACCAGCCGGGCCGCGGCGAGGGCGTCGATGAGCTGCTCATGCGCGGGATCGAGCGCGAGGGTCGCGCGGGGCACCCGAGAGCGCGTGGCGATGCCGTCGTCACCCGGCGCGACCAGGCGGAGCAGGAGGGCGCGGACCTGCTCCTGCTGTCGAGCGTCGAACCGCGTGTACAGATCCTCGGCCGACTGCGCGACGGCATCCCGGATCCCGCCGGTGGCACGGTAGCCCTCGACCGTCAGCGTCGGACCCTCTCGCCTCTCCCACGTCTGGCGCAGCACGTGCGACAGCATCGGCAACGCGCCCGGCTCGCCCTGCACCTCCCGGACGAGGAGGTCCGCGAGTCCGGGCTGGATGCGGAGCCCCGCCTGTCGGGCCGGCCCCCCGATCGCGGCGCGTAGGTTGTCCTCGCTCATCGAGGAGAGCAGGTAGAGCCCGCGCTCGACGAGCCGAGCGAAGCCGGGATGGGTGGACAGCTCGCCCAGCCGGTCCGCGCGTAGTGCGAGCACCACCGGCCCCTCGTACGCCTCGAGGATGTCGAGGTAGGCAGTCCGTTCGGCCGGGTCGCTGCACAGGGTGACGGCCTCCTCGGCCTGGTCGACCACGACCACCGGGAACGGCGCGCGCGACGGCAGAGCCGCCAGCGAGTCCAGCGGCCGGCTCCCGGGCGTCGTCACCAGGACGTCCGTCCCGTCGCCCCGCAGGCCGGCGACGACACCGGCCCGCACCAGCGAGGACTTGCCGGTCCCCGAGGGCCCGACGACGGCCAGGACCCCGTGCGTGCGCAGGCGAGCCAGGCAGGCCTCCACGTCGGCCTCGCGCCCGAAGAACGTCTCGGCGTCCTCGCTCTCGTAGGGAAGCAGCCCTCGGTAGGGGCAGGCTAGCTGGGTCGTCAGGAACTCCGCGTGCTCGAGCTCGGGGTCCTGGCGGAGGATGGCCTCCTCGAGGGCGAGCAGCTCCGTCCCGGGATCGAGGCCGAGCTCGTCGCGCAGCATCCGTTTCGCCTGGCCGAGCACGTCGAGCGCCTCGCCCTGCCGACCCGACTGGTAGAGACCGCGCGCGAACAGCGCCCACCGGCGTTCGCGGAACGGTGCCTCCCGGACGAGCGCCCGCGCATCCTCGAGCCGCGACCTCCCGCGGCCAGCGGCGATCTCGGCCTCGATCCGGAGCTCCTGCGCGTCCATGCGCACGCCGTCGAGCCGTTCTGCCTCGGTGCGGCCGGGCTCCCACTCATCGAGGTCAGCGAACGCCCTGCCGCGCCACAGCGACAGTGCCTCGTCCAACACGTAGGAGGCTCGGTCGGGTTCGTCGTCGGCGAGGTGGTCCCGGGCCCGTGCCACCAAACGCTCGAACCGATGGCTGTCGATCTGGTCGTCGTGGACGCGCAGGACGTACCCACCGTACGACGTGGTCTCGATGGCCCCCGGGCCTAGACATCGGCGGAGTCGGCTGATGCACCCTTGCAAGACCTTTGCCCAGCTGACCGGAGGAGCCTGCGCCCACACCGCGTCGGCCAAGACCTCCGTGTCCACCGTCTCGTTGGCGCGGACCACCAGGACCTCCAGCACGACACGGTCGCGCAGTCCGTGGCCGGCGGAGCCACCGATGGTGAGAGGGCCGAGCACCTGGATGCCCACAGTTCGACTGTCCGCCTTGGGGTCAGCCAGGTCAACGCCCGCGATACCCGCGTGATACCGCGGCATGGGCCGCGTGATACCGGGTTGAGAGAGAACGGTCGGAGCACCGCAGCTTCGCGGCGCCGACCATCTCCGGAGGACATCATGAAGAAGGGCTCCAGCTTCCTCGTCGCCATCGTGCTCGCCGCCGGGCTCAGCTCGTGCGGCCTGAGCTCGCGCCAGGCCTCGCCGCCCCCTACCCCGACAACTGGTTCGATCGGCCTCGTGCACGCGTTGCCGCACCCACACCTGTGTAGACCGCAGACGATGTGCATGGAATGAGCCTGTGCGCGCCTGGCCTGAGCACGGCGACCCGGCCACCGCAGGGGGGTGACCGGGTCGCTACGTCTACGGCCGCGCGCGGCGCTGTGAGCCGACGCCGACGCCGCCGATCGGTGCGCCCGGCGTCAGACGGTGGTCGAGATCGAGGCGGACTGGCCGTCGCCGGCGGTGATCGTGACTCTGACGGTCAGCGGCGCGCCGGCCGGGATCAGCACGTCCCAGGCGCGGATCCGTCGCATGACGATCGGGCCCCGCAGCAGGCGCCAGCCGAACCCGATCACCCCAGGCTGGGCGACCGCCGCACTCGTCGCCGGGATGTCGGGCAGCGCCGCCGAACCGCGGTAGATCCGCAGGCGCGGACCTCGGATCAACCGGGGCTGTGCCGTCGCCGACAACGTCGCCGGCGGCACGTCGGAGGTCGACGCCGAGGTCGTCACGGTCACCCGGGTCGTCGTGGGCGTCGGGTGCGAGACGCCCATCAGCGTCAGGGTCGGCGGCGGCAGCAACGGCACGCCGGGCGCCGTGGCCCGTTGCACGGTCGCGCGGCCCAAGGGATCGACCAGCCGCAGCCCGACGTCGGCGTCGACGGTCGCGTCGGCCCGGGCGAACCAGACCGCTAGCGGTGTTCGGCCGGCCGAGCGCGGACCGCGGACCAGGAAGGCCTGGCCGGGCGTCGGCAGGGTCGCCGGTGCGGGGGTGCCGTCGCCGAGCGTCACGACGTCGGCGAGCGCGACGGTCGTCAGCGCGGCAAGGTCGGCGTCCGAGGTGGTCGCACCCGCTCCGGCGACCCGGTGCGCACCCCAGGCGGTGTCGTCCGGTGCGGCGGTCGATGTCCGGGCGACCAGGACGAGGTGGTCCGGCGTCCCGTCGGAGACCACGAGCGGGGCGAGGTCCGGCCCGTCTGCCGGGGGCGTCGCGACGGTCACGATGTCCGACTCCGCGGAGAGGAGCCCGCGGATCGCCTGCTCCGGGACCCCGGAGGTGTCCGGCACCGCGACCGCGCGCAGGTACGACGGCTGCCACCCGGTGCTGGTCGCCAGGGTCATCGAGGCGGCGTACAGCGGAGCCCCGGACCGGACGTCGTGCTTCGGCAGGCCGCCGTCGAGCACGGCTACCGCCGGCACGATCGTCGGCGCGCCCATCGAGTCGGCGCGCCTGGCCGCGTCGAACACCCGGGTCCGGTACAGCCGGAACCCGCCGACCGGCACGTTCGAGGCAACCTCCAGGTCGACCTCCACCCCGGTCTCGGTGATCGCGGTGCGGACGAGCGGCGGCGCCGGGCTCACCACGCGCGGCGCCATGAAGACCTGGGTCTGGGTGTCGAGGCCGGACGTCGGGAACGGTGAGTCCGTGCCCGTCGGGGTGGTCGAGGTGACGACGAACAGCTGCAGGTCGGCCGCGCCGCGCGCGAGCGGGACGTCGGCCGCACGGGGCGAGCCGGGGTTCTCCGGAACCTCGAGCACCCGGCGGAACGCACGCTGCGCATCGCCGCCGCGGGCAGCCAGCACCCCGCGCAGCTCGAGCAGCCGGGCGCCCGGGATCGGGTTCGCCGGGGCGCCCAGCCCGAGGGTGTCGCGCAGGTTCTGCTCGCTCGTGCCCCAGATGACCCAGTTCTTCACCGGCGCGTTCGGCGGCGCGCCCCAGGCGATCCGGACGTGGCTGGACCCGGCGGCGTCGGGCATCGAACCGAGGGGGACGCCGGGCAGGATGATGACCTGCGGCACGACGGGCACCGGCGAACCGGCGGTCGCGATCACCCAGCGGTTCGGGTCGGACGCCACCCAGCCGGTCGGCGAGGGTCCGACTGCGGTCGCCCGGCGCGCCCAGACCACTACGCCCCAGCGTCCGGTGCCGGTGAAGTCCAGCGGCGCCAGATCGAGGTCCGTGCGGAAGCGGCGCGGGTCGCCCTGACCGGGTCCCGGCGTGATCGGCATCGGTGGGACCGTCCGGGTCGCGTCGTAGCCGTCCTGGTCGAGCGGGGTGACGCTGCAGCCTGCACCGGTCGGGACGTCTCCCGCGAACGAGTACGACCAGGACGCGGTGTGGCAGCCCGCCGGGGCGACGCCCGGCCCGACGCCCGGCGGCGGTGGCGAGTACGGGCCGACCATCGGGTAGAGCACCGCGGTCAGCTCGACACCGGTGGTGGTGCGCTGCGCCCACTCGAGCATCGTCTCCACGCGCAGGTGCGCGGGGCAGGCCGACGCCGATCCCGTGTAGCGGGCGGTCAGTGCGGGGTTGGCGAGGATCGGCAGGGTCGCGCCCGGTTCGGTCGTGTTCAGGGCCGTCTCCACCCACGGCGACCAGACGCCGTAGATGTCGTCGTGCGCGACGCCGTATCCGAGGTGACGACCGCCGGACCCGAGCGGGATGTCGGCGTAGGGGTCGATCACCGAGGTGCGGCCCGCGGAGTCGGCGGCCGGCACCGACCCGATCCGCCAGCCGCCCCAGTCGGTGTTCTTCTCGCATCCGGGTTCGGCATCGGCGGCGCCCGCCTGGTAGCGGCAGTACGCCTGCGCGGTGACGCGACCCCAGCCCGCGCCGACGGTCGGGCGCGGCCAGGACAGCCGGACGTTCTCCTGCCACGGCTGGTCGATGCCGGCCGGAGCGTTCAGCGCGTACCGGGCCGCGGTGAGGCCGAGCGGGGACGCCGTCACGCCGTGCTGCACCGGCGGCGCGTAGGCGGCGTACTCCCCGTCGGGCCCGACGCCGATGGTCTGTCCGAACAGTTCGATCGCCGGTCCGGCGAGAGTAGGTGGCGGTCACCATGAACTCGGGGCGTGGGCCTTGGGCGACGACGACGTCGGACGCCATCGGTGGGTACGCCGTGCCGAAGCCCAGCGCGAGGTTGAGGTAGGCGTCGGTCTGCGACGGGATCGCGAGCATCGGCCAGGGTGCGGCGTCGATCTGGGTCGTCGGCCCGACGCCGACCGTCGTCTGGCCCGGTCCGGGCACGACCGTCGGACGGGTGATCGAGCGTTGGTCGTGCTCGGGCTGCCCCGGCTGGTAGAGGTCGTCCAGCTTCGGGAGCAGCTCGCCCTGCAGCACGGCGATCATCCGGGGGAGGTCGGGCGTCAGCCAGTCCGGGGCGGTGACCCCCGACGGGAGCACCGGGTACCAGCCGAACGGCGGGGCCCCGCGGGACAAACGGTCCAGAGCGGCGCTCGTCGGGTCGGTCAGCGCGGTGAGCATGCCCTGCTTGTCGCCGTCGTAGTCGCCGAGCCGACTGTCGATGGGCAGGCCGACCAGCTCGTACGGCGTCCAGTCGGCGGCGTTGACGATGTCCGCCAGAGGCTGCACGGACACCACCGGCGAGGTGAGGTTGTCGACCAGCGCGCAGGTCGCACCGGACGTCCGCAGGTCGATCGAGATGGCGCCGTTGCCGGTCCGGCTGGTCGCGGCGACCACGGACTCGGGCGTGGGGGCGCCCCAGCACAGCTTGACCGTGACGGGCCGGCCCGGATCGGACACCGTGCCCTGCACGATGACCCGGCCGGCGGTGCCGGTCCAGGTCAGCAGCGACTGCGAGCCGTAGCTCTGGGCGGGGGTGCGCGACCGGGCGAGCTTGACCGCCTTCGGAAACCGGTACCAGACCGTGAACACACCGTGCGGCACGCCGAGCGAGCCGTGGCACGCCCAGCTGACCCGGGTGCGCGGCGGCGCGTCGCCGATGTGGCCGCCGGCCTCCCGCTGGGCCTTCGCGACCGCGTTCCAGTCGATGTTCACCGCCTCGGCACGGAACACCGAGGGATTCGCGATGCGAGCCATCAGGCCTCCTCCTCCCACGGCGCCCGCGCGAGCAGCACCGACAGCGTGGGCGCCGACGCGCCCGGCGTCCCGTCCACCTTCGTCACCTGCAGGTCGAGCTTCAGCGTCGTCCCGCGCTGGTTCGCGCCCAGGAAGACCACGACCCGGGTGCCGCCAGGGCCGACAGCGACGCGATCGACGGCGGCCCCGGCACCGGCGGACCGCACGACGCTCAGCCACCGGTACGGCACGCGCGCCCAGTAGTGGTGCACCGGGTCGGGGTCGGTGGTGGAGGAGACCACCTTCTTCGGGCCTACCCGGGTGCGCACGAGACGCTCGTTCGACTCGACGATCACCGCGACCGGCTGCGGCGTCGCGCCGGTCGTCCAGAGCACCTGGACCAGCGGGAACGCCGGCACCTGGGGCGCCCCGAGCCCGGCGTCTTCGAACGCCTGGTCCAGCGCGGCGCCGGTGACGTCCCCGACCAGAGTCGCCAGCGCGCCGGGCGTCAGCACCCCGCGGTGCTGGATCGGTGCGGGGGAGACGTAGCGGGCGAGGTCGGTGAGCTCGGTGAAGCGCCCGGTGGTGAACGGCACCCGGAACACGATCTCGCCGTCGCCGGTGGTGCCGGTCGGGCGGGCGTGCACGTCGAGCAGGTACTCGGTGAGCGGGTCGAACACGTAGGGCATGAAGTAGGGCGCCTCGTCGTGCGGGTCGATGTTGTCCTGGTCGATGCACGGCTGCCCGGTGACGACCTCGCCGAGCGCCTCGCGCCAGGCCTGCTGCACCGCGTAGACCTGGTCGGTGCCGAGGTAGGGCGAGCCGGATCGACGGTGACCTGCGGGTTGACCGCGTCGGGTTGGTCGGCGAGCCGCGGGTGGTGTCCCGAGGCCGCTCTGACCTGGACGAACAGCTCCTTGCCGTAGGCGGCGTAGAGCGCGGTCACCCGCTGGCTGGAGAACGTCACGGTGATCCCGGCGTGCGTGAACAGGCCGTCCTCGCCGCGGTCCGGCTCGGTGGCCAGCACCCACGGCGTGAGGTCGTCGGTCTGCGACGGCGGCGTCGGCACGGCGCCGGTGCGGAACGTGAACGACTGCGTGCGGTCCTGCGACCCGCCGACGGTCGCCGCGGTCAGCGTCGCCGCCGGGGGTTGGCCGGCGGGCGGGCTGTACTGGTCGCCGCTGACCGCGATCGCGGTCGCCGTCCAGTCGATCTCGACGCGGTACGTGCTGTCCGGTGTGAGCAGCGGTTCGGTCCCCGCCGCGGCCAGCGCCGTGGAGACGGCCGTCTGGTCCGACGACTTGACGGTGAGGTCCCAGGCGTAGCGGCGCGCCTCGGACTCCAGCACCGACTCCACCCCGACCACGTAGAACGGCTGGGGCGGCTGCTTCTTGGCCTGGGCGCGGTCGTACCCGATGACGATCCGCCGGGCCGACGGGGCCATCCCCTTCAGGTAGACCCAGACCAGCACCAGCCCGTCCTCGGCGCCGATCCGGGTGGCCAGGTGACCGGCGCGCGAGACACGGGGTCGGCCCACGGGCCGCCCGGGTCGAACCACTGGTCGGACGGACGGTTCTGTGCGGAGAGCAGGTCGGTGCCGCGCACCTGGTGGCTGCGCACCTCGCTGCCGTCGGCGGCCCGGCCGACGACGAACAGACCGCCCTCGACGGACCGGCGATCGACCAGCAGCAGCACGCCGACGTCGGTGAACCCGTCGTCGTCGTCCTGCGGTTCGCACCAGACGGCGTCGGCCAGCTCGTCGGGCTTGAAGCCGGTCGCTCCCCACGCGGTCTCGACGAGCTTGCGGGTCTCGTCGTCGGCGAGGGGTGCGGGCTCGTCGGAGTCGAGAGCGGGGCTGCGCAGGATCTCTCCCCGGCAGCCGGTGGTCACCTGACCCCGCCGGGACCGCCAGGTGGCGGTGTGCAGCAGTGCGCCGGCGTCGTACAGTCCGGCCGCCTCTGCGGCGGCATCGAGCAGGGCCAGTCCGCGCGGCCCGGTCGGTTCGTGCGCGCCCGCGCTCGACCAGCTCTGCCCGATGTCGGCGGGGTCGGACTTCCGTCCGTCGAAGCAGGGCACGACCCCGCCCACGACGACCGCAGGTGCGGTGCCCTGGAGCGGGTCGATCGACGCGGCAACCCGCCACGCCTCGCCGACGCGCAGCCCGGTACGCACCGGGGTGGAACGCGTGGCCCCCGGCGCATCCGGCCACGGCAGCCCCGTGAGGAACCATCCCGTCGGATCCGGTCCGGTCGGCTCGCCGTCGAACGTCCACAGCTGCGGCGTCGGTCCTGCCGGCGCGGAG
Organism: uncultured Actinomycetota bacterium; assembly: GCA_963753425.1. Taxonomy (GTDB): domain Bacteria; phylum Actinomycetota; class Actinomycetes; order Actinomycetales; family Cellulomonadaceae; genus Cellulomonas. The sequence continues at coordinate 45,461 of CAVWCB010000001.1, forward strand.
CAGACCTGCCCCCAGATGTGCGTGACGTGGTCGACCAGGTTCTCGCCGTACGGCACGGCCGCCGGCTGGGCGACCGGCACCCAGGTGAGCAGGCCGAGGCCGACCTTGCGACCGTTGCCCTCGGCGCCGTGCACCCACCAGGCGGCCGGCGCCGGCGACGTGGGCGGCAGCAGGGCGCCCCCGGTCAGACGCACCGCGGCGACGTCGTAGCGCCACCAGTGCCCGCCGACCTGGATCCACGGGTTGTACGGCTGCGTGGTCCACGGTCCGAGCACGCCGCCGACGATCGTGGCGGCGTCGGCCTTGGGCGCCACCGCGAACTCGACCAGCGGCACCACGTCGATCGGCACGACCGGCACGGTGCCGACGCCGCCCGGTGCGGCCTTGCCCAGCGACCCGTCGACCGGGCCGGACGAGGCCGAACCCTCGATGGTCACCTGCGTCGACCGCGCGATCAGCGACACCCCGCTGACCAGCGGCGGCGGCTCGCCGGGGTCGTTGGCGGGCGGGCTGCCGATGGTCAGCTCGACCGAGCCCTCGACGCTGAAGAAGAAGAAGTCGACCTTGCCGTGCGCCTCGCCGTGCACGTACAGCCGGGCACCCGGGTCGCGGTAGATCACCACGAGCTTGGCCCACGCCGAGATCGAGATGATGAACAGCCGGAGCTCGCCGCCGATCTCGAAGATCCCGCCCAGGTACATCGGGTCGGGGGCGAGCAGCGCGTCGAACCCGCCCGACGCCTCCAGGTACAGCCCGGACGGCTTGAACCCCATCAGCACCGCGGAGACGTGGAAGCCGACGGCGAAGGTCAGGCCCGTCGACTGGAGCACCGGGTCGGTCGGCAGGGTCTTCCCGTTGCCGTAGACGCCGAGGTAGCCGGTCGCGTCGAAGACCCCGAGCACCTTGACGGTCACCGGGTCCTCGTAGCTGCCCAGCTCGACGTACCAGTGCGACGGGTCGACCTTGGTGTCGAAGAACGCGGTCACCGGGACGTGGAAGGTGATCAGGCCGGAGATGTCGTAGTCGACCCGCAGCGCGATCAGGATCGTGCCGCGGCCGAAGTCGAGGTCGATGACGGCGAGGATCGTCGCGCTGGTGTCTCCGGTCACCCCCGGCAGGCCGGGGGACAGGATGTTGGCCAGCATGATCAGGCCGATCCGGGGTCCGGGGACCTCGATGATCAGCACGCCCTTCATGTTCAGGGTGAAACCGCCGTCGACGGTGCCCAGCACCAGCCCGGCGGCGAAGCCGTAGTGGCCCGCCGAGTACTGCCAGGCGTCCGGGGCGTTGAACAGCGTGTTGTTCGCCAGGTGCTGCTTGGCCCAGTCGAGCGCCGGCAGCGCGGTGTCCGGCATGACCCGCTCGAAGTTGACGCCCATCCCGCCGAGGAACCCGTAGATGCCGAGGCCGGAGCTGCCCAGCACGATCGGCACGGGCAGCTCCACCAGCCCGCCGAACAGCACGCCGACGTTGCCGTCGGGACCCTTCGCGATGAACAGCGACGCGGCGATCCGGACGGAGACCGGGGTGACGGTGATGTCGAACGCGCCGCCGATCAGGTTCTCCGAGATCGACACCTCGCCCGTGCCGTGCAGCGTGCCGGGCACGTCGATCGTGGCGCGCAGCCGGGAGATCGAGATGTCCGGGGCGCCGCCGCCGCCGTTGAAGGTGGCCCGCACCGTCGCGGTGTCGATCGTGATGATGCCGATCTCCAGGCCGATCCCGAACTGGATCTCGATGAACATCGGGTTGTCGTGGGAGACCTTGAACCCGAACACCCGCAGGATCTCGTCCAGCGGGGACACGGCCGCGATCGACCCGTCGGGGGCGTCGATCGTGTAGCCCTTGTCGGGATCGAAGACGAACGTCGGGGTGAACGGTGCGCCAGCGGCACCCCAGGTCGCGGCCATCCCGATCGCCTTGTAGCGGGCCTTGACCGGCTTCGTCGTGCGGATGATCTTGACGTCGACCATGAACTGGGTCTCGACGTCGAACAGCACGCTGACGCGGTCGCCGGCAGACGGGTCCCCGACCTCGCCGGACGCGCCCACGATCCCGTGGCTGACCAGCACGTCGACCCCGTAGAGGGTGATCGCCTGGGTCTGCATCACCGTGCCGGACGCGCCGAGCCCGGCGCCCACCAGCGCGACCGCCGCGCCGGCGGCCGGCGACAGCGAGCTCACCGCCGCCGTCAGCGGCGCGATCACCGCCATCGCGCCGACGCCGTCGATCACCGGGTCGGGGATGCCGTCGCCGCGCTTGCGCTGGTAGAGGCCGTCCGTGTCGCCCGCGTGCGACTTGACCTCGGCCTCGACCGACCAGGCCTGGCGGTCCTCGGTGATGCGCATCCGCGCCAGGAAGTCGACGATCCCGTCGCCCGGGTTGCCCCCGGGCGGAAGGTCGAGGCCAGGCTTGACCTGCCCTGCCGCCGACGAGATGTCGAGCTCGCCCCAGACCTCGGCCCGGATGAACGTCGACCGCAGCAGCTCGACGCGCACGCCGATGCGCCGGAAGCAGGACGGCGGTGGCTGCCGGGCCGGGGTGTTCTCGGCCGGGGGAGTGTCGTTCGACCAGTGCGAGACCTCGGCGTGCAGGTGTCCGCCCACGGTGATCGGTGCGAAGGCCGACACCCGGGCGCGGGCCAGCCACCAGAACCCGTCGCCCTGTGCCGGAGCGGCACCGGGCGGGTTGGCCGTGGCCGTCGTGGGCCAGGTGTGCGCCTGCGCGGTGTCGTCGCCGGTGGCGGATCCCTCCTGGACGTCGGTGAAGCCGGCGTTCTTCAGGATCGTGATCGCGGCGCTCCGGCGGCGGGCGGAGAGGTCCTTGTTCCACTGGTCGGCGGTGGTCGTCTCGTAGGAGGCGTACCCGTCGACCTCGATGTGGGTGCCGTGCGGGATCCGCGCGGCCAGCGCCTGCGCCGCCGCGAGGTAGGTCCCGGACGCGGCCAGGCCCGATCGTCGACGGGGACTTCGTGTCGCGCGTCGAGTCCGGACCGAGCGCCCAGGCCAGCTCGCGTGCGCTCGGATCGGCGCCCGGTGCGGGGTTGAACTCTCCGGTCTTCGGGTGGTCGACGAGGAAGTAGCAGTCGCTGTCCTGGGCGGCGGCCCCGGAGAACGTCACCGAGAGGTCGCCGTTGATCGGGGCGGCGTCGGTCAGACTGGCCAGGTCCAGGTCCACGGTGACCGTCGGGCCGTTCGTCGGGCCGACGAAGGTGAGGGTCGGCGAGGTCCACGCGATCGTCGCGCCGGCCGGCGGCTCCCGGTTGAGCTTGACGACCGCCGGGTCGATGGTGTCGATCTGCAGCTGCCACTGCGCCGACGGGTCGCTCGGGGTGATACCGAGGACTCGTCGCCGATCCCGACCCGGAGATGACCGCGCCGGCCGCGAGGCTGGTGTGCAGGGTCAGGGTCTTGTCCAGACCCGCCGTAGCGTCGTGCACGGTCACGGTGATCGACGTGCCGCCGGCGCCCGTCGTGATCGCCGCGCGGTCCCCGACGACCGGGGAGGCGTTGTCCGGCGTGATCGTGATCGTGTTCGAGCCCGATCCGCCGTGCGTGGAGACGATCAGCGTCGAGCTCGCCGGGACCGTCGCCGAGCCGTCGGCGGCAGGGATCGACGGGTCCGGTCGGGGTGAGGAAGGAGGCCTCGACGGACAGCGAGGCCCCGTTGACGACCTCGACCTCGAAGATGCCGGTGACGCCGGCAGACGCGCCGACCCCGATGTACAGGTCCCGCGCCGCGGCGGTGACATGCAGCCCGTCCAGCCCGTTCGGCTGCACGAACAGCCGGATCTCCGGCAGGAAGAACCCCTGCCAGCTGTTCGGCATCGTGCGCGCACCCGCCGGCAGGTTCGGCGGACCGGCCTTGTCGGACAGGTCCAGCACGGCGCCCCGGAACCCGAATCCGACCGCATTGCCGGGCCCGACGATCGCGTAGCCGGGCTCCATCCGGATCAGGTCGTAGATCTTGTCCGTCGGGTTGCCGGACGTCGACGCGCTGACCAGCGAGAACTGCACGTCCTGGCCCTCGAGCTGCTGCAGGCGCACGGTCAGCCCGCCGACCACCAGGAACACGCCACGCTGCGAGGTGTCCGGCACCAGCAGCGCGTTCGCGACGTCGTAGCGGGCCGGCGTGAGGAACGGCAGCGCGATCGCGACCACCGGTGCCTTGAGGTCGATCCGCCAGCCGTCGTCCCCGACGTGCCGCCCGACGGTCAGCGTGACGTTCGGGTCGCGGAACTCGATGGCGGTGCCGGCACCGCCGAGCCCGAGCTGGGAGACGTTGGCGCTGTCGGTGTAGATGTGCCAGGTGCCGTCGTCGTCGGTGAGGTCGGTCTGCTGCACTCCGGGAACGGACTTGAGCACCGACTCGACCGTGTCGAGGGCACCACCACTGCCGGCCGACCCGGGCAACTCGTCCCACAACGACACAGCGACTCCCCCGGACGGGTGATGTGGATAGTCCGAGGTTATGTGATACGGGTCACATCTGTCACTGGGGAATTTCTCCGGTTTTGTCAGCGCGCGGCAGTCGGTGCCGACGCCTCGCGCTCCAGCCCTGACAACGACACCCCCGCCGCCACAAGGGCAACGGGGGTGTCGTGGTCACAGCGGGTCGCACCTCACGGGAGCAGCCGTGAGGCGTGACGGTCAGACGTCGTAGTAGAGCTCGAACTCGTGCGGGTGCGGGCGCAGGCGGATCGGGTCCACCTCGGCGTTGCGCTTGTAGTCGATCCACGTCGAGATCAGGTCGGGCGTGAAGACGTTGCCGGCCGTGAGGAAGTCGTGGTCGGCCTCGAGGCTGTCGAGCACCTCGCCGAGCGAGCCCGGGACCTGCTGGATGAGGGCGTGCTCCTCGGGGGGCAGCTCGTAGAGGTCCTTGTCGACCGGCTCGGGCGGCTCGATGCGGTTCTGGATGCCGTCGATGCCGGCCATGAGCATGGCCGCGAAGGCGAGGTACGGGTTCGCCGACGGGTCCGGCACGCGGAACTCGATGCGCTTGGCCTTCGGGTTCGAACCGGTGACCGGGATGCGGATGCACGCGGAGCGGTTGCGGGCCGAGTAGACGAGGTTGACGGGCGCCTCGAAGCCGGGGACCAGGCGGTGGTAGGAGTTCACCGTCGGGTTGGTGAAGGCGAGCAGCGACGGGGCGTGCTTGAGCAGGCCGCCGATGTACCAGCGGGCGAGGTCGGACAGGCCGCCGTAGCCCTTCTCGTCGAAGAACAGCGGCTCGCCGTCCTTCCACAGGGACTGGTGCACGTGCATGCCCGAGCCGTTGTCACCGAACAGCGGCTTCGGCATGAAGGTCGCCGACTTGCCGTTGTTGTGCGCCACGTTCTTCACGACGTACTTGAAGAGCATGACCTTGTCGCCGGAGATCGACAGCTTGTCGAAGCGGTAGTTGATCTCCTGCTGGCCGGCCGTGCCGACCTCGTGGTGCGCGCGCTCGACACCGAGGCCGAGGGCGTCCAGCTGGAGGCTGATCTGGTCGCGGATGTCCGCGAAGCCGTCGACCGGCGGGACGGGGAAGTAGCCACCCTTGTAGGGGATCTTGTGGCCGAGGTTGCCACCTTCCTCCTCGCGGCCGGAGTTCCAGGCCGCCTCGAAGGAGTCGATCTTGTAGAACGACTCGTTCTGCGCCGTCTTGAAGCGCACGTCGTCGAAGATGTAGAACTCGGCCTCGGGGGCGAAGAAGGCGGTGTCGGCGATGCCGGTCGACGCCAGGTACGCCTCGGCCTTGGCGGCGACCTGACGGGGGTCGCGGCTGTAGGGCTCGTCGGTGTACGGGTCGACGATGTGCATGTTGATGTTCAGCGTCTTCTCGACCCGGAAGGGGTCCAGATACGCGGAGGTGACGTCCGGCAGGAGCTTCATGTCGGACTCGTGGATGGCCTGGAAGCCGCGGATCGAGGATCCGTCGAACATCTGGCCCTCGGTGAAGAACGCGGCGTCGAGCGTCGGCGCGGGAACGTTGAAGTGCTGCATGGTGCCGGGCAGATCACAGAAGCGGACGTCGACGAACTTGACGTCCTCGCTCTTGATGAACGCCAGGACTTCCTCCGGCTTGCTGAACATCCGCTGCTCCTCGGTGAGGCATTGATCGGGGTCGGGCACAGGCAGGCTACGAGTGCGCCGTTTCTCCGTCGTGTATCGAGTGTTTCGACGGTGTTACGGCAGTTCTGCTCGTGTTACCACGCCTGACCTTATGCCCGGCCCTGGTGCGCCCGGCAGCCGTGTCCGAGGAGTGTGCACACCGCCCGGGGCGAGACGGATCTCGACCGGGCGGCGCGTCGTTCGTCAGAGGATGAAGAGCATCTCCTGGTAGGTCGGGAGCGGCCACAGCTCGTCGGCCACGATCTCCTCCAGGGCGTCGGCGGCGGCCCGGACCTCGGCCATCGCCGGCAGCAGGGCGTCGCGAGCGTGCTCGGCCTCGGCCAGCGCCGAGTGACCGACGTCCGCCTTCAGTGCCGCCCGCAGCGTGCTCAGACCGGCGCGCAGGTCGGCGATCGGGGCGCTGATCTCGTCGAGCGGACCGAGGTCGACGTCGGCACCGGCGGCCTTCAGCGCGCCGATGTTCAGCGCGATGTCGGTCTGGTGCTTGATCGCGGCCGGCAGGATCGCCGTCGTCCCGATCTCCAGCGCGAGGCGGGCCTCGACGCCGATGGTCAGCGCGTACTGCTCGAGCCCGATCTCGTAGCGGCTGTGCATCTCGCGGTGGTTGAAGACGCCGTACTTCTCGAACAGCTCCATCGCGGACTCGGTGATGAGCTCCGGCAGGGCGTCGAGCGTCGTCTTGAGGTTGGCCAGCCCGCGCTGCTCCGCCTCGATCGGCCACTCCGAGGAGTACCCGTCGCCATTGAAGACGACGTTGCCGTGGTCGGTGATGATCTCGGTCAGGAGCGTCTGGACCGACTCGTCGAAGTCCGTCCCCGCGGCGGCCGCGGCCTCGAGCTCGGTGGCGCAGAAGTCGAGCGAGTCGGCCATGATCGTGTTGATCGTCGTCATCGGGCCGGCGACGGTCTGCATCGATCCCGGTGCGCGGAACTCGAAGCGGTTGCCCGTGAACGCGAACGGGCTGGTGCGGTTGCGGTCGCCCGGGTCGGTCGGGAGCACGGGCAACGTGTCGACGCCGATGTGCATGACGCCCTTGCCCTTCGACGACGTGGCCGCGCCCTTGGCGATCTGCTCGAACACGTCGGCGAGCTGGTCGCCGAGGAAGATCGAGATGATGGCCGGGGGAGCCTCGTTGGCGCCGAGGCGGTGGTCGTTCGTCGCGGAGGCCACCGACGCCCGCAGCAGGCCCGCGTACTTGTGCACGGCGCGGATGACCGCGGCGCAGAAGACGAGGAACTGCGCGTTCTCGTGCGGGGTGTCACCGGGGACGAGGAGCGAACCCAGCTCGCTGTTGCCGAGCGAGAAGTTCACGTGCTTGCCGGAACCGTTGACGCCGGCGAACGGCTTCTCGTGGAACAGGCACTCCATGCCGTGCTTCTTCGCGACCGTCTTGAAGGTCGTCATGAGCAGCTGCTGGTGGTCGGCCGCGACGTTGCCGCGCTCGAACATCGGCGCGATCTCGAACTGGCCGGGGGCGACCTCGTTGTGCCGGGTCTTGGCGGGGATGCCGAGCTTGAACAGCTCCCGCTCGGTGTCCATCATGAAGCCGAGCACCCGGTCCGGGATGGCCCCGAAGTAGTGGTCGTCGAACTCCTGGCCCTTCGGCGGCTTGGTGCCGAACAGCGTGCGGCCGGAGTTCAGCAGGTCGGGACGCGCCAGGAAGAAGTGCCGGTCGACCAGGAAGTACTCCTGCTCGGGGCCGCAGAACGCGACGACCTTCTCGTTCTCGTGGCCGAAGAGCGCCAGGATGCGCGACGCGTGCTCACCCATCGCCTGCTGCGAGCGCAGCAGGGGGGTCTTGTGGTCGAGCGCCTCGCCGGTCATCGACACGAAGACGGTCGGGATGCACAGCGTGTTGCCGTTCGGGTTCTCGAGGATGTACGCGGGGCTCGTCACGTCCCAGCCGGTGTAGCCGCGCGCCTCGAACGTGTTGCGCAGACCACCGTTGGGGAAGCTCGAGGCGTCGGGCTCGCCCTGCACGAGGGTCTTGCCGGCGAACTCGGCCAGCGACGTACCGTCGCCGACCGGCTCGAAGAAGCTGTCGTGCTTCTCGGCGGTGAGACCGGTCAGCGGGTAGAAGACGTGGGCGTAGTGGGTGGCGCCCTTCTCCAGCGCCCAGTCCTTCATCGCGGACGCGACGGCGTCGGCGACGGCCGGGTCGAGCATCGCGCCGTGATCGATCGTCCCCATCACGGACTTGTAGACCGACTTGGGCAGTCGCTTCTGCATGACGGACTTGCTGAAGACGTTCGCGCCGAAGATCTCCCCGGGAGCTTCGTCCTGGTTGAAGATGATGGCAGGGGGAACGTAGGCCTCGACGTTCCAGATGGCCTCACGACGCACGGCGTTTCCGCTCATTGATACCCCTCAGGCACGACTCGGCACTCCGGTGTCTTCAGCGGAGCGAGTGGGCACAACCTACGAACCCGGGGTACCGGGGATGTTTCGGAGACGTTGCCGTCTCGCTCCAGACTCCGGTGAGTGGTATCGGCCCGTACTCTGCACACGTGGCAGAACGGCGGGACATCAGCTCGTGGCTCGAGGGGGAACCCGAAGGACACGACCCCGGGGCCGGGCGAGGGCAACGGTTCGGACTGCGGTCCGCAGGCTCGGGCTCGCTCGCGCGGCTCGGACGCCGGGTGCCTGCGCTGCTCATCGACTGGTTCGCCTGCCTGGCCATCTCCGCGGCGTTCTTCCCGGTGACGACCGACGGGTTCTACCTGACCCGGGGCAACTCCCTGGCGACCCTCGGGATCTTCGCGCTCGAGAACGTGATCCTCGTCGGGTCGATCGGCAACACGCTCGGCCACCGACTCCTCGGCCTGCGGGTGCGCCGCGTGTTCCTGACGGCGCCGGGGGAGCAGCGGGACCCGATCTGGGAGACGGCGGCGCCCGGTTTGCTCAGCGCGGTCGTTCGCACCTTCCTGCTGTGCCTCGTGATCCCTGCCGTGATCTGGGACGCGGAGGGGCGGGGTCTGCATGACCGGTTCGCCGGCACGGCGATCGTCCGCCGCTGACGGTCAGGCCGGGCGCTGCCACTCGAGGCTGTACCGCCAGTACAGCCGTCGTCGCCAACGGACGCCGGGCAGGATCCTGCGGGCGGCCCGTCGGATGTCGCCGTAGCCGTCAGCCGGGTCCGTGACCGGCGAGCCGTGGTCCCACACACCCCGCACGTGGTCGGCGACGGCCGCGACCGGGACGGCGGCGAGGCCGGCGGCGGCGTCGACCGGCGTCCGGGCGGCGGCGAGCCCGACGACGACGAGCCGGCCGCCCGGTGCCGTCAGCGCGGCCAACCGGGTCAGGCCCGCGACGAGATCCAGATGGTGCAGCGTCGCGAAGCAGGTGACGAGATCGAACTGGCCGTCCGGGACGTCCATGACGTTCCCCGCGAGGTAGGTGAGCCCGGGACCGCCGGCCGCTCGGGCGACCTCGGTGGGATCGATGTCGAGCCCGGTGACGTCGGGAACTCCCGCGTCGCGCAGCCGGCGCGCCAGCAGACCCTCACCGCACCCGACGTCCAGCGCCGTGGACGCGCCGGCCGCGTGCCGCAGCGCGAGCGGGTGGTAGTGGGTGTTGTGGTTCCAGAACGGCCGGCCGGTCATCGGCTCAGCGGCCGCGCATGCCCTTGCGGTCGGGGCGGGCGCGGTTCGGGTCGACGCCCTTGGGCATCGGGAGCTTGATGCCGCCGAGCGCGGTCAGGCGCTTGTTGACCTCGGCGATCTCCGGCTTGGTGAGCTTGCCGCCGCGCAGGCGCTGCACGGCGCGAGGGAGCTTGCGCAGCGGGATCTGGCCCTCACCCTCGCCCATCTGCAGCAGGGTGATCGGGGCTCCGCCGACGACACGGGCGGTGCGCTTGCGCTCTGCCTCCAGCAGCTTGGTGATCCGCGGCGCGGGCCCCTCGCCCACGAGCACGACGCCGGGCTTGCCGACCCCTCGGAACACGAGGTCACGGGTCTTGGGGTCGAACGCGGCGGGCTCCTCCGGGAACGTCCAACCGCGGCGGATGCTGCGCAGGGCCGACAGGGTGGCGCCCGTCTGACCCTCGATCTGTGCGAACGCGGCCCGCTCGACACGTCGCGACAGGACGAACATGGTGGCGAGCGCGGCGAACGGGATGCTCAGCAGCAGCCAGAAGATCAGTGCGGAGGTCGCCAGGCCGACGATGACACCGGCGGCGATGATGCCCACGAAGATCGCCAGCAGGATCCAGGTGATCGCCGGGTCGCTCTTGCGGGTCATCTGGAAGACCTGCCACAGCTGGGCGTACCAACGCTGCTTCTTGAGGGGCGCTTCGGCGGAGGACTTGTCGCGGGCCATGAGTCGGAAGTCTACCGACGCGACGCGGTGCTCCGGACGTCAGCGGGCGAGCAGGCTCGCCGCCTCCTGGCGGGAGGTGGTCGGCTCGCTCAGGTGGGCCAGCGCCTCGGGGATCGGCCGGCCGTAGCGGCGCATCGCCTTGCCCCAGAGGCGTCCCGCGCGGTACGACGAACGGACCAGGGGACCGGACATCACGCCGAGGAAGCCCAGCCGCTCGGCCTCGGCCGACAGCTCGACGAACTCCTCCGGGCGGACCCAGCGGTCCACGGGGTGGTGCCGCACGGACGGGCGAAGGTACTGCGTGATCGTGATGAGGTCACAGCCGGCCTCGCGCAGCTCGGCGAGCGCCTCCACGACCTCCTCGGTGGTCTCGCCCATCCCGAGGATCAGGTTCGACTTGGTCACCAGGCCGGCCTCGTGCGCCCGGGTGATCACCGACAGAGAGCGGTCGTAGCGGAAGCCGGGCCGGATCGTCTTGAAGATGCGCGGAACGGTCTCGAGGTTGTGCGCGAGCACCTCGGGCCTCGAGGAGAACACCTCGTCGAGCAGCTCCGGCGTCGCGTTGAAGTCGGGGATGAGCAGCTCGACGCCCGTGCCCGGGTTGACCGCGTGGATCTGGCGGACGGTCTCCGCGTACAGCCAGGCGCCGCCGTCGGGCAGGTCGTCACGGGCCACGCCGGTGACGGTCGAGTACTTCAGACCCATCGCCTGCACGGAGGCCGCGACGCGGCGCGGCTCGTCGGCGTCGAAGTCCGCGGGCTTGCCGGTGTCGATCTGGCAGAAGTCGCAGCGCCGGGTGCACTGGTCGCCACCGATGAGGAACGTGGCCTCGCGGTCTTCCCAGCACTCGAAGATGTTGGGACAGCCGGCCTCTTCGCACACCGTGTTGAGGCCCTCGCGCTTCACCAGGCCCTTGAGCTCGGTGTACTCCGGGCCCATGGTCGCGCGGGTGCGGATCCACTCGGGCTTGCGCTCGATGGGTGTCGCGGAGTTGCGTGCCTCGATGCGGAGCATGCGTCGGCCATCGGCTGCGATCGTCACGTCGGTCAGACTAACCCGCGGGCGGTGCGACGGCGGCCGGGGAGGGTGACGTCACAGTGCGGGGACCGCGTCCAGCAGCGGCGCGAGCGTCTCGGTGAGGTGGCCGCGCACGAGCGGCGTGACCTCGGCGATCGTGACGCGGCGCCCTGCCTCCGCCGACAGGGACGTGACGTCGGCGTCCGCGATGCCGCACGGGACGATGCGGTCGTACACCGACAGGTCCGGCTCGCAGTTGAGGGCGAAGCCGTGCATCGTGACGCTGCGGGAGACGCGCACACCGATCGCGGCCACCTTGCGCTCGCGCTGCGTCGTCGATGCGGGGAACCAGACGCCGCTGCGTCCCTCGACGCGGACCGCCTGCAGGCCGAGGTCGGTGCAGGTGCGGATCAGGGCCTCCTCGAGCGCTCGCACGTAGCGGACGACGTCGATCGGCGCCGCCAGCCGCACGATCGGGTAGCCGACGAGCTGGCCGGGACCGTGCCACGTGATGCGTCCGCCGCGGTCGACGTCGACCACCGGAGTGCCGTCGACGGGGCGGTCGGACTTCGCCGTGCGCTTGCCGGCGGTGTAGACGTCCTCGTGCTCGCACAGCAGGACCACGTCGTCGTGGGTTCCGTCCGCGACGGACGCGTGGACCTCGCGCTGGAGGTGCCACGTCGGCTCATAGGGGAGCAGGCGCACGCCGAGGTCGAGCTCGTCGAACTGCATCGAGCCAGGCTAACGCGGGTTCGGGTCGGCGTCGGGACGGGCGACGATGGCCAGGAGTCTCCTCAGCTGGTGCACCTGCTCCGGGGTGAGGCCGCGCGTGACCATCGCCTCGGCGAGCTCGTGGTCCGCGGCGACGGCCAGCGCCGCCCGGCCGGACGCCGTGATGGACAGGACGAGGCGTCGCCGGTCGTTCTCGTGGGCCGCACGAGTCACGTATCCGGACCGTTCCAACCGAGCCACGACGCGGCTCGTGGTCTGCTCGGTGACCTCGCACGCCGTCGCGAGCTGCCGTTGCGAGAGGGGACCGCGGGCGAGGTGGACGAGGACGGGGAGGCTGGCGTGGTTGAGGTCCCAGGCTGAGAGGTGGGCGTTCCAGTCCCGCTCGACGCGGCGGGCCGCCGCCGACAGCAGGCGACCGACGGGCCAGCGCGCGTGGTCTGCCGAGATCGGGTCGACGACGTCCGTCGACGGGGTCTCCGGTGATCCGTGCTGCCTCATGAGCCGCCTCCACTTGCCGTTCCGTGGAACAAGCCCAATGATACTCAGCATGCTGAGCAACCGCCGGTCCACCGTCGTTCGCGTCGTCCTCGTCGTCGTCGCCCTGCTCGTCTGGCTCGGCATCGGCTCCGTCGGCGGCATGGCCCAGGGCAAGCTCTCGCAGGTCCAGACGAACGACGCTGCGGCTTTCCTGCCCTCGTCGGCCGAGTCCACCCGGGCCGCCGAGGAGAGCAAGGCCTTCGTCGACACCGCGACCTTACCCGCGCTCATCGTCCTTCAGCCTGCCGACGGGAGCGAGATCACCCCGGCGCAGCTGGCCGCCGTGCAGGCCTACGCCGCGGGCGTGCCCGACCAAGCGCTCCCGGCGGGCAACGACGGGACCTGGTCGGACTACCTCGTCGCGGCGCCCGCGGTGGTGCCGTCCGAGGACGGCCAGGCCGTGCTGGTGGCGTTCTCGCTGGACGCGGCCAAGGCGGAGGGGCTGCTCGCCGACGACGAGGGCGTGACAGCGTCGTTCGTCACCGCCGTGCGCGCGTCGCTGGACGACCAGCTCGGCGCCACCGCCACGTCGGCGGGCGACCTCGGCCTGCAGGCGTGGGTCACGGGACCTGCTGGCTTCGTCGCCGACCTGATCACCGCGTTCGGGGGGATCGACGGCGTCCTGCTGCTGGTCGCGCTCGGCGCCGTTCTGCTGATCCTCGTGCTCGTGTACAAGTCTCCCTTCCTGCCGTTCGTCGTGATCTTCACGGCGGTGTTCGCGCTCTCGCTGGCCGGACTGGTGGTCTACCAGCTGGCCAAGAACGGCACCCTGGTCCTCAACGGGCAGTCGCAGGGGATCCTGTCGATCCTCGTCGTCGGCGCCTCGGTGGACTACGCGCTGCTGCTGGTCTCGCGCTATCGCGAAGAGCTCGGACAGGTCGAGCACCCCGCCGAGGCGATGAAGCGGGCGCTCAGGGTGTGCGTCGAGCCCATCGCGGCGAGCGCCGGCACCGTGATCGCCGGGGTGCTCTGCCTGCTGCTCTCCGACCTCGGGTCCAACCGCAGCCTCGGTCCGGTCGCGGCGATCGGCATCGCGTCCGCGCTGCTCGCCGCCCTGACCCTGCTGCCGGCCCTGCTGCTCATCGCCGGCAAGCGCTCACGGGTGTTGTTCTGGCCGCGCGCCCCTCGACCGCACGCCGCCGTGCCGGTCGACGTCGACCAGGCGCACCTCGACCCGGCAGCCGCTCCAGACCCGGCCGACGGACCGGGCCGGTGGGCGCGACTGGCCCGGTTCGTCGGACGCCATGCGCGTCCGGTCTGGGTCATCACGGCGCTCGCGCTGTGCGTCGGAGCCGCCTTCCTGCCCACCCTCAAGGCCTCCGGGACCAACCAGGTGGACATCTTCCTCACGGACGTCGACGCCGTCGCGGGCGAGCAGGTGCTGGTCGACCACTTCCCCGCCGGAGCGGTGCAGCCGGCGATCGTCATCGTCGATGAGGCCGACGTCGACGCCGTCACCGCTGCCGCGAAGGGGTCGAGGGAGTGGACTCCGTCGCGCCCTACACCGGAGCAGCCAGCGGCGCCCCGGCGTCCGACGCTCCGCCGATCGTCGTGGACGGTCGGGTGCGGCTGGACGTCACGACGACCGCCTCGTCTGACTCGCAGGCGGCGGTCGACACCGTCCGGGACCTGCGGCCGGCTGTGCACGAGGCCAGCGCGACCGCGGTGGTCGGGGGGGCCGCGGCCGAGACGCTGGACACGCAGATCGCCGGCGCCCGGGACCTGAAGGTCATCCTGCCCGTCGTCCTGCTCGTCATCGGTCTGATCCTCATGCTCCTGCTGCGCTCGGTGATGGCCGCGGTGCTGCTCCTCGCGGCGAACGTCCTCTCCTTCGCCGCGGCCCTCGGGGTGTCCGCCGTCGTGTTCAACCACGTCTTCGGCTTCGCCGGGGCCGACCCCGTGGTGCCACTCTTCTCGTTCGTGTTCCTCGTCGCGCTCGGAGTCGACTACTCGATCTTCCTCATGACACGCGTCCGGGAGGAGTCGGTGCTGGTGGGCACGCGGGCAGGGGTGGTACGCGCCCTGACCGTGACGGGCGGCGTCATCACCTCAGCCGGCGTGGTGCTCGCGACGACGTTCGCGGCGCTCGGCATCATCCCCCTGCTGTTCCTCGCGCAGATCGCGTTCATCGTCGCGTTCGGCGTGCTGCTCGACACCCTCGTCGTGCGCAGCCTCCTGGTGCCGGCCCTGGTGCACGACCTGGACCGCCGGACGTGGTGGCCCAGCGCGTTGTCCCGGCCGCACGCGCACGGACAGCACGCGGAGACCGCCGACCTAGAGTGATCGGCATGAGTGCGCTGCGGGTGGGTCTGGTCGGGTACGGCGGAGCGGGCCGGGGCATCCACGCCCGGCTGCTGCGGGAGGCCGGTCAGCAGGTCACCGTGGTGGTGACGCGCAGCCGGGCGGAGCAGGTCGAGCAGGACTGGCCCGCAGCGGTCGTCGAGGCCGGACGTCGCCGGCCTGCTCGCGCACGCGGCCGATCTGGACCTGGTCGTCATCGCGAGCCCCACCGGAGACCACGTCGAGCACACGCTGGCCGCGCTCGACGCCGGGCTGCACGTGCTCGTCGACAAGCCGCTGGCCACCTCTTCCGACGACGCCGAGCTCCTCGCCGCGCGCGGGGACGGGCGGCTGACGGTGTTCCAGAACCGACGCTGGGACCCCGAGCAGCTCACGCTCATCGCCCTCCTCGAGGCGGGTTCGCTCGGCACCGTGCACCGCTTCGAGCGCCGCTGGGAGAGGTTCCGACCGGTGCCGCAGGACCGCTGGAAGGAGAACGACCCCGTGGCCGGCGGGCTCCTGCTCGACCTCGGTGCGCACCTGGTCGACTCCGCGACGCAGCTGTTCGGCCCCGTGCGTTCGGTCTATGCGGAGCTGTACGCGCGCACGACACCCGCCACCGACGACGTCTTCCTCGCCCTGCACCACGAGAGCGGCGTGATCAGCCACCTGCAGGCCGGCGGGGTGGTGGGCGCACCCGGTCCGCGCACCCGGGTGCTCGGCGACGCCGCCGCCTACCTGGTGACGAGCTTCGAGGGCGAGGCGTCGCCGTTCACCGAGATGGACGACGCCCACGAGGCGACCCGTTCGTCCGACGAGCCGGCGCACGAGGGGTGGCTGGTCCGGGGATCCGAACGAACACCCGTGGCGCGCGCCGAGGGAGGGCACGTCGACCTGTACCGCGCCGTCGTGCGATGGGTCGTCGACGGGGGACCGCCTCCGGTCGATCCGTTCGACGCCGCGCGAACGGCCCGGGTGCTGGACGCGGCCCGCCTCTCCGCCGACGAGCAGCGCGTCGTACACCTGCCCTGACCTGTGGATGACGGCCGACGCGTCGGGCGCCCTCTCGGTTGGATGGCGGGATGGACGCGACGGTGGTGCCTGCCGAGGTCGAGAACGCCCTTGCCCGGCTCGGCTTCCGGGCGACGGCGTCGATCGCGCCCGGGCGCTGGCTGGCAGAGGCGCTCGACGGGACCGGGCACCGGATCGAGCTGCACGAGATGGACGCGGACGTGCAGGACGACGCGCTCGTCGCTCGGGTGGCACGGCTGCGTGGGGTGCGTCACGACCATCTGGTGCGCCTGCTGGACGCGACCGAGCTCGCGCCGGGCCGGATCGGCCTGCTGGTCGAGCATGTCGTGGGGCTCTCGCTCGGTCAGATCCGCGCCGCGCGAGCGCCGCTCACCGATGGCGAGGCCGCCACGGTCGCGATCCCGCTCGCCGGTGCGCTCGGCGCCCTGCACGACGCCTTCCTGGCGCACGGTGCGGTCGACGCCTCGAGCATCCTGGTGCGGGCCGACGGCCGGCCGATCCTGTGCGAGCTGCGTGGGGTGGTCGCCGCGCGCTCGGGTCCCCACGACGACCTGGTCGCGTTGGCGCGGGCCGTGATCGCGCAGCTGCCCAGCGACGAGGTGCATCTGCTGGCCGGCGGCCTGGCCCTGCGCGATGCACTCGTCCAGGTGCTGGATCGTCCGGCCGTCGACGCGGGCCAGGTGGCGGCCGCGTGCTTCCGGGCGGCCGATCCCGAACCGGTCCAGCTGCCCGACGCCGGGTCGTTGGCGTCGTCGGCTCTCTTGCTGAGCGCCCGGCACACGCCGCCCGCACCGACGCGCCGCTCGTCGCGCCGCCGGTTCCCCGTCCGGACCGCCGCTCTGATCGCTGTCGCCGTGCTGATGCTCGCCGCCGTGGGCTGGCGCGTGCTCGGGGTGCCGTCCACTTCGCCCGGTGCCCTGAGCGACCGCCACGACCCGGTCGCGGCCGCCGTCGAGCTCAGTCGGCTGCGTGCCGCGGCGGTGGGCGAGGCGGATCCGGACCTGCTCGACGGTGTCGAGGTGGCCGATGGTCCCGCGCACGTCGCCGACTCCGCCCTGCTCGCGTCGTTGGAGCCGGAGTCGTGGCTGGTCTGGGCATCGACGTGCGGGACGCCTGGCTGGTCCCCGACCCCGGCACCCGAGGATCGACCACCGACGTCGCCGTGACCTCCGCGATGTCGACCGTCACCGGAGCCGGGAACCCGCGCACGGTCGTCCTCGGGCTGCGCTGGACGGACGACGGGTGGCGGGTCTGGGACGTCACCGCCCCCACCGACTGACCGGTTCAGCCGCCGGCGGCGACCCAGCGGGCGGCGGTGGTCAGGTCCGGGTGGGTCGGGACGAAGCCGTCTGCGGCCAGGACGGTGGGGACCGCGCGGTTGGAGCCGAGGACCTCCGAGGAGAAGTCGCCCAGCACGGTGCGCAGCGCGAACGCCGGCACGGGGATGGCGGCCGGTCGGTGGTAGGCCTTGGCCAGCGCGCCCACGACGTCGGCGTTGCGATCCGCGACCGTCACCAGGTTGACCGGCCCACTGACGTCCGACTCCAGCAGGTGCTCGATCGCGCGCACCTCGTCCGTCAGCGTGATCCAGGGCCAGAACTGCCGCCCGTCCCCGAACCGACCGCCCACGCCGAGCTTGATGAGCGGCACGAGTCGACCGAGCGCACCGCCGTGCGAGCTGAGCACGACCCCCGTGCGCAGGTTGACCACCCGGATCCCTGCATCCCGCGCCGGTTGCGTGGCGGCTTCCCACTGACGGACGACATCGGCGAAGAACGTGGTGCCGAGCGGCTCGTCCTCGTCCAGCACGTCCTCGCCGCGGGAGCCGTACGCGCCGATGCCCGACGCCTGCAGCAGAGCGCGTGGCCGGTCGGCGAGCGAGGCGAGGGTGCGAGACAGCAGACGCGTCGTGTTGACCCGCGACGAGATGACGAGCCGCTTGCGCGCCTGAGTCAACGGACGAGACGCTGCATTCACGCCGGCGAGGTTGATCACGGCATCAGCCCAGGCGAGCGCTGCCGGGTCGAGCTGGCCGCCGTCGGGGTCCCACGGGATCTCGTCGGGGCTGCGGGTCTCGCCGCGCACCAGCACCCGGACGAGGTGACCGTCGCGTCGCAGCTGGGGGACCAACGCCCCACCGATGAACCCGTGCGAACCCGCTACCACCACCTGCATGCCGCTCACCCTACGTTCGGCTGCTCGCCCCCGGCCCGACGAGCGGGCGGGACCGGGGATCGACCGACGACCGCGGCCCGGTCCCTCGAGGAGACCGGGCCGCGGACAGTCGACCGGGGAGCGTCAGAGGCCGACCTCGGACTCGAACGCGCCCTCCTCGAGGCGGGCCTTGATCGCGCTGAGGTAGCGCGACGCGTCGGCCCCGTCGACCAGGCGGTGGTCGTAGGAGAGCGACAGGTAGCACATCGAGCGGATCGCGATGACCTCGGCGCCGTCGGCGTCCAGGATGACGACCGGGCGCTTGACGATCGCGCCCGGTGCCGAGGATCGCCGACGTCCCGCCGGGCACGATGGGCGTGTCGATGATCGCGCCGCCCGAGCCCGTGTTGGTCACCGTGAACGTCGCCCCGCTCAGCTCGTCCGGCGTCACCTTGTTCTGCCGGGTGCGGCCGGCGAGGTCGACGATCTTGCGGGCGATGCCGGCCAGGTTGAGGTCACCCGCGTCGCGGATGACCGGCACCAGGAGGCCACGCTCGGTGTCGACGGCGATGCCGACGTTCTCCTGACCGTGGTACGTGATCGTGTTGCCCTCGAGCACCCCGTTGATCTTCGGGAACGCCTTGAGGCCCTCGATCGCCGCCAGCACGAAGAACGGCAGGAACGTGAGGTTGACTCCCTCGCGGGCCGTGAACTCGCTCTTCGCCTTCGCGCGCAGACGCGCGATCTTGGTGACGTCGACCTCGACGACCGTGGTCAGCTGCGCCTGCGAGTGCAGGGCGTCGACCATGCGCTCGGCGATGATCTGGCGGAGCCGGCTGGCCTTCTCCGTCGTGCCGCGCAGCGGCGAGACCGTCGCGGCGGCGGACTTCGCCGTGGCGGCCGGAGCCGCGGCGGCTGCCGGTGCGGGTGCGGCGGCGGCCTTGGCGGCCTCCTCCGCCTTCGCGGCGGCCTCGAGGACGTCCTCCTTGCGGATCCGACCGCCGACGCCGGTGCCCGTGAGCGTGGCGACGTCGACGCCCTTCTCGGCCGCGAGCTTGCGCACGAGCGGCGTGAGATAGCTCCCGGACGCCTGGGGCGCGGGAACGGGCGCGGGTGTCGGGGTGGCCGGGACCGGGGACGGGGTCGGGACGGGGGCGGGCGTCGGCGCGGCGGCCGACTCCTGCTCCGCGGACGGCTCCGGGTGCGGTCTGAGGCTCGGGCTTGGTCTCGGCGACCGGCTCGGGCTCGGCGACCGGCTCAGGCTCAGTGGCGCGGCTCGGGCTCGTGTGCGGGGGCCGCGGCGCCCGACCCCGACCCGATCACGGCGAGCACGGCGCCGACCTCGACGGTCTCGTCCTCCTGGACCAGGATCTGCTGCAGCGTCCCGGCGAAGGGCGACGGGATCTCGGTGTCGACCTTGTCGGTGGAGATCTCGAGCAGCGGCTCGTCGACCTCGACGGTGTCGCCGACGTTCTTCAGCCACCGCGTGACGGTGCCCTCGGTGACGGACTCGCCGAGCGCGGGGAGCGTGACGTTCTCGCTGGCCCCGCCGGACTCGGCAGGCGCTGCCGGCGGCGGGAGCCTCGGCGGGCTCCTCGTGCTCCTCGACGCTCTGCTCGGCCTCGGCGGCCTCCGCTGCGGGCTCCTCGGCGGGGGCCTGCTCGGCGGGGGCCTCCTGCTGAGCGGCCTCGGCCTCGGCCGGAGCGGACGACGACTCGTCGGCACCCGAGCCCGAGTCCGCACCGGAGCCCGAGCCGATGACGGCCAGCGTGGCGCCGACCTCCACCGTCTCGTCCTCCTGGACGAGGATCTGCTCGAGCACGCCGGCGAACGGCGAGGGGATCTCGGTGTCGACCTTGTCGGTGGAGATCTCGAGCAGCGGCTCGTCGACCTCCACCGTGTCGCCGACGTTCTTCAGCCAGCGGGTGACGGTGCCTTCGGTGACGGACTCACCGAGGGCGGGCAGCTGCACGTTGTCGGACATGACCGCTCGTGTCTCCTTCGAATCGTGTGGTCAGTTGTGGGCGTGCAGGGGCTTGCCGGCGAGAGCGAGGAACGCCTCGCCGACCGCTTCGTTCTGCGTCGGGTGTGCGTGCACGAGCGACGCGACGTCCTCCGGGTAAGCCTCCCAGTTCACGATGAGCTGGCCCTCCCCGATGAGCTCGCCGACGCGCGCACCGATCATGTGCATGCCGACGACCGGGCCGTCCTTCTGGCGCACGAGCTTGACGAAGCCCTGCGTGCCGAGGATCTGGCTCTTGCCGTTGCCGCCCAGGTTGTACTCGAGCGTCTCGATGTTGTCCGCGCCGTGAACCTCCTTGGCGCGCGCCTCCGTGAGGCCGACCGAGGCGACCTCGGGGTCGGAGTACGTCACGCGCGGGATGCCCGACTCGATGATCGTTGCGGGGTTGAGCCCGGCGATCTCCTCGGCCACGAAGATCCCCTGCGCGAACCCGCGGTGCGCGAGCTGCAGGCCGGGGACGATGTCGCCGACGGCGTAGATGTTGCCCACGCCGGTGTGCAGGCGGTCGTTGGTGATGACGAAGCCGCGGTCGAGCGTGATGCCCTGGTCCTCGTAGCCGAGGCCCGAGGTGCGCGGCCCGCGGCCGACGGCGACGAGCAGCAGCTCGGCGTCGAACGTCTTGCCGTCCTCGAGCGAGACGTGCACGCCGTTGTCGTCCTGGGTCACGCCGGCGAACCGGACGCCCAGGTTGAAGTTGATGCCGCGCTTGCGGAACTGCCGCTCGAACGCCTTGGACAGGGCCTCGTCCTCGTTGGCGACGAGGTGGGGGAGCGCCTCGATGATCGTGACGTCCGCCCCGAAGGACTTCCAGACGCTGGCGAACTCCGAGCCGATGACGCCGCCGCCGAGCACGATCACGGACTTGGGCACCCAGTCGAGCTCGAGCGCCTGGTCGGACGTGATGACGCGGCCGCCGATGTCGAGGCCGGGCAGCGTGCGCGCGTAGGAACCGGTGCCGAGGACGATGTGCTCGCCGGTGATCCGCTCACCGTTGACCTCGACCGTGTCCTTGGCGACGAGCTTGCCGTAGCCCTCGAAGACGGTGATCTTGCGGGACTTGACGAGTCCCTGCAGGCCCTTGTACAGGCGGGCGATCACGGTCGCCTTGTACTCGTTGACGCCGGCCATGTCGATCTTCTCGAGCGTGGTGTGCACGCCGTAGTGGGCGCCGTCGCGGGCGTGGTCGGCCAGCTCGGCGGCGTGCAGCAGGGCCTTGGTCGGGACGCACCCGACGTGCAGGCACGTGCCGCCGACCTTGTCGGCCTCGATCAGTGCGACGGACTTGCCGAGCTGGGCGGCACGGAGCGCAGCCGCGTAGCCGCCGCTGCCTCCGCCCAGGACGACGATGTCGAAAGCGGTGCCGGTGGTGTCGGCCACGTGCAGACTCCTCATACGCAGACGTGTGGTCTTGAGCTCGCCGACCATCTTGTCATCCCCGCAGGTCCGGAACGACCCGGACGCCCCGCGCGCTCCTGTGACACTCAGAACATTCGTCCCATGACTGGTGTTCCGTCTCGTGCATCACAGCCGATCGCGGGACCCGTCGGAGATCGGAATGTACCCTCGGGCGGCATGGGCCTGTTCTCTCGTCGGAAGAAGCATGACGCGGTAAACGACGCACCGACCGACCGCTCCGCGCGCGACGCGACCGTCGCGCACCTCAAGGAGTTCATCCTGACGCGGGTGGGCGTCGAGGCGTACGTCGAGCCCCGCACGAACTCGACGCCGACCACCGTGATGCTCGTCGCGACGGACGGGGAGTGGACGCGGCGACGGGTCCCCGACGGCGAGGCCGCCGCGCAGATCGCGCGCGAGATGAACATCCCGATCTACGACGTCCAGCGGACCGGCTACCCGCAGCGCGTCCGCGACTACAACTCGCGCCAGCGTCTGGCGAAGAAGCGCGCGAAGGGCGTCTGAGCCGTCATCCTCTCTCGACCAGCGCGAGCAGCTGGCGCCTAACCCACCCGGGCGAGCAGCTCAGACGCCGTGACCGACCCCGGCCGGGTCCCGGACGCGGCGGCCTCCCGGCAGAGGCGCTGCAGCAGGGCGTTGACCGGGGTGGGTACCCCGTGCAGCGGCCGAGCAGCACGATCTCGCCGTTGAGGTAGTCGGCCTCGATGGAGCCGGTCCCGCGGGCGAGGGACTGCCACGAGGAGCCGCCGCCGTCCTCGCCGGGGAGCCGGGCCATGTGGAAGTCGGCGCGCGCGGCGGCGTGCTCGTCGTCGGTCAGCACGCTCACCCCGGCCGCCTCGAGCGCCGCGCGGCCCTCGGCCGTCGCCTGGGCGCCGAGCTCGCGTGCCGCGTCGTCCCACCCGGTGCCGCAGAGGGCCTCGACGGCGTTGCCCAGGTTGGTCAGGAGCTTGTAGTGCTTCCACGCCATGACGTCGTCGACGACCGGCGCACCGAACCCGGCCGCGACGAGGTCGGCCGCGATGGAGGCGGGTGACGGACCGCCTCGGGGCACCGCGCCCAGCGTGAGCACTCCGGGCACGGGCGTGCTGCCGGCCGAGACGCGACCGGGTTCGAGGAACGTCGCCGGCAACCACACGCACATCCCGACGACGTGTGCGAAGCGGCGCAGCGCCGCCCGCTCGTTGTCGACGCCGTTCTGCGCGCACACGAGCGGCAGCTCCGACGAGGCGGTCCCGCCGCCCGCGACCGGCCGGTCCGCC
Organism: uncultured Actinomycetota bacterium; assembly: GCA_963753425.1. GTDB lineage: Bacteria > Actinomycetota > Actinomycetes > Actinomycetales > Cellulomonadaceae > Cellulomonas. Next base: position 68,341 of record CAVWCB010000001.1, read on the forward strand.
CATGCCTCCAGCACCGCGACCGTGTCCTGGCTCTTCACCGCGACGACGAGGACGTCGCCGGGCCGCAGGTCGACCTCGGACGGACCGGCGGCAGCCGGCGGGTGCACGTGCCGGACACCGTCGGCCGTGGCCACGGTCAGGCCCCCCGTGCGCAGCGCCTCGAGCTGGCCACCGCGAGCCACCAGGACGACGTCCCGACCGGCGTCTGCGAGCAGCCCGCCGATCACCCCGCCGACCGCACCGGCCCCGATGAGGATGTAGCGCATCAGACCTGCGGGACGCGACCCTCGATGAGGGTCAGGAGGGTCCGCACGCCCACGCCCGTGCCGCCGACGGGGGTGTACCCGTGGGCGGCGCGCTCGTTGAAGGCGGGACCGGCGATGTCGAGGTGCGCCCACGGCGTCTGGCCGACGAACTCCTGCAGGAAGATCCCGGCGGTCAGCATGCCGCCGAACCGGTCGCTGATGTTCGCGATGTCGGCGACCTTCGACTTCAGGCCGGGGCGCAGGTCGGCAGGCAGGGGCATCGGCCAGAACTGCTCGCCGGAGGCGTCTGCGGCCGCGACGACCTCGGCCCGCACGTCGTCGGTGCCCATGACCGCCGACATCCGGTTGCCGAGCGCGATCAGCTGCGCGCCGGTGAGCGTGGCGATGTCGATCACGACGTCGGGCTTCTCGGAGACCGCCTCGACGAGGCCGTCTGCCATGACGAGGCGGCCCTCGGCGTCGGTGTTCAGCACCTCGACGGTCTTGCCGCCGCGGATCGTGATGACGTCCGACGGCCGCTGCGCGGTCCCCGACGGCATGTTCTCGGCCAGGCAGAGCCAGCCGGTGACGGCGACCGGCAGCTCGAGGCGGGCGGCCGCGACGACGATGTTGAGCACCGCGGCCGCGCCTGCCATGTCGGACTTCATCGCCTCCATGCCGGCGGCGGGCTTGATCGAGATGCCGCCGGAGTCGAACGTGATGCCCTTGCCGACGAGTGCGACCTTGCCCTTGGCGCGTGCGGGGGCGTAGGCGACCTTGACCAGGCGGGGCCCGCGTGACGAGCCCTGCCCGACGCCGGTCAGCCCGCCGTACCCGCCGGCGAGCAGTGCCTTGTCGTCGATGACCGTGACCCGCAGGCCCTTGGCGCCGGACTCCTTGACGGCGGCCTTCGCCAGGTCCGCGAAGGCCGCGGGGTACAGGTCGTTGGGCGCGGTGTTCACCAGGTCGCGCGTGCCGTGCACGGCGTCGGCGATGACCGCCGCGCGGGCGACGCCGTCCTTGGTCGCGCGATCGCGCGGGTGCTGGGTGACGATCTGGATGCTGGAGACCGGCGCCTTGGCCGAGGCGTTGTAGCGAGCGAACGCGTAGGCACCGAGCAGCGCGCCCTCCGCGACCGCGGCGACGGCCTCGGCGTCGTCGGCCGGCAGGGCCAGGCCGACGCTCGCGGTGCCGGCGAGCTCGCGGGTCGCGGCACCGGCGGCGCGACGCAGCGACTCGGGCGTCAGCGGTCCGGCGCCGACGCCGGTCAGGACGAGCACGGCGGCGGCCAGGCCCGTGCCGGGCAGGCGACGGACCTCGTCGGCCGCACCCGTGATGCCGAGCGCGCGTCGCGCTCGAGGCGAGGAGGGTGCGCAGGTCCTTCGGCAGCTGGTCGGCACGCGAGGACGACGGGCGCGCCGTCCTGCTGGGCGACCGCGACGACCAGGGCGTCGACGGCAAGGCGGGCAGGGTCCTGGGAGGTCAGCGTGACGGTCACCGTCCGACTATAGGTCGATGCGCCGGTACGGTGGGGCATCGTGATCGTCCCCCTCGCACTGCTCGTCGTCGCCCTCTGCGTCGCGCTCGCGGGCTGGGCCCTGTGGTTCGTCGTCAAGGACCGTGCCGTGATCCTGCGGCAGCTCTGGGGCGGTGCGGTGGTCGAGGCGGTCCTGCTCGTGCAGGCTGTCGTCGCGGGCGTGCTCGCCGCGACGGGCTCACCGGACGTGGACGCGGCACTCTTCTGGGGCTACGTGCTGACGCAGCTGGTCGTCCTGCCGATCGCGGCAGCCTGGGCGTTCGCCGAGCGCACGCGCTGGAGCTCGGTGGTCCTGCTGATCGGCGCCCTGACGGTCGCCTTCCTCGAATATCGCCTCCTGCAGATCTGGGGAACCGTGTGACTGACGTCCGACCGACCGGTACGCGTTCGACGGCCAGCGGACCGGGGCGCGTGCTCGTCGCGATCTACGGCATCCTCGCGCTCGCGGCGACCGCCCGCGGGATCTTCCAGGTGGCCACCAAGTTCGACGAGGCACCGGTCGCGTACCTGCTCTCGCTCGGCGCGGGCATCGTGTACATCGTCGCGACCGTCTCGTTGGCCAAGGACTGGCGCACGGCGGCCTGGTGGGCCGTGAGCATCGAGATGCTCGGCGTGCTGACCGTCGGGATCCTGTCGCTCACCGTCGTCGACGACTTCCCCGACGAGACCGTCTGGTCCGCCTTCGGCCAGGGGTACGGCTACATCCCGCTGATCCTGCCGTTCCTCGGCCTCCTGTGGCTGTGGCGTACGGGCCGCCCCAGCCCCACCGCTTAGGGTTGCGTGCGTGTACCGCCTGCTGTTCGACGTCGTCTTTCGCCGCATGGACCCCGAACGCGCGCACGAGCTGTCCTTCGCCCTGATCCGCGGCGTGGCGCGCGTCCCGCTGGTGCGCGACCTCGTCGCCCGGGTCTTCGCGACGCCCGCCGACGGTGCGGTGCACGTGTTCGGCCGACGGTTCCCGTCCCGGTTCGGGCTCGCCGCGGGCTTCGACAAGAACGCCGTCGGCGTCGCCGGACTGACGATGCTGGGCTTCGGGTTCGTCGAGGTCGGCACGGTGACGGCGCACGCTCAGCCCGGCAACGAGCCGCCGCGGCTCTGGCGCGTGCTCGACCAGCGCGCTCTGCGCAACCGGATGGGCTTCAACAACGAGGGATCCGCCGACGTGGCCGCGCGTCTGCGCCGGCTGCGCGCGACCCCGGGCGGTCGCCGGCTGGTGGTCGGCGTGAACATCGGCAAGACGAAGGTCACCCCGCCCGAGCTGGCGCCGGCCGACTACGCGACGAGCGCCGGACGGCTCGCCCCGTACGCGGACTACCTGGTGGTCAACGTGTCGTCGCCGAACACCCCCGGCCTGCGTGACCTCCAGTCGGTCGAGGCGCTGCGACCGATCCTCGAGGCCACCCGGGTCGCCGCCGACGAGGCGACCGCCTCCGCCGGCAGGCCCGCCGTCCCGCTCCTGGTGAAGATCGCGCCGGACCTGTCCGACGACGACGTCGACGCGGTCGCCGAGCTGGCCGCCGAGCTCGGGCTCGACGGGATCGTCGCGGTCAACACGACCATCGCCCACGACCTCGGTCCCGGGAGGGCTGTCCGGACCGCCGGTGCTCGCACGCGGGCTGGACGTCGTCGCGCGCCTGCGCAGCCGGCTCGGTCCCGACGCGGTCATCGTCGGCGTCGGCGGCATCACGACTCCGGCCGACGCGCGCGAGTACATCGCGGTCGGCGCCACGCTGGTCCAGGGGTACACCGGACTGATCTACGAGGGCCCGTTCTGGGCGTCGCGCATCACGCGTGCGCTCGGCGCCGACCAGGCCCTGCGGTCGCCCGCTGCGCGCAAGGCGGTCGCGTGATGGTGCTGCGGCCGCAGTGGGAGTGGCGCTTCGACGGCGCGGACACAGCGCCGGTGAGCACCCCGGTCAGTCCGGTGTTCACCAACCAGTACGACGCGGAGCAGTGGCTCGGCGAGCACTGGCGCACCCTGGCCGCCCAGGGCGTGCACGCCGTCCGGTTGTTGCACGAGGGCACCCAGGCGACGCCGACCCTGACGCTCCCGTTCACCTGATCACACCATCGTGTGCACGCGCACCGGCCCGCTCGACGGCTCGGTGACACCGAGGCTCGCCCACGCGTCGACGAGCCCCGCGACGCCCCGGTGCAGCTCGTCCGGCGTCGCCATGAACGGCAGCCTCAGGTTCTGCTCGAAGCTGCCGTCCACCCCGAACGCGGTACCCGGCACGATCCGCACACCGTGCCGGACCGAGATCGCCGCCAGGGCGCTGGACACGGGCGCACCGAGATCGGCCCAGAGCGACAGGCCACCACGGGGGAGCTCGAACCGCCACGACGGCAGCTGGTCGAGGAGCAGCCCGGCCAGCAGGTCGCGACGCTCGCGCAGGACGGTGCGCCGTCGGTCGAGCACGTCCGGCTGGGCGAGCAGCTCGACGGTGACCAGCTGCTCGAGCATGGCGGTGCTGATGTCCACGCTCGCGCGTGCCGAAGCCAGTCGGGAGACGAGGTCGGGGTGCGCGCGGACCCAGCCGACGCGCAGGCCACCCCAGAACGACTTGGATGCCGATCCGATCGAGACCACGAACGCCGACCCGGTCCCGTCGCCGCTGAACGAGGACGGCGCGGGACCGTCGATGGTCAGCTCGGTCATGACCTCGTCGCCGACCACGGTGGTGCGGTACCGGCGCGCCATCGCCCGCACCGCGGCGCGCTCGTCGTCGTCGAGAGACGTGCCGGTGGGGTTGCGATGGTCGGGGATCAGGTAGACGAGCCGCGGTGCGACCTGCCGGATGGTCGACTCGAGCAGGTCGATGTCGAGCCCACGTTCCCCGGATGGCACCGGTACGGGTCGGGCGCCCGCGCCACGGACGACGTTGATCGCGTGGGGGTACGTCGGATGTTCCACGACGACGCGGTCGCCCGGGCCGGCGTGTGCGTGGACGAGCAGGTGGATGGCCTGCTGGGCGCCCGAGGTCACCAGGATCTGGTCGGGCGTGGTCGGGGTGCCACGGCTCGCGTACCAGCGGGCGATCGCCTCGCGCAGCACCGGGAGCCCGAGCGGTGCATAGCCGCGACCGGACAGGTGACGGGGGAGGGCGTCGAGCGCGGCGAGATAGGCACCGTGCAGGATCGAGGGCGCGGACGGCGCCGCCCTCGACAGATCGATGACGCCCGCGTCCTCGTCGTGCGCGTCCGCGAACGTCGCGCGCGCGCCCCGACCGCTCGGCAGGGTGGTCACGGTTCCCGAACCGCGCCGGCTGACCAGGTAGCCCTCGTCGCGCAGGAGGTCGTACGTGGCGGTGGTCGTGGTCCGGGAGACGCCGGTCGCCTCGGCCAGCTCGCGCTCGCTCGGCAGGCGGGTGCTCAGCGGCACGGTCCCGGAGAGCACCGCTGCTCGCAGCGCATCGGCGAGTGCGACGTAGGCAGGGCCGGGGCGCTGCCACGCGCCGAGCACGGACTGGAGCCGATGGCCGCTGATCCGGCGGTCGCTCGGGAGATCGGGCGTCGTCATGAAGCCACTATGGCACGAGTGGCTATGTCCACGAGGGCCACTTGTCGTCACCAGGCTGGCCGCTATGAGCATGTGGCTACCGATTCTTCTGACGCTTCTCCTGACTGCGATACTCGTCGGCGCGGTGACCCGAGTGGTGCGTCGGCGCCACAGAGCCAACGCCCGAGCCGCGGTACGGCTGGACCGAATGGAACTTTCGATGACGCGTAGGACGGGGCAGCTGCTCGTGGGCCTGGTCCTGTATGCGGCCTCGATCGCGATGGTCGTGCAGGCGGACCTGGGGTCGATGCCGTGGGACGTGCTCACGCAGGGGATCGTCAAGCACACGGGCTTGTCGTTCGGGATGGTGACGCTGCTCATCGGCCTGGTCGTGCTGGCGTGCTGGATCCCGCTGCGCCAGCGCCCGGGCTGTCGGGACGGTCGCCAACGTCGCGGTGATCAGCCTGCTCGTCGACCCGATCTTCCGGGTGCTCGACCACCTCCCCGACCCGCTGCCGCTCGGCGCTGCCGTCGCACTGGCTCTCACGGGGCATCGTGCTCAACGGGTTGGCGACCGGCCTGTACGTCGGCGCACGCATCGGTCCCGGGCCGCGAGACGGGCTGATGACGGGGCTCGTCGCGCGGACGGGCTGGTCGATCCGGCTGGTCCGCACGGGGATCGAGGTCACCGTCATCACCGTCGGCTGGATCCTGGGCGGCACCTTCGGCCCGGCCACGGTCGTCTACGCGCTCGCGATCGGGCCTCTCGTGCACGTCTTCCTGCCGCGGTTCACGGTGCCGACGCCGGACCGCGCACCCACGCAGCCCGACGTCCTCGCCGCCTGAGTCAGCGCGCGGGTGGGGCGCTGCGGGCCGTCTCGGCCGGGTCGTCGATGACGGCGTCGCCGAGGATCGTGTCGATCCGGGCCATGAGCTCGGCGGGGATCACCACGCCGGACGCGCGCACGTTCTCGGTGACCTGCTCCGGCCGCGACGCACCGATGATCGCCGAGGCGACGTTCGGGTTCTGCAGCACCCACGCCACGGCGAGCTGCGCCAACGACAGGCCGAGCTCGTCGCCGACCGGCCGGAGGTCCTGCACACGCTGGAACAGGTCGGGCCGCTCCAGGATCCGACTGATGAACCGCGCGCCGCCCTTCTCGTCCGTGGCCCGCGACCCGGCCGGCAACGGCTGGCCGGGCAGGTACTTGCCGGACAGCACGCCCTGGGCGACCGGCGACCACACGATCTGCGACAGCCCGAGCTCCTGCGACGTCGGGACGACCTCGCCCTCGATGACGCGCCAGAGCGCGGAGTACTGCGGCTGGCTCGAGATGAGGTGGACGCCGAGCTCCTGCGCCAGAGCGTGGCCCGCGCGGATCTGGTCCGCCGTCCACTCGCTGACGCCGATGTAGAGCGCCTTGCCGGACCGCACCACGTCCGCGAACGCCTGCATCGTCTCCTCGAGCGGAGTCGACTCGTCGTAGCGGTGGGCCTGGTAGAGGTCCACGTAGTCGGTCTGCAGGCGCCGCAGCGATCCGTCGATCGACTCGAGGATGTGCTTGCGGGACAGGCCGGAGTCGTTGGCGCCGCCGGGGCCGGTGGGCCAGTAGACCTTGGTGAAGATCTCCAGGCCCGCGCGGCGTTCGCCCTTGAGCGCCTCGCCGAGGACGGACTCGGCTACGGTGTTGGCGTAGACGTCGGCGGTGTCGAAGCTCGTGATCCCGGCGTCGAGCGCCGCGCGGACGCACGCCGTCGCGGTGTCGTTCTCCACCTGCGATCCGTGGGTGAGCCAGTTGCCGTAGGTGATCTCGGTGATCTTCAGGCCGGAGCGGCCGAGGTAGCGGTAGGAAACCATGCCCTCGACCTTATGCGTCAGCTGGGACGTTGGCCGTGCTTGACCTGAGGCTTGGGCAGCCGGGTACGGCGGATCTGCAGCGAGCGGGTGACCGTGTAGAACGCGGCTCCCTTGAGCGGCACGTCCGCGCCGAACTTGGCCCGCAGGCGCTTCTTCGTGCTGAGCCACAGCAGGAAGCAGTCGAGCGTGAACGCGACGACGAAGAGGAACAGCAGGTTGATCGCCATCTCGCCGACGACGGTCTTGGCGAACATGAGCTGCACGATGAACAGCACGATCGCGACCGGGATCATGAACTCGCCGAGGTTCCAGCGGGAGTCGACGATGTCGCGCATGAACCGGCGCTGCGGGCCGCGGTCGCGGGCCGGCATGTTCTTCTCGTCGCCGGTCTGCATGGCCTTGAGCTCGAGGTCGCGCTGCGTGCGGGCCTTGCCGGTCTCCGCCTTGCGCGCGGTCTTGCGGTCCGAGCTCACGAGGGGACGCTTGTTCGCGGCCTCGGCGTCCTTGCGCTTCGGCGTCGGCCGACCCTTGCCCGCGGGCTCGCTCGCTGAGCCGTCGGAGACGGTGGGCTGCTGGTCGTTGCTGCGTCCGGGCACGGAGCAAGGGTAGTCGAGTAGCGTGCTTGACCGTGACCGACGAGACGACCGCACCCGAGCAGCGGACCCACGAGCTACGGCTCCGGACCACCGACCACTTCAGCGACCTGCGCGCGGATCTGGAGGCCCTCGTCCGGATCCCCAGCGTCTCGAACGCGGAGTTCGACCAGGCGCACGTCGCCGCCAGCGCCGACGCCGTCGTCGCGCTGCTGCGGGGCGTCGGTTTCGACGACGTCCAGGTGCTCCAGGTCGAGGGCGGTGCGCCCGCGGTCGTCGGCCGACGTCCCGCGCCCGCCGGCGCCCCGACGGTCCTGCTCTACGCGCACCACGACGTCCAGCCGCCCGGGCAGGACGCGGACTGGCAGAGCCCGCCGTTCGAGCCCACGGAGCGCGACGGCCGCCTGTACGGGCGCGGCGCGGCCGACGACAAGGCCGGGATCATCGCGCACATCGGCGCCCTGCGGGTGCTGGGCGAGGACCTCGGTGTCGGTGTCACGGTCTTCGTCGAGGGGGAGGAGGAGATCGGCTCGCCGACGTTCCTGCCGTTCCTCACCGCGCACCAGGACCTGCTCGCCGCCGACGTGATCGTGGTCGCCGACTCGACCAACTGGGCGGTCGGGACCCCCGGCCTGACCACCTCCCTGCGCGGGCTCGTCGACTGCGTCGTCGAGGTCGCCGTGCTCGACCACGCGGTGCACTCCGGGATGTTCGGGGGAGCGCTGCTCGACGCGCCGACGCTGCTGGCGCGCCTGATCGCGACCCTGCACGACGATGCCGGGGATGTCGCCGTCGCCGGCCTCGTGCGCGCCCCGGACCCGTCGGTCGACTACGACGAGGCCGCATTCCGCGCGGACGCCGGTGTGCTCGACGGCGTCCGGCTCGCCGGCACCGGCCCGATCACCGCCCGACTGTGGACGCGCCCCGCGATCGGCGTCATCGGCCTCGACGCCCCCCGGGTGGCGAGCGCCTCGAACACGATCACGCCCCGGGCGTCGGCCAAGCTCTCGGTGCGGCTGGCCCCCGGCCAGGACCCCGTCGCCGCGATGGCCGCGCTGCGCAGCCCACGTGCTCGAGCACGCACCCTTCGGCGCGCGGGTCACGGTCACCGACGGCGAGGTGGGCAAGCCGTTCCAGGCACCGACCGACTCGCCGGCCATGCAGGCCGCTCGGTGGGCGTTCGCCCAGTCGTGGGGGACCGCGCCGGTGGACATCGGCGTCGGCGGCTCGATCCCGTTCATCGCGGACCTGCTCGACGTGTTCCCGGACGCCTCGATCCTGGTCACGGGCGTCGAGGACCCCGACAGCCGGGCGCACGGCGCCAACGAGTCGGTGCACCTGGGCGAGCTGGCGAACGTCGTCCTGGCCGAGGCGCTCCTGCTGGACAAGCTCGCGAACGGCTGATCAGAGTCCGGCGGTCACACCGGTGGCTGGGGGTCGTACTGGATGCCGCGGCGCACGGAGCGGGCCACCTCGACGGACTCGAGCCGCGCGACCAGGTGCAGGGCCATGTCGATGCCGGCGGACACGCCCGCGGACGTGATGATGTCGCCGTCGTCGACGAACCGCGACTCCGTGTCGGCCAGCACGTCGGGGTCGAGCTCGAGCAGCTCGTCGAACGCCGACCAGTGCGTCGTGGCCGGTCGGCCGGTCAGCAGTCCGGCGGCGGCGAAGACGAGGGCTCCGGTGCACACGCTCGTGAGCAACGGCGTCGTCGCGCGCATCTCGTGGAGCCAGGCGAGGTGCTCGGGCTGCCGTACGAGGAGTCGCGTGCCGTGCCCGCCGGGGTAGACGAGCACGTGCAGCGGGCCGAGGTCGGCGACGCTGGTGTCGGGCACGAGCCGCAGAGCCCTTGGCGCACTGGATGCCGCCGCCGTCCTGGGAGAACGTGACGACCTCGGGGTGCAGGTCGGAGTGGTGCGCCCAGTACTGCAGCACCTCGTAGGGACCGACGACGTCGAGCTCCTCGGCGCCGTCGAAGACGAAGATCCCGACCCGCAGGCCGTTGCCGGTGGACACGTCAGTACCCGGGCAGGGCGAGCATCTGGTCGAGCGCGACCCGGGCCCAGTGCGCGACGTCGTCGTCCACGACGATCCGGTTCACCGTCCGGCCGGCGAGCAGCGACTCCATCGACCAGACCAGGTGCGGGAGGTCGATCCGGTTCATGGTCGAGCAGAAGCAGACCGTCGAGTCGAGGTAGTGGACGTTCTTGTCCGGGTGGGCCGCCGCGACCCGTCGCACCAGGTTGAGCTCGGTGCCGATCGCCCACGACGAGCCCGGCTCGGCCGCGTCGAGGGCCTTGATGATGTACTCCGTCGAGCCCACCATGTCGGCCGCCGTGACGACCTCGTGCTTGCACTCCGGGTGCACCAGCACGGTCACGTCCGGCACGCGCCGCGCGGATGTCGGTCGACGTTGCGCTCCGAGAACCGGCCGTGCACCGAGCAGTGCCCGCGCCACAGGATCATCCGCGCGTTCTTCAGCTGCTCGGTGGTCAGTCCGCCGCCCGGCTTGCGCGGGTCGAACACGACGCACTCGTCGAGCGACAGCCCGAGCTGCAGCACGGCGGTGTTGCGGCCCAGGTGCTGGTCGGGCATGAACAGCACCTTGCCGGCGCCGGCGACGCCGCCGACCTGGTCGAACGCCCACCGCAGGGCGACGTGCGCGTTCGACGAGGTGCAGATGGTGCCGCCGTGCCGGCCGGTGAACGCCTTGATCGCGGCCGTCGAGTTCATGTACGTGACCGGGACGGTGTCCTGCGCGATGCCCGCGTCGACGAGCACGTCCCACGCGTCCTCGACCTGGTCGATGGCCGCCATGTCCGCCATCGAGCAGCCCGCGGCGAGGTCCGGGAGGATCACCTGCTGGTTGTCGGCGGTCAGGATGTCCGCCGACTCGGCCATGAAGTGCACCCCGCAGAAGATGATGAACTCCGCCTCGGGCCGCGCGGCGGCCTCCCGGGCGAGCTTGAACGAGTCGCCCGTGACGTCGGCGAAGTCGATGACCTCGTCGCGCTGGTAGTGGTGGCCGAGCACGAACGCGCGGGTGCCCGAGCGCCGCTCGGGCCGCGCGGGCGCGCTCGACGAGGTCGGGGTCGCTGGCCGCGGGGAGGTCGCCGACGCACTCGACGCCGCGCTCGGAGGCGAGGTCGACCCCGCGCCCGAGCAGCAGCAGTGCCGACGGAGCCGGCTCGGAGAAGGTGCTGCGATCCGTGGTCATGCTCACGCGCCGATCCTCGCACACGACTCGTCCTGGAAGTCGGCGCCGTCAGGCGTGCCACGATGCACGGCGTGCGCGTCCTCATCGCCCCTGACAGCTTCGGATCGAGCCTGACGGCCGACGAGGCCGCGCAGGTGATCGCCCGACGCGTGGCGTGCGGCCGCGCCCCACGACGAGGTGATTCGCGTGCCCGCTGTCCGACGGCGGTCCGGGATTCGTCGCCACCCTGCACCGGGCCCTCGGCGGCGCGCTCGTGCCGGTCACGGTGACGTCGCCGGTCGGGGACCGGGTTCCCGTCGCGTTCCTGCTGGTCGGGACGACCGCGTACCTCGAGTCCGCGGAGGCGATCGGACTGCCGCTCGTCCCGACCGATCGCCGGGACCCGACGCGGACGACGACCCGTGGCGTCGGAGAGCTGATCGCCGCCGCCCTGGATGCCGGGGCCCGACGGGTCGTCGTGGGGCTGGGCGGCTCCGCGACGAACGACGCCGGTGCCGGCGCGCTCGTCGGGCTTGCCGACGCCCTCGGTGTGGACGGGGTGTCGACGACCGCCCTCGCGCACGGCGGCGGCTCGCTGGGCGCGGTCACACCGGACGACCTCGTCGGGCTGCGGGCGCTGCGGGATCGGCTGGCCGGCGTGGAACTGGTCGTCGCGACGGACGTCGACGTGCCGCTGCTCGGCCTGCAGGGTGCGAGCGCGGGCTTCGCGCCGCAGAAGGGCGCGACGCCGGAGCAGGCCCAGGCCCTCGAGCGCGCGCTCGGTGACTTCGCCCACGCCGCCACCGCCGCCCTCGGCGACGCCGTCCGCCCCGACCTCCTGGCCGGGGCGCGGTCGGCGTCCGCCACCACGCGGCTGACCACCACCCCTGGGGCCGGGGCGGCGGGCGGGCTCGGCTTCGGGCTCGCACTCCTCGGCGGTCGGCTGGTGCCCGGGTCGGGGTTCGTCGCCGACGCGGTCGGGCTCGACGCCCAGATCGCCGACGCCGACGTCGTGCTCACCGGTGAGGGCCGGTTCGACTGGCAGTCCCTGCACGGCAAGGCAACGACCGAGGTGGCGTCGCGGGCGCTCGCGCACGGCGTGCCGACCATCGTGCTCGCGGGCGAGGTGCTGGTCGGGCGGCGCGAGCTGTCCGCCGCAGGGATCACGGCCGCCTACGCGATCGCGGAGACGCCGGACGCCGTCCGTGCGCGCCCTCGCCGCGCCGGCCGAGACGCTGGCCGCGCGGGCCACCAGGATCGCCCGGACGTGGTCGCGGTGAGCACGAAACACCGTGCGACGCAGCGCACACCGAGGATCGCTCGGGAGGGACGTACCCTGGAGGGGAACAACCCGGCGCCCGGTGCCGTTGCGCTAGTTGATGCACGACCGACTGCGCAGAAGCACCACCCCGTGAGCCCACTGGAGAGACAATGAGCGAGACCACGCAGACCACGACGCACGGCGTCCTCCTCACGGACGTCGCGGCCGGCAAGATCGGCAGCCTCCTCGAGCAGGAAGGCCGCGACGACCTGCGTCTGCGCGTCGCCGTCCAGCCCGGTGGCTGCTCGGGCCTCATCTACCAGCTGTACTTCGACGAGCGCGTGCTCGACGGTGACGTCACCAAGGACTACGACGGTGTCGAGGTCGTCGTGGACCGCATGAGCGTCCCGTACCTCGAGGGCGCGACGATCGACTTCGCCGACACGATCGAGAAGCAGGGCTTCACGATCGACAACCCGAACGCGGGCAGCGCCTGCGCGTGCGGCGGCTCGTTCAGCTGATCAGCGTGTGATGAAGGGCCTCGGCGGTTGCCGGGGCCCTTTGTCATGTCTGCGTGCGCACCGTCAACGAGTGGACGCCGTCCTGCTCGGTCGAGCCGACCATGACGTGCCCACGCATCCGCGCCCACGCCGGGACGTCGTGCACCGCCGCCGGATCCGTCGCGAGCACGGTGAGCGTCGTCCCGGTCGGGGCGTCCTTGGCCGCGCGCGCGAGCCGGATCACCGGTGCGGGGCAGCGCAACCCGCGCGCATCGACGACGATCACAGCGTCCCGACGCCCCACGCCTCGCGCACGCCGGCGACGATGCCCGGCAGCTCGGCCAGGAAGCGCTCCACGTCCGAGTCGCCGCGCGCCGCGCGGGAGGGCGAGCCGGATGTTCCCGTGGGTGAGCGCACCCATCGCGGCCAGCACGTGGCTCGGCTCGAGCGCGCTCGACGTGCACGCCGAACCCGAGCCGACCGCGAACCCGCGCGCGTCGAGCGCGCCGAGGAGCGCCTCGCCCTCGACGTAGAGGCACGAGAACGTCAGGACGTGGGGGAGCCGTCGTTCGGGGTCGCCGACGACGTCCACGTCGGGGATCTCGGCGGCGACGCGGTGGCGCACGAGGTCGATGAGCGAACGCCGCTGCGCCGCGTCCGGCGACGCGACAGCGACCTGCAGCGCCACGGCGGCGGCGAGCGCGGCAGGGACGCTGACCCCGCCGGGGAACCAGCGGTCCTCGTCCTCGGGCCAGTCGGGCGAGCGGCGCACGCCCGAGCGGGTGACGAGCACGCCGATCCCCGCCGGGCCGCCCCAGTCGCCCGCATCGGCGGACAGCAGGTCCCAGGCGCGTGCCGACGTCGACGTGCCCGAGGCTCGCGCCCGCGTCCATCAGCAGCGGGACGCCGGCCGCGCGCGCGGCCGCGTGCGCGCTCTCGACCGGCTGCAGCGTGCCCACCTCGCCGTTGGCGTGCTGCAGCGCGGCCAGGGCCACGCCCGGATGGGCGACGGCCGCGCCGAAGGCGTCCTCGTCGACGCGACCGGTGGCGTCGACCGGCACCGTCACGCGATGACCCGCGAAGTCGGCGGCGTTCAGCACGGCCGCTCGCTCGACGGCCCCGACGACGACGTCGGCTCCCGTGCGCCGGCGACCGCGGGCGACCGAGCGCACGGCCGCGTGCAGGGCCGCCGTGTGCGACGGCGCGAGGTCGACGTCCTCCGTCCGGGCAGCGACGACGGCCGCGATCGCCTCGCGCGCACCGTCGAGCAGCATGCGTGCGCGGCGACCCTCGGCGTGCAACCGGCGTGGATCCGCCCACCCTTGGTCGAGCGCCTCCAGGAACGCAGTCCGGGCCTCGGCTGAGCATCGGTGCGCGCCCGCCCGCGTCGAGGATCACCCGACGGACAGTGGCGTCGGTCACAGGCGGGGTGCGGCCCGTTGCCGCGCTCTCGTGCTCGTGGGACGTGCTCACGCAGGCACCGTAACCCGGGCATGCCGGTGACCAGGCGCGAGACGACCGCTGTGAGGTTCCACAGGACGGTGAGGCGCCCCGGGGCGCCGGAGCCGAAAAGTGACGAAGATGGTGCTGACACGGCGTCGTCAAGACTTGTCGCCAGCACGAAACACGCGGCCCGGGGCGCTAGGCTGCACGAGTCGAGGACGAAGGTCCCGCACGATCGCCCCTGGTCCCCGGGAGCGCCGTCGGGACACGATGAGAGGTCCCCTGTTGCACCCGGAAACCCCCCGTCGCAAGCGGCGGCCAGCGTTCATCCTGGCTGGTCTGCTCGCCGTTGTCGTCGTCGCCCTGAGCGGGTGTTCCGCCGAGGTGCAGCGCGGCTGGCTCCCCGGCTCGTCGGAGAACGAGGTCACCGACCAGACCGGCCGCGTCACGAGCCTGTGGGTGGGTTCCTGGATCGCCGCGCTCGCCGTCGGCATCATCACCTGGGGCCTGATCCTGTGGTGCGTCACCGTCTACCGGAAGCGCAAGGCCGACGACACGCTGCCCGTCCAGCTCCGGTACCACGTGCCGCTCGAGCTGATGGCCGTGATCCTGCCGATCATCATGGTCGGGGTCCTGTTCTTCTACTCGGACCGCGACACCGAGGCGCTCATCGACACCTCGGCGCCGACGCAGAACCACGTCGAGGTCATCGGCAAGCAGTGGAGCTGGGACTTCAACTACCTCGACGACGACGCCTACGAGACCGGGCAGCACGCCCAGGACGTCGGCTCGGCCGGCACGGGTGTGCTCCGCGACCAGGTGACGCTCTGGCTGCCGGTCAACGAGTCGGTCAACTTCACGCTCGAGTCGCGCGACGTCATCCACTCGTTCTGGGTTCCCGCGTTCCTCATGAAGATGGACATGATCCCGGGCAAGACGAACACGTTCCAGCTCACCCCGAAGGTCATCGGTGAGTACGTGGGCAAGTGCGCCGAGCTCTGCGGCGAGTACCACTCGTCGATGCTCTTCAACGTCAAGGTCGTGACGCGCGAGGACTACGACGCGCACATCGCGGAGCTGAAGGAGAAGGGCCAGGAGGGCTCGCTCGGACTCGAGTACAGCCGCCTGCAGGACACCGCGCCGGACGCGGCGAAGGAAGGCGAGAACTGATGGCCGCCGTCGCGGAGCACATCCCCGGTCTGGCGCCGCAGCGTCAGACCCTCGGGCGCACGGTGATCAGGTGGATCACCTCGACCGACCACAAGACGATCGGGTACCTGTACCTGATCACCTCGTTCGTCTGGTTCGCCATCGGCGGCACGCTCGCCCTGCTCATCCGCGCCGAGCTCTTCGACCCGGGCATGCAGGTGTTCCAGTCGAAGGAGCAGTACAACCAGGCGTTCACGATGCACGGCACGATCATGCTGCTGCTGTTCGCGACGCCGCTGTTCGCGGGCTTCGCGAACGTGATCATGCCGCTGCAGATCGGCGCGCCCGACGTCGCGTTCCCGCGCCTCAACATGCTCGCGTTCTGGTTCTTCTTCTTCGGCGGCTTCATCGCCGGCGCCGGCTTCTTCACGCCGCAGGGTGCCGCCTCGTTCGGCTGGTTCGCCTATGCGCCACTCTCGAACACGGTGTACTCGCCAGGGCTCGGTGGAGATCTCTGGGTGTTCGGGCTCGCGCTGGCCGGATTCGGCACGATCCTCGGCGCGGTCAACTTCATCACCACGATCGTCACCATGCGCGCGCCCGGCATGACGATGTTCCGGATGCCGATCTTCACCTGGAACATCCTCGTGACCTCGCTCCTGGTGCTCATGGCGTTCCCGCCGCTGGCCGCCGCGCTGTTCGCGCTCGGCGCGGACCGCCGGTTCGGCGCCCAGGTGTTCAACCCCGAGAACGGTGGCGCCATCTTGTGGCAGCACCTGTTCTGGTTCTTCGGGCACCCCGAGGTCTACATCATCGCCCTGCCGTTCTTCGGCATCATCACCGAGATCCTGCCGGTGTTCAGCCGCAAGCCGGTCTTCGGCTACCGCGGTCTGGTCTACGCCACGATCGCGATCGGTGCGCTGTCCGTGACCGTGTGGGCCCACCACATGTACGTGACGGGTTCGGTCCTGCTGCCGTTCTTCGCGTTCATGACGATGCTCATCGCGATCCCACCGGTGTGAAGTTCTTCAACTGGATCGGCACGATGTGGCGCGGCAAGCTCACGTTCGAGACCCCCATGCTCTGGACGATCGGCTTCCTGGTCACCTTCCTGTTCGGCGGCCTGACCGGCATCATCCTGTCCAGCCCGGCGCTCGACTTCCAGCTGTCGGACTCGTACTTCGTCGTCGCGCACTTCCACTACGTGGTGTTCGGGACGGTCGTGTTCGCGATGTTCGCCGGCTTCTACTTCTGGTGGCCGAAGATGACCGGCCGGATGCTCAACGAGCGCCTCGGCAAGGTCCACTTCTGGATGCTGTTCGTCGGCTTCCACACGACGTTCCTGATCCAGCACTGGCTCGGCGTCAAGGGCATGCCCCGGCGGTACGCGGACTACTCGCCCGCGGACGGCTTCACGGTGATGAACCAGGTGTCGACCGTCGGCGCCGTGATCCTCGCCGCGTCGACGTTGCCGTTCCTCTGGAACGTCTACACCACGTGGCGCAACGCGCCGCTGGTCACGGTCGACGACCCGTGGGGCTATGGCGCGTCCCTCGAGTGGGCCACCAGCTGCCCGCCGCCGCGGCACAACTTCACGTCGCTGCCGCGGATCCGCTCGGAGCGTCCCGCGTTCGACCTGCACCACCCAGAGGTCGCCGCGATGGACTTCGTCGAGCCGAACCCCGGTCCGCTCGACTGGGAGGCCGATCGCCGTGGTGAGACGAGACAACGGCATCGATGCGGTAGTCACACGGCACAGGGATGTCGGAGCAGTCGACGACCACGATCGTCGAGGAGCGCCCGGCACGACGCAGACCGACACGGAGGAGGAGCGTTGAGGCTCGAGACGAAGCTCTTTCTCTACGGGATCCTGTTCTTCGTCCCCGTCGGGCTGATCTACGCGTGGTGGAGCCACGGAGAGGCCGTCGGCACGGTCGCCATCCCGCTCGTCGGTGGACTGGTCGGGATGATCGGCGCGTACTTCGCGCTGCTCTCCCGCCGCATCGACGACCGGCCGGAGGACGACCCCAACGGCGAGATCGAGCAGGGCGCGGGCGACCAGGGAGTGTTCAGCCCGTGGAGCTGGTGGCCGCTCGTACTGGGCATCGCCGCGGCGCTGGCGTTCGCGGGTCTGGCGGTCGGGTTCTGGCTCACCGGCATCGGTGTCGCCCTCGCGATCATCGGCCTGGTCGGCTGGGTGTTCGAGTTCTCCCGCGGACAGCACGCACACTGATCGAAAGACACGTGTTTTCACCCGTGTGAGCAGCGCGTTCGCGCTGCTACGGTGCGGGCATGAAGCACCCTCTCACGGCTGTGACCCGCATCGTCCTCCTCGTCGCACTGGCAGGGGCGGCACTGACCGCCTGCTCGAGCAGCAGCGACAACTCCTCCGGTTCTGCTCCGAAGACCAGTGACGTCACTGGCGAATGGGCCGAGCCCGACTCCAAGCCTCCGGTCGACCTCACAGCTCGACGCTGACGGCAAGGCGAGCGGCACCGACGGATGCAACCAGATGAACGGCACCTGGAAGATCAGCGGCTCCGACGTCGAGTTCGGTGCCTTCGCCGCCACGATGATGGCGTGCGACGGCGTGGACACCTGGCTGTCCGGAGCCTCGTCGGCCACCATCTCCGGCGACGAGATGACCGTCATGGACTCGGACGGCAAGAAGATCGGAACGCTCACGAAGAGTCGTGACGCCCTGAAGACTGAGGGCCCGCACTCGAAGACGAGTGCGGGCCCTCAGGCGTCCTACGCGGCGTACAGCAGGCTCAGACGGCGACGATCAGGCCGGCGGTCTGGGTCCGTGCGCGGTCGAAGCGTGCGGCGGCGTCCGCCCAGCTGACGATGTTCCACCACGCCTTGACGTAGTCGGCCTTGACGTTGACGTAGTCCAGGTAGAACGCGTGCTCCCACATGTCGAGCACCACGACCGGGACGAGCCCGAGGGCGATGTTGCTCTGCTGGTCGTAGAGCTGCACGATCACGAGCTTCTGGCCGATCGAGTCCCACGCGAGGATCGACCAACCGGAGCCCTGGATGCCGAGCGCGTTGGCGGCGAAGTGCTTCTGGAAGGCCTCGAACGAGCCGAAGAACTCGTCGATCGCCGCACCGAGCTCGCCGGTCGGCTTGTCGCCGCCTTCGGGCGAGAGGTTCTGCCAGAACACCGAGTGGTTGACGTGTCCGCCCAGGTTGAACGCGAGGTTCTTCTCGTGCAGGTTCACCGAGCCGCGAAGTCGTCGGCTGCGCGGGCGGCGGCGAGCTTCTCGAGCGCCGTGTTGGCGCCGGCGACATAGGCCGCGTGGTGCTTGTCATGGTGCAGCTCCATGATGCGGCCCGAGATGTGCGGCTCGAGCGCCGCGTAGTCGTAGGTCAGATCCGGAAGCGAGTAGTCAGCCATGCGTGAGTACCTCTCCTGCGTCGGTGTGGGGCTGTCGGCCCCCGAAATACGAAGAGACGGGCGGCTCGCCATGACGGCGAGCCGCCCGACTCTTCGGACAACTGTTGCTCAGGATCAGTGATTCCGCCCGTCAGGGGCCGTCTCATCCTGCGGATCGACGAGGTGCTGACCGCCGCCCACGGCTCCCGAGGAGGCGAGCTCGGCGGGAGCGGTGACACCGGCTCTCGAGCGCATCGTGCGCGCCGTGCGAGTGCGCCGCGACCAGCTCGGCGGGGGTGACCGGCTCGATGCGGTCCTCGTAGAAGGTCTCCGACAGGCGCTGGCGCATGCGGTCCAGCCGGTAGCCCTTGCGGCGGACACCGCGCGAGTCCTCGGCCGGCTGCGATCTCCATCGGGCGGATGTTCGCGTACTGCACGCGCAGCCACCGCTCGTGCTCGTTGAGCGGCTTGTGCACCTCGATGTACTCACCGTTGGCGAACCGCACGATGCGACCCGTCTCGTGACCGTGCAGGACCAGCTCGCGGTCCTTGCGCTGCAGACCCAGGCAGATGCGCTTGGTGATCCAGAAGGCGAACCACGGGCCGACGAAGATCAGGACCCGGAACACCCAGGTGATGTCGTTGATCGACAGATGGAAGTGCGTCGCGATCAGGTCGTTCGAGCCCGCGAGGATCAGGATGAAGAACGCGGTCAGGAGCGAGACGCCGAACGCGGTCCGGAACGGCCGGTTGCGCGGCCGGTCGAGCACGTGGTGCTCCTTGTGGTCGCCCGTCGCGAACGCCTCGATGAACGGGTACAAGGCGAGCGCGGTGAACAGGATGCCGGGAACCACCATCGCCGGAATGATCACGTTCAACGAGAGCGTGTAGTTGCCTATGACGACTTCTGCGAAGCCGGGCATCATGCGCAGAGAACCCTCGAGGAAGAGCATGTACCAGTCCGGTTGGGCACCGGCCGAGACGATGGAGGGGTCGAACGGGCCGTAGTTCCATACCGGGTTGATCGACATCGTGGCCGCCATCAGCGCGATGACGCCGAACACCAGGAAGAAGTAGCCGCCGGCCTTTGCCACGTAGATCGGGAAGAGCGGGTATCCGACGACGTTCTTGTCGGTACGCCCCGAACCCGGGTACTGCGTGTGCTTGTGCAGCACGACGAAGAACAGGTGCAGCCCGATCAGGGCCAGGATGATCCCGGGAATGAGCAGGATGTGCACCGTGAACATGCGGGGGATCAGAACGTCGCCGGGGAACTCGCCGCCGAACAGGAAGTACGAGATGTAGCTGCCGATGATCGGGATCGACCGCACGACGCCGTCGGTGATCCGCAGGCCGTTGCCGGAGAGCACGTCGTCGGGGAGCGAGTAGCCCGTGAAGCCCGCGGCCAGGCCCAAGGATCATCAGCGTGAAGCCGACCACCCAGTTGAGCTCACGCGGCTTGCGGAACGCCCCCGTGAAGAACACGCGCATCATGTGCGTGACGATCGCGGCCATGAAGATCAGTGCGGCCCAGTGGTGGATCTGCCGCATCAGCAGGCCGCCGCGGACCTCGAACGAGAGCCTCAGCGTCGAGGCGAAGGCCTCCGACATGTGCTGGCCCTGGAGCGCGACCCACGGGCCGTCGTAGACCACCTCGTTCATGCTCGGCACGAAGAACAGGGTCAGGAAGACGCCGGAGATCAGGATGGTGACGAAGCTGTACAGCGCGATCTCGCCGAGCAGGAAGGACCAGTGGTCCGGGAAGATCTTGCGCGCGAAGACCTTGACGGCCGTGCCGATGCCGGTGCGCTGGTCGAGGTAGTCCGCCGTGCCGGCGGCGGCCTTCTCGACAGGAGGAGGGTGCCGATGTCGTGGTCACAGGTCAGACGCTCCCAGAAGCTCGGGCCGACGGGCTCATCGAAATCGCTCTGTGCGATCAGATAACCCTCGTCATCTACGGTGATCGGCAGCTGCGGCAAAGGCCGCTTCGCCGGTCCGAACACGACCTTTGCTCCGTCCGCCGCGTCGAACGTCGACTGGTGGCACGGGCACAGGAGGTGGTGAGTCTGCTGTTCGTACAGCGCGACCGGACAACCCACATGGGTGCAGATCTTCGAGTATGCGACGATCCCGTTGTAGGACCAACTCTTGCGCTCCGGGGATTCTTTGAGATCCTCAGGATCGATCCGGACCATGACGACGATGGATTTTGCTTTCTCGTCGAGCGGGTGCGCCTGCTCGTCGAGCTTGTCGGGCTGGACCTGGAAGATCGACCCGATCGTGACGTCGGCGGCCTTGATCGGCCGGCCCGACGGATCCGTCGTGAGGCGCGTGCCCTTCTTCCACATGGTGTGCTTGAACTTGCTGACGTCCCAGTCCCCACCGACGTTCCCGACGATGGGCACGACGATCGCCAACGGGAACAGGGCGAGCGCGCCGATCATCACGCCCTGCAGGACGCCGCGACGGCCGATCGCCGAGTCTTCGGCGCCCTCCTTGAGCACCTCGATCGCGTCCGCACGCGTCTCGTCCGAACTGCGCTGCGGGTGGCGTTCCTCGGACTTCTCGTGGTCGTTCATCAGTGCCTTGGCCCAGTGGACCGCCGCGACGCCGATGCCGAGCAGGGAGATGGCGAGGCCGAGGCCGAGCACGAGGTTCATCTTGCGAACCGTCTCGGGATCCTCGTTCAGGGGCATCGCGAAGTACGCCACCAGGAAGCCGATCGTGGCCAGGATCGACAGGAAGAAGAAGAAGACGACCTGGCGTTCGGCCTTCTTGTTCGCCTTCGGATCGTTGTCACCGAGTCGGTCGTGGTGCTCCGGGTGGCCCGGGTCCTGGAACCGCTCCGGGTAGGTGCCGTCGTCGCGGAGGACGAGGGAGTTGTCGGTCGTGACCTCGTGGCCCTGGTCGTGGTTGCTCACGAGGACTTCGCTCCGATCCAGACTGCCGCTCCGATGAGCAGGCCCATGCCGACCACCCATGCCCACAGACCCTCGCTGACCGGCCCGAGTGCGCCGAGGCTCAGGCCGCCGGGGGTCGATCCACCCTGCTGGTCGATGAAGGCGATCACGTCGCGCTTCTCCTCGGGCGTGATGTTCGCGTCGTTGAAGACGGGCATCGACTGAGGTCCGGTGAGCATCGCTTCGTAGATGTGCGTGGGCGTCGTGTCCCAGAGCTTCGGCGCGAACTTGCCCTGCGAGAGGGCGCCGCCCGCGCCGACCGCGTTGTGGCACATCGCGCAGTTCGCCCGGAACAGCGCCATGCCGTTCGAGGCGTCGCCCAGGGTCGGGTCGACCATCTCCGCCGTCGGGATCGCGGGGCCGGCGCCGAGCGAGGCCACGTAGGCCGCCATCTGGTTGATCTGGTCCTGGGTGAACTGGACCGCCTTGGCCTGGATCTGCGGACCGTTCTGCTGCGCCGGCATGCGGCCGGTGCCCACCTGGAAGTCGACTGCCGCGGCACCCACGCCGATCAGCGAGGGTCCGCTCGCGGTGCCGGCTGCCGACGGCCCGTGGCACGTCGCGCAGTTGGCCTGGAACAGCTTCTCACCGGTGGCGATGTCCGTGGCGTCCGCCTTGACGGTCGCCGCTCCGGCCGACGTCGGTGCCAGCACCGCGTACAGCCCACCGGTGAGCAGCAGCGCCAGCAGGAGCAGCACGATCGGCGCGCGCCGATCCTGCCTGCGGGCTGCGAGTGCCTTCACGGATCGATCCTCGTCTCGCACTTGGGGGATGGGGGATTGCTGGCGGCCGGCGAGGGCCGCCGCTGACTACTTGAGCAGGTAGATCATCGCGAACAGCGCGATCCAGACGACGTCGACGAAGTGCCAGTAGTACGAGACCACGATGGCCGTCGTGGCCTCGTGGTGGCCGAACCGCTTGGCGGTGAAGGAACGTCCGAGCAGGAAGATGAAGGCGATGAGGCCACCGAGCACGTGCAGGCCGTGGAAGCCGGTGGTCAGGTAGAACACCGAGCCGTACGGGCTGGACGACAGCGTCAGGCCCTCGCGCACGAGGCTCGCGTACTCGTAGATCTGCCCGGCGACGAAGACCGAGCCCATCAGGTACGTCAGGGTCATCCACTCGTTCATGCCCCAGCGGCGCACGTTCAGCAGCGAACCGCTGCGTACCGGCTGGAACCGCTCAGCCGCGAACACACCGGCCTGGCAGGCGAACGAGGAGAGCACGAGCACCGTGGTGTTGGCCGCCGCGAAGGGGATGTTCAGCTTGGCGGTCCAGAAGGTCCACTCCGCGGGCGCCGCAGATCGCAGCGTGAAGTACATCGCGAAGAGGCCGGCGAAGAACATGAGCTCACTGGCCAGCCACACGATCGTCCCCACCGACACGGGGTTCGGTCGGTTGACGCTGACGTGTGGGCTGGTGCGCGGGGCAGCCGTTGCGGTCGACACGTTTGCCATTATGGCGGAACGTGCCCCGCCATGGGTCATTGGAACGGCGGAGCGTCGACGGGTAAATGTCACACCGTCAGGATCCGGGGTGTCGCGGCGTGCGGCGACGGCGTCCGAAGTCGCACGATCATGCGGCACGAGGGCCCCGCGGGCCTGCCGTCACCGAGCGGTCCCTGCCCAGGTCAGAGCGCGCAAAGATCCGGCGCGGCGGACCGCTCGTGCTATGGGTGCCGGGCGGCGTCGTTCGGGTCCGGCCCACCGAGCCGCAGCGACCCGTGCCAAGATTCCCCTCGGACGCACGTCGACGATGAGTGAGGACCTCCATGAGCACGGGCCACCCCGAGAACGCCGCAGACCTCCCGGCACCGCGGATCCTGCTGTACAGCGACGACGTCGACACGCGTGAGCAGGTGCGACTGGCCGTCGGACGACGGCTGCGCCGGGGAGCCGCCGACATCGAGTGGGTCGAGGTGGCCACCGCGCCGGCCGTCATCACGAGCACGGAGGCCGGCGGCCTCGATCTGCTGATCCTTGACGGCGAGGCCGACAAGGTCGGGGGCATGGGCCTCGCCCGTCAGCTCAAGGACGAGATCTATCGCTGCCCGCCCATCCTGGTGCTCACCGGCCGCCCGCAGGACGCCTGGCTCGCCTCGTGGTCGAACGCCGAGGCGGTCGTGAGCCGCCCGCTCGACCCGGTCGAGCTGCACGCGGCCGTCGCCGCACTCGTCGAGGCGCGGGCCGTCGCCCGATGACGGACGCTCCGACCTGGTCGGACCTGTTCGCGACGCTCGTCGACCAGGCAGCGACCTCACCGCTGCCCAGACCGCATGGGCCATGGGCGAGATCATGAGCGGCGAGGCGTCGACGCCGCGCATCGCTGCGTTCCTGATCGCGTTGAAGTCCAAGGGCGAGACGGTCACGGAGCTGACGAGCCTCGCCGACACGATGCTCGAGCACGCCGTCCGGATCACCGTCCCCGGCCGCACGCTCGACATCGTGGGCACCGGCGGCGACCGTTCCCACACCGTCAACATCTCGACCATGTCGGCGCTCGTCGTCGCGGGTGCCGGGCTCACGGTCGTCAAGCACGGCAACCGTGCCGCGTCGTCGTCCTCCGGGTCTGCCGACGTGCTCGAGGAGCTCGGTATCAGGCTGGACCATCCACCCGCTCGCGTCGCCGAGCTGGCCTCGGAGGTCGGCATCACGTTCTGCTTCGCTCAGGTGTTCCATCCCTCGTTCCGACACACGGCACCCGCGCGCAGCGAGCTGGGGATCGGCACGGCGTTCAACTTCCTCGGCCCCCTGACCAACCCGGCGCAGCCGCGCACCGCCGCGATCGGCGTGGCCGACGCCCGGATGGCGCCGCTCATGGCCGGCGTCCTGGCCGGCCGCGGGGCGAGCGCGCTCGTCTTCCGCGGCGAGGACGGGCTCGACGAGATCGCGCCGACCGGACCGACCCGGATCTGGGAGGTCCGCGACGGCGCCGTCGAGGAGTCCGTGGTCGACTGGGCAGACCTCGGGATCGCGCGGATCGAGCTCGCGTCGCTGCGCGGGGCCAAGGCCGACTACAACGCCGACGTCGCGCGGAAGCTGCTCGCTGGGGAGCCGGGACCCGTGCGGGAGACCGTCGTGCTGAACACCGCAGCGGCGCTGGTCGCCGACGCCACGTTGCCCGGGACCGGTGCCGGCTCGCTGGTGGAGCGGTTGGTCGCGGCGAGCGCGCATGCGCGGGAGGCGCTGGACAGCGGACGGGCCGCCGACGTGCTCGCGCGGTGGCGGGTGGCCAGCGCCGGCTGAGCGGGGTCGGTCCTCGGTCTTCGAGGCTCCTTAGTCCTCGATGTCTCTAGCTGCGCTCGGGTCGGATCCGCTGCGCGACCCTCACCCTCCGCTGTCCGGCTCAGTCCTCGAGCCCGAGGGCGAACGCTTGTTCCAGGTCGTGCTGGCTGTATGTGCGGAACGCGATGTACGTCTGCGTGCGCACGACGCCGTCGACCTTGCTGATCTTGTCGGCGATCACGTCGGCGAGGTCGTCGTGCTCGCGGACGCGGACCATGGCGACGAGGTCGACCTCGCCGGTGACGGAGTAGACCTCGCTGACGCCCGTGATCTCGGCGATCGCGGCGGCGACCTCCGGGATCCGCGCGGCGTCCGAGTCGATGAGCACGATGGCAGTGAGCATGGTCGCCATCATGCCGTGCGCGGGCGCCGGGTGTGCAGGGGGATGACCTGGGCGTCGGCGGCGTCGAGCTCCCCGGTCAGCGTGGCGGGTGGGCGCTCGCCGAGCACCTCGACCGGGTGCAGCACCAGTGCGTCGGGAACGCGGGCGTGCCCGGGGGACCGTCGCGACGGCGGCGGCCGGGTCCCGCAGCCGCTGGGCGGACCGGATCGGGTAGGCCCAGGTGCTCGCGACCTCGACGAGCCGGACGCCCGGCTGGTCGAGCCACGTGAGCACCAGGTCGGTCTCCTCGGGGTGGGCCGCGGGCGCGGGCGCAACCGGGGGCTCGACGTGCTCGCCGGATGCCTTGAGCGTCTCGATCGCCGGGCGGGGATCCGTCCGGCGATCGACCCGGGCCGTGCCCGCGAGCCGGCCGAAGCGGACCAGCACGAGCTCCCAGCCGCCGTCGTCGGTACGACGCGCAGCGACGAGCTCCGGGCAGGCCGAGAGCGGTGCGAACCGCTGCGCCCGCGAGGCACCGCGCAGGAACGCGCCGAGCCGGTCGCGCACCGTGGCCGCCTCCTCGAAGCGTTCCTGGTCGACCAGCCAGTCGATGCGGTCAGCGTGCGCCCCGACCACCGGGTCGGCGTCGGCGAGCATCGCGTGCCGCACCTGCTCGACGACTGCGGCGTAGTCGGGCGGGACCTCGTGCACGACGCAGGGCGCGGAGCACCGGCCCAGCTCGGCCAGGACGCAGGCCGATGCCCCGACGGATGCCACGAGCGGGAGTCGGCGGGTGCACTGCCGGATCGGGAAGGTCTCGTGCAGGGCGTCGAGGGCGAGCTGCGCGGTCGTGGCCGACGCGAACGGGCCGATGTAGGTGGCGCCGTCGTCGGCCTTGACCTCGCGCACGACCGACAGGCGCGGGTACGGCTCGGACGTCAGGCGGACCCAGGGCATGCGCTCGGGGAACCGCGACCGGCGGTTGTAGCGCGGGGAGTGCGCCGCGATGAGGCGCAGCTCGCGCACCCGTGCCTCGAGCGGCGTCGCACACGGGATGGGGTCGACCCGGTGCGCGACGCGGACCATCTCGATCATCCGGGTGCGCTTCTCCGCCGACGTGAAGTAGCTGCGCACGCGCTGGCGCAACGACGTGGTCGAGGTGCCGACGTACAGCACCTCGTCGCCCGGGTCCGCGGAAGAGGTAGACGCCAGGGCTGTTCGGGCAGGCCGTCGGCGAGGGTGCGCTTGCGGCGGACGTCCTGCGGCACCGGGTCGGTCGCGGTGGCGAGGTCCTCGAGGTGCGTGATGCCGAGCGGGGCGAGCCTGCTCAGCAGCGCGTGCAGCACGTCGACCGTCGCCTGGGCATCGGCGAGGGCGCGGTGGTTGGGCGTCACGGTCGCGTGGAACAGGTTGGCGAGCGTGGAGAGCTTGTGGTTGGGCGCCTCGTCGCGCGTGACCACCCGCCGCGCCAGCCGCACGGTGTCGACGCACCTTGTTGCCGGGCCACGCGTGGCCCGGTCCTGGCGGCCGCTGCCTTGAGGAACCCGATGTCGAACGGCGCGTTGTGCGCGACGAGGACCGCGCCGCGGGAGAACTCCAGGAAGCTCGGCAGCACCTCCTCGATCGGGGGTGCGCCGATGAGCATCGTCGTCGTGATGCCGGTGAGCACCTGGATGAACGGGGGCACGGGTCCGCCCGGGTCCACCAGCGTCTGGAACTCGCCGAGCACCTCGCCGCCGCGCACCTTGACCGCGCCGATCTCGGTGATCGCGCAGTCCGCGGGCGTGCCGCCGGTCGTCTCCAGGTCCACGACGACGAACGTGACGTCCGACAGGGGCGTGCCGAGGTCCTCGAGCGTGGGCTGGTGCGGCCGGGCGTCCGGCGCCGGGGACGCGTCCGCCCAGACGGGGCGCAGACGGCGGACGGACGACATGGAGCGGACGCTACCGACGGTCACCGACACGACCCCGGAGCAGCCCCGGCGCGCCTGGCGCCGGTCGAGGCAGCGCCTAGGGTGCTGGGATGACCGGCACCGATCGTCAGGACGCAGGCGAACGCGTCCGACGACCGGTCCGACACGCCGGCGGCAGTGCGCTCCGCCCTCGTCCTGGCGGCCTCCGACGCGCTCGGTCGCGTTCGAGCCGGTCGAGGTCCCGGCGTCCTTGCGAGCGGTCCACCGGTTCGCGCCGCGTCGCCGCGCGTCGGCCGGTGCGGGCCCGTTGTGGACCGCGCTGCTGCAGGAGGATGGCTTCCGCAGCAGCGTCGCGCGCGTGTGGGCGCAGGCGCACCCGGAGCTCGCGGCCGAGGTCGTCGACGTCGGCGCCGAACCGTCGGTGCAGGCTGCCGCGGGTGCATGGCTGCTCGGGTCGGCGACCT
The DNA here is from genome assembly GCA_963753425.1 of uncultured Actinomycetota bacterium. GTDB lineage: Bacteria > Actinomycetota > Actinomycetes > Actinomycetales > Cellulomonadaceae > Cellulomonas. The sequence continues at coordinate 95,946 of CAVWCB010000001.1, forward strand.
GGCGGAGCCTGGTGCCGGCGGACGTGCCCGCAGCGGGCGAGCCCGAGGATGCCCAGCTGCGCGCGAGCCTGGTCCGCGCGCAGGCCGACACCGAGCGACTGGGCGCGGCCCTCGCGACCGCGACCGAGGACGCCCGCGCCGCGCAGGAGCAGCTCGCCGGCCTGCAGCGCGAGCTCCGCCGCCTGCGCTCCGACGCCGATCGCGCCCGCAGCGAGGGTCGCCGGGCTGCGCAGGAGGCGCGTGCCGTCCTCGATGCGGCCGGAGCTGGCACAGGCGCGAGCGGCCGACGACCTGCGGACCGCGCTCGACGAGCGGCGGGCGTCGGCAGCGGAGCGCACGGCGGCGCGCGCCGAGCTGCGTGCCGCCCGCAAGCTCGCCGACGCGCGCGTCCGGCTCCTGCTGGACACGATCGTCGACGCCGCCAGCGGGCTCCGGTCCGAGCTCGCCCTTCCGCCGGCCGGGGAGCGACCGGCAGACCTCGTCGGCCCCGGCGAGGAGCGCGCCGCCGTGCGGCCCGGCTCGCGAGGCAGGTCCGTCGACGACCCGGTGCTCCTCGACGAGCTGCTCAAGCAGCCCTGGGCACACCTCCTCGTCGACGGGTACAACGTCTCGAAGACGGGCTTCGGCGATCTGACGCTCGTCGAGCAGCGCCGCCGACTGCGTCGAGGGACTGGCCGGCGTCGCGGCCCGCACGGGGGCGGAGGTGACCGTGTGCTTCGACGGGCAGGAGGGCCAGGGCGCTGCCGGCAGCTACGCGCGGGGTGTGCGCGTCCTGTTCGCGGTCGGGGAGATCGCTGACGACCTCATCCGCCGGCTCGTGCACGCCGAGCCGCCCGGACGCGTGATCGTCGTCGTCACGAACGACCAGGAGGTCGTGCGGGACGTCGAGGCGACCGGCGCCTGGGTGGTGCCCTCGGGCACGCTCATGGCGCGGATCCAGCGCCTCTGAACGGCTCGCCGGAGCCCGACTGTCGGTGGTCGTCGCTAGCGTCCCGCGCATGATCATCGACTGCGACACCTGCACCGTGCGCGGCGCAGCGTGCACGGACTGCGTGGTGACGTTCCTGACCATCCCGGTCCGGGCGTCGCCGCGCACACCGGGCGAGCTGCAGCTCGACAGCGCCGAGCGGCAGGCGATCGAGGTGCTCGCTGCGTCCGGTCTCGTGCCGCCCTTGCGGATGGTGCGTGCGCGTTGAGCCCTAGTCGGTGCCGGACGTGTCGTAGAGGGCGTCCACCTCACCAGCGAAGTCCTTGAGCACCTGCGCGCGGCGGATGCTCGAGCTTCGGCGTGAGGTAGCCGTTCGCGATGGTGAGGTCCTCGGCGAGGATCCGGTACTTGCGCACCGACTCGGCTCGCGAGACGGCCTTGTTGGCCTTCTCGACGGCCACCTCGAGCGAGGCCCGGACGTCGGCGTCCTTGGCCGCCTCGGCGACGGTCATCTCCGGCTTCCCGTGGGCCGAGAGCCAGCCGGGCAAGCCCTCGGGGTCGAGGGTGATCAGGGCGCCGATGAACGGTCGCTGGTCGCCGACCACGACGACCTGGCTGATCAGGGGGTGGGCGCGCAGCCGGTCCTCGAGCACGGCGGGGGCCACGTTCTTGCCGCCGGCCGTGACGATGATCTCCTTCTTGCGGCCCGTGATCCGCAGGTAGCCCTCGTCGTCGAGCGAGCCGAGGTCACCCGTGCGGAACCATCCGTCGACGAGCGACTCCCGGGTCGCGGCCTCGTTCGCGTGGTAGCCGCGGAACACGGGGACGCCCTTGACCTCGATCTCGCCGTCGGCGGCGATGCGGATCGACGTGCCCGGCATCGGGATGCCGACCGTGCCGATCTTGGTGCCCTTGCCGGGCCGGTTCACGGTGGCCGGCGCCGTCGTCTCGGTCAGGCCGTAGCCCTCCAGCACGTTGAGCCCGAGACCGCGGTAGAAGTGGCCGAGCCGCTCACCGAGCGGCGCGCCGCCCGAGATGGCGTACTTGGCCTTGCCGCCGAGCGCCGCGCGGAGGCTGCTTGAGCACCAGTGCGTCGGCCACCTTGTGCTGGGTCTTGAGCCACAGGCTCGGGCCGCGCGGTGTGTCGAGCGCCCGCGAGTAGACGATCGAGGTCTTGACCGCGCGCTGGAAGATCGCGCTCTTGCCACCCGCGGCCGCCTTCTGCTCGGCCGAGTTGTAGACCTTCTCGAACACCCGCGGTACGGCGAGGATGAAGGTCGGACGGAACGAGGCGAGGTCCTCGATCAAGGTCGAGGTGTCGGGCGTGTGGCCGAGCACTGCACCGGCCGGGATGCACAGCACCTCGATGAACCGGGCGAACACGTGGGCCAGCGGCATGAACAGCAGGGTCCGCGCGCCCGGTTCGCCGACGACCTCGTACAGATCGGCGACGGTGTTGACCGTGAGCTCGTAGAAGTTCGCGTGCGTCAGCTCGACGCCCTTGGGCCGCCCCGTCGTGCCGGACGTGTAGATGATCGTCGCGGTGTCCGAGAGCACCGCCAGACCGCGGCGTCGGTCGATCTCCTCGTCGCTCACCGAGTCGGCGCCGGCGAGGATCGTCTCCATGGCGCCGTCGTCGAGCTGCAGGACGTCGCGCAGGGTCGGCGCGTCGGCGCGCACCTCCTCGATGGTGGCGGCGTGCCCGGCCGTCTCGACGACCAGGACGGAGATGTCCGCGTCCGTGAGGATCCAGAGCACCTGCTCGGCCGAGGACGTCTCGTACAGCGGTACCGGTACCGCGCCGACGGCCCAGACGGCCCAGTCGAGCAGCGTCCACTCGTAGCGCGTGTGCGACATGATCCCGACGCGGTCGCCGGGCTCGACACCGCGTGCGACGAGACCCTTGGCGACCGCGACGATCTCCGCGTCGAACTCCTGCGCGGTCAGCGGGATCCAGGGTCCGTCGGTCTGCGTCTTGTGCTCGACGACGACGCGGTCCGGGGTTGCGGTGACGCGCTCGGCAAGCAGGTCGTTGAGGTTGCTCGAGGAGTCGACCTCTTGACGCAGGGGAGTGTGGAACTCGTCCATGCTGGCTCCAGTGACAGTGGCGAAGGGTGCGACGAGGATACGGGACGCGCGCCATCATCCAGGGCACGGTCCCGTTGGATACGCTCGCGTCGCGGCGGCCCGGCGGGCGGGTGCGCGCCGACTCGCGGCGGGGCCGCTAGCGTGGGGCCCCGCACCAGGACGGTCCGAGCACGGGTACGAGCGCGTAGGAGCACACGAGAACATGCACGCCATCGGTGTGGACATCGGCGGGACGAAGATCGCGGCGGGAGTTGTCGACGAGGACGGTCGAGATCCTCGCGCAGACCCGGCGTGACACGTCGCCCGACGATGCTGCCGGGATCGACCAGGCCATCGCCGATGTCTACACCGAGCTGAGCCAGTCGTACGAGGTGACGTGCGATGGGTCTGGCGGCGGCGGGCTTCGTCTCGGCCGACCGGTCCTCGGTGCTGTTCGCGCCGAACATCGCGTGGCGCGACTACCCGCTGCGCGACCGAGTGGCCGCTCTGCTCAAGGACGACGGCGTCACGATCGTCGTCGAGAACGACGCCAACGCGGCCGGTTGGGCGGAGTTCCGGTTCGGAGCCGGTCGGGACGTCGAGGACATGCTGCTGCTCACCGTCGGTACCGGCCTCGGTGGCGCGATCGTCACCGACGGCAAGCTCGTGCGCGGAGCCTGGGGCGTGGCGGCCGAGATCGGTCACATGCGCGTGGTCCCGGGCGGGCACTACTGCGGTTGCGGGCACGAGGGTTGCTGGGAGCAGTACGCCTCCGGGCAGCGCGCTGGTGCGTGATGCGCAGGCGAGCGGTCATCACGACGCCGGACCGTGCGGCACGACTGCTCGAGCTTGCCGGTGGCGACGTCGACAAGCTGACCGGCCCGCAGGTCACGCAGGCGGCGCAGGAGGGCGACCCGCTCGCGGTCGAGCTGCTCGACCGAGCTCGGCAGGTGGATCGGCGAGGGTCGGCGTCCGCGACGCGCTCTGCTGGACCCGGGTCTCATCGTCATCGGCGGCGGCGTGGCCGCGGCTGGCGACCTGCTGCTCGTCCCGGCTCGACGGGGGTTCGCCGAGCAGCTCTCCGCTCGCGGCCACCGCCCCGAGGCGCCGCTGGTCGTCGCCTCGATGGGCAACGACGCCGGCATGGTCGGTGCGGCAGACCTTGCGCGCGTCTGACCTGCTCGGACGCGCCCGACCAGCAGCGCGCGTCCGGTGCGTCAGACGACGGCGCCCGTGTCGTCGTCCTGCGGGTCGCGACGGTGCGGCATGCGCCACAGGAGCACGGCGACGCCGAGCACGAAGACGATGCCGGCTGCCTGGATGACCGCCGTCGGAGCCTTCGGCCAGGTGATGAGCACGATGAGCAGGAAGATCGGCATGCCGGCCGCGGCGATCCACGCCATGGTCAGCAGCGGGTCTCCGCCGAGCACCGGCCCGGGGTCCGGCGGGACGAAGTGCTCCTCGGCATCGACGGCGGCCTCGGCGTCGTCGATCTGCGCGGAACCCTCCCAGTCGCGGCCGGACAGGTCGGGCGCCGCCGGGCGCACGACGTGGCTGTCACGCGACCCACGGCGCGACCGGGAAGTCCAGCGCGGATGTCTTCGCCGCATCGCCGGTCTCGGGCTCGGCCTTCCCGTCGTACCCGTCGAGGTCGCCGAGCTGCGCGACGATGTCCTTCCAGACGTCGTCGTCGGACGGCGGGACGGCCTCGCCGGGGACGTCCGCGCCCTGCGGCGGGAGGCCGTCGTCGGGGTCGTCGGGGCGAGGTGCCATGAGAGCACTCTAGAGTCGTCCCGAGCGGTCGGCGTGGCACGGGGGGCACGTGCGAGCTCTGGCTCGGGTGAGCGCACAGTCCGTGGTCGGGTCGAGAGGTGAACCGTTGTTCTACTGGTTGATGAAGCGGGTGTTCGTCGGCCCGTTGTTGCACCTGATCTACCGCCCGTGGGTGCGCGGCGCCGAGAACGTGCCGCAGGAGGGTGGGGCGATCCTCGCGAGCAACCACCTGGCCGTCATCGACTCGTTCTTCCTGCCGCTCGTCCTGGACCGCGAGCTCGTGTTCATCGGCAAGCAGGAGTACTTCACGGGCGCGGGCGTCAAGGGCCGGCTGACCGCGGGATTCATGCGCGGCGTCGGGACGATCCCGGTCGACCGTGGGGGCGGCAAGGCGAGCGAGGCGGCGCTGCGAACCGGCCTGCGGAGACTGAACGACGGCGACCTGTTCGGCATCTATCCCGAGGGCACGCGCAGCCCCGACGCCCGGCTCTACCGCGGAAAGACCGGCATCGCCCGGCTCGCGCTCGAGTCCGGTGCGCCCGGTGGTCCCCGTCGCGATGGTGGGCACGGACGAGGCGCAGCCGCCCGGCCGGCGGATCCCCAAGGTCATGCGCATCGGCGTCGTGATCGGTGAGCCGCTCGACTTCAGCCGCTATCAGGGCATGGAGAACGACCGGTTCATCCTGCGCTCGGTGACCGACGAGATCATGTACGCGATCATGGCGCTGTCCGGCCAGGAGTACGTCGACGTGTACGCCGCCACGCAGAAGGCGCGCATCGCTACGGGTCACCCGGCCGTCGCGGGCGACGCCGTGGACCACCTGCCTGCCGCGCCCGGCGGCCGTCCGGTGCCCGACGTCCAGGTTCCGGTCCCGCCCGAACCGGAGTCCGAGACGTCAGTAGGATGAACGCCGTCGGCGCGAGCCGACCGCACGTCCGTTCCCGTGCCGGGCGTGATCCTGGCGGTGCACCCTCGAAGGCGTGCCCGCCGCAGGTTTCAACGAGAGGTGTGTCTCATGTCGGTTCGTCGCGTCGCTCTCCTGACTGCGGGTGGCTTCGCTCCGTGCCTGTCGTCCGCCGTCGGCGGGCTCATCGAGCGCTACACGGAGATCGCTCCCGACATCGAGATCATCGCGTACGAGCACGGCTACTACGGGCTGCTGCGGGGCGACAAGATCGTCATCGACGACGAGGTGCGCGCCAAGGCCGGCATCCTGCACAAGTTCGGCGGCTCGCCGATCGGCAACTCGCGGGTCAAGCTCACCAACGCCGCGGACTGCGTGAAGCGCGGCCTGGTCAAGGAAGGCGAGGACCCGCTGCAGGTCGCCGCCGAGCGTCTGAAGGCCGACGGCGTCGACGTCCTGCACACCATCGGTGGCGACGACACGAATACGACCGCCGCGGACCTGGCGGCCTACCTGCACGACAACGGCTACGAGCTGACGGTCGTCGGGCTGCCCAAGACGATCGACAACGACGTGGTGCCGATCAAGCAGTCGCTGGGCGCCTGGACCGCGGCCGAGGAGGCCGCCGGGTTCGCGGTGAACATCATCGGCGAGCACCGTTCGGGCCCTCGCATGCTCATCGTGCACGAGGTCATGGGCCGGCACTGCGGGTGGCTCACGGCCGCAGCGGCCGCCGACTACCGGAAGTGGCTCGACACGCAGGAATGGTTGCCCGGCATCGGCCTGACCCGCGAGCGCTGGGACATCCACGCGGTCTTCCTGCCCGAGCTGGCGCTCGACATCGACGCCGAGGCCGCACGCCTCAAGCAGGTGATGGACGCGCAGGGCAACGTCAACATCTTCCTGTCCGAGGGTGCGGGCATGCACGAGATCGTCGACCAGCTCGAGTCCTCCGGCACCGAGGTGCTGCGTGACGCGTTCGGGCACGTCCGCCTCGACACGATCAACCCCGGCCAGTGGTTCGCCCAGCAGTTCGCCGAGAAGCTCGGCGCCGAGAAGGTCATGGTGCAGAAGTCCGGCTACTACTCGCGCGCCGCGGCCGCGAACGCCGAGGACCTGCGGCTCATCAAGTCCATGACCGACCTGGCCGTCGAGTGCGCGTCTGCGCGGCGAGTCCGGCGTGATCGGGCACGACGAGGAGCAGGGCGACGTGCTGCGCGCCATCGAGTTCCCGCGCATCGCGGGTGGCAAGGCGTTCGACGTGTCGCAGCCCTGGTTCGGCGCGCTGCTCGCCGACATCGGCCAGGATCTCGTCCCGGCGAGCCACTCATGACCGTCGAGCCGGACCCGCAGGTCGTCGCCGGGCTGGACGCGTGGCGGTCGATGGCGCCGGCCCAGCAGCCCCGGTGGCCCGACGCTGCCGCCCTCGCGGAGGTCACCGCCAAGCTGGCGACCGTTCCGCCGCTGGTGTTCGCCGGGGAGGCGGACGCGCTGCGCTCGCAGCTGGCCGCAGCCGGCCGTGGCGAGGCCTTCCTGCTGCAGGGCGGCGACTGCGCCGAGACCTTCGGTGAGGCGACCGCGGACAACATCCGCAACAAGATCAAGACGATCCTGCAGATGGCCGTGGTCCTGACGTACGGCGCGAGCCTGCCGGTCATCAAGATGGGCCGGATGGCCGGGCAGTACGCCAAGCCCCGGTCCTCGGACATCGAGACCCGGGACGGCGTCACGCTGCCGGCGTTCCGCGGCGACATCATCAACGGGTACGAGTTCACGCCCGAGGCGCGCACCCCCGACCCGCAGCGCCTGCTCGAGGCGTACCACACGTCCGCCTCGACGCTGAACCTGATCCGGGCGTTCACCACCGGCGGGTTCGCGTCGTTGCTGCGGGTGCACGAGTGGAACCGAGGGTTCATGGCGAACCCGTCGTACTCGCGCTACGAGGAGATCGCCGCCGAGATCGACCGGGCCATCCGGTTCATGGCCGCGTGCGGCGCCGACTTCGACGCCCTGCGCTCGGTCGACTTCTACGCGAGCCACGAAGGTCTGCTCCTCGACTACGAGCGCCCGCTGACCCGTATCGACTCGCGCACCGGACTGCCCTACGACTGCTCCGCGCACTTCCTGTGGGTCGGTGAGCGCACGCGCCAGCTCGACGGCGCGCACGTCGACTACTTCTCGCGCGTGCACAACCCCCTGGGCATCAAGCTCGGCCCGACGACCACCGGCGACGACGCTCTGGCGCTCATCGACAAGCTCAACCCGAGCGGCGAGGCCGGACGCATCACCTTCATCACGCGCATGGGGGCCGGCAAGGTCCGCGACCTGCTGCCGTCACTCGTCGAGAAGGTGACGGCCGACGGTCGGCCCGTGACGTGGGTCTGCGACCCGATGCACGGCAACGGGATCACCTCGGCCAACGGCTACAAGACGCGCCGGTTCTCCGACGTCATGGACGAGGTGGCCGGCTTCTTCGAGGTCCACCGCGGGCTGGGAACGGTCCCCGGCGGCCTGCACATCGAGCTCACCGGCGACGACGTCACCGAGGTGCTGGGTGGGGCCGAGGAGATCGACGACGAGGGTCTCGCGCGTCGGTACGAGACCCTGGTCGACCCGCGGCTGAACCACCAGCAGTCGCTCGAGATGGCCTTCCAGGTCGCGGAGCTCCTGCGCGCCGCCAGCTGACGGTCTGCGCGAGGTGCTCGGGCTCGGCTGTTCGCTCGGTCAGAAGACGGAGAGCGTGATCGTGGCGCCGCGCGGTGCCGACTTCCCGTCTCCGCCGCCGGGGCTCTGCGAGTAGACGAGGTTCAGCGGCGAGATGCCCTGGGGCTGCTGCACGACGACGACGAACCCGGCAGCCTCCAGCGTCGCCTTGGCCTTCTTGACGTTCTGGCCGTAGGTGTCCTCGAGCGGGACGAGGTCCGGGCCCTTCGACACGTTCACCGTGATCGTGTCGCCGCGGTGGCCGTCGGTGTCGGGCGCGGGCGTCTGGTCGATGATCAGCCCGGCGGCGACGGTGTCGTTGAACACCTCGGTCGGGGCGATCTTGAGGTTGTCGGCGGCGACCGCCTTGGTCGCGTCCTCGACGGAGAGGTTCACGATCGACGTGATCTTCACCGGTGCCGGCCCGTTCGAGAGCACCAGCGTGACGACGGCCTTCCGGTTCACCTGCGCGCCGGCCACGGCGTCCGTGCCGTCGGGCAGCTTCGCGCTCATGACGACGCCCAGCCCGGCGACGTCGTCGTACACGGGATCGCCGTAGGTGGGCGTGAGGTCCGCCGACGCCAGGGCGGCCTCGGCCGGGGCCTGCAGCGCGCCGACGACGCCTGCCGGGAACGTCACGAGATCCGGCCCCTTGGACACGACGAACGTGACGGTGCCGCCCTTGCGGATGCGGCTGGCCTCGCCCGGATCGGTGGAGACGACGTGGTCGATGGGTGCGGTGTCGTTGAACGCCGACGTCGGCTTCCCGACGAGCCCGGCGGTCTTGAGGATCTCGCTCGCGTGGGCCGAGTCCTGGCCCACGATCGTCGGGACGACCGTGTACGACGCCGGGTCCGTACTGCGAGTACCACCACGCGCCGCCCCCGAGGAGCGCCGCGAGCACGGCGACGAGGATGATCCAGCGCGCACGGTGTCGCTTGGGCGGCTCGACAGGTCCGCCGTTCGCGAGCTCGTCGGCGCTCACCCCGAGCCCGATCGGCAGCGCGACGGTCGACCCGCGTGCGTCGGACGCGTCGAACTGCGTGGTCTCGGCCTGGTCCCGGTCGGGGACCTCGTCGCTCTCGTCGGCGTCGCTCTCGAGCTCGGTCGGTCCGGAACCCGCGCTGAGGTCGGTCTCGTCGGGGTCGGTCGCCGCGGGCAGCACGATCGACGGCGGGACGTCGGCGCGCCGCTCGAGGGTCTCCTCGTCGAGCGCCAGCCGCATGCGGCGGAGCAGGGCGAGCGCGGCTCCGGCGTCGATCGGGCGGTCGTCGGGATCGCGTGCGGCGAGCGAGCGCACCAGCTCGTCGACCTCGATCGGCAACCAGCTGACGAGCTCCGAAGGTGCGGGCACGTCGTTGTTGACGTGCTGGAAGGCCACCTGGATCGGCGTCTCACCGGTGAAGGGCTGCCGGCCGGTGAGCATCTCGAAGAGCAGGATGCCGCACGCGTAGACGTCGGTCCGGGCATCGCTGAGACCGCGCGTGACCAGCTCGGGTGCGAGGTAGGCGACCGTTCCGAGGACCGTCCCGGTGGTCGTCGACGTGACCTCGGTGACGGCGCGGGCGAGCCCGAAGTCGGCGAGCTTGACGCGTCCGTCGGTGGCCAGCAGCACGTTCTCGGGCTTGATGTCGCGGTGGACGAGCTCGCCGCGGTGCGCGGTAGCGAGGGCGTCGAGGACGCACTCGCCGATCCGCAGGGCGTCGCCGACCGTCAGCGCGCCACGCTCGCCGAGGTAGCGACGGAGGTTCGACCCGTCGATGTACTCCATCGTCAGGTAGCTGGTCTCGCCGTCGACACCCTGGTCGTAGACGGCCACCAGGCCGGGGTGCGTCAGCCGGGCCGCGGTCCGCGCCTCGCGCCGGAACCGGTAGACGAAGTCGTCGCCGGACGTTCCCTCGGCGAGGTGCGCGTGCATGACCTTCAGCGCGACGTCGCGGTCCAGGCGCCGGTCGACCGCGAGATACACGGTCGCCATGCCGCCGCGGGCGATGCGGGACACGACTTCGTACCGGCTGTCGACCAGGCGGCCGACGAGCGGATCGGTGACGGTTGTTCCCACGCGCAGGAGTCTACGGGCGCAGGTGCCGCTCTCAGCGGAAGCGGGTCATGTGGGTCTGCACGTTGGCCACGTACCGACGGGTGTCCGCGAACATGCCGTTGCGCTTCACCGACGATGCGCCCTGGTAGTACCCGGCGATCGCGGTCGACGAGGTCGGGGGAGCCCTTCACCAGGGAGCGCAGGATGGCGACGCCGGCGACGACGTTGTCGTCAGGGTCGACGAGGTTCAGCTGGCCGCCCGACGAGGTCGGAGGCCCACGCGCCGGAGCTCGGGATGACCTGCATGGTGCCGATGGCGTTGGCGGGGGAGACGACGGCGTGGTTGAAGCCCGACTCCTGGAAGGCGATCGCCTGCGCGAGCGCGGGGTCGACGCCCATCGCCCGGGCGGTCGCGGCCACCTTGGCCTGCATCTGCGCCTTCGTCGGCACCGCGGAGCTCTTAGCGTGGACAGGTTGGCGTTGGCCGCGGAGACGACCGGCTCGGAGTACGTGCGCCCTTCGAACGTGTTGCCGACGGCGGCCGCGAGCCGGCGCGGCGGCACCGGGGATCGTCAGCGTCTGCCCGATGCGGATGAGCGCGCGCGAGTCCAGGCCGTTGGCGGCGACGATCGCGGCCACGGACGTGCCGAACTTCGTCGCGACGGCCGAGACGGTGTCGCCGGGCTTCACCGTGTATCCGCCCGACGCCTTCGCCGGCGCCGCCGGGGCTGCGGCCGAGGGCGCGGGTGCGCCCGGGATCTGCAAGGTCTGGCCGATGCGGATCAGCGCGCGTGCGTCCAGCCCGTTGGCCGCGATGACCGCGGCGACGGTGGTGCCGTACTTGGCCGCGATCCGGCCGACCGTGTCTCCGGGGGCCACCGTGTAGCCGAGCGTCGAGGGCGCTGCCGGCGCTGGGGTGGCGACCGGTGCGGCGGTCGACGGGATGGCCAGGATCTGACCGATCCGGATGCGTGAGACGTCCGCCAGCGCGTTCGCCCGCGCGATCGCGGTCACCGTCGTGCCGCTGCGGGCCGCGATGTGGCTCACGGTGTCTCCCGAGCGCACCGTGTACTGCTCGTCGGCGTGGGCGGCCCCGCCGGTCGCGGTGGCGGCCACCGCGACGATTGCGAGCGCGCCCGTACTGGTGGCGACGCGGCGGCGCCCGACGGCGCGGGCTGCGGCGGACTGCGACATGGTGACACCTCGAGTGTTGCGGAAGTAAACAAGAGTTTCCTGTGTGACAGGAGTGACAGAATGCGACGGTAGCCCACCGAATCCGGCCTGGATAGCGCGCGGGCGAATTGCCGGCCTGTAATTCGCGGATGCGTACTCTGGACGGGTGAACGCATCAGAAGACGCCCTCGACCTCCTCGTCGGAGAGTGGCTCACCGTCCCCGACGTCGCCGAACGGCTCGGCACCGACCCGGGCAAGATCCGCCGCATCGTCCAGGAGCGCCGCGTCGTGGGCACCCGCCGGGGCGACCCGCGCGTGTTCTCGATCCCCGCGTCGTTCCTCGTCCCCGGTCACCTGGCCAACCCGGCGCAGCCGACCCAGCCCGAGGCGCACGAGCCGTGGACGGTCCTCGCCTCCCTGCAGGGCACCCTCACCGTGCTGTCCGACGCCGGGTTCTCCGACGAGGACGCGATCGAGTGGCTCTTCACCGCGCAGGACGGGTTGCCCGGTACTCCGATCGACGCGCTGCGCGCCGGCCGCAAGACCGAGATCCGACGACTGGCCGCCGCCGAGCTCTGACGCTCAGGAGCGTCGGTCCACCGCTGCGTGCGCCAGCCCGACCAGCTGCTCGTGCGCCGGTTCGGGCCAGCCGCTGGCGGCGATGAGCTCGAAGGCGACGCCGGACAGCTCGTCGATCAGTCGCTCGATGTCGTCCGGCGCGCCCGTGGCCTTGATCGCATCGGCCAGCAGGACGACATCGGCGTCGCCGAGGCGCCGATCACCGAGGCGCGTGCGCAGCAGCGCGACCGTCGCCTCGTCGCCGACCGCGCGCGACCGCGCGACCGCGCGCGCCGTCAGCACGGTCCGCTTGCCCTCGCGCAGGTCGTCGCCGGCCGGCTTTCCGGTCGTCGCCGGATCCCCGAAGACGCCGAGCAGGTCGTCCCGCAGCTGGAACGCCTCACCGAGCGGCAGACCGATGGCCCGGCACCGCTCGAGGGACGACTCGTCGGCGTCGGCGAGCGCCGCCCCGAGCGTGATCGGGTGCTCGACGCTGTACCGCGCCGCCTTCGCGCGGATCACCTCGCGCGACCGGACCTCGTCCGCCTCGGGATCATCGCCCCAGGGGAGCGACTGGGCGAGGACGTCGAGGTACTGCCCGACGGTGACCTCGGTGCGCATCAGGTCGAACACGGCCCGGGCCGCCTCGGCCCGCTGGAACGGCTGGGTCGCGAGCGCGCCGGCGAACTCCTGCTCGCTCGCCACGAGCGTGAGGTCGCCGAGCAGGATCGCCGCAGACATGCCGAACCGGTCGGCGTCGCCGGTCAGGCCCTGCTCGACATGCAGACGCGCGAACTCGCGGTGCGCGGCGGGGAAGCCGCGCCGCGTGTCGGAGTCGTCCATGACGTCGTCGTGGAAGAGCGCGGCCGCCTGGAAGAGCTCGAGGGCGGCGCCGACCCGGACGACCGCGTCGGCATCGGGCGTGCCGGGGCGTCCGCCGTGCGCTCGCCACGACCAGTAGCAGAACGCCGCCCGCAGGCGCTTGCCGCCGGAGAGCATCTGCTCGACGGCGTCGGCCAGCCGGGCGGCGTCGTCGCCGGCGGAGGCCAGGACGGTGCGCAGGTTCGCGACGTGCCGCGCCAGGACCGCGTCGATACGCACGCGGACATCCTCGACGTCGACCAGGGCAGGTGTCGCTGGAGTCACGCGCGCAGCCTACGGCGCGGCGGTGCGGACACGCCCGCCGATCGTCGCCGTGCGCTGGTCGTCCCGGTCGAGGATCCCGACGACGAGAAGCTCCGATCCGTCGCCGCGCGAGAAGGTGACCTGTGCCGCGAGCGCCGGCTCGGCCGCCGGGGGAGTTCCCGCCACGAAGCCGGCGGCGACCAGGGGCGCGCTGATCGCCGCCAGCAGGGCCTGTGCGTCCTGGTCGGTCCGCAGGTTCAGGCTGACCTCGGTCAGGTCGCTGCCGACGACCGGCTCGGCGGACGAGACGAGCACCTCGGCACCGGCGGGGATGGGGAGCAGGTCGGTCGGGAACCCGTCGACCACCGTCCCGACGGCCGAGTGCGGGCTGTCGGCCCCGGGCAGCAGCGTCTCGGTCGCGCTGGGTGAGGTCAGTCACCGCGATCGCCCCGTCCGAGGTCTCGATGCCCGGGGCGCTGGTGGTGCACGCAGACGCGCACAGGAGCGTCGCGACCACGGCTGCCGCTGCTGCTGCGGCGCGCACGGCGGCCGACGACGGGCTGGGCATCGGGTCAGGGTAGCCGCCTCCTGCGCTCGTCGAGCACGCGCAGCGACCGACGCGACCACAGCCCCCGGGTGTGCACAGATCGCGACCCGCCCGGTCAGGAGGCCCGGCGACCAGGTGGTCTGGGGTCATGGAGATCACCACAGTCCGCATGAGCGAGGCACGTGAGCTGCTCGCACTCGTGCCGCACCGACTCGGCTTCCGGCCGCGCGACAGCGCGGTCGCCGTCAGCCTCCGCGCACCACGGGGCCGGGTCGGCCTGGTGGTCCGGGTCGACCTTCCGCACCTGGCCGATCCGGACGACGGACCCTCGCTCGCCCGGCGCCTCGTGGCGTACCTGGGTCGCGACGACGCCGCGCACACGGTGCTCGTGCTCTACACCGACGACGACCCTCGGTCGTTCGGCGCGGGCGAGGCAGACCGGGCCGCAGCACACTTCCGGGACACGGCCGAACCTGCGCTCGGGGACGTCCCGGTCTGGGTCGTGACATCGACCGGGTACCTGTCCCTGGACTGCCACGACGACTGCTGCCCACCGGGTGGCCGTCCGCTCGTCGACCTCGACTCGACCCAGATCGGTGCGCAGCTCGTGCTCGCGGGCTCGGCCGTGGCCGGGTCACGCGAGGACATCGGCCGGATCAGGGTTGCCGGCGCGGAGCGGCGTCGGACGATCGCCCGCGCCCGACGACGGTGGGAGCAGCACCGCGAGGAGGCGCTCGTGGGGGAGAGGACGAGCTGGCGTCGTGGCGGCTCGCCTCGGTCGCCGCGTGGCGGGAGGTGGTCCGCCGGATGGTGGACGACACCGGGCCGGGGACCCGCGTGCCCTGGGGCAGGCTCGAGGCGGGACTCGACGACCGCCGGGTGCGGGACGCGATCCTGGTGGCGCTCGTCCCGGGCACGGGAGACCTCGCCGAGAGGTCGGTGGCGGCGGGGCCCGACGACCTGGACGGCGCGCTCGCCGCCGCGATGGCGAAGATCATCGACCCGGCGTGCGCGCTCACCCCACCCGAGCCAGCCACGACCGCGCACGAGGCGGCGCTCGAGGGCGTCGTCGCCCACGGGCGGGTCGGTGCCCAAGCTCCGGCACTCACCCTGCTGGCCCTGCTCTCCTGGTGGCGCGGGGACGGCGCGCGTGCGCGGGTGCTGCTCGACGGCGCGCTCGACGCGCAGACGGGCTATCGGCTGGCGGTGCTCCTGGACGAGGCGCTCGGCGCGGCGGTCCCGCCGGGCTGGGTGCGTCGGGGGGACTGACCTGGGCCGGCGTCGTCTTTCGCGGCCGACGACGGGTTCGTGGTGCTGGTCGGCCTCGGGTACGGTCACGATGAGGCGACGTCGCCGCGGACGGCAGGAGGACCGATGGGAATCGTCGTGGGTTATCTGGCCACAACGGAGGGCCGGGCCGCTCTCGCAGCGGCGATCCAGGAGGCCGGTCGACGTCAGACGGGCGTCGTCGTCGTCATCAGCGCCCGTCCTGGGGAGCCCGAGGCTGACCGCGCCATCATCGAAGCCGACCTCGAGCTCGTCCGGGCCCAGCTCGCGGAGTCCGGCATCGAGCACGAGATCAGGCTGGTCGAGAGCGGTGACGTGGCCGACGACCTGATCGTCACTGCCGAGCAGGTCGACGCGCAGCTGATCGTGCTCGGTCTGCGTCGGCGAAGCCCCGTCGGCAAGCTGATCCTCGGCGCGAACGCGCAACGCGTCCTCTTCGACGCCGGCTGCCCGGTGCTGACCGTCAAGCCCGGACCCCTCTGATCGGGATCACGGTGACGGGAATCTCTCGCCGCCCTCGTTCGTTCTAGCGGTACAACCCCGCGACATCCGTCTCTGACGGCGGTCTGGCCATGCCCGACGTAGCGGCGGGAGGCTCTCGGGGTCGGTACAATATCTATGTAGCCCCCCGGCCCCTCCCGGTGTCGCGTTGCCCGAAAGGTCGTTCGTGTCGTCTCAGACCCAGCATCCCGCTCTTCCGCGCGAGTTCGAGCACCCTGCACTTCAGGAGCTCGTCGTGCGCGGCCGCACCCACGGCACGGTCTCCGCCGAGGAGCTGCGCACCGCGTGCGAGCAGGCTGACGTCCAGGACGCCAAGCGCCTGCGTGCCGTCGTCCGCGGCCTCGCCACCGTCGAGATCAGCGTCGCCGAGCCCGAGGTCGCACCCGTGCGTCCGGCCCGCGTCGCTGCGGCGACGAGCGCGAAGGCCCGCCCCGCCGCGAAGGCTGTCGTCCCCGCCGAGGAGGGCTCCGCGCCCACCAAGCCACGGGCGACTCGCGCCAAGGCCGCTCCCAAGGTGGCGGCGGCCGAGGCGCCCGTCGACGACAACCCGTCCGAGGACGGGCCGACGCCCGACGGTCCGGCCGAGGGTGAGGAGATCGAGGTCGTGGACATCGTCGCCGAGGTCGCCGACGTGGTCGCTGTCGTCGAGGCGAGCGACGACGACGACGAGTCCGAGGACGGCGAGAAGAAGCCGGCCGCCAAGGAAGAGGAGTCCGAGGACAGCGGTTTCGTCTACTCCGACGCCGACGACGACGACGCTCCTGCACAGCAGGTCATCACCGCCGGTGCCACCGCCGACCCCGTCAAGGACTACCTGAAGCAGATCGGCAAGGTCGCACTGCTGAACGCCGAGCAGGAGGTCGAGCTGGCCAAGCGCATCGAGGCCGGTCTGTTCGCCGAGGAGCGGCTCAACGCGGGCATCACCATGGATGCCAAGATCAGCGCGCGAGCTCGAGTGGATCGCCAACGACGGCCGGCGGGCCAAGAACCACCTGCTCGAGGCCAACCTGCGTCTCGTCGTCTCGCTGGCCAAGCGGTACACGGGTCGCGGGATGCTCTTCCTGGACCTGATCCAGGAGGGCAACCTCGGCCTGATCCGTGCGGTCGAGAAGTTCGACTACACCAAGGGCTACAAGTTCTCGACGTACGCCACGTGGTGGATCCGGCAGGCGATCACCCGCGCGATGGCCGACCAGGCACGCACCATCCGCATCCCGGTGCACATGGTCGAGGTCATCAACAAGCTGGCGCGCGTGCAGCGGCAGATGCTCCAGGACCTGGGCCGCGAGCCCACGCCGGAGGAGCTGGCCAAGGAGCTCGACATGACGCCCGAGAAGGTCGTCGAGGTCCAGAAGTACGGCCGCGAGCCCATCTCGCTGCACACGCCCCTGGGCGAGGACGGCGACAGCGAGTTCGGTGACCTCATCGAGGACTCCGAGGCGGTCGTCCCCGCCGACGCCGTGAGCTTCACCCTCCTGCAGGAGCAGCTGCACCAGGTGCTGGACACCCTCTCGGAGCGCGAGGCCGGCGTCGTCTCCATGCGCTTCGGCCTGACCGACGGCCAGCCGAAGACGCTCGACGAGATCGGCAAGGTCTACGGCGTCACGCGTGAGCGCATCCGTCAGATCGAGTCGAAGACCATGTCGAAGCTGCGCCATCCGTCGCGCTCGCAGGTGTTGCGCGACTACCTGGACTGACGCCCGGGGGAGGCAACCCGTCCCCAGGAGTGCAACGAACGAGGCCCGGACCAAGTGGTCCGGGCCTCGTTCTTCGTTGAGAGGGGAGCGTTCGCGATCAGGTCGCGGCGCCGGTTCCCGCGCCGTGCTCGGCCAGCAGGCGATCGGTCTCGTCCTGCACGTGGGTGGCGAGAGCGGCGAACTTCGGCGCGTGCTCGCGCGCGTGGTGCGCGCAGAACAGCAGCTCTCCGACCGGGAGGATCACCCGGACATAGGCCTGCGCGCCGCAGCGGTCGCAGCGGTCGGCCGCGGTCAGTGGATGCGTCATGGTGCCCGTCACAGATCCATAGAACCATCCCGATCGCTCTTTGAGGTCACCGAGAGGGGGTGGTTCGCTCACCGCGTACTCGACTGTGACCCTCCTGAAACAATTCGAGATCTCCGGTAACAGTGCCGAGCGCACCGGGGCAGATCGGGAGCGGTCCGCGGGCGGGGGCGGCATGGCGGCCGGTCCCTGTCGGGGTCGGCCGATACGATCGGCCCGTGACCACGACCTCCGCGCAGTCCGGCTACACGGCTCGGCACCTGTCGGTGCTGGAAGGCCTCGAGGCGGTCCGCAAGCGCCCGGGCATGTACATCGGCACCACCGACAGCCGCGGCCTCATGCACTGCCTGTGGGAGATCATCGACAACTCCGTCGACGAGGCGTTGGCCGGCCACGGGGACCGCATCGACGTCGTGCTGCACGCGGACGGGTCGGTGGAGGTCCGGGACAACGGTCGAGGTGTGCCGGTCGACGTCGAGCCCAAGACCGGCCTGACGGGAGTCGAGGTCGTCTACACCAAGCTGCATGCCGGCGGGAAGTTCGGCGGCGGCTCCTACGGTGCGTCGGGCGGTCTGCACGGCGTCGGTGCGTCCGTCGTCAATGCGCTGTCGGCGCGCCTCGACGTCGAGGTGGACCGCAACGGGCGCACCCACCGCATGACGTTCCGACGGGGCGAGCCGGGCACGTTCGACGACCGGGCGGGGATCGGCCCGGACTCGGTGTTCGAGCCGTTCGTCGTCGGGTTCGGAGCTCGCGCTCGGCGCCAAGGTGGCCCGCGCCAAGACCGGCACCCGCGTGCGCTACTGGGCGGACCCGCAGATCTTCCCGAAGACCGCGGTCTTCGCCTACGACGAGCTGGTGACCCGCGCGCGTCAGACGAGCTTCCTCGTCCCGGGCCTGACGCTCATGGTCCGCGACGAGCGCCGGATCGCCGGCACGCCCGGTGCCGACGGACCGCACGAAGAGACGTTCCTGCACACCGGCGGTGTCGTGGACTTCGTCGAGCACCTGGCGCCCGATCCGGCGGTCACCGACACGTGGCGCCTCACGGGAACGGGGACGTTCCACGAGACGGTCCCGGTGCTGGACGACCGCGGCCACATGACGGCGCAGGAGGTGTCCCGGCTCTGCGAGGTCGACGTCGCGCTGCGCTGGGGGACCGGGTACGAGACCGAGGTCCGCAGCTTCGTCAACATCATCTCGACGCCCAAGGGCGGCACGCACCTGGCCGGCTTCGAGGCGGGGCTGCTGCGCACGCTGCGCAAGCAGGTCGATGCGAACGCCCGGCGCCTGAAGATCTCGTCCAAGGACACCTCGGAGCGGATCGACAAGGAGGACGTGCTGGCCGGCATGACCGCCGTCGTGACCGTCCGCCTCGCCGAGCCGCAGTTCGAGGGCCAGACCAAGGAGGTGCTGGGTACTGGCGCGGTGCGGGCGATCGTCGCGCGCGTCATGGACACCGAGCTCGCCGCGATCTTCGCCTCGCCGAAGCGGGACCACAAGGCGCAGTCGTCGCTGCTGCTGGACAAGATCGTCGGCGAGATGCGGGCCCGCCTGTCCGCGCGCAAGCAGAAGGAGATCTCGCGACGCAAGAACGCGCTCGAGACGAGCTCGCTGCCGGCCAAGCTCGCGGACTGCCGGTCGGACGACGTCGCGCGCAGCGAGCTGTTCATCGTCGAGGGCGACAGCGCGCTCGGCACGGCAAAGCTGGCCCGCAGCTCGGACTTCCAGGCGTTGCTGCCCATCCGCGGCAAGATCCTCAACGTCCAGAAGGCCTCCGTCTCGGACATGCTCAGGAATGCCGAGTGCGCCGCGATCATCCAGGTGGTCGGCGCCGGGTCCGGCCGCACGTTCGACCTCGAGGCGGCGCGCTACGGCAAGATCGTGCTGATGACCGACGCCGACGTCGACGGTGCGCACATCCGCACCCTCCTGCTCACCCTGCTGTTCCGGTACATGCGTCCGCTCGTCGAGGACGGCCGCGTCTATGCGGCCGTCCCGCCGCTGCACCGGCTCGAGGTGATCGGCGGCGGTGGGCGCAAGAACGAGTACGTGTACACGTACTCCGAGGCCGAGCTGGCCTCGACGCTGAAGAAGCTCGACAAGGCCGGCAGGCGCTACAAGGACGACATCCAGCGCTACAAGGGCCTGGGCGAGATGGACGCCGACCAGCTGGCCGAGACGACCATGGACCCCCGCCACCGCACGCTGCGGCGGGTCACCGTCGAGGGCGCGCAGCGGGCCGAGGAGATCTTCGAGCTGCTCATGGGTTCGGACGTCGCCCCGCGCAAGGACTTCATCGTCGCCGCCGAGGGCCTGGACCGCAGCCGCATCGACGCCTGATCCGCGCATCAGAGCGAACGGGCCCGGGACGCTCGACCTGCGTCCAGCAGGCGATCGCAGATTTCGGTTGCTCCGCGCCGCCGGGCCGGAGAGGCTGGACGCGTGACCTCCATCGACCTCGCCCCCATCGTGGAGCGCGCCGCCGCGCCCGCCGATCTCCCCTCGCTCGACGGCGTGGGCGGGTTGATCTGGCGGCCGCTGTCCCGGGCGGACGTCCCCGAGCTCACGCGCCTGATCCTGGCGATCGAGGAGGCCGAGCAGCCCCCGTACCGCACGGCCGAGGAAGAGGTCGACGAGGAGTTCGGCGGCGACTGGAAGAACCTCGACCTCGACACGGTGGCGGGCGTGGACGTGGACGGCCGGATCCGCGCGTACGCGTTCGTCAACCAGCCGCCCGGAGACCTGCGCGTGGTGCGTGCCTTCCTCGCCGGTGGAGTCGACCCGCAGTGGCGCGGTCGGGGGATCGGGCGCGCGTTGCTCGCCTGGTCACAGGGGCGTGGTCGTCAGAAGCTTGCTGAGTCGGGAAAAGAGCTGCCCGGCAGGTTGGCCGTGTTCGTCGACGACACCGCCACGCAGACGGTGCGGCTCCTGCGGGCTGGTGGCTTCGCGCCCAGGCGGTACTACGCCGAGATGAAGCGACCGCTCGACGTGGAGCTGCCCGGCATCCCGGCCCCGGACGGTCTCACGATCGTCCCGTGGTCCACCGACCTGGACGAGCAGGTGCGGCTGGCGCACAACGAGGCGTTCGCCGACCACTGGGGGAGCGAGCCACGCACGGCCGAGGAATGGGCACACGGGCGCAGCATGTTCGCACCGACGTGGAGTCTCGCCGCGATCGACGACGCGACGGGCGAGGTTGCCGGCTACCTGATCTCCTCGAAGTTCGAGCAGGACTGGGAGCTCAACGGGTACAGCGCCGGCTACACGGACCTGCTGGGCGTCCGGCGCCCGTGGCGGGGTCGGCGGCTCGGGAGTGCGCTGCTGAGCGCAGTGATGGCCGTCTACCGGGCGGACGGGATCGAGTACGCCGAGCTCGGCGTCGACACGGCCAACCCGTCCGGCGCGCACGAGCTCTACGCCAACCTCGGCTACGAGGTCTTCCACAGCACGACGATGTACGCGATCGAGCTGTAGGACGTCACCCGCGTCCTCGTCCGCGGCGGTCCTGCGCCGGGATATTCTCGGGCGCGGCAGGACGACGACGTCCCGCCCGCACAGCCGCCGGACGACGACGTCCGGTCTCGAGGAGGTCGTCGTGGGACGCAGGGTGTCCGTGGCCGCACGTGCGTGGGCCGTGGCGTTCGTGGTGGTGTCCCTCGTCCAGCTGACGGCCGTGTGGGTCGGCGGACAGACCGTGGCCCGGGTGGCTCAGTGGGCCCTCATGCCGGTGCTGGCGGGGGGGCTGGTGGCCGCGACCCGGTGGCCGCGCGGGCACCTCGTGACCTGGGTCCTCGTCGCCATCGGGTTCTCCTGGCTCGGCGACCTGGTGCCCTCCCTGGTCGGCGACGACGCGGCATTCCTCGTCATGATCGGCTTCTTCCTGCTGGCGCAGGTGGCGTTCATCGTCGCGTTCGCGCCGGACGCCCGTCGCTCCGTGCTGCACCGGCGCCCCGTGCTCCTGCTGCCGTACGCGGCCGTCCTCGTCGCGATGGTCGGGGCGTGCGCCAGCGGTGCGGGCTCGTTGTTGATCCCGGTCGCGGTGTACGGCGGCTGCCTGGCGGCGATGGCGGTCCTGTCGACAGGCGTCGGCCGCCTCGCGGGCACCGGTGGCGCGATCTTCCTGGTGTCCGATGCTCTGATCGCGCTGAACCAGTTCGTCCCGTCGTGGGACCTCGCCCACCAGGACTTCTGGGTGATGCTGACGTACGTGAGCGCCCAGGCGCTGATCGCCCTCGCCGTCGTCCAGCGCAACGCTCAGCAGCGCCGTGCACCCGAGCCGGCCGCGCGTCCCGCAGCGAGCCGGCCGAGCATGCCGGACAACGTGGTGACGATGGTCCGCGCGGCGCGGGCGCTCAGCCGACCGCGTGTACCGGTGCGCTGAGCGCCGTCCCGGACATGTCGCGGCGCGGGTCGAGCGCCGGCAGCTCGATCGGCTGACCCGCAGAGCCTGTCGCCCAGGCGGGCGCGGCGCCGACCCACGCGAGGATCAGGCAGTCCTCGGTGCGCAGGAACCGGTGGGCGCGCACGCCGCCCGTGGCCCGCCCCTTGGCGGGGTAGGCCTCGAACGGGGTGACCTTGGCCGATCCGGCCTGGGTCCCCGGCAGAGCGCCGGACGCACCGGCGACGGTCACGACCACGGCCTGAGCAGCCTGGTCGGCGGGCACGGCCCCGAACGCCACCACGCGCTGGCCGGCGCCGAGCTTGATGCCGGCCATGCCGCCCGCGGCCCGACCCTGGGGGCGGACCGTCGACGCGGCGAAGTGCAGCAGAGACGCGTCGGAGGCGACCAGGACCAGCTCGTCCGTGTCGCCGACCGCGACGGCACCCACCACCTCGTCGCCGTCCTTGAGCGCGATCGCCTCCCACGCGTCCCGGTTGCCGGGGACGTCACCGGACGCGACGCGCTTGATCGTGCCCTGGACGGTCGCGAGCGCCAGGGTGGGCGCGTCCGCGGCGAGCGAGGCCAGACCGACCACGCGCTCGCGCGGCAGGAGGGTCACCACCTCGCCCAGCGGGACGCCGCCGGACAGGCTCGGGTTGCCGTCGGTGGGCGGAAGGGCGGGCAGGTCGAGCACGGAGACGCGCACGATCCGGCCCTGCGACGTCACGACGCCGATCTCCGCGCGGGCGGTCGTCGACACGGTCCCGGAGACGACGTCGTGCTTCGCGCGTCGTGCGCCGTCCACGCGCGGGGGCAGCTCCTCGGACGCCGTCCGGGCGAGGAGTCCGGTGCCGGACAGCAGCACCCAGCACGGCGTGTCGGCGATCTCCAGCGGCGCCGCGGCACCGCGCGGGGGCCGGCGCTCCCGTGATCGACGTGCCGCCGGCGGACTCCAGCAGGATGGTGCGCCGCGGAGTGCCGTAGGTGGCCGCGACCTCGGCCATCTCGTCGGAGACCAGCGTCCGCAGCCGCGCGTCGTCGGCGAGGATCTCGCGCAGCTCCGC
This sequence comes from uncultured Actinomycetota bacterium, assembly GCA_963753425.1. Classification (GTDB taxonomy): domain Bacteria; phylum Actinomycetota; class Actinomycetes; order Actinomycetales; family Cellulomonadaceae; genus Cellulomonas. The sequence goes on from CAVWCB010000001.1 coordinate 119,004, forward strand.
GATCTCCCGCGCCAGCTGGTCCTGCTCCTTCTCGAGCTCGATGCGGGAGAACCGGGTCAGGCGCCGCAGCCGGAGCTCGAGGATGTACTCGGCCTGGGGCTCGGACAGGTCGAAGACGCTGCGCAGCCGGGCGCGGGCCGTGTCCGCGTCGTCCGAGGTGCGGATGACCTGGATGACCTCGTCGATGTCGACGATGGCGATGAGCAGGCCCTCGACGAGGTGCAGCCGCTCCAGCCGCCGCGCCAGTCGGAACTCTGAGCGCCGGCGCACGACGACCAGCCGGTGCTCGACCCAGACGACGAGGAGCTCGCGCAGGCCGAGGGTGCGAGGCTGACCCGCGACGAGCGCCACGTTGTTGATCGAGAACGAGTCCTCGAGCGGCGTGAACCGGTACAGCTGCTCGAGCACGGCCTCGGGCACGAACCCGGACTTGATCTCGATCACGAGGCGCAGGCCGTGCGTGCGGTCGGTCAGGTCCATGGCGTCCGAGATGCCCGTGAGCTTCTTGGTCTGGACGCCCTCCTTGATCTTCTCGATGACCTTCTCGGGGCCGACGACGTACGGCAGCTCCGTGACGACGATGCCCTTGCGCTTGGGCGTCACGTTCTCGATGCGCGCGGTCGCCCGCGTCCGGAACGCGCCCCGGCCCGTCCGGTACGCGTCGCGCACGCCGTCCAGGCCCACGATCTTGCCGCCCGAGGGCAGGTCGGGGCCGGGCACGAACCGCATCAGGTCCTCGAGCGTCGCGTCGGGGTGCACGACGAGGTGCCGGGCTGCCGCGATGACCTCGATGAGGTTGTGCGGTGCCATGTTCGTGGCCATGCCGACGGCGATGCCGGACGCGCCGTTCACCAACAGGTTCGGGATCGCCGCCGGGAGCACCTCGGGCTGCGTGAGCTTGTTGTCGTAGTTGGGCACGAAGTCGACGACGTCCTCGTCGAGACCCGTGGTCATGGCCAGCGCGGCCGGCGCCATGCGCGCCTCGGTGTACCGGGGCGCAGCCGGCCCGTCGTCGAGCGACCCGAAGTTGCCGTGCCCGTCGATCAGCGGCAGGCGCAGCGAGAACGGCTGTGCGAGGCGGACCATCGCGTCGTAGATCGCGGTGTCGCCGTGCGGGTGCAGCCGCCCCATGACGTCGCCGACGACCCGCGCCGACTTCACGTGCGCCCGGTCCGGGCGCAGTCCCATCTCCGACATCTGGAACAGGATGCGGCGCTGCACGGGCTTGAGGCCGTCGCGCGCGTCGGGCAGGGCGCGCGAGTAGATGACCGAGTACGCGTACTCGAGGAAGGACCCCTCCATCTCGGTGGCGACGTCGATGTCGACGATGTGTTCGACGACGTCCTGCTCTGGGACGTCGGGGGTCGCGGGGCGACGCGCCATCGTGTGTGCTCCTCGGGCCGGACTGCGGTGCGGCGACCATTGTGGACCGTCCGAGCCCATGGCGGGCCGCGACAGGCCGCGCCGCACTAGCCTGGCCGACATGGCAGACGTCACGGACGACGCGCCCGCGTACCCGGCAGGGTGGGAGGCGGACGTCGTGCTGCACGACGGGTCCACGACGCACGTGCGGCCGATGCTGCCGAGCGACGCGGACGCGCTGCAGGCGTTCCACGTCGGCCAGTCGGAACGGTCGATCTACCTGCGGTTCTTCGCGGCGATGGAGCGGCTGAGCGAGCGCGACCTGCACCGTCTGGTGAACGTCGACCACGTCGACCGCGTCGCGTTCGTCGCGGTCGCGGACGTCGACGGGACGGAGCACATCATCGGCGTGGCCCGGTACGACCGGATCGACGACGAGGACGCCGAGGTCGCGTTCAACGTCGCCGACGCGCACCAGGGTCGCGGTCTGGGGTCCGTGCTGCTCGAGCACCTGGCCGCGGCCGCCCGCGAGCGCGGCGTCGGACGCTTCGTCGCGGAGGTGCTGCCGCAGAACGGTCGCATGATCTCCGTGTTCCGCGAGGCGGGCTACGCCGTCGAGCAGCGCACCGAGGACGGCGTCGTGGAGCTGAGCTTCGACATCGACCCGACCGACCGCTCGCTCGCCGTCATGGCCGACCGCGAGCACCGGGCGGAGGCACGCTCGGTGCGGCACCTGCTCGAGGCGCGCTCGGTCGTCGTCGTCGGACCCGGCATCGACGACCAGACCATGCTCGCGCGGCTCTCGGCGGGCGTGCTGACGGACCTGCGCGCCGGAGACCCCGACCTGGTGGTGCACGCGGTCGGCGTCCCGGGCGCCCCGGACCTTGCCCTGGTGGACGTGCTGGGACCGGTCGACCTCGCGGTCGTCGCCGTGCCCGCCGACGACGCCGTCGACGTCGTGCGCGACCTGGCGCGCGTCGGCGCACACGGCGTCGTGCTCCTGTCGGCCGGGTTCGCCGAGGACGGCCCGCAGGGGCTGGAGCGGCAGCGAGAGCTCCTGCGCGTCGCGCACGGGGCCGGGATGCGTGTCGTGGGACCGAGCTCGTACGGGCTCCTGGCGCACCGTGACGGGGCGCTGCTGAACGCGTCCCTCGCCCAGAGCCCGCCGGCCGCCGGGCGGGTCGGCCTGTTCTGCCAGTCCGCGCCGATGGCGGTCGCTCTGCTCGCCGCGGTGCGGCGCCGGGGGCTCGGCCTGTCCGCGTTCGTCTCGGCGGGGCACCGGGCCGACGTCTCGGGCAACGACCTCATGCAGTTCTGGGCCGACGACGAGGACACCGACGTGGTCGGCCTCTACCTCGAGTCGATCGGCAACCCGCGCAAGTTCTCCCGGGTCGCCCGCAGGCTCTCGCTGCTCAAGCCGGTGGTCGTCGTGACCGCCGGCCGCTCGGGTCAGGTCGTGCCGCCGGGGCACGCGGTCCGGCCTACCCACGCGCCGCCGCGCACGCTCGCCGAGGTGCTGCGCCAGTCCGGTGTGGTGCGCGTCGACAACGTCCACCAGATGCTCGACGTCACGCAGGTCCTGGCGCACCAGCCGCTGCCGACGGGCCGGCGGACGGCGATCCTGGCCAGCTCGGCGTCCACGGCGGCGCTGGTCGCGGAGGCGGCCCAGGCCGCGGGGCTCGTCGTGACCGGTCGCGTCGTCCTGCTGCCCGAGGACGCCGACGCCGGCCGGGTCCGAGCGGCGGTCACGGACCTGTACGGCGACCCGGACAGCGACGTGGCGGTCGTCGTGCGCATCCCGACGGTGGGGGGTGCGGACGCCGTGCTGCAGGCCGAGCTCGCCTCGGCCGCAGCCCGCGCGGGCCGCACCACGGTCGCGTGCATGGACGAGCTGCACGGGCTGACGCCCGAGCTGACCGCCACGGACGAGGCCGGCCGGGCCTGGACCGTCCCGGCCTACAGCACCCCGGAGGATGCGGCCCTCGCGCTCGGTCGGGCCGCGCGGTACGCCCAGTGGCGGTCCGGCGAGCGGGGGGTGCCGCTGCACCCGGCGGGGGTCGACACCCGCGCGGCGCGCCGCCTGGTCTCGAGCTGGCTGCCGCGGCACGGCGCGACCGCGCTCGATCCGACGCAGGTCGCGGCGCTCCTCACGACGGTAGGGATCGGCGTCGTACCGTCCGTCCTGGTGCACGACGCCGACGAGGCCCTGGCCGCGGCCGAGCAGATCGGCTGGCCGGTCGCGGTCAAGACGACGGTCGCCGCGCTGCGCCACCGGGCGGACCTCGGGGGAGTGCGGCTCGACATCTCCGGCGAGAACGAGCTGCGCGGGACCGTCGCGCAGGTGCTCGAGCTCTCGGGCGCCGACCCGGACGACGGTGCGCCGCTCGAGGTCCAGCAGATGGCCCCGCTCGGGTCGGCGTGCGTCGTGCGGTCGGTCGAGGACCCGCTGTTCGGTCCGATCATCAGCTTCGGGCTCGCGGGAGATGCGTCCGACCTCCTCGGCGACGTCAGCTACGGCGTACCGCCGCTGACCGACGTCGACGTCGCCGAGCTCGTTCGATCCGCGCGGGCGGCACCGCGCCTGTTCGGCTACCGCGGGCTCCCGGCCCTCGACGTCGGCGCCCTGGAGGACGTCATCGCGCGGGTGGCGGTCCTCGCGGACGACCTGCCCGAGCTGCGGTCGTTGGAGCTCAACCCGGTCGTGGTGTCCCAGCGCGGCGCACTGGTGCTCGGCGCTCGCGCGTCGGTGGCCCCCGCCGACCGTGCCGACGCGACGCGACGCCTGTCGTCCACATGAGGATCCCGTCGGGTCGCCGCAGGTGGGAGGATGTCCGGGTGCCCGCTCCTGCTACCGACCTGCGCGTCGACCTCCATCGTGCCGGCTACTACCCGGAGCTCGTCGGTGACGTGCTCGACGTGGCCCTGGCCGACGAGGACGTCGTCGCCCATCTCGTCCATCCTGAGACCACGTTCGACGCCGCCGAGGTGCGCCGCCACGTCACGGTTCTCGTCCTGACGCCCACCCGGCTCGTCGTCGCCCACGTGGACGACCACCCGGCCGACTCCGAGCACCCCTCGGCCAGCGCGTCCGCGACCACCGAGGCCGTCCCGCTGGCCGAGCTGAAGTCGGTCGCCCTCACGCACGTGGTCGGGGAGCCGGACAAGCACAAGGCCGGCAGCGGGGCCGCCGAGCTGACGCTGGTCATCGGTTGGGGCGCCGTCTCGAGGGTCGATCTCGAGCCCGCCACGTGCGGTGACCCGAGCTGCGACGCCGATCACGGCCTCACCGGGACGCTCGCGCCGGACGACGTCGTGGTCCGGGTCAGCGCGCTCGCCGAGGGTGCGGACTCCGTCCGCGCCGCGACGGCCTTCGCCCGGCAGCTCTCGGCGGCCAGCGCGCGAGCCCGATGACCGACCTCGAGCGTCTGGAGAAGGTCGTCCCGGTCCCGCTGCCGGACGCCCGGACCGAGCTCGAGGCCGCGGGGCTCGTGCTGCCCGACACGTCGTACCCCTGCCTCGGTCGGGTGCTGCCCGCCCTCGCCGGTGCGCTCGGCGTCGACGTCCCGGGCGCAGCAGACTCGCGGCGAATCCTCGGCCTGCCGACGGCGTCGCGGGTGTGCGTGGTGCTGGTCGACGGGCTCGGATACGCCAACCTGTCCGAGCGGGCCGGCCACGCGCCGTTCCTGCGTCGCGAGCTGGGCGGATCGAGCCCGCTGAGCAGCACCTTCCCCTCCACCACCGCCGCGGCGATGGGAACGTTCGGCGTCGGGCTCCCCCCGGGGCGCACCGGCATGCTCGGCTACACCGTGCGGGACCCGGCGACGGGCACGCTCGGCAACCTGGTCAGCTGGACGGGCCTGCCGCCCGCGCGCGAGTGGCAGCGCGAGACCACGGTGTTCGAGCGCATCGCCGCCGCCGGCACGGCCGTGACGAGCATCGGCCCGGCGCGGTTCGCCGGGTCGGGGCTGACCGAGGCAGCCTTGCGCGGGCCGGTCTACGCGATCGCGGAGTCGCTGGCCGACCGGGTCGACGCGACGGTGTCCGCGCTGCGTCGGCCGGGCCTCGCGTACCTGTACTGGGGCGACGTCGACAAGGCGGGCCACCACTACGGCTGGGGATCGCTGCAGTGGGGCGACGCGCTGGCGGAGCTCGACTTCGAGCTCGGGCGCCTCGCCCGCAGCCTGCCCAAGGACACCCTCCTGCTCGTCACGGCCGACCACGGGATGGTCGACGTCGACCTGTTCCAGCGCTGGGATGTCGCGACGCACCCGCTGCTCGGCGCCGGCGTCGAGCTCGTCGCGGGCGAGCCGCGCGCGCTGCACCTGCACCTGACGCCCGGCACCAACCCGGTCGACGTCGCCGGGCGCTGGCGTGATGTGCTGGGATCCGCGGCGGTCGTCGCGACGCGCGCGGATGCGACGCACCAAGGGTGGTTCGGCGAGGTCACGGACCACGTCGCGCCGATCATCGGTGACGTCGTCGTCGCCATGACCGGCCGCGCGACAGTCGTCGACTCCGCCACGCAGACCCCAGCCTCGCTGGACCTCGTGGGCGTGCACGGGTCGCTGACCCGCCACGAGATGCTCGTGCCGTGCATCGTCGTCGCATGACCTACCTGCACCCTCGTGCGAAGGGCGGTTCCTGACCGGTGGCCGAGCTCGTCTTCTTCTCCGGGACGATGGACTGCGGAAAGTCGACCCTGGCGCTGCAGATGGACCACAACCATGCCGCCCGCGGCCGCGACGGCGTGCTGTTCACCCGCCAGGACCGCGCGGGCACGGCGACGATCTCGTCACGACTCGGCCTGCACCCAGGCCGCCGACGAGGTGGACGACTCGACGGACTTCTGGGCCGACGTCATCGCACGGCGGATGCACGGGCAGCCGGTCGACTACCTGATCGGCGACGAGGCGCAGTTCTACACCGCGCTCCAGGTCGAGCAGCTGGCGCGCGCTCGTCGACGAGCTGGGCATGGACGTGTTCGCCTTCGGCATCTCGGCGGACTTCCGCGCCCGGCTGTTCCCCGGTGCGGCGCGCCTGGTCGAGCTGGCGGACCGCGTCGAGGTGCTGCAGGTCATGGCCCTGTGCTGGTGCGGCTCCCGGGCCACCCACAACGCCCGGACGGTCGGCGGCACCATGGTCGTCGAGGGTGAGCAGGTCGTGGTGGGAGACGTCGACTCAGGGGCCGACGAGGTCGGCTACGAGGTGCTCTGCCGCCGACACCACATGCGCCGGATGACGGCCTCGGCGGCGCGCGCGATGTCGCCGTCGATGCAGACGCTCGACTTCTGACCTATTCGGGCTTGGCGCCGAACACGATCTCGTCCCAGCTGGGCACCTTCGCGCGGGCCCGGCGGGAGGCCCGGGGACGATCGGCGTCGGGGTCTGCACCGTCCACAGAGGTGTCCGCAGAGCCGGACGCCGAATCGGCCGCCAGCGCGACCGGTGTCGGTGACGGGACCACGGTGGGCGCCGGATAGACGACGGCCTCCACGGCGGGGTCGACCTCCTGGGGGTGCGCCCCGGGTGCCTCGATGTCGGGGCGTCCGAAGTCGAACGCGTGCTGCGGTCCGAAGCCCTCGAACTCCTCGGTGTCGTCGTCCTCGAGCTCGAGCGCCTGTCGTACGCCCCGGCGTTCTCGCAGGTCGTCCAGCAGCGCCGCGGTCTGGGCCTGCGGGTCGGGCGCGGGCGCGGGCTCGTCGACGACGGCGACGCTCGAGGCGCGGACCGTGGTGCCGTCGGGCTGGAAGTCGAACACGACGTCACGGACCGCGGCGAGATGACGGCGCGGCACCGGTTCGTCGGCCAGCTCGGTCTCGGACAACCAGCGCGCCTCGTCCTCGTCGGCCACGACGGACCGCTTCGACGCGTCGAACGTCCAGCGTGCCTCGCGCTGGGCGTCGTCGACGGTGAACCTCGCCAGGACGACCCAGGGGCCGTTCGCGTCGCGGGAGGAGTCCCAGGCGAGCGACGCCGAGGTCGACCCCGCGGGCGGCGAGGCGATCGGTCACGAGGTCACCGAGGACCGGCGCACCGGTCTCCCGTCCGACGCGCGTGTTCCGTGCCTGCTCGGCGATGTGCTCGCGCTCGGCCAGCACCGGTCCCTCGTAGCGGCGGACGCGCTCGATCGGCAGGCCGGCGGAGTCCGCGACCTCCTGCGTCGTGGCGCCGGCCCGGATGCGTGCCTGGATCTCCCGGGGGCTCAGGGTGCCCGCGTTCTCGGCACGCAGCTGCTCCAGCTGCGGCCGGTCGCGGCGCACGGCCGCGCGCAGCGGCTCGTCGATGCGCAGCCGGAACCGCGCACCGTCCGGGCCCTCCAGGACGAGGTGTTCCCCGTCGTCGTGCAGACCCACCAGCTCGAGCTCGCCATCCGACCTCCCAGTGCTCGGGACGAGACTGCCACCGATCCGGCGCCGGAGGCGCCCGGTGCGCACGCTGGACGGCTGCGCCGCGGACCGCGCTGGGCAGGATGGACCCGTGAGCGACGACATCCGTGCCCTGATGCAGGTTGCCGAGACCATCGCCCGTGAGGCGGCGCAGCTGGTGCGCGAGGGCCGAGCGGGCGAGGTCTCGGTCGCGGCGACGAAGTCGAGCGCGCAGGACGTGGTCACCGCCGATGGACCTGGCGTCCGAGGCGCTCCTGCGCAGCAGGCTCGCGCAGCTGCGGCCCGACGACGGCGTCCTCGGCGAGGAGGACGCGCTGAGCCGCGGCACGTCGGGCACCTGGGTGGTGGACCCGATCGACGGCACGGTCAACTACCTCTACGGCCTGCCCGCGTACTCGGTCTCGGTCGCCGCGGTCTGGTCCCCGGACGGTACGGAGCCGGATCCCGCGACGTGGACGGTGCTCGCCGGTTGTGTCGTCGCGCCGGCGGACGGTCGCGTCTACCTCGCGGGACGGGGGCGTGGCGCCACCCTCGACGGCCGTCCGCTGCGGGTCAACGCCGCCCAGCCGCTGATCGACAGCCTCGTCGGCACGGGGTTCGGCTATCGTCGCCGCGCGACGCCGTGCGCAGGCCCGCGTCGTCGCCGGCCTGCTGCCCCAGGTACGTGACATCCGTCGCATGGGGTCCGCCGCGCTCGACCTGTGCACCGTCGCCTCCGGGGGCCTCGACCTCTACTACGAACGGGGCCTGAAACCTTGGGACCTGGCGGCCGGTGCGCTGGTCGCCCAGGAGGCCGGTGCGGTGGTCACAGGCCTGCGAGGGCACCGGGCGGGGGAGGCCATGACGGTGGCCGGACCAGCCGGACGCGTCGAGGAGCTGGTGGCGTATCTCGAGGAATCGCACGCTGACCAGGACGGTTGACCAGCACGCTCTGCCGGGACCCTCGCACGTCGAACTCGTCTCAGTGCTCGCACAATCGCGCGATGTGGTGCAGAATCCCACCGCGACCGGGAACAAAACGCCAGCGTGGCGCATTGATCCCGCGTACGAGTTCACCCCAAGACACGGAGTGTGACGCCAGCATGGCTACCGACTACGACGCCCCGCGCAAGACCGAGGAGGACCTGTGCGAGGACTCGCTCCAGGAGCTCCAGGCCCGGCGCTCCGACAAGAACTCGGGCGTGGTGGACGAGGACGAGACCGAAGCGGCCGAAGGGTTCGAGCTCCCCGGAGCGGACCTGTCGGGCGAAGAGCTCTCTGTGCGCGTGCTACCGCGTCAGGCCGACGAGTTCACCTGCTCGAGCTGCTTCCTGGTGCACCACCGCAGCCAGCTCGCCTACGAGCGCGACGGTCGCCCCGTCTGCTCGGAGTGCGCTGCCTGACGCCTTCGCTCGACTGACCACTTCGGCCGGACGCCTCTGACAGGGGAGTCCGGCCGCCGTCATGTGCGGGACAGGCTCAGGATCGGGCGAGAGCCGCGACGAGGTCGTCGGGGCGACGCGTCGAGACGATCCAGTACGGGGTCGGGTCCAGCGGGTCGATCAGGTCGACACGGACCGCGGTGTGGATCCAGCCCCGCTGGCACAAGAAGGCGCGGGCATCCGAGGCGGGTGCCGAGCGCGGCACGCGTCTGTGTCGCGGTCGAGCGCCAGGACCGCGCCGACGAGGGTTCGGGGGATGTGCGCCTCGCCCGCGCGGAAGGTCGTCGCGTCCACCTGCACCACCGGCGCCGTGGCGACCATGGCGAACACGCCGAGCGCGAGCACCCCGAGGCCGATCACGGCCGCGAGCCGGACGTCGACCGGGTAGAAGGCGATCCCGATCATGAGCGCGAACACGACCAGCAGGGCCCACCCGAACGGACCGATCGCCAGCCGCTCGGAGTAGTGCGTGCTGGTCGGGACAGGTGCGGGCCGCGAAGTGCCGCCGGGAACGTCGGGCATGCCCCCAGCATCGCACCCGGGCCGGTAAGGTCTGGCCCCGTGACGGCCGACCACAGCCCCGAGGTCCTCCTCGCAGCTCCTGGAGCCCGACCTGCCCGAACCGTCCTACGCGCACCCCGGCGATGCCGGTGCGGACCTGGTCACGCGGATCGACGTCGTGATCCCGCCCCAGGGACGCGTGACGGTGCCGACCGGGGTGGCCATCGCGCTGCCGGCCGGGTTACGCGGCGTTCGTGCACCCGCGGTCCGGGCTGGCGATGCGGCACGGCCTGACCATCGTGAACGCACCCGGCACGGTCGACGCCGGGTACCGGGGCGAGATCGAGGTCACCCTGCTCAACACGGACGTCGAGCACGCCATCGAGCTGCACCGCGGGGATCGCATCGCCCAGCTGGTGGTCCAGCGGGTCGAGCGGGTGCGCTTCGTTCCCGTCGAGCACCTGCCCGGGTCGCACCGCGGCGCGGGGGGATTCGGGTCGAGCGGCGGATGGCAGGCCGCCCCGGTCGGCTAGGTCCGACCCGGCCGCGGGGCTACTGTCGTGTGTAGAGAACTGATGCCGTGACGATGATGGTCTGCGCTCGAGCAGGCACGAACGCAGCCACGAGCGCGCGCGTTCGAGAAGGAGTGAGCACGTGGGTCTGTTCCGACGGAGCGGGAAGGACGCCGCCACCGACGAGGCGCTCGACGCCGCCAGCCTGCCCGACGACGAGCGGTGACGGAGGTGGACGTCGAGGTCGACGACCTCGACGCGGTCGAGGACGTCTCCGAGCCGTTCCAGCGCACCGGCGGGCCGTGGGACGTCGACGAGGTCACGGACGATGTCTCTCGCGTCGACCTCGGCGCGATCTGGCTGCCGGGCGTGCAGGGCATGGAGCTGCGGATGGAGATCGACAAGGCGACCGACACCGTGTCCGCCGCATCGGTCCTGCTCGACGGGTCCTCCCTGCAGGTGCAGGCGTTCGCGGCACCGCGCAGCGACGGGCATCTGGGACGAGATCCGCGGTGAGATCGCCGAGTCCGTCACCCAGCAGGGCGGATCGGTGGACGACCTGCCCGGTCCGTTCGGTCGTGAGCTGCTCGCGCGGCTGCCGGTCCGCACGCCCGAGGGCCGTACGGGCCACCGCCCGGCCCGGTTCATCGGCGCCGACGGTCCGCGCTGGTTCGTCCGCGGCGTGCTCACCGGTCGCGCTGCGGTCGACCCCGAGGCCGCAGGACCGCTCGAGCGAGTCTTCGCCGACATCGTCGTGGTGCGCGGGACCGAGGCCCGCGCCCCGCGCGAGCTGCTGCCGCTCACGCTGCCCGGGCCGGCCAACCCCGAGCTCACGGCGGCCGACGCCGAGCCGGCGAAGGCCGAGGCGCCGAGCTTCGACCCGCTCGACCCGCGGACCCGAGATCACGGAGACCCGATGAGCCTGAAGGAGCGTCGTGAAGAAGGCCGTGTCCTCGCAGGCCGAGATCGAGGCCGACGAGGAACGCCGGGACGCGCACCGCTCGGTCGGCTGCACCCCGGTCGACCAGCTGAGCAACCGCTCCCGCGCCAGCGTCTCGGGCGTCTTCCGGTCGGTCACGCTGCGCCCACGCGAGGGTGTCCCGGCCCTCGAGGCCGAGCTGTACGACGGCAGCGGGTCGATGCGGCTCGTGTGGCTGGGCCGACGCGAGATCGCCGGGATCGAGCCCGGTCGCCGCCTGCGGCTCGAGGGGCTCGTCTGCTCCTCGACGGGCGCCGCACCGTCTTCAACCCGCGCTACGAGCTGCGGCCGCGTCCCGGTGAGTGACCAGCACGCGGACGACGCGCCGATGGACGCGATCGACGCGATCGACGACGTCGTCCCGCCCGAGGAGGGCGGCCTGCGCGGCATGCGCGCCGCTGACCGGCGAGGAGTTCTCCGCCAAGGACGCCGTCGGGGGAGCCCGTGGCGTCGTCGAGTCCGTCGCTCCCGGCCTGCTGTTCGTCGTCGTCTACGTGGCGACGGGTCGGCGCTGAAGCCCGCGCTGATCGCGGCGGTCGCCGCAGCGGTGGTCGCCGTGATCATCCGGCTCGTCCAGCGCACCCCGGTGACGCAGGCGCTGTCCGGCGTGCTCGGCGTCGGTATCGGCGTCTTCTGGGCCTGGAAGACCGGCGACGCGCAGCGACTACTTCGCCTGCGGGCTCTGGGCCAACGCCGCGTACTTGCTGGCGACCGCTGGTCTCGATCCTCGTCGGCTGGCCGGTGGTCGGCGTCGTCGTCGGCCTGTTCCGGCGCGAGGGCCCGCTGTCGAGCGGTGGCACTGGCCGCGGCCGTGGCGTGGCGGGACGACCCGCCGCGTCGCCGGTACGCGCTGGGCGACCTGGCCGCTCGTGGCGGTGTTCGCGCTGCGGCTCGCCGTGCAGGTGCCGCTCTACTTCGCGTCGGAGACCGGTGCGCTGGGCACCGCCAAGCTGGTGATGGGGCTGCCCGGGTTCGCGGTCGCCCTGTGGATCAGCGTGGAGCTGGTCCGTGGGTCACCAGGAGCTCGTGCAGAGCTCGGTCTCGTCCGCGTCCCGCCCCGCGACGAAGAGCAGCTCGTCGCCGGCCCTCGAGCGTGTCGTCCGCGGTCGGGGCGATCGGCGGGGTGTCGCGCACGAGCGCCGCCAGGACGGTGTCGGCGGGCCAGTGGACGTCGACCGAGCGCACGCCGACCAGCGGTGAGTCGGCCGGCAGCGTCAGCTCGAGGATGTCCGCGCGCGACTGGTGGAACGTGAAGATCTTCACGAGGTCGCCGATCGCCACGGCCTCCTCGACCATCGCCGTCATGATGCGCGGCGTCGAGACGGCGACGTCGACACCCCACGCCTCGTCGAAGATCCACTCGTTCCGCGGGTTGTTCACGCGGGCGACGGTGCGCGGCACGCCGAACTCGGTCTTGGACAGCAGCGAGACGACGAGGTTGACCTTGTCGTCGCCGGTCGCGGCGACCACGACGTCGCACGTCTCGGTCCGCGCCTGGCGCAGCGCGGGAGCTCGCACGCGTCGGCGAGCAGCCACTCGGCGTCGGCGACCGAGGCGACCCGCATGGCGGACGGGCTGGCTTGTCGATCGAGGGTGACCTCGTGCTCGTGCGGCGAGCAGCTCGCGCGCGATGGACCGGCCGACCGAGCCGGCGCCCGCGATGACGACGCGCATCAGTGCGGCACCTCCGGCGGCGCGGTGCAGATCCGTTCGACCAGGGCGGTCGGTGGCGAGCACGAGGACGTGCACGAGGTCGTTCTCCTGGATGACGGTGGTCGGCGTCGGGAGGACGCCGTCGCCGTAGCGGGTCACGTAGGCGACCCGGGCCCCGCTGGCCGCCTCCAGGGTGCGCAGCGGCCGGCCGGCCCAGGCCGGGTGCAGGTCGACCTGGGCCATGACGACCTGCCCGGAGGCGTCGCGGTACTCGTCGGTCGCGCCCATCGGCAGCAGCCGGCGCAGCACCTGGTCGGCGGTCCAGCGCACCGTCGCGACGGTCGGGATGCCGAGCCGCTGGTAGATCTCGGCGCGGTGCGGGTCGTAGATCCGCGCGACCACGTTGTCGACGCCGTACGTCTCGCGCGCCACCCGAGCCGACAGGATGTTGGAGTTGTCGCCGTCGGAGACCGCCGCGAACGCGTACGCGTCCTCGATCCCGGCCTGGACGAGGGTCTGGCGGTCGAAGCCGAGCCCGGTGACCCGCTTGCCCGTGAACTCGGGGTCGAGCCGGCGGAACGCGTCCGGGTTCTGGTCGATGACGGCGACCGAGTGGCCGCGGTGCTCGAGCGACTGCGCGAGCGTCGCGCCGACGCGGCCGCATCCCATGATGACGAAGTGCACAGGGCGCTACGCTATACCGTCCGCGGGGCGTCCGTGAGGCCTCGGTCCAGATGGGCGGTGCGCATGCGGTGTCAGGAGCCCGACGACGCGCGCCTAGCATGGCCGTCGTGTCGGACATCGCGGATGCCGCCAAGCGGCTGCTCGTCGGGCGCCCGGTCCGCAGCGACAGCCTCGGCCACACCCTGCTGCCCAAGCGCATCGCGCTGCCGGTGTTCGCCTCGGACGCGCTCTCGTCCGTGGCGTACGCGCCCGACGAGATCCTGCTGACCCTCGCGCATCGCCGGGGTTCGGCGCGACGTGATCTCCCCGTGGGTGGGCCTGGCGGTCGTCGCGGTCCTGGTCGTCGTGGTCACCTCCTACCGGCAGAACGTGCACGCCTACCCGTCCGGCGGCGGCGACTACGAGGTCGCGACGACCAACCTCGGCCCGAAGGCCGGCGCTGACCGTGGCCAGCGCCCTGCTGGTCGACTACGTGCTGACGGTCGCGGTCTCGGTCTCCTCCGGCGCGCAGTACGCGGCCGTGGCGATCCCCGCCGCTGCGCGGCCACGAGGTGCCGTTCGCGCTGGGCATCGTCGTCGTCTGCATGCTGCTCAACCTGCGCGGCGTCAAGGAGTCGGGCGCGCTGTTCGCGATCCCGACGTACCTGTTCATGTTCGCGGTCGGCGCGACGGCGGTCGTCGGGTGCGCTCCGGGTGGTCGGCGGGCAACCTGCCGCCGGCGGAGAGCGCGGACCTGAAGATCGCTGCCCGGGAGCGGGGCTCGACCAGGGGCTGACGGGCCTCGGCGGGCGCGTTCCTCGTCCTGCGGGCGTTCGCCTCCGGGTGCGCCGCGCTGACCGGCGTCGAGGCGATCAGCAACGGCGTGCCGGCGTTCAGGGAGCCGAAGAGCCGCAACGCTGCGACCACCCTGGCGCTGCTCGGCGGGCTCTCGATCACCTGTCATGATGTCGATCCTGCTGCTGGCCCGGGCGACCGGCGTGCACTACGTCGAGCGCCCGGCGACCCAGCTGACTGCGCGACGGCGAGCCCGTCGGGCGAGGACTACGTGCAGCACCCCGTGCTCGGCCAGATCGCCCACGGCGGTGTTCTCCGGGTTCCCGCCCGCTGTCGGTGCTCGTCTCGATGGTGACCGGGCTCATCCTCGTGCTCGCCGCCAACACGGCCTTCAACGGCTTCCCGGTGCTGGGCTCGATCCTCGCGCGGGACGGCTACCTGCCGCGCCAGCTGCACACCCGCGGCGACCGGCTCGCGTACTCCAACGGCATCGTCGGCGCTCGCGGCCGGCGCCGTGGTGCCTGATCTGGGCGTTCGACGCCCAGGTCACCCGGCTGATCCAGCTCTACATCGTCGGGGTCTTCGTGTCCTTCACGCTGAGCCAGCTCGGCATGGTCCGGCACTGGAACCGGCACCTGCGCACCGAGCCGGACCCCGCGGTGCGGGCGCGGATGAAGCGGTCGCGGGTCATCAACTCGGTCGGCCTGGGCATGACCGGCGATGGTGCTCGTCGTGGTGCTCATCACGAAGTTCACGCGGGGCGCGTGGATCGCGATCCTGGCGATGGCGTCGTGTTCGTCGCGATGCACGGCGATCCGGCGCCACTACGACCAGGTGCGGGACGAGCTGGCCCTGGGGGCTGACGCCGGCTCCGCGCGCGC
>CAVWCB010000002.1:0-111788 GCA_963753425.1 uncultured Actinomycetota bacterium
GTGGGCTAGTCGTTCCAGCGCCGCAGCGCGGCTAAGTTCAAGGAGTTCCAGCGCGACGGCCGGACGATCGTCGTCGTGAGCCATGCGATGGGCTCGCTCGCGAGATGTGCGACGAGGTCGCGTGGCTGGACCACGGACGCGACCTGGGCGTCGGAGCCACCGACGAGATCGTGGACCGCTACGCCGACTCGGTGACGGACGCGCCCGTGACTCCCGTCGCGGACGTCGCGCCGCCGGCGGCCCGGGTGACCCGACTCGTCGTCGTCGCCGACGAGACGATCGGGATCAGAGCAACCAGCCCCTGCGGGTTCGCCTCGAGTGGGAGGCGGACCAGCCGGTCGAGGACGTCGAGTTCGGTCTGTCGATCCGCACGACCGACGGGCTGCTCCTCGGGGTGGCCCGGTCGGTCATGCTCGGACCAGTCACGCTGGCCAGCGGCACCGGCAGCGCCGAGGTCGAGATCGCCCGGCTCCCGTTCGCGGAGGGCACCTACGTCCTGGACGCCGCCCTGTCCAACGCGTCGAGCGGGTCGAGCATGCACACCCTGCCCGCCGGTGCGGAGATCGTCGTGCGGCCCTCGGCCCCCGAGGGCAGCGCCGGCCTGGTCACGCTGGACGCCGACTGGTCCTGAGGCGCCGGGCCGGGTCCACGCTAGACACACCGAGCAACGCCGAACGGCCGGCACCAGGATCTCCTGGTGCCGGCCGCTCGTGTCTGTCCGTGAGGACAGGGATCAGATCGTGCCCTCGGCGATGGCGTTCTCGATCCACGGGATGACCTCGTCGAGCATGTCGTCGAGCGTCGTGGTCGCCTCGAAGCCGAGCACCTCGCTGGCCTTCGTCGGCGTCGGGGACGCGCTTCTGCACGTCGTACTCGAAGCGGCGTCGTGCGCCGAGCGTCAGCGGGACGTCCGGCGCCCTTGATCTTGCGCCAGATGACCTCGGCCAGCTCGAGCACGCGTGTCGACCTCGGCGGTCGAGAGGTTGAAGTCGTCGTTGCAGGGCGTCCGGGTGCTCCATCGCGTCGACGATGCCGCGGGCCAGGTCGCCGCCGTAGGTGTAGTGGCGGACCTGGTCGCCGGCGCCGAGGATGTGCAGCGGGTCCTGGCCCTTGAGCGACCTTCTGCACCAGGTCGGGCACGACGTGGCTCATCGCGAGCTTGACGTTGCCGGAGTCGATCTCGACGTCGCCGAGGGCGCGGCACTCGCCGATGCCGACGCAGTTGAACGGGCGCACGATCGTGTACGGCAGCTGGTACTGGTCCCAGGCCGCCCGGGCGAAGTACTCGACCGCGAGCTTCTGGAAGCCGTACGACGACAGCGGCGGCGGGACCTTGCGCTCGTCGCCCTCCTTGCGACGGCCAGCGGTCGGTCGACTCGAACACCATCGACGACGACATGTAGGTGACCTTCTTGCAGCGCGACCCTGCCGTCGTGCGCCGCGATCGCGGCGTCGCAGCGACGAGGCGATGATCCGCTCGTTCGTGGCGAGCAGGTCGTAGGCGTAGGTGTGGAAGTACGAGATGCCGCCGATCAGGGCCGCGCCGGCGATGAAGTGGTCGCAGTCCGACGAGCAGCTCGGTCATCAGCTCGGTCGTCGCGCACGTCGCCCTCGACGAGGTGGTAGTTCGGGTGGTCGTCGTACGACTTGGTGACCGGGCCGTACTTCGAGAAGTTGTCGATGCCGACGACCTCGTGGCCGCGCGCGCAGCAGCTCCTCGACGACGTAGCCGCCGATGAAGCCGGCCGAACCGGTGACGAGGACCTTCTTCATTGATCATCTCCGTTCGTTCGGTGGTCGATGTCGGCGAGTCGCGGCTGGCTCGAGCGCGTCGAGGTCGCGCGCGGCCGAAGGCGAAGCGGTACCAGCGCAGGTACTTGGGCAGCCACTTGAGCAGCTTGAAGTTGGACTGCGCCGACGGTGCGGTCGAGCCAGATCGTGGGGATCTCGGCGACCGGCAGGCGCAGCCGCCGGGCCTTGGCGGTCAGCTCGAGGCCGATCTCGAAGCCGTCGCGGCTGTCGATGCCGACCTCGCGGACGAAGCGGTGTCGTAGGCCTTGAACGAGTTGGTCGCGTCGCGGGTGCCGACGCGGGCGAACGCAGTGCAGCGATGCGCCCGCGCCGTCCGCGACAGGAAGCGTCTTGAAGCACGGGCCGCCGACCTGCTGGCCGCCGGGCATGTAGCGCGACGCCGCGGCCACGACCACGCCGCGCTCGACCAGCCGGGCCAGGTCGTCGATCTGGCGCGGGTCGTCGCAGCCGTCGGCCATGGTGACCACCACGACGGCGCGCCGCGGCGTGGTCGATGCCGAACCGGATCGCGTTGGCCGGCCCGCGCCCGTAGGTGTTGATCGCGACCCGCACCGCGGGCTCGTCGTCGGCGTAGCTTCTCGACGCACGGCACGGTGGTGTCGTCGGCGATGTCGACGACGACGAGCACCTCGCACGGCGAGCGTGCACCGCCTCGAGGATGCGCGTCGAGGCCGGGACGATCGCGCTCGCCCTCGTTGTAGACGGGATGACGATCGAGACGCGGGCGCGCGGCGTCGATCACACGCGCACTCCGTTGCCCAGCAGGTTCCAGATGTCGACGACCGGCTTGTCGGTCGTCGAGGTCGCGGTACTCCGCGTGCGGGGTCGCGATGATCAGCAGGTCGGCCCGTCGAGCACCTCCTCGAGCGGCAGGAGCGTCGGGTCGTCCATCGGTGACGTAGCGGGTCGGTGCAGAGCACCTCGCGCGCCTTGAACCGCAGGACCCGCTTGCAGCTTGTAGGCCAGGCTCGACCGGATGTCGTCGCAGCCGCCCTTGAACGCCATGCCCGAGGATGCCGACCGTCATGTCGCGACAGGTCGTAGCTGCTCCTCGAGCTGCGTCACGAGGTACAGCGGCAGGCCCTCGTTGACCAGCATCGCCGAGTGGCCGAGCGCGAAGTTGTTGTTGTTGAACGCGGCCAGCTGCATCGTGTCCTTGAACAGGCACGGCCCGGCGGCGAAGCCCGGCGCCCGGCATGTCGGCGGCGCGCGGGTAGTCGTGCGTGAGGCCTGCCGGATGCGCTCGAAGTCGAGGCCGCGGTCGTTGGCCATCATGTAGAACTGGTTGGCCGCCGCGAACTTGATGTAGCGCCAGGTGTTGGTGAACAGCTTGGCCAGCTCGGCCTCTTCGGGCTCGAGGTCGACGATCGTGTCGGTGAGGTTGCGGAACAGCGCGCGCGGCCCGCTCGACGGCCCGCGCGGTGCGGGCGGAGACGATCTGCGGCAGCGTCGAACAGCTCGGTCATGCGCCTTGCCCTCGGCGATCCGCTCGGGGCAGAAGGCGACGTCGACGTCGAGGCCGAGGTCGGCGATGCAGCTGCTCGACCAGCGCGGTGACGCCCGGGTAGACCGTGCTGCGGAGCACGAGCAGCTGGCCGTCGCGGAAGTGATCGGCGCAGCGCTGCGAGCGCCCGCGGGGATCGCGTGCGGGATCGGGGTTGAGGTGCTCGTCGACCGGGGTGCCGATGACGACGACGACGTTCTCGGCGCGTGCGACGACCACGGCGGGTCGGTCGTGGCGCGCAGCCGGCCGGCCTCGAGCGCCTCGCGCAGCAGCTCGTCGGCGCCCGGCTCGATGAAGGGCACGACGCCTCGTCGCACGGAGTCGACCGCGTGCTCGGAGAGTCGTAGATCGTCGTCCGCAGGCCGCGGCTCGCGAAGGCGATCGCCAGCGGAAGGCCGACGTGACCACCGCCGCCGATGACGACGACATCGCGATCGAAGCCCTCTGTGGAGTTGGACAGGGCAGGGTGGGCTGCGGCGGCAACGCCGTGCTCAGACGCGTGCAACGGATCCTCCAGAAGCGAGATTGGGCCGAGGCGAGGCTACATCATGGGGCGCATCCACTTTGTCGGCCGACGCCAGGACCACGTCGCAGCTGACCGGCCACGTGTACAGCTCGAGCGGGAGGATGACGAACGCGTAGGTCTCCTGAGCACCGGATCGGCACGCCGCGACCGCGCTCGGCATCTGCTCGGCGAGGGTCGGCAGGTCCTTGCGGTAGCCGGCCGACTGGGGTTGCGCGATGCCCGACCAGAGCAGGGTGGCGGCGATCGCGCCGGCCGCGGTCCACCGCACGGCGCGGAACCGCCGGCCCTCGAGCAGGGCGTCGGCGACGGCTACCCACGCCACCGCGACGAGGAGCAGGGCGTTGAACGCATAGCGCTGGCCCCAGGTGAGCGGTCCGACGCCGGCCGGGACGCGGGTGGTAGGCCAGACGAGGAACTCGACGAGGGAGTAGAAGACGATCGCGTGCACCACGGCGACCAGGGCGAGCGGCTTTCGTCGGACGACGAGCACCGCCGCGACGACCGTCGCGACGACCACGAACACCCCGATCGCGAACACCCGGGCCGGATGCGCCAGCGCGAGCCGGTCGCCCAGCTGTCCGCCGGCGACCGTGGCGAAGCCGACCTGCAGCACGGCCTGGTGGAACAGGTCACCGATCTTGATGTGCTCCGCGGCCTTCGTGCGTTCCGTCCCGAGGACGACGAAGGCCTGCAGGACGAGCGCCACGCCGAACACGATGGAGGGGACCGACTGGCGCCACCGGCGGGAGCCGACGACGCGGACCAGCGCGAGCGGGACCAGCACCCCGACGAGCGGGTCGCTCAACGCGGCCGCGAAAAGAGCCAGCGACGCCGCGACCGTGCCGGTGATGCCCCGGTCGCGCGAGAGCAACGCCCAGAAGGCGACGTACATGAGCCACCAGTGCGAGTCGGCGACGTTCAGACCCAGCTCGAGCGCGGCGGCCGGCATGAGGAGCGAGACGAGCCAGAGCAACGACGCGGCCGGTGTGGACAGCCAGGCCCTCGACCAGTGGAAGGCGCCGAGCAGGCACGCGGAGCTGATCATGGCGGCTGCCGTGGCCATGGCCTGACCGGAGTCGAGGAACGGCACGGTGTCTCGGACAAACCAGGCGGTGAGCCGCGGCACGAGGTGCATGTAGCCGGCGTAGGGGTCGGTGATGACCGTCACGCCGCCGTGCTCGTAGGCCTGCGCGAGGAACGTGTTCCCGTCCTCGGCCCAAAGGACGAACCGGGTGTCCGAGGGGACGCGCAGCAGGCTCACGAGCGTGCCGACGACGAACAGCAGTGGGTTCAGCCACTGCCAGCCGGCGCGCGGTCCGACGGGTTCGAAGTACGGCGCGACCGCGGCGCGAACGCGCGGGACGAGCTCCATAGGTCCTCCAGGGTCACCACCCCCGGCGCCGCTGCGCCCGGGCGCGGTGGGTACGTGCGGGCACGAAACGATAGCGGACCGGTCGGGTGCGCTCGGTGCGCGGGCCGCGGGGGTCAGGGGACGAGGCGGTGGTACGCATCGGCGGTCGAGCGGGCGGCCGCTGCCCAGGTGAACTGCGCAGCGCGAGCGATCCCCGCACGGCCGAGCGCGGCTGCGTCCTCTAGGGCTGCGAGGACCGCCGCGGCGAGCGCCTCGGTGTCGAGCGGGTCGACGAGCAGCGCAGCGTCGCCGGCCACCTCGGCGCACGCCGTGCCCCGCGAGGTCACCACCGGGGCGCCGTGCGCCATCGCCTCCAGCACGGGCAGGCCGAATCCCTCCGCGAGCGAGGGGAAGACGAAGCAGGACGCCCCCGCATACAGCGCGTGCAGCTCCTCCCTCGGCACGTGGCCCGTCAGGTGCACCCGGGCGCGCACGGCCTCGGGGATCTCGGGGAGCGCGCCCCAGCCCGCCGGCCCGACCAGCACGAGGTCGGGCACGTCGGGGTTCGTGGCGAGGAGAGCGTATGCGGCCAGCAGCGTCGACACGTTCTTGCGCGGCTCGATGGTCCCGGCCCACATGACGTACGGCCCGCGGATGCCGTGGCGGCCGACCACCTGGCCGACCCGCGCCGAGTCGACGGGGGAGACGTCGGTGCCGTGCGGGACCACCTGGAGGCGGCCCTGCTCGATGCCCGCCTGCTCGCACGCGCGGGCCGTGTCGTGCGACGGCGTGATCAGGATCGCGGCGCGATCCCGGACGGCGTCGAGGGCCCGTCGGAAGTAGGCGTTGCCGTGCGCGGTGAAGACCTCGGGCCGCTGCAGGAAGGCCAGGTCGTGCACCGTGACGACGAGCGGCAGGCGGGTGGGCGGCACCGCCCAGGTCGTCGCGTGGCAGAGCTCGATCCCGCGGGCCGTGCGTTCGGCGCGTGGCTGGCCGAGCCGCTGCCACGCCGGGTAGAGCAGCTGGCGGGGGAGGCGCGAGAAGCGCACCGGCAGACCGGGGTCCCCGTCGGGCGTGGTCGCGCCGCCGTGCCGTGCGGCGATGCCGACCGCCGCCACGTCGTCGAGGTCGGCGAACCCGTGGGCGAGCCCGCGGATGTAGGTGCCCGGATCCTGCGGGAAGGGGCTGCCAGAGCTGCTCGACGACAAGGCCGACGCGGACGCGCGGGAGGGCTGGCACGCCAGCAGCGTAGACGAGCGGCTGGTCCCGCCGGTTCCCGAGGGTGCCAGGATGGGCGCCTATGACTCCCCGCGTGCTCGTCGACGCCACCGCCATCCCGCCGAACCGTGGTGGTGTCGGCAGGTATGTCGACGGTGTCGTCCCGGCGCT
The DNA here is from genome assembly GCA_963753425.1 of uncultured Actinomycetota bacterium. Taxonomy (GTDB): domain Bacteria; phylum Actinomycetota; class Actinomycetes; order Actinomycetales; family Cellulomonadaceae; genus Cellulomonas. The sequence continues at coordinate 6,583 of CAVWCB010000002.1, forward strand.
CGCCGCACTCGGTGTCGACGTCGTCGTCGCCGCCCAGCAGGGGGACGTCGACGGCTTCATGGCGTTGGGCGTCGAGGTGGCCGCCGTCCCGGCCGCGGTCGCTCGTCGACCGGTGCGGCTTAAGTGGGAGCAGGTCGGGCTCCCCGGGCTCGTGCGCACCGTGCGTGCGGACCTCCTGCACAGTCCGCACTACACGAGACCCCTGCGCGTCCCGGTCCCGACGGTGGTGACCCTGCACGACGGGACCTTCTTCAGTCAGCCCGAGGTGCACAGCCGGTCCAAGGCGGTGTTCTTCCGCGCTGCGACGCGGTACGCCGTGCGGACGGCCGACGCGCTCGTCGTGCCGTCGATCGCGACGCGGGACGACGTCCTGCGGCACGTCTCGGGTGACGCGGCGCAGTTCCACGTCGCGTACCACGGGGTCGACTCGGACGTGTTCCACCCCGTGCCGGCGACCGCCGTGGAGTGCGTCCGGGCGCGGCTCGGATCCGGTCGGCCAGCTGGCTCGCATTCCTCGGCACGCTCGAGCCGCGCAAGAACGTGCCGGCGCTGGTGCGCGCCTGGGTGGACGTCGCGTCGGGGCTGGACGACCCGCCAGCGCTCGTCCTGGCGGGGGCCCGCGGGTGGGACACCGAGATCGACGAGGTCCGCCGGACCGTCCCGGCCGGCCTCGAGCTCGTCGTACCGGGCTACCTGCCCATCGAGGACCTCGCCCCGCTCCTGGGCGGCGCGACGGTGGTCGCCTACCCGTCCCACGGCGAGGGGTTCGGGCTCCCCGTGCTGGAGGCCATGGCGTGCGGTGCGTGCGTCCTGACCACCCGCGCGCTCTCGCTGCCCGAGGTCGGCGGCGACGCCGTCGAGTACACCGGCGTCTCGACGGCCGAGATCGCCGCCGCCCTCAGGAGCCTGCTCGCGGACCCGGACCGACGCGCGGAGCTGTCCCGAGCCGCGACGCTGCGCGCCCCGGAATTCACCTGGGAGGCGTCCGCGCGTGCTCACATCGGGGCATACGAATCGGCGCTGGCGGCACGGTAGAGTCGGGCGCCCGGGCGAGCGACGTCTCGGCAGGCTGCCGAATATCTGGAGGGCGGGCGGATGTCGAGCGGTGGCACTTGCCTGGTGACGGGTGGCGCTGGATTCATCGGGTGCGCGACCACCCGCCTGCTCCTCGACCGGTTCGACCGGGTCATCGCGTTTGACAACCTGCATCCCCAGGTCCATCCGACTCCGACCCGGCCCGCCGCCCTCGCCGCTGAGGTCGAACTCGTCGTCGGGGACGTCACGGACACCGCCGCGTGGGACGAGCTGCTCGACGCCGCCACGCCCGACGTGGTCGTGCACCTCGCCGCCGAGACCGGGACGGGGCAGTCGCTGCGCGAGGCGACGCGCCACGGCCTGGTCAACGTCGTGGGCACCACCCGGATGCTCGACGCGCTGAGCGCCCGGCAGCTGACCCCGCGGATCGTGCTGTCGAGCTCGCGGGCGATCTACGGCGAGGGTCCGTGGCAGGACGCCGCCGGTCGCGACGCCGTGCCCGGCCAACGGTCCGCGCGAGCGCTCGCCGCGCACGAGTGGGACTTCCCGGGACTGACGCCGCTGCCCATGGTGGCCGCGTCGTCGCGCCCGTCGCCCGTCAGTATCTACGGTGCGACCAAGCTCGCCCAGGAGAACGTGATCGAGGCGTGGTCGCGGGCGTTCGGGTCGACATCGGTGACGCTGCGGCTGCAGAATGTCTACGGACCCGGCCAGTCGCTGACCAACCCATACACCGGGATCCTGGCCCTGTTCTGCCGGCTCGCGCGCTCGGGGCGGTCGATCCCAGTATTCGAGGACGGGACGATGTATCGGGACTTCGTATACGTCGAGGACGTCGCTCGGGCCCTCGTGGAAGCGACCGACTCCGGAGTCCCGGCCGGGACGGTCGACGTCGGCTCGGGGGTGCGGCACATGGTTCTCGAGGTTGCCGGCATGATCGCCGCGGCCTACGGCGCGCCCGCCCCGACAATCACTGGAGAGTTCCGACCCGGGGACGTCCGCCATGCTTGGACCGAGATCGACGCCGCGGTCCAGCTTCTTGGGTGGACCCCGGAGGTCCAGCTCGACCAGGGCGTCCGGCACCTGACGCATTGGGTCGACATGCTTGAGGCCTGAGCCGCTACGGCTGGCGCAGCACCAGGTTCGCCTGCCCGTCGGGTCCCGCGCCGGTAGCGAACTCCATGATCTCCTCGTCTGTCGTGCGCAACGGAGCGCCGGCGCGCAGCAAGCCGATCTCGAATCCCATCGACCGATACTCCGTCAGCACGCCGGACGGGTCGACTCCACGCTCGCGAAGCGCCACCGGGAAGAACTCTGCGACGACGATCATCTGCGGGTTGTCCCTGATGGTGCGCAGCATTCCGCGCAGCACCTCGACCTCATAGCCCTGGACATCCATCTTGACGACGTCCACCCGGCCGCCGGCGATCTCGTCGAAGGCTGCCACGGCGGCGACCATGGTCGCATCGGTGCGTGCCACGCCACCCTCGCCGACCCGGGTGTCGCCGGGGTTGTGCTCGGCTGTGTGCAGCGGAACTGTCCCGGTGGAGGTGCCGAGGGCCACGGGAAAGACCTCGACGCCCGGGTGCAGACCCCAGACATTGAGTCGCAGGATTTCTACCAGATCGGGATGCGGCTCGAACGCGAGAATACGGCCGGGCTGGCAGGTCGTCGCGACCAACCGGGAGAAGTACCCGACGTTTGCCCCAACGTCGACAAACGTGCTGCCGGGTCGGACGATCCGCCTGATCAGGCCACCCTCTTCGTGCTCCCACGTCCGGTAGTGCTGCAGGTGCGGCAGGATCACGGCGTCGTCGCTGCGCAGCCACATCGGGCCGGCGTCGCACTCGACCTGGGTGAGCGGCGCACCGTGGTACGGCTGAGGGAGGGGGATTGGGGTCGCTTGGCGTGGTCGCAGTCGGTTCATCAGAGTCCTTCGCGGGGTGTGCGCTCACACGCGTGTCGGGTAGCGGAAAAGGTCCTGAGGGAGCTGTGACGACTCGAGCAGTTGCCGGCTCGCAGCGCCGTGGTCGTACACCTCGACGCGAGCGGGCGGGGAGCCGAAGAGATCGAGCAGCACCTTCGCGACGTCCTGGCCCGGCGCGAGCGGTTCGACGTGCTCAAATCCGAAGACGTCGGCGTGGATCTCGGTGGCACCGTCCGGTGCGATGACGCACCGGACGGTGCCACCAGACGTCGAGCCCGGCAGCCACCCGACGGCCAGCACATATCCCGCGCTGCGCGCGCACTCGATGACGATCCGGCGTACACCGGCGCGGCGGACGATACTGCCGAAGCCCCAGCCGGCGAATGCATAGAGCTGGTCGTTGAACTGCGGATATCGCATCTGGACGACAGCAGCGCCGGCCGCGGCCGAGTTGGCCTCTCTGGAGCGAGCACCCGTAGGGTCCCTGTGCACGAAGACTGCCGGAGCTAGGTATGGCTTATATCCTGCACGGAGCGCCCGCAACGACCAGTCCGTAAGTTCGGCACCCGTGTCTGCGAACACGGGGTCGAATAGACCCACCTCACGCAGGACCGGGACGGGGATCAGGACACACGGGGTCGCCGCAGGAAGTGTGACATGGATTCCCGAGAACTGGGACGCGAGCGACTCGGAGACACTCTCCACGACATCCGGGGTCGCTAGCCGGACGTCTGGCCGTCGGTTGTCAAGCGGGAAATTGGCGGTATCGACGGCCCAGGCAGACACGGACCCGACATTGAGTTCTATCGCCGCGAGCAGCAGCTCCGGAACCAGCCTCGGAGGAAGTATGAGGTCGCCCCTCGTGAGGAGGACGTAGTCGTGGGCGCCCAGTTGTGCTAGCAGGAGCGCGAGGTTCGCGGCTCGTGGAGGCGTGAGCCGTCGAGGGCTGCGGTAGCTCGCGAACCCGCGTGCCGCGGCTGCCTCCTGCACCCGCTGCCACGATTCGTCGCCTCCGCCGTCCTGGAGCAGCAGGATGTCGATGTCTCCGTCGAGCCGGGCGAGGGACGTGAGGACCGCCTCGGTCGCCGGTCGGGACTCGTCGGCGACGACCGCGACCAGCACCCGACCCGTCATCTGGCCACCCGATTCGCGACCTTGCCGAGCCGACGGCGGACACGGTGGAGGACTGAGTTCCGGGCGTCGGCGAGTTGCGCGCGCAGCTGCGCGGCCTCGGCGCGCTCCTGGGCCACGACTAGTTCGAGATTACCCACCTCGGCGCGCCGCGCGAGCAGTTCCCCGGCCATCGTTGTCAGTCGGCCGGTCAGGTCGACGACGCGTGCATTGGCGACCTCGACGTCGACCAGTGCCTGCTCGAAATTGACCCGGTCCAAATCGGCGAAGCCAGGAATGCCTGTGGTCTCGGTTGCCTTGGTCATGCTCACGCCTCTCTGCGTGGGAAACAACTAGCGGTGGGTGGGGGCGGCCAGCGTTCGAAGGTACGTGTCGACGAGTCGGTTGGCGAATCGTTCCCACGTCAATTCGCGCGCCGCTGCTAAGACCGCGGAGACCTGCCGTCGCGCCAGGTTGGGGTCGTCGAAAAGCTCCTCGACGGCGTCCGCGAGTGCAGTCGGGGACCAGTCACGCGCCCTCACAGGAACGTCCGGCAGCACCTCGGCGAGTGGTCCAAAGCCGACAAACACGGACGGCGTACCCAGCGACGCGGCCTCGAACGGGACCAGGCCGAAGCCCTCGGCAGACGTCGGGTAGAGAACGACGTCAGCGTGGGTGAGGAGCCAGTCGCGCTCGCGGGTCGTCACGTCGGCAAGGGTGATCGGCGCCGGTCCTTGAGCTGCGAGCACCGCCTCGTCCTCGCGCGACGAGCCGACGCTGATCATCGCGCCCGCCAGCACGAGCCGTACATGGCGGCCCCGGTCGAGGAGCTCGTGCCACGTCTTAACGGCCAGATCCCGGTTCTTGTGGGCGTATGCGGCGCCGAGCACGAGGATGAACGGGTCGGCGACTGCTGCACTCTCGAGGAACTCGATCGGCGGGGAGGGACTCTCGGGTGCCGTCCACTCTAGGTGGTCCGTGCCGTTCTCGATCACGTGGATACGCTCGCCCCCGATCGGCAGTCGGGCGTCGCGGACCGCGCGTTCGGTGTCGCGCGAGATGACTACGAGGGTGTCCGCCAGTCGACTGACCTCCTTCATGGCATGCCTATAGAGCATCCAGTTGTACTTGGAGCGGTGATAGTACCCGTTGTCGTAGGCGATAAGGTCCTGGATCGTGACCACGACACGGTGGCTGAGAACCCGCCAGCGGGCCCCAGGGACGAGCGCATCCGGCTGGTAGGGCCGGTGGAGGATGTCAGCGTGGGATGCGCGCGGGAAGTCCATCTCGCCGACGTCGACCACCCGCACGCGGGCCTGCAAGAGGGTGCGCCGCGCGTAGTCGGGGACTTTGCCACCCCGGGTGCCTACCTCAAGGCGCGCGACGCCAGGGTGTGCAGCGAGTGCGTTGATCTGAGCGAGCACAGCCACCTGAGTGCCCATTTCGTCAGGACCCAGACAGCTGGCATCGACGAGGATCCGCAGGCCCAAGATGGCTGCTGCCCGGGCTGTGAGCGCGTCCGATAGAGGTGTGTCGAACGCGTCACGCTCCTCGTCAACGAGGACGGGATAGAAGTCGTGCCGCCGCCCGAGCCACGCCCGGGTCTGCGGGTCGGTGTGCGGTTCGGGCAACCTCCTCGAGGTCGGCAGGGTGGCGATGAAAGTCGTTGCGTCCAGGACCTGGCGGAACCCGCGATGGACTGCACGCAGTCCCACATCAACGACCGCTGTGCCGACGTCCGGCGCCGAAGGATCGAGCCCACCCGTGACCTGCAGCGCGGTGGTCGACAAGACGATCGCGCTCCCGTCAGGAGCCGCGACGGGGACGAGCCGTTGTCCCGCGTCCAGTAGTCGAAGGCTGTGGGTCAGAGACGACTCGGACTCGCCGGCCGTCACACTGTCCTCCGGGGAGTTGCGATGCGGGAACGTGAACCGGCCAGCGCGGTTTGAAAGAAATGACACTGTCGCGATGCGCATGTCGTCGTCCAGTGCCGCGAGCGCGGATGACAAGGCATCCTCCGGGAGACGGACAGGCGAGGTGACAGCCAGCACGGCACCCCAACCGTCTCGAACGAGCCCGTCGAGGGCCCCGGCAGGCGATGCCTCGATGACGTCGACCGAGTGGTGGCGCAGAGTCGAGCTGGCGGGATCACCTACGACAAAGACGGGGACGCGATTGTGCAAGAGCGAGCTGATTGTCGTCGACCACGCCAGCGGCGCCTCCTCGTTGACGAAGAGCAGGGCGGCGACGGGACCCGGGGCCCGTGCGGTGCACTGCACCTGTCACCCTCCTCTCGGGTTCGCCGCGCCTCCGCTCGAGGTCGGCGGCTCTGCGGACAGTACCAACACCCAGGAGGCTTGGCGTCGACGCCGCGACCGGACTGCGACGTCGGGACGGCCGCTTTCAGTGTGCTTCGAGCAGTCCCAACAGGTACGTCCCGTAGCCCGATTTCACAAGCTTCTCCGCACGGTCGCGCAGCTCGTCATCCGAAAGGAAGCCGCGCCGCCACGCAACCTCTTCGGGTGCACCGATCTTGAGCCCCTGGCGGTGTTCGATCGTGCGGACGTAGTCGGACGCTTCGAGCAGGGAGTCGAACGTTCCGGTGTCGAGCCAGGCGGTCCCGCGGGGAAGTAGCTCTACGGCGAGCCTGCCCTGCTCGAGATAGATCCGGTTGACGTCCGTGATCTCGTACTCACCGCGCGCCGACGGCGCCAGATCCCGCGCGATCGCGAGGACGTCGTTGTCATAGAAATACAAGCCGGGCACCGCGTAGTTGCTCTTGGGTCGCGCGGGCTTCTCTTCGAGCGAGAGCGCCCGGCCCGTCGTCGTTGAACTCGACCACGCCGTACTCGGTCGGGTCTGCGACGCGATAAGCGAACACGGCGCCACCATCGAGTGTTTCGAACCGCTGCAGGCGCGAACCTAGACCGGGTCCGTAGAAGATGTTGTCACCGAGCACCAGCGCGACGAATCCGCGCCGACGAAGTCGGCGCCGAGCACGAACGCCTGCGCCAAACCATTGGGCTCGGCCTGCACGGTGTAGGTGATCGAGATCCCAAACTGCGATCCGTCGCCCAGGAGTCGCTCGAACTGGGCAGCGTCGTGCGGGGTGGTGATGATCAGCACGTCGCGGATCCCGGCCAGGATCAGCGTGGACAACGGATAGTAGATCATCGGCTTGTCGTACACCGGCACGAGCTGCTTGCTAACGCCGAGGGTGATCGGGTGGAGCCGGGTGCCCGAGCCGCCGGCAAGGATGATTCCGCGCATGGGCGCCCATTGTGCCGTACTCGTGCGGGGTGCCCCGCAGACTGGAACCTCGAGTGGGCCCCGTGAGTGTGTTCGCCGCTAGGGTTGTTGACATGCCGCGCGCTCTCATCACCGGAATCACCGGCCAGGACGGCCTGTACCTCGCCGAGCTGCTGCTCGGCAAGGGCTACGAGGTCTTCGGCCTGGTCCGCGGGCAGAACAACCCCAAGCGAGACGCTCGTCGAGCGAGACCGTCCCCGGGGTCCAGATCCTCACCGGCGACCTGCGCGACCTTCCAGTCCTGCTCCGCGCGCTCGAGGTCGCGCAGCCGGACGAGGTCTACAACCTCGGTGCGATCTCCTTCGTCGCGTACTCGTGGGAGAACGCCCGGCTGACCTCGGAGGTCACCGGGCATGGGCGTGCTCAACATGCTCGAGGCCGTGCGGCTGTACTGCCGGCGACGACGCCGACGCGGTCCGCTTCTATCAGGCGTCGAGCTCGGAGATGTTCGGCAAGGTTCAGGAGGTGCCGCAGCGCGAGTCGACCCTGCTGTGGCCGCGCTCGCCGTACGGCGTCGCGAAGGTGTTCGGCCACTACATGACGATCAACTACCGCGAGTCCTACGGCATGCATGCCTCGTCGGGCATCCTGTTCAACCACGAGTCCCCGCGCCGCGGACCGGAGTTCGTCACCCGCAAGATCACGCTCGCGGTCGCCCGCATCGCGCTCGGGTCTGCAGGACGAGCTCGTCGCTCGGCAACCTCGATGCCAAGCGCGACTGGGGCTTCGCCGGCGACTACGTCGAGGCGATGTGGCGCATGCTGCAGCAGCCCGAGGCTGACGACTACGTCGTCGCGACGGGCGAGACGCACTCGATCGCGCGAGTTCCTCGACGTCGCGTTCGGCGCGGTCGGCATCGACGACTGGTCGCAGCTACGTCGACGTCAGGACCCGCGCGTTCTTCCGCCCGGCCGAGGTCGACCTGCTGATCGGCGACCCGTCCAAGGCGCACGAGCGTCCTCGGCTGGAAGCCGACAGGTCGACTTCGCTGAGCTGGTCGACGATGATGGTCGACGCCGACCTCGCGGAGCAGCGCCGCCGCCGGAGTGGCGTGAGCCCGTGACGACGGCGCTGGTCACCGGGGTCACCGGTCAGGACGGCGCGCTACCTCGCGCGAACGACTGGTGCGCCGAGGGTGTCGAGGTGCACGGGCTGGTGCGGACCACGGACGACGCGCGTGCGGCACGCGCGTCGATGCCCGGGCTGTCCGCTGCACGTCGCGCGACCTGCGCGGATGGCGACGGCGCTCGCGCGCATCGCGCCGAGCGTGCGCCCGACGAGATCTACAACCTGGCCGGGCATCTCCTCGGTCGCCCAATCCTGGGCGGAACCGATCGCTGACCGGGCGAGGTCACCGGCGTCGGCCGCGGTCGGGCTGCTGCGAAGCGGCCTGGCAGGCGGCAGGAGCCGACCGGCGCGCGGTCCGCGGTCGTGCAGGCGTCGAGCGCCGAGATCTTCGGCGATCCCGGACCGTGCCCCGCAGGACGAGGACGACCGCCGATCCGCCCGGTCACCCCGTACGGGGCCGCCAAGGCGTACGCCCATCAGATGGTGCGGCGTCTACCGCGCGCGGGGCCTGCGCCGTGTCCGCGTGCATCCTCTACAACCACGAGTCGCCGCGCCGCCCGACGACGTTCGTCACCCGGAAGATCACCCAGGGCGCGGCGCAGGATCGCCGCGCGGCGAGCAGGCGAGCTCGCGCTGGGCAACCTCGACGCCCGCCGCGACTGGGGCTGGGCGCCGGACTACGTCGACGCGATGATCCGGGCGGTCCGGCACGGCATCGCCGACGATTTCGTCGTCGCGACGGGCGAACCCACTCGGTCGCCGAGTTCGCCGAGGCGGCGTTCGCGCGAGCGGGCATCGCCGACTGGCGGCCGCACGTCGCCTCGACCCGCGGTTCGTGCGGCCGGTCGACGCCGCCGAGATTGTCGGCGACGCACGCAAGGCGGCGGTCGAGCTGGGCTGGCGGCCCACCGTCGAATTCGAGGAGATCGTGGGCCGCATGGTGGACCACGACCTTGCACTGGCGACAGGACGGTCATGAAGGTCTTCATCCAGGTTCCCTGCCTCAACGAGGAGGCGACGCTGCCCGGCTGTGCTGGCGTCGATCCCCACCGACATCGACGGTGTCGACGAGGTCGAGATCCTGGTCATCGACGACGGATCGACCGACCGGACGATCGAGGTCGCGCGCGCGCTCGGCGTCACGCACTTCGTGCACCACGCCCGGACCATGGGCCTGGCCCGGTCGTTCCGCGACGGCGTCGACTACGCGTTGGCGCACGGCGCGGACATCGTCGTGAACACCGACGGCGACAACCAGTACCCGCAGGACCGGATCCCCGACCTGGTGGCCCCGATCGTCGAGCGGCGCGCGGACATCGTGATCGCGGACCGGCAGACGTCGACGATCGAGCACTTCTCGCCGTTCAAGAAGCTGATGCAACGGGTCGGCAGCCGGGTGGTCAACGGCGCGGCCGACACGGATCTGCCCGACGCGGCCAGCGGCTTCCGCGCGTACTCGCGCGGCTCCCTGCTCCGGCTGAACATCGTGACCGACTTCAGCTACACGATGGAGACGATCATCCAGGCCGGCCACAAGCGGCTCCGGATCGAGAGCGTGCCGGTCGAGACGAACGCCAAGACCCGCGAGTCGCGCCTCTTCAAGAACATCTACCACCACATGTTCCGGTCGGCGTCGGCGATCATCCGCAGCTACCTGATGTACAAGCCGTACGTGATCTTCGCGACGCTGACGGTCGTCGTTCGGCCTGCTCGCGCTCATCCCCTTCGTGCGGTTCGTCGTGCTCTGGTTCACGAGCGACGCACACGGCGGGCACGTCCAGTCGCTGATCTTCGGGTCGATCATGGCGGTCGCGGCTCTGCTGTCCCTGTCGCTCGGGGTGCTCTCGGACCTGCAGCGGGTCAACCGCGTGCTCGCCGAGGACCAGCTCGAGCGCCTCAAGGAGATCCAGTACCGGCAGCCGTCAGCCGACGGGGGTCAGTGAGCCGTCCTCGTCGATCGTCGCGACCCACAGCCGGGACGTGTTCTCGTCGGCGCTGTAGGGGATCCGCTGCAGGCGCTCGCGCCACTGCGTGATCGTCGAGGTGCGCAGCGGCTCGGGGGCCAGGCCGTCCTCCCAGGGAACGGCGTACGGGATGAACGTGACCACCTTGACGTCGCCGCCCCATGCCTCGCCGGATCTCTGCCAGCTCCGCCCTGCTGAGCACCTGGCTGGACTGGACGACCTCGACGTCGCACATGGTCCGCAGCGTGGCCAGGTACGGGGGCGACTGGTTGCCGACGTGCATGTAGACCACGGGATCGTCGCCGATGGCGTCGCACGCGGCATGTGCCTCGCCGAGCCGGCCGTCCTGCTCGATCGCCGTGACCGCCGGACCCCAGGTCAGCGCGGGGAACACGGCGACGACGACGGCGCCGAAGACCGCGAGCGCGCGGGCGAGCTGGGTGCGACGTGACCAGAGCGCGTCGAGCGTCACGGCGGAGGCGATCAGCAGGCCGGGGATGGTCACGGGGAGGAAGCGCCGCATGGCCCAGATCTGGTCGGGCGTGATGTTCACGACCCACAGGTAGAGCAGCGACGGGGCGACGACGACCCCGAACAGCAGCGCGAGCCGAGGGTCGCGCCTCGCCACCGTCCGGTGCAGCACGATCGCCAGACCGATCGACCGCGAGGACGACCATCGGCCAGCCGTAGTACCAGGCGTGCCACGACAGGGAGTACTCGTCGTAGCTGCGCGTGGGGTCGATGGCCATCCCGCCGTTCTGCTGCAGGGTCGCGACGTGCGCGGAGTAGCCGGTGTTCGCCGGCACGTGGTGGTTGACCATCCACAACGGCCGGCTGGCCAGGAACAGTGCCACGACTCCCACGCCCGCAGCGGCCGCGGCAGCGATCCCTCGGCGGTGTGCGAGGACCCAGCGGCGCAGCGGGTCGAGCTGCTGGAGCAGTCCCAGAGCGACCACGACGATCACGGCCACCACGAGCATCGCGATCAGCGACGAGAACTGCTGGTAGTGGTCGAACAGGTAGCCCTCGGAGTTGAGACGCAGGTCGAGGTACCCGAGCAGGACCATGAGCATCGCGGCGCCGGAGACCAGCCCGAGCGCGACGAGCTGGCGCCGTCGGGTGCGGGGCGGGAGCGCGGCGGCCGCGGTGAGCCCGACGCCGGCCACCAGGCCGACCACGGAGGCCGCGCCGTCGATCCGGACGAGGGCGGTCGCGCCGATCATCGCGCCGGCGATGAGGTAGCGCGCCGCGGACCGGGTCTCGATCGCCGACCACGCCATCGTGAGCCCGCCGACCACGAGCGCGAGCGCGAGCGGTTCGGTGTAGGCGGCGCGGGAGTCGACGACCATCGGCATCGACAGTCCCAGCGCCACGAGGGGAACCAGCGCGAACGCGGGTCGCACGATCCGTCGACCGAGCGCGAACACGGCGAGCAACCCGATCGCGCCGATGACGAGGTTGGCACGCAGCACGGCGGGCTCGCCGCCCACCCAGCCGGCGAGGCCGAGCATCCCGGGCAGCAGCTTGGCGCCCTGCACCTGCAACGAACCACCGACGAGGTCGTACGCACCGGTGGCCGCCGACAGGCCGGCGACCACGTCCTGGACCTGCGCCGCCGCACCGACGGGGATGTCGGGGGAGGCGTGATGGGTGAGCCAGAGTCCCTCGAGCGTGAGGAATCCCGGGTCGCGCCAGACGGTGATGAACGTGGACGCGAACGGGACGTTGACCGCCAGCCACACGACGGCGGCACCGAGCGCCGCGCACGACGACACGACGTGCGCGCGGGTGGCGGGGAGCGACTCGGGCATGAATCGCCACGTCGAGACGACGACCACGACGAGCAGCGGGAGCACCACGAACGGACGGAACTGGGACAGCAGGACCGTGACGCGCCACGACCAGCGACGTCCAGAACAGGAGCATGACGATCCGGTCCGGCAGACCCACGACGACCCTGGCCCATCGGGTGGGCTCGGGCGGTACCGGCGCCGGGCGGTCCACGCGGGGTGGCCGGCTCGCGGTGAGGGGGGCGGAGTTCACGGGGAGGGTCTCGGCTCTCGTCGGGAGGTCGGACTCCGTGACTTTATACAGCGATCGTGTGCTCGGCGTGTCAGGGGAGGTTCTCGGCCGCGGACGCGCGGTGACGACGCTCGGCCAGCACGGCGACGCCCGCGCACAGGAAGTCGCCGACGATCATGAGCGCGCGACTGACGAGCGCGAGCGCGAGCGCGGTCGAGCGATCCATCACCGGCGCGAGGGCCAGCACCAGCGCCGCCTCCCGCGCACCCGCACCCGCCGGCAGGAAGACGATGACGAACCCGACCACCCAGGCGAGGGCGTACGCACCCGTGGTGAGCAGCCCGAGGCTCGGGGAGGAGACACCGGAACCGGCAGCGAGGAACCACAGGTGCCCGCCGAACGCCGCCCACATCACGAGCGCCCAGGCCGAGGAGTGCAGGAGGGTCCGACCGGTGACCCGGTCTGCGACCGGTCGGCGCAGCACGCGACCCGCGAGAGCGATGATGCGGTTGAAGACCGGGGGGAGGAGCATCACGACGCCGGCGACGGCGACGAAGATCAGCCACCAGTAGGAGCGAACTGCGTCCGCCGAGGCGATCGAGAGCGTCGTGCCGGCGACGGCGATGCCGACCACGAGACCCACGATCAGCTGGGTCAACGCCGACGAGGCCGCCCTCGTGCGCGGCACTCCGTACTCCTTGGACAGCTCGGCCTGGGCGATCACCGGCCAGACGCTGCCCGGGATGTACTTGCCCAGCTGGCCCAGGAAGAACACGCGCGCAGCGGCGGTCACCGGAAGGTGGGACCCCATCCCCGTGAGCACGGCGCGCCACGAGAGCGCGGCCGCGACGAGGCCGACGAGCACACAGCCGAGTGCGGCGGCGATGCTCGCCGCATCGAGGCGACGCACGGCGTCGACGATCTGGGACCACTGCCCGGCGACGAGGATGACCACGAAGACGACGACGAGCAGGCCGGCGGCCCAGGTGAGCCAGCGCCTGGGGGAACGGCGAGGCGACGCCTTGCTGCTCCCTTCCTGCTCCGCGGTCGGCTGCACCCGTCGATGGTAGGGCCGGGACTGCGGCACCCGGTCCGGCGCCGGTACTGTCCGCTGCATGTCGACCGTGCTCTTCGTGACGAGAAAGTTCCCGCCCTCGGTCGGCGGCATGGAGACCCTCGCCTCGGACGTCTGGCGGGCGCTGGACGGTGGCGACGGCCTGGAGGCCCGCCTGCTCGCGCACGGAGGGTCGAACAGGGGCCTGCCGCTGTTCCTGCTGCGCTCGGTCGTGACCACGACGAGGTCGGCCCGTCGGGGCGACGTCGGCCTGGTCCTGGCGGGCGACGTGCTGATGTTCCTGGTCCTGCGCCCGTTCGCGCGGATCGGTCGGTTCCGGCTCGCGACGATGGCGATGGGCAAGGACATCGTCTGGCGCAAGCGCGCCTACCAGTGGCTGGTGCGGCGGGGTCTGCCGCACGCGCACGAGGTGCTCGCGATCAGCCAGGCGACCGCGGAGGCGGCGGTCGCGGCGGGCGTCGCGCCGGACCGGGTCCGGGTGGTGCGGCTCGGGGTGGAGGTACCCGAGCGGGCAGCGGACCGCGAGCAGTCGCGCCGCGACCTGCACGCGCGGCTCGGCGTCGGACCGGACGCAGTCGTGATCGCGACGCTCGGCCGGCTCGTGCGGCGCAAGGGGGTCGCGTGGTTCGTGCGCGAGGTGCTGCCAGGCCTCCCGGAGCGGTGCGTCTACGTGGTGGCCGGTGACGGCGAGGACCGGCCGGCCGTCCTCGAGGCGCGCGACGCGTTCGCGGACCGCGACCGGGTGCGCGTGCTGGGCCAGGTGGACGACGCCGAACGAGAGCTCCTGATGGCCGGTTGCGACGTGTTCGCGCAGCCCAACATCCGCGTCGAGGGCGACATGGAGGGCTTCGGGCTCGTCGCCGTCGAAGCGGCCGTGCGTGGTGCACTGGTCGTCGTCGCCGACCTCGAGGGCCTGCGGGACGCCGTCGTCGACGGCGTGACGGGCATCCGCCTGCCCACGCAGGACGCGGACGCCTGGGTGGAGGGACTGCGCCGGGTGCTGGACGGCGGCGACCTGGCGCTCTTCGGCCGAGCGCTACGCCGACGCCTGCCGCGAGCTGTTCGACCGGGACCGGATGGGGGAGGTCCTGCGGGAGGTCGTGGCGGAACTGGCCCGCTAGCCGACCCGCGCGGTGATCCGCTCCGAGCTCACGAGGCGGTCCGCCCGGTCGGGGTCGGCCGCCAGGGCGCGTGCGAGAGCGTCGTCGACGAGCACGACCGAGCCGTCCCGCGCCAGGATGCCCAGGATCATCGCGGCGTCGTGCGCCGAGGTCCGACCGCTACCGGCGGTCACGAGCACGCGGCCACCCTCGGGCTGCTGATCCAGCGCCCACGCGACCAGACCGCCGTGCGGGGGTCCCGGGTCGAGTGCCGGATCGTCGGGCGACGCGGTCGGCGCCCAGCCGATGACGTCGCCGTACGTCATCACGGCCGCGGCGGCGTCGACGGCCCGCGGGGGAAGGTCGCCGGCGAACCGACGGGCGAGGGCGGGCAGGCTGACCGCGATCAGGACCGCACTCGAGCCGGCGTAGGACTCGGGCAGGTCCGTGATGACCACATCCGCCCCCGAACCGCCGGGGAGCACCACGCAGCCGCCGGCACGCCAGACGGCGAGCTCCCAGACGAGTGTGCGCCAGTGCGTCGGCAGGTCGATCAGCACCCGCTGTCCGGGGGCGACGTCGAACTCCTCGACGAGCAGGTTGGTCGACTTGGCGACCCAGTTCTCCAGGACCGCGCCCGACAGCTCGACCCGGTCGCCGTCGCCCGCGTACCAGGTGATCCGCGGCCGTCCGGGCTCACGCGTGAGCAGGGCGAGCAGGTCGGCGATCGTCGTGGGGGGCACGCGGCAACCCTACGGCGACACGCCCGACGCGCCGGTGGTGGCGAAGTTCACCCGCCAGAACCGGACGAATACCACCCGTCGGCTTGACCAACGCGAACGACACGCGTGTAATTCCTTAGAACGGATTCATCGAGCCGAAGTTCGACGACGACCACAGCAGCACGAGGATCGCACGGAGGCATCGCATGTGGAATCTGCTCGACAACGACGAGATCTTCCCGTCGGACGCACGAAGGACTGCACAGGCGCAGGCCTCCAACGTGCTGCCGATCTTCGGGGCCCTCGAGGACGAGGGCCCGATGGGCTGGCAGGAGCGCGCACTGTGCGCCCAGACCGACCCGGAGGCGTTCTTCCCCGAGAAGGGCGGCTCCACCCGCGAGGCCAAGAAGGTCTGCACGGGGTGCGACGTCCGCTCGGAGTGCCTCGACTACGCGCTCCAGAACGACGAGCGGTTCGGCATCTGGGGCGGGCTCTCCGAGCGCGAGCGGCGCAAGCTCAAGCGGCGTGTCGTCTGACCTTCACAGGTCGTCGGGGCGTGTCGCTCCCGGGCTCCCGCAGCCCCGGCGGCACGATGTCCCGAGCATGACTGACACGCTCCAGCCCGTGGACGTCCCCACGGCGACCTCCTCGACACCGGTGACGACGCCGGTGTCAGCCGTCGTCGTCACCCACGGCCACACCCCGTACCTCGAGTCGACCCTCGCCGCGCTCGCGGCGCAGACGCGTCGCCCGCTGCGGGTCTATCTCGTCGATGTCTCCACGGTTCCCGACGAGGACGTGGCACCCGCGTTCTCCCGCATCTTCGGCGCGGTCACGGACCCGCCGACCCCCGCGCTCCACCTCGTGCACGCCCCCGACGCCCGCACCTTCGGCCACGCCGTGCGACGCGCGCTCGCGACCGAGGTCGGGCTGCCGACCGGCTGGCTGTGGCTCCTGCACGACGACAGCGCCCCAGCCGACACCGCGCTCGCCGAGCTGGTCCGCGCGGTGACGCGTGCCCCGTCCGTGGCCGTCGCCGGGGTCAAGCAGCGCACCTGGACCAGTCCGGAGCGGCTGCTCGAGGTCGGCCTGCGCACCTCCCGTTCCGGCCGGCGGATGACCGACGTCGAGCCGGGCGAGCTCGACCAGGGCCAGCACGACGGTCGCGACGACGTCCTCGGGGTGGGCCTCGCCGGGCGCGCTGGTGCGTCGCGACGTCTGGGACGACCTGCGCGGCACGGACCCGCTGCTCGGCCCGTTCGGCGACGGCTTCGACCTGTCCCGTCGCGCCCGGCTCGCCGGTCACCGCGTCATCGTGGTGCCGTCCGCGGTCGTGCGGCACGCGCAGGCGGGCTACCTCGGGCTGCGGACGCTGGACGCGGTCGTGCCCACCGACCTCGACGGCGACGGCGAGGACGACGCTGCCGATCCGCGTCGCTCGTTCGACGCCCGGCGCCGCGCGCTCGTGCACAGCCGACTGGTCTCCGCGCCGCTGGTGCTCGTCCCGTTCGTCGCCGTGCTCGCGCTCGTGGGCGCCCTCGTGCGCTCGATGTGGCAGGTCGCGGCCAAGCAGCCCGGCCTCGCCGTCGACGAGCTGCGCTCGGCCGTCGTCGCGGTCGGACGGCCCGCGGGGGTCGTCCGTGCGCGCACCAGGGCGCAGCGCACGCGTCGCTTCCCGCGCCGCGCCCTGCGTCCGCTGCAGGCCGGGTTCCGCGACGTGTGGTCCCAGTACTCGTGACCGTCGGCTGGCCCGCGCGGAGGTCCGGCGGGTCGTCCAGGCGCCCAGCGAGCTCGAGCTGCGCGAGCTCGCCGCGCTGGCGACCAAGCGCCGCACCACGCTGGCCGTCCTGGTGGTCGGGCTCGGGCTCCTCACGGCGGTCGCGCTCGGCTCGCTGGTGGCGCCGGTCGCGAGCGGGGCCGCACTCGTCGGCGACGCGCTCGTGCCGACCACGGCCCGGCTCGGCGAGCTGTGGAGCGCCGCGACCTCCGGGTGGGTGTCCGGGGGACTCGGGGGACCGGGTCCGGCCGACGCGCTGCTGACCGTGCTCGTCGGGCCGACGGCGCTCGCCGGCGGCTCGTCGTCCGCTGCCGTCGGGCTCCTGCTGCTCGGCTCGGTCCTGCTCGCCGCGATCGGCGCCTGGGCCGCCGCCGGTGCCGTCACCCGCTCGGTCGGCGTGCGGGCGTGGGCCGCGGTCGTCTGGGCCGCCGCACCGGCGCTCCTGCTCGGCCTGGGCGCCGGCCGGCTCGGTGCGGTCGTCGCGCACGTCGCCTTGCCTTGGGTCGGCCTCGGCCTCGCACGAGCGATCGGGGTCCAGCGCGTCGACCAGGTGCTGTCCGGTCTCGCGACCGCGCGCCGATCCGACGACGACGACGAGCCCGTCGACCCGCTTCCGCAGCCGCGCAGCGCGGCGGACGCCCCGAAGCGCTCCGCATGGGGGCAGCCGAACCCACGGGCTCGATCGCCGCGGCCGCCGGTGCTGCACTGGCGTTCGCCGTGGTCGTGGCGGGCGCGCCCGTGCTCCTCGTCCCCGGCCTGCTCGCGCTCCTCGTCGTCGCACTGGTGGCGCCTCGGCGGCGCGGGCGGGTCCTGCTCGCGGCGATCCCGGCGCTCGTGCTGCTCGCACCGACCCTGATCGAGGCGGCCGGCCGCGGCCTGGTCGGTTGGCGACTGCTCATCGCCGACCCCGGCCTGCCGGCGGCGTCGCAGGCCGCCGACCCGATCAGCCGACTGCTCGGAGTTCCGTCGGACCCCGGCGCGCTGGTCGGCGACCACCTGCCGGCCGGGCTCACGAACGCCCTGCCGCTCGCGCTCGGTGCCCTCGTGCTCCTGCTTGCGGTGCTCGCGCTCCTGCGGGGGGCGCCGGTGGCGCGAGCCGTCCGCGGTGCCTGGGTGGTGGCCGCGATCGGGCTGGCCACCGCCACGCTCGTGGTGGCCGTGCCCGTGGCTATCGACGACGGCGTGCTCGTGCGCGGCTGGGCCGGCCCCGCGCTCTCGCTGGCCGGGGCGGGACTCCTCACGGCCGCGCTGATCGGCACGGACCGGCTGCGCGAGCGCCTCGGCAGCTACACGTTCGGCGTCCGTCAGCTGCTCGCGGCGCTCCTCACGCTCGTCGCGGTCCTGGTACCGCTTGCCTGGCTGGGCACGTGGACCTGGCAGGCGCGCACCGGTGACGCCGTGGCGCTGCGCACCCTGGACGGTCCGGTCGTCCCCGCGGTCGGCCAGCAGGCGCAGGACTCCCCGGCCGCCTCGCGCGTGCTCGCCCTGAGCGCCGCGCCCGACCAGGGCGGCGACGCCACCGCGACCTGGCAGCTCATGCGCGGCGACGGGCCGGCGCTGGTCGACCAGGCGGCCGCCGACTGGACGAGGACGGTCCAGGGGGACCTCTCGGACCCGACCGCCACGCCCGCCGATGCGGCCACGCAGGAGGTGGACGCGCTCGTTGCGAAGCTCGCGACCGCGGCGAGCGGTGACGTCGCGGGCGAGCTCGGTTCGCTCGGTGTCGCCGACGTCCTGGTTCCGTCCCTTCCCTCGGCCGTCGCGGACGACCGCGCGGCGAGGGCCGCACGGGACGAGCTGATCAGCCGGTTGGACGCGACGGCGGGCATCGAGCGCGTGACCGCCAACGCCTCGGGCACGCTCTGGCGCGTCCAGGCGACCTCCCCGGGCGCGGGCATCGCCGCACCGGTCGTGGTGACCTCGTGGGCCCGGCTGCTCCCGGCGGGTGCTGACGTCGCGGATCCGGCCGCGCCGGCCGTCGAGGTGCCGTCAGCCGACCGGTCGATCGACACGACCGTCCCCGCCGGCGACGCCGGTCGTCTCGTGGTCCTGGCCGAGCGCGCGGACGCGCACTGGCACGCCTCGCTCGACGGTGAGCCGCTGCGCGCCGTGGACGACGGGTGGCGGCAGACCTTCGAGATCGGCGCGAGCGGCGGCGATCTCGTCGTGCGGTACGACAGCCCCGCGCGGACCCCGATCCTCGCCGTCCAGGCGATCGTCCTGCTCGTGACCCTGCTGCTCGCGGTGCCCGTGCGTCGACGCCGTGGCACCCGCACCTGGAGCGGACGCTCATGACCGAACCGACCCGCTCACGCGTCTGGCTCGGGCGCGCCGCCCGCGCGGCGCTCCGGCCTGGTCGTGCTCGGGCTCACGGTCGCGGTCGTCGCGCGCGGGAGCGCGCCTGCCCGGTTCCGACGACGATGCGGCCGTGCCCGCCACCCGGGTGCCCGTGCCGCCCGCCGCGACGACGCTCGTGTGCCCGGGTCCGCTGATCCTGCCCGACGACACCGGACGCGGTGACTCGGCGTTCGACCCCACCCCCGTCGACCCGATCAGCTCGGTCACGGCCGTCACCGCGGACCCGAGCGGCGCCGGGACGGTCTCGCCGCTGGACCGCTCGACCACGTGGGCCGAGCTCAAGGCCGGCGGGGACGCCGTCGCCGTGCCGAACGTCGGGTCCGCCTCGATCGTCCGCGCAGAGCCGACCGACGTGCCCGCACGGGTCGCCGCGGTCGCGAGCGGGCTGGTGACCGCGGGTGACCTGCGCGGGCTGGCCGCGGCCTCCTGCCAGCAGCCGGTCGCCGACGCCTGGCTCCTCGGCGGTGCGACCGACCTGTCCAGCGCCGCTCAGCTCGTCCTCGACAACCCCGGCACGACGCCCGCCGAGGTCGCGGTGGAGGTCTGGGGACCGAACGGGACGGTCGACCTGACCGGCGAGCGATACCTCGTGGCCCCGGGCGCGCAGCGGGTGATCGTGCTCGGCGGGATCGCGGCGGAGCAGCGCCGGCTCGGTGTGCACGTCGTCGCCACCGGCGGGCGCATCGGTGTGCACATCCAGACCTCGATCCTCGACGGCTTCACCCCTGCGGGCACCGACCTCGTCGTGCCCGGTGCTGCACCCTCGACGCGGCAGGTCGTGCCCGGCATCTCCGTGGTCGCCTCGGACGTCGACGACCCCGCGGCACCCGCCCTGCGCCTTCTCGCCCCGGGGAATGCCGCGACGACGGCGACGGTGACGCTGCTCGGCCCGGACGGCGTGGTCGAGCTGCCCGGCGCCGACTCGGTGTCGCTCGCAGCCGGCGAGGTCACCGACGTGCCGCTCGGTGGCCTGCCCGCCGGTGCGTACACGGCGGTCGTCGACGCCGACCAGCCGGTCGTGGCCTCGTCGGTGATGTCGCGGCCCGGCTCAGCGAGCGACCTGGACGACACACCGAGCGTCGAACGGGCCTGGGCGGCGTCAACCGCTCCCGGCGTCGGGGGCGCGGTGGCTGTCCCGGCAGACACGCAGGGCACGCTCGTGCTCGCGGCCGTCGCGAGCGGAACCGACGCCGAGCAGGGCGGCTCGGCCAGAGGCACGCTGCGGGTGCTCGGGGCCGGTGGCGTCGTGCTCGTCGAACGCACCGTCGAGATCCCCGCGGGCACCACGAGCGCGTGGACGCTGGACCAGCTCGCCGCCGGCACCGGGGAGCTGACCGCCGTCGACAAACCTGCGGCCCACGCCGGCGTCGTGGGCGTCGACGTCTCGACAGACGGCGGAGCGAAGGTCGCGCTCTCCTGGGCGATGGTCGCCGAGGTGCCACGCTCCGACGGGACGCTCTTCTCGATCCTCGACCCGGTCCCCGTCTCGCGCACCGCACCCGACGTCGCGGTCCGCGAGGACCCGCGGCTCGGCACGCGTTAGGCGGCGGCCCGCAGCTCCGAGCGTTCGCGCAGCCGCAGACCGAGCGCGGCCGCCCTGCGGACCGGCCACTGGTACCAGTGCGGGTAGCGGCGACCCACGTAGCGGGCCGCGCTCGCGTGGTGCGCGGAGATCATCTTGGCGGGCTTGGCCCGCCAGGACGTCCCACCCACGTGCGTGACCTGTGCCTGCGGGACGTAGAGGTTGGTCCACCCGGCGCGGCCCAGCCGCTCGCCCAGGTCGACGTCCTCGAAGAACATGAAGTAACCGTCGTCGAACCCGCCGACCGCCTCGAACGCCTCGCGCCGCAACAGCAGGCACGCACCGGAGAGCCAGCCTGCGGCGCGCTGCCGACCGCTGCTCTCCTGCTCGGCCCGGTACCGACGCGACCACGGGTTGCTCGGCCACACCTTGACGAACAGCGCGTGCCCCGCGCCCTGCGTGAGCGACGGGAGGGCGCGCGCCGACGGGTAGACCGTCCCGTCGGTGTTGAGCAGGGCGGGGCCCGCCGAGCCCACGCGCCGTTCGGCGGCCGCGGCGGCGACGAGGGTGTCGAGCGAGCCGGGCGTCCACTCGAGGTCGGAGTTCGCGACGAGCAACCACGGCGTCGTCGACCCGGCGGCGCCCAGGTTGGCGCCCACGCCGTAGCCGAGGTTGGCGCCCGTGACCAGAAGCTGCGCGCCGAACTCGTCGGCCACCGCTGCCGAGACGCTCTGGTCGGTCGCCGTTGTCGACGATGACCAGGTCGACGGTCTCGTCGGTCGCGGTCGCCAGGGTCTGGGCGAAGGTGGCGAGCTCGTCGCCCGGATGGAAGACGACACAGACGACGCGGACGGTGGGGAGGCTCATCGTCCGGACAGGTTAGTGCGCGTCGCGGTAGTCCGGGTCCACGTCGTCCGGGGAGCGACCGAGCAGGTGGGCCACCTGCTCGACCACGACGTCGCGCACGAGGTCGGACATGTCGAGCGGGTCGGCGGCGCGCGACTCGACGGGTCGGCGGTAGATGACGATCCGGGTCGGCAGGCCGGCGTCGGCCGGGAAGTAGCGGCCCAGGGGTACGCCCGCCGTGCTCCCACGGTGCGGGGTTGGACGGCGGGACGTCCTCGACGGCGAACTCGGTGCCGCGCAGCTGCTTGGCCCAGCGACGCTCGATCCGCTCGATCGCGTCGAGCACCAGGTCGTCGAACCGCTCCGCCCGGGTGCGGTAGGCGGGCATCGAGCTCGGCAGGAGCGGACCCCGGGGGCCCCGGCCGCGGCGGTCGCGTCGCCGCGTCGGCTGCACCGCGATCGACGGCAGCGCCATGGTGCGTCGACCCGCACCGGGGGGCCGTCGGGCAGGGGAGGGAGGCGAGGTGCTCACGTCCTGAACTGTAGATCGAGGCGGGACGACGGCGTGGGGTCGCCCCGCGTGTCGGGAGCCGGGGGTACGGTCAGCCCGTGAGATCTGTGAGGCAGTGCACGCGCACCGCGTGCGGCCGCCCGGCCGTCGCCACGCTGACGTACGTGTACGCCGACTCGACGGCGGTGCTCGGCCCGCTCGCGCACCAGGCCGAGCCGCACTCGTACGACCTGTGCGTCGAGCACGCGGAACGACTCACCGCCCCGCGGGGGTGGGAGGTCGTCCGCCTGACGCCCGAGTTCACCCCGGCGGAGCCGAGCCGCGACGACCTGCTGGCGCTCGCCGACGCCGTCCGCGAGGCCGGTCGACCGCCGGCGCCGCTGCCGGAGGCCGTCGGATCGACGCTGGCCGAGGCACCGCGCCGGGGACACCTGCGGGTTCTGCGCGGAGAGGGCTGACGTGGCACGTCGCAAGGGGGACGCCGCTCGTGCACGCGCGCAGCTGGCGAGCGAGCCGCTCGGATCGATCAGCCAGCCCGGCGGCCCTGCCGTGCCCGGCACCGAGGCGTGCCTGCGCTGCGGTTTCACGGAGCTGACCCGGATCCGGATGGCGCTGACCTCCGGCAAGCAGGTGCTGTTCGTCTCCTGCCCGGCGTGCGAGCAGCGCAACTGGTTCCCGCTGGACGGCAACGGCACGCCGCTCTCCCGTGACGAGGTCATGGGCACCGAGACGGACGAGTAGCGCGGATCGTCGCCGGGTAGAATGACGCCCGTGACCTCCCCTGCAGCTGACCGTGTCGATCTGTCTGCCCTGATCAAGGCCTACGACGTCCGGGGCGTCGTCCCCGACGAGCTGGACCCGGCGGTCGCGCGAGCGATCGGTGCCGCGTTCGCCGACGTGGTCGTGATCCCCGAGCACGCCGAAGGTCGGCCGCGCGCGCGCCGTGATCGGCAACGACATGCGCCCGTCGGGCCCGGAGCTCGTCGCGGCCTTCGCCGACGGCCTGGCGGTCCGCGGGGTCGACGTGATCCTCATCGGGCTGGCCTCGACGGACGGCCTCTACTACGCCTCTGGTGCCCTGGACATCCCCGGCGCCATGTTCACCGCGTCCCACAACCCGGCGCAGTACAACGGGATCAAGCTCTGCCGTGCCGGTGCGCGCCCGGTCGGCCAGGACAGCGGGCTGACGCAGGTCCGCGAGCTCGCGGGCGACTACCTCGCCGCGGGCGAGGTGCCGGAGGTCGCCGCCGAGGAGCGCGGCACGGTCACCGAGCGGGACATGCTCACCGACTACGCGGCGTTCCTGCGCTCGCTGGTCGACCTGTCCGGGATCCGGCCGCTGAAGGTCGTCGTCGACGCGGGCAACGGCATGGGCGGCTTCACCGCGCCGGCCGTGCTGGGCACCGGCGCCGGGCTGCCGGCGCTGCCGCTGGACGTGGTCCCGCTCTACTTCGAGCTCGACGGCACGTTCCCCAACCACGAGGCCAACCCCCTCGAGCCGGAGAACCTGCGCGACCTGCAGGCGGCCGTCGTCGAGCACGACGCCGACCTCGGCCTGGCGTTCGACGGGGACGCGGACCGCTGCTTCGTCGTCGACGAGCACGGCGACCCGGTCAGCCCGTCGGCGATCACGGCCCTGGTCGGTCTGCGCGAGGTCGCGCGGGAGCGCGCCGCGGGCCGCACCCCGACGGTGATCCACAACCTGATCACGTCGCAGGTGGTGCCGGACCTGCTCACGGCGGCGGGCGCGACGACGGTCCGCACCCGCGTGGGGCACTCGTTCATCAAGGCGCAGATGGCCCAGAACGACGCGGTCTTCGGTGGCGAGCACAGCGCCCACTACTACTTCCGCGACTTCTTCTTCGCCGACACCGGGATGCTCGCGGCCCTGCACGTCCTGGCCGCGCTCGGTGGTCAGCCGCACCCGCTGTCCGCGCTGGCCGAGCAGTACCAGCCGTACTCCGCCAGCGGGGAGATCAACTCCCGCGTCGCGTCCGTGGCGGAGGCGCGCGGGCGCGTCGTCGAGGCGTACGTGACGGAGCAGGGCGCCGGCCCGGTCACCGTCGACGAGCTGGACGGGTTGACCGTCTCGCACTGGGACGGCCACCCGCAGTGGTGGTTCAACCTGCGCGCGTCCAACACCGAGCCGCTGCTGCGCCTGAACGTCGAGGCGGCCGACGAGGACATCATGGAGAAGGTCCGCGACGACGTCCTGGCCCTGGTCCGACAGGAGGAGTCATGAGCGACGACCCGCGCGTGCTCGAGCCCTGGGCTCGTGACCTGCTGCGCTGCCCGGTGACGGGCGCGACCCTCGTGGACGGCGTCGGCCCGGACGGCGAGCCGACCCTCGTGTCCACCGACCCGGACAACCCGCTGGCCTACCCCGTGCGCGACGGCATCCCCGTGCTGCTCGCCGACGAGGGCATCCCGGTCCTGCGCGGCTGATGGCGCACGAGGGCGGAAGTACCCGAGCGATCCTGGCGGCCCTCGCGGCCAACCTCGGCATCGCGATCACGAAGTTCATCGCGTTCCTGCTGACGCTGTCCAGCTCGATGCTCGCCGAGTCGGTCCACTCGCTCGCGGACTCGGGCAACCAGCTGCTGCTGCTGCTCGGCGGCAAGCGTGCGCGCCAGGAGGCGGACGTCGAGCACCCGTTCGGCTACGGCCGCGAGCGGTACTTCTACTCGTTCATCGTCTCGATCGTCCTGTTCTCGCTCGGTGGCCTGTTCGCCCTGTACGAGGCGTGGCACAAGTGGCAGGACCCGCATCCCATCGAGGGGCGCTGGTGGTGGGTGCCGCTCGTGGTGCTCGGCGCCTCGATGGTGCTGGAGGGCTTCTCGTTCCGGACGGCGATCAAGGAGTCCGACCACACGCGGGGCGACCAGTCGTGGGTCTCGTTCATCCGGACGTCGAAGGCGCCCGAGCTGCCCGTGGTGCTGCTGGAGGACTTCGGCGCGCTCATCGGCCTCGTCCTCGCGTTCTTCGGCGTGTCGCTGACCTTGCTCACGGGCAACGGCAAGTTCGACGCGCTCGGCACGGCGGGCATCGGCATCCTCCTGGTGCTCATCGCGATCGTGCTGGCCATGGAGACCAAGTCGCTCCTGCTCGGCGAGTCGGCGACGGCCAAGGACGTCGAGGCGATCAACCGCGCGCTCGTCGGCCCCGGCGTCACCTCCGTGATCCACCTGCGGACGCTGCACCTCGGCCCGGAGGAGCTGCTGGTCGCCGCCAAGATCGAGGTCGACGGAGCGTCGAGCGCCGCCGACGTCGCCGCGGCGATCAACGCGGCCGAGCAGCGGGTGCGGGACGCCGTGCCGATCGCGCACCTCATCTACCTCGAGCCGGATCTGCGCAGGGCCGAAACCCCCGTCTGACGCACTCCCGCGGTTAGCATGGCCGGGACGGCGTGGGTGATGCCCGCAGACCCAGAGGGGTCGCGCCGGCGAGCGACGACCGCGCAACCTGCGGGTCGCTCCGCTGTGCCATGGAATGCCCATCGATGCGCACCCGTCAGGAGTGAGATGTCCACGTTCTCCGAGGTTCCCGGTCGCTACAAGGTTCGCGACCTGGCCCTGGCCGAGGCCGGCCGGCACCAGATCCGGCTCGCCGAGCACGAGATGCCCGGGCTGATGGCCCTGCGCGACGAGTTCGGCCCGACGCAGCCGCTCGCCGGCGCGCGCATCGCGGGCTCGCTGCACATGACGGTCCAGACCGCCGTGCTCATCGAGACGCTGGTCGCGCTCGGCGCGGAGGTCCGCTGGGCCTCCTGCAACATCTTCTCGACGCAGGACGAGGCGGCGGCGGCGATCGTCGTCGGACCCGCAGGTTCGGTGGACGCGCCCGCAGGCGTGCCCGTGTTCGCCTGGAAGGGCGAGTCGCTCCCCGAGTACTGGGAGTGCACCGAGCAGATCCTGCTGTGGCCGGGCGGTTCCGGGCCGAACATGATCCTCGACGACGGCGGCGACGCCACGATGCTGGTGCACAAGGGAGTCGAGTACGAGGCGACGGGTGCCGTCCCCGGCAACCCGGAGCCGGGCGATGCGGACTACTCCGAGGAGCTCACCGTCATCCTCGACACGCTGCGCGCCTCGCTCGCCGCCGACCCGCAGCGGTGGACCACGATCGCGGCGGAGATCAAGGGCGTCACCGAGGAGACCACGACGGGCGTGCACCGGCTGTACCAGCTCGCCGAGGCCGGTGGCCTGCTGTTCCCGGCGATCAACGTCAACGACTCGGTCACCAAGTCGAAGTTCGACAACAAGTACGGCATCCGGCACTCGCTGCCCGACGGCATCAACCGCGCCACTGACGTCCTGATGGGCGGCAAGGTCGCGTTCGTCGCGGGCTACGGCGACGTGGGCAAGGGAGCCGCCGAGGCGTTCCGCGGCCAGGGCGCGCGGGTCATCGTGTCCGAGGTCGACCCGATCTGTGCGCTGCAGGCCGCGATGGACGGCTACCAGGTCGCCCTGCTCGACGACGTCCTGGGGTACGCCGACTTCTTCATCACGACGACGGGCAACAAGGACGTCATCTCGGCTGAACAGATGGCGGCGATGAAGAACAAGGCCGTCGTCGGCAACATCGGTCACTTCGACAACGAGATCGACATGGCCGGACTCGCGCGCGATCCCGGGCATCACGCGCACCGAGATCAAGCCCCAGGTGCACGAGTGGACATTCCCTGCAGTCGAGGGCACAGCGGCCGAGGGCCGGCCCGAGCGGTCGATCATCGTGCTCTCCGAGGGGCGACTGCTGAACCTCGGCAACGCGACCGGTCACCCGTCGTTCGTCATGAGCAACTCGTTCTCCAACCAGGTGATCGGCCAGATCGAGCTGTTCACCAAGCCCGGCGAGTACGCCCGCGAGGTGTATCGGCTGCCCAAGGTGCTGGACGAGAAGGTCGCGCGGCTGCACCTGGACGCGCTCGGCGTGCGGCTCACCGAGCTCACCAAGTCTCAGGCCGAGTACCTCGGGGTGGACGCTGCGGGCCCGTACAAGCCGGAGCACTACCGCTACTGAGCCCGCTCAGTCCAGCGGGTCGGGGATGCCGTGGGGGAGCCGGTGCAGCTGCGTCGCCTCCACGGCGTCCCGCTGCTGCGCACGCTGCAGTGCGCGGAACTCGCGGTCGCGCCGCTCCGTGAGCACCGCGGCCAGGAACGCCTCCGGGTGGGTGCCGGCCGGGGGGAGCGGGTTGACGAACTGCTCCATCTCGATGCTCAACCGCGAACCGAGCTGGACGCGCGAGCTCGGGTGCAGCGTCGCCGTGCGGCCGAGGAACTGCCGCGCCGAGAGCGCCAGGCCGTCGGGGAGGCGGGCGATGTCCGCGGCGCGCGCCCAGCCGGCGAGCATCGGCGGCATCACCAGCGGCGGACGCTGCGGGGCGGTGCCGCGGACGCGGACGGCGTAGGTGCCCGCCAGGATGTCGCCGACGCGCTTGCCCTGCGGGTTCACGGTCGAGCAGATCAGCGCGACCGAGCCGATGGTGAGCCAGAGCTCGACGATGCCGACGAGCGCCCGGACGAGTGACTGGCGGAACACGATCGGCCCACCGTCGTCGCGCACGATGCGGATGCCGAGGGCGAGCTTTCCGAGCGAGCGGCCCCGCGTCAGGGTGTCCACGGTTGTCGGGATGAACACCATGATCGTCGCGATGAACACGATGGCCGTGATCCGTGCCGTGTCCTCGGTGGTGGACAGGAAGCCCATGACCGGGCTGATCACGAAGATCACGACGGCGCCGAGCACCGCGAGATCGATCAGCGCGGCCAGCAGCCGCACCGCCGACGAGGTCGGCTTGGCGTCGAGGACGACGCCTTCGCCGATGATGATCCCGTCCATGCCGCCCCCTCTGGTCGCGCTCCTGCCGCAGAGTAGCCGCTGATTCGGCCGCGAGGATGGCAGGCTGTGCCCATGGACCTGGATGCGTACGAGCGAGTGCACGCGGGAGCGTGGGCCCGGCTCGACGAGCTCTCCAAGCGTCGGCGGCTCACCGGCGCCGAGGCCGACGAGCTCGTGCGGCTCTATCAGGCCGCCGCTACCGACCTCTCGGTCATCCGGTCCAGCGCGCCCGACCCGGCCACGGTCACGCGACTCTCGCAGCTCGTCGCCCGGGGTCGCGCCGCGATCGCCGGCTCCCACCAGGCGGGCTGGCGTGACGTCACGCGGTTCGTCGTCGTCTCGCTGCCCGCCGCGCTGTACCGGATCCGCTGGTGGACGGTCGCCGTCGCGCTCGGGTTCGTCGCCCTGGCCACCGTGTCGGGTATCTGGGTCGCGACGCAGCCCGACGCCCTCGCGCTGATGGGCACGCCCGCCGCCCAGCAGGAGTACGTCGACGAGCAGTTCCAGCAGTACTACGACCCGGGCGCCGGGTTCGCCGCGACGGTCTGGACCAACAACGCGTGGCTCACGGCCGTCTGCATCGCCACGGGCATCACGGGCGTCCTGCCGCTCTACTTCCAGGTCGCCAACGCGATCGGCGTGGGGTCGACGGGCGGCATGATGGCCGCGCACGGGCAGCTCGACGTGTTCCTGCAGTCCATCGCGCCGCACGGCCTGCTCGAGCTCACCTCGGTGTTCGTCGCCGGCGCGGCAGGCTTCAAGCTGTTCTGGACCTGGCTGGTGCCCGGTCCGCGGACCAGGACGCGTGCGCTCGCCCAGGAGGGGCGCGCCCTCGTGACCGTGGCGATCGGGCTGGTCGGGACGCTCGCCGTGTCGGGGTTGATCGAGGGCTTCGTGACGGGCTCGACGATGCCGTGGGCGGTGAAGATCACGATCGGGGTCATCGCGGTCACCGCGTTCTGGGTCTACACGCTCGTCCTCGGCAGGCGCGCCGTGCGGGACGGCGAGACCGGCGACCTCGAGGCCGACCGCGCCGGGTACGTGCTGGCGATGGTGGGCTGAGCACTCAGTCCGCGACGATCACGCGGTGGCTCTGCGCGTCGTCGGCCATGAACCGGACCAGCGCCTCGGCCTCGTCCTCGATCATCCGCCGGTCGCCGGTCGACACTGGCGCGAACGGGCGGACGGTGAGCGTCGCCGGCTCGTCTGCGCTCCCGGGTGACCGCCCACGTGCCCGCCACCCGACCGTCGAGCAGGAACGTGGCCGGGACGACCCCGTTCGACGTCTGCAAGCGAGCGGCGGTGCTCGTCGGAGATGATCCGGTTCCGGTCGGCGTGGCCGAGCAGCGACGTTGTCGTAGTCGGGCAGGAAGCGCACGGGGGCCGGGCGTCTGCGGGTCGGGGAGCAGCCCGTCGGGGACGTCGAGGAGCTCGCGCACGCGGACTGCGCCCGGCGACGGATCGGCCCGGTAGCGCACGATCCGGTCGCCCAGGCGGTCGACGACGGCGCGCAGTCCGCTCAGTCCCGACCAGTTCTGCGCGTCCGCGACGGAGGCCGGTCCGAACGCCCGCAGGTAGCGCAGCACGAACTGATTCCTGCGCGCGGGCGAGGACCGCGGGTCGGACAGGTCCGCGGACGGCGTGCCGAACCACGCGTCGGCCGTGGTCCAGGTGGTCGCGCCGGACCGACCCCACACACCGCGTGGCGGCACCTGGACGAGCGGCAGCGTCCCCCGCGCCGCATAGGCGAGCGAGCCCGGTGGGACGTCCGGCCAGCGCTCGGCCAGCAGTCGACCCAGGTCCGTGGTGACCCGCGGTTCGGCCTCGACCAGGGCGCGCGCCGCGGCGGTGACCGCGGGGACGTCGATCGAGCGCAGAGCCTTGCCGTGCAGGGCGTTCGCGACGAGGTCGCGCGCGTACAGCGGGGCGGTCAGGGCGGGCAGCAGGAGCGCGTCGTCGCGGGTGACCAGGTGGATCGTGCCGCGCATGACCGCGATCCGCGCGACGCTCCGGTCCCAGAACGCGTCACCCAGCTCGTCGTGCCGGAACCCGCGACGCGACTGAACAGGCCGACGTAGGGCGACCAGGCGTTCTGCGCCTGCTGGCCGACGACCGTCTGCCACCACCTCCAGCGCGGGACCCGTGTGCCGCTCGAGGAGGTGACTGGCGCGCCAGGAGCGCACGGTTGAGCTGGGCGGGGGAGAGCAGGTCCCCGGGAGCGGGTTCGGCCACGGGTCGAACCTAGTCGCCGGGCCCGACATCGCCTCAGAGGCGACCGGCCGCCTTGAGCGCCAGGTACAGGTCGGCGAGCTTCGGGGCGAGCTCGTCCGGCAGCGCGTCGAGCACCTCGACCCCGCGCTGGCGCAGGCGCACGGCCACCGCGGCGCGCTCGAGGCCCACGCGTTCGGCGGCCGCGGCGTCGAAGAGGGCCGCCGCGTCGTGCCGGGCCGTGCGCAGCGCGTCGACCTCCGGGTCCGCGACGGAGGCCAGGACGACCTGGTGCCGCTCGGTCAGCTGGTTCACCACGCCGAGCAGCCCGTGCTCGACGGCCGCCGGGTCCAGCGAGCTCAGCAGGACGACCAGCGCGCGCTGGCTGACCCGCTGGCGCACCTGCGCGACCATGCCGGGCCAGTCCGCCTCGATGAGCTGGGGGTCGGCGAGGGCGAGCACGTCCGCGAACGCGGCCATCACCCGCGGTCCGCTCTGACCGGCCACCCGCCCGCGCACGGTGCGGTCGTACACGATGAGCTCGACCCGGTCGCCCGCACGGGTCGCCAAGGCGGCCAGCAGGAGTGCGGCCTCGATCGAGGCGTCGATCCGGGGCGCGTCCTGGACGCGGATCGCCGACGTCCTGGACGTGTCCAGCACGATCAGCACGCGGCGGTCGCGCTCCGGTCGCCACGTGCGCACGACGACGTCGGCGCGCCGGGCGGTCGCCCGCCAGTCGATCGAGCGGACGTCGTCGCCGATGACGTACTCGCGCAGCGAGTCGAACTCCGTGCCAGGCCCGCGCACCTGGACGGCGGTGCGTCCGTCGAGCTCCCGCAGGCGCGCCAGCCGGCTCGGCAGGTGCTTGCGCGACGCGAACTCGGGCAGCACGCGCAGCCGACCGGGCACGGTCAGGGATGCCTGGCGGCCGGCGAGGCCGAGCGGGCCGAACGACCGGATCGTGACCCGGTCGGCGTGCGCGTCGCCACGGCGGGTCGGCAGCAGGCTCGTCGCGGCCCGGCGCCCCTCGCCGGCCGGGATGGTCAGCCGGTGGCGGTTCTGGTCCGCGCCCGTCGACGGCGGCCACGCGTCGCGCACGAGCGCCCGCAGCCTGCGTCGACCCAGGTTGGTCAGGGTCAGCGTCGAGCGCGCCGGCTCGGTCAACCGGACCGAGGCGGGCACCTCACGGCTCACGGCGACCTGGCGCGGCGAGGCCGCGAGCACGGCGTCGAGCACGCACGCGACGAGCACGAGCACGGTCCAGACGAGCACCGTGCCGGTCGCGGGCAGCAGCAGGACCGCGAGGATCCCGGCCGCCGCCAGCGCGACCGCGCGCCAGGTGATCGCCATCAGACGCGCCCGAGGGTCGTCGGGTTCATCGAGGCACGGGCACGGAGGCCAGGACCGTGTCCAGCACGCTCTCGGTGCTGACGCCCTCGAGCTCGGCCTCGGGCCGCAGCTGCACGCGGTGGCGCAGCGTCGGGTGGGCGAGCGCCTTGACGTCGTCGGGGGTGACGTAGCCGCGGCCCGAGAGCCACGCCCAGGCGCGCGACGTGCCCAGCAGCGCGGTGGCGCCACGCGGCGAGACGCCCAGCGACAGGGACGGCGAGCGGCGGGTCGCCCGGCAGACGTCGACGGTGTAGCCGAGCACCTCGGGGGAGATCTGCACCCGGGCGACCTCGGCGCGCGCTGCCGCGAGCATCGCCGCCGACGCGACGGGCCGCACCCCCGCGCCGCGCAGGTCGCGGGGGTCGAAGCCGGCCGAGTGCCGCCGCAGCACCTCGATCTCCTCGTCGCGCTCCGGCAGTCCGAGGACGAGCTTGAGCAGGAACCGGTCGAGCTGCGCCTCGGGCAGCGTGTACGTGCCCTCGTACTCGATCGGGTTCTGGGTCGCGATCACCAGGAACGGGTCGGGCAGCGGCCGCGGCGTGCCGTCGACCGACACCTGGCGCTCCTCCATGGCCTCGAGCAGCGACGCCTGCGTCTTGGGAGGCGTCCGGTTGATCTCGTCGGCGAGGAGCAGGTTGGTGAACACCGGGCCCTTCCGGAACGAGAACTCGGCCGTGCGGGCGTCGTAGACGAGCGAGCCCGTGACGTCGCCGGGCATGAGGTCCGGGGTGAACTGGACGCGCTTGGTGTCCAGGTCGAGAGCCGCCGACAGCGAGCGCACCAGCAGGGTCTTGGCCACGCCGGGGACGCCCTCGAGCAGCACGTGCCCGCGGCACAGCAGCGCGATCACGAGCCCGCTGATCGCGGCGTCCTGACCGACGACCGCCTTGGCGACCTCGGCACGTACGGAGGCCAGAGCGGCGCGCAGCTCGTGCGACGGCGACGCGGTGGCGGGGCGCGGGGCGGGGGCAGGCGCGGGCGCAGGCGGGTACCCGGCCGGGGTCGCGGGCGGCCAGGTGCTGCCCTGGGGCGCGGGCTGCGGAACCTGCGGGCTGTCGTTGCTCACGGTCGGTGAACCTCGCTCTCGAGATAGTCCAGTTCCCACGCCAGCTGCGCGAGGCCGGGGTCGTCGGTCGGTGGTGGCCCGTAGAGGAGGGCCTCGATCTCGGTGGGCGGCCGCCCGGACGCGCGGGCCAGCGCGTCGATGACGACCTGCGGGGTCGCGGAGCGCGGGCAGCCCGAGCCGCGCGCACGAGCGGGCGGTCGTGCCGGCGCGCAGGGCCGCGGCAGCGTGGCCGAACGACCGCGACCGCCGGTAGAGCCGGCCACGCCCGCGCGTGGTCTCGCCGGACCGCACGACGACAGGCAGCTTCTCGGTGACCACCCGGCCGAGCCGGCGGCCGCGCCAGAACGCGGCGACGGCGGCGACCAGCAGGAGCTGCAGGCCCAGGACCCAGACCACGGGGGGCACGACGCCGGTGATCGCCGGGGCGCCGGGCTCGACCGGCTCGCGGTCCTGCTCGGAGGGGATGTACCAGACGAGCCGCTCGTGCACGCCCAGGATGCGCAGCGCCAGCGCGGCGTTCCCCTCGTCGGCGAGCCGCTCGTTGGACAGGACCCCTCGGTCGGTGAGCACCGCGATGCGCTGGCCGGCGACCGTGGTGACGCCGTACGCACCACCGGTCGTCGCGGGGGCGCCGGGCGGCGGGAAGCACACCACGGCGGTCGCGTCCTGTGCCTGCAGGGTCCCCGACGCCGTGATCGTGCCGGCGGCGACCGCGTCCGGGTCGTCGCACTCGGCGGTGCGCGTCTCGCCGGACGAGCCTGACGACGTGCCGTACCCGAGCGAGTCCGTGAGCTCCCCGACCGCCCAGCTGGCGTCGACGAGCACGAGGTCGGCGCCGGTCTTGCCGCAGCGCGTCGGTGTGGCGCGACTCGATCAGGTTGTCGCCGACGAGCAGGACGGTCGGTCCCCGGTCCGGCGAGCCGCTCGACGTCCGCGATCCGGCGGACGTACCGCACGTCGACCCCCTGGTCGCCCAGGATCTGCGCGACCGCGCGGCCGCCGTCGGCCTGCGGGTTGTCCGGCGCGAGCGGCTCGGTCGTGGTCACGGGTTCGGGCAGCGCGGCGAGCAGGCCGACGAGGCAGAGCAGGGCCAGGATGCCCAGCGGCAGCCGCCAGCGCCGCCAGCGCGACGCCGCGCGCGAGCGGCCGCTGGTGCCGTCGCCGACGACCGCTGCGTACGGCCCCGGGGCCGTCCTGGTGGGGGCGCTCATCCCTGGACACCGAGCAGAGCATCCGCGGGCGTCGTGGGGCGTGCCGCGCGGGTGCGGCGGTCCAGCTCGCGCAGCCTCCCGTCGGCGTCAGGCCCGGCGGTCTCGTGGCCGTACGCGACCGCGTCGAACAGCCGCCCCGCCGCGACGAGGTCGCCGCCGAGATCCGGGAACCGGGACGCCGCGGCGTCTGCGGCCTCGTGCGCGGTCCGCGCGGCGCGCTCGTCGAGGACCGTGCGTTCCTCGAGCCCGCGCACGAGGGCGCGGAACCGCTCGATGATGGCGAGGTTCCAGTCCTGCGCGCTCGCGGCCGCGTCGGCGGCGCGCCGGATCTGGTCGGAGGTGCGGGCGTCGTCCGCGTCAAGGACGCTGCGCTCCGAGGCGAGGCGCCGTGCGCGGCGCACGGGTCCGTTCACCGCGAACGCGATGGCCACCACCGCCACGATGAGCACCACCACGGCGACGAGCGCGACCGGCGTGAACGCTCCTGGCGTCTGGATCCCGGACAGCTGCTCGGAGATCCACTGCAGGATCCGGCTGAGCAGCGAGGGACGCTGGTGGTAGACCGGGTCGAGGAGCTCGTCGCGAGCCCAGCGTTGCGCCGTGGCGGCATCGGGGTCGACCGGGACGTCCGCGGCCAGCCTGGCTGCACCGCTCACCGCCCAGGCCGACAGGCTCACGCGGTCTGCTCCGCGGCGCGCGCGAGCTCCACGTCGAGGCCCTCCCGACGCATCCGGACGTCGATGTACAGCAGCGCGGTCACGGCCGCCACGAACGTCGTCGACAAGGTCATCGCGATGATGTTCGCGATCCCGTTGATGACGATGCTCCCGAACGACCGGCCCGCCACGTCACCCAGGAAGAGCTGGGTGAAGAGCCCGGCGGGGACCGTGAAGATGGCGCTGATGACGCCGGCCAGCAGGACCGTCAGCAGCCAGATGCCGAGCAGGCGCCAGAAGCTGCCGCGCGTCAGCCGCCAGGCCCGTCGGATGGTCGACCCGAAGGACTTGCCCTCGAGCATCAGGGCCGGTGCGGCCAACAGCGTGCGCACGCTCAGCCAGAGGGTGAAGACGAGCAGGAAGCCGGCGGCGGCCAGCCCGAGCAGGACGGCCAGGCCGAGGTTGCCGCCGATGGCCGCCAGGACGACCAGACCCACCACGACCCCGGCGACGACGACCGAGAGCACCGTGAGCAGCAGGGAGAAGGCGACGACGAGCCAGACCCGACCGTTGCGCAGGACGTCCCGCACGGTCACCACCTGGCCGAGCACGGACCTGCTGACCGAGAGGATCAGCAGCCCGGTGAGGACGGTCGTGGCGAGCGACGTGATCGGCAGCCCGGAGAACGTCCCCACGCTCGAGCTCCACGTGGCCTCCAGCCCGAGCGTGCCGTCGGGGTCGGCGTCCCGCGCGAGGTCGGCGATCTGCCCGACGGCCAGACCCTGGACGTACCAGGAGACGAGGGACTGCAGCGCGACCGCGATCGTCACGACGATCGCGGACAGCCCGAACATGACCTTGGGGTTCGCTCGGATCGCCCGGAAGGCACCGTCGTAGATCTCGCCGAGCCCGATCGGCCGCAACGGGATGATCCCCGGCTGCAGCGCGGGCGGGCGCCACGGCGCTCCCGGCGGCGCCATGGGCTGGCCCCAGCCGGGCGCGACGGGTGGTGCGACCGGCGGGGGTCCGTTCCAGCCCTGAGGCGGTTGCTGTCCGTAGCGGCGGCGGCGGGGGCGGCTGCTGACCGTAGCCGGGCGGCTGCGCGGGCGCAGGGGGCGGCGGCGCGTCGGGACCCGGGCCGGTCGGGGAGGCCCACGTCGGCTCCTGCGGCACATCGTCGTGCGGGCTCGTCATACGAGCACTGCTCCCTTGGCTCGGTGTGCATTCGCGCGGGAGCCGACGTCCGGGCCCCCGCGGAGGAATCATCGTGCCACGACGGCCGGTGCGCGGGACGCGCGACCGGGTGATCTGTGCGTGGCGTGGCCCATCCGTGACACGTCCTGGCCGTGGCACCGGCGCCGTAGTGCGAGAATGCGCGCATGAAGGGACGCGTGCTGGTGGTCGACGACGACACCGCGCTGGCCGAGATGATCGGCATCGTGCTGCGCTCAGAGGGTTTCGACCCGGTGTTCTGCGAGGACGGCGACGAGGCGCTCGGGGTGTTCCGGGCGACGCAGCCGGACCTCGTCCTGCTCGACCTCATGCTGCCCGGCAAGGACGGCAACGAGGTCTGCCGGCAGATCCGCGCGGAGTCGGGCGTGCCGATCGTGATGTTGACGGCGAAGAGCGACACGGTCGACCTCGTCCTGGGGCTGGAGTCGGGTGCCGACGACTACATCTCCAAGCCGTTCAAGCCCAAGGAGCTCATCGCGCGGGTCCGCGCCCGGCTGCGCCGCAGCGACGAGCCGGCCCCGGAGCACCTGTCGATCGGCGACGTGAGCATCGACGTCCCGGGCCACCGCGTCTCGCGCGCCGGCAAGCCCGTCTCCTTGACGCCGCTCGAGTTCGACCTCCTCGTCGCCCTGGCCCGCAAGCCGTGGCAGGTGTTCACCCGCGAGGTGCTGCTTGGAGAAGGTCTGGGGCTACCGGCACGCCGCCGACACCCGGCTGGTCAACGTGCACGTGCAGCGGCTGCGCTCGAAGATCGAGAACGACCCCGAGCAGCCCGAGATCGTCGTGACCGTGCGTGGCGTCGGGTACAAGGCGGGCGTGGCCTCGACGTGAGGCGTCTGGAGGTGCCGTCGTGCGTGTGAACAGCGCGTGGCGCCTGGTCCGAGCCCGCACGATGCGTCGGGTCCGCTCGGGCACGCGCAGGTGGCGGGGCTCGCTGCAGATCCGGGTCATCACGACGACGATGGCGATCGGCCTCGTCGCGCTCGCGGTCATCGGCGTGTACGTGAGCGACCGGATGCGCGACGGGTTGTTCACGACGCGCCGCGACCAGGTGCTCGAGGAGAGTGCCCGCTCGACGCTCGCGGCGCAGGCGACCTTCGACGCCTCCACCGCCACCTCGGGCACGGACATCCAGCGGTTGTTGGTCGACGTCGCCAGCGCGCAGCGAGCCGGCAGCTCTGGCGCGCGAGAGGTATCGCTGCTGCGTGCACCTGGCCAGAAGGGCGCGGGAATCGCCGTCACCGGGGCGGCGACGAAGAACTTTCCCGTCACGCTCGTCACCCCGGACCTGCGTACGGCCACGGCCGAGGGCGGACAGCACTGGCAGTCGGTCGCCTGGACGGTCGACACCGGCGTGGAGCCGGCGATCATGGTCGCCCAGGACGTCGAAGTCCGACGGTGTCGGCACCTACCAGCTGTTCTTCCTCTACAGCCTCCAACCGGAGCAGGACCGCCTCGACTTCCTGCAGCGCACGCTCGGGCTCGCGGCGATCGCCCTGGTCGCGCTGCTCGGCAGCATGACCTGGCTGGTCACCCGCCAGGCCGTCCGCCCCGTTCGGCGTGCGGCGCAGGTGGCGGAGCGGCTCGCGGACGGGCACCTCTCGGAGCGGATGCCGGAGCGCGGCGAGGACGAGATGGCGAGGCTCGCGCGCTCGTTCAACGAGATGGCGGCGAGCCTGCAGGACCAGATCCACCGCATGGAGGAGCTCTCGACCCTGCAGCGCCGGTTCGTCTCGGACGTCTCGCACGAGCTGCGGACGCCGCTGACGACGGTCCGGATGGCCGGGGAGGTCATCTACTCGGCGCGCGGCAGCTTCGACCCGGCCGTCAAACGTTCCTCCGAGCTCCTGCAGACGCAGCTGGACCGGTTCGAGGAGCTGCTGGCCGACCTCCTGGAGATCAGCCGGTTCGACGCGGGCGCGGCGGTGCTGGAGGCGGGCGGACGCGACGTCCGCGACGTGGTCGTCTCCGCCGTGGACCACGCCATGCACCTCGCGGAACGACGTCACACGTGGCTGCGGGTCGACGTGCCCGAGAAGTCGTGCGTCGCGGACATCGACCCGCGTCGGGTCGAGCGGATCCTGCGCAACCTGCTGGTGAACGCGATCGAGCACGCCGAGGGGACGGCGGTCGAGGTGACCGTGGGCGCCGACTCGCAGGCGGTCGCCGTGACGGTGCGGGACCGCGGCGTCGGCATGACGCCCGACGAGGCGCAGCACGTGTTCGACCGGTTCTGGCGCGCGGACCCCGCGCGGGCGCGCACCACCGGAGGGACCGGCCTGGGGCTGGCGATCTCGCTCGAGGACGCGCACCTGCACGGAGGCTGGCTCGAGGCGTGGGGTCGCCCGGGTCGCGGTGCGTCGTTCCGCCTGACGCTGCCCCGACGCGCCGGCATCCGGCTCGTCGACTCCCCGCTGCCGCTCGTTCCCGACGAGACGCCCGGGGTCGACGCCGTGCAGGTGCCGCTCGTCCGCGCGAGCACCGATCCCGCCGCGCTCCCGGACCTCGCGGCGGACGAGAGCCCCGCCGAGGCCGCCGACGCGCGCCAGGAGGTGCGATGAGCACGCGCCGGCGGATGATGACCGCGGTCCTCGCGACACTCAGCCTCGTCCTGCTCGGCGCGTGCGCGGCGATGCCGATGTCCGGGACCCGTGCAGGAGAGCGACACGAAGGTCTCCACGCCGTCGGACGTCGACGCATTCGCGCCGGGACCGGAGGCCGGCGCCACGCCGCAGCAGATCGTCGACGGGTTCCTGACGGCGAGCGCGGCAGGCTTCACCGACAACTTCGCGCGAGCCCGCGACTATCTCGCCGGTGCGGCCAAGGCGGAGTGGGAGCCGCTGTCGAGCCAGGTCGTCGCGGGACCCATCGAGTGGGGGACGAGCACCAGCGACGCGCAGATCGTCGGCGACGTCCCGGTCAAGGCGCGCGTGGACGGCGACGGGCGCTACACCGAGGCCCCCCCGAAGGCGGTCGAGTCGGTCGCGTTCGAGCTCGTGCAGGACAGCGACGGCGAGTGGCGGATCTCCGACGTCCCCGACGGGCTCATCCTGCAGGAGCAGGACTTCATGCGGACGTTCCAGCCGGCCGCCCTGTACTTCCTGTCGCCCGGACCAGACATTCCTCGTGCCCGAGACGCGGTGGTTGCCGAACAAGAACCTGGCGACGTCCGTGGTGCGCGAGCTGCTCGCCGGGTCGTCCATGTGGCTGCGCGACGCGGTGACCACGGCGATCCCGGAGGGCGTCGAGCTCAACCCCGAAGCCGTCATCGTCGCCGACGGCGTGGCTCACGTCGGGCTGAGCCCGCAGTCGATCGTCACGAAGGCAGACCGGCCGCTCCTGCTGGCGCAGATCGAGGCGACCCTGCGGCCCGTGCCCGGCGTCGGCTCCGTCGAGGTCACCGCCGTGACCGCCGGCGGGAACCCCGCCACCGACGGCGTGCCGCTCGAGGAGGCCGTGCCGCCACTCCAGCGCGGCGTAGGGGCGATCGGGAACGTCGAGTTCCTCCAGGCCGACCGGCTGGTCTCGCTGTCCCGCGACGCAGGTGACGCCGGTGCCCACCGTCGGCTCGCTCGAGGGCCTCGACCCGCGCAGCCCGGCCAGCAGTGCCGACGGCAGCCTGAGGGTTCTGCTGTCGGGCCCGAACACGCTTGGTCACTGCGCCGACGACGAGCGCCGCGGCGACCACGCTCTACGAGGGCACCGCCCTGGCCGCGCCGTCGATCGACCGCCTCGGGTGGACATGGACGGCCTCGTCGGACGACGGGATCGTCGCGATCAAGGCCGGGTCGAAGACCATCGCCCTGCAGCCGGACTGGCTCGCAGGCAGGACCGTGCGCGCCCTGCGGGTGTCCGCGGACGGGACCCGGATCGCCGTCGTCTCGGCGGGGGCCGACGGCGTCGCGATCGAGGTCGCCGGGATCATCCGCGACGAGTCCGGGGCGCCGCAGCAGCTCGGACCGCAGATCAGGGCGGGCGCGTCCATGGTCGATGCCACGGCCGTCGACTGGATCGACGAGTCGACGCTCGGCGTGCTCGGCCGCAGCACGGGCAACGTGGCGGTGCACCGGGTGCCCGTCTCCGGACCGACCACGTCGTTGCCGGAGGTCGCCGACCCGCTGGCGATGGCCGGGGGCACGGTCCTCTACGTGACCACCCTCGACGGTGGCCTGCGCCGGTACGTCGGCTCCACCTGGGCTGCGGTCGCCGGGGTCACCGGTGCGTCGGACCCGTCCTACCCGGGCTGAGCCGACCACAGCCCCCGCGTCCCTTCCGGACCAGCCGACCCGACGCACCGGCCGCAGCGAGGCGGCGATGCTCGGCGCATGATCTCCGTCCTGCGTGACCTCGTCGGACTCGTCCTGCCGGTGGAGTGCGCGGGCTGCGGACTCGACGACGTCGCGTGGTGCCCGAGGTGCGCTCGTGCTGCTGGCCGGCGGGGCGTGGCGTTGCGAGAACCGGGCGGCGCGCCTCGACCGCCTGGACGGTCGCGGACCGCTCCCGGTGTGGACCCTCACCGACTGCACGGGCGACATCCGGCGCGCGATCATCGCGTGGAAGGACCGCGGCCGAGCCGATCTGACCGTGGTGCTGGAACGGGCGATGGCCCATCAGGCCCGCCAGGTCGCCGTCGCCCTCTCACGGATGGCGGGCGGACGCCCGTTGCTCGTCGTGCCCGCGCCCTCCACGCCGGCGTCGCGGAGACGCCGCGGCGGGAACCTGGTGGACTCCCTCGCGCAGGGCGTCGCGACCGGGCTCGGTGCGGGTGGGGTTCCTGCCGAGGTCGCGCGGGCGCTCGATCGCTCGCGCGGCGGAGACCAGGTCGGGCTCGGCGCCCGGGACCGAGCGCGCAACCTCGCCGGGAGCCTGCGGGTGCCGGACCGGCGTGCCCCGCGGCTCGCTGGCCGGGTGGCCGTGCTGGTCGACGACGTGCTCACCACGGGCGCCACGTTCGCGGCCTCCCGCCGCGCGTTGGAACGGGTGGGCTGCTCGGTCGTCGCGGGGCTCACCCTGGCGTCCACGCCGGGACCCGGAGGCGCCCCGGTGCTCCCGGGCGGGCCCGCTGTCCGCCCCTCGGACTCACAGGGTGATCACCGGCGTGGGAGTGGTCAGGCCCCGGCCCCGGGGATAGCGTGGGAGGTCAGAGCCGGCGCCGAGCCGGGGTAGGCCCGAGCGGACCTTCCCGATCGGCCGCGGGAGGAGGTGACGCCGCCTGACTGCCCTCAGGGCAGCCCAACGCATGTCACTTCGGGCGGGCGAGTCCCGCCCCCGACCCTCGCAGGAGGCTCACATGGAGATCGTGGTTGCCGGCCGGCATACCGAGGTGCTGCCCAAGTTCCGGGCGCACGTCGAGCAGAAGCTCGCGAAAGTCGAGCAGCTGGCCCCCCGCGCTCAGCGGATCGATGTCGTCGTGTCGCACGAGACGAACCCTCGCCAGTCCGGAAGCTCCGAACGCGTCGAGCTCACCGTGGTGGACCGAGGTCCCGTGATCCGCGCAGAGGCATGCGCCGACGACCGGTACGCGGCGCTCGACATGGCCCTGGGCAAGCTGCTGGAGCGGCTGCGTCGGACCCGTGACCGGCGCAAGGACCATCGCAACCACACTCCGATCGCGCCGGTCGACGTCCGGCCGCCCGAGCCCGAACCGCAGGCACCGGCGCCGGTCGACCCGGAGGCGGCCGTGGAGACGACGCTCGGCGATTCGCCGGTGGTCATCCGCGAGAAGGTGCACGCGGCCCAGCCGATGACGGTCGACGACGCGCTGTACGAGATGGAGCTCGTCGGGCACGACTTCTTCCTGTTCATCGACGCCGAGACGGCGCAGCCGCGGTGGCCTACCGCCGGCGCGGATGGAGCTACGGCGTGATCAAGCTCGACACGGCTGTGGCGACGAACCACGCCCCACAGACCGTCGGCGTCGGCTGACGATCTCCTGCACGTACCTCGACGCCCGGCCGGTAGCACTCGGCCGGGCGTCGTCGCGTGCGGGCTGTGTCGGCGGCGGGCGGCAGGATGGGCCCGTGACCGTCGAGCGCCTCAGCTTGTCCCAGGCCCGGCGCATCGCGCTGCGAGCGCAGGGTCTGGACGCGCCGCGGCCGCTCCGCGTTGCGCCACCGACGATGCGCCAGTTCCAGCAGGTCGTCGACCGGCTGGGCGTGCTGCAGATCGACTCGGTCAATGTTCTCGCGCGCGCGCACCTCATGCCGACGTACTCCCGCATCGGCGCGTACGACCCCACGCTGCTCGACACGGCGTCCGGACGAGCGCCGCGCCGGCTCGTCGAGACCTGGGCGCACATGGCGTCGTTCGTCCCGCCGGAGACCTACCGGCTGTTGGCGTGGAGGCAGAGCGACTACCTGAGCGAGGCGTGGGGGTCGATCGCGGAGGTGCCGTTGCGGCACTCGTCGATGGTGGACGAGATCCGCGGGATCATCGCCGCGCGCGGCCCGATCACGGCGCGGTCGGTCCAGGAGAGCTTCGAGGCCGACCACCCGACGACGCGCACGGAGTGGGGGTGGAACTGGACCGTGGCCAAACGGGTGCTCGAGTTCCTGTTCTTCACCGGAGAGGTGACGTCGGCCGGGCGCAACGGGGCGTTCGAGCGTCGCTACGACCTCACGTC
The DNA here is from genome assembly GCA_963753425.1 of uncultured Actinomycetota bacterium. Taxonomy (GTDB): domain Bacteria; phylum Actinomycetota; class Actinomycetes; order Actinomycetales; family Cellulomonadaceae; genus Cellulomonas. The sequence continues at coordinate 49,152 of CAVWCB010000002.1, forward strand.
GCGCGTGCTGCCGGCCCGGGTGTTCGCCGCACCGGAGCCGACTCGCGCCGACTGCCGTGCGTGCCCTGGTCGAGATCGGGGCGAGGGCGCACGGCATCGGCACCCTGCGCAGCTTCGCGGACTACTTCCGCATCAAGGACGCGCCTGCCGCGGTCGCGGTCGCCGAGCTGGTGGAGCAGGGGCAGCTGGTCGAGGTGGAGGTGGCTGGCTGGAACCAGGGCACGGTGTGGCGGCACCGGGACGCGACCCTGCCGAGACGGGCGACCGGACGCGCCTTGCTCAACCCGTTCGATCCGCTCGTCTTCGAGCGCCGTCGCCTCGAGGCGCTGTTCGGGCTCCGCTACCGCATCGAGATCTACGTCCCGGAGGCCAAGCGGGTCTGGGGCTACTACGTGCTGCCGTTCCTGCTCGGCGAGTCGCTGCCCGCGCTCGTGGACCTCAAGGCCGACCGGCAGGCGGGCGTGCTGCGGGTCCAGGCCGCACACCGCAGCCCGGGCGCGACGCAGGACGTCGTCGAACCCTTGGCGCAGGAGCTGCACGACCTCGCCGGGTGGCTGGGTCTGGGTGAGGTCGTCGTGGCCGAGCGCGGCGACCTTGCCGCCGCGCTCCGGGCCGTCGTGTGAGCAGCCGCCGTGACTGTGCTGGCCATGTCGTCTGCTCATCGCCACCGCGTTGAGGCTCGGCGCACTCGCGCTCCTGCCGTTCGCCGCGTGGTGTTGCGCGGGGAACGGGACGGGTCACGGCGTCACTGGGGTTTCTGATGGGCGCGGCGGTGGTGGATCTTCGCCCGAGCACAGCGGGCTCGCCTACGATGTACGGGCCCGGCCGTGCGGCCGGCACCCAAGCCGCTCCGACGCCGCGCGCGCCCGGAGTGCGAACACGTCGGGAGTAGTGCGTGCCAGCGATCCTCGAGAAGGTCCTGCGCCTCGGTGAAGGCCGGATCGTCAAGAAGCTGTCGGGCATCGCCCAGCAGGTCAACACGCTGGAGGACAGCTTCGTCGCGCTGTCCGACGCGGAGCTGCGCGAGGAGACCGACCGGTTCCGTGCGCGCCTGCAGGACGGTGAGTCGCTCGACGACCTGCTGGCTGAGGCGTTCGCCACGGTCCGCGAGGCCGCGCGCCGCACGCTCGGCCAGCGTCACTTCGACGTCCAGATGATGGGCGGCGCCGCGCTGCACCTCGGCAACATCGCCGAGATGAAGACCGGTGAGGGCAAGACCCTCGTCGCGACCGCGCCGGCGTACCTGAACGCGCTGTCCGGCAAGGGCGTGCACGTCGTCACCGTCAACGACTACCTGGCCAGCTACCAGGCCGAGCTCATGGGTCGCGTCTACCGGTTCCTCGGCCTGACCAGCGGCGTCATCCTGTCGTCGCAGCGCCCGGACGAGCGTCGCGCGCAGTACGCCGCCGACATCACGTACGGCACCAACAACGAGTTCGGCTTCGACTACCTGCGCGACAACATGGCGTGGAGCACCGACGAGCTGGTCCAGCGCGGGCACAACTTCGCGATCGTCGACGAGGTGGACTCGATCCTCATCGACGAGGCCCGCACGCCGCTGATCATCTCCGGACCGGCCTCGGGCGACGCCAACCGCTGGTACGCCGAGTTCGCCAAGGTCGTGCGGCGCCTGCAGGCGGAGCGCGACTACGAGGTCGACGAGAAGAAGCGCACCGTCGGCGTCCTGGAGCCCGGCATCGAGCGCGTCGAGGACTACCTCGGCATCGAGAACCTGTACGAGTCGCTGAACACGCCGCTCATCGGGTTCCTCAACAACGCCATCAAGGCCCAGGAGCTGTTCAAGCGCGACAAGGACTACGTCGTGATGAACGGCGAGGTCCTGATCGTCGACGAGCACACCGGCCGCATCCTGCCCGGTCGTCGGTACAACGAGGGCATGCACCAGGCGATCGAGGCCAAGGAGGGCGTGGCCATCAAGGCCGAGAACCAGACGCTCGCCACGATCACGCTGCAGAACTACTTCCGCCTGTACGACAAGCTCTCCGGGATGACCGGTACGGCCGAGACCGAGGCCGCCGAGTTCCAGGGCACGTACAACCTGGGCGTCGTGCCCATCCCGACCAACCGCGAGATGCAGCGCATCGACCAGCGCGACTTCGTCTACAAGAGCGAGGACGGCAAGTACGACGCGGTCGTCGACGACATCGTCGAGCGGCACGCCAAGGGCCAGCCGGTCCTGGTGGGCACCACGAGCGTCGAGAAGAGCGAGCTGCTGTCGAGCAAGCTCAAGAAGCAGGGCGTCCCGCACGAGGTCCTCAACGCCAAGGCGCACGCGCGCGAGGCGTCGATCGTCGCGCAGGCCGGCCGCAAGGGCGCGGTGACGGTCGCGACGAACATGGCCGGCCGTGGCACCGACATCATGCTCGGCGGCAACGCCGAGTTCATGGCCGTCTCCGAGCTGGCCGAGCGTGGGCTCGACCCCGCCGAGAACGTCGAGGAGTACGAGGCGGCGTGGCCGATCGCGCTGGAGGCGGCCAAGGAGTCGGTCTCCGCGGAGCACGACGAGGTCGCCGAGCTGGGCGGCCTGTACGTGCTCGGCACCGAGCGCCACGAGTCGCGTCGGATCGACAACCAGCTGCGTGGCCGCTCCGGCCGTCAGGGTGACCCGGGCGAGTCCCGGTTCTACCTGTCGATGCAGGACGACCTCATGCGACTGTTCAACTCGGGGCTCGCGGAGTCGATGATGACGCGCGCCGGCTTCCCCGAGGACATGCCGCTCGAGTCCAAGATCGTCACGCGCGGCATCCAGTCCGCGCAGTCGCAGGTCGAGGCGCGCAACTTCGAGATCCGCAAGAACGTGCTGAAGTACGACGACGTGATGTCCCGGCAGCGCGAGGTCGTCTACCGGGAGCGCCGCCTCGTGCTCGCAGGGCGGGGACCTGCAGGAGCAGGTCGGGCACTTCCGCACCGACGTCCTGACCGACTACGTCACCGGCGCGACGACCGAGGGACGCCCGGAGGACTGGGACCTCGACGCACTCTGGGTCGCCCTCAAGGCCGTGTACCCGATCTCGATCACGCCCGAGGAGGTCATCGAGCAGGCCGGGCGGCGAGACGCGGCTGTCGGCGGACCTCATCCTGCGCGAGATCCTCTCCGACGCCGAGCACGCCTACGCCGAGCGCGAGGAGCAGATCGGCGAGGAGAACATGCGCCAGCTCGAGCGCCGCGTGACCTTGTCGGTCCTCGACCGCAAGTGGCGCGAGCACCTCTACGAGATGGACTACCTCAAGGAGGGCATCGGCCTGCGGGCGATGGCTCAGCGCGACCCGCTCGTCGAGTACCAGCGCGAGGGCTTCCAGCTCTTCAACGCGATGAACGACTCGATCAAGGAAGAGACGATCGGGTACCTGTTCAACCTCGAGGTGCAGGTCCAGGAGGCGGACGCTCCCGCGTCGCCGATCACGCTCGACTCCATCGCGGACGCGCAGGCCACCCCGGGTGCTGCCGTCGCCGATCGCCCGGTGGCCGGCAAGCTCGTGGCCAAGGGCATCGACGGGCCCGAGCAGAGCGCGCCGCTGCAGTACTCAGCGCCGTCGGTCGACGGTGACGGCGAGGTCGTCACCCGGTCGTCGTCGCCGGCCGCCAAGAACGGCTGGGGGCGCGCCTGCGCAGGCCGGTGGCCCGTCCGTGAACCGCGAGGAGCGCCGCAAGGCGGCCAAGCAGCAGCGCAAGCGCTAGCCGATCTCGAGGGCGGTCGCGCGCCACGCTCCCCGGTGGGACTTCGAGCCGGATCGCGACCGCCCGGGCGCGGCCCGGCGTCCTCGGCGACCACGCAGATCTCGTGGGTGGTCGCGTCGACCGGGGTCGGTGCGGAAGCGCCGCACGACGGGCCGCCGCGCGCCCTGAGGCGTGCGCAGCACCCGCGCGGTCAGGCCCGCGCGCACCTGGATCGCCTGGTAGACGCTCGGGCGCGAGCCAGCGCGCGAGCTGGGCGACCGGGCGGCGACCGGCAAGCACCTCCAGTGCTGCGAGCGCGATCGAGCAGCCCAGGGCGGCTGGGTCGGCCGGCGGGACGGGGCGAACCACGTCGTCGTCTCCGCGTCGGCTGACCGGTCGCTCGCGCGCAGGACCGAGACGCGCGTGCTCGGATCGTCGGGGCGACCGCCTGGGCGGGACCGTTCGCCGTGCGGGATCGACGCCCGTTCGGGGGCCGCGACGAGGCGGATGCGTGGCTGCGACCTCGGGCGGTGCCGGCCGCACCCGGGAGAAGGCCTCCTCGGCGCTGGACGGCGACGCCTCCACCGCGATGGCGGTCACGAGGTCGCCTCGCCCTGCGCGTCGGGAGCGGTGAGTACCTGGCCGGGCCGGATCAGGCCCGGGTCTGCGCCGATCACGGCGGAGTTCGCATGGAACCACCTCGGCCAGGAGGCCGCGATCTCCGCGTCGGTCGCGTCCGGCCCGAGGTGTCGGGCGGCGATCGCCCAGAGGGTGTCGCCCGCGACGACCACCACGCGCCGGGGATCCGGGGACGGGGTGGTCGTCGCAGGAGCGGCAGGCGCGGTGGCCGGCGCGGCCGCCGAGGCGGCAGGTGGATGCGGCGTGGGTTCAACGACCGGCGCCGGCTCGGTCGACGGTGCGGGCGGCGGGGTATCGGTGATCGGCGACACGTCGGCCGCGGCGGGCGTCGTGATCGCCCAGCCGAGGTCGTCGGCGCTCATCGAGACGTCCGCCGAGACGGAGGTCGGCGACGGCGTCGGTGCCGGGGTGCCGGCCGAGGCTCCGCTGGCGACGCCCAGCCCGACGCTCGCGCTGACCACCACGACGAGAGCTCGTCGCACGATCGCCGGCGCGCACCGGTGCACGAGCCGCTCACCGAGCCGCCAGCTCGACCCGACGAGTCGCACGGCCAGACAGCCGAGCGCCAGGAGGGTCGACCCGGCGAGCCAGCAGGCCACCAGGGCCCCGACGCCGGTCACGACGAGCTCCACGCAGGCATCGATCGTCAGGACCGGCGAGTCGCTGACCAGCGAGAACGCTCGCTGCGCCAACGCCACCGCCAGGGCGCCGCAGACGACGGACGTCGCCAGCAGTGCGGACGCGGTCGCCGCGACTCGCGGTCGGTGCCTTGGACGGGCGGGTGGAGCGCCCGCGCTCCGCGGCCACGAGTCGATCACCATGATGAACCCTCAATCGTGTCGTTTGATGCAGTTTGGTCGTGCTTGAGGGTCATAGATGTACCTGAATGTCCGGGTACTGTCCAGGCCGGTCTTGCCTGGTGGCTGCGGCCGGGGCCGGATCGGCGGGATGTCTCGGACCCGCGGCGTCGAGCAGGGCGCGCGCGTGGCGCGGCAGGCCCTACGGTGCTGCGATGCGATGGGAGCAGCTGTTCGCGGACATGGAGGCCCAGCTCGCGGCCGGCCGGTTGGCCGACGTCCGGGCCGAGGTCGCAGAGCTCGCGCGCGCCGAGCGGGCGTCGGTGACGCTCTCGGCACGAGCGCGAGCGTCTCTGGGGCATGCCGTGCGGGTTCGGGTCGACGAGGGCGAGGCGATCACAGGCACGCTCATCGAGGCCGCGCCGCAGTGGCTGCTGCTGGCGACGTCACCGAACCGGCGCGCGCTCGTCCCGCTCGCCGCGGTCGCGGCCGTCGAGGGGTTCGCGAGCGGCGCGGCGCCGGCGCCCGGGCTCGTCGAGTCCCGACTCGGCCTCGGTCAGGTGCTGCGGGCGCTGTCGCGGGACCGGGTGAGCGTGCGGATCGATGCCCGCGGGGTCGAGGTCATCGGCCGGATCGATCGAGTTGCGGCGGACCACCTGGACGTCGCCGAGCTGGGCACGCCGCGACGGGCGCTCTGGGCGGTGCCGTTCGAGGGTCTTCGGGTCGTGCACGAGGCGTGAGGGCGACGCGCGGTCTCAGCCGGCGTCGGCCGAGTTCCGCGCGCGCGTCTCCTCGTACATCCGCTGGATGTACTTCTCGAGCTCCTCGGCCTCGATGCGCCACTGGAGCCGACCGCCGATCTGGATGGCGGGCAGCTCGCCGGAGCGGACGAGCGAGTAGGCCTGCGGGGCGGAGATGTTGAGCACCTCGGTGACGTCCGTGAGGGTCAGGAACCGCGAAGCCATGACCGCAGTCTGGCATGCAGTGGCACCCGGACGGGTTTGTCCACAATGCTCTGTTCTCGCCCGCAACCCCTGTCGTGCACGGCAGGATGGCGGTCCGGCAGCTGCGTGCCGCGGACAGGGGGAGCCATGGACACGAGCGTGATCGATCTGCCCGCACCCGTCGCGGCGCGACTGCGGCGGCCGGGCTGGCGCGACCCGCGCCTGCTGGCCGGGATCGCGATGGTGGCCGCGGCCGTCCTGCTGGGCTCCTGGGTCGTGCGGACCGCGCAGGCCACCGTGCCCGTGTACGTGTCGCGCGCCGCCCTCGTCCCGGGGGACCGGCTCGAGACGGACCAGCTGGCCGTCGTCGACGTCCGGCTCGGCACGGTGAATCTGGATCACTACCTGCGCGCGGACGAGCCGTTGGCCGAGGGGGTCGTGGTGCGCGTCGTCGGACGCGGCGAGCTCGTGCCGGCGTCGGCGATCGGCGACGCGGCCGACCTCGACCTGCGTCCCGTGTCGGTGACGCTCGAGCGTGCCCCGTCGCAGGACGTGACGAAGGGGGCGCGCGTCGACCTCTGGTTCACGTCGACCCCGACCGACAGGGGAGACGACGAATCAGCCCCCGCGCCGCACCAGCTCGCCGCCGGGCTCGTCGTGGCCGAGGTGACCACGCAGGAGGGGGCGTTCAGCGTCGGAAGCGGGACGCAGATCCAGGTGCTCGTGCCGAGCGATCAGCTGCCCGAGATCCTCACCGCGCTCGCGGCCGACGGCACCCTCGACGTCGTGCCCGTCCCGGGATCGGGGAGCTGACGTGTCGGTCGGGGTGCTCTGCGCCGTGCACGGCTCCGCGGAGTCGATCATCGTGCAGGCCGTCGAGCGCACGGGCGGCCGGCTGAGCGTGACACGACGGTGCGCCGACCTCACCGAGCTGCTCGCCGCCGCCGAAGCGGGCCTGGGGCGGCTGGCGGTCGTGTCGGGTGACCTGGACCTGCTGGACCGCGAGGCCGTCGAGCTGCTGCACCGGGCGGGTGTGCGGGTCGTCGGCGTCGGGGACGCGACACGCCCGTGGCTCGGTGAGCGGCTCTCCGCCCTCGGCGCGGACCTGGTCGTCATGGCCCCGCTGGACGACGCGGAGGGCGGTTCGGTCGTCCGTGACGCGCTGGCGATCCTGGACGCGATCGACGAGCCCGGATCGGCCGATCCTGCGCCGCCCGAGGTGCCGTTCCGCCCGCCGGCGGCCGGCCTCGTCGTCGCGGTGTGGGGTCCGACGGGAGCGCCGGGCCGGACCACCGTCGCGGTCAACATCGCCGCGGAGCTCGCGGCGGCCGGCCGTCGCACGCTGCTCGTCGACGGCGACACCTACGGCGGCTGCGTCGCCCAGGTGGTGGGCATGCTCGATGAGGCCCCCGGACTCGCGGCGGCAGCACGGGCTGCCGGTCAGGGCTCGCTCGACCTGCTGACTCTCGCGCGGCTGACCCCGCAGATCGCGCCCGACCTGCGCGTGCTGTCAGGGATCTCGCGGGCTGACCGCTGGCCGGAGCTACCCGGCTCGTCACTCGACGCCGTCTGGACGGTGGCCCGGTCACTGGCCGAGTGGACCGTCGTCGACTGCGGCTTCAACCTCGAGCAGGACGAGCTGCTCAGCTACGACACCCGCGCCCCCCGGCGCAACGGCGCGACGCTCAGCGCCCTGGAGGCCGCCGACGTCGTGCTCGTCGTCGGATCGGGCGACCCCGTCGGGATCCAGCGGCTCGTGCGCGGCCTGGGCGAGCTCAACGACCTCGGACTGGGTGGCACTCGGCTGGTCCTGGTGAACCGCGTCCGCGCATCGGTGGCGGGCGCGCACCCGGGGGAGGCGGTGCAGCAGGCGCTCGCTCGGTACGCCGGCGTGACGGACGTGCACCTGGTCCCCGACGACCGGCCGTCGCTCGACGCCGCGATGCTCGAGGCCAGGACGTTGCGCGAGGTAGCACCGGGATCACCCGCCCGCCGGGCGCTCGCGGGAATCGCCGCTCAGGTGGACGCGATGCTCGCGCAGTCTCCGGTGTCCGTGCTCGCCTGACGGGCGCGGGAGCCGGACCGTCCGTGCCCTGGCGGGCACACTGGGGTCGTGCGCATCTACCTCCCCGCCACCCTGGACCAGATCGAGTCCGCCGCAGGCCCGCTGACCCCCCGCCGCGTGCACGCCGTGACGCCGGCCTTGCGGGCGATGTTTCCGGACGAGGACGACGAGGGGCTCGAGTTCGCGGCGCAGCTGGCCGCGGCGGACGACTCGCTCGCCCTCCTGGGCGTGGAACCGCAGGCGCCCAGGGCGCGGCTGGTGGTCTCGGTGGACGTGTCCGAGGACGACGTGCGTCCCCTGCTGGACGACGACGAGGTGCCCAGCGCGCTGGACCTGTTGCGGACGGTCGACCTCGACGACATCGCGTGCGTGCACGTGGACGAGCCTGGGGTCGGCGCCGACGTCGATGCGGCGATCACGGGGGACGACGCGGCGATCGAGCGCCTCGACGAGCACGACCTGCTCTGGTACGACGCCTCCGAGCTGGGCTCGATCCCGCGCTGAGCGTGGCCTTGGTCACGCGGGCGGGAGCTGGTTGGACCCGACCTCCGGGACCGGGTAGTGTTCACCGCCGGTACGACGTCCGTCTGCACGTAGGTTCGCCCCGCCAGGCGACCGGCGCGCAACGGGCGTCATACCCCCATGGGGTATGGTGTAATTGGCAGCACGACTGATTCTGGTTCAGTTAGTCTAGGTTCGAGTCCTGGTACCCCAGCGGTATGAACTCAGCGCGAGCACCGCTGATCCGTCCTCCTCGGAGATCGGGTAAAGTGTTCACTCGCAAGCGAGGCCCTCGGGTCTCGCCGCGTATAGGCCCCCGTTGTGTAGCGGCCTAGCACGCCGCCCTCTCACGGCGGTAGCGCCGGTTCGAATCCGGTCGGGGGTACGTAGAGAAGGGCCCGGTCTGCTGACCGGGCCTTTGTCGTTCCCCCGCAACGGCTTCAGTGCTGCCCGGGCGGGCCATGGCTCGACGTCGGCAGGAAGCTGACGACCAGTGCGGCGACGGCGGCGCAGACGCCGCCGAGGAGCAGACCGAAGACCGCGATCCCGCCAACGTCGCCGCCGCCGAGCAGGCCGACGATCGCGCCGACGACGAATCCGCCGACGAAGGACCAGAGGGCCGCGCGGCGGCGCTGCCGACGTCGAGCTGCTGCGGCACCGCGCACGGCCACGTCAGTCCGCCGTGCGGCGCAGGACCTCGGTCAGCCGGTTGGCCGCCGAGACGACCGCGGCGGCGTGCAGGCGGCCGGGCTGGCGGGAGAGGCGCTCCAGCGGGCCGGAGACCGACACGGCGGCGACGATCCGGCCGGACGGCCCGCGCACCGGTGCCGAGACCGACGCGACGCCCACCTCGCGCTCGGAGACGGACTGTGCCCAGCCGCGGCGACGGACCCCCGACAGGATCGTGGCGGTGAACTTGGCACCCTGCAGCCCCCGGTGCAGACGGTCGGGCTCCTCCCAGGCGAGCAGGATCTGCGCGGCAGACCCGGCGTGCATCGTCAGCGTCGCCCCGACCGGGATCGAGTCGCGCAGGCCGATCGGCCGCTCGGCGGCCGCGACGCAGATCCGCTGGTCACCCTGGCGGCGGTACAGCTGTGCGCTCTCACCGGTGTGGTCGCGCAGCGCAGCAAGCACCGGGCCTGCCGCGGCGAGCAGGCGGTCCTCGCCGGCGGCCGTGGCAAGCTCCGAGAGGCGCGGTCCCAGCACGAACCGACCCTGCATGTCGCGGGCGACGAGGCGGTGGTGCTCGAGGGCCACGGCCAGCCGGTGGGCCGTCGGGCGAGCAAGATGGGTGGCCGTGACGAGCTGCGCCAACGTGGCCGGACCGGCCTCGAGCGCGCTGAGAACGGATGCGGCCTTGTCCAGCACGCCGACTCCGCTAGAGTTGTCCATAGGTCGATATTGGCGTCTCGCAGGCTGAGATGCAAGTGTGACGAACGGTGAACCGGGAAATCCACGCTCCCGGATGAGAGAACGACGAGAGAACGGACCGAGAAGATGGCCGGCACGTTGGCAGAGAAGGTCTGGGACGCGCACGTCGTGCGGCAAGGCACCGACGGTGCGCCCGACCTGCTCTACATCGACCTGCACCTGGTGCACGAGGTCACGAGCCCGCAGGCGTTCGAGGGGCTCCGGCTCGCCGGTCGCACGGTGCGTCGCCCGGACCTCACGCTGGCGACGGAGGACCACAACACCCCGACGCTGGACATCGACCGGCCGATCGCCGACGAGACCAGCCGGACGCAGATCCAGACGCTGCGCAACAACGCGGCCGAGTTCGGCGTACGCATCCACTCGCTCGGCGACGCCGACCAGGGGATCGTCCACCAGGTCGGCCCGCAGCTCGGGCTGACGCAGCCTGGCCTGACGGTCGTCTGCGGCGACTCGCACACGTCGACCCACGGGGCCTTCGGCGCCCTCGCGTTCGGCATCGGCACCAGCGAGGTCGAGCACGTGCTCGCCACCCAGACGCTGCCGCTGGCCCCCTTCAAGACCATGGCGATCACCGTGGACGGCGACCTGCCGTCGGGCGCGACGAGCAAGGACATCATCCTGGCGATCATCGCCAAGATCGGCACCGGCGGCGGCCAGGGCTACGTGCTCGAGTACCGCGGCGAGGCCATCCGCGCCCTGTCGATGGAAGCCCGCATGACGGTCTGCAACATGTCGATCGAGGCCGGCGCCCGCGCGGGCATGATCGCTCCCGACCAGACCACGTTCGACTACCTCCAGGGCCGACCGCACGCGCCGCAGGGTGCCGACTGGGATGCCGCGGTGGAGTACTGGAGCACGCTGAAGAGTGACGACGACGCCGAGTTCGACGTCGAGGTGGTCCTGCGGGCGCAGGACCTCGAACCGTTCGTCACCTGGGGCACCAACCCCGGCCAGGGGCTGCCGCTGTCCGGCGCCGTGCCGATCCCGGAGGAGATCGCCGACGCCGACGAGCGCGGCGCCGCCGAGCGGGCCATCGAGTACATGGGCCTGATCCCGGGCCAGCCGCTGCGCGAGATCAAGGTCGACACGGTGTTCATCGGCTCGTGCACCAACGGTCGGATCGAGGACCTGCGCTCGGTGGCCAAGGTCATCCAGGGCAAGCACAAGTCCGACGACGTCCGCGTCCTGGTCGTCCCGGCCTCCGCGCGCGTCCGCCTGCAGGCCGAGGCCGAGGGACTCGACAAGATCTTCCTCGACTTCGGCGCCGAGTGGCGCAACGCCGGCTGCTCGATGTGCCTGGGCATGAACCCCGACCAGCTCGCACCGGGGGAGCGGTCGGCGTCCACGTCGAACCGCAACTTCGAGGGCCGGCAGGGCAAGGGTGGCCGGACGCACCTCGTCTCGCCGCTCGTCGCCGCCGCGACCGCCATCCGCGGCACGTTGTCGTCGTACGCCGACCTCGAGACGGGTGCCCCGACGCCCGACGGCAGCCCGCTCACTGACCTCCAGACGGTCTGACCAGGAAAGAGAGAAGCTCGTCATGGAGAAGTTCAGCCAGCACACCGGCGTCGGCGTCCCGCTGCGCCGCAGCAACGTGGACACGGACCAGATCATCCCGGCGGTCTACCTCAAGCGCGTCACGCGCACCGGGTTCGAGGACGCGCTGTTCGCCGCCTGGCGCGGGGACCCGTCGTTCGTCCTCAACCAGGACGCGTACAAGGCCGGGTCCGTGCTCGTCGCCGGTCCGGACTTCGGCACCGGCTCGTCGCGTGAGCACGCCGTCTGGGCGCTCAAGGACTACGGGTTCAAGGTCGTCATCTCGACCCGGTTCGCGGACATCTTCCGCGGCAACTCCGGCAAGCAGGGTCTGCTCGCCGCGCAGGCGTCGCAGGAGGACATCGAGCTCATCTGGAAGATCCTCGAGACCCGGCCGGGTACCGAGGTCACCGTGGACCTCGAGTCGAAGACGATCACCTGCGACGACGTCGTGGTGCCGTTCCAGGTGGACGACTACACGCGCTGGCGCCTGCTCGAGGGTCTCGACGACATCGGCCTCACGCTCGAGCACGCCGACGAGATCTCGGCGTTCGAGGCGACGCGCGAGTCGTGGCGACCGGCGACCCTGCCGGCGAAGCACCTGCCGCCGGTCGAGATCGTCGCCGCGCGGCCCGTCGGCGTGCCGGTGGAGATCGGCCGCAAGCCCTGAGGCCGTCTCGCGGCGGTTCACCTCGGTCGGCCCGGCGCGGGTGGCTACGGTGGACCACAGGCCTCGACGTGGAGTGCGTCGGCCGCAGAGAGGACGACCATGGCCGGCAAGTCTGAGCTCGTTGCCCGTATTGCCTCGCGCGGCTGGAGTCGGACGGCTGCGTCGACCGCGGTCGACGCGGTCCTCGACGAGATCACGGCCGCGCTTGCCGCCGGCGAGCGCGTGACGCTCACCGGGTTCGGCACGTTCGACTCCGCGCCCCGCGCCGCCCGGACGGCCCGCAACCCGAGCACCGGCGCGTCGGTCGAGGTCCCGGCGACCACGGTGGCGCGGTTCCACCCGGGCGCGACGCTGCGTTCGCGCGTGGCCTCCGGAACGGCCGAGCCGCTTGCCGCGTTGCCCGCGGAGCCGGCCGCCTCTCCGGGCGCGGCGGCCGGCGCTGCGGTTGCCGCCGTCAAGGCGGCCGCGCCGACGAAGGCGGACGCCAGGACGGCGGGACGGGTCGCGGGGAACGCTGTCGCGAAGGTCGCCGGCAAGGCTGCCGAGAAGGCTGCGGAGACCGCCAAGGTCGTCGGGAAGAAGGCTGACCAGGCGAAGGCCGACGCCAGCACCGCCGTCAAGGCGGCGAAGGCGAAGGCGGACGCGAGCACGGCGGCGAGGTCGAAGGCCGACGCGACCAAGGCGGCGAAAGCGAAGGCCGACGCCCGCAAGGCCGCCAAGGCCGACGCGAGCAAGGCGGCCAAGGCGAAGGCCGACGCGAGCAAGGCGGCCAAGGCGAAGGCCGACGCGAGCAAGGCCGCGAAAGCGAAGTCGCCGAAGGCCGCCAAGGCCAAGCCGAAGAAGAAGTCGAAGAAGTAGGTCCGCCGCGCAGACGTGTGAAGGTTCGTCGCGCCCACGGCGCGGCGGACCGGATGCCGTCGGGCGCAGGGCGTCGTGGGGAGACGATCGACTGATGAGTGATCTGCTGTACGTCGACGGTGGCAACCCGCTCTCCGGAGACATCACGGTTCGCGGGGCCAAGAACTTCGTCTCGAAGGCGATGGTGGCCGCGCTGCTGGGGGAGACCCCGAGCGTGCTGCGCAACGTGCCGCAGATCCGTGACGTGGGCGTGGTCACCGGCCTGCTCGAGCTGCACGGCGTGAAGGTCGACGCTGATGCGGACGCGGGGACGCTGCACCTGGACCCGACGGACGTCGAGTCGGCGCACGTCGCCGACATCGACACGCACGCGGGTTCCAGCCGCATCCCGATCCTGTTCTGCGGTCCCCTGCTGCACCGGCTGGGCGAGGCCGTCATCCCCGACCTGGGCGGTTGCCGGATCGGCGACCGGCCGATCAACTACCACCTCGACATCCTGCGGCAGTTCGGCGCGGTCGTGGACAAGACCGAGAACGGCATCCACATCCGGGCCCCGCGCCGCCTGCAGGGCACCAAGATCGCGCTCCCGTACCCGAGCGTCGGTGCCACCGAGCAGCTGCTGCTGACGGCGGTCCGCGCGGAGGGCATCACGGAGCTCGCGAACGCAGCGATCGAGCCCGAGATCATGGACCTGATCAACGTCCTGCAGAAGATGGGCGCGATCATCTCCGTCGACACCGACCGGGTCATCCGGATCGAGGGCGTCGACCGGCTCGTCGGCTTCCAGCACACGGCTCTCTCGGACCGCATCGAGGCAGCCTCCTGGGCGGCGGCCGCGCTCGCGACACGCGGTGACGTCTACGTGCGCGGGGCGACGCAGCCGGAGATGACGACGTTCCTCAACACCTTCCGCAAGGTCGGCGGCGAGTTCGCGGTCGACGACGGGGGCATCCGGTTCTTCCACCCGGGCGGCGACCTGCGCTCGATCCAGCTGGAGACCGACGTCCACCCGGGGTTCATGACCGACTGGCAGCAGCCGCTCGTCGTGGCGTTGACGCAGGCCAAGGGTCTGTCGATCGTGCACGAGACGGTGTACGAGAACAGGTTCGGGTTCGTCGACGCGCTCGTCGGCATGGGCGCGACGATCCAGGTGTACAAGGAGTGCCTGGGAGGGCGCCCGTGCCGGTTCGGGCAGCGCAATTTCTATCACTCGGCCGTGATCTCGGGTCCGACGCCCCTGAGCGCCGCCGACATCGAGGTGCCCGACCTGCGCGGCGGGTTCAGCCACCTCATCGCCGCGCTGACCGCCAAGGGCACCTCGTCGGTGCGTGGGATCAGCCTCATCGATCGCGGCTACGAGATGTTCACGCAGAAGCTCGAGGCGCTCGGCGCGGAGTTCAGCCGCGAGCTGTCGCGGGCCTGAGCCCGGTAGCATCTGCTCCCGTGCATCCGCCCGCCAGGTCCAACCGCGCCTTCCGCAACGTCGCGCGCGTCGTCCGGCCGCCGCTGTGGCTGATGACCCGCAAGGACTGGCACGGTGCCGAGCACCTGCCGACCGAAGGCGGGTTCATCGCGGCGTCGAACCACATGACGAACATCGACCCCCTGACGTTCGCGTACTTCCTCTGGGACAGCGGGTTCGCCCCGAAGATCCTGGCCAAGTCGTCCCTGTTCACGGTGCCCGTCATGGGCCGCATCCTGCGCGCCCTGGGGCAGATCCCCGTCTACCGGAACACCGTGTCCGCCGGTGAGTCCTTGACGGCTGCGGTCACGGCGATCAACGACGGCGACTGCGTGGCCGTGTTCCCCGAGGGCACCCTGACCCGCGACCCGGACCTGTGGCCGATGGTCGGCAAGACGGGCGTCGCGCGGCTCGCGCTGAGCACCCGTGCCCCGGTCATCCCGGTGGCGCAGTGGGGTCCGCAGCTCCTGCTGCACCGCTACGGCAAGCTTCTGCGGCCGTTCCCGCCCAAGAAGCTGACGATCGTCGCCGGGCCGCCCGTGGACCTGAGCGACCTGTACGACAACCCGCAGGACGCCGCGACCCTGCGCGAGGCGACCGAACGGGTCATGGCCGCGGTCACCGGCCTCCTCGTCGAGATCCGCGGTGAACAGCCGCCGGCGATCCGCTATGACATGCGCAAGCCGCTCGCCCCCGGTGAGAAGCGCATCGGCGGGGACCACGCCACGAAGCCGGAGCTCCCGTGACGCCACTGCGGGCCGCGGTCCTCGGCGCAGGCTCCTGGGGCACCACGTTCGCCGCAGTCCTCGCCGATGCGGGGTGCGAGGTGACGGTGTGGGGTCGCGACGCCGCGGTCTGCCGGCAGATCGCCGACGAGCACCGCAACGAGGCGTACCTGCCGGGTATAGCGCTACCCGCCTCGATCGCCGCCACGACCGACGCGGCCGCCGCACTGGCGGGTGCCGACCTCGTCGCGATCGCGATCCCGGCGCAGTCCGCGCGCTCCACCCTGACGCCGCTCGCGTCGTTCGTCTCGCCGCAGGCGGTCGCCGTCTCGCTGATGAAGGGTGTCGAGCTCTCCACAGATCGCCGGATGAGCGAGGTCGTCGTCGAGTCGCTCGGCATCCCCGCGTCCCGCGTCGCCGTCGTCTCCGGACCGAACCTGGCCCTGGAGATCGCGCAGCGGCAGCCCACGGCGACGGTCGTCGCCTCCACCGACGAGGCCACCGCGCGGCTCGTCGCGAACGCCTGTGCCTCGGCGTACTTCCGGCCGTACACGAACGACGACGTCGTCGGGGTCGAGCTGTGCGGCGCCGTGAAGAACGTCATCGCCCTGGCCGTCGGCATCTCCCAGGGCCGCGGCCTCGGGTACAACACGATGGCCACCGTCATCACCCGCGGGCTCGTCGAGATGACCCGCCTCGGCCTCGCGCTCGGTGCCGACGCCGACACGTTCGCCGGCCTGGCCGGCCTTGGCGACCTCATGGCCACCTGCGCCTCGCCGGACAGCCGCAACCACACGCTCGGGGGCCACATCGGCCGCGGCATGAGCCTGGACGAGGCCATCGCGGCGACGGGCGGCACCGCCGAGGGCGTGAAGTCGTCGCGCTCGGTCCTCGAGCTGGCCACCTCGCTCGATGTCGAGATGCCCATCACGTCCGCCGTCGTCCGCGTCCTGCACGAGGGCCTCCCGGTCGAGGATCTCGCCGCCCTGCTCCTCGGCCGGCCGCACAAGGCCGAGGGCGTCTAGGCGGGCACCGCCTTCTCGACGGGCGCGACGGGTGCCCACCGCCTCGGGTGCCACCAGAGCAGCGCGGAGATGAACAGCACCGGCATGAACGCGGCCGTGCTGACCTGCTGGAGCGTGAGGTCCCCGGCTGCCAGGACGGCGAGCGTGGCGATCCAGTCGATCGCCTGGACGGCGATCATCGAGTCGATCCACGAGACGTGCCGCAGTGGATCGCGCGCCGCGACGACCATGCCGTAGGCATACCCGAGGAATCGAGCGGCCATCATCGCGAAGAGCCAGCGCGCCCACGGCGGTGCGTCGGGTGCGAGGCCGAACAGGTCCGCGGTGGCGCCGGGGGCGACCAAGAACAGTGCCCCCAGGACGAGCTGGAAACCGGCGATGACGAGAAGTGTGACGCGCAGGGGACGCATGATCTGTGCCTTTCGTTGGGGAGGTTGCGGGCGTCACGGTAGGAGCAGAGCGCGGTGGGTTGTCCAACGGTGAACTAGTATCATTTTCTGAACCATCGGCTGTGACCAGCGAGGACGCCATGACCCGCACGTGTGTTGACGAGACCTGTCCGGTAGCCCGAGCCGTCGCCGTCCTCGACGGTCGGTGGACGATGCTGGTGATCAGGGACCTGCTCCGGGGCACTCGCCGGTTCTCGGAGCTGCGGGCCTCGCTGCCGGGCATCAGCCCCAAGACGCTGACCGATCGCCTGCGCTCGCTCGAGGCAGAGGGTCTGGTCGAGCGGGTGCAGTTCGCGGAGATCCCGCCTCGGGTGGAGTACAGCCTGACGTCGCGAGGACGCGAGCTCGGACCCGTGATCGACGCGCTCGCCGTATGGGGCGACGGCGTCGTGACGGTTGGGTGACGGTCGCGCGATCAGCTGTGCACAGACCGCCGCAGCGCGCCGTCCAGGTCCGCCCAGAGGTCCTCGACGTCCTCGATGCCGACCGACAGCCGCAGGAGGTCCTCCGGGACCGTCACGGACTCGGTGGCGAACCGACGCCGGCGCTCCAGGCTGGACTCGACGCCGCCGAGGCTCGTCGCCGGCACCCAGAGCTCGAGAGCGGCGACGACGGCGTCGGCGGTCGCCGCACCCGCCGCGCGGGCGCAGGCCGATGATTGCGCCGTAGCCGTCCATCAGGCGGCTCGCGCGGTCATGACCGGGGTCGGTGGGCAGGCTCGGGTGGCGGACCTGCGCGACCGCGGGGTGGACGGCGAGGCGGCGCGCGAGCTCGGCCGCGTTCGACTGGGCGCGCTCGACGCGCAGGGCGAGGGTGCGAAGGCCGCGCAGGGCGAGCCAGACCTCGAACGGCCCCGCGATCGCCCCGTGCATCGTGCGGTAGGCGTGCAGGCGGGCGTGCAGGTCGTCGTCGTCGGCGAGCGCGGCGCCGAGGACCACGTCGCTGTGGCCGGCCAGGTACTTGGTGACGGAGTGGATGACGAGGTCGGCGCCGTGCTCGAACGGGCGCTGCACGAGGGGCGTCGCGAAGGTGTTGTCCACGCCCACCAGCGCGCCGACCGCGTGGGCGGCTTCGACGAGGGCCGGCAGGTCGGCCACCTCGAGCATCGGGTTGGTGGGCGACTCGATCCAGAGCATGGACGCCCCGGGGAGCGCGGCCACGACCGCGTCGGTGTCGTCGATGTCGACGAGCGCGACGTCGAGGCCGTGCCGCGCGGCGAGGTCGTGGGCGAGGCCGAGCGTCACCTGGTAGGCGTGCCGGGGCAGGACCAGCCGTCCTCCGTCAGGGATCAGTGAGAGTGCGGCCGCGACCGACGCCATGCCGGAGCCGAACACGAGGGCCGGGTTCGCCGAGCGCTCCAGCTGGCCGAGCGCCTCCTCGAACGGGTGCCACGCCTCCGTCGAGATGCGTCCGTACAGCAGCTCGCCCGCGCCGGGGACGCCCTGCGAGACGTTCGTTGAGGAGAGCACGACCGGCGGGTTCACCGCCGCGCCCTGGGTCCGCGCCGGCCTCGCGGCACTGACGACGAGGGTCGCGGGGGACAGGTCACCGGGCTGCGCGGAGGTCACCCTCGCAGATTACCGGGGGCGTCCGCGAGGCGGCCGGTCGCGGTCGCGAGCCACGGCGTGACGAGCGCCGGGTAAGGTTCGGCGCGATGGACACCACCGCAGACCTCCCGACCCGTCGACCGCGGGTCATGGTGCTGTTCGGCGGCCGCTCCGGCGAGCACGCGATCAGCTGTGCCACCGCGGGCGGCGTGCTGCGCGCGATCGACCGCGACCGGTACGACGTGCTGGCCGTCGGGATCACGCCGTCGGGACGGTGGGTGCTCGCCGACGACGACCCGGACCGCTGGGCGATCGTGGACGGACGTCTGCCGCAGGTGGAGGACACCGCCGCGCACGTGCTGCTCCCGCAGGCGGTCGACGACCGCGACGTCCAGGTCCTCGAGGCGGGCCAGCTGCCCCGTGTGCTCGGCGAGGTGGACGTCGTCTTCCCGCTCCTGCACGGTCCCTTCGGTGAGGACGGCACGCTGCAGGGCATGCTCGAGCTCGCCGACGTCCGGTACGTCGGTGCCGGCGTCCTGGCGTCGGCGGTCGGCATGGACAAGCACATGATGAAGCTCGTCCTGGCCGGGCACGGGCTCCCGGTCGGTCCTTTCGAGGTGGTCCTGCCGGGCGAGCTCGATCGTGACCCCGTCGCCGTCGCGCAGCGCATCGATCGCCTCGGCCTCCCGCTGTTCGTCAAGCCCGCCCGCGCCGGTTCCAGCCTCGGCATCACGCGGGTGACCGACCTGGCAGACCTCTCGGCCGCGATCAGAGCCGCGCAGGTGCACGACCCGAAGGTGATCATCGAGGCGGCGATCGTGGGGCGTGAGATCGAGTGTGGTGTCCTCGGCGGCCGTGACGGGGAGCGGGCCCACGCGTCGTTGCCCGGCGAGATCCTCGTCACCGACGCGCGCCACACGTTCTACGACTTCGAGGCGAAGTACCTCGACGAGGCCGGCGTCACCCTGGCCTGTCCGGCAGACCTCCCCGAGGCCGAGACGGCCGCCGTGCGTGACGTCGCCGTGCGCACGTTCGAGGCTGTCGGCTGCGAAGGGCTGGCGCGGGTCGACGTGTTCGTCACGCCCGAGGGCGAGGTGGTGGTCAACGAGATCAACACGATGCCCGGCTTCACGCCGTTCAGCATGTATCCGCGCATGTGGCAGGCGTCGGGGATGACCTATCCCGAGCTCGTCGACGAGCTGATCCGCCTCGCCCTGGAGCGTCCGACAGGCCTGCGCTGACCCGTGGCCTGCTCGGCACGGTGGTCGGCTCCCGGTCCGGTGGTCGGGCAGGCCCACGAGTTTGCATCCCTGGGGCAACGATCCCGGAAATGTTCAGGCGAGTGCCGTACTGTCTGGGCATTCGTGGTGGACCGACCCGCGACAAGGACGTCGAGGTTCGGCAGGCGTCTCCACCGTCGTCGGGGCGCCCACCAGCGTCTTCCGCACCGGCCGCGCGGCCGGTGCACCGTATGCGCCGTCCTCGCGGGCGGTCTGGCCCAGGATCGGTTGTGACTTCTTGAGCGTCGTGCACCCTGCACCGCCCGTCCGCCACAATCCGTCCGAGTGGCTCGCATGAGCCCCGAAGGCGCCGCCGCGACCGTCGAGGCGCGCAACGCGAGCGACTACTCGGCGCTCGCCGCGCAGATCCGCGAGTCGGGCCTGATGGCCCGCCGGTACGGCTACTACTGGACCCGGATGATCCTCGCGGTCCTCGCGTTCGCGGGCATCTGGGTCGCGGTCGTCTTCATCGGCGACTCGTGGTGGCAGCTCGCGGTGGCGGCGGCGATGGCCGTCGTGCTCACCCAGCTGGCGTTCCTCGGCCACGACAGCGCGCACCGGCAGATCTTCACGTCGGGTGCCTGGAACGACTGGACCGCGCGGATCATCGCCGGCGGGTTCGTCGGGCTGTCCGCCTCGTGGTGGCGCAACAAGCACAACCGGCACCACGCCAGCCCCAACCAGCAGGGCTCCGACCCTGACATCGCGCCCGGGGTGGTCGCGTGGACCTCCGACGTCGTCGACCAACGCCCGGGATTCGCGGGCTGGTTCGGGCGCCACCAGGGCTGGTTCTTCTTCCCGCTGCTCACCCTCGAGGGGATGAGCCTGCACCTGTCCAGCGTCCAGGCCCTGACGGCCAAGGGCCCCGTGCCCAACCGCAAGGTCGACCTGACGATCGTCGTCAGCCGGCTGGTGCTCTACGTCGCGATCCTGCTCGTGCTGCTGCCGCCCGGGAAGGCCGTCGCGTTCTTCTTCGTGCAGATGGCCCTGTTCGGGGTGTTCCTCGGCGGCTCGTTCGCGCCGAACCACAAGGGCATGCCGATCATCCCCGCCGGGATGAAGGTCGACTTCCTGCGCCGCCAGGTCATCACCTCGCGCAACATCCGTGGGGGCACGGCCGTCGACTTCGCGATGGGCGGCCTGAACTACCAGGTCGAGCACCACCTGTTCCCGAGCATGCCGCGCCCCAACCTCAAGAAGGTCCAGCCGGTGGTGCGCGAGTACTGCGAGCGGCTCGGCGTGAAGTACACCGAGGTCGGGTTCTTCCACTCCTACGCGATCATCGTGAAGTACCTGAACAACGTCGGCCTGGCCGATCGCGGCGCATTCGAGTGCCCGATCTCCGCGCAGTACGGTCGCTGAGCGCTCAGACGCAGGCGCTCAGACGCAGGACCGTTCTTTCTTCGTGAGCGCGATGGCCGGGCCCAGCTCGTCGAAGTACGAGGATCCGGCGGCCGCGACAGACGCCGGCACGTCCACCTCGACCGCGGGCACTCGCCCGTAGGTAGTCAGCGTCCAGGTCTTGTCAGGATTCTCCACCGACACCCAGTCGATGCTCGGGCCGCCGGGGGTCTCGACGGTCTGGCAGTGCTCCGTGGTCGGGCCGAGCGGCTCGACACCGCAGCGCAGCACGATGGGGTGCTCCGGGTCCCCCCACGCGGTCGTCGCCTGTGCCGTGGTGTCGCGCTGGGGCTGGCCGTCCAGCGAGTCGGGCATCGCGAGCACGACGCTCGCGCACACAGGGTCGGTCGCATGCGGCGCAACCTCGGCCGAGACGGCGCTCGAGCACCCGGCCAGCAGGACCAAGGGGACGACGACGGCCAGGGCAGTTGCCAGTCGGTTGGTCACCGGGCCACGGTAACCCGGCCGCGCCCGCGACCCTCTACCGTGTCCGGGTGACCAACGCTGACGGCCCCCTCGTCTCGGAGCTGTCCGAGGAGTCGCTCCTGGCGCGGATCTTCCCGCTGCTGCCGGCGGGCGCCGACACCCTGCTGCCGCCCGGCGATGACGCCGCGGTCGTCGCCGCCGCCGACGGGCGGTTCGTGGTCACCACCGATGTGCTCGTCGAGGACCGGCACTTTCGTCGCGCGTGGTCCTCCGGTCAGGACGTGGGCCGACGGGCCGCGGTGCAGAACCTCGCCGACGTCGCCGCGATGGGTGCCCGCCCGACCAGCCTCGTCGTCGCCCTGGTGATGCCGTCCGACCTCCCGGTGTCCTGGGTCGAAGGGCTTGCCCGCGGGCTGGCGCAGGAGTGCGGGCCGTGGGGCGTCGGGGTGGTCGGTGGCGACCTGTCGGGTGGCCCGGCGGTCGTCGTGGCCGTGACCGCGCACGGCGACCTGGAGGGGCGGGCGCCGGTCCTGCGCTCGGGGGCGCGGGTCGGCGACGTCGTCGCGCACGCGGGGGTGGCGGGATGGTCTGCTGCTGGGCTCGCACTGCTCGACGCCGAACGGTCCGGGCTCGACGACGAGCTCGTGGGTGCCTACCTGCACCCGACCTCGCCGTTGGGCGCAGGTCCTGCCGCGGCGCTCGCGGGCGCGACCGCCATGATGGACGTGTCCGACGGGCTCCTGCGTGATGCCGGACGCCTTGCCCGTGCCAGCGGGGTCGTCGTCGACCTCGACGCCCCGACGGAGGCGTTCGCCGCGGACCTCACGCGGCTGCGGGCGGCCTCGGCGGCCCTCGGGGCGTCGGCGGATCGGTGGGTGCTCGACGGGGGAGAGGACCACGGTCTGCTTGCGACGTTTCCCGGCGGGGTCGCGCTGCCCGCGGCGTTCCGCGCAGTCGGCCGGGTGCGCGCCGGCGCGCCGGGGGTGCTCGTCGCCGGCGAGGCGCAGTCACCGACCTCGGGCTGGGACCACTTCGGTGGTGCTCAGCCGCGGCGGTAGCGGACCTCGAGCAGCTGAGCGCCGCCGATGTCGTCGTACCGCTCGATCCCGTCGGCCTGGAAGCCGTGCCGCCGGTAGAAGTGCCGCGCCCGCTCGTTGTCGGCCAGCACCCACAGGGAGATCGGCGTCTTGTCGCCAACCGACGCGATCACCGTGCGCATGAGGTCCCGGGCGACGCCGTGGCCCCAGATCCCCGGGTCGAGGTAGATGTGCATGATCTCCCGATCGCCCCGGCCCGCGTCCTCGTCCCGGCTCGGTCCGATGGTGACGAAGCCGACGACCTTGGACCCCGCCAGCGCGACCCAGACCGCGATGTCGTCCGACGATCCTGGGCGAAGATACGCCGCCCACTGGGCCGAACGCTCGTCGATGTCGAGCTCGGCCAGATATGACTCGGGCACGATGCCGGCGTACGCCTCCTGCCAGGACCGCACGTGCACGCGAGCGATGCCTGCCGCGTCGCCCTCGGCGGCGGGGCGGATCGTCACGTCGTCCAGCTGCTCGACCATGCACGTCACCATGCCACACGGAGCGGACATGGCGAAGGCCCACAAGGTGACAACCTCGTGAGCCCCGGCCGTGCGTCTCGACAGACGTCAGATGGCGCGCTGCACCTTGCCGGCCTTGAGGCACGACGTGCACACGTTGAGACGCTTGGGCGTCCCCGCGACGACGGCACGGACGCGCTGGATGTTCGGGTTCCAGCGACGCTTCGTGCGCACGTGCGAGTGCGAGATGCTGTGCCCGAAGCTCGGGCCCTTTGCGCAGACGTCGCAGTTGGCAGCCACGGTCTCTCCTGTTTGTTGCTCGTGCGGATGTGCCGCTGGTTCGCGGCGAAGTCAGGGGTTCGTTCATGGGTGGGAGCGCACGAGCGACACCGTCTCTGTACCGTCTCTGTGTGCGAGATCAGATAGATGCGGGGGCCGCTGCGGGGCACCACCAGCGCCCAGCGTGGCCGGGCAACCGGTCAAGACTAGCCCATCGAGCACCTCGACCCAAATGTGGGTCGCATGCTGCATGGTGGTGACCCTGACAGGGACCACATCGGGACGTGTCGGTGAGCGGGCCAGCAGGCACAGACATGACGGCGAGTTCGACGGGGGTGCGGTGGACCGGCTCGAGGCTGGCGCGGTGCGCGCCTGGGCGTTGGCGTCGCACGCCGCTCTGGCGGGGTCGCGCGAGCGGATCGACGCGGTCAACGTGTTCCCGGTCCCGGACACCGACACCGGGACGAACGTGCTCCTGACCGTGACCGGCGGGGTCGACGCGCTCACCGCTGCACCGCCCGTCGCGGGTGAGGACGTCCGGGACGTCGCGCGGCTGTTCGCCCGGGGCGCCCTGCACGCGGCGCGGGGAAACTCCGGCGTCATCCTGAGCCAGTACCTGACCGGGTTCGCCCAGGCCCTGCCCGCCGACGCGGCCGCTGCCGACGTCGCCCGGTGCCTCGGGTCCGCCGCCCGCGCCGCGCGGGAGTCGATGCAGGAGCCGCAGGAGGGCACCATCCTCACGCTCGCGGACGCGGTCGCCCGCAGCGCCGAGACTGCCGCCGACGCCGGCGCCGACCTGACCACCATGCTCGACTCGGTGGTCGCCGACGCGCACCTCGCCCTCGCTGGGATCAGCGCCGAGCCACCCCGTCCTGCGGGCCGCGCACGTGCTGGACGCGGGCGCGTGCGCCCTTCTCGTGGTGCTCGACGCCTTGGCCGGGGTGGTGGCCGAGGAACCCGCCGACGCCGACGCGCTGGCCTGGCTGCCCGCGACGCCGACCCGCGGTGTGGCCCGCGGAGCCGGCCGGTGGCGCGTACGAGGTGATGCTGCTGGTCAGCGCGGAGCGAGACCTCGGTCCTGACCTGCAGGGCGCGATGGCGGATCTCGGAGACTCGGTCGCGGTCGTCGGTGGGGACGGGACGTGGCACGTGCACGTGCACACCGACGACCCGGCGGCGGCGATCGCGGCGGCGGCCGTCGGTCGTCGCGAGCAGGTACTCGTGCGGCTGGTCGTTGCTGCGCACGCTCTCGCGGAAACGCGCAGCTCAGCGCACAGGGTGGTTCGGCGGCGCCGGACCGGCCGAGCGGGGTCGTCGTCTGCACCGGCTCTCCGGATCTGGCCGGCTGGTACGCGTCCGGTGGAGCGGTGACGCTCGTGCGCTGTCCCGAGGCGGCGATCACCGCGCCGCACCTCGTGCGCGCGGTCGCGGACGCCGGGGCGTCGCAGGTCGCGGTGCTCTCCGGTGGTGTGGTCGACACCGCCGAGCTGGCCGCGCTCGTCGCGACGCGCCGGGACGTCGAGCTGATCGACGCCGGCGACGAGCTGCGGGTCGCGGTTGCTGCCCTCGCGCTGGCGACGGCGTCGAGCGCCGGGGCGTCCGCGGGCACGCCGGGCGCTCGAACGGCTCCACGTGGTCGAGCTGGACGGCCCGGTGACGCTCGACTCCGTGCGCGACGCCGCGGACTCGCTCCTGCGCTCGACGGGCGGGACCGCGGAG
This sequence comes from uncultured Actinomycetota bacterium, assembly GCA_963753425.1. Taxonomy (GTDB): domain Bacteria; phylum Actinomycetota; class Actinomycetes; order Actinomycetales; family Cellulomonadaceae; genus Cellulomonas. The sequence goes on from CAVWCB010000002.1 coordinate 74,134, forward strand.
AGCCTGACCGTCCTGCTGCGAGACGCGGGTGCGCCGCTCGACGGGCTGGCGGCTTACCTCGCGGAGCACCGGCCGGGACTCGAGACCACGGTCGTCGGCCCCACGGGCCGCGGGGCGGCCGTCCTGATCGGGCTGGACTGAGCATGGCTGACGAGCCCACGAGCCGGTCGCCGCGCAGCGGCCTCGTCTACGAGGACGGCGTGCACACGGCCGTCGACCCGATGAGCGAACGGGTACCGGTCAAGCGTCCGGCGGACCTCAAGAAGTTCGCGACGCTCGGCATCGAGACCACCGCCGACCTCTTCGTGCACTACCCGTGGCGGTATGCGGACTCGCGCGAGGTCACGGACATCGCGAGCCTCGTCATCGGGCTCAACGTCGCGTTGGTCGCCCGGGTGCGCGCGGCGCAGATGAAGCATGCCGCCAAGACGGGCGTCCGCGGGTCGAGGCGACCATCACGGACGGCAACCGCTCGCTGAGCCTGGTGATCTTCACGGCGAACGAGGGCGTGGCGAAGTGGCATCTCGATCGGCTCGTCGTCGGCGAGCTCGGGCTGTTCTCGGGCGAGATCAACGTGTTCAACGGCCGCCTGCAGCTCGCCAACCCGGTGTACCAGATCCTCGGCAGCGTCGAGGACGAGGCGCGGGCGATGGAGGAGGCCGAGTGGCCGATCCCGATCTACCGGGCCACCAAGGGCCTCGACTCCGAGACCATCCGCGCCGCACTTCGTCGGGTCCTCGACCCGTTGACCGAGGACGACGTCCCTGACCCCGTGCCTCCGCAGATCCGCGAGTCGCGCGGCCTGGGGTCGCGACTGCGGGCGTTGCGCGACGTGCACGTCCCGCGCGAGGAGGCCGACGTCCACCGCGGTCAGGCGCGCCTGCGCTACGAGGAGGCCTTCGTCCTGCAGACCGAGCTCGCGCGCCGGCGCTCTCGGGCGCAGCGCGAGGCGTCGACCGCACGTCCGCCGCACGCCGGTGGGCTGCTGGAGGCGTTCGACGCCCGGCTTCCGTTCGAGCTGACGCCGGGCCAGCTGCTCGCCGGGTCGCAGATCGGCGACGACCTCGCACTCGACCGCCCGATGCAGCGGCTGCTGCAGGGCGAGGTCGGCTCAGGCAAGACCGTGGTCGCACTGCGCGCGATGCTGCAGGTCATCGACGCGGGCGGGCAGGCGGCCATGCTCGCCCCGACGTCCGTCCTCGCCGCGCAGCACGTCCGCACGCTGCGGGCGCTGCTGGGTGACCTCGCCGAGGGCGGGATGCTCGGCGGATCGGAGATCGGCACGCGGGTGGCGCTGCTGACCGGCTCGCAGACGGCCGCTGAACGCAAGACCAACCTGCTCGACGCGGCGAGCGGTCAGGCCGGCATCGTCGTCGGGACGCACGCGCTGCTGTCGAGCCCGGTGCAGTTCGCGGACCTCGGCCTCGTGGTGATCGACGAGCAGCACAAGTTCGGCGTCGAGCAGCGCGGAGCGCTGCTGGCGAAGGCGAAGAACGCTCCGCACCTGCTCGTCACCACCGCGACGCCGATCCCGCGCACCGTCGCGATGACGGTGTTCGGCGAGCTGGAGATCTCCGAGCTGCGCGAGGTCCCGGCGGGCCGCAGCGGCATCACCACGCACGTGGTGCCCGTGCACAACCCGGCCTGGATGGACCGGTCGTGGCGACGCGTCGGCGAGGAGGTCGCGCGCGGCGGCCGCGCCTTCGTGGTCTGCGCGCGGATCGACCCGGACGACGATGCGCTGACCAACGAGGACGACGGCGACGACCTCTACCTCGACGACGAGGAACCGACGACGGTCGGCGAGGCGATGGCGCCGGGCACGCGGCCGGCCAAGCGACCATTGCGCGCCGTGCTCGAGGTGGCCGAGACGTTGCGCCAGGACGACCGGCTGGGGGGCGCCGCGGTGGGCGTCCTGCACGGCCGGATGTCCGGCGAGGAGAAGGACCAGGCGATCGCCGACTTCGCGTCGGGCCGCACCCCGGTACTGGTCTCGACGACCGTCATCGAGGTGGGCGTGGACGTGCCCGCCGCGACGGTCATGGTCGTGCTCGACGCGCACGTGTTCGGGCTCTCGCAGCTGCACCAGCTGCGCGGCCGGATCGGACGCGGCCGGGAGCCCGGCATCTGCCTGCTCGTCTCGGACGCGCCCGACGGCAGCACCGCCGGGCGTCGGCTGGAGGCGCTCTCGGCGACCACAGACGGGTTCGAGCTCGCCCGGGTCGACCTCCTGCTGCGCCGCGAGGGTGACGTGCTCGGCGCCGCGCAGTCCGGTCGCCGGGGGACGCTGCGGTTCCTGCGCGTGGTCAGCGACGGCGCCGTCATCGACCGGGCCCGCGAAGATGCTCGGGCGCTCGTCGACGCCGATCCGGAGCTGACGGCATGGCCAGCGCTGCGCCAGGCGATCGATGCTCAGCTCGCGGACGGCCGCGAGGAGTTCCTCGGTCAGACGTGAGTGGGCGCGGGAGCACATCCGCCACGGCTACCCTGACGCTCGTGTCGAAGCCCGTCATCAGCGCCAAGGACCTGCTCGTCGGCTACGGCGGCGCCCCCGTCTGTGCCCCGGTCACGTTCACGCTCGCGCCCGGAAAGGTCATCGCCCTCGTGGGGGCGAACGGTTCGGGCAAGTCGACCGTGCTGCGGGCGGTGATCGGGCTGCTCGAACCCTCCGGAGGCACGCTGCAGGTGTTCGGCGCCAAGGTGGACGAGCGCGACGTCGCGTTCCGCACCAAGGTGGCCAGCGTGCTGGACGACGACGCCTACTTCCCGGCGCTCACGGTCTCCGAGCACCTGTACCTGACTGCGCGCGGGCACGGCGTCCGCGGTGCCGAGGCGGTTGTCGCCGAGCTGCTCGACGAGTTCGGGCTGGCCGACCACGCCAAGTCGCTGCCGGTCGCGCTCTCGTCGGGCCAGCGTCGTCGCCTGCTGCTCGCCGCCGGCTTCGTGCGTCCGCGCTCGCTGCTGGTCCTCGACGAGCCCGAGCAGCGCCTCGACCGGGCCATGCGCGACCGACTGGCGGGCCGGATCAACGCGGAGAAGCAGGCCGGTGGCGCGGTGCTCGTCGCGACGCACGACCCCGACCTGCTGCGGGCCGTCGCGGACCGCGCCGTGCACGTCTCGGACGAGGCGTCCCGGTTGCTGCCCGCCGATCAGGCGGCCGACCTGATCTCGCGGGAGAACCCGTGAGCGAGATCGAACAGATCGACGACGAACCTGCCGTCCAGCCGTTCGAGCTCGGCGACATCCCGGCAGCACGCAGCATCCGCCGGTACACCGCGCAGGCGGCGAGCGCCCGCAGCACGGCGACCATCGGCTCGTTGCTCGGGGACGTCTACTACGCAGTGATCAGCATCGCGATCAGCATCGGCGTGGCGCTGGGTGCGTCGCAGGCGATGCGCGTGGCGCTGCCGCCGGAGCCCGACATCCGCAGCCCCCTGAACCTCAGCCTGGCGAGCCTCGTGATCGTGATCCTGATCGCGCTGGCCGGCGCCGTGCTCTCGCTCGCGGGCCGTCTCGGACCGGTCGGTGCCGGAGGCGCCGAGGCCGCGTGGTGGCTCGGCCTGCCCGTCGACCGGCGCGGCCTGCTGCGACCGTCGTCGCGGCGGCTGCCCCTGCTCGCCGGGTTCGTCGGTGCGGTCATCGTCGCCCTGCTCGACGCCGGCCTGCTGGCCGACGAGGGCGCCCGGGTGGCCCGGGTCGCCGCCACGGCCGCCCTGGTCGCGGCGGGGATCGTGCTGCTCGCGGGGGTCGGTCAGTCGGCGAGCGTCTCGCGGCGTGCGATCGCGTTCCTCGGTGACGTCCTGCTGTTCCTCGCTCCCGTCGCGGCCGTCGTCCTCGCCTCGCTGGGCTGGTCCGCCGACGAGGTGCCCGGTCCGCCGTGGTGGCTGGTCGCGACGCTCCTCGTCGTCGTCGCCGGCCTGGTCTTCCTCGTGGACTCCCGGCTCGGGCGGATGCCGGAGAAGACCCTGCGCGAGAGCGGCTCGGTGGCGACGCAGGCCGCCGGCGCGGTGGTCTCGATGGACTCCCGCGAGCTCGGCCGCGCGCTCACCGACGGTGCGGCCGCACCCGTCCGGCGGTGGACCTCGAAGCTCCGCACGGCGCGTGGACCGGCGACGGCGCTTGTCACGGCCGACCTGGTGGTCCTGCGTCGGTCGGCCCGGCACGTCGTGCAGCTGTGCGTCGCGGCGCTGGTCCCGGTGCTCGTCAGCAGCGTGCCGCAGCTGGCCAGCCCCTTCGGAGTGCTCCTGTCGATCCTCGTGGCCGGCTACGTCGCCATGAGCGCCACGGGCGAGGGCGCGCGTCGCGCCGAGATGGCGCCGATCCTCGACCGGCTCCTGCCCATCGACGCGCAGTCGGTCCGCCGGCTGCGGATGATCGTGCCTGCGGGCGCCATGCTGCTGTGGTCCGTCGTGGCGTTCGGGGCCGTGGGTCGGTGGGCCTCCGACGTGCCCAACTGGATCGCGTTCGGCGTGATCTCGACCCCCGTGTGGGCGGCGGCGGCGGTGCGGTCCTCCTACCGGCCGGCTCCCGACTGGGGCGGCGCGCTGGTCTCGACGCCCATGGGCGCCCTGCCGACCGGCGTCGCGACCGTCCTGGCGCGCGGCCCGGACCTGGTCGTCATCGGCCTGCTGCCGGTCTGGATCGCCCTGCTGCTGCGCACGATCAACACGCCGCTGATGATCGCGCAGATCGTGCTCTCGGCGATCGCGGTCGCCATCGCGTCGTCGGTCAAGAAGGGCTCGTTCATGGAGCGCATGATGGATGCCCAGGAGACCGCCAAGGAGAACGCCAAGGCCGCGCGGTGACGCGCATCGTCGCGGGGTCGGTCGGCGGGCGCATCCTCGAGGTGCCCCGCGCCGGCACGCGGCCGACCAGCGAGCGCGTCCGGGAGGCGCTGTTCTCGAGGCTCGAGCACCTCGACGTCGTCGACGGGGCCCGCGTGCTGGACCTCTACGCGGGCTCGGGTGCGCTGGGCATCGAGGCCGCCAGCCGCGGAGCCGCCCAGGTGACCCTCGTCGACTCGGCACGGGACGCGGCGGACGCCTGTCGTCGCAACGTGGCGTCGTTGGGGCTGACGGACCGCGTCGTTGTCGCCGGTGAGAGAGGCCGATCGGTTCGTGCAGCGGCCGGCCACCTGGGACCTCGTCCTCGTCGACCCTCCGTACGACGTGACCGAGGATGATCTCGCCGCCGTCCTGGCGCCGCTGGCGCTGTCGGCGCACGGCGTGCTGGTCGTGGAGCGGGGCCGCCGGTCGCCCGAGCCGACCTGGCCGCCGGGCATCGAGCGGCTGGACCGCCGGGCGTACGGCGACACGGTGATGTGGTTCGCCGAACGTGCCGAGCCGTCAGGCTGAGCCGTGCAGCACGACGAGCGACGGCCCACCCAGGTCGACGTTCCCCACGACCGTGAAGCCGGCGCGCTCGTAGAACGGCAGGTTCCCGGGGTCGCTCGTCGCGAGATAGGTGCGCAGACCGTCGCGACGAGCCCGGGCGACGCCCGCCTCGAGCAGCAGCCGGCCGATCCCGCGACCCTGGTGCTCGGGGTCCACCGCGAGGTAGTTGAGGTAGGCGGCAGGACCCGGCGGTGCGAGGTGGGCGCTGCCGCCCATCGCTGCCAGGATCTCGTCGGCACGAGCCGCGCCGACGAGAAGCGCCAGGACGCGCGCGGGGTCGGGCAGGAACACGTCGGCCGGGGCCGCGTCGGGCAGCTTCCACGCCGCGACGCCGATCACGCGACCGTCGAGGCGGGCCACATGCACGCGTCCCGCGGCGAGATAGCGGTCGACCGACGGCCCCAGCCACGCCGCGCACGCGTCCTGCCGGGTCGCGCCGTCGGGCAGTGCCCAGACCATCAGCGGGTTGTCGCGGTAGGCGCGCGCGAGCACCGTCCGGATCGCGGGGGAGTCCGCCCAGGTTGCGAGCGTCGACGCGCGGTTCGTCCATGACCCGATGCTAGGGCGGCGCGTGTGGGTCGCGACCGCGCGCCCTCGCTGGCCTACCCTGGCGGGGTGACCATCGCCGTGTGCCCGGGGTCGTTCGACCCGATCACCCTCGGGCACGTCGACGTGGTGCGTCGCGCCCGCTCGATGTTCGACGAGGTCGTCGTCGGCGTCGCGACGAACTCCGCCAAGTCGGCGTTGCTGGGCGTGGACACCCGGGTCGCTCTGGCCCGAACCGCACTGGCGGGGATCGACGGCGTGCGCGTCGAACCGGTCGACGGACTGCTGGCCGAGTTCCTGCGGCAAGTGCAGGCGAACGCGGTGGTCAAGGGGCTGCGGGGCGGTGCCGACTTCGACGCGGAGCTGCCCATGGCTCTGATGAACCGGCACCTCGCCGGCGTCGAGACCGTCTTCGTGGTGGGGGACCCGGCGCTGGCGCACATCGCGTCGTCGCTGGTCAAGGACGTGGCCCGGCACGGCGGCAGCATCGACGACCTCGTCCCGTCGGGTGTCGCGGACGCGGTGCGTCAGGCGTTCGACCGAGAGGACACACCATGACCGAGCAAGATCCCACGACGCGGCCCGAGGGCCTGACCGGAGTGCTCGAGGCGATCGCCACGGCGGTCTCGACCGCGCGGGCCATGCCGATGTCGTCGTCCGTGCTGGTCAACCGCGCCGAGCTGCTGGACCTCGTCGAGCAGGCGCGCGACGTGCTGCCGACCCAGCTGACCCGCGCGGACCAGGTGCTGGCCGATGCCGCCGAGGCCCGCGCGGAGGCGCAGGCGGGCTGCCGACGAGATCCTCGCCCGTGCCCGCAGCGAGGCCGCCGCTCTGGTCGACCAGGAGGCGGTCGTGGTCGCAGCCCAGGAGCGTGCGGCAGAGCTCGTCGCCGAGGCGCAGGAGACGGTCGAGCGCATGCAGCGGGACGCGGACGACTACTGCGACCGCCGGCTCGCCGACTTCGAGATCGACCTGGGCAAGGTGCTCGGCCAGGTGCAGGCGGGACGCGCGAAGCTCGCCGGCCGGTTGGGCTCGGAGTGAGACCTCCGCCACCCTGCGTCGATTTGGGTGGCCCGTCACCTGTGCCGTAGAGTTGACCGTTGGTTCTGCCGAACATGGCACGGACCGAGATCAACGAGGGGACCCTGGCCGTGCAGCGCCCTGTTCACCTCGATCGTGGTTCGCCCTTCGTGCTCGACACGCACGAGCTCGGTCGGCGTCCAGGATCGACGAGGACCGTGCAGCGCACCCTGGCCGCCCCGGAGGATCTCGGTACGGACGTGATCGGCGTCCCCACCGGGAACGACGTCGAGCTGGATCTGCGGCTCGAGGCGGTCATGGAGGGGGTCCTGGTCACCGGATCCGTCCGCAGCCGGGCGATCGGGGAGTGTGTGCGCTGCCTGGGTGAGGTCATCGAGGATGTCGATGTCTCGCTCACGGAGCTCTACGTCTACCCCGAGCGTGCGGCGATCGCGGCCGAGGACGGCGACGAAGAAGAAGACGTGCGCGAGCTCGAGGGCGATCTGATCGACCTCGAACCCGTGCTGCGGGACACGGTTGTGCCGGCTCTGCCGTTCCAGCCGCTGTGCCGCCCCGACTGCCCAGGCCTGTGCTCTGAGTGTGGAGCTCGGCTGGCGGACGACCCTGACCATTCGCATGAGACGCTTGATCCTCGCTGGGCCGCTCTGGGCGGCCTCGTGAGCTCGAACGACGAGACGAAAGAGAGCTAGCCGTGGCTGTTCCGAAGCGCAAGATGTCGCGCAGCAACACCCGTGCGCGTCGGTCGCAGTGGAAGACCACTGCCACGACGCTCCACACCTGCCCCAAGTGCAAGGCGAACAAGATGCCCCACACGGCATGCCCGTCGTGCGGCACCTACAAGGACCGCACCTACGCGCAGGCCGTGCGGACCGAGTTCGAGGTCGCCTGAGCTCTGCGCCGAACAGGCGTGCTCGCCCTCCGCTGTCCCACCTGATCACCGGAGGACCGGCGTGAGTGCCACGGCAGACCAGCTTCTCGAGGAGCTCGGGGTCCACCTGGACCCCGAGCTTCTCGTGCTTGCCCTGACGCACCGGTCGTTCGCGCACGAGGCCGGCGGGCTGCCCACCAACGAGCGCCTCGAGTTCCTCGGCGACACGGTGCTCGGTCTCGTCGTGACCGAGTCGCTGTACCGGACACACCCCGCCCTGTCGGAGGGGTCGCTCGCGAAGATGCGTGCGGCCACCGTCTCGCAGCGCGCGCTCGCCGTCGTCGCGCGCGAGCTCGATCTCGGCAGCTACGTGCTGCTGGGCAAGGGCGAGATCGCGACGGGCGGCTCGGACAAGGACTCGATCCTGTCCGACACCCTCGAGGCGGTGTTCGGCGCGATCTACATCTCGCACGGCCTCGAACCCGCGCGCACGGTGGTCGAGCGTCTGGTCGGTCCGTCCCTGGAGGCGGCCGCCGAGCTGGGTGCCGGGCTCGACTGGAAGACGTCGCTGCAGGAGCTGTCCGCGGCCATGGGCCTCGGTTCGCCGGTCTACGACGTCGACGGCGAAGGACCCGACCACGCCCGGACGTTCACGGCGCGCGCCATGGTCGGCGGCGTGCCCCGCGGGATCGGTGTCGGGCGCGCGAAGAAGGTCGCCGAGCAGGACGCTGCCGCGGACGCGTACCGCGCTGCTGGTGGAGCTGCGCTCGGCGCAGGACTGAGCGGCGAGGTCTGACGTGCCCGAGCTGCCGGAGGTCGAGACCGTTCGCGACGGCCTCGCGCGGCACGTGCTGGGTCGCACGGTGGTCGACGTCGACGTGAGCCGCGAGTACAGCGTGCGCCGGCACGAGGGCGGTCCGCTCGACTTCGCCGGCCGGTTGGTGAACCGGCGGTTCGATGCCGCGGTGCGGCGCGGCAAGTTTCTCTGGCTCCTGCTGGACGAGCAGGACGATGCCCTCCTCGCGCACCTCGGCATGAGCGGCCAGCTCCTCGTCCGCACGCGAGCCCGTAGACCACCCTCACCTGCGGGTTCGTCTGACGCTCGACGTCGGGTACCTGGACTTCGTCGACCAGCGGACGTTCGGGCACCTGAGCGTCCCGGACCTCGTGCCGACGCCGGACGACCTACCCGGCGGACTCGGCTCCGACCGCCCCGTGGTCCCCGAACCAGTCGCCCACATCGCCCGCGACCTGCTCGACCCGGCGGTGGACCGTGCCGAGCTCGTCGCGCGCGTTCCGGCGCAGGAAGACCGGCCTCAAGCGCGCGCTGCTCGACCAGACGCTGGTGTCCGGGATCGGCAACATCTACGCGGACGAGGGGCTCTGGCGGGCGAAGCTGCACTACGCGCGCCCGACGGAGACGTTCGGGTGCCGCCGAGGTCGAGCGGGCACTCGAGGGTGCCCACGAGGTGATGACCGAGGCGCTCGAGCAGGGCGGCACGAGCTTCGACGCCCTGTACGTCAACGTGAACGGGAACTCGGGCTACTTCGACCGGTCGCTGGCGGTGTACGGCCAAGAGGGTCGCCCGTGCCCGCGCTGCGGCACCCCGATCCGTCGCGACGAGTTCATGAACCGCTCGTCGTTCAGCTGCCCGCACTGCCAGCCGCGCCCCCGCAACGGGCGCTTCTAGCCTCGCGGCACGACGTTGCGGAGCTCGCCGCCGGACAGGAACGCGAGCACGTTGGCGGTGACCAGCTCACCGGCGCCGATGGGCCGACCGCCAGCGGCGTGCGGGGTGATCAGGATGCGCGGCTCGTCCCACAGCGGGGAGTCGGCCGGGAGGGGCTCCTGAGCGAACACGTCCAGTGCGGCGCCCGCGATCGATCCCGCCCTGACCGCGGAGAGCAGCGCCGCCTCGTCGAGGACCGAGCCCCGCCCCACGTTGACCACGACTGCGTGCTCCGGCAACAGGTCGAACACCGGGTCCGTCGAGCACCCCGGCCGTCTGCGGCGTCGCGGGCAGCATGGACACGAGCACATCGGTGCGCGGGAGGACGCCGGGCAGGTCGAACGCCGACACCACCGGATAGCCGTCTCGGTTGCCCGCGCTCTGGGCGACGCCCCGGACGTCAGCACCCAGCGCCGTCAGCAGCGGGGCGAGCCGCGCGGCGATCGAGCCGAACCCCCAGATCAGGACCCGCGCGTCGGCCAGGCTGCGGAACTCGACCCCCGGCCGGACCGCTTGCATGCCGCCGAGCTCGTGCGCCCAGCGGTGCTCGTCCTGTGCTCGGACGCACTCCGGCAGGCGGCGAGCCAGCGCGAGGAGCAGGGCGAGGGTGTGCTCGGCGACCGGGCCGTCGTGCAGCCCGCGGCCGGACGTGACGACGACGTCGGGCGCGAAGCCTGCCGCGAGAGCCGAGTCCGGTCCGGCCGCGAGGGTCTGCACCCAGCGCAGCCTGGTCAGCCGACGGGCGGCGTCGGCCAGCTGCTGTCCGTCGTTACCCCACACCACCAGGGCCTCGGCGTCGAGCACGTCGTCGGGCAGCGGCTCCGCGATGTCGTATCGCACGAGGTGGACATCCGCCGGCACCGTGGGGGTGTCGGACATCGAGGAGGGCAGCAGGAGCGTGGTCACCCTCGCTACGATGCCACCGTGCCTGCCACCAGCGCTCCCGCAGCCGAGCGGGCCGGGGCGGCCCCCGCGCCGATCACGGTGATGATCGTCGACGATCACGAGGTCGTGCGCCGGGGCATCGCGGACGTGGTGGACCGCGCCGACGGCATGCGAGTCGTCGCCGAGGCGGGTTCCGTGGCCGACGGACTGCAGCGCGCCCGGCTCATGAACCCGCGGATCGTCCTGGTCGACCTGCAGCTGCCCGACGGCACCGGGATCGATCTGTTGGTCGCGCTCAGGCGTGCCCTGCCCGAGACCCGTTCGATCGTCCTGACCTCGTTCGACGACGAGGACGCGCTCGCCGCCGCGCTCGCTGCCGGTGCGGCCGCGTACGTGCTCAAGTCCGTCCGCGGTTCCGACATCTCCGACGCCATCCGCGCCGTGGCCGGGGGCCGCGTCCTGCTCGACGAGGCCACCGTGAACCGCCACCGCGCCGCGAACGGTGAGCTGATCAGGCGGCTGACCCCGAGCGAGCGGCGCGTCGTCGAACTCATCGGTGACGGACTGTCCAACCGCGAGATCGCGGACCGCCTGGGCGTGGTGGAGAAGACCGTGAAGAACCACATCACGTCGATCCTGGCCAAGATGGGCCTCCAGCGCCGGACCCAGGTGGCCGCGTGGGTCGCAGCCCGCCGGCACACGGGCTGGCGCGGCGACCCGGGCAGCTGAGCGAGCCCGCGACCGCCGTTACGACAGCGGCGCCGACCAGGTGAGCCGGGTGCCCGGGCTCGCCGTCGTGGACGTCACCTGGAACGTCCCTCCTCGGGCGAACGCGCGAGCGGCAAGATTGCTCGTGCCGGACCGACGGGTGGGACCGGTCGGCATGCCGAGGCCGTCGTCGTGCACCTCGACCTGGATCGCCGTCGGGGTGACGTCGAGGCGCACGTCGACGGTGCTGGCCTCCGCATGCCGGGCGGCGTTGGCGAGCGCCTCGCGCACCACAGCGACGACGTCCGACGCGAGGGCGCCGGGCACCCGTTCGTCGAGCCGGTCCTCGTCCAGGTCGCCGACCACCACTGCGAGACCGTCGAGGTTCGCGACGAAGGTCGGGGCGAATCCGAGCCCGGTGCGCGCGAGCTCGACCTCTCGGCGCAGCCGCGCGACGAGGCCGACACCCCCGTCGGGGTCGCGCAGGTCGTGCACGATGTGCCGGATCTCGCGGACCGATCCGTCGACGCCCGCCAACGCCTCGTCGACGATCTGCGCGAGCTCGGTCGCGTCAACCCCTCGCGCGGCCCGGCGCCGGACCGTCTCGAGCTGCAGGCCGGTGGCGAAGAGCTGCTGGATGGCCAGGTCGTGCAGGTCCCGGGCGATCCGCTCGCGCTCGTCGAGCAAGGCGGCGGCATCCTGCGCGGCCCTGGCCTCGGCGAGCACGTAGGCCAAGGCGGCCTGCTCGGCGAACGAGACGGCAGTGGCCAGGTCGGCGTCGTCGAACTGCGGGGCGCCGATCCGACGGAAGAGCAGGAGCACGCCCAGCCCGCGGCCGGGCGAGCGGAACGGGGCGAACAGCGCCGGACCGAAGGCGCGCATCGCGGGATCGGCTACGTCGAGGGCGTCCCGAAGCGACGCGACGGTCAGACCCTTGCCCGTGGTCAGGACGGTGTGCGCCCGGGTGCCCGACGGCATCGTCACGCCGACCAGCGGATCGCCGTCGGGGCCGACCGCCAGCTCGAGGACCAGCTCGCCACCGACCCCGGGCAACGCGAGCGCGACGGTGTCCGCCCCGCCGACCTCGCGGGCCGTCGACGCGATGTGCAGCAGGGCGTCCTCCGCGTCGACTCCCTCGAGCAGCATCGTGGTGATCGCCTGCTCGGCGCGCAGCCAGCTCTCGCGACGCTCCGCCTCGGCGTACAGCTGGGCGTTCGCGACCGCGACACCTGCCGCGGCGGCCAGCGCGGCCGCCACCTTCTCGTCGGCGGGCGTGAACGGCTCGGGCTTCTCCGAGAGATACAGGTGCCCGTACTCCCGGGGCCCCACGTGCACCGTGGCGCCCAGGAACGGCGCCGGGGGATGGGCGAGGCCCCGGAACGACGGGTGCTGGGCCAGATCGGTCAGCCGCAGCGCACCCTCGGCGGGGAGCAGCCCGAGGATCCCGGGCCGCTGCGGCCCGTTCCGCAGGGCCTGCGCGAGCGCGCCCGCCTGTCCGACACGCACGAACGTCACGGACCGGCCGTGCGGGTCGCGGACGTCGATCGCCCCGTACCGCGCCCCGGTCAGCTGGACGCTGACCTTCACGAACCGTTCGAGCACCGCCTCGAGCTCGAGCTCCCCGGCCACGGCCAGGATCGCATCGAGGAGGTCGTCGAGGGTCTCCGGCGTCAGGGGTCCCTCGTCACGCATCGGCGTCGACCTCCAGCTCGAGCCCGGCGCCGTAGTCGGGAACGGAGACGAGCAGGTCGGCATGGGTGCCTCGTGCGCGCACCTGACCACCGTCGAGCCAGATCACGTCGTCGGCTGCGGCCAGGGGGCTGAGCCGGTGGGTCACCACGACGATGCCCCGGGGGTCGCGCAGCAGGTCGGTGACCAGGGCGTCGGCCGTTGCCGGGTCGAGGTGCTCGGCCGGCTCGTCGAGCAGGACCAGCGGAGCCGACGAGAGCAGCGCGCGGGCCACCAGGAGACGCCGCCGCTCACCACCGGAGACCGTGCGGGCGTCGGGGCCGATGGCGGTGTCGAGCCCGTCGGGCAGCCCCGCCAACCACGTGCCGAGCGACACGCGGTCCGAGCACCGCGGCGGCCTCCTCGCGCGTCACGTCGCCGCGTGCGACGCGCAGGTTCTCCAGCACGCTGGTGCCGAACACGTGCGCGTCCTCGGTCCCCACCACGACGGTCGCCGCGACGGCCTCGCGTCCGTACCCGCCGAGGTCGTGGCCGTCGAGCGAGCAGGGTGCCGGACTGCGGGGGCAGCAAGCCGGCGAGCGTCAGCAAGGTCGTCGTCTTGCCGGTCCCGGACGGGCCGACGATCGCGACCGACCTGCCGGGGGACAGCGCGAGGTCGAGGTCCCGCACGACCGGCGGCCCGTCGGGCCAGCCGGTGCTGACCCCGGTGGCGACGAGCGCCGGTCGGGGCCGGCGGGGATCGCCCTCGAGGGGCACGGGTCCGTCGGCCTCGTCGTCGAGCAGCGCCAGCACGCGCGCGGCGGCCGCCCGGGAGCGGTGCACCTGGACCATGGCGGCGGGCAACAACGTGGTCGCCTCGAACGCGGCGAGCGGCGTGAGCACGATGACCGCGAGGTCGACGGCGGCGAGCTGTCCGGACGTGACGGCGGGGATCCCGGTGACGAGTGCGGCGAGCACGGCCAGGCCGACGGCCAGCTGACCGAGACCTGCCGCCAGCGCCGCCGAGGGTGCGCCCGCGTCGGTTGCGGACGCGATCCGCGCGTCGGCGTCGCGCAGCGCGGTCATCTCGCGCGGCACCCGGCCCGAGACCAGCAGCGGTCCCGCGTCGTCGAGCAGCCCCAGCGCGGACGCGGTCATGTCGGAGTGGCCCTGCACCGCCCGCTCTTCCGAGATCCGGGCGCCCCGGGACGCGAGCGCCGGCGCGACGACCCCGGCGAGCACGAGGCAGGCCGCCAGCGCCAGGCCGGCCGGCGGCCAGAACAGGCACATGGCGACGGAGGTCAGGACGCCGAGCAGGGCGGCCACGCCGATCGGCAGGAGGCCGCGGACCACCACGTCGCCGACCGCGTCGACGTCGGTCCCCACCCGGGCGAGCAGGTCGCCACGCCGCAGCCGCAGCAGCACCTCCGGCCGGCCGGTGGCGAGCCGCTCGTACAGGGTCGTGCGCAGCTGCGTCATCCCGCGCAGTGCGACGTCGTGGGAGACGAGCCGCTCGAGGTAGCGCAGCACTCCCCGGCCGATGCCGAACGCCCGCACGGCGACCGTCGCGACGCCCAGCTCCAGCACGGGTGGCATCTGGGACGCGCGCGCGATCAGCCACGCGGCCGTCCCGGCGAGCGCAACCGCACAACCGAGCGCCAGAGTGCCGAGCAGCAGAGCGAGGAGCACGCGACGGCGGTCGACGTCGAGCAGGGTGACCGCCCGCCGCAGGGTCCCGCGCGTGGCACGACGCTCGACGGCTCGCCGGCGGTCCCCGTCACGCCGCGACCTGCACTCCGTGCTCGTGCGAACCTCGACCGCGACATCGGCGCAGGCCACCAGCGAGCGCCGGTGCGCGACGAGCAGGACGGTGCGCCCGGCCGCGCGCAGGGCGCGCACGGTCTCGAGCACCACCGCCTCGCCCGCGGCGTCGAGGTGGGCCGTCGGCTCGTCGAGGATCACCAGGGGTGCGTCCGAGACCAGCGCGCGCGTCAGGGCCACGCGCTGCCGCTGGCCGAGGCTGAGACCCTCACCGCCGCGCCCGAGCTCCGTCTCCCAGCCGTCGGGCAACGTGGCCAGCACCGCGTCGAGGCCCGTCAGGGCGGCGGCCTGGGCGTGCACGCCGCCGACGATCGAGGCGATGGTCCCGGGCTCGAGCACGGGCCGTTGGGGGAGCCAGGTCACCTGCGACCACAGGGTCGTCGGGTCGAGGTCGGCCAGCGGCACGCCGCCGATCGTCACGGTGCCCTCGTCGGGACGCACGAGCCCGAGCAGGACCTCGACGGCGGTGGTCTTGCCGGCACCGCTCGGCCCGGTCAGGGCGAGGACCGTGCCGGGCCTCAGCTCGAGCTCCAGGGCATCGGGGGTGTGCCCGGCGGCGGTGCGCACGCTCACGGACGCCAGCGTGATCGTCGCGGTGCGCAGGTCCGGCGCCGCCTGCGTACCCCGTGCCGGCACGGGGGTCTCGAGGACGGCGAACGCCTGCGCGGCGGCGGCGACCCCGTCGGCGGCCGCGTGGAACTGCGCTCCCACCTGCCGCAACGGCAGGAACACCTCGGGCGCGAGCACGAGGACCGCGATCCCCGTGGTCAGCCCGAGGTCGCCCGCGACGAGCCGCAGCCCGATCGCGACGGCGACCAGAGCGACCGACAGGGTGGTCAGCAGCTCGAGGACCATGCCGGACAGGAACGCGATCCGCAGCGTCCCCATCGATGCCTCGCGGTGCGCGTCGCCGAGCGCCCGGACGCGCGCAGCCTGCCCGCGTTCACGGCCGTGCGCACGCAGGGTCGGCAGGCCGGCCAGCAGGTCGAGGACCTGCGCACCGAGCGTCTGCATCGCGACGAGGCCTCGCTCGGAGCGCCCCTGGGTGAGCTTCCCGACGAGGATCATGAAGATCGGCACCAGCGGCAGGACCGAGATGAGGATGGCGGCCGAGACCCAGTCGAGCCCGAGCACGACGAGCAGGACGGCCGGAGTCACCGTCGCCGCCAGCAGGAGCTGGGGCAGGTAGCGCACGAAGTAGGGCTGCAGGTTGTCGAGCCCGCGGGTGGCCAGGGTGACGACGCCAGGGCCCTCGCCGGACGCCAGCCAGCGCGGCCCCAGGGCGACGGCGTGGTCCACCACCTGCTCGCGCAGCTCGGCGATCGTTGCGGTCGCGGCCCGGTGCGCGAAGCGCTCCTGGCCGGAGGTGACCAGGACCCGCGCGGCGACGACGACCACCAACCACCCGATCGTCGGACGCAGCCCGTCGAGCGTCGCGCCGTCCTGCACCGCCGCGCCGAGCGCGTGCGCGAGCAGCAGCGCCTGGCACACGACGAGAGCCGCGGTCACCACGCCGAACGCGGTGGTGAGGAGGACGTACCCGCGCGCCGACCGCGCGTACCGCATCAGGCGCGGGTCGAGCGGCCTCACTCGGTGGAGGCCGGCTGGCGCTCGAGCGGCGGCACCTTGTCGAACGTGAGCCCGGTGTGCGCGGGGATGCTCGCGGTCGAGATCCGCTTGCGGAACACCCAGTACGTCCAGCCCTGGTACAGCAGCACGATCGGGGTGAGGATCACGGCCACCCACGTCATGACGACGAGCGTGTAGTGCGTCGAGGACGCGTTCGCGATCGTCAGCGAGTTGGCCGGGTCGAAGGCCGGCATGACGTCCGGGTACATCGAGCCGAAGATGAGCACCACAGCAGCGACGATAGCGACTGCGGAGGCCGTGAAGGCGCGGCCTTCCTGGCGGGCGCGGGCGGCGACCACGACGACGACCAGCGAG
The DNA here is from genome assembly GCA_963753425.1 of uncultured Actinomycetota bacterium. Classification (GTDB taxonomy): domain Bacteria; phylum Actinomycetota; class Actinomycetes; order Actinomycetales; family Cellulomonadaceae; genus Cellulomonas. Next base: position 90,738 of record CAVWCB010000002.1, read on the forward strand.
ACCGCGGCAACCGCGACCGCGATCCAGGTCCAGGCGACCGAGTAGGCGATCTGCGCCCAGATCGCCCAGATGGCAGCGACGACGAGCGTGACGATCGACGAGCGGGCGGCGAACGCGCCGGCGCGCTTCCGGATGTCGCCGTCGGACTTGAGCGCCAGGAACACCGCGCCGTGCGTGAGGAAGAGGAGCGCCGTGGTCGCACCGCCGAGCAGCGCGAACGGGTTGAGCAGGGCCCAGAAGCCCCCGACGTACTGGTGGTCGGCGTCGAGCTCGACCCCGCGGACCAGGTTCGCGAACGCGACGCCCCACAGCACCGCGGGCACCCACGAGCCGAAGATGAGCGCCCCGTCGGCGAGCGAGCGCCAGCGGTCGGAGTTGATCTTGCCGCGCCACTCGAAGGCCACGATGCGCACGATCAGGGCCACGAGGATGAGCAGCAGCGCCAGGTAGAAACCCGAGAACATCGTCGCGTACCACTCGGGGAAGGCGGCGAACGTGGCGCCACCGGCCGTGATCAGCCACACCTCGTTGCCGTCCCAGACGGGGCCGATCGTGTTGATCATGACCCGGCGGTCGCGGTCCTTCGAGTCCTTGTCGCCGCGCGCGAGGAGCCCGAGGAGCATGCCGACGCCGAAGTCGAAACCCTCGAGCACGAGGTAGCCGGTCCACAGGACCGCGATGAGCAGGAACCAGACGACGGTCAGATCCACGGTCGGGCTCCTGTCAGTAGGCGAACGACAGCGGGCGGGCCGCGGCGTCCGGGTCGTTGGGGTCGACGTGGTTGTCGGGGTTGTCCGGGCTGGGATCATGCTCGGAGTCCGCGACGCCCTGGATCGTGTAGCGGTGCATCAGCCGGTACCAGAACACGGCGAGCACCCCGTAGAGCAGCGTGAAGGTTCCGAGCGAGGCGATGACCGACCCGGTGCCGACGACGGTCGAGACGCCGTTCTGGGTGAGCAACCAGACCCCGTCGACGCCCGAGGGATTGGGGGCCACGACCCAGGGCTGTCGGCCCATCTCGGTGAAGATCCAGCCGAACGACGAGGCCAGGAACGGCGTCGCGATGGCCACGATCGCCAGCCGACCGATCCAGACGTTGCCGTTGACCCGTCCCCGGCGGGTGACCCAGAACGCGAAGACCGCGAGCGCCGCGGACCCGATGCCGAAGCCGATCATGAGCCGGAACGACCAGTAGGTGATCGAGCAGGTTCGGCTGGTACGAGATCGGGTTGCCCGCATCGTCGGCGAACCCGTACTTCTCCTCGTACTGCCGCTGCAGGTCCTCGACCCCGGGCAGCGGAGCGCTCCAGTCGCCACTGGCCAGGAAGCTGGTCAGCCCAGGGATCTCGATGACGTGGCTGACGCCCTGGCACGAGTTGCTGAGGTCACCGATGGCGAGCAGCGAGAACGAGGCGCCGTCGACGGTCTCGCACAGGGCCTCGGCCGACGACATCTTCATCGGCTGCTGCTCGAACATGAGCTTGGCCTGCATGTCGCCGGTGATCGCGACGCCGACGCCCGCGATGAACATCACGACGACCCCGAGCACCACGGCGGGCGGTAGACGTCCCGCGCCTTGTCGACCTGGCCCGCGCGGACCAGGCGCACCATCCACCAGGCGCCGATCCCCGCGACGAAGGTGCCTGCCGTGACGAACGCCGCCGCGATCGTGTGGGGGAACGCGGCCCAGAGGGTCGAGTTGGTGAGCACCGCGCCGATGTCGTTCATCTCCGCGCGGCCGGTCGCCTCGTTCCAGACGGCACCGACCGGGTGCTGCATCCACGAGTTCGCGGCGAGGATGAAGAACGCGGACAGGTTGGTGGACAGGGCGACCGCCCAGATCGTCGCGAGGTGGACCCGCTTCGGGAGCTTGTCCCACCCGAAGATCCAGAGCCCGAGGAACGTGGACTCGATGAAGAACGCCGCAAGGGCCTCCATGGCCAACGGTGCCCCGAACACGTCGCCGACGAACCGCGAGTACTCGGACCAGTTCATCCCGAACTGGAACTCCTGCACGATGCCCGTGGCCACGCCGATCGCGAAGTTGATCAGCAGCAGCTTGCCGAAGAACTTGGTCAGTCGAAGCCACCGCTCGTTTCCGGTACGCACCCAGGCCGTCTGCATGATCGCGACCAGCGGAGCGAGCCCGATCGTGAGCGGCACGAAGATGAAGTGGTAGACGGTGGTGACGCCGAACTGCAGTCGGGCCAGGTCGAGCGGGTCCACGGGTGCCCTCCGTCGGGGTTCGTCAGGGTTCGTCGAGCCGAGTGCCTCCATCCTGCCCCCGTTGTCGCGTTCTGTTGCCAGGGACTTTTGGCAGGTGCGTCTCACCCGACGCGTCGGGTAGGAGGTGCGCTGCATGGGCATGGTCCCTGTGCGATACTGACCGCGGCTCCCAGGGCGACCACACCGTCCCGGGACCCTTGAGCTCGCAGCACAGCGTGTCGTGCGCGCCAGCCGCCGCCCTGCCAGCCGGACATCCCAGATCGGGACGCCGGCCAGGCCTCGCAGGCGATGGCGCCGACTCGGTGCAGCAGCCACGACCGCCGACTTCCGTCGCCGCGCAGAACGCGTGCGACGACCGACCTGCCGAGTACCGCCTGATGTGTGGGTGGCGGTGCCTGGCACCCAGGAGCACTTCGCGTGACCGACGAGAACACCCTTGAGACCGCTGCATCGACGAGCGCCGGGGGTGAGGCACCGCCCGCCGCGCCGCGCCGCCGCCGCGCCACCCGCGTGACCGCCGCTCCCAGCAACGACGCGGCCGCCGAAGCCGTCACCACCGTGCCTGCGCCACCCGGAGCCGGCGCCCGCTCCTGAGCCGGTGGCCGTCGTCGCGGAGCCGGCTGCGTCGGCCGAGCCGGCCGAGCGTCTGCATGCCGCGCCGGTGAAGAAGTCCCGTCGCGTGACGCGCACCGTCGTCCCGGTGAGTGCCGACGAGGCCGCCGCGGCAGCCGCCGCAGCCGCTCGCCGCCGCTGAGTGCAGCCGCTGCCGAGGCCGCCGCCGCCGAGGCCGCCGCTGCCGCGCAGGCCGTGGAGCCCGACGTCGAGACGCCGGCGCCCGACGTCACCGTGCAGGATGCGCCGCCCGCCAAGGCGCCGCGTCGCCGCCGTGCGAGCACCCGGCCGGTGGCCACCCCCGAGCCCGTCGCCGAGGTCAGTGACGAGGTCGTCGAGGAGGCGAAGCCCGACGCCGCACCGGCGTTCGACGTGCTGGCGGAGTTCGCCTCGAGCGCGCCGGCCGAGCCGGTGGCTCCGACGACGACCAGCACCACCGCGGCCGGCCCCCGGTTCGCGACGACCGCCCTGCTGTTCCAGGCACCCGACCCGAGCGCCACGCGCCCGCGTCGTCGGCGGGCGCAGGCGAGCACCGGCTCCCCGGAGGAGATCTCCGAGGCGGCCCACCGCGCCGAGACCCCCGGGGCCGACGTGTTCGTCGAGCCCGTCGAGTCCGTGATCGAGACCCAGACCGAGCCGGACCAGGTGGACGCGCCCGAGGTCGAGCCCGCAGAGACCGGCTCGACGTCGTCGTCGCGGAACTCGCGTCGCCGTGGCCGTCGCGGTCGCAGCGGCGGCGGAGCAGGTGCTCCTGCCAGCGCCGAGGAGAGCCAGGACGAGGCCGAGGACGACCTCGAGGCCGCCTTCGCCCGCGACCTCGCCCAGGACCTCGCCCTGACGGAGGACCGCGCGGACGAGGTTGCGTCCGACGAGAGCGCGACCGACGAGGGCGACGACGAGTCCGACGAGGACGACGACGAAGGCACCGCAACCGGTAACGGTGCGCCGCGCCGGCGCCGTCGCCGTGGCGGTCGCGGTCGCCGCAGTCGCTCCGACGGCCCGGCGGGTGCCGGAACGGGTGCCGACGCCGACGACGAGGACGACGAGGACGAGAGCGCCGGTGGCGACGACTCCGAGGGAGCCGACGAGGCCGACACGGACGAGAACGGTTCCGACGAGGCCGGCTCCAGCCGTCGCCGCCGTCGGCGTCGTCGCGGGTCCTCGGGTGGCTCGGGCGACGGTGGAGGGGGCGGCGAGCAGCGCGCTGCCCGAACCCGCGCACCCAGCGACGAGGTCACCGCACTGAAGGGCTCGACGCGGCTCGAGGCCAAGCGCCAGCGCCGTCGTGACGGCCGCGATGCCGGTCGTCGTCGCCAGATCATCACCGAGTCCGAGTTCCTGGCCCGGCGTGAGTCGGTCGAGCGCACGATGATCGTTCGCGAGAAGAACGCGCGCACGCAGATCGCCGTGCTCGAGGACGGCGTGCTCGTCGAGCACTACGTGTCCAACCAGGCGCAGACGTCGATGGTCGGCAACGTGTACCTCGGCCGCGTGCAGAACGTGCTGCCGAGCATGGAGGCGGCGTTCGTCGACGTCGGCAAGGGCCGGAACGCCGTGCTGTACGCGGGTGAGGTCAACTGGGACGCCGCCGGTCTGGAGGGCGGGTCCGCCCGTCGCATCGAGCAGGCGCTCAAGTCCGGTGACCCGGTGCTCGTGCAGGTCACCAAGGACCCGATCGGCCACAAGGGTGCTCGGCTGACGTCGCAGGTCACGCTCGCCGGCCGCTACCTGGTCTACGTGCCCGGCGGCGGGATGACCGGCATCAGCCGCAAGCTGCCGGACACCGAGCGCAACCGCCTCAAGCGCATCCTGCGCGAGATCGTCCCCGAGTCGGCGGGCGTCATCGTGCGCACCGCGGCCGAGGGCGCGTCCGAGGACGAGCTGCGCGCGGACATCGCGCGTCTGCAGGGCCAGTGGGAGGCGATCGAGAAGAAGTCCAAGACCGCGTCCGCGCCGGCGCTCCTGCAGGGCGAGCCGGACATGGCGATCCGCGTGGTCCGCGACATCTTCAACGACGACTTCTCGAAGCTCGTGGTCGAGGGCGCCGACGCCTGGTCGACGATCTCCTCGTACATCGACGAGCTGGCCCCGGACCTCGCGCAGAAGGTGGAGCGCTGGACCTCCGACACGCCGACGTGTTCGCGGTGCACCGCATCGACGAGCAGCTGGCCAAGGGCATGGACCGCAAGGTCTGGCTGCCGTCGGGCGGCTCGCTGGTGATCGACCGGACCGAGGCCATGACCGTGGTCGACGTCAACACCGGCAAGTTCACGGGCACGGGCGGCACCCTCGAGGAGACCGTCACGCGCAACAACCTCGAGTCCGCCGAGGAGATCGTCCGCCAGCTCCGGCTGCGCGACATCGGCGGCATCATCGTCATCGACTTCATCGACATGGTGCTCGAGTCCAACCGCGACCTCGTCCTGCGCCGGCTGGTCGAGTGCCTCGGGCGCGACCGCACCAAGCACCAGGTCGCGGAGGTCACGTCGCTCGGGCTGGTGCAGATGACCCGCAAGCGCGTCGGCCAGGGTCTGGTCGAGGCGTTCAGCGAGAGCTGCGAGCACTGCCACGGTCGCGGCTTCATCGTGCACGAGGAGCCGATCGAGAAGAACAACCAGCGTCCCGACGCGGGTGAGCAGCAGCCGCCAGCGAACGGCGACGGTTCTGCCCCGCGGTCTCGTCGCAAGCGCGGCGGCACCGCCAAGGAGCCGGTCCCGCACGCGGGTGTGCCGGTGCTGCCCGAGGAGCGGGCGGCCGTCAAGGCGACCCTCGCGACGATCGCGGCCGCAGCAGCGCACGCGCACGAGCACGACCACGACCACGCCGCGGCCGACCAGGAGGCGCCGGTCTTCGAGGTGTCCGAGGTCGAGACCGAGCAGGCGCCTCCTTCGGCGCCCGGGCTCGACGTGTTCGCGGAGCTCGCGGCGTCGCACCCCGGTGTCGCACAGGTGGAAGCCGAGGCGCAGGACGGCCGACGAGGGAGCTCGAGCTCACGCCGGTCCCGGCGGACGTGTTCGAGCCGCAGGACGAGGCCGACCCGGAGCAGCAGCAGGAGTGACCCGCTCCCCGGGCGGCGTGCGTTAGATCACGTCGCCCGCGGGGGAGGCGCGCAGGTTTGACCCTGCGGCGTGTGGTCCGTACTCTTGAACGTCGGCGCGTCGTGTGCGCGCTGATCATGCGTGCCACCGACTCCTCAGGGTTTCGCCAGAGGATCAGCGTCGACGCGAACCCCCACGGGAACCGGTGCACACCGGTGGTGCGGGATGGGCGCGGACGCTGGGCAGGGCACGACACAGCAGGTCTTACATAGGCAGTTCGACGAGCAGAGATGAGCAGCAACGTGGTGTACGCGATCGTGAAGGCTGGCGGCCGCCAGGAGAAGGTCGCTGTCGGCGACGTCGTCGTCGTCGACCGCCTCTCCGCGCAGGCCGGGTCGACCATCGAGCTGACCGCCCTCCTGCTCGTCGACGGTGCGACGGTCACCACCGACGCCTCGGCGCTGGCCAAGGTGAAGGTGACGGCGGAGGTCGTGCGGGACGAGAAGGGTCCCAAGATCGACATCCTCAAGTACAAGAACAAGACCGGCTACCGCGTCCGCAAGGGCCACCGCCAGAAGCTGACCCGCCTCAAGGTCACCGGCATCTCCTGATCTCTCGCCGTGACCGTCAGGTCGCAGCCCCCCACACTCTGAGCACGAAAGCAGGAATGTCATGGCACACAAGAAGGGCGCGAGCTCCTCGCGCAACGGTCGCGACTCCAACGCCCAGCGCCTCGGCGTCAAGCGCTTCGGCGGCCAGGTCGTCAAGGCCGGCGAGATCATCGTGCGCCAGCGCGGCACGCACTTCCACCCCGGCGTCAACGTCGGCCGTGGCGGCGACGACACGCTGTTCGCCCTCGCCCCCGGTGCGGTCCTGTTCGGCCGTCGCCGCGGCCGCAAGGTCATCGACATCGTCGTGGCGGCCGAGGTCTGATCCGAAATGAAGCGGACGGTGCGGGTCGCGGAGCGTCACGCGCCGGGAGCGGAATGCAGGATCGGACCGACCGTGAGTACCGAGGTCTGAGTTTCATGGCGCGCGGCAACGGTTCGCGTCGGTCATTCGTGGAGGGACGCACCGCTGCGGTGCGTCCCTTTCGCGTGTGAGAGTCGAATAACATGGCAAGAAGGAGGTTCAGCCGTGGTGACATTCGTCGACCGGGTCGTGCTGCATGCGACCGGCGGTGACGGTGGGCACGGTTGTGCGTCCATCCACCGAGAGAAGTTCAAGCCTCTGGCAGGGCCCGACGGCGGTGCGGGTGGCAACGGCGGATCGGTGATCCTCGAGGTCGACCCGCAGGTCACCACGCTGCTCGACTTCCACCACCAGTCGCACCGCCACGCACCGTCCGGCACCCAGGGCATGGGGGACTGGCGCTCGGGCTCGACCGGCGCCGACCTGGTTCTCGGGGTCCCCGACGGCACCGTGGTCAAGGACGCCGAGGGCAACGTGCTGGCCGACCTCGTGGGCCTCGGCGCGCAGGTCGTCGTCGCCGCGGGCGGTCGCGGCGGGCTGGGGAACTTCGCGCTGGCCTCGGCACGGCGCATCGCGCCCGGCTTCGCGCTGCTGGGCGAGCCCGGTGAGGCGCAGGACGTCGTGCTCGAGCTCAAGTCGATCGCCGACGTCGCGCTCGTCGGCTACCCGAGCGCCGGCAAGTCGAGCCTGGTCGCCGCGATCTCCGCGGCCCGGCCCAAGATCGCCGACTACCCGTTCACCACCCTGGTGCCCAACCTCGGCGTGGTGCAGGCCGGGACCGCTCGGTACACGGTCGCCGATGTCCCCGGGTTGATCCCGGGCGCGTCCGAGGGTCGGGGCCTCGGGCTGGACTTCCTGCGGCACATCGAGCGGTGCGCGGTCATCGTGCACGTGCTCGACTGCGCGACGCTCGAGCCCGACCGCGACCCGATCTCCGACCTGGACGTCATCGAGGCGGAGCTCGCGGCGTACGCCGGCGACCTCGGCATCGAGGGGGGTCGGGTGCCCATCACCGAGCGCCCGCAGATCGTCGTCCTCAACAAGATCGACGTCCCCGAGGCCCGCGACCTCGCCGAGCTGGTGAAGCCGGACCTCGAGGCGCGCGGACTGCGCGTGTTCGAGGTGTCGACGGCCAGCCACGAGGGCCTGCGACTTCTCACGTACGCGCTCGGTGAGATCGTCGACAAGGCCCGTCGCGACGCACCCAAGCCCGAGAACACGCGCGTCGTCCTGCGGCCCAAGGCCGTCGACGACGCCGGGTTCACGGTGAACCGGCGCGAGGTGGACGGCCAGGGCGTGTACTACTCGGTGCGCGGCGAGAAGCCCGAGCGCTGGTGCCGCCAGACCGACTTCGCCAACGACGAGGCCGTCGGCTACCTGGCGGACCGTCTCGCGCGCCTCGGCGTCGAGGAGAAGCTGTTCGCCATCGGTGCGGTGCCCGGCGACGAGGTGCGGATCGGGCCGGAGCACAACGCGGTGATCTTCGACTGGGAGCCCACGCTCATGACGGGCTCCGAGTTCCTCGTCGGCCCGCGCGGCGTCGACACGCGTCTCGAGGACCGCTCGCGCCCGTCTCGTGGCGAGAAGCGCCAGCAGTACAAGGAGCGCATGGACGCCAAGACGGAGGCGCGCGAGGAGCTGTGGACCGAGCGCGAGGCCGGGATCTGGACGGACGCGTCCTCGGAGTGACGTCCGGCGCGCGGATAAAGAGGACGATCGGCCGCGGTTGCCCGGCAGAATGCCCGTCGTGACCGTCGACGCCCTGCAGGACCGCCAACAGCTGGTCTCGGCGCCGCGCGTGGTCGTCAAGATCGGGTCGTCGTCGCTGACCACGCCGGACGGTCGGCTCGCCCCCGAGCGGCTGAACGCGCTGGTCGACGTGCTCGCGGCGCGCCGTGCGGCCGGTGGCCAGGTGGTCCTCGTGTCGTCCGGTGCGATCGCGGCCGGCATCGGCCCCCTCGGCCTGGCCACGCGCCCGAGGGATCTCGCCACGCAGCAGGCTGCCGCCTCCGTCGGGCAGGGGCTGCTCATCGCGCACTACACGGAGGCGTTCGCGCGGCACGGCCTCCAGGTGGGGCAGGTGCTGCTGACCGCCGACGACACGGTGCGCCGCGTCCACTACCGCAACGCCCACCGAGCACTCACGCGGCTGCTCGATCTCGGGATCGTGCCCGTGATCAACGAGAACGACGCCGTCGCTACCGACGAGATCCGGTTCGGCGACAACGACCGCCTCGCCGCCCTGGTGTCGCACCTCGTGCGCGCGGACGCGCTCCTGCTGCTCAGCGACGTCGACTCGCTCTACACGGGACCGCCGTCTCGCGACGGTTCGCGTCGGATCGCCTCGGTGGTCGACGCGCAGGACCTCGAAGGCATCGACGTGGCGTCGCGGGGGAGTGCCGTCGGCACGGGCGGCATGGTGACCAAGCTGGAGTCGGTCGCGATCGCCACGCAGTCCGGCGTCCCGGTGATCCTCACCTCGGCCGCGCAGGCCGCGCGGGCGCTCGCGGGTGAGGACGTCGGTACCTGGTTCACCGCGACGGGTCGGCGCACCTCGATCCGCCGGCTGTGGCTCGCGCACGCCGCCCACACCCGCGGCCGGCTCGTGCTCGACGCCGGCGCCGTGCGCGCGGTCGTGGAACGCGGGACCTCGCTCCTGCCCGCGGGCGTCACCGGGTTCGAGGGGACGTTCGAGGAGGGCGACCCGGTCGAGCTCGTCGGGCCCGACGGGGCGCTGATCGGGCGCGGACTGGTCGCCTACGACGCCGCCGAGGTGCCGGGACTGCTCGGCCGGTCCACGCAGGACCTGCGCGCCGAGCTCGGCCCCGGCTACGACCGCGAGCTGGTCCACCGCGACGATCTCGTCCTGGTCCGCAAGCGCCGCTGAGCCCGCCGACGGGACTACCCTGGCGGGATGACCACGTCGCTCGACCAGCCGATGACGGAGGCACCCGAGGTGCCCGGCAGCACGGACGTGACCGCGGCGGTCCGGGGCATCGCCCAGCGGGCCAAGAACGCCTCGCGCACGCTGGCCACCGCGACGCGCGCCACCAAGGACGCCGCGCTGCGCGCCATGGCGGACGCGCTCGTCGAGGCCACGCCCCAGATCGTCGAGGCCAACGCGGTCGACCTGGAGCGCGGCCGAGCCAACGGCACGTCGGCCGGCCTGCTCGATCGACTCGCGCTGACGCCGGAGCGGATCGTCGCGATCGCCGACGCCCTGCGTGAGCTCGCCGCGCTGCCCGACCCGGTCGGTGAGGTGGTCCGCGGCTCGACGTTGCCCAACGGGCTGCGGATGCGCCAGGTCCGGGTCCCGATGGGCGTGGTCGGCATGATCTACGAGGCCCGCCCCAACGTCACGGTCGACGCTGCCGGTCTCGCGCTCAAGAGCGGCAACGCGGTGATCCTGCGCGGGGGGTCCGGCTGCGGCCGCGAGCAACGAGCTGATCGTCGACGTCCTGTCCCGCGCCCTCATCGCGCAGCGCCTGCCCGGCGCGCTGGTCCAGTCGATCGACGCGTACGGGCGCGAAGGCGCCGTCGCGCTCATGCACGCGCGCGGGCTGGTCGACATCCTGGTGCCGCGCGGCGGGGCGGACCTGATCCAGACCGTCGTGCGTGAGTCGACGGTGCCCGTCGTCGAGACGGGCGTCGGCAACGTGCACGTGTACGTCGACGAGACCGCCGACCTGGCCATGGCGCTGCCGATCCTGCTCAACTCCAAGACCCAGCGCGTCGGCGTCTGCAACGCGGCCGAGACGCTGCTCGTGCACCGGGCCGTGGCCGACGAGTTCCTGCCGATCGCGATCGCGATGCTCGCCGACGAGGGCGTGACGATCCACGGGTGCGAGGAGACGCTCGCGCTGGCACCGGAAGAGGCGGACGTCGTCCTGGCCACGGACGAGGACTGGGCCACGGAGTACCTCTCGCTCGACCTGGCCGTCCGGGTCGTCGACTCCCTGGACGAGGCTCTCGAGCACATCCGCACCTGGAGCTCGGGGCACACGGAGGCGATCATCACCCGAGACCTCGCGTCCTCGGAGCGCTTCGTCGCCGAGGTCGACTCCGCGGCGGTCATGGTCAACGCCTCGACGCGGTTCACGGACGGCGGCCAGCTGGGCCTCGGTGCGGAGATCGGGATCTCCACCCAGAAGCTGCACGCCCGGGGTCCGATGGGCCTCGGCGAGCTGACCACGACGAAGTGGATCGTGCACGGCGACGGCCACGTCCGACCCTGATCTCCACAGCCGATCGTGCGACACTGATCGCACCCGCCCCACCCCTGGAGGATTGACGTGCGCGTTGCTGCAGAAGCTGCCGAGGTCGTGAACGAGCTGCCCTTCCCGCCCTATGTCTTCGGCGTCGGCGCCTTCATCGGGCTCGTCGCGATGCTGCTGATCGCCTACGCGTTCCGCAGCGTGGGGACGCGCCACTGACCCGGATCGCCGGAGGGATCGACCGATGACCCGCTCACCTGGCGCGAAGCAGCGCCTCGGGGTGATGGGCGGCACGTTCGACCCCATCCATCACGGTCACCTGGTCGCCGCGAGCGAGGTGGCCGCGAGGTTCGACCTCGACGAGGTCGTGTTCGTCCCGACCGGTCAGCCGACGTTCAAGCTCGACCAGGACGTCACGCTCGCGGAGCACCGCTACCTGATGACCGTCATCGCGACGGCGTCGAACCCGCGGTTCACCGTCAGCCGGGTGGACGTCGACCGCGACGGTGTGACGTACACCGTCGACACCCTGCGTGACCTCAAGACCGCGCGCCCGGACGCCGAACTCTTCTTCATCACCGGAGCCGACGCCATCACGCAGATCTTGACGTGGAAGGATGCAGACGAGCTCTTCGCGATGGCGCAGTTCGTGGCGGTCACCCGCCCCGGGCACACGCTGTCGGTCGACGGGCTCCCCGGAGATCGGGTCCAGGTGCTCGAGGTGCCGGCACTGGCGATCTCGTCGACGGATGTCCGCGCGCGTGAGAAGGCCGGGCAACCGGTCTGGTACCTCGTCCCCGACGGGGTTGTTCAATACATTGCCAAGCACAGGTTGTATCGAGGGTTGTCATGAGTGAAACCGGAGAGCGGCGCAGTCGCCGAGAGCTCCACCGTTCCGAGACGGGTTCCGTCGAGGGTGTCGCCGCCGACCCAGGCGCCGCGATCCCTCAACCGACCCCTCAGGCGAGCGCGCCCACCACCGCACCCGTGTCGCGTCGCGCGATGCGCGAACAGAGCGCCACCGGTTCCACTCCGACAGCAGGCTCGACCCCGGCCGGCCCGCCGACGGACTCCGTCGCCCGATCCCGACGCTCGATCCGCGACACGGCGCTCGACCCGACGAGCGCCCGCCCGCCGTCGCCGACAGTGCCGACGACGCGGGCGGCCCCCTGGTCCTCTGCGTCGCCCACCTCGAGCCCGGCACCCGCGAGCACTCCCGCCCCGAGCAGCGCGCCGCCGAGTCCTGGCAGGGCCCCGGCGCAGCCCGCTGCGCCCACCGCCTGGGGCCAGCGCGGTCCGGCCCCGACGAGCGGGGCGGATGCTCCGACGGTCGGCACCCCCGCACCGCGACCAGCGACGCCGACCGATCGCCCCACGACCCCGCAGCGCACGTCCGTCCAGGCCATGGGAGTCGCGGCGACGCCGGCGGCACGGCCGCGCCGGCTGCGCCCGCTCGCCCAGCCCCGGGCAGCGCCGCGCAGCCGAACACGGCCCGACCGACTGCTCCTGTGCAGCCGAGCCTTCCAGCCCGGACGAGCGCACTCCCTGCTCCGGCAGCCCAGCCGACGAGCTCGCCGCGCTCCGCCGCGCCGGCGCGGCCCGGTGAGCAACAGCCCGTCTTCGGCTCGCAGCCGACGGTCGGTGTCCCGACTCCGGCCCCGGGTGCTGCATCGCCCGGTGCCTCGGCCACCGCCCGGCGTGACGGCCCGAGCTGGATCGCCACCGGCGCGGCGGCAGGGGCAGCGGCAGGCGCCACTCAGGCCGCCCCGCCCGACGTGGCAGCCGAGCGTCGCGCCCGAAGCGCGCGCGACCGCGCCGGCGACGAGCCGTCCGGGCGCAGCCCCGATCCCCGCTCCCGTGCAGGGATGGTCGCCGTCACCGGGGAGCTCCGCCCCGGGCACCGTCGGCGGGGCGCCTGCCGCCTGGTCGCCGACCGGACCGGCCGCGGGTGGCACGGTCCCGGCACAGCGTCCCGGTGCAGAGCGGCGCCGTTCCGAGCGCGTTCGCTGGCCCGGCCCGGGCCGCGGCCGCCGCGGTCGCCGACGGGTTCGACGAGGAGGACGACGAGGATGCCCGACCCCGTCATCCGTACACCTGGCTGCACTTTCTCGCGCTCATCCTGGTCGCATTCGTCCTGGGCTTCCTGATCGTGCTGCTGTGGAGCCGGTCCGCGTCCGCGACCGACGGGGCGCCGACCACGGCCGCGCCGGTGTCCGTCAGTGCCTCCGCCCACCCCGTCTAGATCCATCCCTGAACACCCCGACTCACCCGAGGAGACCTGTGGCTGCGACCGAACGTGCCATCGAGCTTGCCGTAGCGGCGGCTCGCGCCGCGTCCGACATCAAGGCCGAGGAGATCATCGCGCTCGACGTCAGCGAGCAGCTCGTGCTGACCGACGTCTTCCTCATCGCGTCCGGCAGCAACGAGCGGCAGGTCGGCGCGATCGTCGACGCCGTCGAGGAGGCCCTGTTCAAGCTGGGCGCCAAGCCGATCCGCCGCGAGGGCAAGGCGGCGGGCCGCTGGGTGCTCGTCGACTTCGGTGACGTCGTGGTCCACGTACAGCACGCGGAGGACCGGGTGTACTACGCGCTGGAGCGTCTCTGGAAGGACTGCCCGGTCATCGAGCTGCCCGTCGACGCGCGGGGGACCGACGACGGCACCGTCGCGTGACGGCAGGTCGCCTGATCCTCGTCCGGCACGGACGCACCGCCTACAACTCGCAGGCGCGGCTGCAGGGTCAGATCGACATCCCGCTGGACGACGTGGGCCGCTGGCAGGCACGAACTGCCGCGGCGCTCCTGCTCGCGCGGCACGAGCCGACGGCGATCGTCGCGTCCGACCTCACGCGCGCCCACGAGACGGCACGCTTCCTGGCGCGCGCTTCGGGGCTGTCCCTCGACGTCGACGCCCGCCTGCGTGAGCGCGGCTTCGGCGTCTGGGAGGGGCTGACGGGGGAGGAGCTGCGCCGCGACTGGCCGCAGGAGTTCGCCGTCTGGCGCGCCGGCGGTCAGCCCGAAGGCGTCGGCGCGGAGACCCGCGCCGAGGTGGCCGAGCGCACGCTCGAGGGGATCACCGAGCATGTCGCCGCGCTGGGTCCCGACGACACCCTCGTCGTCGTCTCGCACGGCTCGGCGATCAGCTCCGCCGTCGGCGCCCTGCTCGGCATGCCCGACGACTGGCACGGCTTCGCCGGCATGCTCAACGCGCACTGGACCGAGCTCGTCGCCACCCGCGGCGAGACCGTGCCGTCCTGGCGGATCGTCGGCTACAACCTCGGCCCGACGGATGCGTCGTCCGACTGGAACGCCGGACCCGACGCCGGGCACGGCGCCGACGCGGAGACCCGCGACCCCGATTAGCGTTTGGGCGACGGACTGTCGTAAACTCTCCCAGCGCCCGCAAGGGTGCGGTGGCCCGTCACGGCGGGCCGCGGGGCTGTGGCGCAGCTGGTAGCGCACCTGCATGGCATGCAGGGGGTCAGGGGTTCGAATCCCCTCAGCTCCACCGAAGGTGCAGGTCAGAGGCCACGTCGGGATCCTGAACACGGGAGCCGGACGTGGCCTCCCGCCTTGTCATGGACGCGTGGGTTTACTCGCGTGCCCGGACGGGGCCGGTTGAACGACGCACGATCAGCTCGGAGCGTCGTGGTGGAAGTGCCGGGGGCGCGACGCCGTCGATGCGCGCGAGCAGCTGCTGCACCGCCTCCCTGCCCTGGGCAGCGAAGTCGAGCCGAAGGGTCGTGAGTGGCGGCGAGAAATACGCTGCCTCCGGGGTGTCATCGACTCCCGTCACGCTCACGTCGTCCGGTACACGGTGGCCGCGCTCGTTGAGGGCGAGGATGACGCCGAGCGCAGTCTGGTCGTTCGCAGCGACGAACGCCGTCGCGGGCAGATCATCCGGCAACGACGCGATTGCCTCATAGCCAGAGCGGGCGGACCAGTCGCCGTGAATGACGCCGCGAGAGCGCAGGCCGAGCTGGGCGACCGCGGCCTCGTACTCGCGGATGCGGTTGCGCGCCCCCACCCAATCGGGCGGGCCGGCGATGTGCACGACATCACGGTGACCGAGATCGGCGAGATGACGAAGCACGACGAAGAGGCCGGCGGGTGTCGAGTCGGTCGGCCCCCTGTCTGTGCCTGTGGCCAGGAAGAGCGGCACCCGGAACGTCGTCGTCTCCACCGCATTCGTCACCTCGTCGGTCGACGAGAGCGCGAGAACCCCGGCGAGGTCGAACTGCGATGCGAGGTCGATGGACTCGCGAATCGCTGCGGGGTTGTGCACGTCCAGCGTGATGACGTCGAGCAGGTAGCCGGCATCGCGGGCGGCCATGTTGGCACCCTCGAGGATCTTGTTCGGACCGACCTGCGAGATCTCGTGGGTGAGCGTAGCGATCCGGTGCGAGCGGCCCGTGGTCAGCGAGCGGGCGTTGAGATTGGGTCTGTAGTCGAGTTCGCGGATCGCCTTGGCGACGCGGTCGCGCGTGTCGGGGCGGATGCCCGCGTAGCCCTTCAGCAACCTGGTCACGGTCGCGTGGGACACGCCGGCCAACTCGCGCCACGTCGTAGATCGTGGCTGGCCGTTCGACGCTCGATTGCGCCTCGAACATCTTTCCTCCGCCGTCACTCAGGTCTCGAAACCATAACGTTACCGGCAACATGATGGTGCTTGACACGGCAATGTTACCGGCAACATCATGGTCGCACGGGATGTTGCCGATAACATCGCCGCAACCCAGCCACAATGGAGTGAGCTCTTGGCCGACGCGCACCTGCTACCGGACCGCATCCTCTTCGGAGCAGCCTTCTACGACGAGTACCGCGTCAACGGTGACCTCGAGCGCGACCTCGACCTGATGGCCGAGGCATCCTTCTCGGTCATTCGCGTGGGCGAGTCCGTGTGGGCGACGTGGGAGCCGGAGCCGGGGGTGTATCACCTCGACTGGCTGCAGCCCGTGCTCGACGGTGCGCACGCCCGCGGCATCTCGGTCGTGCTCGGTACGCCGACCTATGCCGTCCCTCCGTGGCTGCGCGCGATGGATCCGGACCTCGCGGGCGAGGGGCCACCGGCGTGCGCCATCCCTGGGGGTGGCGCCAGGAGGTCGACATCACGCATCCCCTGTTCCGGCAGCACGCGGAGGGCGTCATCCGGGCGATCGTCGCGCGGTACGCCGGCCACCCCGCGATCATCGGCTACCAGGTCGACAACGAGCCGGGCCCGTTCCTGCTGCACAACCAGCGCGTGTTCGATGGCTTCCTGCGCTGGCTCGAAGGCCGGTACGGGGATGTCGAGACGCTCAACCGCGAGTGGGGGCTCACGTTCTGGTCGCAGCGCATCCGCAGCTGGGACGAGCTCTGGCGTCCCGACGGCAACCACTCGCCGCAGTACCAGCTCGAGTGGCGCCGCTACCAGGCCGAGCTCGTCACCGAATTCATCGCGTGGCAGGCCCGCATCGTGCGCGAGTACGCAGGTCCCCGCCAGTTCGTGACGACCTGCATCTCGTACGAACGCCCGGCGATCGACGACCGCCAGCTCGTGCAGCAGCTCGATGTCACGGCGGGCAACCCGTACTACATGATGCAGGAGGCACTCCGCATCGGGGTCGAGGTGCCGCGAACCGCGAAGTGGTGGTCGTCCGGAGTGTGGGCACTCTTCGAGCAGGGCGACCGCATGTTCAGCTCGGCTCAGGCGCCGTTCCTGGTCACCGAGACGAATGCGCAGTCCATCGGGCAGTCCCACTGGCAGCACCACACGCCGTACCCGGGCCAGATCGCGCTCGCGGGCCTCGCGCTCGTGGCCCGCGGCGCGCGGATGATCGAGTACTGGCAGTGGCAGACGCCCCACTACGGGATCGAGACCTACTGGGGCGGGGTGCTGCCGCACAGTGGCCGACCCGGTCGCATCTACCGCGAGATCGCGGAGCTCGGTCGCCGGTTGCGCGAGCTCGGGCCAGTGCTCGAGGGGTTCACGCCCGATGCCGATGTCGCCCTGCTCTACTCGATCGACACCAAGCACAGTTTCGAGTTCTACCCGCCGCTCGCCGACGCCGAGGGCGGCCCGGATCGCACGTCGTACCTGCGGATCTTCGATCGCTACTATCGCGCGGCTTTCGAGGCGGGTATCCAGAGCCGGATCGTGCACGCCGACCAGTTCCGGGAGCGCGACGCGGAGGAGTTCGTGGCCGAGTTCCCCACCCTCGTCGTGCCGACCCTCTACGTGGCCGACGACGGCATGCTCGACGCCCTCGTGCGCTACGCGGAGGCAGGCGGGCATCTCGTGGTCGGTATCCGGACCGGATACGGCGACCAGCTCGCCAGGGCCCGGCCCGAGCGAGCGCCCGGGCGTCTCGCCGCCGCGGCGGGGGTCTGGTACGACGAGTACTCCACGCTCGACGCTCCGGTCGGCATCGACGGCGCCACCTTCGGTGGCGGCCAAGCCGAGGGTTGGGCGGATGCGCTCGTCGCCGAGGGCGCCGACGTCGTGGCCGTGTACTCCTCGGGCATCTACGCGGGCCGACCCGCGGTGACCTCGCGCGAGCACGGTGCCGGGCGCGTCACGTACGTGGGCACGCTGCCCGACCTCGCGCTTGCGACATCCATTCTTCGCTGGGCCGTACCGATCGCGAGTGCGAGCGAGTGGCAGGTGGATGCCACGGTCACCGTCACCTCGGGCAGCAGCACCGGCGGTCGCGTCTGGTTCATCAGCAATTGGTCGCCCGAGCCCGCCACCGCTCACCCGCCGCAGCGGCTCGGCGGAAACACCCATCGTTCTCGAAGCATGGGAAGTCACCGTCCTCGTCGAGCATCGCGACCCCGAATCCGGGGCCGTTCCCACTCCAACCCCAGAGAGAGTGGAGCAATCATGAGGCAAGGAGCACACAAAGCCGCGATCGCGATCACCTCGATCGCCACCGTGGCGGCATTGACGCTCAGCGGCTGCACGTCCAACGGAGGCGGACGACACCGCAGTGCGCCCCGGACGGCACGGGCAGCGCCAACGGTCAGATCACGGAGGCGCAACGCGAAGAAGCGCTGAACACGCCTACCGACCTGACCTTCTGGACCTGGGTACCTGACATTCAGGACCAGGTCGACATGTTCGAGAAGCAGTACCCGAAAATCCACGTCACGGTCGAGAACGTAGGCCAGGGCCTGGACCACTACTCAAAGGTGCGCACCGCCTCGAAGGCCGGTACCGGCGGCCCCGACGTGGTCCAGCTCGAGTACCAGTTCATCTCGTCGTTCGCACAGACTGGCGAGCTGCTCGATCTCACGCCGTACGGTGCGGCAGATATCGCGAGCGATTACGTGCCATGGGTCTGGAAGCAGGTCGTCTTCAACAACCAGGTGCTCGCGGTCCCGCAGGACTCGGGGCCGATGGGCAACCTGTACCGCGAGGACATCATGACGGCGGCAGGTGTCACGGAGCCGCCCGCAACGTGGGCGGACTACAAGACCGCCGCGGAGAAGGTGCGCGCGAATACGGACTCCTACATCTCCAACATGGCGCCGGGCCAGGGCGCAGGGTGGCTCGGGCTGTTGTGGCAGGCGGGTGTCAAGCCGTTCGGCTATGACGGCGACAAGACTGTCACGATCAACCTGAACAGCCCCGAGGCGAAGAAAGTGATGGCCTACTGGCAGGACATGATCCAGAACGATCTGGTCTCGGTCGACCCTGACTTCAACGACGAGTGGTACGCGGGTCTCAACTCTGGCCACTACGCCGGCTGGCTGACGGCGGCGTGGGCTCCGGTATTCCTCTCCGGTGCCGCGGCTGACACGTCGGGTAAGTGGCGCGCCGCGCCGCTGCCTCAATGGGACACGAGCAAGCCGGCCTCGGGCAACCAGGGCGGTTCGGCCGACGCGGTGCTCAAGACCACGAAGAACCCGATCGCGGCCTACGAGTTGGCGAAGTGGATCAACAACGCGCAAGATCCAGCGTTGCTGTTCACGACCAAGCAGCACTTCTTCCCTACTGCGAACTCGGTGCTGGAGGACCCGAAGTTCGTCGACGATCAGCCTGAGTTCTACGGTGGACAGAAGGTCAACGAACTGTTCGCGGACATCTCCCAACGGTCGACACCGATTGGCAGTGGCTGCCGTTCATGGAGTTCGCCTACTCCAGCGGCAACGACACGTTCGGGGCCGCCGTCGCGGCCAAGGGCGATCTCGCTGCGGGCCTGGACGCTTGGCAAGCCGCGCTTGTCGACTATGCAAAGCAGCAGGGCTTCACGGTCAACGGGTAGCACGCGGGCGGCCCGGGGATCACACCCCGGGCCGCCTCGCCGAACGCACACCTACGCGAAGGAACTCGAGATGACCCACGCGATCAAGCGGAAGCAGACCTGGTTGCCTACGGATTCGTCCTCCCGTTTTTTGCCGTGTTCGCGACGATGTTCATCGCACCGCTCGCCTACTCGGGCTACCTGAGCTTTTTCGCGCACAAGCTCGTCGGCGGCGTGAATTTCGTCGCCTTCGGGAACTATGTGCGCGCGTTCCAGGATTCCGCGTTCCTCGGCGGACTCGGACGCACCGCGCTGATTCTCCTGATACAGGTGCCCATCATGCTCGGCCTCGCGCTGTTCTTCGCGCTCGCGCTCGACTCCGGTCGAGCGCGCGGCAGCAAGGCAATCCGGCTGCTCATCTTCTTGCCCTTCGCGGTGCCCGGCGTGGTCGCTGTACTCATGTGGGGCTACCTCTACGGGCAGAACTTCGGACTCACTGGCCAGATCACACGCGCGGTCGGGTTGCCGCCCACGAATTTTCTGTCGGACAATCTCATCTTGTTTTCGATCATGAACATCATTACCTGGGCGTTCGTCGGCTACAACATGATCATCATGTACGCCGCGCTCAAGTCGATTCCCCCCGAGTTGCACGAGGCCGCAGAGATCGACGGCGCGAGCCAATGGCGACTGGCCTGGAGCGTGAAATCCCAATGATCCGGCCCGCCATCCTCCTGACCATCATCTTCTCGGTCATCGGGAGCTTCCAGATCTTCAACGAACCGAAGCTGCTGGTGGAGATCGCTCCCACCGCGATCGCGCAGGGCTTCACGCCCAACTTCTACGCCTTCAACGTCGCGTTCGTGAACCAGGACATCCATTACGCCGCGGCGATCGCATTCTTGCTCGGCTTCGTCATCATGATCGTCTGGTACGTCGTGCAACTGAGCATGCAGAAAAGGGAGGTCCGGTCGTGACCGCCCAGCTGTTGTTTTCCGGTGACGGCGCCACCCGGCAAGCGGTCCAAGGGCGACAAGCGCCGCAAGGTGACCACTCGCGGAAAACGCCGCAGCAACCTGCTCACCCTGGTGATGTGGCTGAGTGTTCTCTACTTCATCGTGCCGCTCATCTGGCTCTTCATGTCCGCGACAAAAGACAACAGCGACCTGTTCACCACGTTCGGGCTGTGGTTCGGCCATGACTTCAACCTTTTCGCGAACATCAGGGACGTGTTCGCGTACCAGGACGGCATCTACGCGCGTTGGACGCTGAACACCTTCATCTACGCGGGCGTGGCCGCGGTCGGCGCGACCGCGCTCGCGACGATGGCGGGCTATGCGTTCGCAAAGTACAAGTTCCCGGGTGACAAGCTGCTGTTCGCCATCACTCTTGGGCGCGATCATGATCCCGCTCACGGCACTGGCGATCCCCACCTATCTCCTGTTCTCGACGGCGCACCTGACCAATACGCCGTGGGCCGTCATCCTGCCTTCGCTCATCAGTCCGTTCGGCGTGTTCCTCATGCGCGTGTACGCGGCCGATGCCGTACCTGACTCACTCATGCAGGCTGCCCGAGTGGATGGCGCGGGCGGGGGCCGGATCTTCTGGACGGTGTCCCTGCGCCTGCTCGCGCCCGGCATGGTCACGGTGATGCTGTTCACCTTCGTGGCGACCTGGAACAACTACTTCTTGCCGCTCATCATGCTCAACAGCGGAAAGCTCTTGCCCCTGACGGTCGGACTCGCGCAGCAGCAGGCGACCTCGGCGG
>CAVWCB010000003.1:0-680383 GCA_963753425.1 uncultured Actinomycetota bacterium
TTTTCCCGTAACCCCTTGTGCGGACGGCGGCCGGATGTGACCCTTGTGGAAGCACCAGATCACCCCTGCAACCACCCCCCGATTTCACGTCCTGTTCGCGCGCCCAGACCCAGGGCGCTGAGGCGGACGTGTGCCAAGGAGCGAACTCATGGATTGGCGCCACCGCGCGGCGTGTCTCGACGAGGACCCGGAGCTGTTCTTCCCGATCGGGAACACGGGTCCTGCCCTGCAGCAGATCGAAGAGGCCAAGGGCGTCTGCCGCCGTTGTCCCGTCGTCGACACCTGCCTGAAGTGGGCGATCGAGTCCGGCCAGGACGCCGGCGTCTGGGGCGGCCTCTCCGAGGACGAGCGTCGCGCCCTCAAGCGCCGCACCGCGCGCCAGCGCCGCGCCAGCTGACCTCTGCTCCACCGAACGCCGCGCACCCGCTGGGGTGTGCGGCGTTCGTGCGTCTCAGATCAACGAGCCGAGTCGCGCGGCGCGCGCAGCCGGGCCTCGATCACGACCGACGTACCGCCGCCCTCGCGGCTCGACCACTCGATCGAGCCGCGCATCTCGTTGGTCACCAGGGTCGAGACGATCTGCGTGCCCAGCCCGGAACCGGCGCCGTCGGCGCGATCGGGCGGCAGGCCGGAGCCGTCGTCGGCCACCTCGACACGGATCGCGTCGTCCTGCCGGTCGACGATCACCTCGACGGTCCCCGACTCGCGCCCCTCGAACCCGTGCTCGACGGCGTTGGTGACGAGCTCGGTGAGGATGAGCGCGAGCGCCGTCGCGTCCTCGGCCGGGATCGAGCCGAAGGAGCCGCGCACAGTGGTGCGCACATGGGCGCCCTCGGTGGCGACATCGGCGGCGAGCCGCAGGCTGCGGCCGACCAGGTCGTCGAACGGCACCGACTCGTCGAGCGTCTGCGACAGGGTCTCGTGCACGAGGGCGATCGTCGCGACCCGCCGCATCGCCTCCCCGAGCGCCTCGCGGGCCTCGGGGTTGCTCGTCCGCCGCGACTGCAGCCTCAGCAGCGCGGCCACGGTCTGCAGGTTGTTCTTCACGCGGTGGTGGATCTCGCGGATCGTCGCGTCCTTGGTGATCAGCTCGCGCTCCCGGCGCCGCAGCTCCGAGACGTCGCGGCACAGCAGCACCGCACCGACTCGCTGCCCGTGCTCGGTCAGCGGCACCGACCGCAACGACAGGGCGACGCCTCGCGACTCGATGTCGACACGCCACGGGGCCCGGCCCATCAGGACCAGCGGCATGGACTCGTCGACCGTGTCCTTCTGCGAGATCAGGTCGGCGGTCACCTCGACGAGCGAGCGGCCCACCAGGTCGCCGACGACGCCGAGCCGGTGGAAGCAGGACAGGGCGTTGGGGCTCGCGTAGAGCACCTCGCCCTCCGAGTTCAGGCGGACGAGCCCGTCGCCGACGCGGGGCGCGCCTCGGCGCGGACCGGTCGGCGCGTCCGGAGCGGGGAACTCCCCGCGGCCGACCATCCCGAAGATGTCGTCGGCGGCCTCGACGTAGTTCAGCTCGAGCCGGCTGGGCGTGCGCGCGCCGCCGAGGTTCGTCTGCCGGGCGAGCACCGCGATCGCCTGGCCGTTGCGCACCACCGGCACGGCCTCCTCGCGCACCGCGTAGGAGCCGAACCAGCGCGGCTCGCGCGAGCGCTGGGCGGTCCGCTCGTCGAGCGAGCGCTGCAGCTGCGGGCGCTGCCCGTCCGGTGCGGTCGACCCGACGACGTCGTCGTAGTGCACGGTGGCGCCCGTCGACGGCCGGCACTGGGCGACCGCGACGAAGTCACCGTCGGCGGTCGGCAGCCAGAGCACGAGGTCCGCGAACGCCAGGTCGGAGAGCACCTGCCAGTCGCCCACCAGGAGGTGCAGCCACTCGAGGTCCGGGCCCGCGAGGGCGGCATGGCGAGCGACGAGGGTGCTCAGGGTGGACACGGGTCAAGGGTAGGTCGCCCGAGACCGCACCGGAGCCGGGTGCCGACGACGAGCCTCCGATACTGTCGGACGACCACCACGACCCCTCCGAAGGACCATTCCCGTGCGACTGAATGTGACGCTGGACCTGCCGACCGGCGCCCACGACGCAGGCCTGATGCTGAGCAACCCGGAGTACGTGCACGCCAAGGTCCGCGCGAGCGGCGCCCTCGAGCAGCACGTCGACATCACGGGGTCGCCGGACGCCGCGTTCTCGGTCACCATCCGGCGCTCGTTGCCGACCGACCAGATCCCCTCGCACCTGCGCAGCTTCGTCGGGAACCGGATCGACGTGCGCCAGGTCGAGGCGTGGGAGGCCGCGGAGCCCGACGGATCGCGGATCGGCACGGTGCTCCTGGACATCGCCGGCGCACCCGTCCGGCTCAACGGTCGGACGAGGCTCGTGCCGGCGGGCGCAGAGGCGAGCACCGTGACCTACGACGGCGATCTGAAGTCGACGCTGCCCCTGTTCGGCTCCACGATCGAGAACGCCGCCGCGGGCGCCGTGCGGGCCGCTCTCGAGGTCGAGCAGGACGTCGCCAGACGCTGGATCGCCGACCACGCGTGACCGTCGCCGTTCCCAGGCCGGTTCCCACGCCGCTCCCACGGCAGTTCCCACACCGCTCCCACGGCCATTCCCACGGCGGCCACGGGACCGGACCGACAGGTCACGAACCGCCTATCACGCCGTAACAATTCGGTAACGCGTCTATCGCGGTCAAGAAGCGCTGACCTGCAGGTTTGCGGGTGTGGGATCGCTACCACGACACGAATGCGCACGAGGCTGCTTGACACCTGCCAGGCCTCCGACGACAGTACTCCGCAACGCGTGGGAACGCTCCCGCACTCTGCGGATGGGAGCGCGACCACGCCGGGTCCATCAGGCCCACCTGACGTCCGACGATGCACCGATGCGTGCGGACCACGGGAGCCCCTCGGGTTACGGCGAGGACGCCGTCCGACTGACAAGGGAGTCATAGTGCGCAAGACCAACCGCAAGATGTGGGCGGGAGTCGCGGGCGTCGCCAGCGTCGCCCTCCTCGCCTCGGCATGTTCGTCCGGCAGCAGCAGCGACGACACGTCGTCCTCCGCCGACTCGGACGCTCCGGTCACGCTGAAGGTCGGTACCTTCAACGAGTTCGGCTACACCGGTCTGTACGAGCAGTACATGAAGGAGAACCCGAACGTCACGATCGTCAGCGACAAGGCTGACACGTCGGACAACGCTCGGGCCGCTGTGCAGAACGCGATCGCCACCGACACGGTCACCGACGACATCGTCGCCGCCGACGGTGACTGGATGCCCGAGCTCGTCGAGTCCTCCGACTTCTTCGCGGACCTCAGCGACGACGCCGTCGCCGGCACCTGGCCCGACTGGAAGACGGCCATGGCGACCGATGGCGACGGCAAGCTCATCGGCTACGGCACCGACTCGGGCCCCGAGGCCATCTGCTACCGCCAGGACCTGTTCGAGAAGGCCGGTCTGCCGACCGACAGCGCCGACGTCTCCAAGCTCCTCGACGGCACGTGGGACAACTACTTCACGGTCGGCAAGCAGTTCATGGACGCCAACATCGGCTCCGCCTGGTTCGACTCGATCGGCGCCCTGTCGCAGGGCATGATCAACCAGCAGGCCGCCCCGTTCGAGGACCCGGAGACGGACACCGTCACGGTGCTCGACGCGGACTCCCCCACCAAGGGCATCTACGACCTGCTCACGAGCCCCGAGGTCCTCGCCCAGTCGGCGCACCTCGGCCAGTGGAGCCAGGACTGGACCGACTCGTTCAAGACGGACGCGTTCGCCACGATGCTCTGCCCGCCGTGGATGACGCAGATCATCGCCGGCAACGCGCCCGACCAGACCGGCTGGAACGTCGCCGACGCCCTTCCGGGCGGCGCCAGCAACTGGGGCGGCTCGTTCCTCCTGGTTCCGGCCGGTGGCAAGAACGTCGCCGCCGCGACCAAGCTCGCTGCGTGGCTGACCGCCCCGGAGCAGGCTGCCGCCGTCTTCGCTCAGTTCGGCAACTTCCCGAGCCAGACCGCGGCCACCACGGACTCCGCGGTGACCTCGAAGACGGACCCGTACTTCAACAACGCGCCCACCGGTGAGATCTTCTCCAACCGGTTCGCGCCGATCTCGCAGCAGCCGTTCCGTGGGACGCAGTACTTCCCGATCAACACGGAGCTGGGCAACGCGTACACGCGTGTCGACGTCGACAAGACCGACGACGCCGCGGCGTCCTGGGCCAAGTTCGAGACTGCGGTCACCGACCTCCAGTGACGGACTAGTGACCGCCGGGGCCGGGAGGGGATAATCCACTTCCGGCCCCGGTGGGCCACGGCCGCCCTGCTCGACCTCCGGCACACGCACGCGAAGGACCTGCAATGACCAGCACCCGAACCCCGCCGATCGCGGGTGGCCCTTCCGGCGAGCAGTTGGACCGGACGCCACGACGAGCAGGCTTCTCCCAGACGCTCGGGCGGTGGGACGTCAAGGTCTCGCCCTACCTGTACATCTCGCCGTTCTTCATCCTCTTCGCCGTCGTCGGCCTCTTCCCGCTGATCTACACCGGCTGGGTCTCGGTCCACGACTGGGGGCTGCTCAAGGGCCAGGGCGACTACGTCGGGCTCAAGAACTTCGACACGATCCTGCACCAGGCCATCTTCTGGAAGTCCGTCCGCAACACCCTCAGCATCTTCCTGCTGAGCACGATCCCGCAGGTCGCGATGGCCCTGGTCATCGCCGCGTTGCTCGACGCGAACCTGCGCGCCAAGACGTTCTGGCGGATGGGCGTGCTCGTCCCCTACGTCGTCGCACCGGTCGCCGTCGCCCTGATCTTCGGGCAGATGTTCGCTGACCAGTCCGGCGTCATCAACCAGATCCTGCGCGACCTCGGCTTCGAGGGCGTCCGCTGGCACTCCGAGGTCCTGCCCAGCCATATCGCGATCGCGACGATGGTGAACTTCCGCTGGACCG
The DNA here is from genome assembly GCA_963753425.1 of uncultured Actinomycetota bacterium. GTDB lineage: Bacteria > Actinomycetota > Actinomycetes > Actinomycetales > Cellulomonadaceae > Cellulomonas. Next base: position 4,955 of record CAVWCB010000003.1, read on the forward strand.
GCTACAACACCCTCGTCCTGCTCGCCGCGATGCAAGCCATCCCGCGGGACCTCTACGAGGCGGCGCTCATCGACGGCGCCAACCGGGTCAGGCAGTTCTTCTCGATCACCATCCCCATGCTTCGGCCGGCGATCATCTTCGTGATCATCACGTCCACCATCGGTGGGCTTCAGATCTTCGACGAGCCGCGCCTGTACGACCAGTTCGGCCGCGGTGGCGCCGACCAGCAGTACCTGACGCTGACGAACTTCATCTACCAGCTGGGCTGGGCCCAGAAGAACTTCGGCCGTGCCGCCGCCGTCGCCTGGATGTTGTTCCTCCTCATCGTCGTCATCGGCATCGTCAACTACCTGATCACCCGACGCATCTCCTCGGATAAACAGCGTCCTCAGAAGCGGAAGAAGGTCGGCGCATGACTACCTTTGGCGCCGGAGCCGGCGGCGAGATGGGCGGTGCGCCGTCGGTCGCCGCTATCGAACAGTTCGCCGGCAAGGGTGCGGCACGCAGTGCGGCCCGCAAGCGGGAGCGTCAGGGCGGGCAGCGACTCGGGTACCGCGCGTCGTCCGCGCTGGTTGACCTACACCCTGCTCACTCTCGTCGTGCTCCTCGCGTTCTACCCGCTCTACTACTCGTTCCTGCTCGCGTCGTCGACCGCCCCCGACATCGCGCGACACCCGATCCCGTCGCTGATCCCGGGCAGCCACTTCTTCGAGAACATCAGCCGGGTCCTGGACTCGGACATCGGGTTCTGGAAGGCCGTCACCAACTCGGTCATCATCGCCGTCATCACGTCCCTGTCGGTCGTGCTGTTCTCGACACTGGCCGGGTTCGCGTTCGCCAAGCTGCGGTTCCGCGGTCGCGGCGCCCTGCTCGTCTTCGTGATCGCGACGACCGCCGTGCCCACCCAGCTCGGCGTCGTGCCGCTCTTCCTCGTGATGAAGCAGCTGCACTGGATCGGCCAGCTCCAGGCGGTCATCGTGCCGGGCTTGGTCACCGCGTTCGGCGTGTTCTGGATGACGCAGTACCTCGAGCAGGCGCTGCCGTACGAGCTGATCGAGGCCGCACGCGTCGACGGTGCGTCGATGTTCCGGACGTTCCGCAGCATCGCCCTACCGGCCGCCCGGCCCGCCGCGACGATGCTCGGACTCTTCACCTTCGTGGCGTCGTGGACCAACTACTTCTGGCCGTTCATCATCCTGGGATCGACCAACCCGACCCTGCCGATCGCCCTGCAGCTGCTGCAGGCGACGTACTTCAAGGACATGTCGCTGATCATGGCCGGCGTCGTCCTGTCGGTGATCCCGCTGCTGATCCTGTTCTTCATCGCGGGCCGCCAGCTCGTCGCCGGAATCATGAACGGTGCAGTCAAGGGCTGACACCACAGGCTGGACCACAGCTGAGCAACTGCGGCACACGGACGTGGCGCACCGGGGTACCTCCCGTTGCGGCACACCGGGCACGCCACCGTGGCGCTCGCAACGACGGGAGGGAGGACCAACGGTGATCGAGAACGTGACACAACAGCTCGACGACGGACGGCCCCTCGCTCCGACGCTCGAGCAGGTGGCGGAGCGCGCGGGAGTCTCTCGTTCGACGGCATCGCGTGCGATCAACGGTGGCCTGCGGGTCTCCCCCGAGGCGCTCGCCTCGGTCGAGCTGGCCGTCGCGGATCTGGGGTACACGCCCAACCGGGCGGCCCGGTCGCTGGTCACCCGGCGCACGGACTCGATCGCCCTCGTGGTGCCCGAGCCCGACGAACGCGTGCTGTCCGACCCGTTCTTCGCGGGCACCCTGAACGGTCTGAGCACCTCGCTCGCCGACTCGGACGTGCAGGTCGTGCTCGTGATCGCCCGCCCGGGCGACAGCGAGCGCACCATCCGCTACCTGCGCAACGGGCACGTCGACGGGGCGATCGTGGTCTCCCACCACCGCAACGACGAGTTCGACCGCGCGCTGCAGGCCTCCCGGGTGCCCAACGTCTTCGTGGGCCGCCCGCTGTCCGTGGGCGACATCGACGTGCAGTACATCGACACGGACAACGTCGAGGGCGGTCGGCTGGCGACCCAGCACCTCATCGAGCGCGGCGCGCGGCGCATCGGCACCATCGCCGGTCCGCAGGACATGTCCGGCGGCATCGACCGCCTGGCCGGGTGGCGCCGCGCGATGGCGTCCGCCGGGATGGCCGACGACGCCGTGGCCTTCGGCGACTTCACCGTGTCGTCGGGCGCGGACGCCGCTCGCGAGATCTTGTCCCGGTTCCCCGACCTCGACGCCCTGTTCATCGCGTCCGACCTGATGGCCGCCGGAGCCCTGGGCGTCCTCGCCGAGCTCGGCAAGGACGTCCCCGGCGACATCGCGGTGGTCGGCTACGACAACCTCGGCGTCGCCGCCTCCACGGTCCCGCCGCTGACGAGCGTCGTCCAGCCGGTCGTCGCGATGGCGCGAGCCGCCGGCGCTCGACTGCTCGCCCAGCTCAACGGCGCTCCCCCGTCCGAACCGCTGATCTTCGCGCCCGAGCTGGTCATCCGCTCCTCGACGTAGTCCCCCAGTTGCGCGCGGCTCAGTCGCCGGCGTCCGGTGGCACGTGGCCGAAGCGGTGCAGGGTGCGGCTGACGGCCTGTTCGCGCACCACACTGAGCAGTTCGCGCGCCGCGCTGGCGACGACAGGGGCGTCCAGCACCGTCACCTCGCCCAGCCGGGTGACCGCCGCTTCGCGAAGTCCGGGGGCGTTGCCGACCACGCGGATGCGGCCCGTGACCCAGCCGTCCCGGACGCGGGCGGCGAACTTCTCGTGCGACTCCGTCTCCAGCGAGCTCACGGCCACGCGCACGCCCGCCGTGGACGCGGCGTGCCGGACGCGTTCGACGTGGACCTGTCGCGCGTCGGAGCCCACCCGGATCGTCAGCATCGGGACCGGGCGGTAGCGCAGGATGTTCGCCTCGACGCGCAGGGCGGAGACGTCGTGCTCGACGGCAAGCTGGGAGGCCCACACCCGGTCGTCGTCGGCGCACGCCCAGGCGAGCCACGCGTCGTCGCAGCGACGGGACGTCGGCAGAGTCCGACCACGAGCCGATCTGGGCGACGTAGTGCGGACCGCCGGCCTTGGCGCCGGGCCCGACCGTCGACGACTTCCAGCCCCCGAACGGCTGGCGACGCACGATCGCGCCGGTGATGTGCCGGTTGACGTACGCGTTGCCCACCTCGACGCGGTCCAGCCAGCGCGCGATCTCCGCCTCCTCCAGCGAGTGCAGCCCGCCGGTCAGGCCGAAGGCGGTCGCGTTCTGGGCCTCGATCGCGGCGTCCAGGGTCTCGACGAACATGATCCCCAGCACCGGACCGAAGCACTCCGTGGTGTGGAACCAGGAGCCGCGCTGCACGCCGAACTTCACGCCCGGTGACCAGAGCCGACCCTCGTCGTCGAGGCGGCGGGGGGTGATCAGCCACGACTCCCCCTCGTCCAGGGTGGTCAGGGCGCGCAGGAGCTTGCCGCTGGCCGGTTCGGTCAGCGGGCCGATGGCGTTGCCGAGGTCGGTCGACGGGCCGACCCGCAGGGACGAGACGGCGTCGGCCAGCTGGCGGCGCAGGCGGTCGGAGCGACCCGCGGTGCCGACGAGGATCGCGAGCGAGGCGGCCGAGCACTTCTGGCCGGCGTGCCCGAAGGCGGACCGCACGAGGTCCGCCACGGCGAGGTCGACGTCGGCCGACGGGGTGATCACGAGCGCGTTCTTGCCGGAGGTCTCCGCCAGCACATCGAGCGACGGGCGCCAGCCGGCGAACAGGCGGGCGGTCTCGATCGAGCCGGTGAGCAGGACGCGGGACACCGAGGGGTGCGTGACCAGGTGCTGCCCGACGCGCCCCTCGGGACCGAGCACCACGGTCAGGGCGCCGGGGGCGTCCAGGCCCCGCTGGATCGCGGCCATCGCGACCTGTCCGCACAACGGCGTCTGCGGTGCCGGCTTGACCAGCACCGCGCTGCCCGCGGCGAGCGACGCGAGGACCGACCCGACGGGGATCGCGACCGGGAAGTTCCACGGCGGCGTGACGACGGAGATCCCGACCGGGGTGTGCACGGCTCCGGGCACGTCGGCCAGTGCCGCGGCCGACTCGGCGTAGTAGCGCGCGAAGTCGACGGCCTCGCTCACCTCGGGATCGGCCTCGGCCACCGTCTTGCCCGCCTCGTGGACCATCGCGGCGACCAGGTCGGAGCGGGCCTCCTCCAGCGACTCCGCCACGCGATGCAGCGCCTTCGCACGGTCGGCGGGCGACACGGCGGCCCACCCGGGTGCGGCGGCCACCACGCGTGCGACCACCTCGTCGACGTCGTCGACCGTCGAGACCGTCACCGCGCCGGGCGGCACCTCGATCTCGCGGTCGACGATGCCGCGCGCCCATGCGCGGGCCAGCGCCGCGGCCGGGTCGGTGTCGGGGGTGTTCGCGAAGGCGTCGGAGAGGTCGAGCGCAGGTCGGGCGACGCGTCGTGGCTCGGTCGACGGCTCGAACCGATCCCGGTACGCATCGCGGAACGCGGCTTCCTGGGCATCCATCGCTGCCTCGTCGGCGAACAAGGCGTGCAGGAAGTTCTGGCTGGCCGCGTTCTCCTCGAGCCGCCGCACGAGGTAGGAGATGGCGACGTCGAAGTCGTGCCGCGCGACGACGGGCGTGTACAGCAGCACCGAGCCGACGTCGTCCCGCACCGCCCGTGCCTGGGCGGGGGCCATGCCTTGCAACATCTCGACATCGAGCGCCTCCGAGACACCGCGCTCGTGAGCGATCAGGTGTGCGGCGGCGACATGGAACAGGTTGTGGCTGGCGACGCCGACGCGCAGGTGCTGCGTCCGGTCCGGGGTCCAGGGCGCGGTCGACCAGGCGGAGGTAGGCCGCGTCGACGTCGGGCTTGGATCCGTACGGGGCCTGCGGCCAGCCGTGCAGCTCGGACTCCACCTGCTCCATCGCGAGGTTGGCGCCCTTGACCAGCCGGACCTTGAGCCGGGCGTCCCCGGACCTGTTCTGTGCCACGGACGTGAGCTCGTCCAGTGCGTCCGCGGCGTCCGGGAGGTAGGCCTGCAGCACGATGCCCATCGGCGCGTCCGCCAGTGCCGGGTCGGCCGCCAGCCGCTCGAACACCCGGATCGTCAGGGCGAGATCGCGATACTCCTCCATGTCGAGGTTGAGGAACGTGCCGTGCTCGGCCGCCGTCAGGTAGAGCGGTCGCAGGCGTTCCACCACCCGCGCGACCGACCCCTCGGTGTCCCAGGTGGACAGCTGGCTGGCCACAGCGGAGACCTTGACCGACACGTAGTCGACGTCGGGCCGCTCGACGAGCGCGACGACCCGCGCCAGCCGCGCGGCGGCCTCCCGCTCCCCCAGCACCGCCTCGCCCAGCAGGTTCAGGTTCAACCGGAAGCCGTCAGCGCGCGTCGCCTTGAGGTGCTTGGCCAGTCCCGGTCCGTCGTCGGCGACCAGGTGGCCCACGAGGCTGCGCAGCCGCTCGCGCGCCGCCGGCACGACGACCGCGGGAATCATCGGCCCGACGCGCGACCCGAGCCCGAGCATCGCCTTGTCCGCCCGCCCGAGGAAGCCCGCGGACGAGGCGCGCAGCTCGGCGAGCTCACGCGCCGCCACCCGCACGTCCTGCGGCCGGGCGACGCGGTCGACGAACCGGACGGCGAGCTCGAGGCCTGCCGGGTCGGCGACGAGATCCGCGAGCCGACCGGTCGTGCGGCGCTCCCGCGACGTCTGCCCGTGCTCGGTCGCCGCGAGCCACTGCCGCGCCAGTCGGACCGCGTCGTTCGTGACGTCCTGCGACATGCCTCTCCTTCGTCGGGATCCGGTCCAGTCTCATCCCTGCGACGCCGAAGGGCCAGATCAGCGGTGCATTCTGCGCGACCTCACCCACCCGCTTCCCGCAGCGTGGACATCGACGGCTCGCCCCTCGGGCCTCCCGTGCCCGCGCCGCGCACAGTGACATGGTGTCTCACGTGACCGACCTCACAGAATCCCCCGCGCCCGCCAGCCCGCTCGACACCGCGAAGGCGCAGCTCGCCTCGGCTGTGGAGATCCTCGGCTACACCGAGGGTCTGCACCGCATGCTCGCGACACCTCGCCGCGAGATGAACGTGGCGGTGCCGCTGCGTCGCGACGACGGCGAGATCGAGCTGTTCCTGGGCTACCGCGTGCAGCACAACATCTCGCGCGGGCCGGGCAAGGGCGGGCTGCGGTACTCGTCGTCGGTGGACATCGACGAGGTGCGCGCCCTAGCCATGTGGATGACCTGGAAGTGCGCGGTCGTCGACGTGCCCTACGGCGGCGCCAAGGGCGGCGTGACCATCGACCCGCGGCAGCACTCCACCCAGGAGCTCGAGCGGGTCACCCGTCGCTACACCAGCGAGATCATGCCGATCATCGGCCCCGAGCGGGACATCATGGCGCCCGACATCGGGACCACCGAGCAGACGATGGCCTGGATCATGGACACGTACTCCGTGAGCCAGGGCTACACGATCCCCGGCGTCACCACCGGCAAGCCCGTCGCCGTCGGCGGTTCCCTCGGTCGCGCCACCGCGACGTCCCGCGGGGTGGTGCACGCTGCCGCCGCCGCGCTCGGCGACGCCGGGGTCGGACTCGACGAGGTCAGCGCCGCGGTCCAGGGGTTCGGCAAGGTCGGCTCGCACGCGGCACGGTTCCTGCACGACGCCGGGACCCGCGTGACCGCGGTGTCCGACGAGAGCGGCGGGGTGTTCCGCAGCGACGGCCTCGACATCGCAGCGCTGATCCGGCACGTCGAGAAGACCGGCAACGTCGTCGGATTCGACGGGGGCGACCCGATCGACAACACCGCCCTGCTGGCCCTCGACGTCGACGTGCTGGTCCCGGCCGCGATCGAGGGCGTCCTCAATGCGGAGACCGCCGGCCAGGTGAAGGCGCGCTGGGTGGTCGAGGGCGCCAACGGTCCCACCACCAGTGAGGGCGACCGCATCCTCGCGGAGCGCGGCGTGATCGTCGTGCCCGACATCCTGGCGAACGCCGGCGGCGTCGTCGTCTCGTACTTCGAGTGGGTGCAGGCCAACCAGGCGTACTGGTGGACCGAGCGGGAGATCGAGGACCGCCTCGAGCACCGGATGACCACGGCCCATCGCGCGGTCGCGGCGCTGGCGCAGGCCGAGTCCATCTCCCTGCGGGACGCGGCGCTGACCATCGGGGTCCGACGGGTCGCCGAGGCCCACCAGATCCGCGGGCTGTACCCGTAGGTCGGGAGTAGAACGGGCGTGCGGGCGTTGCGACAGGGTGACTTCCGTGCAGCTCTCCGTCCTCGACACCGCCCCCGTCTCCGTCGGCCAGTCCTCCGGCGACGCGCTCGCCGCGTCCACCGCCCTGGCGCGCACAGCCGAGGCGGCCGGCTACGCGCGCTTCTGGGTGGCCGAGCACCACTCCATGGCGGCCGTCGCATCGACGTCCCCGGGAGTCCTGCTCGCGCACCTGGCCGCCTCGACGTCGACCATCCGCGTCGGCTCCGGCGGCGTGATGCTGCCCAACCACCCGTCCCTCGTCGTCGCCGAGCAGTTCGCGATGCTCGAGGCCCTGCACCCCGGACGGATCGACCTCGGCATCGGTCGCGCGCCGGGCGCCGACCCGATGACCGCAGCGGCGCTGCGCCGCACGGTCGACGGGCTGGGTGCCGACGACTTCCCGGCCGAGCTCATCGACGTCCTGGTCCTGCTCGGCATCTCGGTCCCCGGCCACGCCGGCTCGCTGCGGGCGTCCCGGCTGTCCGCGACACCCGCCGCGACGTCCGAGCCCGAGGTCTGGCTCCTGGGTTCGTCGCTGTTCAGCGCGCAGCTCGCCGGCCAGCTCGGGCTGCCCTTCTCGTACGCCAACCACTTCAACACCGGCCTCACGCTCCAGGCCGCCGCGGCGTACCGGTCCGCGTTCCGGCCCTCCCCCGTGCTCGACGAGCCGCACCTGATGGTCTCGGCGTCGGTGCTCGTCGCGGGGACCGAGCAGGAGGCGGCCTACCTGTCCGGGCCGAGCCGGGTGATGGCCTTGTCCCTGCGCACGGGCCGTCCGCTCGGCCCGATCGTCTCGCCCGACGACGCCGCCGCGGCGCTCGCGCAGATCGACCCGGTGCAGGCTGCGGAGTTCTTCGAGAAGTTCCCCGGCACGCAGATCGCCACCACCGCGGACCGCGCGGTCGAGGAGCTCGCCTCCCTGGTCGAGCGCACGCAGGCGGACGAGCTGATGATCACCGGCACCGCGTTCGACATCGAGACCCGGCAGCACACGCTCGAGGCCGTCGCCGCCCGCTGGCCCGTGCCTGTCTCGGCCTGACGCGCGCCGGGGGCTAGATGGGCGCGTCGCCCACGTGGGGGTCGCGCACGAGGGTCGCGGCGCCGCCCGAGCCGTCCAGCTCGACCGTGTCGCCGTCGGGGGCGACCACCTCGAGCGGGTCGCCGAGCAGGCGCAGGATCCGCTGCTCGCAGTTCATCGCCTCGGGCGGTCCGGCCATCATCGTCGAGACCATCGGGCCGAGCACCAGGCGCGTTCCCTGCAGCTCCCAGGTGCCGCGCACGCGGTTGACGCCCGCGTCGCCGTACACCTGGCCGTCACCGTCGAACGTCAGGAACGGCGCCGAGCGCAGCCCCGTCGTGACGTCGGCGCCCTGCACCGCCGTGAACCGCCATGTCCCCGCGAGATCGACCATGAGCCGATCCTGCCACTCAGCCCCGCGGCTGACGATCCGCCCAGGCCTCCAGCGTCACCCGGGGGCCCGTGTAGAACGGGATCTCCTCGCGCACGTGCAGGCGCGCGTCCGTGGCGCGCAGGTCGCGCATGAGGTCGACGATGCGGTGCAGCTCGGCGGCCTCGAACGCGAGGATCCACTCGTAGTCGCCGAGCGCGAAGGCCGAGACCGTGTTGGCGCGGACGTCGGCGTACCCGCGCGCCGCCTGGCCGTGCTCGACGAGCATGCGGCGACGGTCGTCCTCGGGCAGCACGTACCAGTCGTACGACCGCACGAACGGGTACACGCAGATGTAGTCGCCGGCCGGCTCGCCCGCCAGGAACGCCGGGACGTGCGACTTGTTGAACTCGGCGGCGCGGTGCAGACCGACCACGGACCAGACCGGCAGCAGGTGGCGGCCCAGGTCGCTCGCGCCGGAAGCGCTGGTAGGCGCCCTGGACCTCCTCGACGGTCTCCGCGTGCCACCAGACCATCAGGTCGGCGTCCGCGCGCAGCCCGGCGATGTCGTACCAGCCGCGGATCTCGAGCCCGTCGCGGGCTACCGCTGCGAGGGCGTCGGCGATCAGCTCGGTGCGTTCGCGGTCGCTCTCCGGCAGCACCTCCTCGAGCGCGAAGACGGTCCACATGGTGTAGCGGACGGTCGCGTTCAGGTCCTCGGCATCGTGCGTCATCGCGTGGGTCTCCAGCTCGGGATCAGACGTCAGGACAGCGGGTCGGTCGAGCAGGCCGCGGGGATGCCCGTCGGCTGCCCGGCGCGCATCTGGCAGCAGCCCGGGGCGCAGACGTCGCGGAACGGCCCGAGGGTACCGACGGAGACCCGGGGCGCGGGTTCGACGCCCGTGTCGAGGGCGCGTGCGGTGGCGGCTCGCTCGACGACGAGGTCCACGAGCCCCCGGACGAACGGCCCCCGGACGCCGACGGAGTCCGCGCGCACGGCGGGCAACCCGAGCGCCGCGGCGGTCTCGAGCGCCTCGGTGTCGAGGTCGAAGGCGACCTCCATGTGGTCGGAGATGAACCCGATCGGCGAGAGCACCACCGCAGAGACCCCGTCCGCGGCCAGGGCGGTCAGGTGATCGTTGACGTCGGGCTCGAGCCACGGCTGGCTGGGCGGCCCGGACCGGGAGCAGTAGGCGAGGTCCCAGGCGACCGGGTGCCCGAGGCGTGCCTCCGCCGCGGCCGCGACCACGGCCGCGACGTCGAGGTGCTGCTGGCTGTAGGTGGCGCCGGCGACCGCCGACCCCTCCTCCATCACATGCGGGATGGAGTGCGTGACGAACACGAGCCGCGCGTCGGCGGGGACCGACGCGTAGGCCTCGACCACGGCGTCGATGTTCGCCTCGACGAACCCGGGGTGGTTGAAGTACGAGTGGATCTTGTCGACGACCAGCGGGTGCTGGTCCAGTCCGAGCTCGGCACCGAGCGCGTCGAGGGAGGCCCAGAGGTTCTCCCGGTACTGGCGGCATCCCGAGAACGACGAGTACGCGCTGGTCACCAGCGCGAGGACCCGCTGAGCGCCGTCGGCGTGGGCCGCCGCGAGCGCATCGGTCGTGTACGGGGACCAGTTGCGGTTGCCCCACACGACCGGCAGGTCCAGCCCGCGACGCGCCAGCTCCTCCTCGAGCGCCCGCTTGAGCGCCAGGTTCTGCCGGTTGATCGGGCTCGCCCCGCCGAAGTGGTAGTAGTGCTCGGCCACGACAGCCAGGCGCTCGTCCGGGATGTTCTTGCCGGCCGTGACGTTGCGCAGGAACGGCAGCACGTCGTCGGGTCCGTCCGGACCGCCGAACGAGAAGAGCAGCAACGCGTCGTACGGAGCGACGGGGCTGACGTCGGACGACGGTGTACGGGTGCTCACGGAGGAGTCGGGGGCCACCGTTCGATCATCCCACCGGCTCGATCTGCCGCTGGCCGGGGCCGGTTCACGGCGACGTGAGATCGAACACCCTGTCAGGATCAACCCTTGACCGCTCCCCCGAGCCCGGCGCCGCGCAGGAACATGCGCTGGAACACCCGGAACAGCACGATCGGGATGAGCGTCGAGATGGTCAGCGCGGCCATGAGCACGCCCTTGTCCCGTGGTCGCCTCGATCGACTCTGCGAGCCGCAGGTGACATGGGCGCCATCGTTCGCGCCGCCACGCACACGGCTTGGAGAACCTTGCACGCGCCCTGCACGGCGTCATGACGGGTCGGAGATGCCCGCCTGAGCGAGCCGCAGCTTGTCCGTGAGCGCGCGCAGGGTGGCCAGCTCCTCGGCGTCGAGCGCCCCGCCCACGAGGTGCCGGATGCTGCGCACGTGCCGACGACCGATCTCGCGCTGCATCCGGACGCCCTCGGGCGTCAGGGCCACCAGCACGCCACGCGCATCGCCCTCGACCCGACCCCGCGTGACCAGACCGTCGCGTTCGAGCCGCTCGACGAGGCGCGAGAGGCTCGGCTGGGTCAGCAGGCTGCTCTCGCCGAGGTCGCGGAGCCGGGCGGCACCGCCCGGGCATCCCGAGAGCGTGAACAGCACGTCGTACTCACGGATGGTCAGCGGCGCCCACACGTCGTCCTGCTGGAAGCGCCGCATGAGCGCCACCTGCGCCCGGAACAACGACTCCCATGCCTGCGCGGCCTCCCGCGTCGCCGGCAGCTCCGTCACGGCGCATCCCCTCGTCTCCATGCGTACGTATGCATCATCCAACGGCACGTCGACCCGTCCTGTTCCACCCGGGCTTGAGGATCGACCTGCGGATACGCTCGGGCGATGACCACCGAGGCCGCCGCACGCTCAGGCCGCACCACCTACCTGCTGGTCGACGGCGAGAACATCGACGCCACCCTCGGCTCGTCGATCCTCGGCGGGCGCCCGACGCCCGAGCAGCGGCCGCGCTGGGAGCGTGTGCTGACGTTCGCGCAGCAGACGTGGGACCAGCCGGTCAAGGCGCTGTTCTTCCTGAACGCCTCCAGCGGGTCGCTGCCCATGTCGTTCGTGCAGGCGCTCCTCGCCATCGGGTTCCAGCCGATCCCGCTGTCCGGCGAGTCGTACGAGAAGGTCGTCGACATCGGCATCAAGCGCACGCTCGAGGCGATCGCCGCCCGCGACGGGGACGTGCTGCTGGCCAGCCACGACGGCGACTTCGCGCCCGAGCTCGAGGTGCTGGTCGACGACGAGGACCGACGCGTCGGGCTCCTGGCGTTCCGGGAGTTCACCAGCACCCAGCTCTCGGCGCTCGTCGCCAAGGGACTGGAGACGTTCGACCTCGAGACCCACGTCGCCGCGTTCAACGTCCAGCTGCCGCGCCTGCGGATCATCCCGCTCGACGAGTTCGATCCGCTGCGTTACCTCTGAGGAGTGAACGCCACCCGCACAGCGGAGGCTCAGGTTACGGACCGGTAACAATGTATGTAGTACCGGTGACCAATTACCTAGTACCGCATGGCTCAGGTGTCCCGCACGGTGCTAGACAGTGCCCGGGTTCCGCCCGAAGAGTCCGGTAGCGCCGCGGTCAACGGCGACCACCGATGCCTCCTGGCCCTGACGGCGGACCCACTCACCAGCACCTGGCCGAGCGGGCAACCCCTGTCTCGGCGGCACAACCACGACGGGGTGGTCATGAAGCGGTACCTCTTGGCGGGGCTTGTCCTTGCCCTGGTCACGACAGCAGTGGTCCTGATCTCACCTCCCGACCTGCAGAGCCTCGCGCTGCTCGGCGCGGCCCTCGGCGGCACCCTCGGGCTGGTCCCCGACCGGACGCCCGGGCAGCGCGTCGGCGGGTTCGCCGTCGGCTTCGGCGCCGCCTGGTTCGGCTACGGCCTGCGCGCCGCAGTCCTGCCGGACGCGACGTCCGGCCGCGCCGTGGCCGTCCTGCTCGTCCTGCTCGTGTGCCTGGCCGTCGCGGCCGGGACCCGCGGACGCCTGCCCCTGTGGTCCACCTTGCTCGGCGCCGCCGCGATGGCCGGCGCGTACGAGGCGACCTATGCCGCGGACCCGACCGCGTTCGTCGGGTCGTCGGCCACCACCGCGACCTCGATCCTGATCGCCGTCGGCGCCGGGTTCCTGGCCACCGCGCTCCTCGGACCGCAGATCGTCGCCGAGCGCGAGGCGGAGCGCGAGACCGAGGCCGAGGGCGCGTCGGATCCCGTCTTCGCCTTCGCCGAGGACCCCGCACCCACCCGCCGCACCGCCCCCGTGTCCTTCGACCCCCAGCCGGAGGCCTGACGTGCGCCGCCCCCTCGCGACGGCCGCCGTCGCCGTCGTCCTGCTCCCCATGACCTTGAGCGTCGCGGGCGTCCCCGCGAACGCCGTCGCCGACAGCGGCGACGTCACCGTGACGAACACCGAGACCGTCCAGGCGAAGCTCAGCCCCGCGGGCGCGCTCCTCGAGGCGCGCGTCTACGACCAGCTGGCCCTCTCCGGTCACGGCACCACGACGATCCACAACCCCGTCTCGACGAAGGGGCTGCGCAACCTGGACGGCTTCGGCCACTACCGGGTGACCGACGGCTCCGTGGTCAGCCAGGTCACCGTGGACGGGCAGAAGCGCCAGCGCTCGGTGAGCGACTACGACAAGGACCTACCCCTGACCGTGACGGTCGACTACACGCTGGACGGCGAGCCGGTCGACGCGGGGAGCGTCGTCGGTCGCACGGGAACCCTGGGCGTGCACTACACGGTCACGAACGTCACCGGCCGCACTCAGGACGTCACCTACGACGACGGCACCGGAGCCCAGGCGACCGCGTCGGCGCAGACCGTCGTCCCGATGATCGGGCAGCTCGTGACCACCCTCCCGTCGACCTTCACCGACGTGCGCTCCGGTGAGGCCGGCGTCGCCGGTGACGGCCACGGCGGCACCCGCCTCACGTTCCAGATGACCTTGTTCCCGCCCATCGGCTCCGACACCGCCGAGTTCGGCTACACGGCGCAGGTCTCGCCAGGTCTCGTCCCGCCGGCAAACCTCACCTCCTTGGCGGTCTCGCCGCTCGACTACCCGTCCTTCAAGGACGGGTCGGCCAGCTACAAGGCCGGGGGCGAGTCGGGCGTCAAGCTGACTGCGGCCGGCCTCCAGCTGGACGACGGCGTCCTGCAGCTGCACGACGGCGCAGCCCAGCTGCTCGCTGGCCTGCTCCAGCTGCGCGAGGGCGCGACCCAGCTGTCGTCCGGGCTCAACGAGGATGCCGCCCCGGGTGCTGCCCGGCTCGCTGCAGGCGCCACCCAGCTCGACGTCGGACTCGCCGAGGCGCGCCGCAAGGCACCCCAGCTCATCGACGGACTGACCCAGGTGGACGACGGCCTCGCACTCGTGGACGGAGGCCTGGTGAAGCTGTACGGCGACATCGGGACCCTGCCCGCGCAGGCCCAGCCCTTGCACGTGGGCATCGCCCGGCTGCGCGGCGCGATCGGCTCGACGAGCACACCCGCGACACTCCTGTACGGAGTCGACCAGGCCCGGCAGGGCGCTCTGACCGCCTCCGGGGCGACGGCGCAGATCGCGGCGGGAGCCTCCTCGCTCAACACCCAGCTGACCGCGGCGCTGACCGCCCTGGCCGGCTTCGCGGCCGCCATCCCTGACCCCGACCAGAGGGCCGCGTACGCCGCCTACCTGGCAGGGCTCGGGGGAACCGCCGGGCCGGCGCTCGCGACCATCTCGGGCACGGCGAGCGCCGTCTCGACCGGCCTGGGGTCGGCGCCACCGGGATGGCCACGGGCCTCGCCAAGGTGGAGTGCGGGCTGAGCAAGACCGCCCTGCCCGCGGGAACCTGCCCCGACGACGGGCTGCTCGAGGGCGTGGACTTGGTCGATGCCGGCGTGACGGCGCTGGTCTCCAAGGTCGTCGCTTCGGTGCAGAAGGGTGTCGGAGACGGAGACGACACGAAGGCGGACGGGACGCTGCGCGGCGGGGTCCACTCGCTGCAGGCCGGGACCGACCAGCTCAGCGCCGGCGGCGACGCGCTCGCCGACGGGCTCGGGCAGCTCGGCACCGGGGCACACCAGCTCAACACAGGTGCGGGACAGCTTTCCGCCGGGCTGCGTGACGCCGCGGACGGGTCCACCCAGCTGGCCGACGGTCTCGGCGACGCCGCGACCGGGAGCACCGGCACTGGTGGACGGGACGCAGCAGCTGTCCGACGAGGGACGCACGGAGCTGACCGCACCGGCAAGGAGACCTCGGCGGACTACGGCGTGAAGTACGCCGTGCTCACCGCGGGCGCCGAGCGGGCCGAAGACCGAGTCGATGGCCTACGGCGCTCCCGCCGGGGCGACCGGCGCGACGGCGTACTCGATCGACATCGAGGGTGCCGACGGCTCCGGGGTGAACACGCTCGCCCGGCTGATCCTGGTGATCGTGCTGTTCGCCGCGGGGATCGGCATCAGCGCGCTGGTCCGGCGCCGCATCGCCTGATCACCCGGGCGGGTCCGGGGGTGCGCAGCGTTGCGCACCCCCGGTCCGTCAGGTCGCGTCGTCGTACCGGTCGAGCACGATCTCGACGAGCCGGTCGTCCGGCGCCAGCGGGTCGGTGACCACGTCGGCTCCGGCCTCCAGCACGCGGTCGTGGAAGTAACCGGGTGCCAGCAGGTACGAGGCGATGACGACGCGGCCGCCCTCGGGCACGTCGGCCCGGGCGGCGGCGACGGCCGCCGGCACGCGAGGCTCGGCCCCGGCGCCGTAGCCGATGGTCACCGGTTGCGGGATCCGGTCGGCCAGGCCGGCGGCTACCTGCTCGACCGCCAGCGCGGCGGCCGGGTCGCTCGATCCCGCCGCGGCGAGCACGACGAGGTCGTCGGGACCGAGGTCCACGGCCTCCAGCCGGTCCACCAGGATGTCGACGAGTCGTGGGTCGGGGCCGAGCGGCGACGCGGCCGTCGCACCGGGCTGGTCGACGGCCTCCGCGATGTCGACCTTGACGTGGAACCCGGAGGACAGGAGCAGCGGGACGACGACGGCGCCCGCGGCATCCGTCTCGAGCGCATCGGCGACCACGTTGGCCACCTCGGGCTGCTGGACGTCGACGAACGCCTCGCGCACGTCCAGCTCGGGACGGCGGGCCGCGGCGCCGGTCAGGATCGAGCGCACGGCGGCGCGACCGGCGACGTCGTCGGTGCCGTGCGAGCAGCCGACGAGCACCGGCCGGGCCGGCTCCGCGTAGTCGGGCACCGGGCCGCGCGCGTGCAGTGCGTTGGTCATCGAGCCTCCTCCAGCGAGAAACGGTATCCCGTCGTCCGCGAAGTCGTGACGAGCGCAGAGGTTCGCGTCCCAGATGCAGCGCGGCGATGTGAGAGTGAGGGTATGAGTCCCGTGATCGCCCTGCTGCGCGCCGTGAACGTCGGCGGCCGCAAGGTCACCTCCGCCCAGCTCCGCTCCGTCGCCGAAGGTCTTGGATACCTGTCCGTGGCCACCTACGTGAACAGCGGGAACCTCGTGCTCGTCCCGCCGGTCCGGCTCCGACGTCGCGACGGAGCTGTCCGCCGCGCTGGCCGACGAGCTCGGGTTCGACGTCCCCGTGATCGCGCGCACGCTGAAGGAGTGGGACGCCGTCGTCGACGCCGTCCCGTTCACGGCCGAGGTCGAGGCCGACCCCACGCACCTGGTGGCGGTCTTCTGGGACGGACCGGTGGCGCAGGCCGCCGCGGACTTCGACCCGACGCGCTACGGCCGCGAGACCGTGGCCTGGGCGCGGCGCGAGACGTACGCGTACTACCCGGACGGGCAGGGCCGCTCGAAGCTGACCATCGACGTGCTGTCGAAGGCGTCGGGCCGCGTCGGCACCGCCCGCAACTGGAACACCGTGCTCGCGCTGCAGAAGCTGGCACGCGAACGCGTCTAGCGTGGCCTGCATGGCCACCCTGTTCACCAAGATCATCGACGGCGACATCCCGGGCCGGTTCGTCTGGGCCGACGACGTCGTCGTCGCGTTCGGCACCATCGCGCCCATCACCGACGGTCACGTCCTCGTGGTCCCCCGCGCCGAGATCCTGCAGCTGACCGAGGCTCCCGACGACACCCTCAGCCACCTGATGCTCGTGGCCCGCACGATCGGCCAGGCCCAGCAGCACGCGTGGTCCGCACCCCGGGCGGCTCTGCTGGTCGCCGGCTTCGAGGTCCCCCACCTGCACGTACACGTCCTGCCCGCCTGGGACGAGGCCAGCCTGACGTTCCGCAACGCCCGCCCGGACCTGCCTCCCGCCGAGCTCGACGCCGCCGCCGAACGCGTCCGCAGCCGCTCTCGTCGAGCTGGGCCACGGGGCCCACGTGCCGGCCGTGCTCGGCTCTCCCGACCTGTGAGTTCATGACCGTTGCCTGACGGAACCGTGCGGGGTGACGACAAGTCGCCGCGCAGGAGGCAGAGTCGTCCTATCAAACGTT
Organism: uncultured Actinomycetota bacterium; assembly: GCA_963753425.1. Taxonomy (GTDB): domain Bacteria; phylum Actinomycetota; class Actinomycetes; order Actinomycetales; family Cellulomonadaceae; genus Cellulomonas. Next base: position 22,039 of record CAVWCB010000003.1, read on the forward strand.
GTCGAGCAGGAGGCGGGCACGGAATGGCGGGACGTCGGGAGACCGGCATGGCCGCGGTCGCGGGTGTGGTCGCCGGGGTCGTGACCATCGGCGTCGGCGCGCTCGTGTCGGTGTTCACCGGGCCGTCGTCGGACCCGCTGGTGGCTGTCGGCTCGGCCTTCGTCGACGCCACCCCGCAGTGGCTCAAGCAGTTCGCGACGACGAACTTCGGCACCAGCGACAAGCTCGTGCTCGGGCTCGGCGAGGTCGTGGTGCTGCTCGCCCTCGCCGCCCTGGCCGGGGTGCTCGCCGCGCGCAGGTGGGCCTGGGGCGCGATCCTCGTGGTCCTGCTCGGTGCCGCGGCCGCCCTCGCCGCACTCGGCCGTCCGGATGCGGGCGCGTTGGGCGGCCTCGCCGCGGTCGTCGGGACGGTGTGCGGGCTCTGGACGCTGCGGTTCCTCATCCAGCGGATCCCCGCGCCCGGGACGACCTCGAAGCGCCAGGCGGCTCTCGATCGGCGCGGGTTCCTGCAGGCGACGCTGATCACCGGCGCGCTGGGCGTGGTGGCGTTGATCCTCGGCCGCTCGATCGGCAGTGGGGCCCGCGCCTCGCAGACGGCCCGCGGCGACCTCACGATCCCGACCGCGACCACCCCCGTGACCCCGGCACCGGCCGGGGTCGACATCGGCGTCGACGGCGTCGAGCCGTGGCTCACGCCGGCCGACGACTTCTACCGCATCGACACCGCGCTGAGCGTGCCGCACGTCGACCCCGAGAACTGGAGCCTGCGCATCCACGGGATGGTCGAGCAGGAGATCACGCTCACGTGGGCGCAGCTGCTCGCCGCCGATCTGGTCGAGGCCTACGTCACCCTCGCGTGCGTGTCGAACCCCGTCGGCGGGGACCTCGTCGGCAACCAGAAGTGGTTGGGACTGCCCCTCAAGGGGCTGCTGGAGCAGGCGAGGCCCACCGACGGCGCGGACATGGTGCTGTCCCGGAGCGTCGACGGCTTCACGGCGGGGACGCCGCTGACCGCACTCATGGACGGCCGCGACGCGCTGCTGGCCATCGCGATGGACGGCGAGCCGCTGCCCTTCGAGCACGGCTTCCCGGTGCGGATGGTGGTGCCCGGCCTCTACGGGTACGTCTCCGCAACCAAATGGGTCACGGACCTGAAGGTCACGCGATACGCCGACGACTCCGCCTACTGGACGAACCGCGGCTGGTCGGCCGAGGGACCGGTCAAGACGCAGTCGCGGATCGACGTCCCGCGGGAGAGCTCGAGCGTCCCGGCCGGCGCCGTGGTGGTCGCGGGCACCGCGTGGGCCCAGCACCGCGGGGTCACGGGCGTCCAGGTGCGCGTCGACGACGGGTCATGGAACGACGCCACGCTCGCCGACGACGGCAGCATCGACTCGTGGCGTCAGTGGTCGTGGACCTGGGTCGACGCCGCGCCCGGCAACCACGAGCTGTTCGTCCGTGCCTTCGACCCGTTGGGCCCGCAGACGGGCGCCGTCCAGGGCGAGGTCCCAGACGGGGCCACCGGCTACGACTCGGTGAAGGTCACGATCACCTGACGCCGATCAGCCCAGCGGGCGCTCGACGCGAGAAGCGCCGACCACGCGGTGCACGAAGTCGAGCTTGCGCGCCACCGGCTCGGGGATGGTGAACGGGTACAGGTCGCCCTTGCCCATCGCGCGGTTCACGCGGTTGAAGAATGTGGCGAGCGGGAGCCAGTCGCGCAAGATCTCGTCCATCGTCGCGTCCGCGTAGCTCGTGCGCGGCGTGATCTCGGTGTCGGGGATCGTCGGCACCCCCTCCATCTTCACGCTGAGGCTGCCACCCGCTGCGGTCACCAGGGTGTTCGTCATGTGCAGGTAGTGCGCGAAGCACTCCGCGAAGTCCTCCCAGGGATGCATGGTCGCGTACTGCGAGATGAAGCTCTCCGACCACTCCCGTGGGGCGCCGGTGCGGTAGTGGCGGGCGATGGCGTCGCGGTACGAGGCCCGCTCGTCGCCGAAGATCGTTCGGCACTCGTCGATCCAGTCCGTCTGCTCGACGAGGATCCACTGGTAGTAGTGCCCGACCTCGTGCCGGAAGTGGCCGAGCATGGTGCGGTACGGCTCGTCGAGGTTGACCCGCAGCGCCTCGCGATGCGAGTCGAGCGACTCGGCCAGGTCGATGGTGATGATCCCGTTGGCGTGGCCGATCAGGACGCGCGCACCCTCGGACCGCGACGAGAGCAGGTCGAAGCCGAGCCCGCCCTTCCCCTCGTACCAGGGCGCGATAGGCAGGCCGAGGTCGGCGAGCTGGACCAGGAGCCGGCGCTTGTCGGCCGAGGCGCTCGCGAGCTTCTCCAACGCGAGCGTGTCGTCGCTGCTGGGCCGCGTCCGCGTGAGGCGGCAGGCCAGGCACCGGCCCGAGCCCGAGTCGCCGGCCGCGAGCCAGTTGCACCCCCACGCGCGGTTGCTGCAGGGGAACCACCACGTGCCGGCGACATCGGTGCCTTGGGCCGGCGCGGCACGCATGGTCAGCGTCGGTGGGTGCAGCCCGATCTCCAGCCCGCAGGCGCTGCACGCGGTGCTCTCGATGAAGGCGATGGTCGAGCACCGGGGGCAACGAAAGACGTCCACGGGCAGACGCTAGCCCACGACGCACCCCCCGCCGGCGAACGGAGCTGGCGTGCTCTCCCCGGGGCTCAGCCTGCGGCATCGCACGGGGCGGAACGTGTCACCAGGCAGGCAACGCACCATGGCGGCCGGGGGTCAGTGCCGTCCGCCCGCGCTGTGACGGCCGCGTGTGGTCGGTGGCCCGTTGCGGCGGGCGACGATCAGCCAGCGGGACCACTTGGCGTAGCCGCTGGACACGAGTAACGCAATCAGCCCGAAGGCGACCAATCGAGCCGACTCTGCTCGGTTCGGTGAGAAGGACACGAGCCGTGCCCGTGACGGATCTTGCGGGTCGGACAGCACGTCGACGGTCGCACCGATCGACAACCTCTCGGCTGCGTCATCGCCCGCTTCGAGGAACTTCGACCCAGGAGCAACTCCCGGCCACGTCACCTCCACGAGGCCTGGCACGGCCAGGACCGTGCCCTGCACGACCACACCACGATCCCGGAGCACGTAGGAATCCCATTGGTCGTGGGCGACGATTCCGAGGACCCACACGCACAGAGCGCCGAAGATCACGGCCGTAGCGGCGCTGAGGAGCGGCGACGCTGAGTGCCGGAGGGAGCCGATGACGGCCGCCTCGACCCGGCTCATCCGCCACGGAAATCGCAGTGGCTCGCGGAACGCGTCGAATACCTCGGCGGCATCAGGCGCGATCTGATCACCCTTCGACGGTGTCGTCCCAGAGGTCGAACGACGCGTCGAGGCGAGTAGCTCAATCGTCGTCGCGACCTCGAGCGCCCGGGTGTGCGAACCCCGCCAGGTGCTCACGTTCGCTTGCTGGACCGCCCAGATCGTTGCTGGGGGCGCACGCAGCCGAGTGATGGTGATGCCGTCGAAGCCCGCGACTGCGCCAACGAGCTCGTCCCACGACACCACCACAGTCTCGAGCGGGTTACGGATCGTGAGCCCGATATCGGAGGCCGTCACGGAGGGACGGATCGCGCTCAGCCAGGCGAGCGCGATGAGGAGCAGGCTGAATGCCGCGACGAGGGCCGCCGCAACCCGGTCGGCATCGGGCCACATGAACGCCCAGGCAGTGATCGCGACAAGCACCAGAGAGCCGAGCGCGAAACCGGCGCGACCGGCGGCCAGCCCTGCGCCACCGACCCGCCAGACGATGGGCAGAGCTACGGGCTCACCTACCCCGCCACGACGTTCGTCGTCAGTGCCGCCCACGGGCCACATCGTGCCGCAACTCGGGCGCGTTGCGGCTGAGAACCGAACCCGCGAACGCGCCAGACCGCCTGGAACCACAGACGCGCATCCTCACGGACGTCGTGCCCCGGGTCCCGGACATCGACCGTGGTGGGTCTCAACCCACGGGACGCACACGCATCAGCGACTCCGGCACGCTCAGGTGCAACGGGGCTCCTACACGCAGGTTGAGGCGGGCCGCCTCGGCCGGCGGAAGGTCGACGACGACGTCGCCAGTCGTCCGGATGCGGACGCCGGTGGTGCCGGGTTCGAGGTCGACGACCCGCGATTCCCATCCACCCGGCTCACCGAGCACGACCGCCGTCGGCGGGAACGTCACCTGGGCGGGGCCGGGGGCGCCCGCGCACGGGATGAGCAGGCCGTCGGGTCCGGCCAGCGCGGTCGAGCCGTCGGGTCGGACCACGATCGTGCCGACGACGAGGTTGACGCCGGCCAGCGCGGCCGTGAACGGGTGCACGGGGTCGGTCAGGACGTCGAGCGGGCGGCCCTGCTCGACCACCACGCCGTCGTGCAGGATGACCACGCGGTCGGCCAGCGTGACGGCGTCCAGCACGTCGTGGGTGACCAGGACGGTGGCCGTGCCGGTGCGGCGGACCTGGTCGCGGACGAGGTCGCGCAGGTCGGCGGCGGTGCGGACGTCGAGCTGCGCGAACGGCTCGTCGAGCAGCAGGACCGCCGGTTCCGCGGCGAGCGCGCGGGCCAGCGCGACGCGCTGGCGTTGACCTCCCGAGAGCTCCGCGGGCCGACGGTCCTCGAGTCCGGCGAGCCCGACGGACACCAGCCACTCGTCAGCGCGGGCTCGGGCGGTGCGGGCCGGCACGCCGGCGGCGCGCGGCCCGAACGCGACGTTCTCGCGCGCGGACAGGTGCGGGAAGACGAGTGGGTCCTGCCCGAGGAGCCCGACGGACCGGTGCTCGGGACGCACCGAGACGGCCGACGAGGTCAGGGTCCGCTCCCCCACGACGACCGTCCCCGACGCCGGCCGGAGGTTCCCGGCCAGCACGGCGAGCAGCGTCGACTTGCCCGCGCCGTTGGGCCCGAGCACGGCGACGATCTCCCCAGGTGCGGCCTCGAGCGCGACCGAGAGCCGGAACGCTCCGTGCGCTGCTTCGACGGAGGCGACCAGCCCGGCGGTCACAGGCCACGCGCCGGACGCCAGGCGCGCGCCGCGAGGAGCACGGCGACCGCCGCGACGACGAGCAGCAGCGAGAGCGCGACGGCCGTCCCCTGGGTCACGCCCGCGCCGTTGAACGCCGAATAGATGGCCAACGGCATGGTCCGCGTGACACCGGGCGAGTTGCCCGCGAACAGGGCGGTCGCACCGAACTCGCCGAGCGCGCGGGCGAAGCAGAGCACGGTGCCGCTGACCAGGCCGGGCCTGACCAGGGGCAGCGTGATGCGGCGCAGGACCGTCCAGCGCGAGGCCCCCAGGCTCGCCCCGACCGCCTCGAAGCGCGTGCCGGCCGTGCGCAACGACCCCTCGACGCCCAGCACCAGGAACGGCATCGCGACGAACGTCTGGGCGATCACCACGGCGGCCGTCGTGAAGGGGATCGAGATCCCGAACCACGCGTCCAGCGACTGCCCGATCAGCCCTCGCCGACCCAGCAGGAACAGCAGCGCGATGCCGCCGACGGTCGGTGGCAGGACCAACGGGAGGGTGACCAGGGCCCGCAGGATGTCGGACGCCCACCCACGGGTGCGGGCGAGCACGACCGCGAGCGGGACGCCGAGCAGCACGCACACGACCGTCGCGGTCAGGGAGGTGCTCAGCGAGAGCCAGAGCGCCTGGAGCGCCGCCGGTGAGGTGATGTCGGAGGGCAGAGAGCGCCAGTCGGCGCGCACGAAGAGTGCGACCACAGGCAGGACGAGCAGGCCGATCGCGAGCGCCGCGGGTGCCCACAGCAGGCCGGGGACGCCGACGGCGTGGTCGCGCTCCGTGTCGCGGACCTGCACCCGCGACGGCGTCGACACGGTCACGGCGTGGTGAACCCCGCGTCCGTGAGGATCGCGCGGCCCCGCGCGGACAGGACCAGGTCGACGAACGCCTGCGCGACCGCCTCGTCGTCCGTGCGGGTCGGCTCGGCCAGCACCACGATCGGGTAGGAGTTCACGGCCGAGGCGGACTCGGCGAACTCGATGCCCTCGACCGCGTCGCCGGCCGCCTGCACGTCGGTCCGGTAGACGAGCCCCGCGTCGGCGTCGCCGGACTGGACCTTGGTCAGCACCGCCTTGACGTTCTGCTCCTCGCTGACGGGGGTCAGCGGGAGCCCCGCCCCGTCGAGTACCTTGCGCGACGCGGACCCGCACGGGACCTCGGCCGCGCAGAGGACGACCTTGCCGCCGCTCGTCGACAAGGCGGCCAGGTCGGCGAGCGTCGTGATGCCCTTCGGGTTGCCCTGCGCGACGACGATCTCGAGGGTGTTCGTCGCGAAGATCACCGGTGTCCCCTCGGCCAGGCCCGCGTCGGTGACCGTCGCCATGTTCTTCTCGTCGGCGGAGGCGAACACGTCCGCGCTCGCTCCTTCGACCAGCTGGGTCGCCAGGGTGGACGACCCGTCGTAGGTCGCCGGGTTGACCGTGACTCCCGGGTTCTCGTCCGCGAACTCCGCGAGGATCGCGTCGAACGCGCCCGTCAGGGACGCGGCCGCGACGACCGTCAGGTCGCCGGTCAGAGCCTCGACCGACGGTGTCGCGGTGGGGGTCGACGAGGACGACCCGTTGTCGTCGGCACAGCCCGCGAGCGCCAGCAGGACCGCAGCTCCGGCGACCAGCGCGCGGGCCTTCACCGCTGCGCCCGGGGTGTCTCGACCAGGACCGTCGTGGCCTTCACCACGGCCGTCGCCCGGGAGCCGACCTCGAGGCCGAGCTCGCGGACCGCCTCGCTCGACATGAGCGACACCAGCCGGAACGGCCCGGCCTGCAGCTCGACCTGCGCCATGACCGTGTCGGTGACGATCCGCGTGACCAGGCCGGGCAGCCGGTTGCGCGCGGAGCTGGTGCCGGCCGCGGGATCGTCGGGGGTGCGCGCCCGTTCGACGGCCAGCGCCGCGAGGTCGACGCCGCCGATCACGCTTCGACCGGCATCGTCGTCGGACACCGCCAGCGAGCCCGCGTCGACCCACCGACGGACCGTGTCGTCGCTGACCCCGAGCAGCTCGGCTGCCTCGCTGATGCGATAGGTGCTCATAGACACGGACTGTAGACCGCATCTGCGGATGGAACGAGCCAAACAAACCGCACTTGAGGATCGTCATCGGTTCGTCATCCGCGCGATACGCGGAGCGGATACCGTCTGGCCATGGCGAAGAAATCGGGCAAGAAGAACAAGGACAAGATTCCGAACGACGTCTACGAGGCCGAGATCTTCCGCCTGCAGGCCGAGCTGGTGAAGGTCCAGCAGTGGGCCAAGGCCACCGGCGCGCGGGTGGTGGTGATCTTCGAGGGTCGCGACGCCGCCGGGAAGGGCGGCACGATCAAGCGGATCACCGAGTACCTCAGCCCCCGCGTCGCGCGCATCGCTGCGCTGCCGTCACCGACGGAGCGCGACAAGACGCAGTGGTACTACCAGCGCTACGTCGCCCACCTGCCGGCCGCGGGCGAGATCGTCCTGTTCGACCGGTCCTGGTACAACCGCGCGGGCGTCGAGAAGGTCATGGGCTTCTGCACGCCGCAGGAGTACAGCCGGTTCATGCGCCAGACACCGATCTTCGAGCAGATGCTCATCGAGGACGGGATCCTGCTGCGCAAGTACTGGTTCTCGGTCTCCGACACGGAGCAGCTCAAGCGGTTCCGCTCGCGCCTGGGTGACCCGGTGCGGCAGTGGAAGCTGAGCCCGATGGACCTGGAGTCGATCAGCCGGTGGGAGGACTACTCGCGCGCCAAGGACGAGATGCTCGTGCACACCGACGTGCCCGCCAGCCCGTGGTTCGTCGTCGAGTCGGACATCAAGAAGCACGCGCGACTGAACATGATCAGCCACCTGCTCTCCACGATCCCGTACACCGAGGTCCCGCAGGACAAGGTCGTCCTGCCGGACCGCCCGCCCGCCACGACGGGCTACGTGCGGCCCCCGCGCGAGATGTCGACCTACGTGCCCGACCACGTCGCCGCGCTGCGCGGAGACCCGGAGAAGGACTTCTGACGCCCTCGGTGAACGGCGTTGCCTCCGGGTCGTCGACCTGCAAGTTTGGTGCGCATGTCGGCGACCTCCACTAGCCCCGGGCCCGCGCTGCGGGTGTCGCTGCCCGGCATCCAGCCGTCGGTCAAGGACTTCCTGACCAACGAGGCAGGCAGCGCCGTCTACCTGCTGGCCGCCACGATCGTCGCGCTGATCTGGGCGAACTCGCCGTGGGCCGACGCCTACGAGGCGTTCTGGCACACGACGGCCGGCTTCCACATCGGGACGTGGGGCATCGAGCTCGACCTGCACGGCTGGGTCAACGACGCCGCGATGGCCATCTTCTTCGCCGTGGTCGGCCTCGAGATCAGCCGCGAGGCGACCACCGGCGACCTGCGCGACAAGCGGACGGTCGCGGTGCCGGCCCTCGGCGCCCTGGGCGGCCTGCTCGTCCCGGTGCTGATCTACCTGGCGTTCAACGGGGGCACCGACGCGGCCCACGGCTGGGGCGTCGTGATGTCCACCGACACCGCGTTCCTCGTCGGCATCCTCGCCCTCTTCGGCCCGAAGTGCCCCGACCGGCTGCGCCTCTTCCTGCTCACCCTCGCGATCGTCGACGACATCGGCGCGATCACGGTCATGTCGATCTTCTATACCTCGGACATCGACGGCATGGCGCTCGCCCTGTCCGGCGCGATCGTGCTCGGCATCCTGGCCATGCGGTGGCTCAAGGTGTGGCAGCTCGCGCCCTACGTCATCGCCGGCATCGCCCTGTGGTTCGCCGTCCAGGCCTCGGGTGTGCACGCGACGCTCGCCGGGGTGATCATCGGGCTGCTGATCCCGGCTCGGCCGGCGGAGCGCGAGGACGTCGAGGCGGTCGCCGGGTACGGGCGCGACCTCATCGACGCCCCGACCGCCGACCGCGAGCACCTGGCCGAGCTCGCGGCCCGGGCCGCGGTCCCGACGAACGACCGGCTGCAACGCCTCCTGCACCCGTGGAGCGCGTTCGTCGTCGTGCCCCTGTTCGGCCTGGCCAACGCGGGGATCGTGCTGAACGCCGACGACGATCGAGACCGCCGCCCACTCGCGCCTGGCCATCGGCGTCGCCGTCGCCCTGGTGCTCGGGAACGCGATCGGCATCACGGGCGCCTCGACGATCGCCCTGCGGTTCGGCCTCGGCGAGCTGCCGGGCCGCGTCCGCTGGGGTCATCTGCTGGGCGGTGCCGTGCTGGCCGGCATCGGGTTCACCATCTCGCTGTTCATCGCCGAGCTCGCGTTCGACGACCCCGCGATGCTGGACGACGCGAAGATCGGCATCCTGGCCGGGCTCGCTCACCGCCGCCGTGATCGGTTCGGTCCTGCTGCGGTGGCTGGGCGAGAAGCTGCCGCTGTGCTCCCCCGCCGGCGACGGTCCGCCCCCGGCACTGCCCCCGCTCCCGTGGACGGCCCCGGCGGCGTAGGGCCGGCGCTACGGCGGCGTCGCGACGAAGGACGCGTAACGGTCCAGGACGTGGGGCCAGTCCGTGAACCTCGACCTCTCGCCGGCGTTGGCCTCGTCCCAGCCGCCGTGCTCGAACTCGAACCGCGTCCCGCCCTCGTCGAGCGGGACGAACTGCGCCGGTGATGCGACTCGGGTGATCGGAGCGCTGGGCGAGGGTCGAGGTGTGCACGACGATCGCGCCGGGAGCGATCGCGAGAACGCCGACCCCAGTCGACCTCGCCGAGCGACGCGTCGACGAGGAACACGCGGCCGCCGACGCGAGGCTCGATCGTCAGCCCGCGGTAGTCGTCGGCGCTCGGCGAGAAGTTCGGGTCCCACCACCGGCCGATGTCCTCGACGTAGGCGTCGAACGCCTCGCGCGGGGTGACCGGCAGGACGTACTCGTGGCGGATCGGCGAGAGGTCCATCGAACGATCGTGCCGGGTGGCGGCCGGCCGGTCCAGGCGGTTCGCGGTCATGTGATCGGGTCGTCGTCGCCGTAGCGGCTCAGGCTCAGGGTGCGCGCGTCCGCGGCCACGATCTGGGCGGCCGCCGCCTGCAGGGACGCCACGGTGTCGGTGCCGGCCCGCACGAACCGGCCCGAGAGCGCATCGAGCTCGCCGTCCCCGAACGCGCGCACCAGCTCGCGCGACGGCCTCGACCGGCGTCCAGTCCGTGCGCCCCGCGTGCATGGGCATCGCCGTCGTCATCTGCGTCTCGACGTGTCCCGGCGCGAGGTCGAGCACCCGCAGACCCCGGTCGCGGTACTGCGCGTCGAGCTGGGTGGTGAACCGCGCGAGCGCACCCTTGCTGATCGCGTACCCGGTGTACTGCGTCATCGCGCGGTGGCCCGCGCCCGAGTTGAGGTTGACCACGCGCCCGCCGCCGCGCGCGAGCATCCCCGGCAGCACCGCGTGCGTGACCAGCAGCGGCCCGCGCACGTTCGCCTCGATGACGCGCCAGGCGTCCTCGACGTCGTCGTCGACGAAGTCCGCGGCCGACCGTTCGATGACGCCGGCGTTGTTGACCAGGAGCCCGATGCCGCCGAGCTCGTCCTCGGCCCGCGCGACGGCGTCGTCCACGGCCGTGGGGTCGATCAGGTCGGCCGCGGCGACGAAGACCGCTCACCCGCCGATCTCGTCGGCCACCGCGTCGAGGTGGGCCCGGGTGCGCCCGACGAGCGCGACCGCGTACCCGGCGCGGGCGAGGCCGAGTGCGATGCCGCGTCCGATCCCCCGCCCGGCGCCCGTGACCAGAGCGGTCCGCAGCACGCTCACGCGGCCTCGACCGCGGCCCGCAGCCGGTCCACGGTCACCTTGCCGTGGAACCGCTCGCCGTTCACGAAGATCGCGGGCGTCCCCTGAACGCCGAGCTCGATGCCTTCGGTGTAGTCGCTCTGCACCGCTGGAGCGAGCTCCTGCGCCCGCGCGCCGACGACCTCGTCCGGGTCGATGCCCAGCGCGACAGCCGCTCGGCGCAGGTCGGCCTCGCCCAACCGGGACTGGTCGGCCATCAGGGCGGCGTGCATCTCCCAGAACTTCCCGTGCCGCCCGGCCGCCTCGGCCGCGAGTGCCGCCGAGAGCGCGTACGGGTGCACCTCGAACAGCGGGAAGTGCCGCCAGACCAGCCGCACCTGCCCGTCCGAGGCGTCCACGAGCTCCTTGAGCGGTGCCGCCGCGGCCCGGCAGTAGGGGCACTCGAGGTCACCGAACTCGAGCAGCGTGACCGGGGCGTCGACGTTGCCGTACACGTGCCGTTCTGCGGGAAAGTCTGCGGGGAAGTCGTCAGCCATGGACTCGAGGATGCCGCACGAACGGCGCGACGGCACCGGCGGGTCACGGCAGGCGGCGTGCCCGCAGCGGCTCGCTGGCCGTGCCCGCTCCCGCGGCGATGCCGCCGAGCAGGTCGCGCAGCGAGTCGACGGCGGACCACTGCGGTCGGAAGTCGAGCTCGCGCTCGGCGCGGGACACGTCGAGCAGCGGCGCCGCCAGCGCCATGTCGAGCCACCCAGGCCCGACCGGAGCAGCGCGGCCGTACCAGGCGAGCGCCAGCAGCCGGCGGGCCCGCGCGGGCGGGACCTCGCGCAGGCGTCCGTGCGCGACGACATCGGCGACGTCCTGCCCGCGGAGCACTCCGGGCCCGGCGAGGTTGAACGGGCCGACCACCCGGCGGACCACAGCCTCGCGGCAGGCTGCGGCGAGGTCGGTCGCGTGGATGGTCTGCAGCCGCAACCCGGTGGGCCAGGGCAGCGCGGCGAGGTGTCCGTCGAGCGCGCGCTTGGGCACCCAGGGGCCGAGGAAGTAGCGCGAGATCTGCTGCCCGGCGTCGCGCTGGAAGACGAGAGCCGGCCGCAGCCGGGTGATCATCAGGTCGTCGTCGAACTCGTCTGCCACGCGCTCCACGGCCGCCTTGTCGACGCTGTACGAGGAGGACGGCACGCCACGGGTGGCCCAGCCCTCGCCACGCGGCACGTCGTCCGGGCCGGGCGAGTAGGCGCCGACGGACGAGGCGACGACGACGTGCGGGACCTCCGCGCGGCGGGCGGCATCCAGGACGTGCCGCGTACCGGTGACGTTCACCGCATGCAGCAGGCTGCGGTCGTGGCTCGGCTGGAGGGCCCACGCGAGGTGGACCACGGAGTCGGCGCCGGCGAACGTCTCCGCGAGGTCCGCTGGTGCGTGCGGATCGGCGACGTCGTACGGCGCCCAGGTCACCTGCTCGTACGGCGGACCCAGGGGTACCCGACGCGCGACCCCGACCACCGACGTCACCGTCTCGTCGGCCGCGAACCGGCGCAGCACGGCCGTCCCGACGTTCCCGCTCGCGCCCACGACGACGACCCTCATGGGCACGAGCCTCGCAGGTCAGCCTCGCCCGTGCAGGTCAGAACAGCAGATCCGGCGCGCCGTGCTCCAGCTCCAGCAGGGACCGTTTGCGGTCGAGGCCGGCCGCGAACCCGGTGAGCGCGCCGTTCGCGCCGATCACGCGGTGGCACGGGACCACGATCGCGATGCGGTTGCGACCGTTCGCAGCGCCGACGGCCCGCGAGGACGTGCGCGGGTCGAGCCCGATCGACCGGGCGAGCTGGCCGTACGACCACGTCTGTCCGTACGGGATCTGCAGCAGTCCCTCCCACACCCGCACCTGGAACGGTGTGCCGACCAGTGCGAGCGGCAGGTCGAACACCGTGCGCTCGCCCGCGAAGTACTCGTCGAGCTGCGTGCGGACCTCGTCGAACCCGTCGTCGTCTCGCTCCCCGAACGGTCCCTGCGCGGGCGCGTACTTCGCAGTCGGGCAGGAGCAGCGCGCTGAGCCGCCCGTCGTGCGCGACGAGCGTGGTCGGGCCGAGCGGCGTGGGCACCACGGCATGCGTGATGCGGGTGTCGGCCGCGCCTCGAAGGCCTGCCCGTCCTGTTCCGCCATGGTGCCCATCCTGACCCCATCCACCGACTCGACCGGCCCGCGACCTCTCGACAGGTAGACGCTCTAGCCGCCAGCAGACGTGAGGTCAATCCCGCCAGCATCCCGGGCATAGGTTGGGGCGAACCCTCGGAGGAGTCTCACCATGCCTGACGCCGTCAGCCCGCCGTCGCTGCGTCCCACGCGGCCGCCCGTACCAGCCTCCCGTTCTCCGACGAGGGTGACACCGCAGCGGCCAGCCGCGGCTTCCTCGTCCCGCCGACTGCTGCGCAGGTGCTGGCCGCCGACGGCCGCGTGGTCTGGGACAGCGGGGCCTATGCGTTTCTCGAGGGCGAGAACCCCGGAACCGTCCACCCGAGCCTCTGGCGACAGAGCGGCCTCGTCGCGCGGGCTGGTCTGTACGCGGTGGTTCCTGGGATCTACCAGGTACGTGGCCTCGATCTGTCGAACATCACGTTCGTCGAGGGCGAGACGGGCGTGATCGTCGTCGACCCGCTGATCTCCGTCGAGACCGCGGCGGCGGCACTGGCGCTGTACCGCGGACAGCGCGGCGACCGACCTGTCGTCGCGGTGATCTACTCGCACTCGCACGTCGACCACTTCGGCGGCGTCAAGGGCGTCACCTCGGTCGAGGAGGTCGACGCGGGCCGCTGCCAGATCATCGCGCCGGCCGGGTTCATGGAGCCGGCCGTCGCCGAGAACGTCTACGCAGGTACCGCGATGAGCCGCCGCGCGGGGTACATGTACGGGGCGGCGCTCGCCAAGGGGGCCGCTGGCCAGGTCGGTGCGGGCCTCGGGCAGACGACGAGTGCGGGAACGGTCACGCTCATCCCGCCGACGCTCGACATCACCTCGACCGGGCAGACCGAGACCATCGACGGCGTCGAGATCGTCTTCCAGCTCACACCCGGCACGGAAGCGCCGAGCGAGATGAACTTCTACTTTCCCGCGTCCAGAGCCCTCTGCATGGCGGAGAACGCGACCCACACGCTGCACAACCTGCTCACCCTGCGTGGCGCGGTGGTGCGCGACCCGCACATCTGGTCCCGGTACCTGACCGAGTCGATCTCCCTGTTCGGGCACCGCAGCGACGTGGTGTTCGCCTCCCACCACTGGCCGACGTGGGGCACCGAGGAGCTCGTCGAGTACCTGTCGCTGCAGCGCGATCTCTACGCCTATCTGCACGACCAGACGCTGCGGATGCTGAACCAGGGAATGGTCGGCAGCGAGATCGCCGAGGCCATCGTCCTGCCACCGGCGCTCGAGCAGAGCTGGGCCACCCGCGGCTACTACGGGTCCGTCAATCACAACGTCAAGGCGGTCTACCAGCGGTATCTGGGCTGGTTCGACGGCAACCCGGCACACCTGTGGGAGCACCCACCCGTCGAGTCCGCGGTCCGGTACGTCGAGTTCATGGGCGGCGCGGAGGCCGTCGTGGCGAAGGCCCGGGAGTCGTTCGACGCCGGCGACCTGCGCTGGGTGGTCACCGTCCTGAATCACGTCCTCTTCGCCAACCCCGACCACGCCGCCGCCCAAGAGCTTCAAGCCGCGGCCTTCACCCAGCTGGGCTACGGGGCCGAGAACGGTACGTGGCGCAACTTCTTCCTGTCCGGTGCCACCGAGCTGCGCGACGGGAACTTCGGCACCCCGACCGCCAGCGCGTCGCCGGACATCCTTGCCGCGCTCGGAATCGGGCAGGTGTTCGACGCCCTCGCGATCCGGGTGAACGGGCCGGAGCTCGTGGGACGAGGCGCTCGTCGTCGACTGGACGGTCGACGGCACCACCTACCGCGCGCGGCTGAGCAACGGCGTCTTGTCGTACGAGGTCGCCGGCGAGCACGACACGACGGTGCCCGATGCCACCCTGACCGCTGATCGGGTCTCCTTCATCCGTGCGGCGCTCGTGCCGGGAGCGTTCGATGCGCTCGTCGCCGACGGCTCCGTGCGAGGTCAGCGGTGACGGATCGCGCTGGACCACACTGCTCGGCTCGCTCGACACGACGGACCCGGCGTTCAACATCGTCCTCCCGTGAGTCCCAGGCGACGGCAGAGACGGGACCCTGAGGTCGTGGGTCACCGCGGATCTCCGTTGACCTCCAGCGCCGGATGCCGCGGGTCGTCGACGTGCACGACGAGGTCGGGCGCGGCCATCGGCAGCAGCTCCGCGTCGTAGCGCGCGAACGCGGGCAGCGTCCAGCGGTCCTGCGGCGGGGTCCGCCGCTCCAACGACGCCGCCCGCAGGGTGAGGTGCACGGCGAGCTCGTGCCCGAGCCAGCGGCCGAGCAGGAGGCCGCCGTCAAGCACGAGCACCGCACCGTCCGGGGCCTGCGGCGTACGGCTCCCGGGTCGCCCGGTCGCGGTCGGCGTCCCAGAGCGTCGGCAGGTAGCGACCCTCGTCGGCGAACCGGTCCAGCACCTCTCGTCCGAGCGCGCGCAGGTCGAGCCGGTCCTCGAGGTAGGCGTCCGGCTCGTACCGCCCGAACTCCCACCGCAGCGACGCGGGCCGCAGGAAGTCGTCCGCGTGCACCCGCACCACCGCCCGGCCGGCCGCGCGCAGCGGTCCGACGAGGGCGTCGGCGAGGTCAGGCGGGCAGGGTGGGCGGTGCGCCGTCGACGATCACCCGCACGCGGCCGGGGCCTGCGTCCAGCACCGCGGCGACGACCCGGTCGACCAGCACGTCGACCGAGACCGGTTCGATGGTCACGGGAGTCCTCAGCCCCGGCCGTCCCCGTGCTCCTCGGCCGACTGCTCCCGCTCGTCGATGACGTCCTTGCCCGGCCCGGAGAAGTGCCGCGACCGCTCGATCGCATCGATGCTGCCGGTGAACAGCCGGGCGTCGTTGCTCCCGGTCGTGATCGTCATCGTGTCGTTGGCGGTGCCGTTGTCGTCGGCGGTGCCGGACCAGTCGCCGGGCGGGGGCAGCGGCGTCGGGCGGGACGTCGCCTCGTCGCGACGGGTCCGGCGCGTCTCGGCGGAGACCGGCGCCGAACCCTCCCAGCGCGTCCGTGGCATCGCCTGCGGTGCGACGTCCTGCAGCCAGCCGACGAGCCCCTCGCGCACGTAGCAGCGCAGGTCGAACAGCGTCGGGGCGTCGACGGCACTGGCCAGCGCACGGATCCGCACATGCCCGCCGACCGCGTCCGTCACCTGCAGGACCCCGACGCGCCGGTCCCACAGGTCGGTGTGGTCGAGCAGCCGGGCCAGCTCGGCGCGCATCTGCTCGACGGGCACGTCCCAGTCGAGGTCGAGCTCGACCGTGCCCAGCAGGTCGGCCGCGCGCCGGGTCCAGTTCTCGAAGGGTGTCGTCGTGAAGTACGTGGACGGCAGGATCAGCCGCCGGTCGTCCCAGATGTGCACCACGACGTAGGTGAGCGTGATCTCCTCGATCCGGCCCCACTGGGTCGTCGACGACGACCACGTCGTCCACCCGGATCGCATCGGTGAACGCGAGCTGCAGGCCCGCGAAGATGTTGGCCAGCGAGCTCTGGGCGGCCAGACCGGCGACGATCGAGATCACGCCGGCCGAGGCCAGCAGGCTCGCGCCCAGCGCGCGGGCCGACGGGAACGTCAGCAGGATGCCCGCGATGGCGCAGAGCACGAGGATCGCGACCGTGATCCGACGTAGGACCTGCACCTGCGTCCGGATCCGCCGCGCACGCGAGTTGTCCGCGACGTCGATCCGGTACTTCTGGAACGCGGCGTCCTCCAGCACGAACGCCAGGCTCCCGATCAGCCAGGTGATCGTGATGATCAGGGCGATGAGCAGCACGTGCACCGCCTGCGTGCGCCAGTGCGCCTGATCGGTGCTGAGCAGCAGCGCCACCCAGATCGCGACCACCAGCAGCACGGCCCGCAGCGGCCGGCGCGATCGACGGCTCAGGTCGGCCGCGACGGGCGACCTGCGCGCGATCCGGCCGACGAGGGCCGCGAGCAGCGTCGCGAGCACGTACGCGAGCACGATCGCGACGAGGATCGCGAGCACCGGGACCACGACACCCTGGACGTCGTGCCCGACCGAGTCATCGGCCGTGGCGAAGGGCAGCGGGGTCATCGAGAGCGGGGACACACGGCCAGCGTAGGCAAGTTCGGCGCAGACCCCTTCGTCGGGCCGGAGACATCGAGGCGCCCCGTCCCCTGGACGGGGACGGGGCTACCGGAGAGGCGTCTCGCCGGCACGAGGCGTGGCGCGCTCCCTGAACCCTCACGGGCGGCCCAGCTCTCGCCATGGCCCTCGGCAACGCGGTTCAGATCTCCCTGGAGCCGATCCACCGGGGTGGCCCGGGAAGGTCGGCTGCAGTGCTTCTCACCCTCCCACACATCGGACGAGGTTGGACCATGAGCAGACCGTGAGACATGTAAAATCTTCGGCCGACTACCCTGTCTCCCACCATGAGCTCGAGCGTGACGGTCCGATGCCCCTTCGATCCCGCGCCAGCGATCGCCTCGCTCGTCGCGCACGCGGTCCCCGGGGTCGACGAGGTCACGCCGCAGGGATCCGTCCGACGGCTCGTCGATGCTGGAGGGAGCCCAGGCCCTCGTCGAGGTGGAGCTGATGCCGGACACCGTGACGCTGCGCGCCTCGACCGGGTCTCCCGAGGCGCTCACCGCCCTGGCCGACCGGTGGTTCGGGCTCGCCGACGACCTCTCGCGGGTGGTCGACGACCTGGCCGACGACCCCGTGCTCGGCCCGCTCGTGACGGCCCGGCCGTCGCTGCGCATCCTCGGTCACCCGGACGGGTTCGAGGCCGCGATCACCACCGTGCTCGGTCAGCAGGTCTCGCTCGCCGCTGCGCGGACGTTCGGGGGTCGGCTCGCCGCCGCGTACGGGACGCCCGGCCCTGGCGGCCTGCTGGCCTACCCGTCGGCGAGCCGGATCGCGTCCGTGGACCCGGTCGAGCTGCAGGGCGTCGTGCGGATCACCCATGCCCGCGCTCGGACGGTGCACGCGCTGGCCGTCGCGAGCACGGAGGGACTGTCTGCTCGACCCTCCCGGCCGCGCCGACGACGCGCACGGCACCGCGCCGAGGTCCGCGCGCGGCTGCTCGCGCTGCCCGGGATCGGCGCCTGGACCGTCGACTACCTCGCCCTGCGCGCTCTCGGCGACCGGGACGCGATGCCCGCGGGCGACCTCGTCCTGCGCCGGGCGCTGGGCGTCGGGGACCAGCGAGCGGTCGAACGCCTGGCCGAGCGGTGGCGGCCCTGGCGCGCGTTCGCCGCCGTGCACCTGTGGACCGCGCACGCGTATCGGCTCTGACGCGCACGGCAGACGTGCAGGTCGGACGCCTGTCCAGCATCTGTTCCGGCCACGAGCCGGTCACGATTGCGACTCTTCGGGGCGTCGGCGGTCACGATTGACACCACACCCACCCACGGCCGACGCCGCTCCCCTACGTTCGCGCCATGACGACGAGACGCCAGAACCGACCGCCGCGCCCGGGGCGCAGCCCTGGGGATCGCGGCCGTGCTCTCCCTGAGCGCCCTGCTCGCCGGGTGCAGCGCGGGCGACAGCGGCGCCAGCGACAGCGCGCCGCAGCAGGAGGCCGGCGGCGCAGCTGCGCCCGACGCCGGTGCACCCGCGGACGGCGAGTTCGCATCGACCACCGACGACGCGCATCGCGAGGTCATCCAGACCGGCGACATCCGCATGACCGTCGAAGAGCCCGCAGGAGTCCGCCGAGGCGATCGTCGAGCTCACCGAGAAGGCCGGCGGCCGGGTCGACAACCGCACGGAGCACGCCGCGACCGCGCAGGACGTCGGCACCGCCGAGCTGACGATCCGCCTCCCGGCCAGCGAGGTGAGCGCGGCCGTCGTCGAGCTGCGCACGCTCGGCACGGTGGACGAGATCAACCTGTCCGCACAGGACGTGACGGGTGCCGCGCAGGACCTCGACGCCCGGATCGCCGGCCTGGAGATCTCGGTCACCCGGATGTCCGACCTGCTCGCCAAGGCGACGACCAGCGCCGACATCATCGCCGCCGAGGGCGCGCTCTCCGAGCGGCAGACGAACCTCGAGCAGCTCAAGAGCGAGCGGGCGCGCCTCTCCGAGCAGGTCGCGCTCTCGACGCTCAACATCGCGCTCTACGGCCCCGAGCTGGCGCCGCCTCCGCTGGGGACCGCCGGGCCGGACTCATTCTTCGACGGTCTGGTCTCCGGCTGGAACGCGCTCGTGAACGTGGTCCAGGCCCTGGTCATCGTGCTCGGCGTCCTGCTCCCCTGGCTCGTGATCGCCGCGCTGATCACCTGGGCCGTCCTCGTCCTGGTCCGGCGCTACCGGCGGACGCACCCCAAGCCCCCGCGTGCTCCTGGCCAGCAGCCGCGGGTCCCGGTCGGCGCGATGCGCGGCCCCGGTCCGGCCGGGTTCCCGTTCCCGCCTGCGCCCGGTCCGGCGCAGCCGCCCTCGGCCCCGCCGCTGCAGACCCCGGACGGACCGTAGAGCCCGCGCGGTCAGCCTGCTGCGGCGACCGCCCGCCGGACCGCCTCGATCGAGCGGGCGACGTCCTCCTCGTCGGTCGACCAGTTGCTCACCGAGACGCGCAGGATGTCGCGGCCCTGCCAGCGCGACCCGGACATCCACGTGCCCCCGTCGGCGATCAACGCCTCACCGACGCGCTTCGTGCGTTCGTCGGAACCGAACGCGACGGAGACCTGGGTGAACACCACGTCGTTGAGGATCTCCGCGCCCTCGATCGCCGCGAGGCCGTCGGCGAGCTGCCGGGCGCGCAGGACGAGCCGGTCGACCAGGTCCTCGACGCCGGAGCGCCCGAGCGAGCGCAGGGCCGCCCAGACCGACACCCCACGCGCCCGGCGGGACAGCTCGGGCACCTTCTCCTGCGGGTCCCCGGCGCCCGCGAAGGCCGCGAAGTACGACGCCTGCATGCCGAACGCGCGACGCAGCGGCTCGGGCCGGGCCACCACGGCGACGCCGCAGTCATAGGGGACGTTGAGGGTCTTGTGGGCATCGGTGGCCCACGAGTCCGCTCCGCCGAGACCCGCCGTCAGGTGGCGCAGCCGCGGTGACGCGGCCGCCCAGAGCCCGAACGCACCGTCCACATGCACCCAGGCGCCGTGCGCGTGGGCGACCTCGATCGCGTCGGCCATCGGGTCGAACGCGCCCGAGTGCAGGTTCCCGGCCTGCAGGCACACGATCGTCGGCCCCGAGTCCTGCGCGAGCGCGTGCGCGAGCTCGTCGACGAGGATCCGGCCCTGGTCGTCCGCGGGCACGGTCGTCGGGACGCCGAGCCCGAGGTAGCGCAGCGCCAGGTCGAGGGTGCCGTGCCGTTCCTCGCCGACCAGGACGCGGACGCGGGGGCCACCGGTCAGCCCGTCGACGTTCACGTCCCAGCCTGCGTCGGCGAGCACCTGCTGCCGGGCTGCGGCGAGGCCGGTGAAGTTCGCCATCGTGGCACCCGTGACGAACCCGACGTCGGCCGTCGCCGGGAGCCCGAGCAGGTCGAGCAGCCACGCCGCGGCCGCGTCCTCGACCGCGACGGTGCCGGGTGTCGCGTACCGCATCGCCGAGTTCTGGTCCCACGCGCCGGTGAGCCAGTCGGCCGCGAGCGCCGCCGGGTGCGACCCGCCGATCACCCACCCGAAGAACCGCCCCGACGGCATGCTCATCAACCCGGGCTCGATCCCACCGCGAGCTCGTCGATGACCTCGGCCGGGTCGGTCGGACCGTCCGGGAGCGGGTCCGCCGAAGCCGAGCTCCGCAGCCGCTCGCCCGGGGATGCACCGGTCGATCGTGCAGCGACGATGAGCCACTCTCGGGTGTGGTGACGTCGCGCGGTCGAGGGCGGGGGCGAAGTCGGGCCAACGTGCCGTCATGACGCCACCTTGCCACCACGAACGAATGACGTGCGACGCCCTGATCGGGGCATTCGCCCGAAGCGCCGTCGAATTGTCCTGGCGTGGGTCACTCCAACGGTCCGAGCGCTGGGCTTGGGCGAGCGCCTAGCGTGGACCGATGACGATGGGGCTCGTTCTCGACGACGCGAGGAGGTGGACGTGAACCAGGTGGTGAAGAACCCGCAGTGGCGCGACGCCGAGCACTTCGCCGAGCGGCACGCCCGGACCGTCCTGGCGTTCATCGACGTCCGGGTCAACCTCGATCCGCAGGCGAACCCGGACCAGGCGATCGATCTCTCGGCGCGGACTTCTCCGGTCGCGTCGAGCACCAGCGCAGCGCGGTGGAGCGGACCGAGGTCGAGAGCCTCCGCGTCGCCGCCGGCGCGACCGTCGCCGCCTTCTACTCCCGGTCCGGGTTCACCAAGGTCGCGGTGCTGTACGCCGAGGAGCACCGGGTGGCGCTCTTCGGCTACACGGACTCCGGGTATGCGTCGCCGGTGAACCAGTGCGCGACGGACCTCGTGCTCAAGGCACAGGCCGAGAGCGCCCGCCAGGTGCGCGCCGCGACGGAGATCGTCGCGCGGCACTCGACCGCGGCCCGACTGGAGATCGAGCGCCGGGACCGCGAGGCCCTCGCGGACGCGCTGCGCGCCGAGAACGAGGCCCGCGAGGTCGCCGAGAGGCAGCGGATCACGCGCGCGCGCAACGAGACGTTGCTCGGCCGGACCGTCGTGCTCCTGCTGCAGATGCAGGTCAGCCCGGACGCCCTGCGCAGCACCGTGGAGCACCTCGCACAGTCGACGATCGTCAGCGCCGTGGCACACGCCGCGGACCAGATGTCACTCGGCGAGCGGCCGCACGCGATCGCTCTGGTCCGCTCGCTGTTCGATGACGCCGCAGCGGCGCTCGAGGTCATGACGCCGGCGCCGTCGCGCGACTCGACGAGCTACTGGGCGTCCAAGCAGGCGATCGAACGCGGCCTCGACGCCCTCGACTCCGCCGACGGGCTCGGCAGCGTCGGCCACATCGGTCCCGAGGACGTCTCGACGCAGCTCCGCCAGGCCGAGCGCTGCTGGCGGGCCGTCGTCGACGAGCTCGAGCGGCGGCTCCCGGCGCCGGTGCTGTCCGCTGTGCCGGCACCGCGCCGTGCGCGGCACCTCACCTCGACCCACTGAGGCTCACGGCAGCGTGAACGCCACCGGTTCACCGCTCTCCGAGTCGGGCGCCATCCAGAGCGCGAACGCACCCGGGTCGACGCGGTGCCGCCCGTCCGGTCCGTAGTAGCCGAGCTGGTCGCGTCTCGACGGTGATCTCGACCGTGCTGCGAGTCGCCCGGTGCGAGGTCCACGACGGCCCAGTCCACGAGCTCCTTGACGGGACGCGTGACGGCGGCAACCTCGTCGCGGACGTAGAGCTGCACCACCTCGGTGCACGCCCGCTCGCCGGAGTTGGTCACCGAGACCGAGGCGGTGATCGCCGTGCCGACCGAGACCGTGACGCCCGAGTACGCGACCGATCCGTAGGTCAGCCCGAACCCGAACGGGTACAGCGGCGACGAGAGGCTGTCCTGGTAGCGCCCGAACGTCGCGTCCTGCGCCGGCGCGATCGGGTCGTCCGGTCGAACGGTGGTTGTAGACGAGCGGCTGCTGGCCGGCCGACCTCGGCAGCGTGATCGGGAGCCGACCGCGCGGCCCGACGGCGCCGAACAGCACGTCGGCGATCGCGTTGCCGCCCTCCGAACCCGGGTGCCAGGCGTACAGGACCGCATCGGCGTGCTCGGCGATCCACTCGACCGCCAGCGCGCGACCGCCCAGCACGACGACCACCAGCCGGACACCGACCGCCTCGATCGCCTGCAGGGTCTCGAGCTGACCCACCGGGAGGTCGAGCGTGGTGATCGAGTTCGCCTCGCCCGACCGCACGGGGTGCTCGCCGACGAACGCCACGACGGTGTCGACCTCTCGAGCCGCCTGGAGCACCTGGTCGCTGTGCGTCCAGGGCACCGAGCGCGCTCCGGGGCCGGTGTGCGGGGCCAGGCCCGCCGCGATCGACACGACCTCCTCGGCGCGGCCGTCGAGGGTCCACGTGCCGAACAGGGCGTCGGTCGCGTCCAGCAGCGGTCCCGTGAACAGGATGCGCTCGTCGGAACCGGCGGTCAGAGGCAGGATGCCGTCGTTCTTCAGCAGCACCAGGGACGCCGCTGCCGTCGCACGCGCCGCGGCCCGGTGCTCGTCGGAACCCGCGACCTGCGCCTCGAGCCCCTCGTCGGTGTACGGGTGCTCGAAGAGCCCGCAGCGGAACTTCAGGGTGAGCACCCGGCGCACCGCGTCGTCGAGCAGCTCGGCAGCGACGGTGCCGGACGACACCAGCGACTCGAGGTGTGCCAGATACGACGCCGGAGACCATGTCCATGTCGACGCCGGCCTCGAGGCCTTGGCGGGCCGCGTCGGCCGCATCGGCCGCGACCCGGTGCTGGACGATCTCGCCGACGCCGTCCCAGTCGCTGACGATCGCGCCGTCGAACCCCCACTCGTCCTTCAGGATGTCGCGCAGGTACCGCCGGTTCGCGTGCACCGGGACGCCGTCGATGTCGTTGAAGCTCGACATGACGGTCGCCACGCCGGCGCGGACGCAGTCGTGGAACGGGCGCAGCTGCAGGTTGCGCAGGCTGTTCTCCCCGGCGGTCACGGAGTTGTAGTCGCGACCGCCCTCGGCGAGGCCGTAGCCGACGTAGTGCTTGGCGCAGGCGGCGATCGCGTCGGGGGCGGACAGGTCGTCGCCCTGCAGGCCGCGGACCGTCGCGGCGGCCAGCCGCCCGGCGAGCACCGGGTCCTCGCCCAGGCTCTCGGCGACCCGGCCCCAGCGGTGGTCGCCGGTGATGTCCATCATCGGCGCGAAGGTCCAGCCGATGCCCACCGAGCTGGCCTCGATGGCCGCCAGCCGACCGCCGCGCTGCACGAGCCCGGCGTCCCAGGTCGCCGCCTGGCCCAGCGGGATGGGAAACACCGTGCGGTGCCCGTGGATCACGTCGCGTGCCATGAGCAGCGGGATCCCGAGCCGGGACTCCTCGACCGCGATCCGCTGGACCGCGTTGACCGCCCGGACCGCCACTCCCTCGTCGCGCACGTTGCCCGCGGTCGCGCCGCTGGCCGACAGGGACGTGCCGATCCGGCCCGCACGCAGGGCGTCCGCGTCGTCGACGGCGCTCACGTTGGCCGGCTGGTGCAGCTGGCCCACCTTCTCCGGGAGCGTGAGCTGCGCGAGCAGCAGCTCGGCGCGGTCCGCGGGCGTACGGGTGGCATCCAGCCAGGGCCTGTCCATGCGCGCTCCCCCTCGTCGTCGAGCGCGCCCACCCTAGCCGGGCAGGCGGTCGCGGTGAGGCGCCGGGTCAGGTCAGGGCAGGGCGCGGGAGGCCTGCCAGCCACACGTCGACCACGTCGACCTCGCGGCGGGGCGGCTCGTCCGCGACGTGCACCCCGGCCGCGGCGAGCGCCGCCCCGACCACCGGGTGCAGCCGGGACTCGGTGAACCGGTCGCAGTCCTCTCTCGTCCGCCAGACGTCGAGGTAGGACAGGTGCCCGTCCTCGCGAGCGAGGGCCACGTGCAGGACGAAGCCTTCCGGGGTCTCGTCACCTAGCTCGGCCATGATCCGCGCGTAGATCGCCGCGTCGATCGGCACATCCTGCTCGAAGGCGTACATGACACGCTCCCATTTCCTCCGAATGTCTTTCGGATAGAAGTACGGTAGATCTCATGCCACCAGGGGTCAAGGGCCGCAGCTACGACAACAGCGCTCGCGAGCGGGCGTCCCAGCAGCGTCGCGAACGCATCCTGGTGGCCGCCCGCCGACAGTTCCTGGCCAACGGTTACGTCCGCACGACGATGGCCGGGGTCGCGCGCGAGGCCGGAGCCGCGGTCGACACGGTGTACGAGCTCGTCGGACGCAAGCCCGACCTCTTCCTCCTGCTCATCGAGACCGCGATCTCGGGCCAGGACCGAGCCGTCGACGCCGAGGATCGCGACTACGTCCAGCGCATCCAGGCCCAGACGTCGGCCGAGGCCAAGCTCCGCACGTACGCCGCTGCGCTGCCCGCGCTGCACGGTCGGTTGGCGCCGCTGGTCACGGCCCTGCAGGCCGCGGCACCGGCCGAACCACTGCTGGCCGACCTGTGGCACACGGTCACGGAGCGTCGCGCCGCGAACATGCGCCGGTTCGCCGCCGAGCTCGAGGCCACCGGGCAGCTCGCCGTCGACGTCGACCGCGCGGCGGACATCATCTGGGCAACCAACTCCCCTGAGCTCTACACGCAGCTCGTCGGGCAGCGGTCGTGGACGCCGCAGGAGTACGGCGACTGGCTCGGCGACTCCTGGGTGCGCCTCCTGCTGCGCTGATCGGGGCCCGACGCTCCGGGTGCGAGAATTGAGCCGCAACGGCGCGCCCCCCGTACCCAGCGTCTTGGAGCCCCGCGTTGGCCGTCGACCTCACCACCCGTCCCGCGGCACCCGCCGCGCGCCTCGCGCTGCCCACGATCCCCGCCCGCACGCTCGGTTGGCTGATCACTGCCGGCGCCGCGCTCCTCGCGTTCGTGGTGCGATGGAACGTCGTCGGCGGCAGCCCGGGGGTGCGTGGGTACCACGGTTACGACGACGGCGTGTACTTCGCCTCGGCGGTCGCGCTCGTGCACGGACAGCTGCCCTACCGCGACTTCCTGTTCCTGCACCCTCCGGGCGTGACGCTCGCGCTCTCGCCGTTCGCCGCCCTCACGCACGTCATGAGCGACTCAGACGCGCTCGTCGCGGCGCGGATCGGCTTCATGCTCGTGGGCGCCGCGAGCGCGGCCCTCGTCACGCGGATCGCCTGGCGCTGGGGCACGGCCGCCGCCGTCGTCGGCGGCGTGCTCTACGCGGTCGCCTCGGCCGCCGCCTATGCGGACCGGCTCACCCTGCTCGAACCTCTCGGCACCGTGACGCTGCTCGGGGGGGTCGTGCTGCTCCTGCGCTCGGCAGACGCCGGTGCGCGCTCCTGGTGGACCTGGGCGGGCGGGGCGGTGCTCGGCCTGGGTGTCGTCGTGAAGATCTGGGACGTCGTGCCCGTGCTCGTCGTGCTCGTGTGGCAGCTCGTGGTCCGCGGTTGGCGTCCTGCGCTGCGGGCGACGCTGGCCGCCGGTGCCGTCGTCGTCGCGGTCGTCCTGCCGTTCGCGGTCTCGGCGGGGTCGTCGATGTTCCGTTACGTCGTGCTCGACCAGGTCGGTCGGCCGCGGGACGGCGTGCCGGCCAGCATCCGGCTCGAAGGCATGACCGGGGTGAACGTCACCGCGCTCACGGAGGACGAGTCGCACCGGCACCTGCTCCTGCTCGCGGTCTGCGCGCTCGTCGTCACGGCGGGCGTGCTTGCCTGGCGACGCAAGCGCGGACGCCTCTGGGTCGCCATGCTCGGGACGCAGAGTGCGGTGCTTCTGCTCTCCCCCTCCTACCTGCCGCACTACGCCGCGTACACGGCCCCCGCGCTGGTTCTCGTGCTCGCGGCGGGCGTCGCCTCGATCCCCGACCGGACGCGCGTGCCCGTCGCTGTGCTCGCGTGCGTGTCGTTCGGGCTGGTCATGGGTGCGCTGCGCGACGTGCCGCTGGTCGACTTTCCCGCCGCCGACATGTCCGCCCGGCTGCCCACCGGCTGTGTCCAGGCCGACGCCCCCACGGCGCTCGCGCTCCTCGACGTCCTCTCGCGCAACCTGGACCAGGGCTGCGACGTCGCGGTGGACCTGTCCGGCCAGACCTACGACGCGGGCCACACGGACGCGACCGGCGCGCGCGTCGAACGGATCGACAACCAGCAGTGGCAGCGCGACGCGCGTGCCTACCTGACGTCCGGGGACGCGATGGTCCTGGCGCGCACGCGCGGGAACTACTTCGACGACGAGACGCTCGCCTATCTGGACCGGTGGCCGGCCGTCGTGGACGTGCACGGGATCCAGCTGCGACTGCCCCCGGGATGATCGGGAGCTACCCCGGCCAGGGTCGAGCCAGCCGTCGGACGACCACCCCAGGGCCCTGACCGGTCCCGACCTCGTTCCAGGCGTCCCTGAGCCGCTCGGCGACGACGTCGATCCGCGACCGCGCGCCCAGATAGCTGGCCCCGCCGGGCTGCACGGCCCACACGCCGACCACCTGGCCGCCGTCGAGGATCACGTTCACGCGCGTATTCGGAACGATCGTGACCACCGCGGCCCATGGCACCCAGACCTCGCGCAGCACGTTGCGCACGTAGATCCCGGTCGACCGCGCCTCGACCACGGGCAGCAGCGACCCCACGAGGCTGAACGCGATCAGCAGCACACCGACGACGACCACCACCGGAGCCCCGCGCGCCACACCGACGCCCGCCCCGACCAGCCCGAGCGCGACCCCGAGCCAACCCGTGACCCGCGTGCTCGTCGACATCCGCTCACGCCAGAGCAGCTCACCGTCCCGGAAGGCCTCCACGGTGTCGTGCCTACACCCTCGACGTCGTGTCGTCCTGGTCGCACGCCGCGAGCATCCGCATCCCGACCGAGCGCACGACGGCGCGCAGCTCCGGACCGCCCAGCACATGGAACGGCACCGGGACGCTCGCCAGTCGACTCACGTACCAGGGTGGGTCGCTCGTGCTCCCGAGGAGCCGGCACGACGACCCGTCGATCGGCTCGATCCGGCCGAGATCGCGCGGCAGCCACGCGAGTGCCCGGTGCGCGGGGGCCTCGACGACGACGTCCACCGCGTAGTCCCAACCCTCGGCAGGTGCGCCTCGAGCTCCGCTACCGGGTCGAGGTCCGGCGGTGGCGCGAACGTCTCGGCGAGCACCTCGACCGCAGCGACCCGGTCGACCCGGTAGGCCCGCCGAGCGGAGGAGGCCGGGGAGTGGCACAGCAGGTACCAGCGGCCGTGCCGGACCACGACCGCCCATGGCTCGACCTCCGGCTGCCACGAGTTCCCGCTCTCGGACCGGTAGGTCAGCCGCACGCGCACGCGCGCCGAGCACGCCTGGACGAGCGCCGTGGCGACCGTCGGGTCCGGGCGCGCCGCCGCCCGGTCCGGTGCCGGCGCGGCGACGTCCCGGACGGCACGCACCGGCGCGGCGACCGACTCGGGCAGGGAGCGCACGATCTTGCCGAGCGCGGTGCCGACCGGCTGGGTCACGTCGTCGGCGTCGTGGTGCCCGTCGAGCACCGCCATCACGAGCGCCAGCGCCTCGGCGGAGGTGAACACGAGCGGTGGTGGTCGCAGACCCCGGCCCACGCGGTACCCGCCGTACGGCCCGCGGACGGACACGATCGGGATGTCGGCCTCGCGCAGGGTGGCGACATACCGCCGCGCGGCCCGGTCGGAGACGCCCAGCCGCTCCCCGATCCGCTCCGCGCTGATCCCTGGGCTCGACTGGATGAGCTCGAGCGCGACCAGCGCCCTGGAGGTCGGGTTCGCGTCGTCGCCCATGCGCCACCCCTTCGTCCGGACGTCTTCCGTCCGGAACTCACCCTAGAACCTAGGCTCGATCGCATGAGCACCCGCGACGAACGTCTGCGGCGATCCTGGGACCGGCGCGCGGGCACCTACGACCGCGACATGGGCGCGGTCGAGCGACGCTGGTTCGCGGACGTCCGGCCGTGGGTGTGCCGGCTCGCGACGGGCCGCACCCTCGAGGTCGCCCTGGGCACGGGCCTCAACCTCCCGCACTACCCCTCCGGGTTGGACCTCACCGGTGTCGAGTGGAGTCCTTCGATGCTCGCCGTGGCACGGGCGCGCGCCGCCGACCTCGGCGTGGTCGCCGACCTGCGGCAGGGCGACGCGCGCGAGCTCGGGTTCGACGACGGCACGTTCGACACCGTCGTCATGACCTTCTCGTTGTGCAGCATCCCCGACCCCGCCCGCGCCGTCGACGAGCTGGCACGCGTGCTGCGACCGGGCGGACTGCTCGTGCTCGCCGACCACATCGAGTCGTCGGCCTGGCCCGTGCGGGTGGCGCAACGCCTCGTCGACGTCCTGTCGGTTCCCCTCCAGGGCGAGCGCTACTGCCACCGACCGCTGCGCCGCGTGCAGGAGCGGGCGTTCACGGTCGAGGCGCGCGAGCGCACCAGCCTGGGGATGATCGAGCGGCTCGCCGCCCGCAAGCCGGAGTCAGCCCGCTAGCCGGAACAACGCAGGGCCGACGACGCGCACGCGTCGCACCTCGAACCCCTCGTAGAACCGTCGGCCCACGCACTGCATGGACCAGGCGTGCGCCCGGCACAGCGCCTCGGTCGACCACACCTGCGCGTAGCCCCAGCCGGGTGCGTCGAGCCGGGCACCGTTGACCTCACCCATGACGGAGACCCAACGCTCGTCGGGCTCGCCCTCGGCCGGCGGCGGACCGATCGGGTGCACGACGGCCCAGACCATCGACCCGACGAGCGGGTGCCGGACCTGGACCGAGATCGACGCGGGGGCGCTCACGGCACCGAGTCTTGCCGTCGTCGGCGAACTCCGTGCGGACGTCGTCGGAACACGGGACGAAGGTCCGGGTCGAGCCGGGGTGCATCCAAGCGACAACCTCGGCGGGAAGGAGGTCCGTCAGCACATCGGCAGCCCGCAGGTACCTCTGTCGGCCCGTACCGAAGGACACACCATGCGCGTTCGTCTCCTGGCCGGCATCGCCGCCGGCACCCTCGGCCTCGCGGCCCTGACCGCTCTGCCGGCTTCGGCCGCAGACACCGCCCAGCTCTCCGTCTTCCACGCGGTTCCCGGCGTCACCGTGGACGTGTACGTCAACGGCAAGCTCACGCTCGACGACTTCACGCCCGGCTCCATGGCCGGACCGCTCGACCTCCCGGCGGGCACCTACTCGATCGCCGTGACGGCGTCCGACGCGGCGGACGCCAGTGCGCCGATCATCGGGCCGGCCAACGTCACGCTCGACGCCGGCAAGAACTACACCGCGGTCGCCAACCTGGACGCCTCCGGCAACCCGGCCCTGAACGCCTTCGTCAACGACACCTCCAAGGTCGCAGCCGGCCAGGGCCGACTCACGATCCGCCACGTCGCGGCCGCTCCCGCGGTCGACATCGTGGTCGGCGGCGCACCCGTCGTGAGCAATCTGTCCAACCCGAACGAGCAGGTGCTGAACCTCCCGGCCGGCACCATCTCGGCGTCCGTCACCGCGGCAGGTACGACTACCCCCGCGCTGCTCGGCCCGGCCGACGTCGTGGTCAAGGAAGGCTCCAACACGATCGTCTACGCCTGGGGCAGCGCCACCGCCACCCCCGCCACGCTCGCCCTGGCGACTCAGGTGGTCGACGGCCTCGGCGGGACCCCGTCCGGCGTCAACGCCGGTGAGCTCGGCCTCGCCGCCGACAACGGCACGCCGGCCTGGCCGTTCGCGCTCGGGTTCCTCGCGCTCCTCGGCGCCGCAGGCGTCGTCGTGACCCGCATCCGGGCTCAGCGGGTCTGACGTCGACCACGTGATCCCGAAGCAGGAGCAGTCGTGGCCCGGGAAGTTGCTCAGCAGAGCCCCTTCCCGGGCTGCGCTGCGCCTGCGACGCGCCGGAGCGGCGGTCCTGCTCGGTGCGACGCTGCTCACCGCCTGCTCCGCCCAGGACCCCGCCCCGACGACGCAGGCACCGACACCGACACCGACGTCCGCACCGTCCCCTGCGGCGACGACTGTCGTGCCGGACGTGCCGATCTACGACGCGACGGTCGGTCCGGCACCGACGGCGAGCGCCAGCCCTCCGGTCCACCTCACGATCCCCGACGTGGGCATCGACATGCCCGTCGATCCGGTCGGGGTGACGGACGACGGCCAGATGGTGATCCCCGAGGACGCCAACCGCGCCGGCTGGTACGAGTTCGGCCCTGCCCCGTCGGACCCGCAGGGCTCGACCCTCGTGGCCGCCCACGTCGACAGCCGGCAGACGGGGATCGGGCAGTTCGCCAAGCTGCGCAAGATCCCCGTCGGGTCGGCAGTGACAGTGACGACGGCGGACGGAGTGACGCACGACTTCGTCGTCGCCAGCGTCGAGAAGGTCCCGAAGGAAGGGGCTCCCGTGGGAGACTGGTTCGACCGCACGGGAACCCCGCGCCTCGTCCTCGTCACCTGTGGCGGGAAGTGGCGCAAGGACATCGG
This sequence comes from uncultured Actinomycetota bacterium, assembly GCA_963753425.1. Lineage (GTDB taxonomy): Bacteria > Actinomycetota > Actinomycetes > Actinomycetales > Cellulomonadaceae > Cellulomonas. The sequence goes on from CAVWCB010000003.1 coordinate 52,907, forward strand.
GCACTATGCGGACAACGTCGTGGTCACGGCCGACCCCTCGGGGGCGTAGCCGTGACGCTGGCGGACCGGGTTGCGACGAGTGAGGAGCGGGCGGTGAGCGGCGTGCACCGCGCGGACCCCGACGGCGAGGGTGTCGACGAGCTGGGTCGTGCGTTCGCCGCGGGCGACGAGGCTGCCGTGGCCGAGGCCTACCGCCGTTGGTCCACCCTCGTGCACACGGTCGCGTACCGCTCGCTCGGCAGCATCGCCGACGCCGAAGAGGTCACCCAGCTCGTGTTCGTGGAGGCCTGGCGCAGTCGGCACCGGTTCGATCCGGACCGGGCACGTCTGCCCGCCTGGCTCATCGGCATCGCGCGACACTGTGTCGCTGACGCGCACGAGCGTCGCACCCGCGAACGGCGGATCAGCGAGGCGACCATCACCGACGGCTCGACCCTGACCGCGGCACCGGCCGACGACCGGGTGGTGGACCGCGTGGTCGTCGCCGACGAGCTCGACCGGCTCGGCGATCCGCAGCGCACGATCCTGCGGCTCGCGTTCTACGAAGACCTGACGCACGACCAGATCGCCCACCGGCTCGATCTGCCACTCGGAACCGTGAAAAGTCACGTCCGGCGGAGCCTGGCGCGGCTACGCACTCGATGGGAGGTGGATGGTGCAGTTCGATGACTCGCACGTGGACGACGAGACGCTCGCCCTCCTGGCCCTCGGGGAGCCCGTCGCCAGCGCATCTGACCTCACGCATCTCGACACGTGCGCCCGGTGCGCCGACGAGGTGTCGGCCCTCCGCGACGTCGCTCAGCTCGCGCGGGACGCGGGCCCGATGGTCCCTCCCGCCCCGCACGTGTGGACGCAGATCTCCGACGAGCTGGGCCTGTCGGTCGCGGCCCCGGCTGCTGAGCCGACCCCCGTCCCCGCGCCCACGGACGCGACCGTCACGGACATCTCCGCGCGCCGCGGACCGCGCCAGTGGCGGCTGGTCGCTGCCGCGGCGGCCGTCGGTGTGCTCGTCGGCGGCACCGGGGTCTGGTGGCGCACGACGCAGGAAGCACCCCAGGACATCGTCGCGACTGCGGCGCTCGAGCCCCTCCCGGGGTGGAACGCCACGGGTTCCGCTGTCGTGGAGACGTCCTCGGACGGTCGTCGCGTGCTGATCGTCGACCTGGACAAGAGCGAGGTGAGCGACGACGGGTTCCGTGAGGTCTGGTTGGCCACGTCGGACGTGACGGGGATGATCAGCATCGGCGCGCTCGACGGGTCGTCGGGCCGGTTCGACCTGCCCGCCGGGTTGGACCTCGAGGAGTTCAACACCATCGACGTCTCGCAGGAGCAGTTCGACGGGAACCCGGCCCACTCGGCCGACTCGATCGTGCGCGGCGTGCTGCGCGCCTGACCGGTTCGCGCCCGACCCTCGAGCGGCTGATCGGCCGTCCGGCGCAGTCCGCCCGCTCGGTGCTCGAGCGCGTCGTCGCCGGCGGGTAGGTCAGGCCCCGCCGGTCTCGCTCGCGCGGGACCGGCGGAAGTCGTCGGCGATCTGCTGCGCCTGGGCGCTGATCAGCTGGACGTAGTCGGAGAGGAACCCTTCGACGACGCTCTCGGCGGCACCCGCGGCGGACGCAGCGCGCCACAACCGCTTCGCCGACAGGATGTCGGCGTTCGATACCTCCACACGCAGGTTCATGCCTGCAGGATCGCGGACCGCACAACTCGCCGACCAGCACTTCGGGCGTCTCTCACCCGCAGGTTCCACCATTGGGGTATCGCGTCCACGCGGGCGGCCGAACGATGCTGACACGGGTCAGCACCGGTGTGTCTGGCGGCGGCCGCCGCACACGGGAAACACGCGCGGCCGGGATCTGCGCGCGCGGGTGGGCACCCCAGGTGTTTGCCTCGCGTTGACCCGTGCGCCCCCCGCCGTACGCCCGGCCTCGCAAGACTCGCCGGGTGAATCGTGGACTCTCGCGCGTCGTCGCGCCTCTCGCCGTTCTGACCACCCTGAGCGCCGTCGCGATCGCGCTGCCCGCCGCGGCGCACGCCGACGCGGCACCGAACGTCCGGATCACCGAGTGGATGTACAACCCGGTCCACTCCTCGGGCGAATACGTCGAGATCACGAACCTCGGCGCGACCGCGGTCAGCCTCGCGGGCTGGTCCTTCGACGACGACAGCGAAGTTCCCGGCACCGTGCCGTTGGACGCGCTCGGCACCCTCGCCGCCGGTGAGTCGGCGATCCTCACCGAGTCCACCGACGCCGCGTTCCGCAGCGACTGGGGTCTGGCCGCCGGTGTGAAGGTCCTCGCGGGCAACACGACCAACCTGGGCCGGGCCGACGAGATCAACCTCTTCGACGGCCCCGACCCGGTGGCCGACCTCGTCGACCGCCTCACGTACAACGACCAGGGAACGGGCACCACCAAGGGCCCGCGCACCCAGGGCGTCGCCGGCATCCCCGCGACCGCGGCTGCGCTCGGCGCCAACTCCGCGTCGCAGTGGGTGCTCTCGGTCGTCGGCGATGTCGAGGGATCGCGAGCGTCGACCACCGGGGACATCGGCTCCCCCGGCACCAGCCGCTTCGCCCCGGCAGCCCCGGCGTGGACGCACATCCGCATCAACGAGGTGTCCTCCGACAACACGGCCACCCCGGTCGGAGACGCGGTCGAGCTGTACAACGACGGAACCGTCGACGTGAGCATCGCCGGCTGGCTGCAGATCGACAGCGGCGCCGCGAGCGCGGCGAAACCGTTCTCGGCCTCCCTGCCCGACGGCACCGTGACCACCGTCGTCCCCGCGCACGGCTTCGTGTACCTCGCCTCGACGAAGGGCCTGGGCAGCGGCGGTGACGGAGTGTTCCTCTACCTGCCCGACGGCCCGAACGGGACCGCAGGAACGCTGGTCGACTCGGTGACGTACACCGCGGGGCAGGCGGGCACCGACGAGACGACGTCGCTCGGTGCGGGTGCGTATGCCCGCTGCCCCGACGGGTCGGGCGCGTTCGTCTCGCTGGCCACCAAGAGCTTCGGCGCCTCGAACGCGACCGCCTGCCAGACGCCGATCACGCCACCGGCCGGTGGCGGCGGTTCGACCCTGACCTGTCAGCCGGAGGCCCCGTCCGGAACCGGCACGCCGCCGGCCGGCGCTCTCGTGCCGAGCACCTGGCCGGGTTCCGCGGCCGTCACGGTCGCGGACACGCAGTGCGCGTGGATGACCTCGACGGGTCCCGAGGGTCGCGACATCAGCGGCCTGGTCTTCGACCCGACCAACCCGAACGTCCTCTACTCGGTGAAGAACAAGAGCTGGGTCTTCCGCCTGGTGAAGCAGGGCGGTCTCTGGGTCCCCGACACGACGAACGGCTGGGGTGCGGGCAAGGAGATCTTCTTCCCCGGGAGCACGGACCCGGCGACGAACCAGCCCGACTCCGAGGGCATGACGGTCGGACCGGACGGCGCGCTCTACGTCACGACCGAGCGCAACAACGCCGCGAACACGATCCCGCTGAACTCGGTCCTGCGGTTCGATCCCGCCCAGCCGGCCACCCAGCTCGTCGCGACCGACCAGTGGGACCTGACCGCCGAGTTCCCCGAGCTGCACCCCGGCAACAAGACCGAGGCGAACCTCGGGTTCGAGGGCGTGACGTTCGTGCCGGACAGCTACCTCGTGGCCAACGGGTTCGTCGACAGCTCGACGGGCGCGACCTACCGGCCGAGCAGCTACCCCCTGCACGGCACCGGGCTGTACTTCGCGGCGCTGGAGAACGACGGGAAGCTGTACGCCTACGCGCTCAACAGCGACCGCACGTTCCATCGCGTCGCCGTCGCCGACACCGGCATGGGCCACGTCATGGACGTGCAGTACGACGCCGACGCGCAGCGGATCTGGGCACTGTGCGACAACACCTGCGGCGTCACCTCGACCCTGCTCAAGGTGAGCTCGACCGGCGCGGTCGTCCCCGACGTCGCCTACGCCAAGCCGGCGGCCCTGCCGGTCGACAACGTCGAGGGCTTCGCCCTCGCGCCGAGCTCGACCTGCGTCGCCGGCACCAAGGAGGTCGTCTGGTCCGACGACGGCGTCTACGGCACCGGACCGGGCACCCCCGGCGAGGCACACGCGCTCTACACCGGCCGGATCGCCTGCGACCTGGGCCTGGGCGCCCAGGGAGTGCCGGGACCGCCCGCCTGGGAACGCGGCAAGGTCTACGGCACCGGCGACCGCGTGACGTATGCGGGCAAGGTGTTCCGGGCGCAGTGGTGGACCTCCGGCGAGGTCCCCGGCTCGACCGCCTACGGCTCGTGGGAGGAGCTCGCGACGGCCCCCGACGGCACGGCGATCTGGACGCCCTCGCGAGTCTTCAGCTCGGGCGACATGGTCGTCTACGACGGCAGGACCTACCAGGCGATGTGGTGGACGCGCAACCAGGCTCCCGGTACGCCGTGGACCGCCTGGAAGCTCGTCGCCTGACTGGTCAGGGCGTCCGCTCGGCCGACAGCGCGCCGCGTCGCGCCTCGTCGCGGGCCTCCTCGAGGAGGGCGTGCAGCCTACGTCTGGCCTGGCGCCTCTGCGCCAGGACGGCGACGACGATGAGGGCGATGCCGACGAGCACGATGACCTGCGGCCAGGGCATCACCACCGCGGTCGTCCGGGCACTGATCGATGCGAGCTCGGGGGCGGCGCCGTCCACGACGACCACCTTCGGGTCCACGGTGACCGACACCGGCGCCACGACCGTCGGCCAGACGTCGGGCACGACGACCGAGAAGTGCCGGGTGTCCCCGACGAGCAGCTCCTGCGGCTCGTCCTTCGGCGGGAACGTCACGGCGTGCCCACCGGCTGTCGCGCTCCCGGTCACCCGCAGCCGCGTGTTTCCCGTGTTGACCACATCGAAGTCCACGGTCAGATCGCCGGGCGCGAACGGGTTCCACGACGTGCCGTACGACGTCGTGAGGTTCTCGACCGTCGCGCCGGGGCTGAGGGTGCCGGTCACCCTGGTCATGACGCGAAAGCCGACCCGGCTCTCGATGCCGACGCTGTCCCCGTCCTTGCCGGTCGACGCCGACACGATCGAGGCAGCGACACCGGCGGCGTGATCTCCCGGCTCGGCGTTCGTCGGCACGGTGATGGTGAACGGCACCACCACGGTCCCTCCTGCCGGCACCGCTACCGAGTCCGTGAGGTCGATCCAGGTGCCGGCGGCGGTCGAGGGTTGATCAGGCGGCAGGATGTTGAACCTGCCGTTCTTGTTGAAGATCCCGTCCGCGGCCGACAGGCCGAACGTGACCTCGTGGTCGCTGAAGTTGTGCACCGCGAGGTGCTCCACGACGCTCTGCCCCGGGTCCAGCGTCTGCTCGATCCATGGCCGACCGTCCGGTCCGGCCGCGTCGGCCGGTTGCACCGACCAGGTGGTCGCCGCGTCGGTGTCCGCCGCGGCGGCGGCGGTCATCGCGCTCGGTGCGACGAGGAGCCACCCGAACAGCACAGCGGTGGCGACGGACGCGCCTGCGCGCGCACGGGGTGACGGAGCGGAGCTGCGGAACACGGGATAGTCCTCCTCGACGGGCGCGAGACGACGCTGCGGGGCTACTGCCACCCCACAGCGTCGTCCGCGAACTGGCTACTCGAACAGCGAGAGCGTGAGCACCGACGTGTACGCACCCGGTGCCGTGTCCAGCGGCACCTTGAGGAACAGGTCGGCATTCGCGGTCCACGACTCCGCCACGGTCTGCGCCTCTGCGGAGCCGTTCAGGGTCATCGCGAGCAGCTCGGGTCCGTCGACACCTTCGAGACCGACGTTGTTCGGTCCTGCGTCGAGGATCGTGTCGACCTGGTCGCCGGGGAGCACCTCGTACGTGTTACCCGGATCGACGACGCTCGGCTTCCAACCGAGGTAACCAGCCGAGAGGTCCGGCTGGCCGCCGCTGTCGGTCGACGCGAAGTCCGACGCCTGGCCGAGCACGGCCCACGCAGCACCGTCGGGAATCGTGGTGCGGGTGTCTGTCACGGTCACCGCTGGAAGGGCACCGAAGAACTGACGCTGGGTCACGTCGTCGGACTGGCCCTCCGTCAGCGTCGTCGAGTTGGCCGCGACCGTCATCGCCAGGCTGCCGGGGACGGTCAGCGGGGCGATGGCGACGTTGACGTCGACGTCATCCGACTGCTGCTCGTCGTCCGCGAACGCGGCGCCGGCGACGCCCACCAGCAGAACACCGCCGACCGTCGCGAGCGCGAGCCGCGCAGCGAGTGCATTGTTCCTCTTCATCGAGCTTCTCCATTCTTGGGGGGACAGCGTCATCGCTGCCAGGACTGCACCCGGCCGTCGTGGCCGGTTCGGGTGGTGGCGGTGACCCGCGACCTGGCGTGAGGTCACGGGCCACCGCCGGTGGGGAGCCCGATCAGCCGCAGGTGGCTGCGGCGACCGGGGTCGCGATGGTGGAGGTGCCGATAGCGGTCGCGGTGGTGGTCACCGTGGCTGCGGGGATGCTGGCACTCCGGGTGGAGAGGGCCTTGCTGGCACTTGCACCAGCAACCAACGACCCGAACGAGGCGGTGCCGTACGGGGTCACGGTCGTGACCGTCGCGGAACCCTGGTCCTGGTTGGTCGCCGTGACGACCAGCACGACCTTGCCTGCCACGCAGCGCGACGACGTGGAGATCGCCACCACCGGTCCCGGCGGGATGGGTGCGTGGAGCACCAGGTGGTCGAGGTTGAACCAGCCGTTGTCACCCGCGTTCTTCACGATCGACACGGTGTTCGTGCCGGCCGCGAGCGGCAGGGTCACCGTCGCGACGCCCCAGGTGTTCCAGTTGGTCGTCGGCGGCAGCGAGATCTGCTGAGACGACCCGTTGGCGGTCAACGTCGCCGTACGGTTGGCGTTCGCCGCCGGACCGTCGTGGCCCGCCGAGTAGCGCAGGTCCAGCGTGTACGTGCCGGCCGACGCGACCGAGAACTTCTGTGCGACGCCCCGCCCGGACGACGTGGTGTCGAAGCAGGCGACGAAGCCACTGCCCGTGAAGCCGGTGTGGTCCGCCTTGTAGCAGGCACCACCGGTGAGCGTGCCGTCCTCGGCCTCGCAGTTCATCTCCGTCACGCACGTGCCGACGATGTCCACCGAGTTGCTGACCGTGCGCGGTGCGCCGTTCACCTCCAGGGTGCCGGTCCCGACCAGGCGGTAGGCCATCGTCGGGGCGGATGCCGGGAGGCTGAGGTGGAACGTTGCCGTCGTCGACTCTCCTGGTGCCAGCTCGCTGACCGTGGGACAGGTGGCGCCACCCGTCGAGCAGGTGATCGTGATCCCCGCCGTCTTGGTGGGGTCGCTCGCCGTGATGCCGAGCGAGGTCGCGACCTGCGAGACGGCTGTCCCGCTGCCGTTGGTGATCGTGACGGGGACGTCGTACGACTGACCGGGGACGAGTGCAGCGGGGGCAGCGATGGCCACCGTCTGCGGATCCGTCCACGACAGATAGATGGACGCGGCGTCGTGAGTGCCGACGAAGTTCGCCGGCACGGTCACCGATCCGTCCTCGGCGACCGGGAGGTCACCCGAGAACTGCACGACGGGCGCATACAGGACCCCCTCGGGAATTCCGTACACGGTGGCGTGCACCATGCCGTTCTTCACGAGGTAAGGAGTCGAGTCCAGTCCGGTGAACTTCACGTTCGCCGACCCGGTGAACGCATTGATGTCACCGAGCAACGCGACCGCCTGCTGCTTGGACTCGTCCTTGGCGGCCGAGATCGACATCGTGTCGACCTTTCCCGAGGTCTGCACGAGCGAACCGGTCATGTCTGCACCGGTCTTCTCCGCCCACCAGTTGCCCGTAGGCGCCCAGCCGGTCTGCGCGTTGGTCAAGAGGCCGGTGAGGTTGGGGATCATGCAGCAGTTCCAGTTGCCGCGCATCGCCGTGGTGTAGCTCGACTGCGCGAGGCGGTTGACGTACCACGCGGTGTTGTCGGCCGTCTGGTGGCCGGCGCCCTGGTACTCGTTCGACGACAGCGGTCGCTGGTCGATCCCCGCCACCGTCATGTCATCGCGGATCGACTGACCGACGACCACCGGGTCGTCGACGCCCTCCGGCACGCCGCCCTCGCCCTCGTTGTGGTTCGAGACCCAGTCGGGCACGGTGTCCGCGGCCTTCACGTGCGCGAAGAACGCGGTCCACTGCGCCGCCTTGCGCTGCGGTGTGTACGCGAACGACGGGCCCACGATCAGCTTGCCGGGCGCGACGTCCCGGAGCGTCTGGTAGCCGACGTCCCACATCTGGAAGTACTGGGGGGTGTTCACGCCCGGAGACCAGAAGATGGACAGGTCCGGCTCGTTCCAGATGTCGTACGAGAAGTTGATCCCGGACGCTTCCAGCTGGCCCACCGCCTGCTGGATGAACTGGACCCAGTTGGAGCAGTCGCCGTTGTTGCACGGCCACTGCGAGCTCGCCGGTGCGCCACCGGTCGACCCCCACAGGTCGCTGACGATGACCTCGTAGTGGAAACCGTCCGGGTTGCTCGAGGCGGCCTTGAGCCGCGTCGCCTGGGCGATGATCGAGTCGATCTCGGACTGCGTCTTCGGTCCGAGGGTGTACCCGTCCCCTCTCCAGCCGCCGGCGAACCAGCCGCCGCCGCGGAAGGAGTTCAGGTTGAGGGGCTTGAGGTACTCGTCGGTGGGCAGCGACGCGTCCTGCGTGATCCCGTAGAGGAGGCCCTGAGCGACGCCGATCGACGGACCGGTGGTCGTGGCCAGATCGACCGAGAGCTCCTCGGTCGCCCCCGTGGCGGCCGAGCTGGCCGTCGCGAGGCCCATGATGCCCAGACCCACGGCGAGCGAGGCGGCGGCAGTCACCCAGCGAAATTTGCTGCTTCGCGTCGAGATCATCGCACGATCACCGCCTCGTTGTTCTTCTGCACTCGTTGCACACACATGTCCTGCTCCTTTGCACTCGTCATCCTTGACGGTCGGCGAAGAGTGGCCACAACAGTTCTTTTCTCTCCGTCGAATCTCTGCCGCCGCGCATTCATCGAACCGGTTCGATCAATGTCGCGACGAAATCCAGCTTCAGACACCTTCCGTTATGCGGTACTGCCCCGGTCCGTCAGCGCGGGCGCGATCAGCGTGATGGCCGGCGGGGCGTATTCGGGGTCGATGATTCGCCGAACCAGGTGCTGCACCGCTTCGCGCCCCACCTGGTCGGGAGATGTCTCCACCGCCGTGTACGGCAGCAGGAACGTGCGTCCGAAGTCACGCGCGTAGAGGCTGACCACGGACAGGTCCTCGGGGACGCGCACGTTGCGTTCCCGCAGCACGGTCGGGAGGGCGGCGATCGACGCGTCGTTGTGCACGATGAGTCCGGTCGCGGTGGGGCGCACGTCGAGGATCGCGTTGAGGCTCCGCTCGATGGCGGGCTCCTGCGACTCGCCGTAGTACGGGGACAACGTGATGCCGTAGCTCGCCGCCCGCTCGAGCGCCGCCTCGCGGAACCGCCAGGCATACGCTCCCCCGCGGTCGAACACGTGGCGCGGCGGGGAGATGAGGACGATGTCGCGGTGGCCGAGCCCGTAGAGGTGGTCGACGAGGAGCCGAGCGGACTCGCGGAAGTCCAGGTCGACCACGTCGAGGGCGGCAGCATCGGCCGGCACCCCGACGAGGGCGCCCGGCTGGGGCGCCGCGCGCAAGGCATCCAGGCGCGGATCGTCGTGCGTGACGTCGAGCAGGATCACCCCGTCCACCATGTTGGACGAGGTGACCCGCCGGATGGCAGCCGCGCCGTCCACGTCCGTCACCATGAGCGTGTCGTACCCGTGAGCGCGCGCGGCGTTGGTGACCGCCAGGATGTACTGCAGCATCGCGGGAGGGAACTCGTCCTCGTGGAACTGCAGGAGCAGGCCGATCACCATCGTCTGTGCCGTCTTGAGCGCACGTGCGCCGGCGTTGACCGTGAACCCGAGCCGGCGGATGGCGTCATCGATGCGGTCGCGCGTCTCACGAGAGATCGGGCGGTTGCCCGACAGTGCGTAGGAGACGGTGCTGCGGGAGACGCCTGCCTCCCGCGCCACATCATGGATCGTTACCACGCCACGCCTTCCGTCTCGTCGTCGAACCGGTTCGATGAAGGTAGCGCACCGCCTGCGCGTCCGCAATGCCTCGCGTCGCACATCGCACGAGCCAGGCCCGGGCACCCCCCTGTGCGTTTCGCCCAGCGCCGGCCCGGGTTACGGTCCGGGGATGAGAGATCGGGGGATGCGGGCTGTCGAGCTCGACGAACCTGACCACGCCCCGGACGACGACGACGGTCAGGGGCACGCAGTCCCGACCGCGCGGTCGAGAAGATTGCGGTGGTGGCTCACCGGGGGTGCCGCACTGCTCGTCGTCGCCCTGGGGGCGACGCAATGGGTGATCCGAACCCACGAGGACGCGGCCGTCGCGCAGCTGGCTGCGGTCGATGGGGTCGTCGCGGAGGTCGACGGTCCCCTGGAGGTCGGTCGGCGCTACTCCACGGTCGACAGTCAGGCCCTCTTCGACGCGCACGGCGGAGAGCTGGTGCGCGGTTCCGACGGCTCCCTGACCTACGAGTGGGGGGCGGGCCCGGACGACGATCCCCGGTGGACCAAGCAGCTTCTCGGCCCCATCCCCGCCCTGGCAGGGGCCTACACCGTGGACAGCGCCAACCTCTGCCTGCCGGACGCGGACCCGGGCGCCGACGTCTCACGTGCCGCGCGGGTCGTGTGCCTGATCACCGACGGTGGGCTCCAGACCCTCAGAGGCGGCAGGTCCGAGAAAGTCGCCGCGACCGAGACGTTCATCGAGGTGCTCGACACCAATTCCGGAGCGCAGCTCGGCCGATGGCCGGCACCGGGAGCGCAGACGTTCGCGCTGCTGGACGGGCAGGTCGTCGTCGGGGCGGCTGGACCCGACGCTGACGTCGTCACCGGCAGGGACCCGCTCACCGGTGACGTGCGCTGGACGCACGAGGTGCCCCTCACGGGGAGCCATGTCGGGGCTGACCCCCTGGGGCGCATCGTGAGCGTCTCTCGTGCCGGAGACCTGCTGGCGCTGCGAACCTCCGGCGGTGAGCTGCACCTGCTGTCCACCGATGGGCAGCTCGTTCGCGGTGCGCTGGGTGCGGACGGCATGAGGTGGTCCTGGCAGGTCAACCCTGACGGCGGACTCATCCTGCAGTCCCAGGACGGCGTCGGGAACGGCTCGGTCACTCTCCTCTCAGCGGAGGCGAACCGGCGGGCACGGGCACGGACCACACCGTGCCGGGCAGCCTGACGCCCATCGAGGTCGATGACGGCAGCGTCCCGGGTCTGCTTCTGACGGAAGACTCCACTCTGTACGCCTGGGATGGGCAGTCCGGGTCTGCGCGCTGGTCGTCGAAGCAGCCGTCGGCCGACGCTCCTGGATTCGGCCGCAGCGGCGCGGTGATCGTGCGCGGGAAGGTGTATGTCCTGAGTCAGGCTGGAATCGCCGCGCTCGATGGGCGGACGGGCAAGACGCTCTGGCGGGTTGAGCCGGGGAAGCACCTGGTGCCGACGACACTCTTCACGGACGCGCATCATCTGCTCGTCGGGTACGAGAACCCGTCCCACTACGGCGACCCGCTGGTCATCGCCTACGACTTCGCCCGCGGTACCGAGGTGTCCCGCACCGCGTACCCGACGGGCATCGAGCACCTCGAGGTGTGGGACGGCACGCTCCTCGGATACAGCTCTAGCCACACCGAGGTGGCGGTGCTCGGCTGACGACCCGCTCACAGTCACCGCACCGGGGCATCGCGCCCGTGCAGATGACGAGGGTTGGCTGCGCGAACGACGAAGGCCCGGACCATGAGGTCCGGGCCTTCGTCTTCTTGTAGCGGGGGCAGGATTTGAACCTGCGACCTCTGGGTTATGAGCCCAGCGAGCTACCGAGCTGCTCCACCCCGCGTCGGTGAGTACAACCTACCGCACCCCGTACGAGGGCCCCAAATCGTGAAGGCCCCGACCGACGGTTGCCTACGTCACAACCGCCGGTCGGGAAGCCGTCAGGGGTTCAGCCGCGCCTCGGCCGCGAGCGCCGAGTCGATCGCCGCGTCGAGGCTCTTCTGGGCCTCGCCGTACGCGGTGAAGTCGCCGATCGCCAGGGCGGCCTGGCCATCCTGGATGGCCTTGTTGGCGGCCTGCAGCGCCGCGGTCAGGTCCGCACGCGCGGCGGCCTGGTCGTTGGGATCGGGCGTCGTGGTGCCGCCGCCCGTGTCGGTGCCGCCGGTGTCCGGTGGCGTCGTGGGCTCGGCACCTGGGTCGGTGCCGGCGTCACCGGCGTCCGCCCCGGAGTCGCCGCCGAAGACCTGGTCCAGTGCCCCGTCGAGGGTGTCGGCGAAGCCGATGTTGTCGCCGAAGCCCACCAGGACGCGCTGCAGCAGCGGGAACGTGGTGCCGCTGGCCGCCTGCACGTAGACGGGTTGCACGTAGAGCAGCCCACCGCCGACCGGGAGCGTCAGCAGGTTGCCGCGTCGGACCTTGGAGTCGCCACGGCCCAGGATGTTCAGCTCGTTGGAGACCGTGGGGTTCGACGTGAAGTTGTTGTTCATCTGCCCGGGTCCGGGCACGGTCGAGTCACGGGGCAGCTCGAGCAGCCTGATCTTGCCGTAGTCCTTCGACGGTTTGCCGTCCTCGCTGCCCGCGTCGGCGTCGACCGCCAGGTACCCGGTCAGCACGTTGCGCGCGTTGCCGTTCGGGATGAACGTCGACATCAGCGAGAACGTCGCCTTGTCCTGGTCGGGCATCTCGAGCGTCAGGTAGTACGGCGGCTGCGGGACCTTCACGGTGCTCGTGGGGTCGTCCGGGTTGGCCCAGAAGTCGTTGCCGGAGAAGAACTGGCCCGCGTCGGTGACGTGGTAGCGGGTGAGCAGGTTGCGCTGGACCTTGAACAGGTCCTCGGGGTAGCGCAGGTGGCTCATCGTGTTGCCGTCGATCTCCGAGATCGGCTTGAGCGACGTCGGGAAGGTCTTGGACCACGCCTTCAGGATCGGGTCGTCGGCGTCCCACGCGTAGAGGGTGACCGATGCCGTCGTAGGCGTCGACCGTGGCCTTGACCGAGTTGCGGATGTAGTTCACGTTCTTCGGCTGGAGCGCCTGGATGGTCTCGGACGTCGCGGTCAGCGAGTCCGTCGTCGCGTCGTCGAGCGAGCGCGAGGCCGAGTACGGGTACTGGTCCGTCGTCGTGTAGCCGTCGACGATCCACTTGACCCGGCCGTTGACGACCGCGGGGTACACCCGCCCGTCGAGGGTCAGGTACGGGGCGACCTTCTGCACGCGGTCGCGCGGGTCGCGGTCGTAGAGGATCTGCGACTCGCTGGTGACGCGGTCGGAGAACAGGATGTTGCCCTGCCCGAACTTCAGCGCGTAGAGCACCTTGTTCAGCGGGTTGCCGATGCTCGGTCCGGCCGAGACCGTCTGCGTCGGGAAGCGGGTGTTGACCGCACCCGAGGACTTGTCGTCCGGGTAGTCGAGCTCCCAGCCGGTGGTGCCCTCGGGACCGCCCACGATCGAGTACTCCGGCGACTTCGGGCTGAAGTAGATGCGCGGCTCGTACTTACCCATGTCGCCCGTCGAGGGGATGCCCCCCTCCCAGAAGTCCGGCGCCCCGCGCGCGGCGGTCGTGTTGCCGAACGCCGCGACGACACCGAAGCCGTGCGTGTAGACGGTCGAGTCGTTGGTCCAGTTGCGCTGCTGGGTGTCCAGGCCAGTCGAGGTCGAGCTCGCGCACGGCGATCACGGTGTCGCGGCTCTCGCCGTTGATGTCGTAGCGGTCGACGGCCAGAGAGTCGGGGAAGTCGTAGAAGCCGCGGATCTGCTCGAGCTGCTTGAAGGACGGGCTGACCACCTGCGGGTCGAGCAGGCGGATCGACGCGGTCGTCTCGGCGTCCTGCCGCAACGCGCCGGCCTCCGCGGTGACCTTGGCGGGATAGTCCGTCTTCTCGACGCCGTTGAGATCGTAGGCGTCCAGCGTGGCGTCGATGTTGCGGGAGATGTACTCCGACTCGGCGTCCTGCTGGTTCGGCTGCACCTGGAACTTCTGCACGACGGCCGGGTAGATGCCGCCGACGGCGATGGCCGCGACGATCATGAGTCCGACGCCGATGGCCGGCAGGCGCCAGTTGCCCCGGACCGCGGTGGCGATGAACATCACGGCGACGAAGATCGCGATGCCCGCCAGGATCGCCTTCGACGGGATCACGGCGTGCACGTCGGTGAAGCCGGCGCCCGAGAACTTGCCGCTCTGGCTCTTGGTGAGGATCGAGTAGCGGTCCAGCCAGTAGTTCGCGGCGATGAGCAGCATGATGACGGCCGCGATCACCGACAGCTGCACGCGGGCCGCCCGGGTGGTGCGCGGGGCGCCGCCGCGCTGGCCGCCGATCCGCAGGCCGCCGTAGAGGTACTGCGTGGCGATGGCGCCGATGGCGGCGAGTACCGCGACCGCCATCAGGAACGAGGCGATGAACCGCAGGCCCGGCAGCGTGAACATGTAGAAGCCGAGGTCGATGCCGTACTGCGGGTCCACCTGGCCGACCGAACCGCCGTGGATCCACAGCTGCACGGTCTGCCACTGCTGCGACGCGGCGGCACCGGCGAACAGGCCGAGCACGACCGGTCCGACGATCATGACCAGCTTGCGCAGCGGCTCGATGGCCTCGCGGTACTGGTCGAGGTTCGCCTGCTCTTGCGTCGACGGTGCGTAGACCGGGCGGGAGCGGTAGCCGAAGCTCAGGCTCCAGCCGACCGCGCCAGCCATCAGGGCGAACCCGACGACGAACAGGATCAGTCGCGTGCCCCACTCGGTGAGCAGCACCTGGCCGAAGCCGAGCTGCCGGAACCACAGGACCTCGGTCCACACCTGGGCCAGGACCAGGACGACGACCACCAGCACACCGAGGACGATCAGAGTAGGCAGGAGCGCACCGCGTCGGCGCCGGGGGGCCGGGGCTGGGCGGGTCGGGCGATCAGTTGTCACGGTGCTGCAGTCCTCGTCGTCGTGAGAAGAAGCGTCTCTGGTGCCGGTCTCGCAGGTGTGGAACGGTACCGGACACGCCTGCTCGGGCAGGGTGCGGGCAGTCGACCACTCGTTGCCTGAACGCCCCGGTCGCGGCTCCAGTTCCCGTCGTTACCGGTTCGAGTCCCAACCGGTGCGGACGAGCCGTGATGCGACGATGTGACCATGACCGAACCCGTCCTGGATCCCGCGCTCGTCGCGCTCGCCGAGTCCGTCCTGGAGATCGAGCGGCACGTCGCCGCCGCCGGGTGGGACGGGCCGGTCCGCGTGTTCGCGCTGGTCCGCACGCAGGAGGCGCTGCTCACCGAACCCGGGCTCGCCGCCCAGCTCGACCCGGCTGTGCTCGCCGCCGCGACCGCGCAGCCCTGGCACCTGACCTCGATCGAGCAGGAGGAGCTCCCGGCGGCCCCCGACCTGGAGACGCTGCTCGCCGGCCTGTCCTGGCCCCGGACCGTGGACGGCATGGCCGTGACCGTCGAGCGGGTGGTGCTCCCGCCCGCGGCCGAGGAGGCGATGCCCGCGGACGCCGCCGAGGCGTTGGCGTACCTGCTGGCACACCCCGAGCGGCAGGACGTGCGGCTGGCCGTCGGGGCGCTGCGGGACGGGCCCTCGTGGTGTGCCGTCCGGATGCGTGCCAGCGACGAGAGCGACGATGAACCGGGGCAGGTCGGCCAGGGCGCCGATCTCGTGCCCGGCCTCGTCGCCGCGGTGCGCTCGACGTTCGACTGAGCGACTAGGAACCGACCGCGCAGGTCGGCAGGTCGTCGGCCTCGCCCGCTCCGATCGCGGTCACCGCCTCGCGCGCCTCGTGCAGCGTCTCGATCTTGACCACCCGGAGGCCGTCCGGCACGTGCCCGACCACCTCGTTGCAGTTCGACGACGGCGCCAGGAACCACGTCGCACCGTCGCGGTGCGCCCCGGCGAGCTTCTGCCGGATGCCGCCGATCGGGCCGACGTCGCCGTTCACGTCGATCGTGCCGGTGCCCGCGATGTCCTTGCCGCCCGCCTCGTCCTCGGGGGTCATCTTGTCGATGATCCCGAGCGCGAACATGGTGCCGGCGCTGGGTCCGCCGATGTTGTCGATGCTGATCTTGACGTCGACCGGGAAGTCGAACGACGGGTCGATGTAGATGCCGATCTGCGCGGTGCCGTCGGCCTTCGTGCCCGTGACGACCGGGCACGTCGACCGTCTCGCCGTTGCGGGTGACCGTCAACGTGATGGTCGAGCCCGGGCTCGACGTCGCCCAGGTGGTCGAGGAGCGTCGCGTAGTCCGGCACGGCGATCCCGTCGATCGAGACGATGACGTCGCCCTTCTGGACCTTGCCCTCCGCGTCGGTGCCCTCGACCGTCCCGGCGACGACGAGCGTGGCCGGAACCTCGTACCCGAGCTCGGTCAGCGCCGCGACCGTGGCGTTCTCCTGCGAGGACACCATCTCCGCGTTGCTGTTGTCGTTGATCTCCTCCTGCGACGCGTCGGGCGGGTAGAGCACCTCGGCCGGGAGCACCACCGACGACGGCGACCGCCAACCGGCCAGCACGTCGCGGATCGTCGACGGGAACCCGGGGCCACCCGTGCCCGAGACCGTCGTGAGGCGCAGCTCTCCGGTGCTCGGGAACGTGTCGGCGCCGGTGATCTGGATGAGCGGCGTGCCGTCGTGCTCGCCCAGGACGTCGCGGGTCGGTCCCGGCCCGTTGACCGCGTAGGGCGTCGGCAGCACGATCAGCACGGCGAGCAGGATGGCGGTGGCCAGCATGCCGATCGAGAGCATGATCGAGCGCGGCGAGGCACGCTGCACGGGTTCGTCGTAGATCGACGACGAAGCGATCTCGGGTTCCGACGGCACGGGGGGCTGCTCGAGCACGCCCCGATCATCCCCTACCCGGATGTGCTCAGCGCCCCCGCCGCGCGCGGGCCTGCCGCCAGACGGCCGCCGTGCCGAGGAACGCCACCGCCGCACCCGCCGCACCGATGGCCGCGGCGTCGCGCGACCCGAGTCGCCGGCCGGCGACCGCCAACCGCCCCTGCACCCCCTCGAGCACCACGTCGAGGCACTGCGCGCTCGACCAGCGCGGTTCCCAGCCGGCGGCGAGCAGCCCGTCGGAGGCCACCGTCCACGGGTAGACGACGAACGCGAGCTCCGCGGCCGGCGAGGGCAGCAGGCCGACCCGGTGCAGGCGCTCGGCCGTCCCGAACGCGCTCGTCGGCCGCCAGCTCGATCCGACGCATCCCCGCGGCCCGCTCGACCTGCTCGGGCTCCAGGACGTCGGTCGCGCCGACGGTCAGGGTGCCCGTGAGCCGGCGCTCGACGGCGACCTTCGCGGCGGCGGCGAGGTCCTCCACGTGCACGAACTGCCACTCGCGGACGGCGCCCCGGACGGTGAGCAGCCGCGGCGCCTCGAAGTGACGCGTGACGAAGGTGTCGACGCCCTCCCCGGCCAGCGCGGCGGGGCGCAGGATCGTGACCAGGGGCTTTGCCCGCCGGGCGGCGCGCTCGAGCACCGCCTCCATGACGAGCAGATCCCCGACGAGACCGTCCCGCGACGCCTCGTCGACGGCCGCCACCGGGTCGTCGTCGTGGATCACCGGCCGGTCCGGCCACGCACCGTGCACCGCTGCGGACGAGATCGCCACCACGTGCCGGACGCCGACGGCCCGCGCCGCGGCCAGGGTCCGTTGGGTGTCCGAGACGATCGCCGCCTGCCGGTCGCGCTCGCTCGCCGCGGGTCGCGACCACGAGGTGCTCGCCCGCGTGCCCGACCAGGACGACCACCGAGGCGCCCGCCAGCTCGTCGCGCCCGCCCTGTGCCGGCAGCTCCTCGAGGGTGTGCACCGTGTGCCGCCCGCCGTCGGCCGCCTGCCAGCCGAGGGCGACAGCCTGCGCGACAGGCCCGCTACCGAGCACGACGACGCTCTCGTCGACCCCCGCGGGCTGGTCGGCGTCCGGGCGCGCGGCAGCGCTTGCCGCGGGCTGCGCCCTGAGCGAACCTGCTCCCCCACCGTGCCCCGATCCCCAGGCTGCATGGTTACCGTGGAACGCAGCCGACCCCATCGTCGCAGGCAGTCGTCACTGCAGTCGCTTTCAGGAGGACAATGTGAGCCCGGACAACTCGGCCGTGCCAGGCGACGGCGTCCCTGCCTGGGAGCAGATGATGCGCGCGATGCTCGGCGACGGCGCCGACGAGGCGATCCGCGAGCTGCAGTCGCGCGGGTTCGACCCCGCAGCCATGGCCGCCGCCTCCGGGCTCCCCGACGACCCGGCCGCCCTCCAGCAGGTGGTCGCCCAGGTGCAGGCCCTGCTCTCGGCCTCCGGCGACGAGCCGGTGAACTGGCAGATGGCCCACGACCTCGCGCGCCAGCAGGCCGCCGCGGGCGGGGACCCGTCGTTGAGCGGCCCAGCAGACCAAGCAGGTGCTCGACGCGCTGGCCGTCGCGGAGCTCTGGCTCGACGCCGCGACCGAGCTCCCGCCCTCGGCCGGCACGGCGCACGCCTGGAGCCGCGCCGAGTGGGTCGAGGCGACCCTGCCGACGTGGCGCACCTTGACCGAGCCGGTCGCGTCCTCCTTGTCGACCGCGCTGGTCAGCGCGCTCGGCGGCTCGCTGCCGCTCGGCATGGACGCCCCCGCGATGCCCGGCCTGGACCCCGGCCAGCTGCTGCGCCAGCTCGGGTCGGCGGTGTTCGGCATGCAGGTCGGCCAGGCCGCCGGGACGCTCGCGCACGACGTCTTCGGCACCACCGACATCGGCCTGCCGCTCCTCGACCGACCCGCGCCGGCACTCGTCGCCGCGAACGTCGACGCCTTCGCCGAGGGTCTCGACGCCCCCGCGGACGAGGTCAGGCTCTTCCTGGCGCTGCGTGAGGCCGCCGCGACGCGGCTGTTCACGCACGTGCCGTGGCTGCGCTCGCACCTGCTGTCCACCGTGGAGGCGTACGCCCGAGGCATCACGATCGACGTCGACCAGCTCGAGGAGGCCGTCTCCGCGATCGACCCGACCGACGCGGCGGCCCTGCAGCAGGCGCTGTCGGGCGGCGTCTTCGCGCCGCACACCACGCCCGAGCAGGTCGCCGCGCTCGAACGCCTCGAGACGGCGCTCGCGCTGGTCGAGGGGTGGGTGGACGAGGTCGCCTCGAACGCCGCGCTCCCGCACCTGCCGCACACCATGGCGCTGCGCGAGATGATCCGCCGCCGCCGCGCCGCCGGCGGTCCGGCCGAGCAGACGTTCGCCAACCTCGTCGGCCTCGAGCTGCGGCCGCGCCGGCTGCGCGACGCGGCCGCGCTGTGGGCGCTGATCGCCCGGGACAACGGGACCACCGCACGCGACGCCGTCTGGGACCACCCCGGACCTGCTGCCGAGCACGCAGGACCTGGACGACCCGAGCGGTTACGCCGCCCGACGCGCGACCGCCGTGGACGACGCCGCCGAGGTGGACCGCGCGCTGGCGGAGATCCTCGGTGAGGACACCGACCCGAAGCCGTAAGGGCGGCTACGCCGGGTCGTCGTCGAACAGCGTCTCGCTGAACTCGCCGTCGACGACGGCCTCGTCGCCGTCGTCGCCCAGCTCCCCCTCCGGCGGGTCCTCCTCCGGCCGGTCCGTGCGGTACGCGTAGCCCTCGAGGAACCCCCGCGCACGAGCGGTGCGCGGGTAGGCGTCGAGCTCGGCCCAGAACTCCGGGCCGTGCCCCGCGTGCAGCAGGTGCGCCAGCTCGTGCAGCAGCACGTAGTCGAGCACCCACCGCGGCATGCCGCGCACACGGTCGGAGATCCGGATCGTCTTCTCGGACGGCGTGCACGACCCCCACCGGCGGCCCTGGTTGGTGGACCAGCGCACGCTCGTCGGGATCGCCCGTCCGCCCAGGTAGCGCGCCGAGAGGTCCAGCGCACGCGCGGCCAGCTCGACGTCGGACGGCTTGCGGCGCTTCTCCTGCGCCTCGAGGCGGGCGAGCATCCGCTCCACCCACTCGTTCTCCTGCGCCCGCGTGAACCGTGCGGGCACGGCCACGATCGTGCGGTCACCGTCGCGCCAGGCCGAGACCGTGCGCACGCGCTTGCGCGACCGGCGGATCTCGACCTGCGACAGGTCCTGCGTGGACGGCACACCAGAACGCTAGCGCGGGGCTCCCACATGCGCGGTTTTCCGTGTGGATGCTCGGCGCGTCCCGCACCATTGCGCCGATGTGGGTGCGTCCGAGCACTACTGTTGCCGTCGCGCGGGCTTCGGTGCTTCACCACGCCCGGCCGCCGGCCGGCGGATTCCCGGTCCGGTGCACGACACCGAGGGAGGCCACCATGGCTGAGACGTATGCAGGCGAGTTCTACTGCGTGAAGTGCAAGGAGAAGCGCGAGGCCGAGGGCGACGTCGTCATCTCGGAATCGGGTCGACGCATGGCCAAGGCCATCTGCCCGGTCTGCGGCACCAAGCTGAACCGCATTCTCGGCAAGGCCTGAGCACCACACCTGCACCGAGCCACGGGGCATCGTCCGCACGGACGGTGCCCTTCGGCATGTCCGCTGCGCGTCCCTGTGGATGACGCCCGACCGGGTGAGCGGACGTCGTGCGACAGTCCACGGATGCGACTGCGTGACGGGCTGCGGGTTCTGCGCCGGACGGACACCGAGGTCCAGGTCGGCACCGATCCCCGCTGGGCCGTCCGGATCACCGACGTCCCCGCGGGCATCGACCTGACCGACCTGCGCACCATCGACCCGGCCGTGCTCGACCTGCTCACCGCGGCCCGCCTCACGCAGGACGAGACCGACGTCCCGGTCCCGTCCGGACCAGCCGCGGTGGATGCGCAGGTCAGGTCGCTGCTGGGCGAGCGGGCGGACGGTCACGCGGTGGTGCGCGCCCGCGGCGACCG
Source organism: uncultured Actinomycetota bacterium (assembly GCA_963753425.1). GTDB lineage: Bacteria > Actinomycetota > Actinomycetes > Actinomycetales > Cellulomonadaceae > Cellulomonas. Next base: position 73,781 of record CAVWCB010000003.1, read on the forward strand.
GGTCGTCGCGGTCCTCGGGCTCGGGCCGACCGGGTTGGGGATCGCGGTCGGGCTCGCCTCGGCCGGCGTCGGGACGGTCCTGGTCGACGACGACGGACGCGTCCGCCCGGTCGACGTCGGGCCGAGCGGGTACCGCTGGACCGATGTGGGATCGGCGCGCTGCGCGGTCGCGGCCCGCCTGCTGCGGGACGTCGCACCGCGCGTGTCCACGGAGTCGGCGCGGCCACCCGAGCTCGTCGTACTCGTGGAGACCGATGTGGCAGACCCGGTGCGCGGACCGGAGCTCGTCGCCGCGGGGACCGCCCACCTGTCCGTCGTCGTCCGGGAGGCCGACACCGTCGTCGGTCCGCTCGTGATCCCCGGCGAGGGCCCGTGCCTGCGCTGCCTGGACCTGCACCGCACGGACCTCGATCCGGCGTGGCCGACCCTGCTGAGTCAGCTCCGCGAGATCGCCGACGCCGACGAACCCGCCGCCACCGCAGCCGTCGCGGCCGGGCTGGGCACCGCGGCGGTGCTGGCCCACCTCGATGGAGTCACCACCCGCGCGGGGTCGGCGTACGAGGTCGGGGCGCCCGACGCCGTGCCGCGCCGACGCACCTGGGCGGTGCACCCTCACTGCGGGTGCACCGCCCTTCCGACCGTTCCGTAGCGATCACGCTGCGGGGGCCGCGTCCTTGCGGGGGCGTCCACGACCACGCTTGGTCGCGACCACCGCACCGCCGATGAACACCTCGCCACCCCAGACACCCCAGGGCTCGGCCCGGTCGAGCGCACCGGCGAGGCACCCCTCGATGAGCGGGCACTCGCGGCACAGGGCCTTGGCCTGCTCCACCTGGGCGGTCCGCTCGGCGAACCAGAGCTCGGGGTCGTTCGAGCGGCACGGGATGAAATCCGCGACGAGCTGGTCGAACTGCGACCTGTCGTCCGTCGTCTGGGTGCTGTCGGTAAGGGGCCAGGGGCCGGATCCGCCCTGGTTCACCGTGTCGAGCAGCGTCGTGAGCCGCACGATGTCCTCCTGATGTCCTTGCTGGTGAGCGTCTTGCGTCGGTGCCAGACCGACTGCCTTCGCTCGCCCGGATCATCGGGAGAAACACAAAGGCCGCGGGTCCGAGTTCGGACTCCGCGGCCTGTGACCCCGTCAGGGTCAGGTCATGGGAATCCGGATGCGGTGCGTGCGGGGATCGGTCGTGCGCTTCCACGTCCGACCGATCGGCTCGAGGGCTGCGCCGCCGATAGGCAGAGCGCCCCCCTGGTAGCCGGCGGCGACGGGTGCGAGAGATCGCGGAAGGAACGCGCACATGGCGTTCGACGTCTCGATCATGTTCATCACGGCACCCACCTCCTTCCGACTCGGACCCACGCACCTGCTGCGCGGCCCATCAACAGGGACAACGTCACCCTAGGACGGCGTTCCCGGGGCGGACAACCGATTTAACGAGATTTCTTTCGACGAGTTTCGGACGTCACCCGGGAGGGTGTCCGGCGACGTCGGAACCACCCGGTTGCTGCGGTCAGCGCACCGGTGTCCGCAAGGCCCCGAGGATCTGCTCGCCGATGTCCGCCAGCATCCGAGGGCCGACCCCGCGCACCTGGCCGAGCTCCTCGAGGGTCGCTGGGCGCCGCACCGCGATCGCGCGGATGGTCGCGGTCGTCAGCACCGAGCCGGGCTGCCGGCGCAGCTCGAGCGCGCGCGCGTCCCGCCAGCGCGTCAGTGCGTCGACGGTGCCCTGGTCAGGCGGTGGCTCGTCCGTCGCCGCCTTCACCGTCCGGCGCTCCCCGGGCCAGAGGTCGGTGAGGAACCGGGACACGTTGCGCGCCGCACGAGCCCGCGGATGACGGGCGCGGGAGTAGGAGAGGGTCAGGTGCTCGCGCGCCCGGGTGATGCCGACGTAGAGGAGCCGGCGCTCCTCGGCGATCGCGGCGTCCGTCTGTGCCTGCACCGTCGGCAGGAGGCCGTCCGAGAGGCCGACGAGGAACACGGCCTCCCACTCCAGTCCCTTCGCCGCGTGCAACGAGGCGAGCGTGACGCCCTCGACGGTCGGGGCGTGCTGGGCCGCGAGGCGCTCGTCCAGCTCTGCGACCAGGTCGGCCACGGTCGCCGGCGCACCCGCCGGCCGCGCGTCGGCGATGGCGTCCCCGAGCGCGACGAGCGCCTGCAGCGCGTCCCAGCGCTCGCGGCTCGCGCCCCGGCCCTCGGGCGCCTGCTCGGTCCACCCGGCCGAGCGCAGGATGTCCCGCACGGACTCGCCCATCGGGACCTCGGGGTCCGCCCCGCGCGCGCCGCCGCGCAGCAGCACCAGCGCCTTGCGCACGTCGGCGCGGTCGAAGAAGCGCGCGTTGCCGCGCACCTGGTACCCGATCCCCCGGTCCGCCAACGCCGCCTCGAACGCCTCCGACTGCACGTTGGTCCGGAACAGCACGGCGATCTCGGCGGCAGGCACGCCCGAGCGGATCAGGGCCGCGATCGACGCCGTCACACCCGCGGCCTCCGCGTCGTCGTCGGCGTAGGTGACGAACGAGGCGTCGGGGCCGTCGGGACGTTGGGCACGCAGCGCGAGCGGGGCCGGGCCGCCCGCCTTGCGCATCAGGTGGTTGGCCAGCCCCACCACCTGCGGCGTCGAGCGGTAGTCCCGGACCAGCTCGACGGTCGCGGCGCTCGGGTACGACGCGGTGAACGCGGTGAGGTGGTGCGCCGTCGCACCCGCGAACGAGTAGATCGTCTGGCTCGGGTCACCGACGACGCACAGCTCGTCGCGACCCCCGAGCCACTGATCGAGCAGGTACTGCTGCAGCGGGCTGACGTCCTGGTACTCGTCGACGACGAAGTGCTTGTACTGCTCGCGCACCGAGTCCGCGACGTCCCGGCGTTCGGCCAGCATCCCCGCGAGCAGCAGCAGCACGTCCTCGAAGTCGATGACGCCCTGCTGGTCCTTGGCGGTCTCGTACGCCGTCATGAGCCGGGCGACGGACTGCGGGTCGGCCCCGCCCGGCGTGGGGCGGTCGGTCGCCGCGGCCGCCTTCTCATAGTCGTCGGGCGTGACGAGCGAGACCTTGGCCCACTCGATCTCGGAGGCGAGATCCCGGACGCTCTCGCGGTCGGTCTCGACCCCGACCAGCTGCGCGGCGTGCGCGACGACCTGCAGCTTCTTCTCGAGGATCCGCGGCGGCGCGCCCCCGACCACCTTGGGCCAGAAGAAGCCGAGCTGGCGCAGCGCGGCCGCGTGGAAGGTCCGGGCCTGGACGCCTGACGCGCCGAGCTGACGCAGCCGCGTCCGCATCTCGCCGGCCGCGCGCGCCGTGAACGTCACCGCGAGCACGTTGCCCGGTCGGTAGGCGCCGACCTGGATGCCGTAGGCGATCCGGTGGGTGATCGCCCGCGTCTTGCCCGTCCCGGCGCCCGCCAGCACGCGGATCGGCCCGCGCAGGGTCGTCGCGACGACTCGTTGCTCGGGATCGAGCGCGTCGAGGAGCGATTCGGAGGACATCGCGCCCAGTCTCGCAGCCCGCACCGACACCGGGGCGCCGGTTGTGGACGACCGTCGTCGGGAATCGAACGGCTCTCCCGCACGTTGACGCCTTCGGCGATCCCGCCCACAGCTCACGACCGCGACCGAGGACCGATGACCACGCAGACCCTGCCCGATGCCGGCACCGTGACGATGTACTCCACGACGTGGTGCGGCTACTGCCGTCGGCTCAAGACGCAGCTGGACTCGGCGGGCATCGGCTACACAGAGGTCGACATCGAGGACCACCCGGATGCGGCCGAGCTCGTCGCGTCGCTGAACGGCGGCAACCAGACGGTGCCGACGGTGATCTTCCCGGACGGGTCGGCCGCGACCAACCCGTCGCTCGTGCAGGTCAAGCAGCGCCTCTCCTAGAGCGGCCCGCCGAACCATTCCTCGATCAGAGCCCGCGCGATCGAGGTCCGGCCGGGCGCGATCACCTCGCCGCTCGCCACCGCCGCGGCGAGCTCGTCCCGCGAGAACCAACGCGCGTCGGTCAGCTCGACCCCATCGACGACGATGTCCGCCGAGGAGGCTTCCGCGCGGAACCCGAGCATGAGCGAGGCCGGGAACGGCCACGGCTGGCTCCCTCGGTAGGACACGTCGCCGACGACGACGCCCGACTCCTCGAGCACCTCGCGGCGGACCGCGTGCTCGAGGGACTCCCCGGCCTCGACGAAGCCCGCGAGCGTCGACCAGCGCCCCGCCGGCCACTGCGCCGCGTGACCCAGCAGGATCCGGTCGGCCTCGTCGACCACCGCCATGATCACCGCCGGGTCGGTGCGCGGGTAGTGCTCCGAGCCGTCGACCACGCAGACCCGGGTCCAGCCAGCCTGGCGGACGCGGGTCTGCCCGCCACACCGCGGGCAACGCACGTGCCGGTCGTGCCACGCGTCCAGCGCGACCGCCGTCGTCGCCAGCCCCGCACCGGCGCTGTCGAGGCTCGCACCGAGCTCGCGCAACGACGTCCAACCCGTGCGCTCCGTCGGGGCGTCGCGGTGCACGAGGACGTCCGACGGCTCGCCCGTCAGTGCCAGCGGTTCCGCCTCGGGCACGCGGCGCGCGAGGTAGGTGACTCCGTCGTCCTCGCCCAGCAGCAGCCAGTCGGCCTCGGGCTCGGCGTCGTCCGCGTGCGGCAGGTCGGCCACCTCGGCCGCGGACCGGAACGCGATCTCCCGCTCGGGCGTCGTGCCGATCGACCCCCCGCGGACCAGCAGGATCCGCGTCGACGGGTCCTGCAGGGCGACGTCGACGACGTCAGGATCGCTGCGACGAAGGGCGGCCCGGTCGATGGCGGCGCGGGACAACGGAAGGTCGTCGGAAACGATCACGCGGTCACGCTACGCGGAGGACCGGGTCCCGACCTGCTCGAGAACCCCTCTCGGGCCGTCCAGCGACCGCCCAGCGAACCGGACACGCTCGTGCCAAAGGGACGATTCGGGCACAGACACGCCGAGCGACTCCCCGGGATGCACGGCGCGTCGCTCCTATCCTGGGCGCGTGGTCCGCTCCCCCCTCGCCCTGGCCGCACTGGCAACTGTTGCCGTGCCGGGCCTCGACGCGTTCGACGTCCGTCGCCCGGCTCGACCCGGCACCGACTACGACACGGCTGTCGTCATCGACTCGACCCGGCAGCGTTGGGTGGTCCGCGCCCCGCAGCACCCCGCCGCCGGCGCGGCGCTCGAGGCCGAGGTCGTCCTGCTCGGCCGGCTGGCGCCCGAGGCGTCCGCCGGACGCCTGCCGTTCGACATCCCCGTGCCCGCCGGCTTCGCCCACCTGCCCGAGGGCGGACGCGCCACGGTGCACGCCGAGATCCCGGGCCAGACGCTCGACCTCGAGCACCTGCAGCCCGGGCCTGGCCTTGCCGCCTCGCTCGGCCGGGCACTCGCAGCGCTGCACGAGCTGCCGACGAGCATCGTCGAGGACGCCGGGCTCCCCGTCTACGACGCGGCCGCCTACCGTCAACGCCGCCAGGCGGAGGTCGACGAGGCCGCGAGCACCGGCAAGGTGCCGCCCGCGCTGCTGCGCCGCTGGGAGGCTCGCCTCGAGGACGTCGCGCTGTGGCGGTTCCGGCCCACGGTCGTGCACGGCGACCTCAGCGCCGACCGCGTCCTCGTCGCCGGCGACGCCGTGACGGGGATCCTGCACTGGGGTGACGCGTGCGTGGCCGACCCCGCGGACGACCTCGCGTGGCTCCTGGTCGCGGCCCCCACCGATGCCGCCGACTCGATCATGGAGGCGTACCAGCTGCGCCGCACCGAGCTCCTCGACCCGCACCTGGTCGATCGGGCCCTGCTCGCCGGCGAGCTCGCTCTGGCCCGCTGGCTGCTCTACGGGGTGCGCACCCAGGACATCGAGATCGTCGACGATGCCGTGGCCATGCTCGTCGACCTCGACGACCACACGCGCGCCGCCGACGAGGCCGAGGCCGAGCACCAGATGGCGTGACGACGTCGCCCCGACGGGGCCTTCGGCACTCGCCCGCACTCACCGATCGGGCTGTACCTCGTCGACCAGGCCGTCCAGATCCAGCATCGGCTGGTCGCTGCGGGTCGTGCGTCCCTCCCACCCCGACCGGGCGCGTCGCGGCGCGTTGTCCCGACGACCGGCGCGGTTGGTGCCCGAACCTGCCGGACGGGGTGCGCGAGGCGCGACCGGGGCGTCCCGGTTGGTCGCCGCGCGCAGGAGGGCCGTGATCTCGGACTCGTCCAGCAGTCGTTCGGGATACACGGTCGTCCCCGAGCCGACGTAGCAGAACGCGGCCCGGACGTTCTCGAGCGGGATGCCGGTCCAGCGCGACCACGCGAGCCGGTAGACCGCCAGCTGGAGCTCGCGCGCGGCGCGCGTCGCGTCGTCCGAAGGCGGTGCACCGGTCTTCCAGTCCACCACCACCACGCCACCGGGCCGTTCGGGGTCCGCGAAGACCGCGTCGATGCGCGAGCGCAGCACGTAGCCGTCCGCCGGCGTCTCGACGTCGACCTCGATCGCGACCGGCGACCGGTCCGCCCACTCCGAGGCCTGGAACGCGCTGCGCAGGGCCTCGTCGTCCAGGTCGGTCGTGGCGAGCTCGTCGTCGGCGCCGGGCAAGGCATCGACATCGACCAGCGCGGCCGAGCCGTACCAACCCTCGACCCACGCGTGGAACCGGGTCCCGCGGCGCGCCTGCGGCGAGGGCTCGGCCGGCACGGGTCGGCGCAGGTGCCGCGCGAACTCGGCCGGGTCACCCTCGAGCCGCACCAGGGCGGACGCCGACAGGTGTGCGGGCAGCTCGACCTCCCCCGAGGGCGTCCGGACGCGCTCCTGCTCGGCGAGCAACCGGGTCGCGAGCAGCTCCCACGGGTGCTCCCCACCCTCCGGGTCCGCCGTCCCGCCCTGCGCCATGGCCCCGCGAACCCGCGCCGCCGCCGCCTCGACCAGCACGCGCCGGGGCGAGCCGCCGTCGGTCGCGAACGGGTCCGCGGGCCAGGTCGCCGTCTGCACGAGCGCCCCGCGGGGGTTCTCCTCGCCGTCGGCCGGCGCGGGCTCCCAGCCGTCGAGCTCGACCAGCCCGGCGTCGGCGAGCTCGGTCAGGAACGTCGACACCTTGCGCGCCCTCGACCCGTCCGCCCACCAGGCGGCCGTGAGGAACAGGTCGGTCCGCGCCCGCGTCAGCGCGACGTAGGCAAGCCGGCGTTCCTCGGCGACCTGGTGGTCGCCCGCGCGGAGCACGAACGCCTTGCGGCGCTCCTCGAGGTCCTTCGGGTCGGCCGCGCCCGCGTAGGCGAACTCCGGCAGGTCGTGGCGGTCGCCGCGCAACCCGTAGGGCAGCGACCCGAGGCCGATGAGCCATGCGGAGTCCTTCGGTCCCTCCTTGCCCTGGGTCGCGGTGGCGGGCAGCCCGCCGTCCACGAGACCGGCGACCGCGACGACGTCCCACTCCAGGCCCTTGGCGCCGTGCACCGTGATCAGCTGGACGGCGTCGGGGTCGGGCTCCGCCACCGGCATGTCGAGTCCGTGCTCCTTGGCCTCGGCCGCCTCCAGCCAGGCGAGGAACCCGCCGAGCGTCGGGTGGTCCGCGGACCGGGAGAAGTCGGCCGCCACGTCCCGGAAGGCGTCCAGCTGCGCGCGTGCCCGTCCGGGAGTCGTGCCGGCGCGGGCGGCGACCTCGATGTCCAGACCCAGCAGGCGTTCGGCCTCCGAGACGAGCTCGGGGACCGAGAGGTAGCTGTGGGACCGAACCGCGCGGAGCAGTGCGGCGAGGTCGACGAGCCGCGACCGCCCGGTCGCGCTCAAGGTGCGACCGCTCCGGCTCGTCCACCCGGCCGCCGGGAGCTCGCCGATCGCGTCGAGAGCGTCCACGATGCTGCGCTCGTCGACCACATCCGTCGCGACGACCACCTCGACCTCCGGGGCGGCGCCGTCGGAGGCACCCGACCGGTCCAGCGACCGAACCGGCTCGGCAGTCAGCCCGCGCGTGCGGGCCGAACCCGCGTGCCGCGCCGCGAGCTCACCCGCCCAGGCCGCCAGCGCGTGCAGGTCGGCGGCGCCGAGCGCGGTCCGGGCGCCCGTGAGGAGCCGCATGAGCGCGTCCCCGCGGGACGGGTCGTGGGCGGCTTGCAGCACCGCGACGAGGTCCAGCACCTCGGGCGCCGAGAGCAGCCCGCCGAGCCCGACCACCTCGACCGGCAGGCCGCGGGCTCGCAGCGCACGCCGCAGAGGCTCGAACTGCGACCGCTTGCGGCACAGGACCGCGGCGCTGACCCGCCCAACACCCTCCACCGCGGGTCGCCACCGGTCGGCGACGAACGTCGCGACCGCGGCCGCCTCGTCCTCGACCGTCGTCGCGACGTACCCGTGCACGTGCCCCTCGCCGGCGCCGGGTCGGGCACCGAGCACCGGCACGTCGACGCGGGTGGTCGAGGCGCGCAGCGGACCGGAGACGTGGTTCGCGGCCGCCAGGATGCGCGCGTCGTTGCGCCACGACGTCGACAGCTGGTGCACGTCGGCGGGCGTCCGGGTCCCGTCGGGGTGGACCTGCGGGAACTGGACCGGGAAGCCCTCGAGACCGCCCGCGCTGGCGCCACGCCAGCCGTAGATCGACTGGTGCGGGTCGCCGACCGCAGTCACCGGGTGCCCGCCACCGAACAGCGCACCGAGCAGGGTGAGCTGCGCGTAGGACGTGTCCTGGTACTCGTCGAGCAGGACCACCCGGAACCGCGTTCGCTCGCCCGCGCCGACCTCCGGGACGTCCAGCGCCAGCCGAGCGGCGAGCGCCACCTGGTCGCCGAAGTCGATCGCGTCCGCGGCACGCTTGCGCCGCCGGTACTCCGCGACCAGGTCCAGCACCCGAGCGCGCTCGCCCAGCGAGCGGACCAGCCGCTTGACCTCGGCGTACGGCTCGCGCGCGGGTGAGCCGGCCGGCGTCGCGAGCAGCGCCTCGACGATGTCCTCGATGCCCGCGCGCGCCGTACCCGGGTCGAGCAGGTGCTCGTCGAGCGCGCCCGAGAGCGTCAGGACCGCCTCGGTCACGGTCGAGATCGCCGCATCCGTGTCGAGGTCGTCGCCCCAGGCCTCGACCACCTCGCTGGCGAGCTGCCACTGGGCGGCCTCGCCGAGCAGGCGCGCGGACGGGTCCAGACCGAGGCGCAGCGCGTGGTCTCCGACGAGCGAGGCGGCGTAGGAGTTGTAGGTGGAGATGGTGGGGCGGGCCAGCCCGACCAGCGCGTCCCCGAGGTCGCCCGACGCGCCGGCGGCGAGCACGACGCCCTGCGCCGCGGCGGCGCGGGCCAGCATCCGGAGGCGCTTGCGCACGCGGTCCGAGAGCTCACCGGCCGCCTTGCGCGTGAACGTCAGGCCGAGCACCTGGTCGGGCGCGACGATGCCGTTGGCGAGCAGCCACACGACGCGGGCCGCCATCGTCTCGGTCTTGCCCGACCCGGCACCGGCCACGACCAACGACGGCCCGAGCGGTGCCTCGATGACGCGCCGCTGCTCCTGGGTCGGCTCGGGCTGTCCCACGAGCGCGGCGATCTGCGACGCGGACAGCCGCGGTCGCGGGCACCGCGCGATCGGTGACCCGGTCACGGCCGGGGACCAGCAGGGGATCCGTCCGGCTCGCCCCGTCCGTCGGCGTCAGCGCGTCATGCGACCACCTGTCCGCCCTCGCCGCGCACGGGGCACGACCGACGCACCGGGCACCGGTCGCACAGGTCGTTCGCGGTCGCCTGGAACGTCGACGCGGCCATCTTGTCCGCGACCTGGTCGACCAGACGCGCGCCCAGCTGGGCCCGTCGGTCTCCGGACCGAGGGCCGGCTGCACGCGCGTCGTCGCCGATGCGCCCGTGCCCAGGAACACCAGCTGCGCACCGGCGCTGGCCACCCCGGCGCGGAAGGTCGGCGAACGCCCCGCGTCCACGGCCAGCTGGTACGCGCCCAGCTGGGGGTTCTCGGCGGCCTTCGCCACGCTCGGCGGGCTCGCGCCGGTCTTCAGGTCCACCACCCGCACGGCGCCGTCGTCGGCCCGCTCGATGCGGTCGACGCTCCCGCGCAGGGTGGCCCGGTCGGTATCGAGCGAGAACGCGCCCTCGACCAGCAACGGCTCCCCCGCGGAGCGCAGGTACCCGGCCAGCCGGTGCACCATCGCGTCCGCTCGCCGCCGCGTCGGCGGTCGCCGGCCACCCCGTGCCGAGGCCCGAGCTCGCCCCAGCGACGGTCCAGGGCCGCCGAGAGCTCGGCCTCGGTCCCCTGCGGGTGCTCCTGGGCGATGGCGTGCAGCAGCGTGCCGAGGTTCTGCCCGCCGCTGGCCGACGCGGTGCCGCCCGCGGACTCGAGCGCCCACCGCAGGGCGCACCGCTGGGCGGTCTCGACCTTGGAGGGCGAGACCGGCACGCGCTCGTCGGGCGCCCACAGCGGACCGTCGCTGGACGGGCCCGCGAGGCCGAGCCACTGCTCCGGGTCCGCACCGGCTACGCCGGCCGAGGCCAGCCGGGCCAGGGTCTGCGCCGCGGCCGGCGTCAGGGTCGACACCGTCGAGGGCCGACTGCTCGAGGTGCGCGCGCAGCTGGGCGACCAGACCGCGCAGGTCGAGGGGCGCGGGTGCGCTCGTGCGTCGCGGGTCGAGGTCCTCGATCGTTCGGCTCGACCAGCTCGACGAACAGGGAGGGCTGGTGGTCGACGTCGTCGACCGCCGTCACCAGCAGAGACGATCGCGCCCGCGAGCAGGCGACCGCGAACGTGCGCAGCTCGTCGGCGAGCACCGCCTGCCGCGCCTCCGCGGCCGCGCGACCCGGGTCGGACGCACGCCCGGCGCCACCCGCCCCGCGACCACGTCCACCAGCGCCTGCGCACCGAGCAGGGAGTCCCGCAGCCGCAGATCGGGCCACATGCCGTCCTGCACCCCCGCCACGACGACGACCTCCCACTCGCGACCGGCCGCACCGGCCGGCGTGAGCACCTGGACCGCGCGCCCGACGCGCGCGCGCGGCCAGCGAGTCCGAGGGCAGGTCCTGCGCCTGCGAGCCAGTCGACGAACGCGGCGGGCGCCGACCGTGGCATCCGGTCCACGAACGTCTCGGCGGCACGGAAGAGCGGAGAGCACGGCATCGAGGTCGCGGTCGGCCCGCTCCCCCGCCGAGCCGCCCGCGAGCGCGGAACGACGCCAGGTCTCGGCGTGGTCGACCGCAGCCCAGAGCGCCCACAGCACGGTCTGAGCATCGGCTTCGGGGCGCGCCGCGGCAGCGCGGCCCGCGGCGAGCACGCGCACCAACCGGACCACGGGCACGCGCCGCGATCGGCACCTGCGTCGGGGTCGTCGCCGCTCAGCACCTCGACCAGCAGCTCGTCGCTGGCCCGCCCACCACCGGCGGCGAGCTCGTGCGCGCGCAGGGCCCGTCGGACGCGGCGCAGCCCCACGGCGTCCAGTCCGCCGAGCGGGGAGCACGCGAGCCGGGCGGCCGTGCTGGCCTCCAGGGGCTCGGTGCCGACGCACACGCGCATGGCCTCGAGCAGCGGGGCGACCGCCGGCTCGTCGCGCAGCGGGACGTCGCTGCCCAGCACGCTCACCGGCACGGACGCCCCGGCGAGCGCGCGCCGCAGGTCCGTCACCTGCGCCCCCGTCGGGGCGATCACGGCCATGTGGTCCCACGGCACGTTCCGCTCGATGTGTGCGGTGCGCAGCGCGTGCGCAACGTACGCCGCCTCCTGCGCCGTGCTCGGCAGCAGCGCGACCCGCGCCCCTTCGCCGCTCTGCCCCACGGCGGTCGCGGTGCGGTGCCGCACGGCGCCGACCGACCCGATCCGCTCGGTGATCCGTCCGACCACCTCGCGCAGCGCGGCGTCGTGGCGCCAGACGGTGCGCAGCGTCGTCGTGCGCGCGCCGAGCTCGCCCGGACCGGACCCCGTGACGACCGCGCGCCCGACCAGGGCAGGCTCGGCGCCGCGGAACGTCTGCACGGCCGCGTCCGGGTCAGCGAGCAGAACCACCCGGGCGTCGTCGTCGGCGAGCGCCTGCACGAACCGCGCCGTGGCCGACGTGCTCTCCTGGTGGTCGTCGACGACCACCAGACGCCACCGCGGACGCACCGCGCCGGGCACCTCGTCCTCCCAGGTCAGCGAGAGCCTGCGCGGCCTCGTCGACGACGATCGCCGGGTCGAGCCGTGCACCGAGGTCCGGCGTGCCGGAGCGCAGCTCGACGACGTCGAGATACTCCTCGTAGAGGCGGGCCGCGCTCACCCAGGCCGGTCGGCTGTGCCGTTCGCCGAGCTCGGCCAGGTCCGCCGGCCGCAGCCCGCGCTCAGCCGCGCGCATGAGCACGTCGCGCAGCTCGTCGCGGAACGGGCGCAGCCCCAGGACGTCGGCTCGTACCTCGGCGGGCCAGGCGAGCGGCACACCCTCGCCCGCCGCGTGCCCGGCGAGCAGCTCCCCGAGCATGAGGTCCTGCTCCGCTCCGGACACCAGCGTCGGCGGCGCCTCGCCGAGGTGCGTGGCGCGAGCCCTCAGCACGGCGAACGCGGCGGCGGCGGCGGTCTGCACCAGCGGTCGGCTGGAGGTGGCGCGCAGGCGGGCCGAGAGCCGATCCCGCAGGTCCGCGGCGGCGCGGCGGCTCGGCGCGAGGACGAGCACGTCGTGCGGGTCGAGTCCCGCGGCGACCGCCGCGACGACCGACTCGAGGACCACCGTCGTCTTGCCCGTGCCGGGTGCGCCCGAGCACCAACAGGGCGTGATCCGCACCCCGCGCCACGTCGGCGACGACCGCGGCCTGATCTGGGTCGAGGTGGACCATCGAACCCGGACCCGAGGCCGGGACGTCCGCGAACGCCGGGCGCACGAGGCGCAGGGCGGGGGTCGCGGTGGTCACGCAGACGAGTCCATCACGAGCCACCGACAAGGCCGCGCAGGACCCGCGCCGAGCGGCCGATCAGGACGACGGGAACGGCCACGCGTTCGGCAGGCAGGGCGCCACCTTGTACGACTGCTGCTGCATCACGGACGCCACCTGGCCCGCGCCGGGGCACCTCGCGTGCGGGTGACCGAGCAGGTGCCCGACCTCGTGGTTGACCAGGTACTGCCGGTAGAGGATCTTGTCGGCGGCGTACTCCGGGGTCGCCTCGACCCACCGGCGCAGGTTGAGCGCGGCATGCCCGGCGCGCCCGCACGACACCTCGCCGCCGGTCTTGCAGCGGCGCGCACAGCGCGTCGACCGTCTCGGGCGACGCCAGCAGCACGCGCAGCTCGGCGTCGCCGTCGGTCCGGGCGAAGGACATCGACCCGTCGCCGCCCCAGCCGCGCGGGTCGTTCAAGGTCGCCATGACCGTGGCGGCGAACGCCGCACCGTCCACGGCGAGGCCGTCCTCGACCTCGACCCGGACCGTCCGTACCGCACCGATGCCCGGTCCCGGATCAGCTCCCGGGCACGACGACGAACGTTCCACCGGCGACCTCCGGCACCTCGGCGGAGAGCAGCCCGGCCGACACGTCGGCCTCGGTCAGACCCGGCGGCAGGGCGTCGACCGTGGGAACCGGGTCGACGATCGCGAGCGACGCCGGCGGACCGACCAGCGGATCGGGCTCGGCGAACGGACGGATCCCCGCGGTCCGGCTCTGCAGGCTGTCGCGGTCGACCACGGACTCGTCGGCCGGCATCGCCTCCCCGTCGTTCGCCGCCGTGGTCGCGGCGACGCCGAAGAGTGCGCTCGCGCGCGGGTCCGCGGACGCCGCGAGCGCACTTCCCGCCCCAGCGACGAGTCCCAGGACGACGGCCAGGACGAGGGGGCCGCGACCGTGCCGTGGCGCGCGTCGACGGCGCGCACGCACCGCAACATCCGCACGCCGGCGACCGCCGGTCCTTTTCACACTGCCCACAGGTGCCATAGTCGCATCGATGACACATCGCGTGACTACCATCGCGGGATGACGGCCGGGACAGATGGACCACACCCTCGTCCGCGCAGCCCGCGGATGGCACGGGACGAGCGCCGCGCCCAGGTGCTGCGGATCGCCCAGGAGCTCTTCTCCACCGAGGGCTACCACCACGTCTCCATGGACGACATCGCCGAGCACGCCGAGGTCAGCAAGCCGGTGCTGTACCGGCACTTCCCCTCGAAGCTCGACCTCTACCTCGCCGTCGTCGACCTGCGCGGCACGGACCTGCTCGTCGCGGTCGACGCCGCAGTCGCAGGGATCGAGCAGGGACCCGTCCGGCGGGGCGACGGGCGCGACGTCATCGCCGCGATCGTCCAGGCGTACGTCATGTTCGTCGAGAGCGCAGGAGAGGCGTCGGCGCTGCTGTTCGAGTCCGACGTCACGCACGACGCCGACGTACGCGCCCGCGTCGAGCACGCGTCCTCGCAGGCCGCTCTGCGGATCACGACCGTGTTGTCCGAGGTCACAGCCCTGTCGCTCGAAGATGCAGAGCTCCTGGCCGTCGCTCTGATCGCGATGGCCCAGGGCGCGGCGACGCATCGGCTGCGTCGGCCGGACGACGTGGCCGCCGATCGGACCGTCGAACTCGTCACGCAGCTCGCCTGGGGCGGGGTGACGGCACTGATCCGGCCCGACTTCGTCTACGAGGACGCCTAGGATCGGATGATGTGCCCGGCGTACGGCGGGCGAGCAAACGGACAGCGTGAGTAGCGCGTAGGTAAGGACGTGGAAGAGATGACGGTCGAGATCACCATCGGCGTGCAGAACTCACCCCGCGAGATCAGCCTCGAGTCGGACCAGACGCCCGACGAGATCGGTGCCGTCGTCGCAGCCGCGCTCAGCGGTCGCCCGACCCTCGAGCTGACCGACGTGCGCGGTCGCCGGATCATCGTGCCGGTCGCGAGCCTCGGCTACGTCGAGATCGGCTCGGAGCAGAAGGGCCACGTCGGCTTCGGGAAGATCTGACGCCCGGCCGGACGAGTACGACGAGGGCCCCGGACGGCGACGTCCGGGGCCCTCGTTCGTCGTCTCTCAGGCGGTGAGCCCGAGCCTCGCCATCCGACGGGTGTGCTGCGCGGTGAGCTCGCCGAACAGCTTGGTCGGGGACGGGTCTGCCGGTGACCCGTCCGTCGGCGTGCGAGCGGCGCCGATCGCCACGAGCCGCACCAGGGCGGGCCGCTGCACGAGCAGCCGCTGCACCACCCCGAGCGCCTCCCCGACGAGGCGGCGACCCCACAGGGCGAGGCGGGCGGTCAGCACCCCGTCGTCGGCGCCGGCGGCGTCCAGCTCGGCGACGGCCAGCTCCGCGTGCGAGGCATCGTCCAGCACCTCGAGGACGATCACCCGCGACTCGTCGTCCAAGCCCTCGGCCGCGAGCCGGCAGAAGTCGTCCGCGACGCCGTAGCCGACGTACGCCTTCAACAGGCGCTCCCACCAGGTGCTCGGCGGCGTCCGGGCGTCGAAGTCGTCGAGCACGTGGTCGTACTGACGCACGGCCTCGACGGGGTCGCCCCCGATCTCGGCGATGCGGGCCAGGATCCGGTCGCGGCGCGCGACGGCGCCGACGGCGAACCTGCTGAGCTCGAGGCGCTGCTCGAGCGTGGGGGCCAGCGCCGAGTCGGCCGCCAACCGTCCGAACGCGACGTGCTCGAGCTGGGCGACGAGGCCGAGCAGCTCGACCGCGTCGGCGAGCTCGAGCGGACCGGTCCCGTCGCTGCGGCCGGCGGCTCGTTCGGCGCTGTCGGGTCGCGAGGGGGTGGTCGTCATCCGAGGATCGTAGTCCGGTCGGGCAGGCAGGTGCAGAGTCCGTCTGGCAAGACTCGCGGGTCCGGGGCGGGTCCATCGGCGCCGTCAGATAGACTGAGAGCGGTAATTCGGTTGCCCGGTCGTCTCGTCCACGAGTTCTGACCCACCTCGCGCAGCCCCGGCCCTGGCCGGAAGACGCTCGCGAGTCGCCTTTCACGATCGGCTGCCGGCCACAACGCGTGGTGAGCTCCGCTGTCGCCCGGGAACGATCCGACGGACCTTCGATGCATGCTGTCGGGTCGTCGTGAACCCGGACTGCGCGCGGGTCACCACCCTTCGCAGTGAAGAGCACCGGTGACGACGACCGACATCAACCCGACCACCCCCGACGACACGCCGGACCAGATATTCCGCCCTGGCCGCGCCCATGTCCCGCCCGCTGAAGACCAACTGGTCGTCCGTGCAGGCCGTGGAGGCCTCGTTCGCGGACTTCGACGTCCGCCCGGAGATCGTGCAGGCGCTGGCCGACGCCGGGATCACGCACCCGTTCCCCATCCAGGCGATGACCCTGCCCGTGGCGCTGTCCGGCCACGACATCATCGGCCAGGCCAAGACCGGTACCGGCAAGACCCTCGGCTTCGGCGTCCCGATGCTGCACCGCGTCATCGCCCCCGGCGAGGACGGCTACGACCAGCTGCCGGCGCCCGGCAAGCCGCAGGCGCTGGTGGTCGTGCCCACCCGTGAGCTCGCCGTCCAGGTGGCCGGCGACCTCGCGACGATGAGCTCGCGCCGCGCGGTGCGCGTGCTGCAGGTCTACGGCGGCCGTGCGTACGAGCCGCAGATCGCCGCCATGAACAGCGGCGTCGACGTGGTCGTCGGCACGCCCGGGCGCATGATCGACCTGCTCAAGCAGAAGCACCTCGACCTCTCGCACGTGAAGGCGGTCGTGCTCGACGAGGCCGACGAGATGCTCGACCTGGGCTTCCTGCCCGACGTCGAGACCCTGCTCAGCGCCACCCCCGCGAGCCGCCACACGATGCTGTTCTCGGCCACGATGCCCGGCGCCGTCGTCGCGATGGCCCGCCGCTACATGACGCAGCCGACGCACATCCGCGCCGCCGACCCGGACGACGACGGCCAGACGGTCAAGAACATCAAGCAGGTCGTCTACCGCGCGCACGCGCTGGACAAGGTCGAGCTCCTCGCCCGCATCCTGCAGGCGCGCGGCCGCGGCCTGACCATCGTCTTCGCCCGGACCAAGCGGACCGCCGCGAAGGTGGCCGACGACCTCGCCGAGCGCGGGTTCGCGGCCGGAGCGCTGCACGGCGACCTCGGACAGGGGGCTCGCGAGCAGGCGCTGCGTGCGTTCCGGCACGGCAAGGTCGACGTGCTCGTCGCCACCGACGTGGCCGCCCGCGGCATCGACGTCGAGGCCGTCACGCACGTCATCAACTACCAGTGCCCCGAGGACGAGAAGACCTACCTGCACCGCACCGGCCGCACCGGCCGCGCGGGCGCCAAGGGCACCGCGGTCACGTTCGTCGACTGGGACGACATCCCCCGCTGGGGCCTGATCGACAAGGCGCTCGGCCTGGGCATCCCCGAGCCGATCGAGACCTACTCGAGCTCGCCGCACCTGTTCACGGACCTCGACATCCCCGAGGGCACCAAGGGGCGCCTGCCCAAGTCGCAGCAGACCCGCGAGGGCCTCGGCGCCGAGAAGCTCGAGGACCTGGGCGAGACCGGCAAGCGCGGCGGGTCGGGCGGCGGCGCACGGACGTCCGGCAACGACCACCGCTCGGGCGGGTCGAGCAACGGCGGCTCGAGCAGCACCGGCTCGCGGTCCGCCGACTCGCGGTCCACGGGCTCCGGCAACGGCGCCCTGCGCACGAGCGCACCGCGCACCGAGCCCGCCGACGGCGAGGCCCGCGAGGGCACGCGCCGCCGTCGCGGCGGCCGTGGTCGCGGCCACGGCGAGGGCGGCGGCCGACGCCACGAGCAGCACCACCACCGGCGACGGCCCGCCGTCGAGGGCGCAACCGGCGGCGAGCCGGGCGACCGGCGCGCGTCGCAGCCGCAACCGCCGCCGCACCCGCAGCGGCTCGGGCACCGGCAGCGCACCGCAGACCCCGTCGACGGACGCCTGACCCCGCACCCCACGAACGGGCACGCGCTCCTCAGGGAGCACGTGCCCGTTCGTCGTCGGACCCCGTCCCGTTTCGCCGACGGCGCCCCGCGCGCGTCGCGGCGCCTCCTGCACGGGGCGCCGTCGCCAGCACCTGGCGCCGTCGGCGTGTTCGAGCGACGCGAGCGACGCGGGCTGCGCGCGTTACGCGGCCTTGATGAAGGCCTCGACCGCGTTCGCGATGAGCTGCACGGCGATCGCGGCGAGCAGCAGACCGGCGATCCGGGTGACCAGGATGGTCCCGCCCTCGCCGAGCACCCGGTGGATCACGTTGGCGAACCGCATGAACAGGAAGAGGCAGACGTGCACGGCCAGGACGCCGAGCGCGATGGCGACCCAGTCGGCCGCGGTCTTGTCGGACTGCTGCACGAAGACCATGGTCGCGACGATCGCCCCGGGGCCGGCGAGCAGCGGCGTCCCGAGCGGGACGAGCGCCACGTTGACCTTGCCGTCACCGGCAGGCTTCGGCTCCTCCATCTTCCCGGTCAGCAGCTCCATCGCGACCAGGAGCAGGAGCAGGCCACCGGACGCCTGCAGCGCGGGCAGCGTGATGTGCAGGTAGTCGAGGAGCTTCTGCCCGAAGAGCGCGAACGCCACGATCACGCCGAGCGCGACGAGCACGGCCTGCCGGGCGGCGCGGTTGCGCTGCTGGCGGGTCATCGCGGCGGTCAACCCGAGGAAGATCGGCACGGTCCCGGGCGGGTCCATGATCACGAAGAGCGTGATGAACACCGACCCGAACAGCTGCCAGTCGATGACGGAGCTCATGCGCGGATCACGCTCGCACGACCTTCGTCGCGCCCTGGTCCTCGATCGCCGCGAGCACCTCGGGGTCGGTCACGTTCTCGCCGAGCCGGTTGGGCTTGCCGTCCCCGTGGTAGTCGCTCGACCCCGTCACGAAGAGCCCGAGCCGCTCGGCGATCCCGCTGAGCCGTGCGCGCTGCGCGGGGCTGTGGTCGCGGTGGTTCACCTCGAGCCCGGCGAGGCCCTGCGCCGCCAGCTGGTCGAAGACGCCGTCCGCGACGACCGCCCCGCGACCGTCCGCTCCGGGGTGCGCGAACACGGGGACCCCGCCGGCGGCCCGGATCGCGCGGACGGCGACGGCGGCCGACGGTGCGTAGTGCGGCACGTGGTACGTGCCGCCGGTCCGCAGCAGCTCGTCGAACGCCGCGCTGCGGTCGGGGACGATCCCGAGCGCGACCAGCGCGTCGGCGATGTGCGGGCGCCCCAGGACGACGGCGTCCTTCGACTGGGCGACGACGTCCTCCCAGGTGATCGGGTAGTCCACCGCGAGCAGCTCGACCATCGCCCGGGTCCGGGCCACGCGCGCGGAACGGGTCTTGTCGAGCTCGTCGGTGAGGGCGGAGTGGGAGGGGTCCTGCAGGTAGGACAGCAGGTGGATGCTGAACCCCTGCGCACGGGCCGACACCTCGGTGCCGAGCACGAGGTCGATCCCGTGCCGACGAGCGGACTCGGACGCCTCGTCCCACCCCGCCGTCGTGTCGTGATCGGTCAGCGCGACGACGTCGAGACCGGCCGCCGCTGCCGCCGCGACGACGTCCCCGGGCGCATCCGTCCCGTCGGACGCCGACGAGTGGGCGTGGAGGTCGATGCGCATGGGCCCACGGTAGCCGGGAGAACGAGTGGGAAGATGTGTCCATGAGCGACCAGAGCACGACCGAGCAGCCCCTGGCGGACCGCGGCACCAACAGGTCCCAGCGGCCGTCGTCGCCGGAGTTCGTCAGGTTCATCACCTCGGGCTGGGGCGAACGCCCCGCGTCGGGCGCCGTGCGAGGTCCGGCGGCCGACTCGACCGCGCACCGACGCTCCGAGATCTCGAACCGGTTCCCCGGCGAGCGCCTGGTGATCCCCGCCGGCACGTTCAAGGTGCGCTCCAACGACACCGACTTCCGGTTCCGGCCGCACTCCGCCTTCGCGCACCTGACCGGCCTGGGCGCCGAGCAGGAGCCCGACGCCGTTCTGGTGCTCCACCCGGTCGAGGACGGCGCGGGCGACGACGGCAGCGGGCACGAGTCGGTCCTCTACATCCGCCCGCTCGCCGGTCGGGACACCGAGGAGTTCTTCTCCGACTCCCGCTACGGCGAGTTCTGGGTGGGCGCCCGGCCGACGCTCGAGGACATCGAGACCCTGACCGGTGTGCGGACGGCGCACGTGGACGACCTGCGCGACGCGCTGGCCAAGGACGTCGGGGAGGACGGCGTGCAGCTGCGCATCGTGCCCGACGTCGACGAGGCGATCGAGGCCGTCGTCGACGACATCCGCGCGACCGAGGAGGCGGGGCTGCGCGACGAGGTGCTCGCCGAGGCGCTCTCCGAGCTGCGGCTGGTCAAGGACGCCTACGAGATCGAGCAGATGCGGCTCGCGGTCGCGACGACGATCGACGGTTTCGAGCAGGTCGTCCGCAGGCTGCCGGAGGCGATCGCGCACCAGCGCGGGGAACGCGTGATCGAGGGGACGTTCGTCGGGCACGCCCGCCAGGAGGGCAACGCGGTCGGCTACGAGACGATCGCGGCCGCCGGCGAGCACGCCACGACGCTGCACTGGACGGACAACGACGGCCAGGTGCGCGCAGGCGAGCTGGTCCTGATCGACGCCGGCGTCGAGGTCGACTCCCTCTACACCGCGGACATCACGCGCACGCTGCCGGTCGACGGCACGTTCACCGAGGTCCAGCGCCGGATCTACCAGGCGGTGCTCGACGCCGCCGATGCCGGTTTCGCCGCCGCGGTGCCGGGCGCCAAGTTCCGCGACGTGCACGCCGCCGCCATGCAGGTGATCGCCGAACGCCTCGAGGAGTGGGGACTGCTGCCGGTGTCGGCGCAGGACGCGCTGCTGCCCGAGAACCAGCACCACCGCCGGTGGATGGTGCACGGGACGAGCCACCACCTGGGCCTCGACGTGCACGACTGCGCGCAGGCGCGGGCCGAGCTCTACCTGGACGGTGTGCTGGAGCCCGGCATGGTGTTCACGATCGAGCCGGGCCTCTACTTCAAGTCCGACGACCTGCTGGTGCCGCAGGAGTACCGCGGGATCGGCGTGCGGATCGAGGACGACGTGCTCATCACCGCCGACGGGAACGAGAACCTGTCGGCAGCGCTCCCCCGCGACCCCGAGGCGGTCGAGGCCTGGATGGCGAGACTGCGCGACTGAGGGTCACGGGGCGGGCGGTTGCTCCGGCTCTGGCGCAGGCGCGGGCCGCGTCGGCCAGCCGTCCTGCACGCCGCCGATCTCCCGCAGGAGGTTGCGTGCCTTGTTGGCCTGCTCCGCCAGGCAGAGCACCGCGTAGGACGACGCCACGATCTGGCTCGTCGAGGTGAAGTCGCGACGCCGACGGGTCAGCGAGTAGGTGACGACGGAGAACAACATGCCGAACGCGCCGCCGATCAGGATCGCCGAGATGATCGGGGACCCGGAGCCTTCCGCGGAGAACAGGCTGAGCAGCAGCCCGACGAAGAGCCCGAGCCACGCACCGGTGAGGAAGCCGCCGAGCGCGGCCCTCGGGTAGGACAGGCGCCCCGTGACCCGCTCGATCATCCGCAGGTCGGTGCCGACGATCGTCACGAGCTGCACCGGGAAGTCCTTGTCCGCGAGGTGCGCGACCGCCCGCTGGGCCTCCAGGTAGGTGCCGTACGCGGCAACCGTCTCGCCCTGGGGCTGCACGGGGTTGCGGGGCGTGCGGGCGGCGCCGGAGAACGACATGTCGCCATCCTCTCCCAGACGCCGTTCGGGAGACCAGCCGGTGACCAGCGGCGGAACACCCGGCGTCGGTGTCAGGCCTGGGCACGGACGCCGGTCTAGGCTGACCGGCGTGAGCAGCGTCGGGACCAGGGTGTTCGTCGCGCGCCTTGCCGGGACCAGCGTGTTCGACCCCCTCGGAGACCAGGTGGGACGGGTGCGTGATGTCGTCGTGCTGGTGCGCCCCAAGGGTGTGCCCCGAGCCGTGGGCCTCGTCGTCGAGGTGGGCGGCAGGCGGCGCGTCTTCCTGCCCCTGACCCGCGTGACCTCCGTCGACGCCGGTCAGGTCATCTCCACGGGTCTGGTGAACATGCGCCGGTTCGAGCAGCGCGCGTTCGAGACGCTGGTGGTCGGCGAGCTGTTGGACCGCACGGTCGAGTTCGTCGACGGCACGGGCCCGGCGGCCATCGAGGACGTCGCCATCGAGCTCCTGCGCAACGGCGACTGGGTGATCTCCAAGCTGTTCGTCCGACGCCGGCCGGCGGGTCGCCAGGGGATCCTGCGCCGCCGCGGGGAGACGCTCCTGGTCGCCGTCGACGAGGTCACCGGCCTTGCCCAGGCGTCCGCCGCGCAGGGCGCCGAGCTGATGCTCGCCCAGTACGAGGACCTCAAGCCCGCCGACCTGGCCGACGTGCTGCACGACCTCGGCCTGACCCGTCGGCTCGAGGTGGCCAGCGCCCTGGACAACGAGCGGCTCGCCGACGTGCTCGAGGAGCTGCCCGAGGACGACCAGGTCGGGATCCTGCAGGGTCTGGCCCGCACGCGCGCCGCCGACGTGCTCGAGGCCATGCAGCCCGACGACGCCGCCGACCTGCTCAACGAGCTCCCGGACGACCAGCAGGCCGAGCTGCTCGAGCTCATGGAGCCCGACGAGGCCAAGGACGTGCGGCGTCTGCTCGCGTACGAGGACAACACCGCCGGCGGCCTGATGACGACCGAGCCGGTGATCCTGGGCCCGGAGACGCCGATCGCGGCGGCCCTCGCCCACGTACGCCGGCAGGACCTCACCCCGGCGCTGGCGTCGATGGTGTTCGTCGCGCGCCCGCCGCTGGAGACGCCGACGGGACGGTTCATCGGCGTGGTCCACCTGCAGCGGCTGCTGCGTGAGCCGCCGCACGAGTCCATCGGCTCCATCATCGACACCGACATCGAGGCCGTCCCGGTGGACGCCCCGCTGCTCACGGTGACGCGACTGCTCGCCACCTACAACCTGCTGGCGCTGCCGGTCGTCGACGCCGAGAAGCGACTCCTGGGCGTGGTCTCCGTGGACGACGTCCTCGACCACCTGCTGCCCGAGGACTGGCGCGAGACCGACGACGAGGACTCGCTGACTCCGGGGGTGCACCGTGGCTGAGCGCCTGGACACCCCGCGCTCCACGCGCCGCGTCCTGATCCGTCGCCCCCAGATCGACGAGGATGCCTCGGGCAAGATCTCGGAGAGCATCGCCCGGTTCCTGGGCACGCCGCGCTTCATCATCTACCTGACGATCTTCTGCATCGGGTGGATCCTCTGGAACGTCGACATCGGTCCCGCCCGCCCACAGTTCGACTCCGCCGCCCGCGGGTTCACGGCCCTGACGCTGGTCCTGTCGCTGCAGGCGTCCTATGCCGCACCGCTGATCCTGCTCGCGCAGAACCGCCAGACGGACCGCGACCGCGTGCAGGCCGAGCAGGACCGCCAGCGCTCCGAGCGCAACCTCGCCGACACCGAGTTCCTCGCGCGCGAGATGGCCGCCCTGCGCATCGCCCTGTCCGAGGTGGCCACCCGCGACTTCATCCGCTCGGAGCTGCGCAACCTGCTCGAGGACATGGCGGCCGAGGACGAGGACCCGGACAAGGAACGCGAGCCGACGGAGAAGCAGTCCAAGAAGTCTCGGCGCGGACCGCGGCCCTGACACCTCGACCTACCATGGGCTCCATGCCCGAGCCTTCCGACCTGTTGACCGCCGCGATCCGTGGGGCGCTCGACGGTGTGCTGGACCCGGAGATCAAGCGCCCGATCACCGACCTGGGGATGGTCCGCTCGATCGAGCTCGCGGGCCAGGGGCACGTGCGCGTCGGCATCGACCTGACCACGCCGGGCTGCCCGCTCAAGGACACGCTGACCAGGGACGTCACCGCGGCGGCGATGACCGTCGACGGCGTCGCCACCGTGGACGTGGTGTTCGGCGTGATGTCCAAGGAGCAGCGCGCTGACCTGCGCACGCTGCTGCGCGGGCCGGGCAGCGAGCCGGTCATCCCGTTCGCCCAGCCGGGCTCGCTGACCAAGGTCTTTGCGATCGCGTCGGGCAAGGGCGGGGTCGGCAAGTCGTCGGTCACGGCCAACCTTGCGGTCGCGATGGCGCAGGACGGCCTGAAGGTCGGCATCGTCGACGCGGACATCTACGGCTTCTCGATCCCCCGGATGCTCGGCGTCACGCGCCAGCCGACCCGCGTCGACGACATGCTCCTCCCGCCCGAGGCGTTCGGGGTGCTCGTCGTGTCCATCGGCATGTTCGTGCCGGCGGGTCAGCCGGTCGTGTGGCGCGGCCCGATGCTGCACCGCGCCCTGCAGCAGTTCCTGGCCGACGTGTTCTGGGGCGACCTCGACGTGCTCCTGCTCGACCTGCCGCCCGGCACCGGCGACATCGCGATCTCCGTGGCGCAGCTGCTCCCGAACTCGGAGCTCGTGGTGGTGACGACGCCGCAGCTCGCCGCCGCCGAGGTGGCCGAGCGTGCCGGGTCGATCGCGGTGCAGACGCGACAGAACGTGGTCGGCGTGGTGGAGAACATGTCGTGGCTGACGCAGCCGGACGGGTCCCGGCTCGAGGTGTTCGGGTCCGGGGGCGGCCAGCGTGTCGCCGACAACCTGTCGACCCTGACCGGCAGTCCGGTCCCCCTGCTCGGACAGATCCCGCTCGACGTGCGCCTGCGGGAGGCGGGCGACGACGGCACCCCCGTGGTCCTGTCCGAGCCCGACTCGCCCGCCGCGCAGGTCCTGCGCGACGTGGCCCGGTCGCTCGCCGCCCGGCGTCGCGGCCTCGCGGGTCGGTCCCTGGGTCTCTCGCCCGCCGCACGGTAGAAAATCACCCGCTCTCCGACCGGTTTCCTCAAGGGCCGCGTTGGATTTTGTTCGACCGCGTGTGACGATGTTGACATGCTCGCTTCGCAGCGCCAGGAACGCATCCTCGCCGCCGTCCGCGCCCAGGGTGCCGCCCGCGTCGCGGACCTCGTGGAGAGTCTCGACGTCTCGGACATGACCGTCCGGCGGGACATCGCCGAGCTCGCCCGCGCGGGTCTCGTGCGGCGCGTGCACGGTGGGGCGGTCGCCCCGGACGCTCCAGGGCGTCCCACCGACGAGCCGGGCTTCGACGCCAAGCGCGGCTGGGCCAGCGTCGAGAAGACCGCGATCGCGCAGGCCGCCCTCGAGGGGATCGAGCCGGGTCAGGCCATCGCCGTCTCCGCGGGCACCACCACGTACCTGCTCGCCGAGCTCATCGCCTCCGAGCCGAGCCTGCGTCCGCTCACGGTCGTGACGAACGGCCTGCGCATCGCCGACGTGCTGCACAGCGCCTCGGCCGTCCAGGTCATCCTCTCGGGTGGCGTGCGGACGCCGTCGGACGCCCTGGTGGGGCCCGTCGCCGACGCGACCCTGGCCGGCCTGCGCGTCGACCGCACCTACCTCGGCGTCCACGGCTTCGACGCCGCAGGCCTCACCACCCCGAACCTGGCGGAGGCCGCCACGGACCGTGCGCTCATGGCGTGCGCCCGGGCGACCACCGTCCTGGCCGACCACTCCAAGTGGGGCGTCGTGGGGCTGGCCCGCATCGTGCCGCTGGACGACGTGGACGCCGTGATCAGCGACGATGCCCTCTCCGCTCGACGCTCGTCGGCACCTCACCGGCGGTCCGACCCAGCTCCGGCTCGTGACCGTCGGATCCCCCGGCACGCCCCTCGGAACCACCTCGGGAGCCACGTCGTGACCACGCCCGTCCGCGTCACCACCACCCGACTGGCCGACGGCCGGGAGCTGCTCTACTTCGACGACACCGAGCCGTACGTCTCGGGAGCCCGGACGCGACGCCTGGACGACCCGAGGCCGCTCCCCGACCGCTTCGCGCCCGTCGTCGGCCCCGACGGCGTCGCCCAGCCGATCACCGGACCCGAGCTCCGCCGCGACCCGCTGACCGGCGAGTGGATCCCCATGGCCGCGCACCGGATGAACCGCACGTTCCTCCCGCCCGCCGACGCCAACCCGCTGGCCCCGGCCAAGCCGGGCGCGGTGTACCAGGACGGCGAGATCCCCGCCGAGGACTACGACGTCGTCGTGTTCGAGAACCGCTTCCCGTCGCTGCTCGCGGTGCCCGGGATACCCGACGCCCCCACCCTGCGCTCGGACGAGCCGCTGTGGATCGTCCGGCCCGCCGCGGGTCGCTGCGAGGTCATCTGCTTCTCGTCGGACTCCACCGCCTCCCTGAGCACGGTCGGACCCCGTCGCATGCGCACGATCGTCGAGGCGTGGGCCCAGCGCACCGAGGCGCTCAGCGCGCTGCCCGGCATCGAGCAGGTGTTCATCTTCGAGAACCGCGGCAAGGAGATCGGCGTCACGCTGCACCACCCGCACGGCCAGATCTACGCGTTCCCGTACGTCACCCCGCGCACGCAGGCGATGCTCACCCAGGCGACGGAGTACCGAGCCCGCACCGGCCGGCTGCTCGGCCGCGACGTCCTCGACGCCGAGCTGCGGCACGGCGAACGGGTCGTGCTCCAGTCCGAGCACTGGGTGGCCTACGTGCCGTTCGCGGCCCGCTGGCCCGTCGAGGTGCACCTCGCGCCGCGCCGCGACGTGCCCGACCTGCCGTCGCTGACCGACGAGGAGCGCGAAGACCTCGCGGTCACCTACCTGGCGCTGCTCGAGCGACTCGACCGGTTCTTCGTCGGGCCGCAGGGCGAGGCGATCCCGCTGCCGTACATCTCGGGGTGGCACCAGGCGCCGGTCGGCGAGGGGCGCGACGTGTCTCGGCTGCACCTGCAGCTGTTCTCCGTGCTGCGGGCGCCCGGCAGGCTCAAGTACCTCGCGGGCGTCGAGTCCGGCGTCGGCGCCTGGATCAGCGACACGACCCCTGAGCGGATCGCGGCGCGGCTGCAGGAGCTCGCATGAGCGCCGAGGTGGCCTGGCTCGACGCGTGGACGCCCGAACAGGGGGCCGACCGGGTGCGGGCTCTGTTCCAGGAGCGGTTCGACGCGGCCCCCGACGGTTCTTGGTCGGCGCCCGGGCGGGTCAACCTCATCGGGGAGCACACGGACTACAACGGCGGCCTGTGCCTGCCCATCGCGCTCCCGCACCGCACATACGTGGCGCTGCGGCGTCGCGACGACGACCTGGTGCGACTGGCGTCGGCGCAGGAGCCGGGCGGGGTGCGCGAGCTGGACCTGACCGACGTCGCCCCCGGGACGGTCGACGGCTGGGCCGGATACGTGGTCGGCGTCGCGTGGGCCATGCGCGAGGCGGGCCTGCCGGTGCGGGGGTTCGACGTCGCGATCGACTCGTGCGTGCCCTACGGCGCCGGGCTGTCGTCGTCGGCCGCACTCGAGTCGTCCGTCGCCGTGGCACTGGATGCGGTGTTCGGCCTCGGGCTGGCCGGGTCGGCCGATGACGCCGGACGCGCCACCCTCGCCGCGCTGTGCGTGCGCGCCGAGAACGAGATCGCCGGCGCCCCGACGGGCGGCATGGACCAGGCCGCGTCGCTGCGTGCCCGCGCGGGCCACGCGCTGCTGCTCGACTGCCTCGACGGCTCCGTGCGGCACGTGCCGTTCGACCTGGCCGCCCAGGACCTTGCGCTGCTCGTCGTCGACACCCGCGCCGAGCACGCCCTCGTGGACGGCCAGTACGCGGCCCGCCGCGCGAGCTGCGAGGCCGCGGCGGCGCGGCTCGGGGTACAGACCCTGCGGGAGATCACCGACGACCCCCGCGGCCTGGAGTGGGCGTTGGACAAGCTCGATGACGAGGTCCAGGTGCGGCGCGTCCGGCACGTCGTCACCGAGATCGACCGCGTGACGTGGTTCGTCGCGCTGCTCGACGCGGGCGTGGTCGCCTCGGTCGGCCCGCTCATGAACGCCTCGCACGCCTCCCTGCGCGACGACTACGAGGTGTCCTGTCGCGAGCTCGACCTCGTGGTCACAGCGGCCATGGCGGCGGGCGCGATCGGCGCCCGGATGACCGGCGGTGGCTTCGGCGGTTCGGCGATCGCCCTGGTGCGGGCCGATGCCGTCGACGAGGTGGCGCAGGCCGTGGCCGACGCGTTCGCCGACGCCGCGCTGCATGCACCCGCGTTCCTCGTCGCGACCGCGCAGGCCGCAGCGAACTGAGCCTCGGCCACCGCCGACGACTCGCCAAGCCGCGCACTCTGTGAAGCGGCGCCACTAGCCCGCATTCCGCGGTAGTCTCTGCCGCGCAGTTGTTGCAGAGATCATCCCAGGGACGGATCCGGCGGGCCGCGCGCAGTCGCTACGGTCCACGAGACCGCTGACCGACGACGTAGAGGCCCCGTTCAGGGGGCGCAGTCCAGCAGGCGCAGTTCAGCAGTTCAGCACGCGCACACCAGCAGCGCAGGGGGCAGGCTCCGGCGCGCTCACAACGACGCGAGGAGCCCACCCGTGGGGGTCACCCGAAGGATCGTCTTTCCCGTCATTCGCCTCGTCCTGTGGGCGATCATCGCGGTCGCCCTGGTGAAGATCGCGTTCACGGGCGCGGATGTCGGGGGCACCGACACGTCGCTGCAGCCCACCGGCGCCGCCGTCGAGCCGACCGTGCAGGTCGAGACGGGCACCGTGACCAACGCGGTGACGATCCAGGCCTCGGTCGTCGCCGACCCCGCGGTCGTCGTGAAGGCCACCCTGGCCGGACGGGTCAGCCGCCTCCTCGTCGCTGATGGCGCCGTCGTCGGCGTCGGCACCCCGATCCTGGAGATCCGCAAGGAGACCCCGCAGGATCCGGTCGAGACCACGAACCCTGAGACCGGCGAGGTCACGACCAGGGAGCGCAAGCCCAAGGTCGAGACCGTCGTGGTCGCGTCGCCGGTCGCGGGAACCCTGTCGCTTCCGACGCTCAAGGACCAAGAGGTCACCGTCGGCGCCGACATCGGTTCGGTCTCGCCCGGCACGCTCTCGGTGAGCGGCGCGCTGACACCCGACCAGCAGTACCGCCTGGTCGGAGCACCGCAGCTGGCCAGCGTGACCCTGAACGGCGGTCCGGCCCCGTTCGACTGCACGGGCTTGAAGGTCGGGGCCGCAGCGACGGTGGCCTCGACCGGCACCGCCGACCAGCCAGACGGCACACCCACACCCAGCGGAACGGTCTCGTGCGCGGTCCCCGCGGGCGTCACCGCGTTCGCAGGGCTCGGCGCGAGCGTCGAGATCACGAACGGCTCGGTCACCGACGCCGTCGTCGTCCCGATCTCCGCGGTCCAGGGCACCGTCCAGACCGGCAACGTCTGGGTCGTCGACAAGGACGGCACCAGCACGAAGACGAGCGTCTCGCTCGGCTTGACGGACGGCGAGAACGTGCAGATCTCCGAGGGCCTGGCCAAGGGCGACACGATCCTGCAGTTCATCCCCGTGCCCGGCGGCAAGGGTCTGCCCGTCGACTGCAACCTGAACTACGACCCGACGGTGTGCGGCGGATGAGCCTGCTCGAGCTCACCGACGTCACGCGGTCCGTCCGGCTCCCCGACGACCGGATGCTGCACATCCTGCAGGGAGTCACCGTCGCGGTCGACGCGGGAGAGCACGTGGCCGTCGTCGGGCGCTCCGGCACCGGCAAGTCGACACTGCTCAACATCCTCGGCCTGCTCGACGCACCGACGACGGGCGAGTACCTGCTCGAGGGCGTGCCCATCGGGCGGCTGTCGAACGGCACGCGCACCCGCCGCCGCGGCCGGGACTTCGGCTTCGTCTTCCAGCAGTTCAACCTGCTGGCCGGACGCACGGCGCTGGAGAACGTCACCGCTCCCCTGCTGTACGCCCGCGGCCGCCAGTTCTGGAACCGCACCAAGCTCGCCGCGCAGATGCTCGAACGCGTCGGACTCGGGGACCGCATCGACACGATGCCGGACAAGCTCTCCGGCGGCGAGCAACAACGCGTCGCCATCGCGCGCGCGCTCGTCCGTGGGCCGCGCGTGATCCTGGCCGACGAGCCGACGGGTGCCCTCGACGTCGAGACCGGTGGCGCGGTGATGGACCTGCTCGACGAGATCGCCTCGCAGACCGGTGCCGCACTCGTGACCATCACGCACGACCTGGCCGTCGCGGCCCGCGCGGAACGGCAGTACCGCCTGACCGAGGGGATCCTGGTCCCGATCCGGCTGGACACGAACGCCGATTGGGTCGGCGACGTGCCGACGCTCGTCGCGGACCGTTCAGGTCCCACCGAACGGCGCCTGCCCGAGCCGGAGGTGCGCGCGTGACCGGCCTGGTCGGCGCGATCGTCGAGGCGTGGGACGAGCTGCGGATCCACAAGCTGCGCGTCCTGCTCGCGCTCATCGGCGTCGCCTGCGCCGTCACCGCGATCACCAGCGTCACGGCCGTCATCGGGATGCTCAAGCAGGCCACCCAGGAGCAGACCGACAGACAGAACGGCCGGCTCGTCTCCTTGATGGTCAGCGCCTACCCGCAGGACGGGTCCGCGGCCCCGACGACCGCCTGGGACACCGCGTTCGACGATTTGCTGGACCGCTACTCGATCACGTACGCGAGCCGGGACGAGTGGATCCAGGCACCGGTCCGGTTCCCCGACGGCAAGCGGACGGTGCAGCTGCGGGGTGTCGACGTCGACCTGGGCACGATCAAGCGCATCTCCCCCGTCACGGGCCGCTGGTTCGCGCCCGTCGACGAGACCGCACTCGCGCCGACCCTCGTCGTGAACCAGGCCTTCCTGCGCTCGCTCGGGCTGAGCGACCTGGCGACGCACCCCACGATCGAGATCGGGGACCGCGCCCCGGTCACCGCCACGGTCGTCGGCGTCGTCCCCGACGAGTACAGCAACGCCGATCCCACCGCGTTCGTGCTCTACGACCAGTACCACCGCTGGATCGGTCCGGACGGTTCGGGGATGCTGTCGGGCGGCGCGCCGGCGGCCGCCGGCTCTCCGGGCGCGATCTTGAACCAGCAGGTGCCGGCGGCGACCCTGTGGGTCCCCACCGACCAGGCGTCCGACCTCGAGGAGCGGATCACGCAGGACATGCAGGCGGCGGTGCCGGGCTGGCAGGTCGACGTCCAGGACAACAACTACGGCGACGGTGGTCTGGGCCGGGCCACCACCTACGCCGGTATCGGGATCGGCGCGATGGCGCTCCTGCTCGGCGGGCTCGGGCTGGTGAACATCGCCCTGGTCACCGTGCGGTACCGGATCCGCGAGATCGGCATCCGGCGGTCGTTCGGGGCGACCTCCGGCCGCGTGTTCTTCGGGGTGCTGCTCGAGTCGGTGGTCGCCACCTTCGTCGCCGGGCTGGTCGGCGTGACGCTGTCGGTCGCGATCATCAAGAACATCCCGGTCGATCGCGTCTTCGGCGGCGGCATCCAGGACCTGCCGGCCTTCCCGGTCTCCGCCGCCGTCATCGGGATGCTGTGCGCCATGGCCGTCGGTGCTCTGGCAGGGATCATTCCTGCGACGTTCGCGGTTCGGGTGCGGGTGATCGACGCGATCCGCTACTGAGCCCGGCGCCGCCGGGTGACGTCCTCGTGCAGCGCGTAGAACAGCGAGTACGCCGTCCCGTGCGGGGTGGGGGGTCGGGCCGCGAACTCCTCGAGCAGTGCGTCCACCCGCTCGACGAGCTCCGCGTGCCCGGCCTCGTCGAGCCGCAGACCCAGCCGGGTGGTCAGGACGTCGGCCGGGTCGACCAGGGCCACCTCCTCGAGGAAGGTGTCGACCAGGACCCGGCTCTGGCCCGGGACACCCGGGGTACGCCACGACTTGCGGGTGGCCAGGTACGGCACCTCACGCGAGCCCCGCGTGCCGCGCCGGACGGGCTGAGCCTCCAGGAAACCGCGGTCGGCGAGCGTGCGGACGTGGTGCAGGACGGTTGCGGGATTCTTCTCGAGGCGCTCGGCGATCTCGCGGTTCGTCATGGGCTCGTCCAGGCACAACCGGAGGATCCGTAGGCGCAGGGTGCTGGCCAGCGCGCGCGCATCGGCATCGATCGACGCCTCGTCCGTCGTCATCCAGCGATCCTCGCACACTGATTGACATTTCCCAATCAGTTGTCGATCCTGGGGCCGTGAGCACGCCCGCGACCACGTCCCTCGTGCACCATCCCGACTTCCGCCGCCTCTGGACCGGCGACGCGCTCGGGCAGTTCGGCGCGCAGCTGACCGGGCTGGCGCTGCCGATCTACGCGGTCCAGGCGCTCGCGGCGAGCGAGTGGCAGATGGGGTTGCTCACCGCCGCGGAGACGGCAGCGTTCCTCGTCATCGGCCTGCCCGCGGGCGCATGGGTGGACCGGATGCGCAAGCGCCGTGTCCTGATCGCCTCCGACCTGGTCCGCGCCGGGGTCCTGTCCGTCGTCGTCGCCGCCGCGGTGACCGGGCACGCGTCGGTACCCCTGCTCATCGCGGCGGGACTGGTGATCAGCGTGGCCTCGGTGTTCTTCGACGTCGCGCACCAGAGCTACGTCCCCGGGCTCGTCGGGCTCGAGCACATCGTCGAGGGCAACTCCAAGCTGCAGGCGACGCAGTCCGTCGCGATGGTGGCGGCACCCGCTGTCGGCGGTCTGCTGCTCAAGGTCATCACCGCGCCGGCCCTCATCGCGATCAACGTCGTGACCTACGTGGCGTCGGCCGTGGCGGTCGGGCGCATCCGGCATCGGGAGACGCCGCCGCACCCGGACACACGTCGACCGTTGCGCACCGAGATCAGCGAGGGGCTCTCGTTCGTGGTGCACGAACCGATCCTGCGCCGGATCGTCGCGACGACGGGCCTGGGCAACTTTGCGGGCTCGATCTCCGGCGCGGTGATGGTGATCTACGCGTTGCGCGTCCTCGACCTCGGGACGGCGGCGTGGGGACTGGTCGTGTCCGCCTCGGCGATCGGTGGTCTCGTCGGCGCCGTCGTCGCCGGGGCGATGGCGCGCTGGGTGGGCGAGGCGCGGCTCGTACCGCTGTCCAGCCTGGCGGCAGTCCCCGCCGCCACCCTGACGCCGCTCGCCTCCGTCCTCCCGCTGCCGCCCGCCCTGGTGCTCATCGTCGGCGGCGTGACGTTCTCGTTCGCGATCGTGCTCTACAACGTCGCGCAGGTGAGCTTCCGGCAGCGGGTGTGCCCGCCGCCCCTGCTCGGCCGGATGAACGCGTCCGTGCGGTTCATCGTCTGGGGCACCATGCCGATCGGGGCCCTTCTGGGCGGCTGGCTGGGGACGCACCTGGGCGTCGAGGCGACGCTCTGGATCGCGGTGGCGTTCACGGCCCTGTCGGTGCTCCCCGTGCTCCTCTCGCCGCTGCTGGGAATGCGGGACCTGCCCGACGCACCCGCCACGCTGACAGGTGCGGGGCAGGAGGCGTGAGGCTCTAGCTCCGCGGTTGAGGACCCGTGGCCAGGAGCACCTCGAGGCGAGCGCGGTACTCGGTCTCGTCGATCTCACCGCGGGCGAACCGCTCCGCGAGCACCCCGCGGGCTCCCTGGCCGCCGTGCGGGCCCCATCCGCCCTCGGCCCAGTAGGCCCGACGGCGACGTGCGCCGAAGGCGATGAACAGGGCGATCACGCCGAGCCAGAACAGCGGGATCACCAGGAACCAGGGCCCCGGTCCCCAGCCCCACCCCCAGCCGACGGGGTGTGCAGCGAGTGCGGCCAACGAGCTGAACATGAGTGACCTCCGGGTCGTGTGTGGCGGCCGTTCGTCGACCGCACCTCACGGTCCCCCGCCCGGCGACCCGGCGTCGTCGTCCTCGCGGACCGTCCCAGGCACTCCGAGCGGAGCGCTCACGACCAGCCCGGCCGCACCACACCCGACTGGTACGCGACCACGACGAGCTGCGCCCTGTCCCGCGCACCGACCTTCGTCATCGCCCGCAGCACGTGCGTCTTGACCGTCAGCGGTGACAGGAACATCCGCGCTCCGATCTCGTCGTTGGACAGCCCCTGCGCGACCAGCGCGAGGACCTCCCGCTCGCGCGGTGTCAGGTCGCTCAGACCCGGCACCTCGACCACCTCCCGGGTCGCCCGCGCGACGGTGGACAGCAGCCGTCGGGTCACCGTCGGCGAGAGGAGCGCGTCCCCGCGGGCCACCACCCGCACGGCCCGGAGCAGGTCGGCCGGCTCGGTGTCCTTGACCAGGAAGCCCGAGGCGCCCACCCGGATCGCCTCGGCCACGTACTCGTCGAGCTCGAACGTCGTCACGACGACCACACGTACCCCGCTCGCGCGCGGGTCCTGCACGATCCGCCGGGTCGCCGTGAGGCCGTCGCCGCCCGGCATCCGGATGTCCATGAGGACCACGTCGGGCAGCAGGTCCAGCGCCTTGCTGACGGCCTCGTCGCCGGTCGACGCCTCACCGACCACCTCCAGGTCCGGCTCGGCGTCGACGAGCGCGCGGAACCCGCCGCGGACCAGCGCCTGGTCGTCGGCCAGCAGCACCCGGATCATGACGCCCCCCACGGGATCGCGACGTGCACCGCGAAGCCGTCGGCCGTGTCGAGACGGACCGAGCCGCCCACCGCCTCGACCCGTTCGCGCATCCCCCGCAGCCCGTACCCCTCCGCCACCGGCTGCCTGCACGAGGCCGTCGTCGATCACGTCCAGCTCCAGCCGCGGTCGTCGCGACCAGCAGCCTGACCTGCACCGACGCACCGGGAGCATGGCGCCGCACGTTGGCCAGGGCCTCCTGCAGCGCGCGGTACACCACGACGACCACGGGCTCGGGCACCCGACCGGGCGAGGAGCTGACCGCCTCGGCGAGTCCGGCGTCGTCCACCGTCAGCCCGTCGTCCCGGGCCATCCGGACCAGGTCCAGCAGCCCACCCAGGTCCCGTGCGGGGGCCGGTTCGCGGGGCGCCTCGCCCTGCGCGCGGAGCACCCCGAGCACCTCGCGCACCTCGTCGAGCGCGTCGCGGCTGGCGTCGCGGATCGCGCCCAGCGCCCTGCGCGCCTGCTCGGGCTCACGGTCCATGAGGTGCAGACCCACACCGGCCTGCACCGTGATGGCGGACAGGGAGTGCGCCAGCACGTCGTGCAGCTCGCGGGCGATCCGCAGCCGCTCCGCCGAGGCGACGGCTTCCTCCCGGGACTCGCGTGCGACCAGGAGGGCCCGCATCCGCTCGCGTCGACCGCGTGCCGCCTCGCCGATCCCGGCCGCCACGCACAAGCCGATGACCGCAAACGTGGCGTACAGGGCCGTCGGCGTCCCCGCGCCGAGCGAGGTGGCCACGACGCCGACGGCACCCGCCCCGGCGGCGGCCCAGGAAAGGATGCGCTGTCGCGTGGCGCCGGCGGCGACGACCACGAAGCCCAGAGGCACGACCGCGGGCCCGGGCGGATACCCGAGCCCGAGGTAGGTCACTGGCCCGACGACCGCGAGCACGCCACCGAGGACCGCCCACGCGCCCCGCCGCGCGACGAGCAGGATCGACGCGGGTGCGAGGACGAGCAGGGCGACGGCGCCGACGTCGAGCGCTCGGGTGTGCTCCAGTCTCCAGCCGACGAGCATGCACCCCAGGATCGTGACGACCGCCAGCGCCGCCACGGGCAGCGCGAGCCACGCCCGGCTCGGCGGTCCGAACAACCACGGCGCACCGTCGCCCCGGGTCGGCGGGCCCCCGTGCCAGCCCGGACGCCCGCCACGGCCGGGCGGGCCGCCGCGGGCAGGGGACTCGATCATCCGCTCACGGTAGCGAGGCGGACCACCCGGACGCGTCCTCCAGTCGGAGCGGGCCTGACGCTCCGGCTAGAGGTCGTACTCGACCACGACCGGCGCGTGGTCGCTGAACCGCTCGGCGTAGGTGGCGGCCCGGTCGACGGTCGCGCTGATCGCGGCGTCCGCGAGGTCGGGCGTCGCGAGCTGGTAGTCGATCCGCCAGCCGGAGTCGTTGTCGAACGCCTGCCCGCGCCACGACCACCACGTGTACGGGCCCGGTCCGTCGCCGCCGAGCTCACGCCCGAGGTCGCGCCAGCCGAGGTCGTCGAACCAGCGGTCCAGGTAGGCCCGCTCGCGCGGCAGGAAGCCCGCGTGCTTGAGGTTGCCCTTCCAGTTCTTGAGGTCGACCTCGCGGTGGGCGATGTTGATGTCGCCCGCGACGACCGCGTACCCGCCGCCCTCCGCGATCTGCGCCAGCCGAGCCGTCACGTGGTCGAGGAACGCGTACTTCTCGTCCATCGACGGCTGTCCCGCCGTGGCGGAGTGCAGGTACGTCGACACGACCGTGAGGCTCCGCGCCGGTGCACCCTCGTGCGCGGGCAGCGCGAGGTCCGCCTCCACCCATCGCCCGGAGTCGCTGGTCACGCCCGTCCCGAGCCCGATCCGGACGGCCGTCATCGGCAGCCGCGACGCGATCGCCACCCCGGCCCGACCGGCCGTGTCGCTCGCCTCGTGCGCCAGGTGCCACTCCCCTGGCGGCAGGTGGTCGGCGACGATCTCGTCGGTCGCCCGGACCTCCTGCAGGAGCACGACGTCCGGCCGGCGCACCGCCAGCCACTCGCGCATGCCCCGCTTGTAGGCCGCCCGGATCCCGTTGACGTTCACACTCGCGATGGTCAGCACCGGACCATCCAACCTCACTCGCCCCGGTACGCCGCCTCGAGCCCGGCGACGTCCAGCTTCGTCATCGCAGCAGCGCCGCCATGGCCCGAGCCACCCCGGCCCCGTCGCCGCGCGCCATGATCTCGCCGAGCTGGACGGGCACGATCTGCCAGGAGACACCGAACTTGTCGATGAGCCAGCCGCACTGGCTTGGCGCGCCGCCGTCGGCCGTGAAGGTGTCCCAGTAGTGGTCGACCTCGGCCTGGTCTGCGCAGTCCACGACGAACGAGAATGCCGCGTCGAGCTGCAAGTGCGGCCCGCCGTTGAGGAACGTCGCCGGCAGACCGTCGATCGTGACATCGACGATGAACGGCTTCCCGGCTGGGCCGCCCCGGCGTGCTCCGGCGGCGACGACGGTGACGGAGTCGATCGTGGTGTTCGGCAGCACGGACGCGTAGAACCGCGCGGCGACCTCGGCCTGGTCGTCGAACCAGAGATGTGGACGGACGATCCCCATGAGCGGCCCCTTCGAGGCTCAGGCGTCGAGCAGCCGCTCCGCGGTGTCGACGACGTTGCTCAGCAGCATCGCGCGGGTCATGGGACCGACGCCACCCGGGTTGGGCGACACCCAGGACGCGACCTCGCGGACGCTGGGATCCACGTCACCGACCACGCGGCTCTTGCCCGTCTCCGGGTCGGTGGTCCGCGAGACGCCGACGTCGATGACGACCGCGCCCGGCTTGACGATCTCGGACGTGATGATCCCCGGCACGCCGGCCGCCGCGATGATGACGTCCGCGTGCCGGGTGTGCTCGGCAAGGTCGTCGGTGCCCGTGTGCGTGAGCGTGACCGTCGCGTTGATCTCGCGCCGCGTGAGCAGCAGCCCGATCGAGCGACCGACGGTCACCCCGCGCCCGACGACGACGACGTCGGCTCCCGTGCAGGTCGATGCCGTGCCGCTGCATCAGGTCGATGATCCCGCGCGGCGTGCACGGCAGCGGCGAGGTGACCGGCTCGTTGACCCGCAGGACGAGGCGCCCGAGGTTGGTCGGGTGCAGACCGTCGGCGTCCTTGTCGGGGTCGACGAGCTCGAGCACACGGTTGGTGTCGATGCCCTTGGGCAGCGGCAGCTGCACGATGAAGCCGGTGCACGCCGGGTCGTCGTTCAGCCGTCGGACCGCCGCCTCGATCTCGTCCTGCGACGCGGTGGCGGGCAGGTCCTCGCGGATCGAGGCGATGCCCACCTCGGCGCAGTCCTTGTGCTTGCCGGCCACGTACCACTGGGACCCCGGGTCGTCGCCGACCAGGAGCGTGCCGAGACCGGGCGTGACGCCGCGGGCGGCCAGGGCGGCCACCCGCTGCGTCAGCTCGGCCTTGATCTGCTTCGCGGTCGCGGTCCCGTCGAGAAGCTGGGCCGTCATCAGTACTGCTGCAGTCCGGCGTAGAGCGGGAAGGACTCGGTGAGCGTGAGCACCCGGGCCTTGAGCGCGTCGAGGTCGGTGGACGCACCGTCGACCAGGGCGGTCGCGATGATGTCCGCGACCTCCGTGAACTCGGCGTCACCGAACCCGCGCGACGCGAGCGCCGGCGTGCCGATGCGCAGGCCCGAGGTGACGCGCGGGGGGCGCGGGTCGAAGGGCACCGCGTTGCGGTTCACCGTGATGCCGGCCGAGTGCAGGAGGTCCTCGGCCTGCTGGCCGTCGAGGTCCGAGTGCCGCAGGTCGACGAGCACCAGGTGCACGTCGGTGCCCCCGGTGAGCACCGAGACGCCCGCCTTGGCGACGTCCGGCGCGGAGAGCCGCTCGGCGATGATCCGGGCGCCGTCGAGCGTGCGCTGCTGACGGTCCTTGAACTCGTCGGTCGCGGCGACCTTGAACGCGACGGCCTTGGCGGCGATCACGTGCATGAGCGGGCCACCCTGCTGTCCCGGGGAAGACGGCCGAGTCGATCTTCTTGGCGTACTCCTCCTTCGACAGGATGAACCCCGAGCGCGGGCCGCCGATCGTCTTGTGCACCGTGCTCGACACGACGTCGGAGTGCGGCACGGGGTTCGGGTGCAGACCCGCGGCCACCAGGCCGGCGAAGTGCGCCATGTCGACCCACAGCTTGGCGCCGACCTCGTCGGCGATCGACCGGAACGCGGCGAAGTCGAGCTGACGCGGGTAGGCGGACCAGCCGCCGATGATCACGTCGGGGCGCTGCTCGAGGGCCTTGGCCCGCACGACGTCCATGTCCACCAGGAACGTCTCCGGGTCCACGCCGTACGCGCCGACCTGGTAGAGCTTGCCCGAGAAGTTGATCTTCATGCCGTGGGTGAGGTGGCCGCCGTGCGCCAGCTCCAGGCCGAGGATCTTGTCGCCCGCGTTGATCAGGGCGTGCAGCACGGCCGCGTTGGCCGTGGCGCCGGAGTGCGGCTGGACGTTGGCGTGCTC
Source organism: uncultured Actinomycetota bacterium (assembly GCA_963753425.1). Classification (GTDB taxonomy): domain Bacteria; phylum Actinomycetota; class Actinomycetes; order Actinomycetales; family Cellulomonadaceae; genus Cellulomonas. The sequence goes on from CAVWCB010000003.1 coordinate 112,505, forward strand.
GGCGCCGAAGAGGGACTTCGCGCGGTCGATCGCGATGTTCTCGGCGATGTCGACCTGCTCGCAGCCGCCGTAGTAACGGCGACCGGGGTAGCCCTCGGCGTACTTGTTCGTCAGCACCGAGCCCTGCGCCTGCAGGACCGCGCGCGGCACGAAGTTCTCCGAGGCGATCATCTCGAGCGTGCCCTGCTGGCGAGCCAGCTCACCGTCGAGGACGGCGGCGATCTCGGGGTCGAGCTCGGAGATGTTCTGGTCGATGATCGGGGTGTTGCTCATGGCACTCCCTGGCAGTCAGCGCGCACGGTGTCACCGCGCACTCGGTAGTCGGACCGGTGTGGGTGACCGGGGGCCCAGGCGTCCGACCCCTAGTCTGCTGCTGCTGCGTCGCTCCCCGGTGGTGACCCACCCGTTTCGCCAGTCGCGACGTCGCACACACTACCAAGCCAGGAGGCACCGGTCCCCGCCGTCTCGCCTGACGTCAGCGTGCGGGCTGCGGTCGACTTCGGAGTCGCAGCGCCGACCGCCGTCAGGAGCGACCAGGCGACCGTCCCCGACGGCTCGACGAAGCCCGCCACAGTGCACCACACCACCACCCGCGTAGCGACGAAGCCTTGCGGCATGGTCCCACAGGCGGACGCGCTCGAGACAGGCCAACCAGATGCTCGTCGACGGAGTAGCCCGTCGACCGTCTCAGAGGTAGCCGCCGGTGCCGGTCTGCACGGCCGGGGTGCTGGTCGGGGCCGTCCGCGGGGTCCCGCGCAGCAGCAGCGCCGTCCGGCCGGACCACGTCGTCGTGGCGAGCCAGCGCACGCCGGACAACGGGCACTCCGCCGAGCTGACCGAGCGCCCCGCGAGCTGCCCGTGGAACGGCTGCTCGGTGCTGACGCGTAGGTGCGCCGTGGCGTAGGCCGCGGCGAACGAGCCGGAGAGGCGTGCGGTTTCCCAGCACCGGCATGTTCCCGCAGCGGCAAGCCGCTCGCGATCCTGCTTGACGTACGAACCACGGATCGCCCGTACGTCCCTGATCCGCAGGCACCAGGAGCCGAGCAGTCCGCCGAGCACCGGACCGCCCACGACCAGCAGGATCGCGAGAAGGACGCCGGCTGATTCTGCGGCGCCCGGCCAGAGGTCAGCCACGACCGAGTAGGCACCCACCGCCAGGGCCGAGCCGACGATCAGGCCGAGGAGGACGCCGAGCATGACGAGGCCGCGCAGCTGTGAGCTCGACCTCGCCCGCCCACGGCGGACGTCGAACTTGAGCTGGGTGATCGCCGACCACGCCTTCTCGTCGGTCCATGACAGGCTCGGCATCACCCGCCAGCCCTGCCGGATCAACCGCACGAGGAACAGCCCACCCACGATGCCGAGGATCCCGGCAGGCGCGAGGACCAGCGGCAAGAGGTAGGGGACGAGGAGCGGCGCGCGGAGGCGCGGGGGCCGAGTCTCCGTCTCGAGGGCCTCGGGCTCGGCGCTCGCGGGGCTCGTTCGCGCCACGGCGGCGACGAGGAGCGTCGCGCCGGCCGTGTCCCCGCGCGCGCTGAGCGCCTGCACCGTTCGAGTCGTGACGTCGGCGTCCTCCCACGGGTGCGGCGTGTCCTTGCGCAGCTCGGCCGCGGCAGACATGACGGCACGGACGGTCGCATCGTCGTTCGTCCGGTCGCGGTTCGCGACAAATCCTGCGAGGAACCGGCTGAGCACCAGCGGCGTGGTGACGCGGTGGTCGACCACCAGCGCACGCCACGCGTCGTCGGCGACCCCGAGGTGGCCCGCGCGCTCAGCAGCGAGCGCGAGGACGTAGAGGTACCAGCCTCGACCGTTCCCGTGATCTGCGGACCCAGTCGCAGCAGCCCGCCCAGTGCCGCCGCGTCTCCTTGGGAGGCCCGGACTCCCCAGACGAGCACGTGCTCGAACCGGCGCGGTCCGTCCTCGGGCAGCGCGTCAGCGCCGAGCTCGGCGAGGGCACTCATGCAGCTCGCGAGGTCGCCCCTGACATACGAGATCCCGGCGCGCTGCGACGCGGTCTCTTCGGCCGGCAGGTCCGACTCCGCGAGAAGCGCCAGGGCGAGGTCCAGCTCGTCGGCACCGTCGGCCGCGCGGGACCATTCCGACAGCAGTGCCGCCCGGTCGGTCCGGTCCGCCTCGGTCGGGGTACGCACGCTTCGGGCCGTGGCGTCGGGACGTGCGAGAGCGGCTCGGCGGGGTCCGGCATGCTGCTTGATCGACCACTGTCCGGGCCGACTTGAGCAGTGGGTGACGTAGGCCTCGGACCCGTCGCCGAGGAGCTTGCGCAGGTACGCGTACGTGAGGTCGCCGGCCGTCTGGTCGTGCTGGTGCTCGTAGCCGTGCTTGGCGTACAGGGCGATGTTCTGCACGGAGTCCCGACCGGTGAACACCCAGACCTCCTCGATGCCGTCGGGCAGGAACGGCAGGATCGCCATCAGCATCTGCGTGCCGAACCCCTGGCCCTGCAGGTCGGGAGCCACGGCGAACCGCCCGAGCGTCGCCTTGGAGCCCTCGATCAGCACCCGGATCGAGCCGACGAGCCGGTGCCCGTACCAGCCGCCGAGCGTGATGACACCGTCTGCCTCCAGGTCCGCCTGGAGCTCCTCGAGCGTCTGCGTCAGCGGCGGGATGTGCGGGTCGCCGTACTGCTGGGCCTCCGTCACGAAGGCGGCCCGACGGAGCGTCAACAGCTCCCCGGCGTCGTCGAGGGTCACCGAGCGGATGTCGAGATCGGACTGCGTCATGACGCCCATCGTGTCAGCCGAACACTGCGACCACTACTCTCGGACCTCGTGTCCTCCGCCACGCAGCGCTCGAGACCCACCCACTGGGTCCTCTCCCTGTCCTGCCCCGACCGGCCCGGGATCGTGCACGCGGTCGCCGGCCTGCTGGCCGAGCTCGGCGGCAACATCACGGAGTCCCAGCAGTTCGGCGACCCGCTGACCGGCCTGTTCTTCATGCGCGTGCAGGTCACGGCGTCGGCGGCGCGAGAGGACCTGACGGCCGCCCTCGACACGCTGGGCGAGCAGTTCGCCATGTCCTGGTCGCTCGACGTCGTCGGTCGCCCCGTCCGCACCCTGATCATGGGCTCGACCGCCGCCCACTGCCTGAACGACCTCGCCTTCCGGCAGCGGTCGGAGAACCTGCCGATCGACATCGTCGCGGTCGTCTCCAACCACACGGCGCTCGAACCGCTCGCGGACTTCTACGGGATCCCGTTCCACCACGTCCCGGTCACGTCGGCGACCAAGGCGCAGGGCGAGGCGCGGCTGCTCGAGCTCGTCGCGGAGCTCGACGTCGAGCTCGTCGTGCTGGCCCGGTACATGCAGATCCTGTCCGACGACCTGTGCCGACGCCTGCAGGGCCGGGTGATCAACATCCACCACTCGTTCCTGCCGTCGTTCAAGGGCGCCCGCCCCTACGCCCAGGCGCACGACCGCGGGGTCAAGCTCATCGGCGCGACCGCGCACTACGTGACCGGCGACCTCGACGAGGGACCGATCATCGAGCAGGACGTCGAGCGCGTGGACCACTCACGCGAGGTGGACGACCTGGTCGCCCTGGGACAGGACGTCGAGCGTCGTGCGCTGGCGCGGGCCGTCCGGTGGCACGCCGAGCACCGCGTGCTGCTCGACGGCCACCGGACGATCGTCTTCCGCTAGACCAGCTGCTGCCACCACGAGCAGAACCCGTGCCACCAGCCGCCACCGCTGTGCTTGTCGGCCTTCTCGACCAGCACGGCGACCGTGCGGGGCGGGACCGTGACGGTGCCGGTCGCCTTGTCCCAGGTGGTGCCGCGCACCACGGGGTCGCTGCCCTTGGCCTGGACCGACGAGAGCGTCAGCTTGTGGCCGGCGAGCGACGACACGGACTGGGTGGTCGCCTCGTCGGAGGCGTTGACCACGACGAGCAGCCCGTCGAGGGCCTTGTCCACGTCCTTGCTCGCGTGCTTGCTCACCGCGTTCCAGCCCGGTGCGTCGCCGATCGTCATGACGATCACGCCGGCCTCGGCATCCGGTCCCGACGAGGGGAACGCCACCTTCTGCTCGATCAGAGACGCCGAGCCCAGCCGGAACAACGGTGTCGAGAACCGGAGCCTGAGCAGGTCGTCGGCCGCCGCCGAGGCGTCGGCGATGTCGGCCGGCGTCGGCTTGAGCGCCGGGTCGGCCAGCAACGGCTGCTGGAACGGCCACTTCGCCTCGTTGTCGGCCTTCGGCGGCAGGCCGCGGCCGAAGCCGTTGTCGTGGCCGGACAGGTCGAGCGAGTTGAACCAGTCGCCCGAGTCGTAGCTGTTGCGGTCGAGGGACTTGCTGCGCAGCAGGTCGGCGCCCGCGTGCCAGAACGACGGGGTCTGGGCGAGTGCGGTGGTGGCCAGCGAGACGGTGTTCATCCGCACGCGGTCCGCCATCGGGGTGTCCGTCGGCAGCTTGTACGTCAGCGAGTCCCAGAGGGTCTCGTTGTCGTGCGCGTCGACGTAGGTGATGACCTCCTCCGGGGAGTCGGCGTAGCCCGCGGGCTGGCCGTTGTAGTCGATCTGCTCGCCGGTCTGCACCGACCCGGCGCTCGTCTCGAACGCGAAGTCGCGCAGGTTGCCGGCCATGCCGAGCCGGACGAGGTCGGCGTCGTGCCCCGCTCGTGACGCCTGCTCGGCCTCGGTGCCGTTGATCGGGTCGCCGTTCGGGTCGGAGCCACCGCCGGAGCCGAAGCCCTGGATGTGCGGGTTCTCGTCGAACGGGCCGCCGCCACGGACGGCGTCACGCAGCCGGTCGGAGAACGTCCCGATCCCCGTGCCGCCGAGCTGGCCCTGGGTGGCCTGCGTGAACAGGGCGTTGTCGCGACCTCGCCGAAGTTCCAGCCCTCGCCGTAGAGGTAGACCTTCGACCCGTCGACGCCGTCCTTGCGGGTCGTGAGCGGGTCGAGTCCCTTGCGGACCGCCTTCATGGTGTCCACCGAGTGGTGGCCCATGAGGTCGAACCGGAAGCCGTCCACCTTGTAGTCGCGCGCCCACGTCACCACGGAGTCGACCATGAGCTTCTGCGCCATGGCGTGCTCGGTGGCCACGTTCTGGCAGCAGGTCGAGGTCTCGACGGTGCCCGGCGGCCGAGAGCCGCTGGTAGTAGCCGGGCACGACGCGGTCGAGGATCGACTGCGGCGCCTGACCGCTCGCCGTGGTGTGGTTGAACACCTGGTCGAGCACCACCTGCAGGCCGTCGGAGTGCAGCGCGCCGACCATCGTGCGGAAGTCGGCGACCCGGCCGCCACCCTCCTGGTGCACGGCGTAGGAGCCCTCGGGCGCCTGCCAGTGCAGCGGGTCGTAGCCCCAGTTGAAGCCGTCCGTCGACGCCTGCGCGGTGACGCACGCCTGCTGCTGGTCGGAGTCGGCGGGGAAGCCGGCCAGGTCGCACGGCGGGGGTCGTCTGCTTGGTCCGGTCCTCCTCGATCGAGGCGATGTCGAACGTCGGCAGCAGGTGGATCGTCGTCAGACCCGCCTTCTCCAGCGTGCGCAGGTGCTGACGGCCGGCGCCGTTGCTCGGCGAACGCCAGGTAGGTGCCGCGTTGCGCCGACGGGACGGTCAGGTCGTTGATCGAGAAGTCGCGCACGTGCAGCTCGTAGATCGTCTGGTCCACCGGCCGCACCACCGGCTGCTTCGCCTTCTCCCACTGGCTCGGGCGGAACGCCTTGTCGGCCAGGTCGACCAGGACCGATCGCGTCGAGTTGAGCGTCAGCGCCACCGAGTAGGGGTCGGTGACCTGGTTGACCTCGACCTTGTCGGTCGTCGGCGCGTAGACCGTGACCTCCCAGAGGTACTGCTTGCCGGCCCACGACTTCTTGCCGTCGACGGTCCACGAGCCGTCCTTCTGCTGCATCGCTGCGACCTTCGACGGCTCCGTCCCGGTCCAGACGAGGAGCGAGACCTCCTGCGCGGTCGGCGCCCAGAGCGCGAGCGACGGGACGCCGCGCGACCAGGTCGCCCCGAGCACGCGCTTGCTCGCCTTGGTCGAGTAGAGGTCGTCGAGCACGCCGGGGATCTGCACGCCGGTCGCGGCCTGCAGGGTCTCCCCGTCGGCCTGGCTCACCAGCAGCGCACCGCGGAGCAGCTCCTTCGCCCGGTTCGACGACGCCTCGACGTGCAGCGCGAGGTAGCCCGTCGCGAGCGCCGGGAACTCCGCGAGCTGCTGGATCGGTCAGTCCGGCCGGCACGTAGGTGAGCGGCACCGGCGACCCGTCGTCGCCGGTCACGACGCCGTCCGCCACGACCGGCTGCCGGTCCGGGGAGCCGTGCAGCTGCCAGGTCAGGGTCGCCGGGTCGGTCCCGTCCGGCACCCAGGCGGCGGGCCAGGCGATCGTGGACCCGTCGATCCACAGCGCCCGCTCCTCACCGGTGCCGGGCAGCGGTGGGTCGGTGACCTCGACGGTCAGCACGTGCGTGGCGAGGACGTAGCTGAACGTCACCGGCTTGCCGCCGGGCGCGGTGAACGGGATGTTCGCCCCGCCGGGCACGCCGCCCGCACCGTAGTTCTCCTCCCAGCCCAGGTTGTGGGCCACCTTGACCTCGTACGCGCCGGCAGGCAGGTCCGGGGCGACGAACGTGTACGTGCCGTCGCCGTCCGGGTCCTGCAGCCAGGTCGCCATGCAGTCCGGCGACCAGTCGGCCGCGCAGCCGAGCTCGCTGTTGTCCGAGCCCGGGACCGTGAGGATCGGGCCCTGGGCGCTCGACGTGAACCAGTGGGTCTTGGCGTCGTAGTAGAACGTCACCGGGCCCGACGAGGCGAGGGTGTAGGCGACGTTGTCGCCGCCGGGGACGCCGCCCTTGCCGTAGTTCTCGTCCCAGCTGCCGTTGATCGCGACCTTGTACTCGTAGTCGCCGGCCGGCAGGTCGAACGTGCCGGAGTAGACGCCGTCGGCCCGCTTGGTCAGCGTCGAGGCCGCGCAGTCCGGCTGCCAGTCGCCGGGGCAGCCCATCTCGCTCTGGTGGCTCCCGGGGATCGTCACGTCGAGGTCACCGGGAGCGGTGGGCGGCACGACGCCGTCGACCGCGTCGCCGACGCTGCCGAACGTGGACGCGGCGGCCTTGTGGCCCGCGGCGTCGACGCTCACGGCGCGGTACTCCACGAGCGCGCCGGCCGGCAGGCCGCTGACGTCGGCGTAGACCCGCGGCGTCGTCGACTCGGAGGTCCCCAGCGGGGTCCAGGAGTCGTCGCCGAGGACGCGGTACGCGAACGACGTCTGGCTCCACACGTCGGTCGGCACGTCGGCGCTGACCGGCACCAGCCCGGACAGGCCCGCGCCCGCTGCGGGGGCGGTCGCCGTGAGCGGAGCCGCGGCCGCGGGCGCTCCGACCGTCGCGTCGGCCTTCAGGACGAGGGCACCCAGCGCCGGGACGGTCACCGAGACCGTCCCGTCGGCCGCCGCCGTGACGGACGTCGTCGTCCCGTACAGCGGGGCGAACGTGGCACCCGGCGTCAGGGTGTCGATGGTCACCGTCGCCGCCGACGTCCCGTTGTTCGTCGCGACGAGGTGCTCGATCTTCTCGGTCGCATCGACGCGGGAGAACGCGTACACGTCCCCGTCGGCATACCGCTCGATCTGCGCGCCGTCGGTGAGCGCCTTGCTGTTCGCGCGGAGCGCGGCCAAGCTCGGCGATGTGCGCGTAGAGCGCCGAGTCGGTGTCGTAGCGGTCGACCGAGCCGGCGGTCGTACCGTCCAGCAGCTGCTGGTTCGCGTACTCCGGCACCTGCGTGGCGAACATCGACTGACGCGCGTCCTTGTCGGTGCCGTTCAGGGTGCCGTTGCCCTCGAAGCCCTGCTCGTCGCCGTAGTAGACGACCGGCTGACCGCGCGTCAGGTACATCAGGGAGTGCGCGAGCTCCGAGCGCTGCTCCGGGTTGCTCGCGTCCTTGACCATGTAGCCGATGCGGCCCATGTCGTGGTTGCCGAGGAAGGTCGGCAGCGCCTGGGCGTTGGTGGTCGGCGTCGTGTACATGTCGTCGCCGGCGTACAGCGCGTGCAGGCCCGCGGCCGAGGAGCCCTTGGCGTAGTTGGACGCGGCCGACTGGAACGTGAAGTCGAGGACGCCGTTCATGTCGCTCTTGCGGACGTACGGCGAGAGCTTGGCCGGGTCGGCGTCGTAGACCTCGCCGAACATGAAGAAGTCGGGGTTGCCGACGGACGCCGCGTGGTCCTGCACCGCCGTCGTGAACTTCTGCCAGAACTCGAAGTTGACGTGCTTGGCGGTGTCGATGCGGAAGCCGTCCACGCCCAGGTCGACCCACGCGTCGTAGACGTCGACGAAGCCGTTGACGACCGTCGGGTTCTCGGTCATCAGGTCGTCCAGGCCGGAGAAGTCGCCGTACGTCGTCGACTCCCCCGTGTAGGTCGAGTTCCCGCGGTTGTGGTAGAGCGTCGGGTCGTTCAGCCAGTCCGGGACCTTGGCGTGCGCATCCTCGGGCTTGATCACCGGGGTGTACGGGAAGCTCGTCGCCGGGTCCATCGTCGGGAAGGTGTCGGTGCCCGCGTAGGTGTGCGGGTCGAACGCGTTGCCGTCCGCGTCCTTGTACGGGCTGGTGGCCTGGTCGACGTAGCCGTAGGTCTGCTGCGCGTAGTCGATGACGTCCGCGGTGTGGTTGGTGATGATGTCGAAGTAGACCTTGATCCCCCGCGCGTGGGCGTCGGCGATGAGCGACTCGAGCTCGGCGTTGGTGCCCAGGTGCGGGTCGATCTGCGTGAAGTCGGTGACCCAGTAGCCGTGGTACCCGGCGGAGGCGTCGGCGCCCGTGCCCTGGACCGGCTTGTTCTTGAAGGACGGCGTCAGCCAGATCGCCGTGCTGCCCAGGCCCTGGATGTAGTCGAGCTTGCTGTGCAGCCCCGCGAGGTCCCCGCCCTCGTAGAACCCCTTGTCGGTCGGGTCGTAGCCCGTCGTCAGCCGGTCGCCGGTCAGGCCCCCGGTGTCGTTGGTCGCGTCCCCGTCGGCGAACCGGTCGGTCATCACGAAGTAGAACTGCTGGCCCGCGCCCGGGTCCCGCACGGGCGTCGCGACGACCGCGTCGTCCGCCGGCGTGTACCCGTCGGCCAGGCCGAGCGGCGTGAGGGCGGTGCGGTGCGTGGTGTCGTCGTAGGTGAACCGGATCGTCGACGGCCCGGCCAGCACGAGCGGAGTGTTGTCGCCGCCGCCGTTGCCGCCGTAGGCCTCGTCCCAGGTGTCGTTCAGGGCGACCTTGTACTCGTACGTCCCCGCGGGGACGGTGAACTCGGCCGCGTACCGGCCGGCGACGTCGGTGGGCGCGAGCTCGGTCTGCGCGCAGTCCGGCTGCCAGTCCCCCGCGCACCCGAGCTCGCTCTGCAGGCTCCCGACGAGCGCCGCGGTCCGCTCAGCCGCAGCCGCAGGCGTCGCGACGACGGCCGCGCCGACGAGCCCGAGCACAGTGACCGCGAGCGCGGTGACCGCCGCGACGGGGCGACGCCAGGAGCGGGAACGGGGGCGGTCAGCGTTCGACATCGAGACTCCTTCGTCTGCGCGCGCACCTCTCTGTGCGCGGGCTGTGCCGGGGTGATGCCGCCGACCGTATCCGTTGCAGTAACTTGCAGCAACACTTTCGGTCAATTGGTGCAGAAGCCGTCTACCCCACACTCCAGGTCGGTCGCGTACACCGAGCCCTTGCCGGGCTCGTCGATGATCACCTCGCCGGGCAGCGGGGCGACCTCGGGGACGATCTCCCATCCCGACTCGTCCCGGGTGAGGATGCGGCGGGCCCGAGTCGCCGATCCGCGCGTCGATCCGCCGCGAGCACGACAACCCCGCAGCGCTCGCCGCGGCCGTCTGGTCGGTGCTCGACGCGCTCTGGAGCGGCGCTCAGCGGCGCCGCGGCGGGTCGATCAACCGGGGTGCGCGGCGCATGCGCACGAACAGCAGGACGCCCAGCACGACGAGGACCAGGGCGACCAGCAGGAACGGCACCGGCGACCCTGAGGTGCTGCACGTCGAGGACACCGCGGTGCTCACGCAGGCGGCGTCCGGCCAGTTCCGGTTCTTCCATGCGAGCGAGAACGGGAGCGCGCTCAGCCCGGTGAGGATCCCCCACTGCGCGGGCCGGAGCCCCTGCCGGACCGCGAGCACGCCGCCGAGCACGAGCGACGCGAGACCGACGACGAGCCCGATCGCCGCGGGCAGCCCGAAGCCCGCGCCGACGCCCAGGCCGAGCAGCACCCAGCCGAGGAAGGCGAGCACGCTCGTGCCGGGGCGCGGGACCGCGACGTCCTGCGCCCACACGTCAGATCAGACCGAGCGCCCGGACCGCGTCCCGCTCCTCGACGAGCTCGGCCACGGAGGCATCGATGCGTCCACGGGAGAACTCGTCCACCGCGAGGTCGGGCACGATCTGCCAGCTTCCGTCGACCGACGTCACGGGGAACGAGGAGATGAGTCCCTCGGGCACGCCGTAGGAACCGTCCGAGACGATGCCGGCCGACGTCCAGTCCCCCTCGGGCGTGCCGTGCACCCACGTGTGCACGTGGTCGATGGCCGCGTTGGCTGCGGAGGCCGCCGACGACGCGCCGCGGGCCTCGATGATCGCGGCACCCCGCTTCGCGACGGTCGGGATGAAGGTGTCGCGCACCCACACGTCGTCGTCGAGCACGCCCAACGCGGCGCGACCACCGATGGTCGCGTGCGAGAGGTCGGGGTACTGCGTCGCCGAGTGGTTGCCCCAGATCGTCAGGCGCGCGATGTCCGAGACGGGCGTGCGGGTCTTGTTCGCCAGCTGCGCGACGGCCCGGTTGTGGTCCAGCCGGGTCATGGCGGTGAACCGCTCGCTCGGCACGTCGGGGGCGTGCGAGGCCGCGATGAAGGCATTGGTGTTGGCGGGGTTCCCGACGACGAGGACACGCACGTCGGATGCGGCACCGGCGTTGATCGCCTCGCCCTGGGGCTTGAAGATGCCGCCGTTGGCCGAGAGCAGGTCGCCGCGCTCCATGCCCGCGGTCCGCGGCCGGGCGCCGACCAGCAGGGCGACGTTGACCCCGTCGAACGCCGCCGTCGCGTCGTCGTAGATCTCCACGCTGTGCAGCGTCGAGAACGCGCAGTCGTCGAGCTCCATCGCGGTGCCCTCGGCCGCCTTGACCGCCTGCGGGATCTCGAGGAGCCGCAGCGTGACGGGGGTGTCCGGGCCGAGCAGCTGACCCGAGGCGATCCGGAAGAGCAGCGCGTAGCCGATCTGCCCGGCGGCTCCGGTGACGGTCACGGTGACGGGCGAGCTGACCACGGAACGGGCTCCTTCGATCGGCGACGGGGGCGCCCTCACGCTACCCCGGTCGGTGTCGGTCCGCGTCGCGCGCCAGGGCGTCGACGATGTCCCTCAGCTCGGCCGGTCCGTCGCCGTCGAAGATCGACTCCAGCACTCCGCGTACGAGAACGGCGCCCCCCCATCAGGAAGGGCGCCGTTCGTCGCGACGGGTCAGGCGAGCTTCGCCGCCAGGTTCGCGTCGAGGGTCGCGAGGAACTCCTCGGTCGTCTGCCAGGCCTGCTCGGGTCCGACGAGGGCCGCGAGGTCCTTGGTCATCGCGCCGGACTCGACGGTCTCGACGACGACGGACTCGAGCGTCTCGGCGAACTGCGTGACCTCGGGCGTGCCGTCCAGCAGCCCGCGGTGCTTCAGGCCACCGGTCCAGGCGTAGATCGACGCGATCGGGTTGGTCGACGTCGGCTTGCCGGCCTGGTGCTGGCGGAAGTGGCGCGTGACGGTGCCGTGCGCCGCCTCGGCCTCGACCGTCTTGCCGTCGGGGGTCATGAGCACGGACGTCATGAGACCGAGCGAGCCGAAGCCCTGCGCGACCGTGTCCGACTGCACGTCTCCGTCGTAGTTCTTGCACGCCCAGACGTAGCCGCCCTCCCACTTCATGGCCGCGGCGACCATGTCGTCGATGAGGCGGTGCTCGTAGGTCAGGCCCGCCGCGGCGAAGTCGGCGGCGTACTCGGCGTCGAACACCTCCTGGAAGATGTCCTTGAAGGTGCCGTCGTAGGCCTTGAGGATCGTGTTCTTGGTCGACAGGTAGACCGGGTAGTTCCGCTGCAGGCCGTAGGCGAACGAGGCGCGGGCGAAGTCGCGGATCGAGTCGTTGAAGTTGTACATGCCCATCGCCACGCCGCCGCCGTCGGGGTAGGTGACGACCTGCTGCGTGATCGGCTCAGAGCCGTCCGCGGGCGTGTAGGTCATGGTCAGCGTGCCGGCACCGGGCACCTTGAAGTTCGTGGCGCGGTACTGGTCGCCGAACGCGTGCCGCCCGATGATGATCGGCTTGTTCCAGCCCGGCACCAGGCGCGGGATGTTGCTGATGATGATCGGCTCGCGGAAGACGACGCCACCGAGGATGTTGCGGATCGTCCCGTTGGGCGAGACCCACATCTTCTTCAGGCCGAACTCCTCGACCCGCGCCTCGTCCGGCGTGATCGTGGCGCACTTGACGCCGACGCCGTGCTCCTTGATCGCGTTCGCCGCGTCGATGGTGACCTGGTCGTCCGTCGCGTCGCGGTTCTGGATCGACAGGTCGTAGTACCGCAGGTCGACGTCGAGGTACGGGTGGATGAGGCGGTCCTTGATGAACTGCCAGATGATGCGCGTCATCTCGTCGCCGTCGAGCTCGACGACCGGGCCGACAACCTTGATCTTCGCCATGCGGACTCTCCTGGGATGGGGGTCGGATGAGTGGCTCGAGACGAGGGAGCGGCGGCTCCGTCGTCCGGCGCGGGTCCGTGGGAAAGATTACTCGACATCGAGAGACCTGCGTCAGCCCGGCCATCACGCGGATCCGGCGGGGATCTGCCGGCGAGAATCGTTTCGCATCGTTGCGCACCGTGACCTGTGCAGGCCGTGACTGGCATGCTGGGCCCCCACGGGGCACGGCACAGGCCAGGTGCACGCCCGCACAGGCGGGCGTGGCACGCTCCCCCGCGCACCCTGCCCAACATCTCCGGATTCTCACGACAGGAACGACATGTCACAGGACAACGCAGACAAGGCCTCGGCCCTGCCTGACCCCGAGCCCTCCGCGCCCGACGCCCCCGAGGCCACCCCGGTAGCGGCCGAGGTTCCCGACGCCCCCGAGACCGCCCCCGCCGACGTGCCCGACGCGGCGACCACCGTGCTGCCCGAGGCGCCCGCCGCGCCGCAGGCGTCCGTGGTCGAGGGGGTCGAGGAGTCCGACGAGGAGGAGTACGACGCGTACCTCATCCCCGCGGGCACCGTCATCTCGACCGGCCCGGGTCTGGGCGCGCGCCTCGGCGCCGAGATGTTCGGCACGTTCTTCCTGGTCCTCGCCGGCCTCGGTGTCGCGATCTACTCGGCCGTGAACAGCAGCGGCGCCCTCGCGGTCGCCCTCGCGTTCGGTGTCGCGGTGCTCGCGGGCGCTGCGGCCGTGGGCCACATCTCCGGTGGGCACTTCAACCCGGCCGTGACCCTCGGTGCCGCGATCGGCGGACGCACGTCGTGGCGCGACGTGCTCCCCTACTGGCTGGCACAGCTCGTCGGCGGCGCCGTCGCGGCTGCGGTCGTCTTCATCACCATCCCGAAGACGCTGCCGGCGCTGTTCCAGAAGACCGACGTGCGCGAGTTCTTCTCTGGGCGTGGCCAACGGATTCGGCACGCACTCGCCGCTGTACAGCACCGTCAAGACGGCTACCCAGGGCGCTCAGACCTCCGAGTTCACGATGACCACCGCCCTGCTCGTCGAGGTCATCGTCACGGCGATCTTCGTCGGCGTGATCCTCGGCGTCACGGACCGTCGCGCGAACAAGGCGCACGCGCCGTTCGCGATCGGCCTCGCGCTCACCATCCTGATCCTCGTGGCGATGCCCGTGACCAACGCCTCGCTGAACCCGGCACGTTCCACGGCCGCGGCGATCTTCTCCGACGGGTGGGCGTTCCAGCAGCTCTGGCTCTTCTGGGTCGCACCGCTCATCGGTGCCGGTCTGGCCGGCCTGGTCTACCGCGCGTTCGCCGCGGAGCCGCCGGAGGACAACCTGCTCGAGGACGACGACGAGTTCGTCACCACCGAGGACACGCTCATCGTCACGGAGCGCTGACCTCGCACGATCTGCACGTCACGAGCCCGGGACCGGCAACGGTCCCGGGCTTCGTCGTTCGTCCGGCAGCGAGAACGCTCAGCCCCAGCCGCCGGGCAGCACCTGCGCCAGCACGGCGAGGCCGACCGCGAGCGCGACCAGGACCGAGACATCGATCGACCGGGCGCGCACCGAGAGCGCGACGGGGCCCGGCGGGGGCGACATCAGCCGTACGACGGCGCAGGCCGCGACCACAGCGGCGAGCACGAGCGCTCCGACCCTCGTGCCGACGACAAGGGACACGGCGACCGCGAGGGCGATCCCCGAGCTCACCCACCACAGCGAGGCGTTGCGTCCGGCCGCCAACGACGCGCGAGCGATGGCCCGCGGGTCGAGCGGCTGCTCCTCGACGGGGATCGGGCCCGTCAGCGCGGGGGGCTCGGGCGGCGTCTCGACGCCGGGCTCCGGTTCGGTCCTCGCCTCGGGTTCGGTCGGCGGCACCGGGCGCGGCGGGACCGCGGGGCGTACGCCCGCACCACCGCTCGTCCGCTCCTGCACCATCGTTCTGCCTCCCGACCGGAGACTACCGTTGCCGGGTGAGTGCCCCGGAATCTGCCTCTGGCCCTGTGCGCGTCGTGCGCTCCGTCCTCGTGGTCGGGGCCGGTCTCGCCGCGACCCGGACGGTCGCCGAGCTGCGGGAACGCGGGTTCGACGGCCGGGTCGTGGTGCTCGGCGCCGAGCCGCTCGCCCCGTACGACCGGCCGCCGCTCTCCAAGCACCTGCTGGACCGGCCGACGCCGACCTGGCTGCGCGACGAGATCGGCGTGGACCTGAGCGCCCTCGCCGACGAGGTGCACCTGAGCACCGCAGCGCGCGGCCTGGAGCTCACGGGCGACGGGGTCGAGGTGCTCGCCGACGACGGCGTGCGGACGGCCGACGCAGTCGTCCTGGCTACCGGCGCGCACGCGGTCCGGCCTCCGGGGTGGGAGGCGGCACTGACCCTGCACACGGCGGCGGACGCGGCGGTGCTCCGCGACGCGCTGGTGCCCGGCACGCGGCTCGTCGTCATCGGTGCAGGCTGGATCGGTGCGGAGGTGGCGGGTGTCGCGGCCGCCGCGGGTGTCGACGTCACGGTTCTCGAGGCGACGGGCGAACCGCTCGGCGCCGCGCTCGGACCCGTCGTCGGTGCGCTGGTGGCCCCCTGGTATGCCGCCGCGGGCGTGCACCTGCGCCGCGGGGCGCACGTGGTCGAGGTGGGGTCCAACGGGGTCCGGCTTGCCGACGGGATGCTCGTTCCGGCCGACGTGGTGCTCGCGGCCGTCGGCGCCCGACCGTCGACCGCGTGGCTCGGCGGTGCGCTCCCCCGGGAACCCGACGGGTCGCTGCGCGTCGACGAGCACCACGCCGTCCTCGGCGCACCGCGCTGGGTCAGGGCGGTCGGCGACGTCGCGCTGCGGCGCTCCCCGCGGCACGGCTGGGTCCCTGGCGGGCACTGGGACGGCGCGCTGCGTGGCCCGGCCGAGCTGGTCGCCGGACCTGCTCGGCGGTCCCGACGCCGGCGTCGCGCAGGACCCCGCGCCGTACGTCTTCTCCACGCAGCTCGGCCACGAGCTCGCCCTGTTCGGCCTGCGGCACGTCGACGACGACGTCGTCCTGCGCGGTGATCCGACCACGGACGGCTGGAGCGCCGTGTGGTTCCGGCCGCGGACCGACGAGGTCAGTGCGATCCTCACCGTCGACCGTCCGCGCGATGTCGGGGCGGCCCGGCGGCTGTTCACCGCCGCCGGGCTACCGACGCTCGACAGGGTCCGGGTCACGGACGCGACCATTCCCCTGCGAGATGCGGTCCTCTGACGCCTTGCCGGCTCAGTGCGCGAAGTGCCTGGTCCCCGTCAGGTACAGCGTCACGCCGGCGGCCTGCGCGGCCGCGATCACTTCCTCGTCGCGCACCGACCCACCCGGCTGCACGATCGCGCGCACGCCCGCGTCGATGAGCACCTGGGCGCCGTCGGCGAACGGGAAGAACGCGTCGGAGGCCGCGACCGCGCCGCGCGCCCGCTCGACGTCGCCGGTGTTCGCGCGAGACACCGCCAGCGCACACGAGTCGACCCGGTTGACCTGGCCCATGCCGACGCCCACCGACGCGCGGTCGTTCGCCAGCAGGATCGCGTTCGACTTCACCGCGCGGACCGCGCGCCAGGCGAAGACGAGGTCCGCAAGGGTCGCCTCGTCGGCAGCGTCGCCTGCGGCGAGCGTCCAGGTGGTCGGGTCGTCTCCGGGCGCGTCGATGGTGTCGAGCTGCTGCACCAGCAGCCCCCCGGTCACGGCGCGCTGCTCGGTGCGCAGTGCGTCGAGCCCCTGCACCTTCAGCAGCCGGATGTTCTTCTTGCGGCTGAGGATCTCGACCGCCTCCGGCTCGAAGTCGGGGGCGACGACGACCTCGGTGAACACCGGGGCGATCTGCTCCGCGGCCGCCGCAGTCAGGGTCCGGTTGGTGGCGATGACGCCGCCGAACGCGGAGACCGGGTCGCAGGCGTGCGCCTTGGCGTGCGCGTCCGCGACGTCGACGCCCGCCGCGATGCCGCACGGGTTGGCGTGCTTGATGATCGCGACGGTCGGCTCGGTGTGGTCGTGCGCGGCACGCCAGGCGGCATCGGCGTCGACGTAGTTGTTGTAGCTCATCGCCTTGCCGTGCAGCTGCTCCCCGCCGGCCAGCCCGCGACCCGCGGCACCGTCCGGAGTCAGGTACAGCGCGGCCCGCTGGTGCGGGTTCTCGCCGTACCGCAGCACCTCCCCGCGCTCCCAGGTGGCACCGACGAACGTCGGGAAGCCGCTGTCGTCGTCGGGCGCGTACGTGCCGGCGAACCAGCCGGCCACGGCCGTGTCGTAGGCGGCCGTGTGCGCGAACGCGTCGGCGGCGAGCAGGCGTCGCGCCGCCAGCGTGAACCCGCCCGCACGGACGGCCGCGACCACGTCGTCGTACCGCGCGGGATCGACGACGACGGCCACGCTCGGGTGGTTCTTGGCGGCGGCGCGCACCATCGACGGCCCGCCGATGTCGATCTGCTCGACGCACTCGTCGGGAGACGCACCTGAGGCCACCGTGGCGGTGAACGGGTAGAGGTTCACGACGACCAGCTCGAAGGGCGCGATGCCCAGCTCGTCGAGCTGGCGCAGGTGCTCGGGCAGCCGCGTGTCGGCGAGCACGCCGGCATGCACGCGGGGGTGGAGCGTCTTGACGCGGCCGTCGAGGCACTCGGGGAAGCCGGTCAGGTCCTCCACGCGCGTGACGGGCACGCCGGATGCCGCGACGGTCGCGGCGGTGGATCCGGTGGAGACGATCTCGACGCCGGCAGCGTGCAACGCAGCGGCGAGCTCGACCAGCCCGGACTTGTCGTAGACGCTGACCAGCGCGCGGCGCACGGGCCGCACGCTGGGCGACTCGGTGGACTCAGACGTCGATTCGATGGAGGGCACGGCAGCTCCCGAAGGTATGGGTCGGAACAGCGGACCCATGCACCCAGGCGGGCGGTGCGTGACGGGGAACTGCGGCCGCTTCCCGGTGGTTGAACCCACCCTCGCCAGTCACGACCGGCACGCAGTCTAGCGGGGATCAGCCCACCGTGGCATGGCGCCCGTCGACCGTGAGACCGCCGCGCGCGATGCGCCCGACCCACTCCACGAGCAACGCCCGCTCGACGACCTTGATCCGCTCGTGCAGCGTGCCCTCGTCGTCGTCGGGCTCCACCGCGACGGCCGCCTGCGCCAGGATCGGACCGGTGTCGATGCCCTCGTCGACGACCATCACGGTGCAGCCCGTGACCTTCGCGCCGTACGCGAGCGCGTCCCGCACGCCGTGCGCGCCCGGGAACGACGGCAGCAGCGCGGGGTGCGTGTTGACGATCCGCCCGCCGAACCGGCCCAGGAACGTCGCACCGAACAGCTTCATGAAGCCGGCGAGCACCACGAGGTCGGGGGTGAAGACGGCGACCGTCTCGGCGATCGCCGCGTCCCACGCCGCCCGGTCGTCGAAGTCCTTGACCGAGACGACCGCGGTCGGGATGCCCGCCTCGGCCGCGATGTCGAGCGCCCGGATGCCCCGGCGGTCCGCGACGACGGCAACCACCCGTGCGCCGTAGGCGGGGTCGTCGTGCGCCGCGAGCAGCGCGGCGAGGTTCGACCCCGTGCCCGACACCATGACGACGAGCCGACCGGAGTCGCGGGTGGGCGGGGACGGATGCGGACTCACGCGCCGACCCTACCGGTGCGGATCGTGCGCGAGAATGCAGGGGTGAGCAACCCGTACGCGCCCCCCGAGGACCGTCCGCGTCAGCCGGACGGCGCACCGGTCGACGCGCCCGTGCAGGATCGCGGTCCGGTCCAGCAGCGTCCCCCGTACGCGACGCAGCGCCCGTACCCACCGCAGAGTCGCACCGGGTCCCCCGCCGGAACCGGTCCCCACGGATCCCGACGGAGAGGCCCGTGCCGGCAAGATCTCGCGCGTGTTCGCGCTCCTCGTCCTCGGGTCCGTGCTCGTCAGCCTGACGCGGTTGCCGTACTCGCTGGCGGCGCCGGTCATCGGCCTGGTGGCCATCGGCTTCGGCGTGTGGGCTCTCGTCCTCGCCGGCCGGGCTCACGTGCGCGGCACCCTGCCGATCATGCTGACCGCGGGACTCGTCGTCGCGTTCCTCTGGTCGATCACCATGAGCCTGCCTCTGATCTCGCTGCAGGCCTCGCTCGACCGGCAGGCATGCTTCGACTCCGCCCTGACGATCTCCGCCCAGGAGGCGTGCGCGTCGGACTACGAGAAGGCCCTCAAGGAGCAGCGCGACCGGCTCAGCTCGCGCTCCTGACGGTCAGTCGCGGGCGCCCTTGTCCGCCGCATCGGGCAGCTCGACGTCCCACTCGTCCGCGGCGACCGCCTCGTCGGCCCGCCAGGACCGCGACCCGATCCCGCGCATCCGCTGCACCACCTGCCGGACCTCGCCACGCACCAGCGGGTCACCCGGCACCGCGACGACCAGCGTGCCGAGCAGGACCGCTCCGCCCGCCAGCAGCCCGACTATCACGGCATTCGCCCCCACGTGCGCGAGACGCCCGGGGTCCGACGCTCCCGCTGGCCGCCGCCACCAGGACGCCCAGCAGCACGGCCAGAGTGAGCGCCGCGACGCCGGACGCGGCGAGCACGTGCCACCACCGGGCCGCCCGCAACCGACGGTGCAGGTACAGGCCGACGAGGGCCCCGATGCCGACCAGGACGATCGGCACGAGGCTGGTGGCCGGCCCCGCGATGTCGGGCGACGGCAGGGCCCCCAGGAGCGGGATCGCGGGAAGCGGACCACCGACGACCGCATCGGGCGCGAAGTGCGTCCCGGTGCCGACGGAGAACCCGGCGCCCGTGAGCCACGCGACCGCCCAGACGACGAGGTTGGGCACGAACGCGAGCTCGGCGAACGCGAGCACGATCCCGCCGACCGCGTCGAGGCCCAGCCCGCCCACGACGTCCCCGATCGTGGCCCGACCTGCCACGATCCAGAGCGCGACGACACCCGGCAGCGACCGCGAGCAGCGTCGCCAGCGCGAGCACGCCGGCAGCGGCGCCGGTCCGGATCGCCGGTGCCACGCGTGTCCAGAGTGACCGGGTCAGCTCCCGCAGCGGCGGCGCCTCGGGTCGCGCCAGCAGCCCGGCCCCCAGCCCGAACCCGCACACGACGGCTCCCCCCACCAGAGCCCGTGCGAGGCCCAGGCCGTGGACCCCCGCGAGCAGCGCGACGACCACCGTGACCAGCGCATATGCGCCGACCCCGGCGCCGTAGCCGGGCCAGGTGGCCAGACCCGAGCGGCGGGCCGAGGCGTAGCAGGTGAACAGGGCCAGGATCGTGATCCCCAGCGGGACGATCGTCACCGAGACTGCACCGACCACGACCGGCACGCCGTGCCCGAGCAGCCAGATCGACGCGCCGACACCGACGGACCGCAACCAGCCGACGCCGTCGTTCGACGGGTCCGCGGACGTCGCGACGTAGGCCGCGATCGACGGGAGCACGATCACCAGGAACGACAGCAGTGCGGCCTGCAGGGCCGCCAGGACGCCGGCGACCCAGCGCGGTGCCCCGTCGAGGGCACTGGCGAAGAACTGGTCCGTGCGGGCCGGCCGTCGCGAGCGGGACCGCGGCCGGGTGCGGTCCAGGACGGTGCGGGAGAAGCTCACGCTGCCATGGTCGCCGCCGTTCGCGTCGGTCGGCCGAACCCCGTGCGGCGCGTCGCTCGCGAAACGCCTCCCGCACGCCCGGGAACGCGAGAGGCGCCGGTCCCTCGTCGGAACCGGCGCCCGTCGTGCGGGTCTGTCTGGAGGAGCCAGGTCAGGCCAGGAGCTCGCGGGCGAGCGCGGCGGTCTCGGACGGCGTCTTGCCGACCTTGACCCCGGCGGCCTCGAGGGCCTCCTTCTTCGCCTGCGCCGTGCCCGACGAGCCGGAGACGATCGCGCCGGCGTGGCCCATCGTCTTGCCCTCGGGGGCGGTGAAGCCCGCGACGTAGCCGACGACCGGCTTGGTCACGTGCTCCTTGATGTACGCGGCGGCACGCTCCTCGGCGTCGCCACCGATCTCTCCGATCATCACGATGACCTCGGTCTCGGGGTCCGCCTCGAACGCCTCGAGCGCGTCGATGTGCGTGGTGCCGATGATCGGGTCGCCGCCGATGCCGATGGCCGTCGAGAACCCGAAGTCCCGCAGCTCGTACATCATCTGGTAGGTCAGGGTGCCGGACTTGGAGACCAGGCCGACGCGGCCCGGGCCCGAGATGTCGGCGGGGATGATGCCGACGTTCGACTTTCCGGGGCTGATCAGGCCGGGGCAGTTGGGGCCGATGAGGCGCACGCCCTTCTCCTGCGCCAGCGCGAAGAACTCGGCGGTGTCGGCGACGGGGACGCCCTCGGTGATGATCACGACCAGCGGGACGCCGGCCTCGATCGCCTCGACGACCGCGGCCTTGGTGTGAGCCGGCGGGACGAAGATCACGGAGACGTCGGCGCCGGTCTTCTCGACGGCCTCGGCGACGGTGCCGAAGACAGGAACCTCGGTGTCTGTGTCACCCGACGTGAAGGTGACCGACGTCCCGCTTTTCGCGGGTTCACGCCGCCGACGACGGACGTACCGGACGCGAGCATGCGGGTGGTGTGCTTCTGGCCCTCGGCCCCCGTCATGCCCTGCACGATGACCTTGGATGCCTCGGTCAGGAAGATCGCCATGGTGTTGTCTGCTTCTCTCTGCTGCTGGATCTCAGGCGGCGGCGTGGGCGAGCTCGGCAGCCTTGTCGGCGCCGCCGTCCATGGTGTCGGCGATGGTGACCAGCGGGTGGCCGGCGTCGGCGAGGATCTTGCGGCCCTCGATCACGTTGTTGCCGTCCAGGCGCACGACCAGCGGCTTGTTCTCCTCGTCGCCGAGGATCTGGAGAGCGGAGACGATGCCGTTCGCGACCGCGTCGCACGCCGTGATGCCACCGAAGACGTTGACGAAGACCGACTTGACCTGCGGGTCCGTCAGGATGATGTGCAGGCCGGCCGCCATGATCTCGGCGCTGGCGCCGCCGCCGATGTCCAGGAAGTTGGCGGGCTTGACCCCGCCGTGCCTCTCGCCGGCATACGCGACGACGTCGAGCGTGCTCATGACGAGCCCAGCGCCGTTGCCGATGATCCCGACCTCGCCGTCGAGCTTGACGTAGTTGAGGTCCGCCTCCTTGGCGCGCGCCTCGAGGGGGTCAGCGGCGGCTCGGCGTCCTCGAGGTCGGCGTGCTCCGGGTGGCGGAAGCCGGCGTTCTCGTCGAGCGTGACCTTGCCGTCGAGGGCGACGATCTCGCCGTCCTCGGTGCAGCACGAGCGGGTTCACCTCGACCAGCGTGGCGTCCTCGTCGCGGTAGACGGTCCACAGCGTCTGGAGGACCTTGGCGACCTTCGGGGCCAGCTCGGCGCTGAAGCCCGCGGCGGCGACGATCTCGTCGGCCTTGGCCTGGTCGATGCCCGTGCGGGGGTCGACGGCGACCTTGGCCAGCGCGTCCGGGCGCTCGACGGCGAGCTGCTCGATCTCCACGCCGCCCTCGACCGAGCACATGGCCAGGTAGCGGCGCTCGGCGCGGTCGAGCAGGAGCGAGAAGTAGAACTCGGTGGCGATCTTGGCGCCGGCCGCGATCATCACGCGGTGGACCGTGTGGCCCTTGATGTCCATGCCGAGGATCTGGTCGGCCTTCTCGACGGCCTCGTCGACCGAGCGCGCGAGCTGGACGCCGCCCGCCTTGCCGCGGCCGCCGACCTTGACCTGCGCCTTGACCACCACGACGCCGGGCTTGCCGCCCAGGAGCTGCTCCGCGCCGGCGCGGGCCTCCTCGCGGTGGTGGCGACGACGCCACCCAGCACGGGTACGCCGTGCTTCTCGAAGATGTCACGTGCCTGGTACTCGAACAGGTCCACCTGGTCTGGGTCCTCTCATCACCGGCGCTCGACGGCCTCGGTACGGCCGATTCGCCCCGGTCGATGGTAGCGGCCATGCGCAGACCTCTCGTCGTCGAGAGATGTGGCGTGCGCGACGTCCGCGCGGAACTCGGTCG
This sequence comes from uncultured Actinomycetota bacterium, assembly GCA_963753425.1. GTDB lineage: Bacteria > Actinomycetota > Actinomycetes > Actinomycetales > Cellulomonadaceae > Cellulomonas. The sequence goes on from CAVWCB010000003.1 coordinate 135,160, forward strand.
TCAACTTGGGTTGACATCTCTCGATTGTCAACGTAGGTTGACGCCATGTCCGAGGAACTCATGACCGCCGCGGCGGGGGCGTCCGAGCCGGCCGAGGGTCTGCGCGCGGTGCGCTCGCTGCGCGCGCTCGCCGACCGCTTGGAGGCCTTGCACGTCCAACGCGCCCGGGAGCTCGGCTGGTCGTGGCAGGAAGTCGCCGCCCAGCTCGCGGTGTCCCGCCAGGCGGTCCACAAGAAGTACGGGAAGAGGTTCAGCTGATGTTCGAGAGATTTGCTGGTGACGCCCGCGCCGCGGTCACGCGGGCGGCGGTGGAGGCGCGGGGCGCGAAGCGGATCGGCGCCGAGCACGTGCTGCTCGGCGCCGTGCAGGCACCGGACGCCGTTGCGGCTCGAGCACTCGCTCGGCTCGGAGTCGACCACGCCCGTCTGAGCGCCGCCGTCCGATCAGCTGCCGTCCGACGGTCTCGACCCCGCCGCCCTGGCCGGCGTCGGCATCGACCTCGACGCCGTGCGCACGCAGGTCGAGGCGGAGTTCGGGCCCGGCGCGCTCGACGACGTGGTCGCACCCAGCCGCGCGGGTGGACGCCAGCAGTTCGATCCGTCGGCGAAGAAGCTGCTCGAGCTCTCGCTGCGCGAGGCGGTCCGGCTCAAGCACAGCCGCATCGACACGGGCCACCTCCTGCTCGCCGCGGTCCGGCTCGACGACCCGCGCGCCGCGGGCGCCCTGCATTCCCTCGGCCTCGCCGACGAGGACGTCCGGGACGCAGTCGCTCTCGTGTGGGCGCTCAAGCGTCGGCGCCTAGGGCACAGCGTTTCCGGTCACCGGTGGCGGCCGGGACCGGTGGCCGACCCAGCCCGGTCAGCACGCCCGCCAGCACGTCGCCGTAGACCTGCACACCGTCGCGGTTCGGGTGCGTGCGGTCGGAGTGCAGCAGTCCCGGCTGGTCGCGAACGGTGGCCGCCCAGTCGTCCACGTGCACGTTCGGGTACTCGGCCGCCAGCGCGACGAGCGTCGCGTTCGAGTCCGGGATCCAGTAGCTGACCCCGACGTTCGTCACGACGACGACCTGACGGTCGGGTCCGATCGCGGCCATGATCGCGCGGAACGCGTCGTCGGCCCCGGGCACGTGGAACCCGCCGTTGGTCCCGAGATCGAGCACGACGACGGGCCGCAGCGAGCCGTCGGCAGCGGCCTGCTGGACCAGCGGCACGACGTCGACCCACTTGCGGATCGGCTTGGCGTCGACCGCCATCGCCGGATAGCGCGTCAGCACGGCGCCCGCGGCAGCGGAGAGCACCGAGTCGCCGAACGCCGAGACGTCGACGCCCGGGTTGGCGGCCGCGGCGGCGAGCGCGGCCTGCGCATCGGCCGCTGCGGCCGCGTCGGCTTCCGCCTGGGCCGCGGCCGCCCGCGCCAGCGCCGCCTGCCCTTCCGCGACGGCCTGTTCCGCACCGGTCTGGCGGGGCGCGGTCGCGACGACGACCCCGGCGCCGAGCACGGCGAGCATGCACGCGGCCGCGACGACCTTCGGCGCCACGCCGGCGCGCGGACGGTCGCCGCGACCCGAGCCGCGGTCGCCCGCCACCCCGCCGACCGCACCGGCGACTCGATCCACCGGTACGACGCCCACGCGAGCACGACGGTCAGGGCGATGGCCACGGCGGCACCGCGCCACCACGCGCCGGTGCCCACCTGCGCGCCCACGACCGCATCGACGACGAGGATCACGGGCCAGTGCCACAGGTACAGCCCGTACGACCTCTCCCCCACCCACCGCACGGGCCGCACCTCCAGCGCCCGCACGTACGACGAGCCCGCGTCGAGGCAACCCAGGACGGCGAGGAGCGCGAGGCCGGATGCGAGCACCAGGCCGCCGCGATACGTGAACCCGCTCTCGCTGTGCAGGAGCAGCACGAGCACGACGAGCCCGACGAGGGCGAGCGGCGCGACCCAGCGCCGACCGGTCACACGGAGCCCGCCGGTCCACGCGAGCGCGCCGGCGACACCGAGCAGCAGGCCGGCCGCGTGCGTGTCGGTGCCGTAGTAGACCCGCGTCGGGTCCGCTCCGGACCGGTAGAGCACCGCCATCAGCAGGGCGGAGACGATCGCCGCGCCGAGCGCGATCCTCGACCGGGTCCGCCACGTGCGGGCGACGACGAGCAGGGCCACCAGGAGCGCGGGCCAGAGCAGGTAGAACTGCTCCTCGATCGCGAGCGACCACAGGGTCGCGAACAGCTCGGGCTGGGTGCGGTCGAAGTAGCTCGTGCCCGCGCCGATCGAGAGCCAGTTCGTGGAGAACGTCGCCGCACCGAGCACCTGCCGCCGCACCCCGACCAGCAGGTCAGGGTCGACGAGCCGCGCGGCGATCAACGACGTCACCACCACCGCTGCGAGGGCCGGGAGGAGGCGCCGACCGCGGCGCACCCAGAACTGCGGCATCGACAGCCGACCGGTCCCGGAGATCTCGCGCACCAGCAGGGTCGTGATGAGGAAGCCGCTCACGACGAAGAAGACGTCGACACCGAGGAATCCGCCGGGGACGGCCGACGGCGCGAGGTGGTAGGCGATGACCGCGACGACGGCGAACGCGCGCAGACCGTCGAGCCCACGGATCCTGCTCTGCTTCCGGGCGCTCACCGCCGCGGGATCGCGGCCGAGGTCCGGCTTCGTCGACGTGGTCGTCATGGGCAGCTCACCCACCTGGTCGGATCGCTGACGGCTCCGCGGCCAGGTTAGGTCAGGCCCGGCGCAGCACGACGCCGACCCGCCGTACCCTCGATCCGTGACACAGAACCACCAGGATCCGATGGGCGTCGACCTCGAGCAGTCCCGTCGACGTCGGTCGACCGGCCGACGCAGGACCGTCCTCGTGCTGGCGATCCCCGTGATCGCCATCTCGGCCCTCGTCTACCTGTCGACGGACCAGCTGTTCGCGACCGTCCTCTTCGCCGCGATCATGGTGACCTGCCTGCTCATGGCGTGGGCGTTGACGGCGCAAGGCGACCGTCGGCGCAGGGGCAAGGTGAGCCCCCTGGACGAGGCGCGCAGCGCGATCGATGCGGATCTGGTCCGCGAGGCTCGCGTCGAGCACGGCGAGTCGGCCGGCATCACCGAGATCCGTCGACAGGTCCCGTCACTCACGTACGAACAGGCCGTGGAGCTGCACCGCTACGTCTGACCACGCGTGTGCGGAGGCTCAGAGCTTGGTGACCGGCGAGAACCGCAGCAGCAGCCGCTTGGTCCCGGACGTACCGAAGTCCACCTTCGCGACCGAGTTCGGCCCGGCGCCCTCGATCGCGATGACCGTGCCGAGGCCGTACGAGTCGTGCGTCACCCGGTCCCCGATCGCGAGCTGCGGGATCGCGGAATCCGCGCGCGGGGTCGCCGAGCCGAAGGTCGCACCGGTCGACGGCAGCGACGGCCGGTCGTCCCGCTCGGGCTTGGCGCGATAGCCGCCACCGGACGACGACTGGTTTCGATAGCCCCCGCTCGTCCCGTACCCGGATCCCCACCCGCCACGCAGCTGTGACGTCGAGGACTCCCGACGACGCCAGTCGATCAGCTCCTCGGGCAGGTCGTCGAGGAACCGGCTGGGCGGGAACTCGTTGGGCACACCCCACGCCGTACGAACCGCCGCACGCGAGATGTACAACCGTTCGCGCGCCCGGGTCAGTCCGACGTACGCGAGCCGCCGCTCCTCCTCCAGCTGGTCGGAGTCGGACAGCGACCGCAGGTGCGGGAACGTGCCGTCCTCCATGCCGGTGAGGAAGACGACCGGGAACTCCAGGCCCTTGGCCGTGTGCAAGGTCATCAGCGTGACCACACCGGGGTCTGGGCGGTTCGCGGCCTCCGGGTCACCCTCGTCCGGCGTCGGGATCTGGTCCGAGTCCGCCACGAGGGACACCCGCTCGAGGAAGTCCGCCAGGTCGCCGTCCGGGTCGCTCTGCGAGAACTCCGCGGCGACGGCGTGCAGCTCGGCCAGGTTCTCGACGCGGGAAGCGTCCTGCGGGTCGTCGCTGCCGCGCAGCTCAGCAAGGTAGCCGGACCGGTCGAGCACTGCGCCGAGCACCTCGGCGGGACCGGCGTCGACCGCCAGCAAGCGCAGCTCCGACATCATCTCCGCGAACGAACCCATGCCGACGATGGCCCGGGTTCCCAGCCCCGGCACCTCGTCGAGACGCTCCAGCGCCGCCCCGAACGAGATCCGCTCACGCTCGGCGAACCCCGCGACCATCGCCTCGGAACGGTCTCCGAGCCCGCGCTTGGGCACGTTGAGGATGCGGCGCAGGTTGACGTCGTCGTCGGGATTGGCGATCGCGCGCAGGTACGCGATCGCGTCCTTGATCTCCTTGCGCTCGTAGAACCGCGTGCCGCCGACCACCTTGTAGGGCAACCCCACGCGGACGAGCACCTCCTCGAGCGCTCGGGACTGCGCGTTCGCACGGTAGAAGATCGCGACGTCGCCGGGTCGCACGTTCTCGGCGTCGCCGAGCCGGTCGATCTCCTCCGCGACGAACCGCGCCTCCTCGTGCTCGGTGTCCGCGACGTACGCGACGATCTGCGCACCCGCGCCCGAGTCGGTCCACAGCCGCTTGCCGGCCCGCCCGGGGTTCCGGCTGATGACGGCGTTCGCCGCGGAGAGGATGTTCTGCGTGGAGCGGTAGTTCTGCTCGAGCAGGATGGTGCGGGCGTCCGGGTAGTCGGCCCCGAACTCGAGGATGTTGCGGATGGACGCGCCACGGAAGGCATAGATCGACTGGTCGGCGTCGCCGACGACGGTCAGCTCACCCTGCGGGACGTCGCCGTCGCCGGTACCGACGAGCTCCCGGACCAGCACGTACTGCGCGTGGTTGGTGTCCTGGTATTCGTCGACGAGCACGTGCCGGAACCGGCGCCGGTAGTGCTCGGCGACGGCAGGGAACCCTTGCAGCAGGTGCACGGTCGACATGATCAGGTCGTCGAAGTCGAGCGCGTGCGCCTGCTTGAGCCGGGCCTGGTAGCGCGTGTAGACCTGCGCGAGCGCGGCGTCGAAGTCGTTGGTCGCGCCGTTGCCGTTGGTCGCCGCGAAGGTCTCGGGGTCGACCAGCTCGTCCTTGAGGTTCGAGATCTTGTTGGCCAGGGCCTTGGCGGGGTAGCGCTTGGGATCCAGGTCCAGCTCGCGCGCGACGAGTGTCAGCAGACGCTGCGAGTCCGCCGAGTCGTAGATGGAGAAGCTGGACCGCAACCCGAGCGTGCCGGCCTCGCGGCGCAGGATCCGGACGCACGCCGAGTGGAACGTGGACACCCACATCCGGCCCGCGGCGGGCCCGACCAGCTGCTCGACGCGCTCGCGCATCTCCGCCGCCGCCTTGTTCGTGAACGTGATCGCGAGGATCTCACCGGCCCGTGCGCGTTGCGTGGCCAGCAGGTAGCCGATGCGGTGCGTGAGCACGCGCGTCTTGCCCGAACCTGCGCCCGCGACGATCAGCAGGGGCCCACCCTCGTGCACGACGGCCTCGCGCTGCTGGGGGTTCAGGCCGTCGACGAGGGCGTCCGCCCTCGCCTGCCGACGTGCACGACGCTCCTGCGCCTCAGCCTCCGAGGTCTCCTCGGTGCTCCGCGGCGCGAGGCCGGACGGGAGTGCGGCCGACGCGTCCCGAGGGGGCCGCGAGGGCACGCCGGGGACGGAGAGCGAGAGGCTGTCGAAGAGCGAGGTCATGGCCCCCCAAGAGTAGGCGCCGCTGCCGACATCGAGGGCCGCCTGTGGACGTCGCGCCGGTGGTCGGCGGCCCAGTCGGACCTCGTGCGCACGTCAGGTGAGCAGCAGCCCGGCGATCCACGCCGAGGTGGTCAGCAGAGCCCCGGCGAGCTCGACGAGGATCGTCAGCCCCGTGGCCTGCAGGGCGGCGATCGTCGAGCGCCACGCCGTCCGAGGGTTGCGGGAGCGCAGCCACTCGGCCAGGAAGACGCCGACGATGAACCCGATGATCAGGCCGACGATCGGGATCACGAAGAACCCGACGATGCCAAGCACACCGCCGACGACCATCGTCGAGAACGGCACCCCGGCGCGCTTGAGGTGCCGCCCCGCCAACAGGTACTCCCCGACCCAGGCGAGCGCCGTGACGACCACCGCGAGCCGCGCGACGACCAGCCCACCGGCCCACCCGTGACGATCCCCCAGACGATCACCGCCGCGGCGACCAGGAACAGCCCCGGAAGGATCTGCACGACGATGCCGACCAGGCCGACCAGGATCGCGATCCCGACGAGGACCTCTCCGACGCTACCCACCCGGGGAGACTAAGTGCTGCTCGGGCACCCTGCAGTCGTGCACTCCTCGACGCGGGAACGCGATGACCCCTCAGTGCCAGATGACCGCGATCCCGACGTTCACGACGACGAGCCCGGCGATCGCGCCGAGGTAGCCCCGGGTCACCACGGCCGGCTTTCGCACTCCGCGGACCACGAGGATGGTCGCGACGACAGCGATCACGAGCTTGACCGCGAGCTTGGCGCTGCTCGGCCCGTGGTCGGTCCACCCGTCCGCCGACGCGAGCCCGGCCAAGATGATGCCGGTGACCAGCGCGGTGAGCATGCCGTGCAGCACGCCGGGTGCGATCCGCGGCTCGCGCATGCTGACCAGGGTGCCGCCGAGGACGATCGCCCATCCGAGGAGGTGGAGGACGACGAGAAGTTCGTAGACGAGATGCATGCCACCAGCCTATCTGACGCGACGTCAGATAAAGACGAACAGCCGAAGCGTTTCAGAGCAAGCACAGGGGCCTACAGCAGACGGCGGGCGGCGGCCCAGCGCGTCAGCTCGTGGCGGCTCGAGAGCTGGAGCTTGCGCAGGACGGCGGAGACGTGGGTCTCGACGGTCTTGATCGAGATGAACAGCTCGGTGGCGACCTCCCGGTAGGAGTACCCCCGCGCGATCAGCCGCATGACCTCGCGCTCGCGGGCCGACAGGCGATCGAGCTCGTCGTCACCGATGGCGACGTCCGCCGAACCGAAGGCGTCGAGCACGAAGCCGGCCAGCCGCGGCGAGAAGACGGCATCGCCTGAGGCCACGCGCCGGACGGCGTCGGAAGAGCGCCGTGCCGTCGATGTTCTTGGTGACGTACCCCCGCGCGCCGGCGCGGATGACGGCGACGACGTCCTCGGAGGCGTCGGAGACGGACAGGGCGAGGAACCGTGTGGAACCCAGCAGGTCGGCGCAGGCCCGGATCACCTCGGCACCGCCACCGCCGTCGCCCCCGGGCAGGTGCACGTCGAGCAGCACGACGGGCGGCATGACAGACCGCACCAGCACGATCGCGTCATCGACCGTGTCGGCCTCCCCCACCACCCGCACGCCCGCATCCAGCGACGCCTTCACGCCCGTGCGGAACATGTGGTGGTCGTCGACCAGCACCACGTCGACGACGTCGCTCATCGCGCTTCCCCTTCGTCCGAGCCGGGATCGACCGGCACGAGCAGATGGACCTCGGTCCCGTGTCCGGGCCGGCACAGGACGGTCGCCGTGCCGCCGCGACGACGGACGCGGCCGATGATCGACTCGCGCACCCCGAACCGGTCGGACGCGACCTCGTCGAGGTCGAACCCCTCGCCATGGTCCCGCACGAACACCTCGACCTGCGACGCCCCGACCTCGAGGTACAGGGAGACGGGCGGGAGTCCGTGCACGACCGCGTTGACCAGGGCCTCGCGGGTGGCCTGGAGCAACGCCTCCGTGTCGGCGTCCGGGACGCGGTCCCCGACGACCACCGAGTCGATCGCCACGGGGTCGCCTGCCGGGCCGGAGCGCGAGTCCTCGACCTCCGCGACGATCTCGCGCAGCGCCGCCGCGACGGACGTGCCGGGCGCGGGCCGGTCGTCGTAGAGCCACTCGCGCAGCTCGCGCTCCTGCGCACGGGCCATCCGGGCGACCTCGGCGGAGTCGTCGGCCCGGGACCTGATCAGCGCGAGCGTCTGCAGCACCGAGTCGTGCAGATGGGCGGCGATGTCCGCGCGCTCCGACTCGCGCGCGCGCGCGGCCCGCTCGTCGCCCAGCTCGCGGACGAGCCGCAGCCACCACGGGGTGAGCACCAGCGCGACGCCGCCGAGCATGACCACCGCGGCGATGATCGATTGCGCGAGCGTCGCGGGCTCGACCCCCTGTCCGGACATCAGCCCGAGGAACAGCAGGACGCCGACGCCGGCCAGCAGGATGCCCCCGGCGACGCGTAGCAGGCTGACGGGGGTGCGGCCGCCCGCGCGGTCCTTCAAGCGGTCACGCTGCGCCGCGTCCAGCTGGCTCCACGCGAGCCAGAGACCGGCCAGCACGATGAGCGCGGGAAGCAGCCAGTCGACCTGGACGTCGGCTCCGGCCCGCACGGCGACCAGGAGCACGGCGGCGATCACCAGCACGACGCCGATCGCGATGTCCGTGACCGGCAGGCGACGGCCCGGTTCGACGACGTTCTGCCGGCGCGCGAGGCGGGTCAACGTGCTCGGGCGGACGTCCTGCGCGGCCGCCGCGGGATCCCCGGACGGGACGCCGAGCCACCAGAAGACGTAGAGCAGGGGGCCGACGCCCGCGACGGGCGTGAGCACCAGGAACGCCAGCCGCACCAGCCCGACCGGGATGTCGAGGTGCGCCGCCAGGCCGAGCGCTACCCCACCGAACCAGCGCCCGCGCACGGGCCGGCGCAGCGGCAGGCGTCGCGGCACGGTGAGCGGTTCGGTGGACACGGTCCGATCGTCACACGTCCCGACGCCCCCAGGGGTCGTTCTCGGGGCCGCTTCAGGGCAGCGGGCCCGAAGGTTCAGGGTGGTCTCAGGGGCTCACCCGATGCCCGAGGGTGGCACCGACGACCAGGATCGAGTCATGGACACGAGCACTCCCCCGGTCGGACCCGATCCCGCACCGCCAGCACCGCCCGCACCGGCGGTGCCGCCCACCCATCCGACGAGCGGTTTCTTCGCCGCCGTCCGCCGACTCGGGATCACGCGTGCCGACGACCGCTGGGTCGCGGGCGTCAGCGCGGGCGTCGCCGACCGGTTCGGGATCGACCCGCTGCTCGTCCGCGGCATCTTCGCCGCATCGCTGCTGCTGGGCGGGCTCGGGCTGGTGGTGTACGGAGCGGCGTGGGCACTGCTGCCCGAGCGTCGCGACGGTCGCATCCACCTCGAGGAGATGATCCTCGGGCGGTTCGACATCGCACTGCTCGGCGCCCTCGCGTTCGTGCTGGTCGGCTTCGGTCGCGGGGACAGCTGGTTCTTCTTCTGGGGTCCGCCCGCGTGGATCCAGGGGCTCCTCTGGCTGCTCTTCGTCGGCGGGGCGCTCATCGCTGTCGTCGCGTCGTCGTGAACCAGCGACCGTCCGCCCCGCGACCCCCCACGCCGGCACTCAGTGTCGCGGCCGCTCCGACCTCCACGCGCCGCCGCGCCGCACCGCCCTACGCCGCACCGCCCTACGCCGCGGCACCGGCCACCGCGTACGCGCCGACATCGCCCCCGCCGCCCGTCCGCCGAAGCCGATCCGCCGGTCGGCCCGAAGCCACCCCGGCCCCCGAAGCCGCGTACACCGGGTGCCGGTGCCGCGACCGTCGGGGTGGTCGTCGCGCTCAGCCTGCTCACCCTCGCGGTCCTGCTGGTCGCGGAACGCACGGGCGCCTTCGACGGACCGGTCGCGCTGACCGCGCTCGGCGTGGCGATCGTGCTGGCAGGTCTCGGGATCATCGTCTCCGGACTGCGCGGCCGCACCAGCGGCGCGTCTCGGCGGCCTCGCGGTCCTCGGTCTGCTGGCGGCCGTGCCGCTGGGCGTCGTGACCAGCGCGAGCGACTTCTGGCAAGGCGACGGGCGCCAGTTCAACGCGTCCGACGTCGCGGTGGCCAGTCGGTCCGAGGCCGCGGCCGGATACCATGGGATTCGGTGACGTCACGGTCGACCTGACCGCCGTCCCGATGACCGACCAGACCCTCGTGGTGCCCATAGACCTCGCGGCCGGCAACCTCACCGTGCTGGTGCCGGACGGCGCGACCGTCGACGCCGGCGTCAACATGGGCGCCGGTCAGATCACCTGGGACGTCGCCGGTGAGCAGCGCTCTCAGAGACGGCGTGGGCATCGACGACGGCAACTTCGATCGGGCCGGACGGAGCGACGCGCACGAGCTCCAGCTCGAGATCCGCGTGGGCGCCGGACAGGTCGAGATCCGCGACGAGTCGCTCCGTCGCCCGCGCCCGTCCCCACGCTGCCGAGCCGCACCCGGCGAGGAGAACTCATGAGCACCGAGGAGAATCCCGACGCGACGACGCCGGTCGACGCGTCACGATGCAGCCCGAGGCCGACGCGGTCACCGACCGACGACACGACGCGTGCTCGAGACCGTCGGACGCGAGCGCGACCGAGCCGGTGGAGGTGATTCCTCGGACCGAGCCGCTCGACACCGCCGAACCGGCGCCGCGCAGGCTGCGCGTCGGAACGGTCGTGTGGGGACTGATCCTTGCCGCTCTGGGGCTGGGCGTGATCGCCTGGGCTGGGCGGCGCGCGCATCGACTTCCAGCTCGCGCTGATCATCCTGCTGGCGTTCGCCGGAACCGCACTGCTCCTCGGGATCGATCGTCTCGGGCGCACGCCGCTCCCGACGCTGACGCACACCGACGCCCGGTCCCTGTCGCGGGGCCGGGCGTCGGAGCGTGTCAGCAGTCGTCAGTCGACCGGGGGGGCTACCGGGGGTGCGGTCGGAGGTTCGGCCGGTCGGACCGGCGGAGCAACCGGAGGCTCGACAGGCGGCGCGACGTGCGACGGCGGCGTCGAGGTGACGGGCGGGGTAGTCACGGGCGGCGGCTCGGGGGGTGACCAGGAGTCGGCTCCCGAGGCGGCCGGCGGCGCAGCGGGTGCCGTCTCCACGGGTGCAGGCGCCGCCACAGGGACAGGTGCGGCCGCGGGCGCGGCGGCCACCGGAGCGGCAGCCGCGACTGGAGCGGCGCGGCCGGGGCCGAGCGACGGACTCGGGCCACTGCCGTTCGGCGACGGCCGCCGGACCGGCCGCGCGGCGAGGGTCTGGCCCTTGCCCGTGTGCCGGACCGCCCAGCCGAGCAGGATGAAGACGACTCCGAGGCCCATGACGAGCAGCGCCACGCCGAAGGCCACGACGGAGGTGAACAGCGACGCCCGCAGGAACGAGGCGGTCATGACGGTCTGCCGCTTCGGGTCGTCCTGGGGCAGCTCGGCGTAGGTCTTGCCGCCCGACGCCTCGAGCGCGTGCGTGTTGATGATGTCGGCCTGGAACCAGGCCTCCCACGGGGTGTCGACGAGCTGACCCCGGAAGGCCTGGGCGTCGGCGAGACCGTGATCTTCTCGGCCGCCAGGTTGGTGGACACCGCGATCCACGTGCCGGCCCCGGCCACGAGAAAGATGATGCCCGCGAGCAGGGTCAGGAGCCCGACGACGCGGACCCCCTTGGACCCCTCGGTCACAGTCGTCGTCGTCATGTCGTCCCCTCGAGTCCCGCTACGAGGCCAACGCCCGGAACGGACGGATGAGCGACGCAGCTCATGGCAGAAAGATCGAGCACGACCACCGTAGCGAGAATCTTCCGACATATGCGGACATGCGGGTGACGCGGCGAGCCAGGAGCAGGGCTAACGCACCAGAGCGAGCGCTCGCGCGTACTCCGCCTCGGCCGCACCGAGCACGTCGTCCCACCCGAACGCGGGCCGCACCGACCTGTTGTGCCGCAGCATCTCGGCGAGCAGCCCGGGTTCCGACGCCAACCGGACGACCGCGTCGGCCATCCCGTCGTCGTCGCCGACCAGGAACCCGTCGACGCCGTCCTCGACGAACTCCGCAATCCCCGTGCCGCGCCGCGCGACCACCACCAGCCCCGCGGTGCGCGCCTCGAGCGCAGCGATCCCGAAGGCCTCGAGCTCGGCGGGGGCGAGGAACACATCGGTGTCGGCATACGCGGCTCGAACCTGGGGGCGGGTCAGCCGGCCCCGCAGGTCGACGACGCCGCCGAGACGCTCAGCCGCGGCGGCCACTCGGGACTGCGCCGGGCCTGCGCCGATGATCGAGAGGCGCAGTGCACCGGCGGGGAGCTGTCGCGCAGCGGCGCCGACCAGCTCGACGAGCGGCACCGCGCGCTTGCGAGGCGCCAGCCGCATGGTCGAGACGAGCCGCAGCGGTCCGCCCGGCCGCTCGCCGGGTGGTTCGGACGGCGCCCACGCGGCCAGGTCGATCCCGTTCGGCATCACGGACACGTCGGTGCCGAACACGTCGCGGACGCGGGCGGCCGCCTCGTGGCTGACGGCGCTCAGCGCGGCGGGCGCGTCGTGCCACGCGGTCCGGCCGACGATCGCGCGCAACGGCCCCACCACCCCGTCGAGCATGCAGTGCCAGGTGATCGCCACGGGCAGGCGCTCGGCCAGCGCGATGCGCGCACCGTCGAACGCGAACGGCGAGAGCACGCCCGCGTGCACGTGCACCGCATCGGGGCGCAGCGACCGCAGGGCGTCGCGGATCAACCGAGGGCCGACGGGGTTGACGGGCAGGTCGAACGGGATCCGCGCGCCGAGCCGGTGCACGTGGACGCCGCGCTCGAGGTCGACCACGCCGCCGCGCTCGCCGGCCTCGCCGAGGGTCGCGGTCAGCACGTGCACCTCGTGCCCTGCGGCAACCTGCCGGGCGGCCAGGTCTCCCACCTGCGACTCGATGCCGCCGGTGCGCGGCGCGTAGCAGTCGCTGACGTGGGTGATCAGCAAGGCGTCAGGCCTGTGCGTCGAGAGCGGCCTGGATGCGGGCCGTCGCTTGCGCGTGGACCTTGCGCTCGAGGACGAACGACATCACGGGCACGACGCCGGCCGCGGCCATCGTCGCGAGACGCCCGAGCCGCCAGCGCATCTTGGACCACAGGTCGAACACGGTGACCACGTAGACGACGTAGAGCCAGCCGTGCGCGTACGCGACCCACGCCCCGATCACGGGGTTCGGGTGGCCGTCGGCGCCGACGCCTCGGGCGTGGAACCCGTACTTGAGGATCAGCTCCAGGCAGAGCAGGAGCAGCATCGTGCCGGTGGCCCACGCCATGATCCGGTAGCGCAGCAGCGCTCCGCTCGCACGGCGCGGCCAGGTGGCCGTCTTGGTGTTCGTCGCGACCGACTCAGTCATGGGCCGATTCTCCCCCACGAGACTGTGCGGTCACTCCCACTCGATCGTGCCCGGGGGCTTGCTCGTGACGTCGAGGACCACCCGGTTGACCTCCGGCACCTCGTTGGTGATGCGCGTGGAGATGATCGCCAGCACGTCGTAGGGCAGCCGCGTCCAGTCGGCGGTCATGGCGTCCTCGGAGGAGACCGGCCGCAGCACGATCGGATGGCCGTACGTGCGCCCGTCGCCCTGGACCCCGACCGAGCGGACGTCGGCGAGCAGGACGACCGGGCACTGCCAGATGTCCCGGTCGAGGCCGGCGCGGGTGAGCTCCTCGCGGGCGATGACGTCGGCCGCTCGCAGGATGTCGAGGCGCTCGGCGGTCACCTCACCGATGATCCGGATGCCCAGGCCGGGTCCGGGGAACGGCTGACGCCAGACGATCCCCTCGGGCACGCCGAGCTCCAGGCCGACCGCGCGGACCTCGTCCTTGAACAGGGTGCGCAGCGGCTCGACGAGGGCGAACTGCAGGTCGTCGGGGAGCCCGCCGACGTTGTGGTGCGACTTGATGTTCGCCGCTCCCTCGCCGCCGCCCGACTCGACGACGTCGGGGTACAAGGTGCCCTGGACGAGGAACTTCACGTCATCCTCGCCCTCCGAGACGATCTCGCGCGCCGCGTCCTCGAACACCCGGATGAACTCGCGGCCGATGATCTTCCGCTTGGTCTCGGGGTCCGTGTGGCCCGCGAGCGCACGCAGGAAGCGATCGCGCGCGTCGACGACCTTGAGCTGCACGCCGGTCGCCGCGACGAAGTCCTGCTCGACCTGCTCGGCCTCACCCGACCTCAGCAGGCCGTGGTCGACGAACACGCAGGTCAGCTGGCTGCCGACGGCCTTCTGCACGAGCGCCGCGGCCACCGAGGAGTCGACGCCACCCGACAGCCCGCAGATCACGCGCGCAGAGCCGACCTGGGCGCGGATCTTCTCGATCTGCTCCGCGACGACGTTCCCGGCGTTCCAGTCCGGTGCCAGTCCGGCGCCTTCGTAGAGGAAGTTCTCGAGCGCCTGCTGGCCGAGCGGGGAGTGCTTGACCTCGGGGTGCCACTGCATGCCGAACAGTCGGCGCGAGCGGTCCTCGAACGCGGCGACGGGGCTGCCCGACGACGTCGCGAGCACCGTGAAGCCTTCGGGCGCCGCGTGCACCGCGTCCCCGTGGCTCATCCAGACGGTCTGGTTGTCCGGGCTGCCGGCCAGCACGGTCCCGGCCGAGGTGACCGAGACCGCGGTTCCGCCGTACTCGCGCTGGCCGGTCTGCGCGACGGTCCCGCCGAGCGCGGCCGCCATGGCCTGGAAGCCGTAGCAGATGCCGAGCACCGGGATCCCGGCCTCGAACAGGGCCGGGTCCACGAACGGGGCACCGGCGGCGTACACCGACGAGGGCCCCCCGGACAGGATGATCGCGGCCGGGTTCTTGGCCAGCAGATCGGCCACGGACGCCGTGTGCGGCACGATCTCGGAGTACACGTTGGCCTCGCGCACGCGGCGCGCGATCAGCTGCGCGTACTGGGCACCGAAGTCGACGACGAGGACCGGCTGGTGGTCCGTGGTGGCGGGCGGCGGGGGCGTCTGCGTCACGGGCTCAGGGTAGTCGGCGCCGACATGTGCCGTACCGCACGTCCAGGCGGTACGGCCCGCGCCGAAAACGGTTCGATCCGTGTGGGTACCGGCACGTAACCTTTCTCCTCGTGCGTTCCCTCCCTCTGGCAGACCCCGGCACCCCGCCCCTGAGCGGGTCCTGGGCGCTGCTCTGGTGGCTCGCGCGCAAGCAGTGGGGCATCCTGCTCGTCGCCGTCCTGCTCGGCATCACCCTCTTCGCGAGCCAGGCCGTCACCCCGTACGTCGTCGGCACGGCCGTGGACGACGGCCTCCAGCACGGTTTCGGGCCGCAGCTGTGGCGTGCGTGCGGCACCCTGCTCGCGCTGGGGGTCGTCACGATCGTCGCCTCCGCGGTCGGGCACCGGTACGACATCGCCAACTGGCTGCGGGCCGCGTTCACGTCCTCCCAGCTGGTCGGTCGCACGGTCTCGGACAGCGGCGACGCGATCACCTCCGAGCTGCCCACCGGCGAGGTCGTCTCGGCCGTCGCCAACGACGCGCTACGGATCGGTGAGGTCTACGCCCTGGCCGCCCACTTTCTCGGCAGCCTCGTCGCCTACGGGGTCGTCGCCGTGCTCATGCTGCGCATCTCGGTGCCGCTCGGCCTCGTCGTGATCCTCGGCCTGCCCGCGGTGGCGATCGCGCTCGGTCTGCTGGTCAAGCCGCTGCAGCGGCGCCAGGCGGCGCAGCGCGAGGCCTCGGGCCGGCTGACCACGCTCGGCGCCGACACGGTCTCCGGCCTGCGGATCCTGCGCGGGATCGGCGGCGAGTCGGTGTTCACCGGTCGCTACCGCGCGCAGTCGCAGGAGACGCGTCGTCGCGGCGTCGAGGTGGCCAGGACGCAGTCCGTGCTCGATGCGTTGCAGGTGCTGCTGCCGGGCTCCTTCGTCATCATCCTGATCTGGATGAGCGCGCACATGGCGCAGGCGGGCACGTTGACGCCGGGTCAGCTCGTCGCGACCTACGGGTTCGCCGCGTTCCTGGCCTGGCCGGTCCAGAACGCGACGCAGATGCTGCAGGCCACCAGTCGCGCGCACATCGGTGCCGGCAAGGTCGTCAAGGTGCTGCGGGTGGTCCCCTCGACGGGTGCGACGCCCGGCTCGGTCGAGATCCCGGAGCCCGGGGCAGTGCTGGTCGACGAGGTCAGCGGGCTGGTCGTCGAGACCGGTCGCGTCCTCGCGCTGGTCAGTGCCGACCCCGACGAGTCGGCGCGGATCGCGACGCGGCTCGGCCGGTTCGACGACGCGGGCGAACGCGAGACGCCCGTGCGGCTCGGGGGTGTGCTGCTGGCCGACCTCGACAAGGACGCCGTGCGGGAACGGATCGTCGTCGCGGAGGCGACCCCGCAACTCTTCTCTGGCCCGCTCGCGGGCGAGCTCGACGTTCGCGGGGACGCGTCGCAGGAGGACCTGCTGCGGGTGATGGCGACCGCCGACGCCAAGGACGTGCTCGACTCGGTGCCCGACGGCCTGGCCGGTGAGCTGCCGGAGAAGGGTCGCTCGCTGTCCGGCGGGCAGCGGCAGCGCGTGGCGCTGGCCCGCGCCCTGCTGGTCGACCCGGAGATCCTCGTGCTCGTCGAGCCGACCAGCGCGGTCGACGCCCACACCGAGGCGCGGATCGCCGTCCGGCTGGCCGACGCCCGGCGCGGCCGCACGACGGTCGTCGTCACCGCGAGCCCGCTCGTCCTCGACCACGTGGACGAGGTGGCGTTCGTGCAGGACGGCGTCGTCGTCGCACGCGGCCGGCACGAGGAGCTGCTCGACGACGTGGCATACCGCGCCGTCGTCGGACGACGGATGGACGAGGAGGTGTTGACCCGATGAAGCTCCCCATCGCCGACCCGGCGACGGTGCGCGCGTACACACGCGTGCTCATGCGGCGCCACCACCGCCCCCTGATCGGCATCGTCGTGCTGCACACGCTCGCGGCGACCGCCGGACTGGCCGGACCGCTCATCCTCGGCCTGCTGGTGAACGCCGTCACCGCGGGCACCACGAGCCGGTACATCAACACGCTCGTGCTCGCGGGTGCCGCCGCCGTGCTCGCGCAGACGGTGCTCATGCGGTTCGCGCAGCGCACGTCGATGATCTTCGGCGAGGAGGTCTTCGCCGAGCTCCGCGAGGAGTTCATCGAGGCCGTCACCGCGCTGCCGCTGTCGACCGTCGAGCGCGCCGGCACCGGCGACCTGGTCGCGCGCACCACCAACGACGTGAACAAGCTGCAGCACGCGGTGCGGTTCGGCGTGCCCCGCGTGATCGTCGCGGTGGTCACGATCGCGCTGACCGTCATCGCGTGCCTCTTCATCGCCCCGCTCGTCGCGCTGGCCATGTTCATCGGGGTGCCGACGCTGGTGCTCATGACGCGCTGGTACCTCAAGCGGGCCACGCCCGCCTACCAGCGCGAGTCGGCGTCGTACGCGACGCTCAACGGCTCGATCACCGAGTCCGTCGAGGGCGCCCGAACGGTCGACGCCCTGCGGCTCGGGCCGCGTCGGCTCGCGCGCGTCAACGCCGACCTGTCGGAGGCGTTCCAGGCCGAGAAGGCGACCCTGCGGCTCCGCACGATCCTGTTCCCGGGCATCGACTCGGCGTTCGTCCTCGCGCCGGCCGCGGTGCTGTTCTGGGGTGGGTACCTCGCGTCGCAGGGCCTGGTCACGGTCGGCGCGGTCACGGCTATCGTCCTGTACAGCTACCAGATGGCCGGGCCGGTGTGGGAGCTGATCTTCTGGATCGACGAGATCCAGGTGGCCGCCACCTCGCTCGGCCGGATCGTCGGCGTGCAGCTGGTCGAGCCCGACCGCGAGACGCGGGACGGCACGCCGGTCGACGAGACGATCGCAGCCCGGGAGGTCACCTACGCCTACCGCGAGGGCCACAACGTCCTGCACGGGATCGACCTGGACCTGGCGGTCGGCGAGCGGTTGGCCGTCGTCGGACCGTCGGGCGCGGGAAAGTCGACCCTCGGTCGCATGCTCGCCGGCATCCACCCGCCGAGCGGCGGATCGGTCGCGGTCGGCGGCGTGCCGTTGATCGACCTCCCGCTGGACGAGCTGCGCGGGCACGTCGCCCTGGTCACCCAGGAGCACCACGTGTTCGTCGGGTCCGTGGCGGACAACCTGCGCCTCGCCCAGGTCGACGCGACCGACGACGCCCTCGCACGCGCCCTGCAGGCCGTCGACGCCTGGGACTGGGTGCAGGCGCTCCCCGAGGGACTGGCCACCGCGGTCGGCTCCGGCGGGGCGCCGTTGACCCCGGCCCAGGCGCAGCAGATCGCGTTGGCGCGGCTGGTGCTGCTCGACCCGCACACGCTCGTGCTCGACGAGGCCACCTCGCTGCTCGACCCGCGCGCGGCCCGGCACCTGGAGCGGTCGCTGTCGGCGGTCCTCTCCGGCCGGACGGTCGTGGCGATCGCGCACCGGCTGCACACCGCGCACGACGCCGACCGGGTCGCCGTCGTCGACGGTGGGCGGATCGTCGAGATCGGCCCGCACGACGAGCTCGTCGCGGCCGGCGGCGACTACGCCGAGCTGTGGCACTCGTGGCAGCACGAGTAGAGCGGCGCGCGTGATGATCGAGCTGCGCGGGGGCGTCGTCGTCCCGGACGACGCCCTCGCGTGGCGGTTCTCCCGGTCCAGCGGGCCGGGCGGGCAGTCGGTGAACACCACGGACTCGCGCGTCGAGCTGTCCGTCGACCTCGCGCGCATCCCGTGGACCTCCCCGACCCAGCAGGACCGGGTGCTCGAACGACTCGGCCCGCGGCTGCGCGGAGGGGTCCTGACGCTCGCCGCGTCGGAGTACCGCTCGCAGCTGCGCAACCGGGAGGCCGCGCTCGTGCGCGCAGCCGCGCTGCTCGACGAAGCCCTCGCTCCCCCGGGGCCGACCCGCAAGGCGTCCCGGCCCAGCCGTGCGTCCCGCGCGCGCCGCACCCAGGCCGAACGCCAGCGCCGCGCCACCAAGCAGCTCCGCCGCCGCCCCCCGACCGCCTGAGCCACGGGTGTCCCGGGCGCCGGGCCGGCGCCCGGTCGCACGCGCCCGGCCCCGATCCAGCTCGGAACTCACCGCACCCACACCCGCCCCGCCCGTCCCCGCGTGCACACCCTGCGGCACTGGGGACAGGTGCGACAGGTGATGACGGGTGAGGCGCCACTCTGGTCGCTCGCGTCACATGAGCCCCAAGTGCCGCAAGGTCTGCCGCCGAGACGACGCGGTGACCGGACCTCGGCTACGGCACGGTGTCGTCGGGTGCCCCGGCGGCGCCGGGTCGCCGTCGTCGTCGGGGGCGCCGCGGGCCTCGTCGCGGACCAGGCGGAGCCAGAGCAGCACCGCGAACGCGCCGAAGATCCACCACTGCGCCGCGTAGGCGAGGTTCTGGATGTTCAGCCCGGAGCCGGGCTTGGTCGGCGGGTCCAGGAGCGCGATCGACGACGCCTGCGCGGGGTCGGACGACGCCACGACCAGGTACCCCGTGTAGATCGGCCCGCCCCAGGCGTTCAACAGCTCGGGCGAGCTGATCGCCTCGGTCTGCCCGTCGGCGACCCCGGAGCCCGGCCTCCTCGGAGGCCTGCAGATAGCCGACGACCGAGACTGGTGCCGGTGGGTGGGACGTCGGCCTGCGACGGGGTCGGCGATCCAGCCGCGCACGACCGGCAGGACGGGCGAGTCCGCGGCAGAGACGCGCAGCGGGGTCAGGACGAGGTAGCCGACCTGGCCGTCGTGGGCACGCTGCGGCACGAGGAGCTGGTTCGCGGCGTCATAGGTGCCGGTCACGGCGACCTTGCGGCCGACGAGCGGGCCGGTGAACGACGTCTGCGGCTCGAGCACGGATGCGAGCGGTACCGGGTCCGCGGCGACGAGCTCGGCCGTGTGCCGCTCCTCGGCGGACACCCCCGGACCTGGGCGCGGTCGAGCTGCCACACGCCCAGGCGTGCGCAGACGGCCGCCGCGGCCAGCAGCAGGACGAGGATGACGAGCATCCGGGGACGCAGGGCCGCGCGCAGCATCGTCGTCGGCGGACGCCGTTCGCTCTGCTCCCAGCCGGAGCGCGGGCCGCGGACGCGTCGGTAGGCGCGGGCGCGGGGTCGCCGGGTCGTAGGCGCGGGCGCGGGGGCCGCCGGGCGGGGCGGGCGCGGCGGCGCGCTCGCCTCGTCGACAACCTCCGGCTCGGTCACGCCTCACGGTACCCCGCAGGCCTGTGCCGAGCCGCGGGGCCCGTGAACGGCGCAACCTGCCTGACCTGCGCACGGACCCTCTGGTGTGGCGAACCCCACGAGTTCGGCGAACGTTCGCCCCGTCAACCAGTGCGCGGCGCGCCCACCTGCGGTTGTATGGCAGGACGAGGGGCGACTCACGTGGGGCCGAACGGCCCTAGGGGGCTACGCCGCCCGACGGCAAGGCTGGCATCGAGGCCGACACGGCCGCGAAGACCCCGGGAGCGCGCGCAATGACCATGACGACAGAGCCCACCACCTGGAGCAAGGGCACGGGAGCGCCCGTGGACGCCGCGAGTGCTGGAGCGCATCGACAAGTGGTGGCGGGCCGCGAACTACCTGTCGGTCGGCCAGATCTACCTGCTCGCCAACCCGCTCCTGCGCGAGCCGCTCACGCGGGACCACGTCAAGCCTCGTCTGCTGGGCCACTGGGGCACGACGCCGGGCCTGAACTTCCTGTACGCGCACCTGAACCGCGCGATCGCGGAGCGCAACCAGTCGACGATCTACATCATCGGCCCGGGGCACGGCGGCCCGGGGCTCGTCGCCAGCGCCTACCTGGACGGCACCTACTCGGAGGTCTACTCCGACATCACCGACGACGGCGAGGGCATGCAGCGCCTGTTCCGGCAGTTCTCGTTCCCGGGCGGCATCCCCAGCCACGTCGCCCCGGAGACGCCGGGGTCGATCCACGAGGGCGGCGAGCTCGGGTACGCGCTGAGCCACGCCTACGGCGCCGCGTTCGACAACCCGGACCTGCTCGTCGCGACCATCATCGGCGACGGCGAGGCGGAAACCGGACCGCTGGCCACGAGCTGGCACAGCAACAAGTTCGTGAACGTCACGAACGACGGCGTCGTCCTGCCGATCCTGCACCTGAACGGCTACAAGATCGCGAACCCGACGATCCTCGCGCGCATCAGCGACGAGGAGCTGAACGCGCTCATGGTCGGGTACGGGCACAAGCCGCACGTCTTCGTGGCGGGCTTCGACGACGAGTCGCACGAGAGCATCCACGGCCGGTTCGCGACGATGCTGGACGAGGTCCTCGACGAGATCGCCGACATCAAGAGCAGCGACAGCGAGCAAAGGCCCATGTGGCCGATGATCGTGTTCCGCACCCCGAAGGGCTGGACCGGGCCGGACTACATCGACGGCAAGAAGACCACCGGCTCGTGGCGCGCGCACCAGGTGCCGCTGGCCAGCGCACGGGACACCCCGGAGCACCTCGACGTGCTGCGCACCTGGCTGGAGAGCTACCGCGCCCACGAGCTGTTCGACGAGGGCGGCACGCTGCACGCCGACATCCGCGCGCTCGCGCCCGAGGGCGACCTGCGCATGAGCGCGAACCCGAACGCGAACGGCGGCCTGCTGCTCAAGGACCTGCGGCTGCCCGACTTCCGCGACTACGCCGTCGACGTCCCCACGCCGGGCGGCTCGTTCAGCGAGGCACCGAAGGTGCTCGGCGAGTGGCTGACGGACGTGATCCGGCAGAACCCGCACAACTTCCGGATCTTCGGTCCCGACGAGACGGCGTCGAACCGTCTGCAGGCCGTGTTCGAGGTGACCGACAAGCAGTGGGACGCCGAGTTCTACGGACCGGAGGTCGACGAGCACCTCGCCCGGGCGGGTCGGGTGATGGAGATGCTCAGCGAGCACCAGTGCCAGGGCTGGCTGGAGGGATACCTGCTGACCGGTCGGCACGGGCTGTTCAACTGCTACGAGGCGTTCATCCACATCATCGACTCGATGTTCAACCAGCACGCCAAGTGGCTCAAGGTGTCCGACGAGATCCCGTGGCGCCGGCCGATCGCGAGCCTGAACTACCTGCTGTCCAGCCACGTCTGGCGCCAGGACCACAACGGGTTCAGCCACCAGGACCCGGGTTTCGTCGACCACGTCATGAACAAGAAGGCCGAGGTCGTCCGCGTCTACTTCCCGCCGGACGCGAACACCCTCCTGTCCACCTACGACCACTGCCTGCGCAGCCGGCAGTACGTGAACGTGGTCGTGACGGGCAAGCAGCCCGCGCCGAACTTCCTGACCATGGAACAGGCGGTGGCGCACTGCACGCGCGGCCTGGGCATCTGGGACTGGGCGGGCACGGAGGTCCCCGGGGAGAAGCCGGACGTGGTCCTCGGGTGCGCGGGCGACGTGCCGACTCTCGAGGCGCTGGCCGCCGCGGACATCCTGCGCCGCGAGGTGCCGGAGCTGAAGGTGCGCGTGATCAACGTCGTCGACCTGATGCGCCTGCAGGACGAGCGGGAGCACCCGCACGGGCTGTCGGACGCAGGTTTCGACGGCCTCTTCACCGAGGACCGCCCGGTGATCTTCGCCTACCACGGCTACCCGTGGCTCATCCACCGCCTGACCTACCGCCGCACGGGCCACAAGAACATCCACGTGCGCGGGTACAAGGAGGAGGGCACCACGACGACGCCGTTCGACATGGTCATGCTCAACGACCTCGACCGGTTCCACCTCGTGATCGACGTCATCGACAACGTGCCGTCGCTGCGGACCGCCCAGGCGGGACTGCGGCAGAAGATGGTCGACGAGCGCCTGCGGGCCCGGGAGTACACCCGCGCCTACGGCGACGACCTGCCCGAGGTGCGCGACTGGGTCTGGCCGGACGCGGGTGACGCCGCCGACGAGGCCCAGGTCGCGGCGACCATCTCGACCGGCGGGGACAACGAATAGCCTGGCCTTCCACCGAGGTCAGGAGACCCGTTCGTGGCCCGCAGCATCTATGTGACCTCCCCCGAGGGCGACTCCGGCAAGTCCGTCGTCGCCCTCGGGCTGGTCGACCTCCTCACCCGCACCGTGCAGCGCGTGGGCGTCTTCCGCCCCGTCGCGCGCTCGACCACCGAGCGCGACTACGTCCTCGAGCTGCTGCTCCAGCAGGACGCCGTGGACCTGACGTACGACGAGTGCGTCGGCACCACCTACGAGCAGGTTCTCGACGACCCCGAGGCCGCGCTCGCGCAGATCGTGTCGCGGTATCACGACGTCGAGCGACGCTGCGATGCGGTCGTCGTCGTCGGCACCGACTACACGGACGTCGCCGGCCCGACCGAGCTGGCGTACAACGCGCGCATCGCAGCGAACCTCGGCGCTCCTGTGGTCCTCGTGGTCAACGGCAGCGGACGGGCGCCGTCGGTGATCGCGCAGGTGGCGGACGTCGTGGTGCACGAGATGCAGGCGAACCACGCGCAGGTCGTCGCGGTCGTCGCCAACCGGTGCGCCGCCCAGGCCGTCGACGCGGTCCGCCAGGCCCTCAGCATGGACCTGGGGCTGCCTGGGTGGGCGATCCCGGAGAACCCGTTGCTGACCGCGCCGACCATGCGGCAGCTGATCGCCGCGGTGCACGGTCGGCTCATCGCCGGTGACGAGGAGCTGCTCAGTCGCGAGGTCCTGGACGTCATGGTCGGCGCCATGTCGATCGAGCACCTGCTGGACCGGCTGACCGACGGTTCCGTGGTCGTCACGCCCGGCGACCGGTCCGACGTCCTGCTGGGCCTGCTCATGGCGCACCAGGCCGACGGATTCGCCTCGCTGGCCGGCATCATCCTCAACGGCGGCTTCCTGCCGAGCCCGACGATCACCCGGCTCATCGAGGGCCTGGGCAGCCGGCTCCCGATCATCAGCACCGACCTCGGCACCTTCGAGTCCGCCAGCGCGGTCGGCGACACCCAGGGTCGGCTGAGCTCCGACTCGCAGCGCAAGGTCGATCTCGCGCTCTCGCTGTTCGAGCAGCACATCGACGGCGCGGCCCTGCTCGCCGCACTCGACGTCGAACGGCCCGAGGTCGTCACGCCGCTGATGTTCGAGTACGCCCTGCTCGCCCGGGCCCGCGACGACCGCAAGCACGTGGTGCTCCCCGAGGGCGACGACGACCGGATCCTGCGCGCCGCGTCCACGCTCCTGCAGCGCGGCGTCGCCCAGATCACGATCCTTGGCGACGACACGACCATCCGCGCCCGCGCCACCGAGCTCGGCCTCGACCTCGACCAGGCGGCGGTGCTCAGCACCCACGATCCCGAGCTGGTCGAGCGGTTCGCCGCCGAGTACACCGAGCTGCGCAAGCACAAGGGGATGACCGTCGAGCGGGCGCGCGAGATCGTGTCGTCGCTGTCGTACTTCGGCACGATGATGGTCAAGCTCGGGCTCGCCGACGGGATGGTCTCGGGCGCCGCGCACACCACCGCGCACACGATCAAGCCGTCGTTCGAGATCATCAAGACGAGCCCCGGCGTCAACAGCGTCTCGAGCTGCTTCCTCATGTGTCTCGAGGATCGCGTGCTCGTCTACGCCGACTGCGCGGTCATCCCGGACCCGACCGCCGAGCAGCTCGCGGACATCGCGATCTCGTCGGCGGGCACCGCGGCGCAGTTCGGCATCGAGCCGCGCATCGCGATGCTGTCGTACTCGACCGGTGAGTCGGGTTCGGGCGCCGACGTGGAGAAGGTCCGCGAGGCCACCGCGCTGGTCCGGTCCCGTCGGCCCGACCTGTCCGTCGAGGGACCCGATCCAGTACGACGCCGCCGTCGACGCGAGCGTCGCTCAGACCAAGCTGCCCGACTCCGCCGTCGCCGGGCGCGCGACGGTCTTCGTCTTCCCGGACCTGAACACCGGCAACAACACCTACAAGGCGGTGCAGCGGTCCGCCGGCGCGGTCGCCATCGGGCCCGTGCTGCAGGGGCTGCGCAAGCCGGTCAACGACCTGTCGCGCGGAGCCCTGGTCTCGGACATCATCAACACGGTCGCCATCACCGCGATCCAGGCGCAGTCAGATGGGCAGACCCAACCGTGAGCACCGTTCTCGTCGTCAACTCCGGTTCGTCGTCGATCAAGTACCAGCTGGTCGACGCCATCGGCGGCGGCGCGCTCGCGTCGGGGATCGTCGAGCGGATCGGCGAGCCGGTCGGGTCGATCGCGCACACCTTCGCGGGCGAGACCACGTCGCTGTCGGACCCGGTCCCCGACCACGACGCCGGCTTGCGCGCCGTCCTGCGGCTGTTCGCATCCGTCGGTCCCGACCTGGCCGAGGCCGACGTCGTCGCGGTCGGGCACCGCGTCGTGCACGGCGGCGCAGTGTTCGACGGGCCGGCGATCGTCACCGACGAGGTGATCGCGCAGATCGACGCGCTCTCGCCGCTCGCCCCGCTGCACAACCCCGCCAACCTCACGGGGATCCGGGTGGCCCGCGAGCTGCTTCCCGACGTGCCGCACGTCGTCGTCTTCGACACCGCCTTCTTCCGCACGCTGCCCGAGGCCGCAGCCACCTACGCGATCGACACCGAGATCGCCCGGGCGCACGGCGTCCGCCGGTACGGGTTCCACGGGACGTCGCACCAGTACGTGTCCGCGCGCGTCGCGGAGGTGCTCGGTCGCCGGCCGCAGGACGTCAACCAGATCGTGCTGCACCTGGGCAACGGCGCGTCGGCGTCGGCGGTACGCGGCGGCGTGGCCGTCGAGACGTCGATGGGCCTGACCCCGCTCGAGGGCCTCGTCATGGGGACCCGCTCGGGCGACCTCGACCCCGCGGTCCTCATCCACCTGCAACGCAACGCCGGGCTCTCCGTCGACGAGGTGGACGACCTGCTCAACCGGCGCTCCGGGCTCAAGGGCCTCGCCGGTGAGAACGACTTCCGCGCGCTGCACACGATGATCGAGGCGGGCGACGAGGACGCGTCGTTGGCGCTCGAGGTCTACCTGCACCGGCTGCGCAAGTACATCGGCGCCTACTACGCGATCCTCGGGCGGGTCGACGTCATCACGTTCACGGCCGGGGTCGGCGAGAACGACGCGGTCGTGCGCGCCCGTGCGCTGGAGAACCTCGAAGCGCTCGGCATCGCGCTCGACCCCGACCTCAACGCGGTCCGCAGCCGGGAGCCGCGCATCATCTCGCCCGACTGGGCGACGACCACCGTCATGGTGGTGCCGACCAACGAGGAGCTCGCGATCGCCCGGCAGGCGGTCAGCCTGATCGGTGACGACCTCGACGACGACCCGGCCGAGCTGGGCCACGCCTGACGTCACGCAGCGCTACGGCAGCCGGAGGGCCTTCATCGCGCGCAGCGCCTCGGTGTACAGCCGCGGCCACCGCTCGGTGCCGAGGTCGAACATGCGGTGCAGACCGATGCCCGGACCGCCCAGCACGCCGTGCGCGCCGCGCTGGACCGCGATCGTCTGCAGCCGGGTGGTGGCCCAGAGCCCCTCGCGGCCGTGGCGGGAGCCGATGCCCGACGCGCCGATCCCGCCCTGCGGAGCCCCGACGGACCCCCACGTGGCGACGTAGCCCTCGTTCACGTTGACCGACCCGGAGCGCACCCGCGCGGCCAGTGCGGCGCCGCGGCGGGTGTCGGCGATCCAGATGCTCGCGTTGAGGCCGAACTCGGTGTCGTTCATCGCGGCGACCGCCTCGTCGTCGGACGCCACGCGCGAGATCGTCACCACGGGACCGAACGTCTCCTCGCGGACCAGGCGCGCCTCGTTGGGCACGTCCGTCAGGATCGTCGGCTCGTAGAACCACGGGCCGAGGTCGGTGCGGTGCACTCCCCCGGCCAGCACGGTCGCGCCGTGCCCGATGGCGTCCTCGACGTGCTCGACCACGGTCGCGAGCTGCGCGGCGGACGTGAGCGTCCCGACGTCCGAGCGGTA
This sequence comes from uncultured Actinomycetota bacterium, assembly GCA_963753425.1. GTDB lineage: Bacteria > Actinomycetota > Actinomycetes > Actinomycetales > Cellulomonadaceae > Cellulomonas. The sequence continues at coordinate 161,800 of CAVWCB010000003.1, forward strand.
GTCGAGGTCGGCCCCGATCCGCAGCTCGCGCGTCCGGCGGACGAAGGCCGCGGTGAACTCGTCGGCAATGTCCTCGTGCACGTAGATCCGCTCGATGCTGACGCAGACCTGTCCGGTGCCGACGAAGCAGGCGCGGACGGCACCCTCGGCGGCGACCTCGACGTCCACGTCGGAGGCGACGTACATCGGGTTCTTGCCGCCCAGCTCGAGCGTGGCGGGGACCAGGAGCGAGCCCGCCTGCGCCGCGACGAGCCGGCCGGTCCGCGTGGACCCGGTGAAGCTCACGTGGTCCACGTGCTCGACCACCGCGGCGCCGATCGTCCCGTCGCCGACGACGACCTGCAGCACCCCGTCCGGCAGCCCGGCCTCCTCCAGCAGCTCCGCGGCCCACAGGGACGTGAGCGACGTCTGCGGGTCCGGACGCAGGATCACCGCGTTGCCGGCCACCAGCGCGGGCAGCACGTCGCCGAGCGTGAGCGTCAGCGGGAAGTTCCAGGGCGCGACGATGCCGACCACACCGACCGGGTGGCGCAGCACGCGCGTCGACGTCAGCCCGGGGATGAGGCTCGCGACCCGGCGCGGCGCCAGGTAGCGGGCGGCGCGCAGCGAGTAGTGCCGCGTGATGTTGGCGATGTCGGCGATCTCCTCGAACGCCGAGACCCGGGCCTTGCCGCCCTCGAGCTGGATCAGGTCGAGGACGTCGCTCTGCCGCTCCAGGATCAGGTCGTGGACGCGGGACAGGAACGCGGTCCGCTCCCGCAACGGGCGGGCGCCCCACAGCCGCTGCGCCGAGCGGGCGCGCTTCGCCGCGCGGGCCACGTCGTCGGGCGTCGACAGCGGGATCGCGGCGATGGGACCGCCGGTGAACGGCGCATGGGACGTGTACGTCGGGCCACCGGGCGACGCGACGACCCGTCTCAGGAGCGTCCGGATGTCGTCCGGCTCGAGCACGTACGTGGCGAGCGGGTCGGTCTCGGGGTCGTGGATGTCGATGTGTCCGGGGTCGTGCGCCATACCGGCGAGCGTACGCGCGGCTCCTGGGGACCGGAGCCGCGCACACGCCGTTGATTCAGCCCCGGCTACACCCCGAGCGTCTCCCGGACGTCCGCACGCAGCAGCTCCACGACGGCCGCCCGACCCTCGGCGGCCGAGGGGGCCGCGAGCGCGCAGGCGGCCATGGTCGCGCACTGGGCGGTGGAGTGGTTCCGGAGCGCGTACCGGACCGCTGGGATGGCACCCGCCGACATGGACAGGCTGGTCACCCCGAGCCCGACGAGCACCAGGGCCAGCACCGGGTCGGAGGCCGACTCGCCGCACACCCCGACGGGCTTGCGCGCCTCCAGACCGGCCCGCGCCGTGGCGTCGACCAGGTCCAGCACCGCGGGCTGCCACGGGTCGAGCAGGTCGGACAGCTCGCCCCGGAGGCGATCGGTCGCCATCGTGTACTGGGCGAGATCGTTGGTGCCCAACGAGACGAAGTCGACCTCGGCGAGGATCTCCTGCGCGCGCAGGGCCGCCGCGGGTACCTCGATCATGACGCCCACCGTGGCCACGCCCGCGGCCCGCGCACGGGTGGCGAACGCCCGCGCCTCGGCGGCGGTCGCGATCATCGGCGCCATGACCCACGGCGTCGTGCCGGTCGCGGTCTGCGCGTGTGCCAGGGCCTCGAGCTGGGTGTCCAGGAGCTCCGGGTGGGTGCGCACGAGCCGGTAGCCGCGCACCCCCAGCGCCGGGTTCTCCTCGTCGGGCTGCGTCGCGAACGCGAGCGGCTTGTCGGCGCCGGCGTCGAGCGTGCGGACGACCACCTTGCGGTCGCCGAACGACGTCAGGGCCTGCGCGTAGACCGCCGTCTGCTCGTCCAGGGTCGGCGCGGACGTCCGCTCGAGGAACAGCACCTCGGTGCGGAACAGACCGACGCCCTCCACGGCGCCGCCGGCGATGCGCGCGGCATCCTCGGCGGTGCCGATGTTGGCGAGCAGCGCGACCGGGCGACCGTCGGCCGTGGCCCCCGGTGCCGTGTCGGACTCGAGCGCGGTCTCGACGGACGCCCGTCGGTCCAGCTCGGCACGCAGCGAGTCGCTCGGGTCGAGCGTGACCGTGCCGTCGGCGGCATCGACGGCGACCTGCGTCCCGTCCTCGATCGACGTCGCACCGCCGACCCGCACGAGGCACGGCAGGCCGAGCTGTCCCGCGATGATCGCGGTGTGCCCGGTCGGTCCGCCGAGCTCGGTCACGATCGCCAGCACGTTGGCCAGGTCGAGTGCCGCGGTGTCGGCGGGCGCCAGGTCCTTCGCGACGATGACCGACGGCCTGGTGAGCTCCGGCACACCGGGCGCCGGCAGGCCCATGGCCCGCGCGACGACCCGGTCCCGGACGGAGCGCAGGTCCGTGACGCGTTCCGCGAGGTATCCGCCGGCCTGCTCGAACAGCGTCGCGAACATCGTCACGACGGCGTCGATCGCGGCGACGACCGGCTCACCGTTGTCGATCCGGGCGAGGACCTGGGTGCGCAGGGCGCGGTCGTCGGCCATCTGCGCGGTGGCCGCGAGCACGTCCTTGACCGTGCCCGAGGACCGGTCGGACTGGTCCCGCAGCGCCGCGACAGTGTCGAGGAACGCGGCCTCGACGACGGCGTGCGCTGTCGCCGCATCCGCGACCGCGCCATCCACGAGCAGCGGGGCGTCGGGCTCGAGGTGCGGCGCCGGCCGGACCTGCGCGACGGGTCCGACGACGGCCCGACGGCCGACGCCGACGCCCTGCAGCACGTGGCCGACGGTCGCGGCGCTCACGATGTCTCCTCCGCGTCCAGGTCGGTGGCGAGCAGGTCGACGAGGCCGTCCAGTGCGGCGTCGGCCCCGTCGCCCTCGGCGGCGAGGGTGACCTCCTCGCCGCCGGGCACACCGAGCGACATGACGAACAGGATGCTGCCGGCGTCCACCGGCTCACCGCCGGGACGCGCGATCGTGACGGGCAGGCCGGTCTCGGCGACGGCCTGGGTGAAGAGCATGGCGGGGCGGGCGTGCAGGCCGACGCGCGAGGCGACGACGACGGTGCGCTGGGGCATGGCGTTCTCCGATCGGGGTTCGTGCACGGGGCCCGCCGCCCGGCGACGCTGCCGGGCGGCGGCGGGGGGTCAGGCGGACACGAGCTCCTGGGCGTCCGCGGCCTCTTCGGCGAGGACGAACTCGTTGGTCTTGGAGCTCTTGAGGGCGATGACCAGGCCGGCGGTGATGACCATCCCGACCACGACCGCGAGGATGAACCCGAGGGGGTTCGAGATCAGCGGGAGCACCCAGACACCACCGTGCGGTGCGCGTTGGCCGGACCCGACCTCCATCACGATCGCTCCGGTCGCTGCGGATCCGACGAGGGACGACACGATCACGCGCCACGGGTCGGCGGCCGCGAACGGGATGGCCCCCTCGGAGATGAACGACAGCCCCAGCAGCCAGGCAGCCTTGCCGTTCTCGCGCTCGGCATGGGTGAAGAGCTTCTTGCGGACGACGGTCGCCAGGGCCATGGCCAGCGGGGCCACCATGCCGGCCGCCATGACGGTGGCCATGATCCGGTACTGCACCGCGTCGTTGGACAGGCCCTGCGTGGCCAGACCGGTGACCGCGAACGTGTACGCGACCTTGTTGATCGGACCGCCGAGGTCGAAGCCCATCATCGCGCCGAGCAGTGCGCCCAGCAGCACCAGGTTGGAGCCCGACAGGCCGTTGAGCCAGTTGCTCAGGCCGGTCATGAGGCTCGCGATCGGCTGCCCGATGATGATGATCATCACGAGCCCCACCACGAACGTCGACAGCAGCGGGATGACCACCACGGGCATCACGCCGCGCACGCCCTTGGGCACCTTCCAGCGGCTGATCCACAGGGCCAGGAACCCGGCCATGAAGCCGGTCACCAGGCCGCCGAGGAAGCCGGCGCCGACGGCGACGGAGATCGCACCGCCGACGATGCCGGGCACGAGGCCGGGCCGGTCGGCGATGGCGTACGCGATGAACCCGGACAGGATCGGCACCAGGAAGCCGAACGCGATCGCGCCGGTCTGGAAGAGCAGCGCGGCCCAGTCCATGCCGTTGGTCACCGAGAAGTCGTTCAGCAGGTGCGTCAGCGGGACGCTCGTCACCGCGACGACGCCGGCGCTCCCGTCGGCGAGCTGGGCGACCATGAATCCCAGCGCGATGAGGATGCCGCCGGCCGCGACGAACGGGATCATGTAGGAGACGCCGGTCATCAGCCACTGGCGGATCCGGGTGCCGACGCCCGCGTTGCGGTCGACCTTCGTCGCAAGGACCGGGGCGGCCGGGCCACCTGCCGGGACGCCGGCCGCGACGGCCGCGACGGCCATCGCGATGACGCCGGGAGCGTCGTGCACGGCCTTCTTCACGCCGACGTCGATGAACGGCTTGCCGCCGAAGCGGCCCTTGTCCTTGACCTCGAGGTCGGCCGCGTAGATCACGCCGTCGGCCGCGGCGATGATCGCCGGGTCCAGCGGGGTGGAGCCGGCGGCGCCCTGGGTCTCGACGTGGACCTCGTGGCCGACGGCCTTGCCCGCCTGCTCGAGGGCCTCGGCGGCCATGTAGGTGTGCGCGATGCCCGTGGGGCAGGAGGAGACGGCGACGAACTTCATGAGACAACGACCTCTCGGGTGACGATGTCGGCAACGGTGCCGGCGTCGGTCGCGTCCTTCAGCGAGGTGCGGAAGGACTCGTGGACCAGGCGGCGGGCGAGCGCCGCGAGGATCTTGAGGTGGTCGCCGTCGCCCTCGGTGGGCGCGGCGATGAGGAAGACGAGGGTCGCGGGACCGTCCGGGGCGCCGAAGTCGACGCCGGCGGCGACCTTGCCGACGGCCAGGCTGGGCGCGGTGACGAAGCTCGACCGGGCGTGCGGCAGGCCGATCCCGCCGGGCATGCCGGTCGCCATCTGCGCCTCGCGGGCACGCACGTCGGCGTGGAACCCGTCGGCGTCCGTGACGCGGCCGGCCGCGAAGAGCAGGTCGATGAGCTGGCGGGTCGCGTCGTCGCGGTCGGTGGCGACCAGGTCGACGGCGACCAGGTCCGGGGTGATCAGGGGGGTGCTCACGTCACAGCTCCTTGAGGGCGAGTCGGATATCGGGGTTGTCCACGACCCGGACGGCGTCCAGGTCGATGTCGGTGGGGCCGGGGACGGCGGTGCCGGGCAGCAGCACGGCCGCACGGCCGAAGGCGACCGAGGTGCGCAGGCGTTCGCCCGCGGAGCCCTCGGCTGCGAGGAAGCCGGCGAGGGTCGAGTCCCCCGCGCCGACGGTGGACAGGGGGACGATCGGCGGGCCGCCGGCCCACCAGACCCCGTCGGCGAGGACGAGCATCGCGCCGTGCACGCCGAGGCTGACCAGGACGGCGCGGGTACCGGCGTCGAGGACCTCGTGCGCGGCATCGACCACGTCGCCGACCGTCACGAGCTCTCGACCGACCAGATCGGCGAGCTCCTCGTCGTTCGGCTTGACCAGGTCGAGCCCGCCGGAGCGGACCACCCGGGCCAGCGGGGTGCCCGACGTGTCGAGCGCGAGCGGAACGCCGTACCGGGCTGCCAGGTCCGCCAGCCGGACGAAGAACGTGTCGTCCGCGCCGAGCGGCAGGCTCCCGGCACCGACGAGGGTGCGCGGCCCGGCGGCGAGCAGACGCTCGACGGCGGCCAGCAGGGCATCGATCTCGTCGGCCGAGAGCGCCGGTCCCGGCGCGTTGACCTTGGTGGTCGTCCCGTCGGACTCGGCCAGCGTGAGGTTGGTGCGGGTATCGCCACCGACCTGGACCGCCACGTTGGGCACGTGGTGCTCGTCGAGGAGCTCGACCAGGCGGCGCCCGTCCGACCCGCCGGCCGGCAGCACGGCGACCGACCCGATGCCGTGCGCGACGAGCACACGGGAGACGTTGATGCCCTTGCCACCCGGGTGGACGTGGGCGGCGTCGGCGCGGTTGACCTCGCCCACGACGAGGCGGTCCAGCTCGAGCGCCTGGTCGAGGCTCGGGTTCGGGGTGAGTGTGACGATCACGCCGTCACCACCCGCGGGCCGGCGGCCTCGAGCTCCTCGATGAGCTCCGGTTCGGCGCCCGAGTCGGTGAGGATCGCGTCGATGTCGGCCAACGGCGCCACGTGCGCGAAGTCGACCCGTCCGATCTTCGAGTGGTCGGTGAGCACGACCGTGCGCCGCGCGCTGGCCACGAGCGCCCTCTTGACCGCGGCCTCCGCCAGGTCCGGGGTGGTCAGGCCGTGCTCGACGCTCAGGCCGTTGGTGCCGAGGAAGGCGACGTCGACGTGGATGTCGGCGAGCTCGCGCTCCGCCCAGGACCCGACCGCCGCCAGCGTCCGGCCGCGGACCGTGCCGCCGACGAGGTGCAACGTGATCCCGGGCCGCATGGCGAGCGCCATCGCGACGGGCAGCGCGTGCGTCACGACCGTGAGCTCACGGTCCGTGGGCAGCAGCTCGGCGAGCCGGACGGTCGTGGTGCCGGCGTCGAGGATGACTGCTCCTCCGTCCGGCAGCTCCTCGAGCGCCGCCTTGGCGATCCGCTCCTTCTCCGCCGCGAACTTGCTCTCCCGATCCGCGACGGCAGGCTCGAAACCGAGCCGCTCGACCGGGATGGCCCCGCCGTGCACCCGGCGCAGGAGGCCGTGCCGTTCGAGGACCGTCAGGTCGCGGCGGATGGTCTCGGCCGTGACGTCCAGGTCCTCGGCCAGTCGGTTGACGTCGACCCGGCCCTCGGCACGTGCCGTGGCCAGGATCTGCTGGTGCCGCTCCGGTGCGTACACATCGACTCCGTCGTCTGTGCGCCGGCACTGACTCCGGCGTCCACTTCGTCCAGAGTGCCCTGTGTCACGGGCGTATGTCAACCCATTCGGACATATTCGGATCTAAACAGATGTTGATACGGGCATCGGTGCAGGCGGGACGCTGCGCTTACACGGAGAGACGCCCGGGTGCGCCCGTTGCGGGGCGCCTCCGGGCGTCGGGTGTGCGTGGTTCGCCGTCAGTGCGGCTGGTACGGGCTGACGACGACCTCGACGCGCTGGAACTCCTTGAGGTCGGAGTACCCGGTGGTCGCCATCGCGCGCCGCAGCGCGCCGATGAGGTTCAGCGTGCCGTCGGCGGTGTGTCCCGGGCCGAACAGGATCTGCTCGAGGGTCCCGGCCGTGCCCACCTCGACGCGCTCGCCGCGCGGCAGGGCGGGGTGGTGCGCCTCGGGTCCCCAGTGCCAGCCCGACCCCGGGGCCTCGGTCGCCCGGGCGAGCGCCGCGCCCAGCATGACCGCGTCGGCCCCGCACGCCACGGCCTTGACCAGGTCGCCGGAGCGTCCGACGCCACCGTCCGCGATGACGTGCACATAGCGGCCGCCGGACTCGTCGAGGTAGTCCCGACGTGCCGCGGCGACGTCGGCGACCGCCGACGCCATCGGCGCGTGGATGCCCAGCGCGAGGCGCGTGGTGTGCGCGGCGCCGCCCCCGAAGCCCACGAGCACGCCGGCCGCGCCCGTCCGCATGAGGTGCAGTGCGGCCGTGTAGGTCGAGGCGCCGCCGACGATCACGGGGACGTCGAGCTCGTAGATGAACCGCTTGAGGTTCAACGGCTCGGCTCGGCCGGAGACGTGCTCGGCCGAGACCGTGGTGCCGCGGATGACGAACAGGTCAACGCCTGCGTCGACGACCGTGCGCCAGAACTCGTTGGTCCGCTGCGGGCTGAGCGCACCGGCGACCGTCACGCCCGCGGCGCGGATCTCCTTGAGCCGCGCGGTGATGAGCTCGGGCTGGATCGGTGCCGCGTAGATCTCCTGCATGCGGGCGGTCGCGCCCGCGGAGTCGAACGTCGCGATCTCCTCGAGCAGCGGCGTCGGGTCCTCGTACCGCGTCCAGAGGCCCTCCAGGTCCAGCACACCGAGGCCGCCCGCCTGGCCGAGGGCCACCGCGGTGGCCGGGCTCATCACCGAGTCCATGGGCGCCGCGACCACCGGGAGGTCGAAGTGGTACGCGTCGATCTGCCAGCCGACCGAGACCTCCTCCGGGTCACGGGTGCGCCGTGACGGGACGACGGCGATGTCGTCGAAGGAGTAGGCGCGGCGTCCGCGCTTGCCACGGCCGATCTCGATCTCGTTGCTCACCCCGCAAGGCTACCGGGGTGGTCCGTCCTCCCTGATCGCGCGGCTCGCGGTCCGCCTTCCCGGGTCGTGTCGGACGTCGGTGCCATCCTGGCGACAGATCGATCGGCCGGGTTGCACAGATCGGCCGGGTTGCACAGGTGGTGTGCACAGTTGGCTTGCACAGGAGGATCACGGGATGAGCTGGACGGACGGGCCGCTGCTCGGCTTCGACACCGAGACCACCGGTATCGACGTGGACAACGACCGCATCGTCAGCGCTGCGCTGGTCCGTCGCGACGCGTCCGGCACGCACATCCGCAGCTGGCTGATCAACCCGGGCGTCGACATCCCCGCGCCGGCCGCCGCGATCCACGGCATCAGTACCGAGCACGCGCGTCGGCACGGCGCCAAGCCCAAGCAGGCGCTCGAGGAGATCGCGGTGGAGCTGACCCAGGCGTTCCTGGACGGGGTGCCCGTCGTCGCCTACAACGCCACGTTCGACCTCTGCCTGCTCGACGCCGAGCTGCGCCGGCACAAGCTGCGCACGCTCCCTGACCGCCTGCACAGCGAGGCGCGACCGGTGATCGACCCGCTCGTCCTCGATCGGGCCGAGGACCAGCTGCGTGGCGGCAAGCGCAAGCTGGTGGACCTGTGCGGGTTCTACGAGGTGGTCGAGTCCGGGAGCCTGCATACCGCCGATGTCGACGTCGTCGCGACGCTCGACGTGCTGGAGCGGATCGTCGGCCGGTTCCCGCACCTGGCCTCGCTGGACCTCGACACGCTCCACGAGTACCAGTCCACGGCGCACCAGGCGTGGGCCGAAGGGTTCAACGCGTGGCGGCTGGAACAGGGCTTCGAGGGTCCGGGCGCCTCGGACGTGTGGCCGACCCGGGAGCCGGTCGGCACGCTCTGGTGACCCACGTCATCTCCCCGTTGAGTTCGTGAGGTCAGGGTGAGCCACACTTGAGACCCTCGATCGGGTCACATCGGTCGGCAATATCTCATCCATGAGTTAGCGTTTTCCTATGACGACGACCACCACCCCGGTCCCACTCACCACGGGCTCGTTCCCGATCGCCTCGGATCCCCTCGCCCACGTCGGGACGCTGGTCCGCTCCGCCCGCCAGCACAAGGGCCTGACGCAGGCCCAGCTCGCGGAGCGCCTGGGCACCAGCCAGTCGGCGATCCACCGCATCGAGCAGGGCGCGCAGAACCTCAGCCTCGAGATGCTGACCCGGATCGGCGCAGCCCTCGACTCCCCCATCGTGACGCTCGGCGGCCCGCAGCGCACCCACCTGCGCGTGCAGGGCGGCCAGACGCTCAGCGGCCGGATCGACGTCAACACCAGCAAGAACGGGGCGGTCGCGCTGCTGTGCGCGTCGCTGCTCAACCGCGGCACCACACGCCTGCGCAACGTCGCCCGGATCGTCGAGGTCGACCGCATCGTCGAGGTGCTCCGCTCCGTGGGCGTCAGGGCGGTCTGGTCCACCGACGGCCGCGACCTCGAGATCGTCGTCCCCGACCGTCTCCAGCTCGAGTCGATCGACGTCGACGCGGCCCGGCGGACGCGCTCGATCATCATGTTCCTCGGCCCGCTGCTGGGCCTGCAGGACGAGTTCCGGCTGCCCTACGCCGGCGGCTGCGACCTGGGCACACGCACCGTCGAGCCGCACCTGATCGGACTGCGACCGTTCGGCCTCGAGGTCACGGCGACCACCGGCGACTACCACGCCCTGGTGTCGCGCTCACTGCGCGAGGACCTGTCCGTCGTCCTCACCGAGCGCGGCGACACGGTCACCGAGAACGTCATCATGGCCGCCGCTCGCCGCACCGGCGTGACGACCATCCGTAACGCCAGCCCGAACTACATGGTCCAGGACCTCTGCTTCTACCTCGAGCTGCTCGGGGTGCGGATCGAAGGGATCGGCACCACGACGCTGCGGGTGCACGGCCTGGCCGACATCAACGCCGACGTCGAGTACGCGATCTCGGAGGACCCGGTCGAGGCGATGAGCCTGCTCACCGCCGGGATCGTGACCTCGTCGGAGATCACCGTCGGACGGGTGCCGATCGAGTTCATGGAGATCGAGCTGGCCACGCTCGCCGAGATGGGCCTGCGCTACACGCTGTCGCAGGAGTACGCCGCGCAGAACGGCCGGACTCGCCTGGTGGACGTCACGGTCTACCCGAGCGAGCTGCGTGCGCCGATCGACAAGATCCACCCCATGCCGTTCCCGGGACTCAACATCGACAACCTGCCGTTCTTCGCCGCGATCGCGGCGTGCGCGACGGGCACCACCCTGATCCACGACTGGGTCTACGAGGGCCGCGCGATCCACCTGACCGACCTGACCCGCCTCGGCGCCGACGTCCGGCTGCTCGACGCGCACCGGCTGCAGATCAGCGGCCCGACGCACTGGTCGGGCGCCGAGGTGTCCTGCCCGCCCGCGCTGCGGCCGGCCGTCGTCATCCTGCTGGCGATGCTCGCCGCCAAGGGCACGTCCGTCCTGCGCGACGTCGACATCATCGCCCGCGGCTACGAGCAGCTGCAGGAGCGCCTGGTCCAGCTGGGCGCCCGCATCGAGACGTTCCGCGACTGAGGTTCTCCGGCGTCGAGAACGCCATGCGACGCGGCAACCAACGCCATCACGCGTCTCATGGCGTTCTCGCAGCGGGACCGGCGGTGAGGATGAAGGTGAACTCTGTCGCGTTCGGCGCTCGTAGTGCAGCGACGTCCGCCGGGTGCGGGCGACCTCGTCGTAGTCCTCGGCGAGTGATCGCGACGCTCAGGACCGCGCCGTCGTCGTCCACCGTCGAACGGAGCTCACCGAGCCGCTCGGACCGTGGCGGGATCCACAGCGGCACCCTCGCGGTGCCGCCGGGCAGCAGGTGGGCGCGGATGCGGGACAAGGCCGCGAGCGCGGCGGAATCCGTGGGCAACAGGATGAATGTCGCCCCGGCCAAGAAGATCGAGCGGTACCGCCGCGGCAGGTCGAGGTCCTCGAACCGCTGCTGGAACACCGTGACGTCGGCAGGCCCGGCACGCGCTCGGAGCCGGTCGAGCATGTCCGCCGACGAGTCGACCCCGTCGACGTCGAGGCCGCGGGCGCGCAGGGCGAGCAACGGGTCGCCGTCCCCGCAGCCGAGCTCGAGCGCCGGCTCACCGTGGGCGAGGACGAAGTCGATGTACTCGTCGGGCGGCGGCGCATACGAGCGCAGCGGAGCGTAGAGCTCAGCGACCAGGCCGGTGTAGAAGTCGGCCGGCTCCAACCTCAGCGGCCCGAGTAGTTCGGCGCCTCGGAGACCATCTGCACGTCGTGCGGGTGCGACTCCTTGAGCCCGGCCGGGGTGATCCGGATGAACTTGCCGCGCGTCTGCAGCTCGGGGATGGTGCGCGCACCGACATAGAACATCGACTGGTGCAGGCCACCGATGAGCTGGTGGGAGACGGCCGCGAGCGGACCGCGGTAGGGAACCTGGCCCTCGATGCCCTCGGTGATGATCTCGTCGTCGGACAGGTCGCCCTGGAAGTAGCGGTCCTTGGAGTACGAGCGGCGGTCGCCGCGGGACTGCATGGCCCCGAGCGACGCCATGCCGCGGTAGCGCTTGAACTGCTTGCCGTTGACGAACACCAGGTCGCCGGGCGACTCGTCGCAGCCGGCCAGCAGCCCGCCGAGCATCACGGTGTCGGCGCCGGCCACGAGGGCCTTGGCGATGTCGCCGGAGTACTGCAGGCCGCCGTCGCCGATGACCGGGACGCCGGCGGGCTTGGCGGCCAGCGAGGCGTCGTAGATCGCCGTGATCTGGGGGACGCCGACACCCGCGACCACGCGCGTGGTGCAGATGGAGCCCGGCCCGACGCCGACCTTGACGGCGTCGACACCCGCGTCGACCAGCGCCTGGGCACCCTCGCGCGTCGCGATGTTGCCGCCGATGACCTGCACGTGGCGGGTGCCGGGGTCGCCCTTGATCCGACGCACCATGTCCAGCATCAGGCGGGCGTGGCCGTTGGCCGTGTCGACGACGAGCACGTCCACGCCTGCCTCGACGAGCGCGGTCACGCGGTCCCACGCGTCCCCGAAGAACCCGACCGCGGCGCCGACGACGAGCCGACCCTCAGCGTCCTTGGTCGCGTCGGGGTACTGCTCGGACTTCACGAAGTCCTTCACGGTGATCAGGCCGCGCAGGATGCCGGACTCGTCGACCAGCGGAAGCTTCTCGATCTTGTGCTTGGCGAGCAGGGCCGCGGCGTCGTCGCGGGTGATGCCGACCGGTGCGGTGACGAGCGGCATCGCGGTCATGATCTGGCGCACGCGGAGCGTCTCGAACTCACCGGGCGGGACGAACCGCAGGTCGCGGTTGGTGATGATGCCCAGCAGCAGGCCGTCGGCCGCGACCACCGGCAGGCCGGACACGCGATAGATGCCGCAGAGGTGGTCCAGCTCGGCGAGCGTCGCCTCCGGCGAGACCGTCACCGGGTCGGTGATCATGCCCGACTCGGAGCGCTTCACCAGGTCGACCTGGTGCGCCTGGTCCTCGATCGACAGGTTGCGGTGCAGGATCCCCACGCCGCCCTGGCGGGCCATCGCGATCGCCATCCGCGACTCCGTGACCGTGTCCATGGCCGCGGACAGCAGCGGGATGCGCACGGAGATCGTGCGCGTGAGCCGCGAGGTGGTGTCCACCTCGCTCGGGATCACGTCGGTCTCTCCCGGCAGGAGGAGCACGTCGTCGTAGGTCAGCCCGATGCGGGCGAACGGGTCGGCTGGCGTGGGCTCCGTCATTGCCTCAGGATACGCGCGCGGGAGCCTCTACTGGATCAGTCCGCGGCGCAGGCCGATGGCCACCGCCTGGGCGCGGTCGTTGGCGCCCAGCTTGCGGAACAGCCGGCGAGCGTGCGTCTTGACCGTGTCCTCGGAGAGGTACAGCTCGGCGCCGATCTGCGCGTTCGAGCGTCCGTTGCTCATGCCGATCAACACCTCGATCTCGCGCTTGGTCAGCGGGACACCGGCGATGGCACCCGACGTCGGTGCGCCGGCGGGAACCCCGTTGGCGTCCGGCGCGGGGACACTCGACGAGATCCGTCTCTCGGCGGAGCTCGAGCGCTGCGCGACGCTGGCCTGGCTCGGCACGTCGACCGTGGGGCGCACGGCACCCGGCTGGGCCGGGAGGACGGGGCTGGCGAGCACGTGCGCAGCGACCGCGGACAGCTCGGCGCGGCCGACATCCGGGGCCAGGAACCCGCGAGCACCCAGGGCCAGGGCGCGGTCGAGGGCGACGGTGTCGTCAGGGAGCGCGAGCAGCACGATGGCTGCGGAGGGGGCGACGGCACGCAACCGGCGGATCGCCTCGATCGCTCCCGGCGCACCCAGGTGGGCGTCCAGGAGCACGACGGTCGGAGGCATCCGGCGCGCGAGGCTCAGCAGCTCGTCCACGGAGGCGGCAGCGCGCACAGGACCGAGCGCCGGCACTCCGATCGACGTCACTACCAGCCGTTCACGCACGACTGCCGAGCCGTGACAGACCACGACTCCTGCCATGTTGGTTCCCCTCTCGGGCCCCACGCGGGGCACCCGGTGAGTATCGGTCGCCCGGACGAGTGACGTTAGGCATCCGGGTGACCGACAGTCGCGCGGGTCGGGCAATCGTCCGACGATGCGTCGCAAGCGCAGAATGTCTCACCCGAAACAGCGGGTGAAAACCGCTTCTCAGGGGCCCGTCGAGCCCTGCGCGACGGCCAGGACCTCGTGCACGAGACCCGTGAAGGACCGCGCCCGATGCACCGAACGCCCGAGCGGGACGGCATGCGCGGCACGCTCGGGCACCATGACGAACTGCGGGACGTCCGCGGGATCCTGCGCGATCCGCGCGACCACGTCGAGGTCCACCTCGGTGCCCTCGCCGATGGTGATGACGGCCCGCGGACGGGTCATGGCGACCAGCTCGATCGCGTGGTGCGCATCCGCGGGACCGCCGACGATCCGGGCGTCGACCCCGTGCGACGCGAGCGCTCCGGCGACCGCGTGGGCGACGAGCGGACGCGGCTCGCGGGGGACGACGAACACCAGCACGACCGGCCGACGGCCGCCGACGTACGCGTCGCTCCGTTCGCGCAGCGCGACGAGCGCGGCGGTGTGCACCGCAGCGACGGCATCGACGCCGGGAGGGTCGACGACAGTCCGGCGGGCGAGCGCGCCGAGGGCGGGCTCGACGAGGTCGGTCCACCACGCCAGGACGTCGGCGCCGGGCGCGAGCGCGAGAACCTGGCCGGACGTGGCGAGGGTCCCGGCAAGGGCCGCGTCGACGACGGCACTCGGGGTCCGGTCCGCGACGGGCGGGGCGTCCGGGGTTGCGAAGAGGTCCGTGGCCAGCGCGATGCGCGCCGACTCCGCGGGGGCCACGCCCTCCAGCGTGAGCCGACGCATGACCAGCAGGCGCTCGACGTCCGTCGCGGAGTACCGGCGATGCGCGCCCGCGGGGTGCTCGGACGGGCCCAGCCCGTAGCGCCGGTCCCAGGTGCGCAAGGTGGCCGGTGCCACGCCGAGGCGGCGCGCGACCACGGCGACGGCGAGCGCAGGGACGGGCGCATCCACGCGCTCGTCGTCGCTTCGCGTCACCATGGCGCGATTGTGTCAGTCCTTACCCGAATATTCGTGCGCGCCAACCCCTGGACACGCGGGCGCGACCTGGGATAAGGCTCACAACCGATTCATGACACTTTCGTGCGAACCGGTCTTGAACAACTCCTGAAGCGGTTGTACCGTCACAACCAACGCGACACGGCGGGGAGCACACTCCGCGACACCGCTCATCACGACCTTCCGGCACCGCCGCCGATCCGCGGCCGTGCCGGAACGATCCAGGAGGAAACCATGGCCGAGATCTCCCGACTCCCCGGACCCGTGATGGACCTGTGGGAGTGGCAGTTCGAGGGCGCATGCCGCGACGCCGACCAGGACCTGTTCTTCCACCCCGAGGGCGAGCGCGGATCGGCTCGTCGGCGACGCGCCGAGGCCGCCAAGGCGATCTGCGCCACCTGCCCCGTGCTCAAGGCGTGCCGCGAGCAGTCGCTCACGGTGCGCGAGCCCTACGGCGTCTGGGGCGGCCTGTCCGAGGACGAGCGCACTGCGGTCCTGGCCCAGCGCAGCCGGGCCCAGCGCGCCGTCTGACCACCAGCGCGACACGACCCCTGGGCGATCACCGTCGATCGCGCGGGGGTCGCGTCATGTCCGGGGAACGACGTGAACGGCCCCCTCGGTCCGAGGACCGAGGGGGCCGTTCGCGTGGTGATGCGTCAGATCACTTGACGACGACCGCGAGGATGTCGCGGGCGGAGAGGATGAGGAGCTCCTCGCCCGCGTACTTGACCTCGGTGCCGCCGTACTTGGAGTAGATGACCTTGTCGCCGACGGCGACGTCGAGCGGGACCCGGTTGCCGTTGTCGTCGATACGGCCAGGTCCGACTGCCAGGACCTCGCCCTCCTGGGGCTTCTCCTTGGCACTGTCCGGGATGACGAGACCTGAAGCGGTCGTCGTCTCTGCCTCGAGCGTCTTGACGACGATCCGGTCCTCGAGGGGCTTGATGGAGACCGACACAGCGGACCTCCCCTTCGCATGTGAGTGGTTCATGAGTCAGAAGCGCGCTGTCGGGCCGCCGTCGTCGCGGGTTCCGGGGCTCGGAGCGCCGTTGGCACACTCACGGGGAGAGTGCCAGCTCCTCCACTCTAGGAAAGCGTTAGCACTCGGTCAAGGCGAGTGCCAACCAGCCCACAGCGAACACCGGTCCCGTGCGAGGATCGCCGCATGGACGCGGACGGTCTCTCGCAGCTGCTCAGCCCCGCCGGCTGGGCCCTGCTGTCGGCCCTGCCGCCCTACGACGAGTCCCGCACGATGGCGCTCTCGGAGCGGATGCGCGAGGAGGGGCTGGACCCGGTGCTCGTCGCGGCCGCGCTGACGCAGTCGAGGTTGCGATCGAAGGCCATCGCCAAGTTCGGCGACTTCGCCGGCGGGATGCTCTTCACCGCGGCAGGCCTCGAGCAGGCCACGCGGCTGAGCGTGGCGGCGCACCACGCGCGGCGGTACCGCGACGCGGGAAGCACGCGGGTGGCGGACCTCACCTGCGGGATCGGCGCGGACGCGATGGCGATGGCGGGCATCGGCCTGCGGGTCCTGGCCAACGACATCGACGAGGCGACGGCCGCGATCGCGACCGTGAACCTGCGGCACTTCCCCGACGCCGTGGTCCGGCACGGCGACGGGCTCACGCTGGACCTCGAGGGCGAGGGCATCGACGGCGTGTACGCCGACCCGGCCCGACGGAACTCGTCGGGAAGCCGCGTGTTCGACCCGTCCGCCTACGAGCCGGCGCTGGACGCGGTCCTCGAGCTGCGCGAGCGCGTCCCCGCGCTGGGCCTCAAGCTGGGCCCGGGCATCCCGCACTCGGCGCTGCCTGCGGATGCGCACGCGCAGTGGGTGTCCATGGATGGCGACGTCGTCGAGCTCGGCCTGTGGTTCGGCCCCCTGGCGCCCGAGGGACCGGGGCGGTCGGCGCTCGTCCTGCGCGACGGTCAGGTGCACACCATCCTCGCCAGCGATCCGGACGGCATCTACCGTCCCCCGTCGGGAGCGGTCGGGGCCTACCTGTACGAGCCCGACGGCGCCGTCATCCGCGCGGGGCTGGTGGGCGAGCTCGCCGACCAGGTGCGAGGGCGGCTGGTCGACCCGACCATCGCCTACGTGACGTCCGACGTCCTCACCCCGGTGCCGACGGCCACGGCCTACCGCGTGCTCGACACCATGCCGTTCGGGCTCAAGCGGCTCAAGACGTATCTGCGCGAGCGGGACGTGGGGCGGCTGACGATCAAGAAGCGCGGGACCGCGGTCGTGCCCGAGCAGCTGAGGCGCCAGCTCGACCTGCGCGGCACCGCCTTCGCGACGATCATCCTCACCCGGGTCGCGGGCAGCCAGCAGGTTCTCGTGGTCGAGGCCGCCTGATGGCCGCGCCGGTCGCCCTGCCGTTCGCGCACTCCGAGCGGTCCTCCATCGGGATCGAGTGGGAGGTCGCGCTCGTCGACGCCGACTCCGGCGACCTGCGCCAGGCCGCCGAGACCATCCTGTCGGCCGTCCGGCCCCCAGACGGCGGCGAGCACCCGCTCATCACGCAGGAGCTGCTGCTGAACACCGTCGAGCTGCGGTCCGGGAAGTGCCGGACCGTCGGGGAGGCCGTGGCGGACCTGCAGCGCGCGCTCGACCTCGTCGGCGAGGCGGCGGCACCCTTGCGCATCGAGCTGATGGGCAGCGGGACGCACCCGTTCGCGCAGTGGTCGCAGCAGAAGGTCTCCGACAAGGCGCGCTACGCCACCCTCATCGACCGCACGCAGTGGTGGGGCCGGCAGATGCTCATCTACGGCGTGCACGTGCACGTGGGCATCGAGGACCGCGCCAAGGTCCTGCCCATCTCGCGCGCGATGCTCACGGTCTTCGCGCACCTGCAGTCGCTGTCGGCGTCGTCGCCGTTCTGGGGAGGCAAGGACACGGGCTACGCCTCGAACCGCGCGCTGCTGTTCCAGCAGCTGCCCACCGCCGGCCTGCCGTTCGGGTTCGACGAGTGGTCGCAGCTCGAGCAGTACATCGGCGACATGATGCACACCGGCGTGATCGACCAGTTCGACGAGGTCCGCTGGGACGTGCGCCCGTCGCCGCGGTTCGGGACGCTCGAGATGCGGGTGGCGGACGGCGCGTCGAACCTGCTCGAGGTGGCGGCGATCTCGGCGCTGACACACTGCTTCGTCGAGCACTTCTCGACGTTGCTGGACCAGGGCGAGACCCTGCCGACGGTGCCGCCGTGGTTCGCGCAGGAGAACAAGTGGCGCTCGGCGCGGTACGGCATGGACGCGATCATCATCACGAATGCCGCGGGCGACGAGGAGCTCGTCACGGACGCGGTCGGCCGGTGGCTGGTGGACCTGGCGCCGATCGCGGCGCGGCTGGGGTGCGAGGCCGAGCTCGAGCAGGTGCGCGTGATCCTGCGCCGCGGCGCGTCCTACCAGCGGCAGCGGGCGGTCGCCCGGCGTCATGCCGGTGAGCTCGACGCCGTGGTCCGCTCGCTGGTCGCCGAGATGAGGGCCGGCCGGCCTCTGTAAGACCTGGTACTTGTCATTACCGAATACTAGGCATAACGTGGCTCTCATGAACGAGCCACGAGATCCGCAGCTGCTCAAGGGCGTGCTGCCCATGCTCGTCCTGGCGCTGGTCAGCGCGCACGAGTCATACGGCTACGAGCTCGTGACGCGGCTGCACGAGTGCGGCCTGGAGGACATCGCCGCCGGCACGGTCTACCCCGTGCTGAACCGCCTCGAACGCGACGGGCAGATCTCCTCACGCCTGGTCGCCTCCACCTCGGGCCCCGCCCGCAAGTACTACGTGCCGACGACGTCGGGAACCGACCAGCTCTGGGCAACGGCCCGGTCCTGGCGGCAGCTCGCCGCGACAGTCGAGCAGGTGCTGGACCACACACCGAAGGAGACGTCATGACACCCACCGACACGGTCCGCCGCGAGATCTACCTGCTGCGGTTCAGCTGGGCGGCGCAGGACTTCCCGAAGTACGCGCGCCTCAAGCGCGAGCTGCGCACCGAGCTGAACGCGGTCGCCAGCGAGGTCGGGATGCGCCAGGCGATCACCGACCTCGGGCACCCGCGCGTGCTCGCGGACGGCTACCTGGCCGAGCTCGGGCACACCGTTCCGCGCTGGAACACCGGCGCCTGGTGGGGATCGCTCGCGATCGTGGGACTCGTCGCACTCTGGTTGGTGTTCGGGCTCGGGAGCCTGAACACCCTGGAGCAGGTGGGGGGCGGCACGGCGACGGCGACCTTCCTGGGCGCGACGACGACGTACACCTTCACCGACGACACGATCTCGTCGGGCTCACACGTGACCTGGCAGCTGATGGTGTTCTTCGTGCTGACGTTCGCCGTGCCGTTCGTGCTCGGCGCACGGTTCTGGCGACTCTGGTCGACGCCGCGCTCCCGCTCGCTTGCTACACCAGGACCTGCGTCAGCGGCATCGAGGAGTCGACCGGGAGGTCGAGCGACGACGGCGGCAGGCCGCGACGCAGGACGGCCGCGCCGAGGGCGGCGATCATCGCGCCGTTGTCGGTGCAGTAGCGGATCGGCGGGATCCGCAGCGTGATCCCGGCCTCGGCGCACCGCTGCGCGGCCATCTCTCGCAGCTGCGAGTTCGCGGAGAACCCGCCGCCGATCACCAGGGTGTCCACGTCGTGCCGCTTCGCCGCAGCGATCGTCTTGGCGGTGAGCACGTCGGCCACGGCCTCCGCGAACGAGGCGGCGACGTCGTTCAACGGGATGTCCTCGCCGGCGTCCTGGCGGGCCTCGACCCAGCGGGCGACGGCGGTCTTCAGGCCGGAGAACGAGAAGTCGGCCGCGTGGGCGGCCTGGTCCTTGGGTGCGGTCAGCCCGCGCGGGAAGCGGATCGCCCTCGGGTCGCCCTCGCGGGCGAGCCGGTCGATGTGCGGGCCGCCCGGGTAGGGCAGGCCGAGCAGCCGGCCGACCTTGTCGAAGGCCTCCCCCGCGGCGTCGTCCAGCGTCGAGCCGAGCTCGGTGACGTTGACGGTGTCGTCGAGCAGGAGGAGCGACGAGTGCCCGCCGGACACGACGAGCGCCATCACCCGCGACGGGAACGCGCCGTCGACCAGCTCGTCGACCACCGCGTGGCCGATCACGTGGTTGACCCCGTACAGCGGCTTGTCCAGGGCGAGGGCGAGCGCCTTGGCGGCCGACGCACCGACGGTGAGCGGTCCGACGAGTCCCGGGCCGGCGGTGACCGCGATCGCGTCCACCGACGCGAGCGACACGTCGGCGGTGGCCAGTGCGCGCTCGATCGTCGGCACCATCGCCTCGAGGTGCGCCCGCGAGGCGATCTCCGGGATGATCCCGCCGAACCGCGCGTGCTCGTCCACCGAGCTTGCCACCGAGTCGACCAGCAGGTCGAAGCCGCGCACCAGCGCGACGCCGGTCTCGTCGCAGGAGGTCTCGATCCCGAGCACGAGAGGGTCAGCCATGCGCACAGTTTATGGTCGGCCGCGAGCGTGACGGCGCCTCACGTTGGTCGCCCGGAACAACCATCGATAGTTGATGGTTCAACCACCATGACCACTGACACCACCGTCCTGGACGTCCTCGACTTCCCGACGCCCCCGTTGGCCGTCGCCGACGAGGTCGCCGACCTCCTCTTCCGCGAGGCGCGCACCGTCGCCGAGTTCGCCCCGGGCGACGTGACCGACGAGCAGCTCGCCGCAGTCTGGGACCTGGTCAAGTGGGGTCCGACCGCGATGAACACGCTGCCGCTGCGCCTGCTCGTCGTGCGCACGCCGCAGGCCCGTGAGCGCCTCGCCGCGCTGATGAGCGAGGGCAACCGCGCCCGCGTGCTGGCCGCGCCGGTGACCCTCGTCGTCGCCGCCGACTCCGGCTTCCACCAGCACATCCCGACGCTCGCGCCGCACGCCGCCGGGTTCAAGGACGTCCTCGAGGGGCAGCCCGAGACGCGCGACCAGATGGCCCGCACCAATGCCCTCATCCAGGCCGGCTACCTGATCGTCGGCCTGCGCGCCGCCGGTCTCGGCGCCGGCCCGATGGCCGGGATGGACTTCCCGGCGGTCGACGCCGAGTTCTTCGCCGAGTCCGGCTGGAAGTCGCTGTTCGTGATCAACGTCGGCACCATCGAGGGCACCGGCACCCCCCGTCCGCGCGGCGAGCGCCTGAGCTTCAGCCAGGTCGCCACCACGGTCTGACCCGGTTCGACGACGGCCGCGATCCCCCGGAGGGTCGCGGCCTTCGTCATGCCCCGGTGGCGACCTCGCGGGTCGGGTCGTTCGACCACTGCGACCACGAGCCCGGGTAGAGCGCGGCCTCGACGCCGATGGCTGCGAGCGCGGCGACCTCGTGCGCCGCCGTCACCCCCGACCCGCAGTACACGGCGACGGGGCCGTCGAGCGTCGCGAACCGGTCGCGCAGCGCCTGGTCCGGGAGGAACGTGCCGTCCCCGTCGAGCAGCCAGGCCGTGGGGAACGAGAGCGCGCCGGGGATGTGCCCGGCCTGCGGGTCGACCGGCTCGACCTCGCCGCGGAAGCGCTCGGCGGCGCGCGCGTCGAGCAGCGATCCATCCCACGCGGCCGCCGCGTCGGCATCGATCGTCGGCAGCTCGCCTTCGGTCGAGCACGACGTCGCTCGGCTCGGGGACGACCTCGCCGGTCTCCAGCGCGCCCGTCCACGCGCCCAGACCGCCGTCGAGCAGCCGGACGTCGCGCAGTCCCGCCCATCGCAGCAGCCACCACGCGCGGGCCGCGGACATGCCGCCGACGGCGTCGTAGGCGACGACCGGGCGGCTCGCGGACACGCCCCAGCGGCGTGCGGAGGCTTGCAGGCCGGTGGGGAGCGGGTGGCGGCCGTCCTCGGGGCTGGGCGGCGCCGCCAGCTCGGTCTCGAGGTCCACGTAGACCGCACCCGGCAGGTGCCCCGCGAGGTAGCGGGCGTGCCCGTCGGTCTGGCCGAGCGCCCAGCGCACGTCGAGCAGCACCGGCCGCCGCGGGCCGGCGAGCTCGGCCGCGAGCACCTCGGCGGTCACGAGCACGTTGTCTCTGTCGGTCATGACGCTTCTCCTCGCAGGTCCAGCCGCATGGTCCACGCGTCGATGTTGCCCGGCTGGTAGTAGGCCCGGCGCTTGCCCAGCCGCTCGAACCCGACGCTCTCGTACAGGTGGATCGCGGGCTCGTTGTCCACCCGCACCTCGAGCAGGACGACCGCGGCACCGACCTCGCGCGCCCGCGCCAGGAGGTCGTCGAGCATCAGGCGGGCAAGGCCGCGGCCCTGGAACCGCTCCTCGGTACCGATCGTCATCACCTGCGCGTCGTACCCGTCGAACCACAGGCCCGGCATAGCCGACGAGGACGCCGTCCAGCTCGACACCCACGTACCACCGGCCG
This sequence comes from uncultured Actinomycetota bacterium, assembly GCA_963753425.1. Lineage (GTDB taxonomy): Bacteria > Actinomycetota > Actinomycetes > Actinomycetales > Cellulomonadaceae > Cellulomonas. Next base: position 183,915 of record CAVWCB010000003.1, read on the forward strand.
GGTCCGACGAGCTCGTCGGCCAACCCTTCGGGCGACCACGCCGCCGCGCCGAACAGCTCCCCCTCGAGGCGTTCGAGCGTCGGCAGGTCGTCGGCGGTGAGCCGCCGCACGAGCACCGTCATCCGAGTGCGCGCTTGCGCGCGGCCTGCGGCACGGCGTCGGGACGCCGCAGGTAGAGCGGCTCGGTGTCGAGGACCTCGTCGGACCGCTGCAGCGAGAGCCGGGCGAGCTCGGCGGGATCCGGGTCGAGGAGGTCGTCGAGGATGCCGGCGAGCGAGGGCTGGAGCGCGACCGCGCCCGATCGGGGCCACGACCGGGCCGTCGAACGTCGGTGCGAAGACGTCCGGGTAGAGGTCCGCGCCCCTCCCGACCACGAGCGCACCGCTCGACCACCACGTCCACCGCAGCCCCGACGGACGGCGGGACGAGCACCTGGATCTGTCCGGGCCCGTCGAGCCGGTACGACGACCAGTAGACCTCGCGCCGCCGCGCATCGGTCGCGACGACGACGTCCGTCCCGGCCGGCAGGCGTCGCGACGCCGCGGCCGCGATCGCGTCGAGGCTGGGCACGCCTCGCGCGCGGATGCCGAGCGCGAGGCCGAGGGTGCGGGCCGTCACGAGCCCCACCCGCAGGCCGGTGAAGGGTGCAGGGCCGGTGCCGACGACCACCGAGGTCAGCTCTCTGCGGTCGACGCCGGCCTCTGCCAGCACGGCGGCGATCATCGGCGTCAGCAGCTCGGCGTGGTGGCGCTGCTGGGCGTCGGACCGGGCGGCGAGGACGGTGCCGTCGTCGTCGGTCAGGCTGACCGCGACGGCGGCTGACGTGTCGAAGAGCGAGGACGGGCACGGCGTCAGCCTGCCATCGAACCGGGCAGCTCGACGCCCGCCCAGCGTGTACCGACGCGGCGCAGCGTGACGATCCGCTCGCCCGGTCGCCGCGTCGTCGAGGTCGTCGAGCGTGCCGCCCCGAGGTCGCTGGAGCGTGATCTCGAGGCGATCGTCGGTCAGCCCCTCGACCCACCCCTCGCCCCACTCGACCACCGTCACGGCCTCGTCCAGGCTCGCGTCGAGGTCCAGCGCATCCACCTCGTCGAGCGAACCCAGCCGGTAGGCGTCCACGTGGACCAGGGCGGGTCCGTCCGCCAGCGGCGGGTGCACGCGCGCGATGACGAACGTCGGCGACGCCACCTGCCCGCGCACCGACAGCCCGGCGCCGATCCCCTGCGTGAGCGTCGTCTTGCCGGCTCCGAGGTCGCCCGTGAGCACCACCAGGTCGCCCGCGCGCAGGACGCCCGCGAGCGCCCGCCCGAACGCCCTGGTGGCCTCCGCGTCCGGCAGCCGCACCTCGGTCATGGGGAGACCTCGCCGTCGACGTACACGCGCGGCACCCGCGCACCGAGCCGGGTCACGATCTCGTAGGAGATGGTCCCGGCGACGTCCGCCCAGTCGTGCGCGGTCGGACCGCCGTCGGCGCCCGTGCCGAACAGCTCGACCGTGTCTCCCGCACGCTCGGTGGCGTCGGGTCCGAGGTCGAGCATGACCTGGTCCATGCACACGCGGCCGGCGACGCCGACGGTCCGCCCGCCGACCCGCACCGGACCGCCCCGGCGGTCCTGCGACCCGGAGGCGTGCCGCGGGACGCCGTCGGCGTAGCCCAGCGGAACCAGGCCGAGCACCGTGTCCTGCGTCGTCACGTACTGGTGGGCGTACGAGACGCCGGACCCGGCCTGTACACGCTTGACGTTGGCCAGCTCGGCCTCGAGGGTCATGGCCGGCACCAGCCCGAACTCGTCGGGGCCGCCGAGCTGCGGCACCGGCGAGAGCCCGTAGACGGCGATCCCCGGCCGCACCAGGTCGTAGTGCGTGTCCGGGCTGGTCAGGGTGGCCGCGGAGTTCGCGAGGTGCCGGACCTCGAGCCGGATGCCCGCACCCTCGACGGCCGCGAGCGCCTCGGCGAACACCCCGGCCTGACGCCGGACGGTCGGGTGCGTCGGTTCGTCGGCGAACGCGAAGTGCGACCACAGCCCGACGACGTCGATCGCGCCCTCCGCCTCGAGCCGACCGACCGCCGGCAGCAGGTCCGCCAGGTCGGCCGGTGTCAGACCGTTGCGGCCCAGCCCGGTGTCGACCTTGAGCTGGACCCGCGCCGTCTGGCCGAGCCGACGCGCCGCCGCGGCCACCTCGTCGAGTGCCCACGCGGCGGAGACGGCGAGGTCGATGTCGGCCTCGATCGCGTCGCGCACGAGGGGCGCCCGGTGCGTAGAGCCAGGTGAGGATCCGTGGCGACTGGACCCCCGCCTGCCGCAGCGCCAGCGCCTCGCCCAGCTGCGCCGCGCCGAGCCAGGTCGCCCCGCCGGCCACCGCGGCGCGAGCGCAGGGGACGAGCCCGTGCCCGTAGGCGTCGGCCTTGACGACGGCCATCACCTGCGCGGTCGGCGCGTGCGCCGCCAGCGAGCGCACGTTGCCGCGGATCGCGGCGAGGTCGACGAGGGCGCGCGCGGGGAACAGGCTCACGCCGACCAGTCTCGCACTGCCGTCAGGCCGTCTCCACGACGAGGTCTGCTCGGTGCGCCGTCGCGGCGACGAGCAGGGCGTTGACCTCGTCGGGACCGTAGGCCCAGGCGCGCGCCGCCTCGGGCGACTTGCCGAACGCCTCGTGCCGGGCGACCAGGCGTGCCAGCCGCAGGTCGTCGTCGACTGCCACGAACCACGACTCGTCGAGCAGGCCGCGCGACCGGCGCGAAACCGAAGGTGTCGAGCAGCAGGTAGTTGCCCTCGGTGACCACGAGCGGGACGTCGGCGTCCACGGCGATCGCGCCCGCGACGGGGTTGCGCAGGTCCCGACGGTACTCGGGTGCGTAGACCGTGCCCGGCTGGTCCCGCAGGCGTTGCAGCAGGGCGACGTAGCCCGCCGCGTCGAACGTGTCCGGCGCGCCCTTGCGGTCGGCCCGGCGCAGGCGTTCGAGCTCGGACTGTGCCAGGTGGAAGCCGTCCATGGGCACCACGACCGCGCGCGACCCGAGGTGGGCGAGTCACCTGCGCCGCGAGAGTCGACTTTCCCGCGCCGGGCGCACCGACGATCCCGAGCACCCGACGCTCGCCGGTCGCCAGGAGCGCGTCGAGCCGCGCGACCAGCTCGGGAGTCACGCCAGCAGCTCGGCGATCGTCGCCGGCAGCGCGGCGGCCACGTCGGTGGCCGAGATCGGCCCGTCCGGGTTGGCCCGGTGCGCCGCGCGGCCGTGCACGAGAGCCGCGGTGGCCGCCAGCGCGGCCGCGACCGTCGGATCCTCGTGGATCGCGTCGACCCGCGCCGCCAGGAGCGCCCCCAGCAGGCCCGCCAGCACGTCGCCGGCGCCGGCCGTCGACAACCACGCAGGCGCGTCCGCCTGCGAGTAGGTGGCCCCGTGCGCGCCGACGACGAGCGTCACCGGTCCCTTGAGCAGCACGGTCGCGCCGGTCAGCTCGTGCGCCCGGCGCGCCCAGCGCAGGGGCTCGGCCTCGACGCCGGCGCGGTCGACGTCTTCGCCACGCGCCAGCCAGCAGCGTGGCCAGCTCGCCGGCGTGGGGCGTCAGCACCGCGTGCGCACCGACGCGCTCGGGCAGCAGCTCCAGGGCGCCCGCGTCGACGACCGCCGGCTCGCCCCTGGTCAGCAGGTGCTCGAACGCGTACTCGATCCGCCGGCGCTGGCTCGCGTCGTCCGTCGAGACCCCGGGACCGAACACCCAGGCCTGGACCCGACCGTTGCCGACGACGACCTCGGGGTTCTCCGCGACGACGACCTCCCCGACGTCGCCGAGGTAGCGGACCATGCCGACGCCCGCCCGCAGCGCGGCGCTCGTCGCGAGGATCGCGGCCCCCGGATACGCGCGGGACCCGGCGACGACGCCCACCACCCCGCGCGTGTACTTGTGCGTGTCCACGGTCGGTACAGGCCACAGACCCGCGATGTCGCTCGGCTCGAGCCGGACCACCGATGGGCAGCCGTCGAGCGCGAGCCCGATGTCGACCACCTCGATCGCTCCCGGCCGCGCGCGCCGCGGGCGGCAGGAGCAGGCCCGCCTTTGCGCCACCGAACGTCACGGTCAGGTCGGCGTCGAGCACGGCACCCGCCCTGGCCCCGTCGTCCACCCCGATCCCCGACGGCACGTCGACCGCCACGACGTAGGGCTCGCCGACGAGCCCGTCGACGATCGCGGCCGCGCGCCCCCGAAGCCCCGACCCGTCCCCACCGATCCCGACGAGCCCGTCCAGCACGAGGTCGGCCGGCCCGGGCTCCTCGACGACCCGACCACCGGCCCGGACCAAGGCGGCCAGCCCGCCCGCATGGACCCGGTCGCTCGCCAGCACGGCGCGCACCTCGATCCCGCGGCGGGCCAGGAGCGCCCCGGCGTACAGGGCGTCGCCCCCGTTGTTGCCGGAGCCTGCGAGCACGAGGACCCGCGCGCCCGCGAGGCGCCCGCGGATCGAACGCAACGCCGCACAGACCCGCACGTGAAGCGCGAACGCGGCCCGCTCCATCAGTGGCTCGCCCGCGGCCAGCAGCGGCTCCTCGGCTGCTCGGACCTGCGACGACGCCCACGACTCCAGCACCTACCCATCCTGTCGGCTGCGCGCGGTCCGTGCGAGCCACAGGTAGCGTGCAGCACATGCGATTCGGACTCTTCATCCCCCAAGGCTGGCGGCAGGACCTCACGGGCATCGAGCCCCGCGACCACTGGCAGGTGATGAGTGGGCTCGCGCAGTACGCGGACGACGGCGACGCGTTCGAGTCGATCTGGGTCTACGACCACTTCCACGCGGTCCCGGAGCCCAACGGCGAGGCGACGCACGAGGCGTGGAGCCTGATCAACGCGTTCGCCGCCTCCACGAGCCGCGTCCGCCTCGGCCAGATGTGCACGTGCATGGCCTACCGCAACCCCGCCTACCTGGCGAAGGTCGCGACGACGGCCGACATCATCTCGGGCGGCCGGGTCGAGATGGGCATCGGCGCCGGCTGGTACGAGCACGAGTGGCGCGCGTACGGGTACGGCTTCCCCCGCGCCGGTGAGCGCCTCGCGATGCTCGACGAGGGCGTCCAGATCTTCAAGCAGATGTGGACCAACGGCACGGCGACGCTGGACGGGAAGTACTACCAGGTCGACGGCGCGCAGCTCGCGCCGCTCCCCCTGCAGGTGGACGGTCCTCCGCTCTGGATCGCCGGAGGCGGCGAGCAGAAGACCCTGCGGATCGCAGCGGAGCACGCGCAGTACACGAACTTCGCCGGCTCGCCCGAGGGATTCGCCCACAAGTCGCAGATCCTGCGCGGCCACTGCGAGGACATCGGTCGCCCGTTCGAGGAGATCACGCGGTCGGCCAACTACAACGTCGTCATCGGCGAGACCGAGGCGGACGTCGACGACCGCATCGCCTGGGCGGAGGAGCACTACTCCAACACCGTCCCGGCGAAGGCCGCCTCGGAGGCCGAGGACCTGCGCAACGGTCCCCTGGTGGGCACCCCGGAGCAGATCGTGGAGAAGCTGCAGGCGTTGCGGGACCTCGGCATGACCTACGCGATCACCTACTTCGCCGAGGCCGCCTACGACCGCTCAGGCATCGAGCTGTTCGAGTCGCAGGTCGTCCCGGCCCTGCGCTGAGGATCCAGAGGATCCGCCGACGACATCGTCGGCGGATCCTCTGGATCGCGGGATCAGTCGCGCTCCGCGACGACGACCGCCGAGGCGATGCCCGCGTCGTGGGAGATCGACAGGTGGAACCGGGTCACGCCGAGCTCGGCAGCACGGGCGGCGACCGTACCGACCACCTCGACCACGGGTTGCGCGCCCGCGATCCGGCGGACGGTCGCGTCCTGCCAGCTCATCCCGGGCGGGGCGCCGAGGGCCTTGGCGATGGCCTCCTTCGCGGCGAACCGGGCCGCCAGCGACGTCTCGGGCATCTCACGCTCGTCGGGCGTGAACAGCCTCGTGCGCAACGCCGGGACACGGTGCAGCGTCGCGACGAACCGCGCGACGTCGACGACGTCGATCCCGACGCCGACGATCACTCGACCGTCACGGACTTCGCGAGGTTGCGCGGCTGGTCGACGTCGAGGCCCTTGGCCGTGGCCAGCTCGCAGGCGAAGATCTGCAGCGGCACCACGGTGAGCAGGGGTGCCAGCAGGGTCGACGTCTGCGGCACGAAGAACACCTCGTCGGCGTACGGGCGCACGGCCTCGTCGCCGTCCTCGGCGATCACGAGCGTCCGTGCGCCGCGGGCGCGGATCTCCTGGATGTTCGAGACGACCTTCGAGTGCAGCGAGTCGCGGCCGCGCGGCGAGGGCACGACGACGAACACCGGCTGCCCCTCCTCGATGAGCGCGATCGGCCCGTGCTTGAGCTCGCCGGCGGCGAACCCCTCGGCGTGGATGTACGCGAGCTCCTTGAGCTTGAGCGCGCCCTCCATGGCCACCGGGAACCCGACGTGCCGGCCGAGGAACAGCACGGACGTGGTCTCCACCATGGATCGAGCCGTCTGGCGGACGCGGTCAGCGCGGTCGAGCACCTGCTGGATCTTGTCCGGCATGGCGCGCAGCTCGGCCAGTGTCGAGGCGACCTCGTCGGCGAACTTGTTGCCGCGCAGCTGGGCGAGGTAGAGCCCGAGCAGGTAGGCGGCGGTGATCTGTGCGAGGAAGGCCTTGGTGGAGGCCACGGCGATCTCGGGGCCGGCGTGCGTGTAGAGGACGGCGTCCGACTCGCGAGGGATCGTCGAGCCGTGGGCGTTCACGATGGCGAGCACCTTGGCGCCCTGCTCGCGCGCGTGGCGCGCGGCCATGAGCGTGTCCATCGTCTCGCCCGACTGCGAGATCGCGACGACCAGGGTGCGCTCGTTGACCACCGGGTCGCGGTAGCGGAACTCGTGCGACAGCTCGACCTCGACCGGGATCCGGCACCAGTGCTCGATCGCGTACTTGGCCACGTGGCCCGCATAGGCCGACGTGCCGCAGGCGATGACCACGATCTTGTCGACGGCACGCAGCACCGACTCGTCGATGCGCACCTCGTCGAGCACCAGGCGTCCGCGGGCGTCGGTGCGACCCAGCAGAGTGTCCGCGACGGCCTGCGGCTGGTCGTGGATCTCCTTGTCCATGAACGAGCGGAAGCCGCCCTTCTCTGCGGCCGCCGCGTCCCAGTCGACCGTGTACCGGCGCGCGTGCGCGGGCAGCCCGTCGAACCCGGTGACCGTGACCGCGCCGGGGGTGATGGTGACCACCTGGTCCTGCCCGAGCTCGAGGGCCTCGCGGGTGTGCGAGATGAACGCGGAGACGTCCGAACCCAAGAAGTTCTCCCCGTCGCCCAGTCCGACCACGAGCGGCGAGTCGTGCCGGGCGCCGACGACGACGTCGGGCGCGTCCTCGTGCACCGCGAGGAGCGTGAACGTGCCGTGCAGCGTCCGGGCGACCTGCGTCATCGCGGCGGTCAGGTCACCGGTCGACGCGTAGGCGCGGGCGATGAGCTGCGCCGCAACCTCCGTGTCGGTCTCCGAGCGGAACTCGATGCCCTGCGACGACCAGCTCGGCCTTCAGCGTCGCGAAGTTCTCGACGATGCCGTTGTGGATGACCGCGAGCTTGCCGGCGACGTGCGGGTGGGCGTTCACGTCGGTGGGTCCACCGTGCGTCGCCCACCGCGTGTGGCCGATCGCCGCGGTCGACATCGGCAGCGGGTGCTGGTCCAGCTCCTCGACCAGGTTGGCCAGCTTTCCGGCCTTCTTGGCGGTCGCGAGCTCGCCCTGCGGGCTCACCAGCGCGACCCCGGCGGAGTCGTAGCCGCGGTACTCCAGCCGGCGCAGACCCTCGAGCACGACGTCCAGCGGGCGATCGCTGGCTACCTGACTTCCGACGTACCCGACGATTCCGCACATGGGGCCAGTCTACCGGGGCGCCCGTGAAGGCCCGGCGCGCGCGACTCGGGCATGATCGTCGGGTGCCACCCCCGCTCAGCCTGGCCTCCCCGTACGTCGACCTGGACCGTGACGCCTGGGCGCGTCTGTCCGCCTCGACTCCCCTGCCGCTCACCGACGCCGACGTCGAGCGGCTCGCCGGCCTGGGCGACCCCATCGACCTGGCCGAGGTCGACGTCGTCTACCGGCCCATCTCGCGCCTGCTCGACCTGCACATCGAGGCGACCCGCGGGCTGCACGCGGCCTCCAGCACGTTCCTGCGCGAGGACGTCGGCGGCACGCCGTTCGTCATCGGCGTCGCCGGGTCGGTGGCGGTCGGCAAGTCCACGACCGCCCGGCTCCTGCGCGAGCTGCTCGCGCGCTGGCCCGCCACGCCGCGCGTCCAGCTGGTCACCACCGACGGCTTCCTGTTCCCGAACTCCGAGCTCGCCCGACGCGGGCTGATGGAGCGCAAGGGTTTCCCGGAGTCCTACGACCGCCGGGCGCTGCTGCGGTTCGTCGCCCAGGTCAAGGCGGGGCGGCCCGAGGTCAGCGTCCCGGTGTACGACCACCTGACCTACGACATCGTGCCCGGCCGCGAGATCGTGGTCAGTCGGCCCGACGTCCTCATCGTCGAGGGCCTCAACGTTCTGCAGCCGGCGCGCCCGTCCGCCGAGGGGCCGTCGAACCTCGCGGTGAGCGACTTCTTCGACTTCTCGATCTACGTCGACGCCCGCACGCGCGGACGTCCGCCAGTGGTACGTCGAGCGGTTCTTGCGGCTGCGCGGGACCGCGTTCGCCCGACCCGAGTCCTACTTCCACCGGTTCGCCTCGCTCAGCGACGCCGAGGCGGTGGAGCGCGCCGAGACGATCTGGGACTCGATCAACGAGCCGAACCTGCTGGAGAACATCAAGCCGACGCGCAGCCGGGCCACGCTCGTCCTGACCAAGGGGCCCGACCACGCCGTCCAGCGGGTCCGGCTGCGCAAGCTCTAAGGCGTCTTCTGCGACGGGATACTGCTCGCTGTCGGTCTCCTCGAGCGCGTCGAGCGCCGTGGCTCACGGCCTTGCTCGGCGACCCGCAGCGGTCGGTCGGCCAGGTGGGACGCAGCGCCCGCCCGAGCGCGTCGACGAGCCACAGAGCAGGCGCGGTCGTCTTCGCCGAGGTGCACGTGCCGCCGCCCTCGGCGGACGGTTCCCGCAGCGCGGCGACGAGCGCGTCCAGGTCACCCTCCCGGTGGCTGGCCGTCAGGGCGAGCCAGGTGCCCGCAGCGTCGTGGAGCGTGCCGTCGGGCGTGCAGACGAGAACGCTCACGGCCAGGAAGTCATCGGGAACCTTGCCCTCGGCGGGCGTCGAGGCGCGTCTGGTCGCGGGTCCGTCCGTCGCCGCCGGGGCCACGCCGAGGTCGTCCAGGACGCCCGGCGACATGCAGTCCGCGACCGGCGCGACGACCGCGGTCGGCGTCGGGTCGACCGGGTCGGAGCTGCACGACGCCACGACGAGGGTGGCCGGCAGCAGCACGAATGCCGTCCATCTCGCCCGCCTGCCCATCGTTGTCTCCCCCTGCCCGCCCGTGCCATCCCGCCGTCTGCCCATGCCGCGGCGCACCCCCACGGGTGTCGAACGAGGATGGGAGCGCCGGCCTCACCGTCGGCACAGTTCGAGCGAACCACGGTCACGGTCGCCATGACGGGGCCGAGACCGGATCGTTAGCCGACGGGGTCGGATCGTGAGCGTCCCGTGACCGGCTGAACGGGAGAGGGGAGCTCGGTGCGGGTCGCGGCGGTGGGCTGATCCTGCGCGGTGTCGGGTTCGCCGCTCTTGGTCACCCGGCGCAGGATCCAGTCGATGACGACTCCCAGCGCGATCCCGCCCGCGACGCCGACGCCGACCGCGACGACCATGTGATCGCCCAGCCACGCGGCCGCGCCGATCCCGATCAGGGTGGCGTACACGGCCCACGTGACGGCTGCCAGGGCGGTCAGGCCCACGAACCGACGCCGTGGGTAGGCGACCGCGCCGGCGGTCATGTTCACGGCCACTCGGCCGATCGGGACGTAGCGCGCCGCGATGATGAAGGCGGCACCGCGCTTGGCCAGCGTGTTCTCGGCCCAGTCGATCGCCGCCTGCCCGCGGGCCGAGCTGAGGATCCTCAGCTCTCGCACCTTGACCTTGGTGCCGATCTGGTACGCGATCTGGTCCCCGGTGAACGCGCCGAGCGCGGCCACCAGCATGATCAGCCAGAGGTTCGGTTCACCGCTGGAGAGGGCGATCGCGGCGAGGGCGATGACCATGGACTCGGACGGTATGGGCGGGAAGAAACCGTCGACGGCGGCGAACAGGTAGAGCACCAGGAAGATCCAGGGTGATCCCGCCAGGGCCAGAGCCCACTGCTCGATCACCTGGCTCCCCTCCTGACGCGCGCACCCGCCCGCGGTCCGGGCTGGTTGTTCTCCTCAACGGTAGGCCGCCCCGATAGGTGCCCGAGATCGGGGGAGGATCCTGGGTCGACCCTGAGGGCACCCTGAGTCGGTCAGCCGTGCAGGGCCGATCGTAGACGCCCCGCCTCGGGACCCACCGGCCGCGGTCGGTGTCGCTGCCAGCGCTCGGTCAGCGGGGGCGATGGCGGCCAGCACGCGCAGGACCCGGTCGATGAGCAGACCGAGACCGAGACCGACGACGACGCCGACGACGACCGCCCACATCGCGTGGCCGCCGAACCACGCGCCGGCCCCGATGCCGATCAGGGAGGCGTAGATCGCCCACGAGACCGAGGAGATCGCGGTGAGACCGACGAAGCGGCGGCGCGGGAAACCCGACCGCTCCCGCCGTCATGTTCACGGCGACCCGCCCCACCGGGACGTAGCGGGCGGCGAGGATGAACGCTGCGCCACGTCGTTCCAGCGTGTCCTGCGCCCACCGGATCGCCGCCTGGGCGCGTGCCGACCGGAAGATCCGCAGATCGTGCACGTTGACCTTGGTGCCGATCTGGTACGCGATCTGGTCCCCGGTGAACGCGCCGAGCGCGACCACCAGGATCAGGAGCCACAGGTTCGGGGAGCCTTGCGAGATCGAGAGCGCCGCGAGCGCGATGACGAGGGACTCGCTGGGGATCGGCGGGAGGAACCCGTCGACCGCGGCGAACAGATAGACGATCAGCAAGATCCATGGCGATCCTGCCAGGGCCAGAGCCCACGCTTCGACCACCAGACGCCTCCTCTGCCGGGGCGTCCGGACCGGCTCGCCTCCGATATCGACGCTAGGCCGACGCCGTCGTCATCGATATGGGGGATGCCCCCGGTTCTACCCCGGGGGCAGACCCACGCAGAGCGTGATCTCAGTCGAGGGAGAAGCCGAGCGCGTGGCTCGCCCCGGCCGGTCGTGGCTCGGTGGCCCAGCGCGCGCCGAAGCCGTCGGTCGTGGCCAGGGAGCGCAGCTCGGCCCGGTCCAGGTACAGCGTGCCGCGCAGGTGGTCGGTCTCGTGCTGGACGATCCGCGCGGACCAGCCGGTCACCAGCTCGTCGATGTCGGCACCGTGCTCGTCGAGACCGGTGAGGTGCACCTGCCGGGCCCGTGCGACGACGGCGGTGTAGCCGACGACGCTCAGGCAGCCCTCGTAGAACGACGCCCGCTCGTCGCCGACGGGCTCGTAGTACGGGTTCACGAGCACCCGGTAGGGCAGCGGCTCCCGCTCGCGGACCTCGGCGTGCTCGTCGGACGCGGTGCCCGGGTCCTCCAGCACCGCGAGCGCGAGCGGCAGACCCAGCTGCGGGGCGGCCAGCCCGACGCCGGGCGCGGCACGCATCGTGCGGTGCATGACGTCGAGCAGCGCGCTGAGCTCCTCGTCGGACAGCTGCGCGTCGTACGGCGTGGCCACGGCGCGCAGGGCCGGGTGCCCGGCCTTCACGATCGGCGCGACCCCCTGCTCCGAGCTCGTCGCGGCCTCGATGATCCACAGCGCGGTGTCCCGCAGGGCCTGGTCCCACTCGGGCCCGGAGTGCGCCGGTCCGCTCTGGATCGTCACAGCGCCAACCGGTCCCGAACCACGTCGGCGAGCTCACGCGCGATCCGGTCGGCGTCGCTCTGGGTCCCGGCCTCGACCATGACGCGCACGAGGTTCTCGGTCCCCGACGGCCGCAGCAGCACGCGGCCGGTGTCGCCCAGCGCGCTCTCCGCGAGGCGGACGGCCTCCAGCAGAGGCCCGTCGTGGTCGGCGCGGCCCTTGTCGACGCCCGGCACGTTGACCAGCGTCTGCGGCAACCGCCGCACGACGTCGGCCAGGGTGGCGATCGACTCGCCGGTGGCGGCGACGCGGGCGGCCAGCTGCAGCGCCGTCAGGACGCCGTCACCGGTGGTCGCGTGCGCGGCCATGATGATGTGGCCGGACTGCTCGCCGCCGAGCGAGTACCCGCCGGCGCGCATCGCCTCGAGCACGTACCGGTCGCCGACCGCGGTGAGGACCGTCGCGATCCCCGCGTCGGTCATCGCGATCTTCAGACCCAGGTTGCTCATGACCGTGGTGACCAGCGTGTCGTCGACGAGGTCGCCGCGGTCCTTCATGGCCAGCGCGAGGATCCCCATGATCTGGTCGCCGTCCACGAGCACACCCGCAGCGTCGACGGCCAGGCAACGGTCGGCGTCCCCGTCGAACGCGACGCCCAGGTCCGCGCCCGACGCGACGACGACCGCCTGCAGCTGCTCGGGGTGGGTCGAACCGCACTGCTCGTTGATGTTGCGACCGTCGGGCGACGCGTTGATGACCACGACGTCGGCGCCGGCGGCCCGCAGCGCGGACGGACCGACCTCGCTGGCGGCACCGTTCGCGCAGTCGACGGCGATCCGCAGACCGGTCAGGGGCGCGTCGATCGTCGCGACGAGGTGCTCGATGTACTGCTCACCCGCGCGTCCGGTGTCCACGCGGATGCGGCCCACGTCGCCGCCGAGCGGGCGCTCCCAGTGCTCCCCCATGCGCGCCTCGATCGCGGCCTCGAGCTCGTCGTCGAGCTTGAGCCCGCCGCGAGCCAAGAACTTGATGCCGTTGTCGGGCATCGGGTTGTGCGACGCCGAGAGCACGACGCCGATGTCGACGCCCAGCTCGGCCGTCAGGAAGGCCACCGCCGGCGTCGGCAGCACCCCCACGTTGTTCACGTCTACCCCTGCCGAGGCGAGCCCGGCCGAGACCGCCGCGGCCAGGAACTCCCCGGACGCGCGCGAGTCACGGCCGACGATCGCGCGTGGCCGGTGCCCCTCGAACTGACCGAGCGAGCCCAGCACGTGCGCCGCAGCGACGGACAGGTCGAGCGCGAGCTCGGCGGTCACGTCCCGGTTGGCGAGCCCGCGCACGCCGTCGGTACCGAACAGCTGTCCCATGGTCAGACTCCTTCGTCGTCGCCGGGCTCGGGGCACGGCCCGCGTCCCGCCGTCGTGCTGCTCGAGCTGCTGCTGGAGCTGATGCTCGCAGACATGCCGATGGCCCCGCAGGTCGGCAGACCTGCGGGGCCATCGGGCCGAAGCGTGAAGATCAGCGCTTCGAGTACTGCGGAGCCTTGCGGGCCTTCTTGAGACCGGCCTTCTTGCGCTCCACGACGCGGGCGTCGCGGGTCAGGAAGCCGGCCTTCTTCAGGGCCGGGCGGTTGTGCTCCTCGTCGATCGCGTTCAGCGCACGGGCGATGCCCAGGCGCAGCGCGCCGGCCTGGCCGCTCACGCCACCACCGGTGATGCGGGCGACGACGTCGAAGCGACCCTCGACGTCGACCAGCTTGAACGGGGAGTTGACGAGCTGCTGGTGCACCTTGTTGGGGAAGTAGTCCTCGAGCGTGCGCCCGTTGACCTTCCACTGTCCGGTGCCGGGGACGACGCGCACGCGCGCGATCGCCTCCTTGCGGCGACCCAGCGCGTTGGCCGGTGCCACGTTGCTCTGACCGCGCCCGGTGGGGGCAGCCGTCTCGGAGGTGTAGCTGGTGGGGGTGTCATCACCCTCGAGGTCGATGTCGACCGTGGTCTCTGCCACTGGTTTCCTCGCGTCCTTGTTCTCTGCGCTCAGCCGGCTCACGCCTGCTGAGAAACCTGGGTGATCTCGAAGGGCTTCGGCTGCTGCGCCGCGTGCGGGTGCTCCGCGCCGGCGTAGACCTTGAGCTTGGTGAGCTGCTGGCGAGCGAGCGAGCTCTTGGGGAGCATGCCGCGCACTGCCTTCTCGATTGCGCGCTCCGGGTGCTTGTCCATGAGGTCGGAGTACGCCATCGCGCGCAGGCCACCCGGGTATCCGGAGTGGCTGTACGCGATCTTGTTCTCGCGCTTGTTGCCGGTCAGAGCCACCTTCTCCGCGTTGATGACGATGACGAAGTCACCGCCGTCGACGTGCGGAGCAAAGGTCGCCTTGTGCTTGCCGCGCAGCAACGTGGCCACGTGAGTGGCCAAGCGGCCCAGGACGACATCGCTTGCGTCGATGATGTACCAGTTCCGCTCGACGTCGCCGGGCTTCGGGGTGTACGTACGCACGGTCGTCAGCCTTCGTTTCGTTGCGAATCTTGTCGCGGCGGAGCTCCGCAGGGTGCGGGTCCGCCGATGAGAACTCTCGTATGGCATCCGGACGGCGAGCGGGAACGCACCGGTCCTGCCGTTCTGGCTCGGTGCTGAGTACACCGATTGGCGTGAAGCCACTCGAACGGGGACGCACAACGACTCACCAGATTAGCCGTCGGTAGCCGGAGGGGTCAAAACCGGTTACCTCACACCGGCGCGTTCTTCCGACCGCGGCAGGTGGGCCGTGCCGGCGGACCGGGCGCAGCGCCGCGGAGGCGGCGCGGACGACCCGTTCGGTCAGGTCGTCCAGCGTCGGCGTCCGCAACGCCCAGTGCTGCCAGTAGAGCGGGACGTCGAGCGTCCGGCCCGCGCGCACCTCCACCAAGGAGCCCCGATCGAGCGCCTCGCGCGCCGCGACCTCGGGCACCATCCCCCAGCCGAGACCGGCCTCGACGAGACCGACGAACGCCGACTGGGACGGGACGTAGTGCACCATCGGCGTCACGGTGCGCCGCCCGACCACGGCCGCCACGAAGCGTTCCTGCAGGCCATCCTCACGGTTGAACGCCAGCAAGGGTGCCGCGGCGAACGCTTCGGCGCTCAGCCCGTCACCGAACCAGCGGTCCCGACGGTGCGGAGCGGCGACCGCGAGGTAGCGCATGGCGCCCAGCCGACGGACGCGGCAGCCCTGGACCGCGCGCGGGTCCGCGGTCACCGCCGCCATCACCGAGCCGTCGCGCAGCAGGCCAGCGGACAGGTCCTGGTCCTCGCGACGCAGGTCGAGCAGCACGTCGGCCGGCAGGTCCGCGACGGCCGAGGGGAACCACGTGGACATCGAGTCGTCGTTCACGGCGACGGGCAGGCGCCGCGACGCGCCCCCGGAGCGGACGGCGCTCGGCCCGGGCAGCAGGAGGCTCATCGCATCGCGCCCAAGGAGCTCGAGCTGACCGCTCAGCCGGACCAGGACCTCGCCGTCGTCGGTGGGCGTGCAGGGCCTCGTCCTGAGCACCAGCACGCGTCCGACCTGCACTTCTAGGGCCTTGACCCGCTGACTGACGGCGGACGGCGTGATGTGCAGACGCTGCGCGGCCGCGTCGAAGCTGCCCTCGTGGACCACCGCCGCGAGGGCGCTCAGCTGGTCGGGATCGAACGCCACATGAATCATCCTAATGGTTCGCGCAGACCATTAACTGTTCTTCATCGCGATCGGCGTCTAGCGTCGCCGTCATGTTCCCCGCTGCCCTCGCCGGCTTCCTCACGACGATGAGCCTCATCGTCGCCATCGGCGCGCAGAACGCGTTCGTCCTGCGGCAGGGCATCCGTCGTGAGCACGTGCTGCCGGTCGTGGTGCTGTGCGCCGCGGCGGACGCGCTCCTGATCGCCGCAGGCATCGCGGGACTCGGTGTGATCATCGCCGGCCACCCGACCGTGCTGACCGTCACCAAGTACGTCGGGGCAGCGTTCCTGCTCTGGCTCGCGATCGCGTCGTTCCGGCGCGCGCGACACCCGGAGGTCCTCGATCCGGCGGCGACGGGTCCGGCCACCCTGTCCGCGGTGGTCACCACCTGCCTCGCCCTGACGTTCCTCAACCCGAACGTCTACCTCGACACCGTCGTGCTCCTCGGCTCGCTGGCGCACCAGCACGAGCCCGACGCCTGGGTGTTCGGGCTCGGCGCCGTGCTGGCGAGCATCACGTGGTTCACGGCGCTCGGGTTCGGCGCGGGCTACCTGCGTCCGCTGTTCGCGCGGCCACGCTCGTGGCAGGTGCTCGACATCGTCGTCGGCCTGATCGTGACCGCGGTCGCCGTCTCGCTCGTCGTCTAGCGCGCGCGTTCGACCCTGCCTGCGTCCCAGACCGGCTCCGGCGTCTCGACCACGTCGCCGTCGGCGCCGAACACGAGGAACCGGTCGAAGGTCCGCGTGAACCAGCGGTCGTGCGTGACGGCCATGACCGTTCCCTCGAACGCGGCCAGGCCCGTCTCCAGCGCCTCGGCCGAGTGCAGGTCGAGGTTGTCCGTGGGCTCGTCGAGAAGCAGCAAGCGTGGCACCGCCGAGCTCGAGCAGCAGGATCTGCAGCCGCGCCTGCTGACCACCCGAGAGCGTCTCGTACCGCTGCTCGGCGGCCGCCACGAGCTCATACCGGTCGAGCGCCTTGGACGCCGGCTCGCGCCCGATACCCGAGCGGTGCCCGTCGCCGCGGTTGAGGATCTCGAGCAGCGTCCGTCCGACGAGCTCCGGGTGCCCGTGGTTCTGCGCGAACCACCCCGGTCGCACGCGCGGCCCCAGGACGACCCGGCCGGTGTGGTTCACGGCGGCCACGGGAGTGTCGTCGGCGGGCTCGTGCTCGGGGCTGGGGTCGCTTCCGCCCGCCGCCAGGAGCCGCAGGAAGTGCGACTTGCCGGAGCCGTTGGAGCCCAGGACCGCGACGCGCTCCCCGAACCAGACCTCGAGGTCGAAGGGCTTCATCAGCCCGGTCAGCTCCAGGCCCGTGGCGACGACCGCGCGCTTGGCGGTGCGGCCGCCGTGCAGCCGGACGCGGACGTTCTGCTCGCGGGCCAGCAGCGTGGGCGGCCCGGCCGCCTCGAACTTGCGCAGCCGGGTCTGGGCGGCCTGGTAGCGCGACGCCAACCCGTCGTTGAACGCCGACTTGGTCTTGAGGGTGAGCACCAGCTCCTTGAGCTTGGCGTGCTCCTCCTCCCAGCGCCGGAGCTGCTCCTCGAGCCGGTTGCGGCGGTCCTCGCGCGCCTGGTGGTACGTGCCGAAGCCGCCGCCGTGCACCCAGACCGTCGCGCCCATGACCCCGGGTTCGAGGGTGGCCACCTGGGTCGCGACGTTGGCCAGCATCTCGCGGTCGTGGCTGACGAACAGCACGGTCTTGTTGCTCGCCCGGAGCTTGTCCTCGAGCCACCGCTTGGTGGGCACGTCGAGCGCGTTGTCCGGCTCGTCGAGCAGCAGGACCTCGTCCGGACCCCGCAGGAGCGCCTCGAGCACGAGCCGCTTCTGCTCACCGCCGGACAGCGACCGCACCTCGCGGTGCTGCGCCGCGTCGAACGGGATGCTCAGCACAGCGTCGGTCACGCGGTCCCAGCCGGCCTCCGCCTCGTAGCCGCCGACGTCGGCCCAGTCGACGAGCGCCTGGGCATATCGCATCTGCGACGGCTCGTCGTCGGTCTCCATGATCGCGATCTCGGCGGCACTCAGCTCGACCGCGGCGTCCCGGACAGACGGCACGGCCAGCGACGCCAGCAGGTCCCGGATCGAGCGGTCGTCGTTGATCCGGCCGATGTCCTGGCGCATGATCCCGAGCCCACCGCTGCGCCCGACCGACCCCGCGTGCGGCTGCTCGTCACCGGCGACGATCCGCAGGAGCGTCGTCTTCCCGGCTCCGTTGGGGCCGACGAGGGCCACCCGCGCGCCGTCGCCGACGCGGAGCGTGATGTCGTCGAGGAGCGGACGGCCGTCGGACAGCACGTAGCCGATGCCGCCGATGTCGAGGTGACCCATGCGACCAGTGTCCCTCGGGCCGACGTCCCGAAGCACCGCAATACTGGCGCGGCGCCCGCGCGGATGCGAGGGTCTGACCATGAGCTACGACACCTCCGGCACCAGCAGCGACCCCGAGCTCGACAGCGAGGGCGACACCGACCAGCTGCCCAGCGAGGACACCCTGGTGGACCGCGGCGTCGACGACCTGCTCGACGAGGGCTACTCGGTGCCGACGCGTGAGCGCAAGACCCACTACGGCGAGACGCCGTGGGAGGAAGCGCACCGCGAGACCATCGACCAGCGCATCGGACAGGAGGAGCCCGAGGTCTGGGAGGCCCGCGAGCGTCCGTCTGGACGACCGCGAGCAGTTCCGTGCCGGGCGCCTGGTCGAGGACGACGACGCGGTCGAGGCCGGCGGCACGGACGGGTTCGCGATCGACGCGGGCATCTCCGGCGGAGCAGCGAGCGCCGAGGAGGCCGCCGTGCACCTGATCGCCGAGGAGTACGTCGACGATCGTCGGTACCGCGACGACGACGACCGGGTCTGAGCCCTCAGCCGCAGCAGCCCGTCTCGCCGGGTCGGGCGTCCACGTCGTGGGCCGCGCGACGGGCGCGTGTCAGCCCGGCCCGGGCCCCCATCTCGTCGTCCGGCGGGTAGCCCACGTCCTCAAGGGTGAGGCCCTGCGGCGGGACCACGTGCGCGCCCGCCAGCCGACTCTTCGCCACGAGCAGCTGGGCGGGCCAGCCGACGTCCCGACGGCCCTCCCCCACGGCCATGCTCGCGCCCACCAGGGTGCGCACCATCGAATGGCAGAAGGCGTCGGCCTGCACGGTCGCGACGACGAGCCCCGCATCCGGACCGTCGACCGGCCGGGACCAGCGGAACACCTCCAGCGTGCGGATCGTGGTGGCTCTCGGCCGCGGCTTGCAGTACGACGCGAAGTCGTGGCGCCCCTCCAGCGGCCGCGCGGCACGATCCATCGCCTCGGCGTCCAACGGTCGCCGGTGCCACAGGACGTGCGCCCGGGACAGCGGGTCCCGCCGGGCCGCGTCGTCGCAGATCCGATACGTGTACCGCCTGCGCACGGCAGAGAACCGGGCGTCGAAGCCGTCGGGCGCGAGCTGCGACCGCGTGCACGACGAGATCCGGCGGCAGGACGCCACCCAGCCGGGTCAGCAGGGCCTCGGTGACCGACCGCGACGACCGCGCGCGCGACAGCTCGAGCAGACCGTCCGGGATGTCCACGTGAGCTACCTGGCCGCGCGCGTGCACGCCCGAGTCGGTGCGACCCGCCACGGTGACCCGCGGGGGCCCGTCGGTCCGCAGGACCATGCCCAGCGCGTCCTCCAGCAGGCCCTGGACGGTCCGCAGACCCGGCTGCACGGCCCAGCCCGCGAACGCGGTGCCGTCGTAGGCGAGGTCGAGCCGCAGGCGCACCACGGGCGCCGCTGCGTCGTCGTCGGGGGTCAGGCTCACGGGTCGACACGTTAGCCGCCCCCGGAGGTGCGCTCGACGCGTCGGCGGGGACAGGGTCCTTCGATACCGTGGGCCCGTGCCGAAGACCGGTGGGGACCTGTACACGCTCGCCGTCGACTGCGGCGGCGGCGGGATCAAGGCGTCCGTGCTCGACGCGGCCGGCACGCTGCACGCGCCGGCGGTCCGCGTGCCGACGCCCTACCCGCTGTCCCCCGACCTGCTCGTCTCGACGATCGCGGACATCGCCTCGGGCCTGCCACCCGCCGACCGCGTCACCGTCGGGATGCCGGGGATGATCCGGCACGGGGTCGTCGTCGCGACCCCGCACTACGTGACCCGTTCCGGCCCGCGCAGCGCGATCGATCCCGACCTCGTCGCCGCCTGGTCCGGGTACGACATCCGGGCCGCCGTCGAGGCGCGGCTCGGCCTGCCGACGCTCGTCCTCAACGACGCCGAGGTGCACGGTGCCGGCGTGATCTCGGGCACCGGCATCGAGCTGGTCCTCACGCTCGGCACCGGGCTCGGCTCGGCGCTCTTCGACGGAGGCGTCCTGGCTCCGCACCTCGAGCTCTCGCACGCGCCCGTCCGGTGGGGCACGTCCTACGACGTGTACATCGGCCAGGTCGAGCGGGCGCGGCTCGGCGACGGACTCTGGTCGCGCCGTGTCCGGCGCGTGGTCGAGGGGCTACGGCCGGTGTTCTGGTGGGACCGCCTGTACCTCGGCGGCGGGAACGCCCGGCAGGTCACGCCCCAGGTCCTGGCCAAGCTCGGCGACGACGTCGTGGTGGTGCCCAACCAGGCCGGAATCGTCGGGGGCGTGCGCGCCTGGACCCTGGGCGGCTGACGCCGCGTCTCGCTACGCGAGGGCGCGCCTCGGGCTCGTCCCCTGACGTTCGTCGAGGTCCGCCAGGGCCTCGAGCATCACGCGCGTGAACCGGGTGGGCTGCACGAGGTTCACCAGGTGCGTCGCTCCCGGCACCACGATCAGCCGCCCGTCCTGGCACGCCGCCAGGAACCGCCGCTCCTCGCCGCGGAAGTGATCCAACCGGCCGTTGACCAGCCACACGGGGGCCCGCACGCGGGCCAGGTCCTCGAGAGGCGTCGCCGTCGCCATCTCGCGCAGCACGTCGGGCGTGATGTCGAGCGCGAAGCCCCCGGCTCCCGCGTCGAAGGCTCCCGCCGGTGGCAACGCCAGGTCGACGAAGAACTGGTTGAACCGCGCTCCCCCATCGGGCAGCCGCACGATGTACCGGGCACCGAACCCCCACCCGGCAAGCAGGATCCGGTGCGGCCTCGTCGAGCACGACGCCGCGAGCAGGCCGGCCACCTGCTCCGGGTGGGTCGCCGCGTGCCGGATGCCGACGTAGCCGCCGAGGGAGAGCCCGACCACGAACGCGCGGCCACCGAGCTCATCGACGGCGTCCGCGACCGTCTCCACCGCCGCGTCGATCGAGAACCCCGACCCCAGATGCTCCCCGTGCCCCGGCAGGTCGACTGCCACGGCCGGACGGCCAGCCCGTTCCAACGCCTCGAGCTGTGCCCGCCACATGGTCCGCGACGAGCGCAGCCCGTGCACGAGGACGACCGGCAGGCTCATGCCCGCGACTCTAGACATGCCAGAGGGCCCGGAACCAGTGCGGTTCCGGGCCCTCTCGTGGGACGAACGTCAGGCCTTGTCGGCCTCGTCGACCGGGGCGTCCTCGACGACAGCGTCGGTCTCGTCGACCGGGGCGTCCTCGACGGGAGCGTCCTCGACCGGCTTGTCCTCGACCGGCTTGTCCTCGACCGGAGCAGCCTTCTTCGGCGCGGCCTTCGCGGCGGCCTTGGTGGCCTCCTTCACGACGGCCTGCTTCGGGGAGACCGGCTCGAGCACGAGCTCGATGACCGCCATCGGGGCGTTGTCGCCCTTGCGCGGGCCGATCTTGGTGATGCGCGTGTAGCCACCCTCACGCTCGGCCATGGCCGGGGCGATCTCGGTGAACAGCACGTGCACGACGGACTTGTCCTTGACGACGGTCATCACGCGGCGGCGGGCGTGCAGGTCACCACGCTTGGCGAACGTGATGAGGCGCTCGGCGAGCGGACGCAGGCGCTTGGCCTTCGTCTCGGTCGTCGTGATGCGCTTGTGCTCGAACAGCGACGTCGCAAGGTTCGCGAGGATCAGCCGCTCGTGCGCCGGTCCGCCACCGAGCCGGGGACCCTTGGTGGGCGTAGGCATTGTTGTAGCTCCTTGAGTTCCAGTGATGGGCGACGCACGAGGTCAGTTGCCCGACCCCGTGCGCTTCCCCGGCGTCAGTACTGCTCGTCCTCGACGAAGTCGCCCTCGTCGTCGCCGTAGTAGGCGGATGCGGACGGGTCGAAGTCGAGCGGGCTGTCCTTGAGCGTCAGGCCGAGCTCGGCGAGCTTCTCCTTGACCTCGGTGATGGACTTCGCGCCGAAGTTGCGGATGTCCAGCAGGTCGGCCTCGGAGCGCGCAACGAGCTCACCCACGGAGTGGATGCCCTCACGCTTGAGGCAGTTGTAGGAGCGGATCGTGAGCTGCAGGTCCTCGATCGGAAGCGCGAGGTCCGCGGCGAGCGCAGCGTCGGTCGGCGACGGGCCGATCTCGATGCCCTCGGCCTCGATGTTGAGCTCACGGGCCAGGCCGAACAGCTCCACCAGCGTCTTGCCGGCCGAGGCCAGCGCGTCGCGGGGACCGATGGCCGACTTCGTCTCGACGTCGACGATCAGCTTGTCGAAGTCCGTGCGCTGCTCGACACGCGTCGCCTCGACCTTGTAGGTCACCTTGAGGACGGGCGAGTAGATCGAGTCGACCGGGATGCGGCCGATCTCGGTGTCGAACGACTTGTTCTGGTTGGCCGAGACGTAGCCGCGACCGCGCTCGACGGTCAGCTCGATCTCGAGCTTGCCCTTGTCGTTCAGAGTCGCCAGGTGCAGGTCGGGGTTGTGCACCTCGACGCCGGCCGGCGGCACGATGTCCGCGGCGCTGACCTCACCAGCACCCTGCTTGCGCAGGTACATCACGACGGGCTCGTCGTTCTCCGAGGAGACGACCAGCTGCTTGATGTTGAGGATGATCTCGGTGACGTCTTCCTTGACACCGGGGACCGTCGAGAACTCGTGGAGCACGCCGTCGATACGGATCGACGTGACGGCGGCACCCGGGATGGAGGACAGCAGCGTCCGGCGGAGCGAGTTTCCGAGCGTGTAGCCGAATCCCGGCTCCAGGGGCTCGATGGAGAACCGCGACCGGTTCTCCGAGATGACCTCTTCGGTCAGGGTGGGGCGCTGTGCAATGAGCACGGTGTGTTTCCTCTCAGCGGGCGTCCGCCATATGACGCTGCGCAGTACTACGAGCCGACCTGGTCTCGGTCCACCTGGTCGGACGGACTGATGCCGGGCCGGTGCTCGAGAGCACCGACCCGGCTACTACTGGGGTCAGACGCGGCGGCGCTTGGGGGGACGGCAGCCGTTGTGCGCCTGGGGCGTCACGTCCTGGATCGAACCGACCTCGAGGCCGGTCGCCTGGAGCGAGCGGATCGCGGTCTCACGGCCGGAGCCGGGACCCTTGACGAAGACGTCGACCTTCTTCATGCCGTGCTCCTGGGCGCGGCGAGCGGCGGCCTCGGCGGCGAGCTGCGCCGCGAACGGGGTCGACTTGCGCGAACCCTTGAAGCCCACCTGGCCCGACGAGGCGGACGCGATGACGGCGCCCGACGGGTCGGTGATGGAGATGATCGTGTTGTTGAACGTGCTCTTGATGTGGGCCTGGCCGTGGGAGATGTTCTTCTTCTCCTTGCGGCGCGGCTTGCGCACGGCAGAACGTGTCTTGGGAGGCATTCTCTTCTTCTCTCGAGGTCTGAACGGCTTGCCCTGGCGCGTGGCGCCCGGGGCGGAGGGCTACTTGCGCCCGGCCTTCTTCTTGCCGGCGACGGTGCGCTTGGGGCCCTTGCGGGTACGCGCGTTGGTCTTCGTGCGCTGACCGCGCACGGGAAGGCCGCGGCGGTGCCGGATGCCCTCGTAGCAGCCGATCTCGACCTTGCGGCGGATGTCGGCGGCGACCTCGCGGCGGAGGTCACCCTCGAGCTTGTAGTTGCCCTCGAGGAAGTCACGCAGCGCGACGAGCTCGACGTCGCCGAGGTCCTTCACGCGGATGTCCGGGCTGATACCGGTGGCGGCGATGGTCGCCTGGGCGCGTGTGCGCCCGACGCCATAGATGTAGGTGAGTGCGATCTCGAGCCGCTTCTCGCGGGGGAGGTCGACTCCAACAAGACGTGCCATGTGCCTGGTGGCTCCTGAACTGCTTCGGAGGTCTGCCGCACCGCCTCCCCGCGTTCTGCGGGCCCCGGCCTCCGACCGGGGGTTCACCGGACCCGAAGGTCCGAGGTGGTGGTGCGCTTGCTTGCTGGTGGTACGGGAAGCTGCTGGACGCTAGGGCGTCAGCCCTGGCGCTGCTTGTGGCGCAGGTTCTCGCAGATCACCTGGACGCGACCGTGCCGGCGGATCACCTTGCACTTGTCGCAGATCTTCTTGACGCTGGGCTTGACCTTCATCGCGTTATCCTTCGCCGCCGTGTGTGCTCCCTGGCGGGGAGCGACGGCGTGATCGAGTGGCTGTTACTTGTAGCGGTAGACGATCCGGCCACGGGACAGGTCGTACGGGCTCAGCTCCACCACCACACGGTCCTCAGGGAGGATCCGGATGTAGTGCTGACGCATCTTGCCCGAGATGTGGGCGAGCACCTTGTGGCCGTTGGTGAGCTCCACGCGAAACATCGCGTTCGGCAGTGCTTCGACCACGCTGCCCTCGATCTCGATGACACCGTCCTTCTTTGCCATATCCTCCGCTAACTGTTCTGACTGACGTGCTGCCTGACATCCGCCCTGGGCCGCGCGCCGCCGCAATGCCCCGAGGGGGCGCAACGGTCCGTGGAGTGACGTGCGCGCCGGGATCCGCCGACGAACGGCACGATCGGGCCCACGCCCAACGGATGATCTTACGCTACGGAACGCCTCCAGAGAAATGCGGTCGTGGCCGGCAGCGAGTGCACTCGCCCACGGACTATCGTACGCCATCGCGCCGAGCTCGGGCGGGACCGATGCGACGCAGCTCCGTAGCCGCCGCATCGGCTCCTCAGGGATCAGTCGCGCGGCTGAGCCGCGACGACACCCAGTGCCGCCAACGCCCCGGCTCCCCCGTCCGGCTGCCGTCAGCACCCACAACCCGTCGTCGAGCACGGCCACCGTGTGCTCCCAGTGCGCGGCGCGCGCTCCGTCGTCGGTCACCACCGTCCACTCGTCGTCGAGCTCGCGCGTGAAGCGTCGAGCCCCGGACGAGCATCGGCTCGACGGCCACGCACAGACCGGGCCGGATCTTGGGTCCACGGTCGCGCGTGCGGTAGTTGAGCACGTCGGGCGGCTGGTGCATCGCCGTGCCGATCCCGTGGCCGACGTACTCCTCGACGATGCCGTACCTGGCACCGGCGTTCAGGCCGGACGCCTGTGCCTCGTCGACGAGGTCCTCGACCGCCTCGCCGACGACGCCGAGCCGGTCGCCCGAGGCGAGCGCCGCGATCCCGGCCCAGAGCGCTCGTTCGCAGGTCGCGCGGCGAGCGCCTGGTCCTGCTCGTCGGCACCCTCGAGCACGACCGTGACAGGCCGAGTCACCGTGCCAGCCGTCCACGATCGCGCCGCAGTCGACACTCACGACGTCGCCAGGCGCGAGGACCCGAGGGCCGGGGATGCCGTGCACGATCTCGTCGTTCACCGAGATGCACAGGTTCGCCGGGTACCCGTGGTAGCCCAGGAACGAGGGGGTCGCGCCATGGTCGCGCGATCACGGTCGCCGCCAGCGCGTCGAGGTCGGCGGTGGTCACACCCGGCACAGCGTGCTCGCGCACCACCCGCAGGGCCTCCGCGACGACGAGCCCCGCCCGACGCATGAGCAGCACCTGCTCCGGCGTCTTGTACTCGATCCGTTCCCGGCCGAACATGCGCGAGGAGTCGGCTCAGCCGGCCGCGGTGTCGATCGCCGCGAGCAGCCGGCCGGTCACGTCGTCGACCTCACCGATGCCGTCGACCTGGGCGAGCAGCCCGCGGTCCGCGTACACCGAGGCGATCGGCGCGGTCTCCCGCGTGTAGACGTCCAGGCGGTGCCGGATCACGTCCTCGGTGTCGTCCTCGCGGCCCTCGATCTCGGCGCGCTTGAGCAGGCGGGGCACCACGACCTCCGGGTCGGCCGTGAGCTCGACCGCGAGGTCGAGCGCCACCGCCGGCGTCCGCGAGGATCGCGTCGAGCTCGCCGACCTGGGCGACGTTGCGCGGGTAGCCGTCGAGCAGGAACCCGTCGGCCGCGTCGGCCTGCGCCAGACGGTCGCGCACCATCGTCGTTGGTGACCGAGTCCGGCACCAGCGCACCGCGCGACGTGTACTCCTGGACCTGGAGACCGAGCGGAGTCCCGCCCTTGATGTTCGCGCGGAACAGGTCGCCGGTCGAGATCGCCGGGATGCCCAGCGCCTCGGCGATCCGGACGGCCTGCGTGCCCTTGCCGGCGCCCGGGGCACCCAGCAGGACGAGACGCGTGCTCATCGCAGGAAGCCCTCGTAGTGACGCTGCTGCAGCTGCGACTCGATCTGCTTGACGGTCTCGAGCCCGACGCCGACGACGATCAGGATCGACGAGCCGCCGAACGGGATGTTCGTGTCGACGTTCAGCAGGATGAACACGATGGTCGGGATCAGCGCGACGACCGCGAGGTAGATCGACCCCGGTGCCGTGATGCGCGAGATCACGAAGTCGAGGTACTCAGCCGTCGGACGTCCGGCCCGGATGCCCGGGATGAAGCCGCCGTACTTCTTCATGTTGTCCGCGACCTCGTCCGGGTTGAACGTGATCGCCGTGTAGAAGTAGCAGAAGAAGATGATCATGAACGACGTAGAGCGCGAGGTGCAGCGGTGCGCTCTGCGCCGCCAGGTGTCTGTGACGTCCACTGCACCCAGCCGGCCGTCGGGTCACCGAACTGGGCCACGAGCCCGGGCACGGCGAGCAGCGACGACGCGAAGATGATCGGGATCACGCCGGCCATGTTGATCTTGATCGGGATGTAGGTGCTCGAGCCGCCGTACATGCGGCGTCCGACCATGCGCTTGGCGTACTGCACGGGGATCCGTCGTTGCGACTGCTCGACGAACACGACCATGCCGACGACCAGCACGATGACGATCATCACGACCACGAACTTGAACGGGCCGTTGTCGCCGCCGGCGATCGACCAGAGGGCCGTCGGGAAGCTCGCCGCGATCGACGTGAAGATGAGGAGCGACATGCCGTTGCCGACGCCGCGCTCGGTGATGAGCTCGCCGAGCCACATGATCAGACCGGTACCGGCGGTCATGGTGATCACCATGATGAGCAGGACGTACCAGCTGTCGTTGGGGATGACGTCGACCGAGCACCCGCTGAACAGCTGACCGCTGCGCGCGACCGTGATGATCGTCGTCGACTGCAGGATCGCGAGGCCGATGGTCAGGTACCGCGTGTACTGCGTGAGCTTCGCGGTGCCGGCCTGCCCCTCCTTGTGGAGCTCCTCGAAACGGGGGATGACCACCCGGAGGAGCTGCACGATGATGCTGGCCGTGATGTACGGCATGATCCCGAGCGCGAACACGGAGAGCTTGAGGAGCGCACCGCCGCTGAACAGGTTGACCAGGCCGAGGAGGTCGTTGCCCTCCGACGCCGCGATACACGTCTGCACGTTCGGGTAGGACACCCCGGGGGTCGGCAGGAACGAGCCGATCCGGAAGATGACCATGATTCCGATGGTGAAGAGCAGCTTGCGCCGCAGGTCGGGCGTTCGGAACGCCCGCACGAATGCGCTGAGCACCTGTCCTCCTGAGCCGCCGAAGCGACATCTCGTACGACCGGTCCGTTCCGGCCGTGCCTCCCGCGACGCGTCGCGGGCACCGGGGCACCCTAACTGATGCCCGCGAACAAAACAGAACGGGACCGGTGGGGAACTACGACCCCACCGGCCCCGGTCCTTCGATCAGTCCTGCGCGACGCTTCCGCCGGCGGCCACGATCGCGTCCTTCGCGGACGCCGAGTAGGCGTCGACCGCGACGGAAACCTTGACCGTGAGCTCACCGGTGCCGAGCACCTTGACGGGCTGGCCCTTGCGGACCGCACCCTTCGACACCAGGTCGGCGACCGTCACGTCGCCACCGTTCGGGTACAGCGCCGAGAGCTTGTCCAGGTTGACCACCTGGTACTCGACGCGGAACGGGTTCTTGAAGCCACGCAGCTTCGGGAGGCGCATGTGCAGAGGCATCTGCCCACCCTCGAAGCGCGTCGGCACCTGGTAGCGCGCCTTGGTGCCCTTGGTGCCACGACCGGCCGTCTTGCCCTTGGAGCCCTCGCCACGACCCACGCGGGTCTTGGCGGTCTTGGCGCCCGGGGCCGGACGGAGGTGGTGCATCTTGAGCGTGCCACCGTTGCCGGGGCGCGCAGCGTCCTCGGCGGCCTTGGCGGCAGCCTCGGACACCGACTTCTTCGGCGCAGCAGCCTTGGGGTCGGCCTTGGTGGCCTTCGCCTTCGGTGCAGCCTCGGTCGCCACGTCGGCCTTGTCGGCCTTCGCTGCGGCCTTGGGGGCCTTGGCCGCAGCCTTGGGCTCGGCCTTGTCAGCCTTCGCCTCGGCCTTGGGCTCAGCCTTGTCAGCCTTCGCCTTGGTCGCCTTCGGAGCGGACTCCGTCGTCAGCAGCCTTCTTGGCCGGGGCCTTCTTCGCGGGAGCCTTCGCGGCGGCCTTGGGGGCCGTCACCTCGGCCTCCGCCTTCTCGTTCTTCTCGTCTGCCATGGTCACTCCACCTCTTCGACCGCGACAAGGTGCGTCACCGTCTTGACCATGCCGCGGATCTCAGGGCGGTCCTCCTTGACGACGACGTCGCCGATCCGCTTGAGGCCGAGGGTGCGCAGGGTGTCGCGCTGGTTCTGCTTACCGCCGATGCCAGAACGCGTCTGGGTCACCTTGAGTCGAGCCATCAGGCACCTGCCTTCGTACCCGCCGCTGCGGCCAGGCCAGCAGCCTGGGCGCGCAGGAGGGCAGCCGGGACGACGTGCTCGACGGGGAGGCCACGGCGCGCGGCCACGGCCTCCGGACGCTCGAGACCCTTGAGGGCCGCGACCGTCGCGTGCACGATGTTGATGGCGTTCGACGAACCGAGCGACTTGCTCAGGACGTCGTGGATGCCGGCGCACTCGAGGACGGCGCGGACGGGGCCACCGGCGATCACGCCGGTACCCGGCGACGCCGGACGCAGGAAGACGACACCGGCAGCGGCCTCACCCTGGATGGGGTGCGGGATGGTGCCCTGGATGCGGGGAACCTTGAAGAAGTTCTTCTTGGCCTCCTCGACACCCTTGGCGATCGCCGCGGGCACCTCCTTGGCCTTCCCGTAGCCGACACCCACGGTGCCGTCGCCGTCGCCGACGACGACGAGCGCGGTGAAGCTGAAGCGACGACCGCCCTTGACGACCTTGGCGACGCGGTTGATCGTCACGACGCGCTCGAGGAACGCGCTCTTCTCTGCGGAGTCGCGGCCACGGCCGCCACCGCCGTCGCGACCACGACCGCCGTCACGACGGTCACCGCCGCCACCGGCTCCGGCTCCGGCTGCGCCCGCAGGCGCGCCGGTGTTGCTGCGCTGAGGAGCAGCCATCAGATTGTCCTCTTCTTCGTTCGGAAGTTCGTCGTCGTCACAGCTTCAGACCGCCCTCGCGAGCGCCGTCCGCCACCGCTGCGACGCGGCCGTGGTACTTGTTGCCGCCGCGGTCGAAGACCACAGCGTCCAGGCCGGCAGCCTTCGCACGCTCGGCGATGAGCTCGCCGATCTTGCGGGCCTTGGCCGTCTTGTCGTCGTTCGAGCTGCGGAAGTCCGCCTCGAGGGTCGACGCAGACACGAGCGTCTGCCCGATGCCGTCGTCCACGACCTGCGCCGAGATGTGCCGGGCGGACCGGGTCACGACGAGACGGGGACGGACAGCCGAGCCCGAGACCTTCTTGCGAAGGCGGACGTGGCGACGCTGGCGAGCCTTGCGCTTGCCCTTGCCGATGATCTTGAGTGCCATGGTTACTTACCGGCCTTTCCGACCTTGCGGCGCACATTCTCGCCCGCGTACCGCACGCCCTTGCCCTTGTACGGCTCAGGCTTGCGGATCTTGCGGATGTTGGCGGCGACCTCGCCGACCTGCTGCTTGTCGATGCCCTGCACCGAGAAGCGGGTCGGGGCCTCGACGACGAAGGTGATGCCCTCCGGCGGGTTGACCGTGACCGCGTGGCTGAAGCCGAGCGCGAACTCGAGGTCCGAGCCCTTCGCCGTCACGCGGTAACCGGTGCCGACGATCTCGAGCTTCTTGACGTAGCCCTCGGTCACGCCGGTGACGAGGTTCGCGAGCAGCGTGCGGGTGAGGCCGTGCAGCGAACGCGAGGCGCGCTCGTCGTCGGGGCGGGTGACCACGAGGGCACCTGCCTCGTCACGCGCGACCTCGATGGGCGCAGCGATCGTGTGGCTCAACGAACCCTTGGGGCCCTTGACCGTCACGACGGCACCGTTGATGTTGACCTCGACGCCGGCGGGAACCGGGACGGGGACTCTGCCGATTCTGGACATGGCTAGCTCCTTTCCGTCTCGGACTTACCAGACGTAGGCGAGGACTTCCCCACCCACGCCCTTCTTGGCGGCCTGCTTGTCGGTGAGGAGACCAGAGGACGTGGACAGGATCGCCACGCCGAGGCCGCCGAGCACCTTGGGCAGATTGGTCGACTTGGCGTACACGCGCAGGCCCGGCTTGGACACGCGCTTGACGCCGGCGAGCGCACGCTCGCGGTTCGGGCCGTACTTCAGCTCGATGATGAGGTTCTTGCCGACGACGGCATCCTCGACCTTCCAGCCGGTGATGTATCCCTCGGCCTGGAGGATCTCCGCGATGTGCGACTTCAGCTTCGAGAACGGGATCAGCACGGTGTCGTGGTGAGCCGAGTTCGCGTTACGCAGCCGCGTGAGCAGGTCTGCGATGGGGTCGGTCATGGTCATGGGGCTATCGCCCTTCCTCGCCGGGGTATCCCGCCCATTCCTGGGCTGGACCTACCGACGCTCGTGTTGCTGATCGGTGGTGTTACCAGCTGCTCTTGGTGACGCCGGGGAGCTCGCCGCGGTGGGCCATCTCGCGCACGCAGATCCGGCACAGGCCGAACTTGCGGTACACCGAGTGCGGCCGGCCGCAACGCTGGCAGCGCGTGTAGCCACGCACCTTGAACTTCGGCGTGGCAGCAGCCTTGTTCTTGAGGGCAGTCTTCGCCATGGTCAGATCTCCTTGAACGGGAAGCCGAGGAGCTTGAGGAAAGCGCGACCCTCGTCGTCGGTGTCAGCGGTCGTGACGACCGTGATGTCCATCCCGCGGACCCGGTCGATCTTGTCCTGGTCGATCTCGTGGAACACGGACTGCTCCACGAGGCCGAAGGTGTAGTTGCCGTGGCCGTCGAACTGCTTCGGCGACAGGCCGCGGAAGTCACGGATACGAGGAAGGGCCGTCGAGAGCAGGCGGTCCAGGAACTCCCAGGCACGGTCGCCGCGCAGCGTGACGTGCGCGCCGATCGGCATGCCCTCACGCAGCTTGAACTGTGCGATGGACTTGCGAGCCTTGGTGACCTGCGGCTTCTGGCCCGTGATCTGGGTGAGGTCGCGGATCGCGCCCTCGATCAGCTTCGAGTCCTTGGCGGCCTCGCCGACACCCATGTTCACGACGACCTTCACCAGGCGGGCGACCTGGTTGATGTTCTCGTGCGAGAACTGCTCGAAGAGAGCGTTGCGGATCTCGTCGTTGTACTTGGTCTTGAGCCGGGGCAGCTCATTCACTGCGCTGGCTGTGTTTTCCAACGTCTCGGTCATCAGATGTCCTTACCCGAGCGCTTGGCGACGCGGACCCGAACGGTGCGGGTACGGCCGTCGCGCTCGACCTGCTCGGTGCGGTAGCCCACCCGGGTGCCCTTCTTGGTCTCCGGGTCGACGAGCATCACGTTGCTGATGTGGATGGGCGCCTCGATGGTCTCGATGCCGCCGGTGCGCGTGCCGCGCTGCGTCTGGCCGGCCTTGACGTGCTTGGTGACACGCTGGACCCCCTCGACGACGAGGCGCTGCGACTCGACGAGGACCTCGAGCACACGGCCCTGGCGTCCCTTGTCACGGCCCGAGATGACGACGACGAGGTCGCCCTTCTTGATCTTCGCCATGATCAGATCACCTCCGGTGCCAGCGAGATGATCTTCATGAACTTCTTGTCGCGCAGCTCGCGCCCGACCGGGCCGAAGATGCGCGTGCCGCGGGGCTCGCCGTCGGCCTTGAGGATCACTGCGGCGTTCTCGTCGAACTTGATGTACGAACCGTCCGGACGGCGGCGCTCCTTGCGGGTGCGCACGATGACCGCCTTGACGACGTCGCCCTTCTTGACGTTGCCGCCGGGGATGGCGTCCTTGACGGTGGCGACGATGACGTCACCGATGCCTGCGTAGCGACGGCCCGAGCCGCCGAGCACACGGATGCACAAGATCTCCTTGGCACCCGTGTTGTCAGCGACACGAAGTCGCGACTCCTGCTGAATCATTGTTGCTCCTGATGTCTGGCGGGTTCTCGTGCTGGTCGCCGGGGCGAACCGCACGAGCCTGGCCGAACGGATAGTTGCCGTGATGCACACGTTGCGCCGGGCGACATCGTCGAGACGTCGTCACCCGGCGCCCGTGGGCAACTGGGGGTACTGCGTACTTCAGACTGCAGTCTTTACTTGGCCTTCTCGAGGACCTCGACCAGGCGGAAGCGCTTGGTGGCGCTCAGCGGTCGCGTCTCCATGATGAGCACGAGGTCGCCGACGCCGGCCGAGCCGAGCTCGTCGTGCGCCTTGACCTTGCTCGTCCGACGGATGACCTTGCCGTAGAGCGGGTGCTTGACCCGGTCCTCGACCTCGACCACCACGGTCTTGTCCATCTTGTCGCTGACCACGTAGCCGCGGCGCGTCTTGCGGTCGTGCCGCTTGACGGCGACCGCGGTCACGGCAGCGTCAGTCTCGTTCTTCTTGTCGTCGCTCATGTCGACCTCACTCGCTCGCGCTCGGGGCGGTACGGATGCCGAGCTCGCGCTCGCGCAGGATCGTGTAGATCCGCGCGATGTCGCGACGAACGGCCTTCAGACGCCCGTGGCTCTCGAGCTGACCGGTTGCCGACTGGAAGCGGAGGTTGAACAGCTCCTCCTTGGACTTCTTCAGCTCGGCGACCAGCTTGTCGTCGTCGAAGGTGTCCAGCTCGCTGGGAGCCAGCTCCTTGGTGCCGATAGTCATCAGTTACCACCCTCGCGAACCACGAAACGTGTCTTCATCGGGAGCTTGTGCTGCGCGCGGCGCATGGCCTCGCGAGCCAGGGGCTCCGGGACGCCGGCGAGCTCGAAGAGAACTCGGCCCGGCTTGACGTTGGCGATCCACCACTCGGGCGAGCCCTTGCCGGAACCCATGCGGGTCTCGGCGGGCTTCTTCGTGAGGGGGCGGTCCGGGTAGATGTTGATCCAGACCTTCCCTCCACGCTTGATGTGGCGGGTCATGGCAATACGTGCAGCCTCGATCTGACGGTTGGTGACATACGCAGGCTCGAGAGCCTGGATGCCGAACTCACCGAACGAGATCGCGGTACCACCGGTCGCGGCGCCGGAGCGCCCCGGGTGGTGCTGCTTGCGGTGCTTCAGCCTGCGCGGGATAAGCATTGCGGTCAGGCCTCCGTTCCGTTGTCAGATGCCGCCGGGGCCTCGGCCGGGGCAGCAGCCTCGGCCGCGGGAGCGGCGTCACGGTCACGACGAGGGGCGGCGCCACCGGTGCGGGGACCACGGTCGCCACCGCCGGGACGGTCCGTCCGCGGGCCACGAGCCGGCCGCGAGGGCTGGGTCGCCTGCTCGCGAGCAAACTCCTTCTCGGTCATGTCGCCCTTGTAGACCCACACCTTGACGCCGATGCGCCCGAAGGTGGTGCGAGCCTCGAAGAACCCGTAGTCGATGTTCGCGCGGAGCGTGTGCAGAGGCACGCGGCCTTCGCGGTAGAACTCCGTGCGGCTCATCTCCGCGCCGCCGAGGCGGCCGGAGACCTGCACGCGGATGCCCTTGGCACCGGCGCGCTGGGCCGACTGGATGCCCTTGCGCATGGCGCGGCGGAACGAGACGCGGCTCGCCAGCTGCTCGGCGATGCCCTGGGCGACCAGCTGAGCCTCGATCTCGGCGTTCTTGACCTCGAGGATGTTCAGCTGGACCTGCTTGCCCGTGAGCTTCTCGAGCTCGCCACGGATGCGGTCGGCCTCCGCGCCACGACGCCCGATGACGATGCCCGGGCGGGCGGTGTGGATGTCGACCCGAACGCGGTCACGCGTGCGCTCGATCTCGACCTTGGCGATACCGGCGCGCTCGAGACCCGTGCTCATGAGCTTGCGGATCTTGACGTCCTCGCCCACGTAGTCGCGGTAGCGCTGACCGGGCTTGGTCGAGTCGGCGAACCAACGCGAACGGTGGTCGGTGGTGATGCCCAGGCGGTACCCGAGCGGGTTGACTTTCTGTCCCACTATCGGGCCCTTCCCTTCGAGGTCTCACGCTCAGCGACCACCACGGTGATGTGGCTGGTGCGCTTGAGGATCTGACTGGCACGGCCCTGCGCACGCGGACGGAACCGCTTGAGCGTCGGGCCCTCGTCGACGAACACCTCGGAGATGTAGAGGTCGTTCTCGTCGAGACGCTCGTTGCTGCGCTTGGCAGCCTCACGAGCGTTCGCGATCGCGCTCTCCACAACCTTGAGGACGGTCTCCCCAGCGGCCTGCGGTGCGAACTTCAGCACCGCCACGGCCTCGCCGGCCTGCTTGCCACGGATGAGGTCCACGACGCGCCGGGCCTTCTGGGGCGTGACGCGGACGAACCGCGCCTTCGCCTTGGCTTCCATTGCTGTCCTGCCTTCTTGTCTCTGCCGGTTAAGGGCGTCGCCTGGCTGACCCGGGGGTCAGCGGCGACGACCCTTCCGGTCGTCCTTCTCGTGGCCGCGGAACGTACGCGTCGGGGAGAACTCGCCGAGCTTGTGCCCGACCATCGCCTCCGTCACGAACACCGGGGTGTGCTTGCGTCCGTCGTGCACGGCGAACGTGTGGCCGAGGAAGTCCGGCGTGATGACCGAACGGCGCGACCACGTCTTGATGACGTTCTTCGTGCCGGCGGTGTTCTGGACGTCGACCTTCTTCTGCAGGTGACCGTCGACGAACGGACCCTTCTTCAGGCTACGTGGCATCTCAGGCTCCTATCAGCGCTTGTTCTTGCCGGTGCGCCGACGGCGCACGATGAGCTTGTCGCTCGGCTTGTTCGGACGACGGGTGCGACCCTCGGCCTGGCCCCACGGGCTGACGGGGTGACGTCCACCGGACGTCTTGCCCTCGCCACCACCGTGCGGGTGGTCGATCGGGTTCATGGCGACACCACGGACGGTCGGGCGCTTGCCCTTCCAGCGCATGCGGCCGGCCTTGCCCCAGTTGATGTTCGACTGCTCGGCGTTGCCGACCTCGCCGATCGTCGCGCGGCAGCGCAGGTCGACGTTGCGGATCTCACCGGACGGCATACGCAGCTGGGCGTAGGGGCCGTCCTTGGCGACGAGCTGCACCGACGCACCAGCCGAGCGGGCGATCTTCGCGCCGCCACCGGGCCGAAGCTCGATCGCGTGGATGACCGTACCGGTCGGGATGTTGCGCAGCGGCAGGTTGTTGCCGGGCTTGATGTCGGCGCCGGGGCCGTTCTCGATGCGGTCGCCCTGCGACAGCTTGTTCGGCGCGATGATGTAGCGCTTCTCGCCGTCCGCGTAGTGCAGGAGCGCGATCCGGGCGGTGCGGTTGGGGTCGTACTCGATGTGAGCGACCTTGGCCGGCACGCCGTCCTTGTCATGGCGACGGAAGTCGATGACGCGGTACGCACGCTTGTGACCGCCACCCTGGTGGCGCGTGGTGATGCGACCCGTGGAGTTGCGGCCGCCCGTCTTGTGGAGGGGACGGACGAGCGACTTCTCCGGCGTGGATCGCGTGATCTCGACGAAGTCGGCCACGCTCGAGCCACGACGGCCCGGCGTTGTCGGCTTGTACTTACGGATTCCCATGAGTTCTCAGTCCTTATCAGCCGACCGGACCACCGAAGATGTCGATCGTTCCCTCGCGGAGGGTGACGATCGCACGCTTCGTGTCCTTGCGGCGGCCGGTGCCGAAACGGGTCCGACGGGACTTGCCCTGCCGGTTCGCGGTGTTGACCGACTCGACCTTGACGCCGAAAACCTGCTCGACGGCGATCTTGATCTCGGTCTTGTTCGCCCGCGGGTCGACGAGGAAGGTGTACTTCCCCTCGTCCAGCAGGCCGTAGCTCTTCTCGGAGACGACCGGTGCGAGCAGGATGTCGCGCGGGTTCTTGCCGATGTCCGTGCTCACTTGGTCTCCTCCTCGGCCTCGTCGGACGTGGCCACTGCGGAGGCACCCTTGACGGGGCCCGCCAGGAACGCGTCGAGCGCGCCCTGCGTGAACACGACGTCGTCCGAGATCAGGACGTCGTAGGTGTTGAGCTGGTCAGCAACCAGCAGGTGCACCCGCTCGACGTTCCGCAGCGACTTCCACGTGATCTCGTCCTGACGCTCGACGACGACCAGGACGTGCTTGCGTCCGGAGAGGTTGTCGAGCACGGCGAGCGCGGACTTGGTCGACGGCGCGGTGCCCGGGGCGAAGCCCGTGACGACGTGCACGCGACCGGCGCGAGCGCGGTCCGAGAGAGCACC
This sequence comes from uncultured Actinomycetota bacterium, assembly GCA_963753425.1. Classification (GTDB taxonomy): domain Bacteria; phylum Actinomycetota; class Actinomycetes; order Actinomycetales; family Cellulomonadaceae; genus Cellulomonas. Next base: position 220,175 of record CAVWCB010000003.1, read on the forward strand.
GCGGAGCGCCGCGGCCTTCATCTTCTTGGGGGTGCGCTGGCTGTAGTCACGCGGGGTGGGGCCGTGGACGACGCCACCACCGGCGAACTGCGGAGCACGCGTCGAACCCTGACGGGCGCGGCCGGTGCCCTTCTGCTTGTACGGCTTGCGGCCACCACCACGGACCTCGCCACGGCTCTTCGTGTCGTGGGTGCCCTGGCGAGCCGCCGCGCGCTGCGCGACGACGACCTGGTGGATCAGCGGGATGTTGGTCTGCACATCGAAGACCTCGGCGGGCAGATCGGCGGAGCCGGTCTTCTTGCCCTCGAAGTCGACGACGTCGACGGTCAGCGTGTCAGACATGGTCACGCCCCCTTCACGGCGGAACGCACGACCACGACGCCACGCTTCGGGCCCGGAACGGCACCCTTGATGAGCAGGAAGCCCCGCTCGACGTCGACCGCGTGCACGGTCAGGTTCTGGGTGGTCTGGCGGTCCACGCCCATGCGACCGGCCATCTTGATGCCCTTGAACACGCGCGACGGCGTCGAAGCGCCACCGATCGAGCCGGGCTTGCGGTGGTTGCGGTGCGCACCGTGCGAGGCGCCGACGCCGTGGAAGCCGTGACGCTTCATGACACCGGCGGTGCCCTTGCCCTTGGTGGTGCCGATGACGTCCACGAGTGCGCCGGCCTCGAAGAGGTCGGCCGTCAGCTCCTGGCCGAGCGAGTACTCGGAAGCGTTCGGCGTGCGGATCTCGGCCACGTGCCGGCGCGGCGTGACGCCGGCCTTCTCGAAGTGGCCCTTCAGCGGCTTGGTGACCTTGCGCGGGTCGATCTGGCCGTGGGCCAGCTGGACCGCGGCGTAGCCGTCAGCGTCAGCGGAGCGCACCTGGGTCACGACGTTCGTGCCGACAGCGACCACGGTGACGGGGATGAGGCGACCGTTGTCGTCCCACACCTGCGTCATGCCGAGCTTCGTGCCGATCAGAGCCGTGACTGCGCGCTCGTTCTGCTGGGTAACCATAGAAATCAGTCCCTTCCCAGCGTCAGAGCTTGATCTCGATGTTCACGTCCGCAGGCAGGTCGAGACGCATGAGCGAGTCGACGGCCTTCGGCGTGGGATCGATGATGTCGATGAGACGCTTGTGAGTACGCATCTCGAAGTGCTCGCGGCTGTCCTTGTACTTGTGGGGCGACCGGATGACGCAGAAGACGTTCTTCTCCGTCGGCAACGGCACCGGACCCACGACCGACGCACCAGCGCGGGTCACCGTGTCGACGATCTTGCGCGCCGAGCTGTCGATGACCTCGTGGTCGTAGGACTTGAGCCTGATGCGGATCTTCTGTCCCGCCATGGCGCGTCTACTTCTCTCTGTTGAAACCGGCTCCGTCCGACCCCCGCACTCGGGCGTGTCGCTTGGCGCGACTCACCCGTGTGCTGCGTACCGTGTCCGGCACGAGATCGGTGGTTGTTGTCGGGCGTCAACCACCGGGTAGTCCCGGGGTCCAGACGCCGTCCACGTGTGCGAGCCCCGTCGTGTGCTGCGCGCGCGAACGCGCCGCCCTCGACTAGGCAACCTGAACAGTGTGCCAGACCCCGCCCCGGAACTCCAATCGCCTAGGTCACACCCAGCCCGAACACCCGCGTGATCTCCCCCACGCTGCCGGGCCCGAGACCACTCCGAACCCAGCGTCCACCCGTGCCCTCGCCGCCCCGACCCCGCCCCGCCCCGGAAGCCCCACCCTTGCCGCCGACGGACCGTCGCGTCGCATACGGAGCGTCGGACAGCAGCATCCGTGTGCGATCCGACGGTCCGTCGGCGGAGCATGAGCGCACGGGCCGGGCCGGCCTGGCCGCGACGTGACGCCGACGGCGGGCGCGGCGCGACGCGTCAGCGGTGACGGGTTCGGCGCACGCCTGCGGCAACCAGCTGCGCGTGCAGCTGGTTGCCCTGGAGGGCCGTCGCCCACGTCCAGCGCGTGACGGCGCGTCCCGTACGCACGTAGCCGGTCCTCGCGAACCTTCTCCGCCCAGAGCCGTTCCTCGATCGCCCGTCGGTCGTCGATCCCCGCGACCCGATACTTCTGCCGGCCATCGAACTCACCGACGAGCCGCGCGGCGTCCCACCAGAAGTCGACCCTGCCGACCAGACCTGCACTGTCGGCGACAGCGACCTGGAGCTCCGGTGCCTCAAGACCGAGCTCGTACATCCGCGCTCGGCTCAACGACTCACCGACCGACTCTGACCGACCGTCGGCAAACTCTGCGACCGCCGCTGCCCGCCGGCTCCCACGCGCAGATCCGAGCGACGTGACCTCGAGCAGCAGCTCGTCGCGTGAGAGCAGGCTGAGCCGCAGTGCGTGATCAGCGGCGCTGACGCCAGCCGCGAACGAACAGGTCCTGGCCACGTCGATGACAGTCCGCGCGACGGGCGTCACTAGTACGCCATCGCGCTCGACGGCTTCGACCGACCGCTCCGAACCGTGCCAGCACAGTTGACTCGACGACCGCCCGCCCCCGCTCCAGGTCCCGCTCGCGTGCACGACGTCCGGCCACGCGCCAATGATCGGCAGAGCCCCACACGGCCGCTGCACTCTGGTGCGAGAACACGGCGTGGGGTAGCTCGCCAGCTGCAGCCCGCACCCTGAGACGGTGGCGCGCGGGCGCGTCGGCTGCTCGCCAGACCTCCGACTCGACGTAGGCACCCCGCCGGATCCGTACCAGGGAGCCGCGGACGACGAGCCTCTCCAGCAGTCGTGAGTCCCGGCCAACTCGGCGGAGGTCGGTCGCCGAGATGATCCCCTCCCGCGCAACCAGCCCAAGCTCCGTGACGCCCATGTCTCCACGATGAGGCGTCGGGCAGTGCTCCTCTGCTGATACCGCTGGCACGACGACGGGACGTGCCACCACGGGGGCTGTGGACGGCTCGAGCCGGGAGCAACCGGGTCCGTGCACCATCGGCGACGGACTGTCGAAACGCCCACGGAGGCTGCGGTAGCAGGGTCTGTGGGCGAGAGGACGGTCCGTCGGCGCCTGGGGGGGGGTGGGGCGCTCCGGATGGTGGCGCGGCCCCAGGGCAGAGGCCCGGATCACCGACGAACGGCACGGGGGGGCCCTTACGCGGGGGCTGGCGGGTGCGATCGGGCGGGTGCGTGCGGGACGGGTGCGTTCGGGCGGAGCGCGTTCGAGCGGGTGCGTCTCAGGGTGCGCGCCGGTGGTGCGTTCCGGGCGTGCAGAAGGGCCCGGTAGCCGAAGCTGCCGGGCCCTTCTGTCAGATCAGCCGCCCCGAAGGGCTCGCCTCACTTGATGATCTTGATGACCTTGCCCGAGCCGACGGTGCGGCCACCCTCGCGGATGGCGAAGCCGAGGCCCTCTTCCATCGCGATGGGCTGGATGAGGGTCACGTGGATCTCGGTGTTGTCGCCGGGCATGACCATCTCGGTGCCCTCGGGCAGCGTGATGACGCCGGTGACGTCGGTGGTGCGGAAGTAGAACTGGGGGCGGTAGTTCCCGTAGAACGGGTTGTGACGGCCACCCTCGTCCTTGGCCAGGATGTAGACCTGGCCGTCGAACTCGGTGTGCGGCGTGATCGAGCCGGGCTTGACGACGACCTGGCCGCGCTCGACCTCTTCGCGCTTCGTGCCACGAAGGAGCAGACCGACGTTCTCGCCGGCCTCGGCGTAGTCGAGGAGCTTACGGAACATCTCGACGCCGGTGACGATGGTCTTGATCGCCTTCTCCTTGATGCCGACGATCTCCACCTCCTCGTTCACCTTGAGCTTGCCGCGCTCCACGCGACCGGTGACGACGGTGCCACGACCGGTGATCGTGAAGACGTCCTCGATCGGCATGAGGAAGGGCTTGTCGATGTCGCGGACCGGGTCCGGGACGTTCTCGTCGACAGCGTCCAGCAGGTCCTGCACGGACTGGACCCAGATCGGGTCGCCCTCGAGGGCCTTCAGGCCGGAGACGCGCACGACGGGGACGTCGTCGCCGTCGAAGCCCTGAGCCGTGAGGAGCTCGCGCACCTCGAGCTCGACGAGCTCGAGGATCTCCTCGTCGTCGACCATGTCGGTCTTGTTCAGCGCGACGAGCAGGTACGGCACGCCGACCTGACGGGCGAGCAGGACGTGCTCACGCGTCTGGGCCATCGGACCGTCGGTGGCGGCGACCACGAGGATCGCACCATCCATCTGGGCCGCGCCGGTGATCATGTTCTTGATGTAGTCCGCGTGACCGGGAGCATCGACGTGAGCGTAGTGACGCTTCTCCGTCTGGTACTCCACGTGCGCGATGTTGATGGTGATGCCGCGCTGCTTCTCCTCAGGCGCCTTGTCGATCTCGTCGAAAGGCGTGAAGGGGTTCAGGTCGGGGTACTTGTCGTGCAGCACCTTGGAGATGGCCGCCGTCAGCGTCGTCTTGCCGTGGTCGACGTGACCGATGGTGCCGATGTTGACGTGCGGCTTCGTCCGCTCGAACTTCGCCTTGCCCACTGGGTGTCCTCCTCAGGACTTGGTAGAGATTGGCCGACGTTGTGCGGCTACCGGACGGTAGCCGCTTGACGCGGCGTCCTACGGGTCGGTTTGTGTGATGGAACTACAGATGTCGACCTGTGGGACTACTCGCCCCGGGTCTTCTTGATGATTTCCTCGGCAACGTTCCGAGGAACCTCGGCGTAGCTGTCGAACTGCATCGAGTACACCGCACGACCCTGGGTCTTGGACCGCAGGTCGCCGACGTACCCGAACATCTCAGAGAGAGGAACCTGGGCGCGAATGACCTTCACACCCGTGGCGTCCTCCATGGACTGGATCATGCCGCGGCGCGAGTTGATGTCGCCGATGACGTCACCCATGTACTCCTCAGGAGTACGGACCTCGACGGCCATGACCGGCTCGAGGAGAACCGGGTCGGCCTGACGGACCGCTTCCTTGAGGATCATCGAGCCCGCGATCTTGAACGCCATCTCCGAGGAGTCGACGTCGTGCGCGGCACCGTCGAGCAGGATCGCCTTGACGCCCACCAGCGGGAAGCCCGCCAGCACGCCGAGCTGCATCGCGCTCTGGATCCCGGCGTCGATCGACGGGATGTACTCGCGCGGGACGCGGCCACCGGTGACCTTGTTCGAGAACTCGTAGATCTCGCCGTCGGCGGTGTCCAGCGGCTCGAAGGTCATCTGGACCTTCGCGTACTGGCCCGAGCCACCGGTCTGCTTCTTGTGCACGTAGTCCATCTTCACGACGGACCGACGGATCGTCTCGCGGTAGGCGACCTGCGGCTTGCCGACGTTGGCCTCGACCTTGAACTCGCGACGCATGCGGTCGACGAGGATGTCGAGGTGGAGCTCGCCCATGCCGCCGATGACGGTCTGGCCGGTCTCCTCGTCGTGCTTGACGCGGAAGGTCGGGTCCTCCTCGGCGAGCTTCTGGATGGCCACGGAGAGCTTCTCCTGGTCACCCTTCGTCTTCGGCTCGATGGCGACGTCGATGACCGGCTCGGGGAACGTCATGGACTCGAGCACGACCGGGTGGGCCGGGTCGCACAGGGTGTCGCCCGTGGTGACGTCCTTCAGACCGATGAAGGCGTAGATGTGGCCGGCGGTGGCGTCGTCGACCGGGTTCTCCTTGTTGGAGTGCATCTGGAAGAGCTTCCCGATGCGCTCCTTCTTGTTCTTGGTCGAGTTGAGCACCTGGGCGCCCTGCGCGACCTTGCCGGAGTAGACGCGGACGTACGTCAGCTTGCCGAAGAACGGGTGCGAGGCGACCTTGAACGCGAGGGCCGAGAACGGCTCCGTCGAGTCCGGGTGACGCTCGACGACGAGCTCGGGGTCCTTCATGTCGTGGCCCTCGACCGCCGGGACGTCCAGGGGCGTCGGCAGGTAGTCGATGACGGCGTCGAGCATGGGCTGGACGCCCTTGTTCTTGAACGCCGAGCCACACAGGACCGGGTACGCCTTGGACTTGACGGTGAGGTGACGGATGCCGGACTTGATCTCCGCGACCGTCAGCTCCTCGCCGCCGAGGAACTTCTCGAGCAGCTCGTCGTCGGTCTCGGCGACGGCCTCGAGGAGCTCGGCACGGTACTGCTCCGCCTTCTCGACCATGTCGGCCGGGATGTCCTCGACCTCGTACTTCTCGCCGAGGGCGGTCTCGCCGCGCCAGACGAGGGCACGCATGGTGACCAGGTCGACGACGCCGATGAAGTCGTTCTCGGAGCCGATGGGCAGCTGGATGACCAGCGGCTTGGCCTTGAGACGGTCGATGATCGTCTTGACCGTGAAGTAGAAGTCCGCGCCGAGCTTGTCCATCTTGTTGACGAAGCAGATGCGCGGGACGTCGTACTTGTCGGCCTGACGCCACACGGTCTCCGACTGGGGCTCGACGCCCTCCTTGCCGTCGAAGACGGCAACGGCACCGTCGAGGACGCGCAGCGAGCGCTCGACCTCGACCGTGAAGTCGACGTGACCCGGGCGTGTCGATGATGTTGATCTGGTTGTCGTGCCAGTAGCAGGTCGTCGCGGCGGACGTGATCGTGATGCCGCGCTCCTGCTCCTGCTCCATCCAGTCCATCGTCGACGCACCGTCGTGCGTCTCACCGATCTTGTAGTTGACCCCGGTGTAGAACAGGATCCGCTCGGTGGTCGTCGTCTTGCCCGCATCGATGTGAGCCATGATGCCGATGTTGCGGACCTTCGTGAGGTCCGTCAGCACATCCAGTGCCACGTGAGTTGCCCCTTTTTGTCTTTGAAAGGCAGTTGGCTTGGGTGGCGCCACCGGCCCGGTCCGAGGATCGGACCGGCGGCGCAGCGCCCGTGGGTGCCGGGATTACCAGCGGTAGTGCGCGAAGGCCTTGTTGGACTCGGCCATCTTGTGCATGTCCTCACGACGCTTCACCGCGGCACCGAGGCCGTTGGACGCGTCGAGGATCTCGTTCATGAGGCGCTCGGTCATCGTCTTCTCGCGACGTGCGCGCGAGTAGTCGGTGAGCCAGCGCAGCGCGAGGGTGGTCTGACGGACCGGGCGCACCTCGACGGGCACCTGGTACGTGGCGCCACCGACGCGGCGCGAACGCACCTCGAGCGACGGGCGGACGTTGTCCAGCGCGCGCTTGAGCACGACGACCGGGTCGCCCTGCGTCTTCTCACGGACACCCTCGAGGGCGCCGTAGACGATGTGCTCCGCGACGGACTTCTTGCCGTCGAGCAGGACCTTGTTGATCAGCTGCGTGACGACCGGCGACCCGTAGACGGGGTCGATGACGAGCGGCCGCTTCGGGGCCGGACCCTTGCGAGGCATCAGCCCACCTTCTTCGCGCCGTAGCGGCTACGCGCCTGCTTGCGGTTCTTGACGCCCTGCGTGTCGAGCGCGCCACGGACGATCTTGTAACGGACACCGGGGAGGTCCTTCACGCGGCCACCGCGGACGAGCACGATCGAGTGCTCCTGCAGGTTGTGACCGACGCCGGGGATGTACGCGGTGACCTCGACCTGGCTCGAGAGGCGAACGCGCGCGACCTTGCGGAGGGCGGAGTTCGGCTTCTTCGGGGTCGTGGTGTAGACGCGGGTGCACACACCGCGTCGCTGGGGGGAGCCCTTGAGGGCAGGCGTCTTCGACTTGTTCGTCTTCGCCTGCCGGCCCTTGCGGACCAGCTGCTGGATCGTAGGCACTACGTCTCCGTCTGTTGGATGATCTCTGGTCGACCGGCTCCGTCACCCAGGACGGCCGGCATGGTCGAGGATCGTCGCCCGTCGAGCGACTACCTCAGGTCTTGCGTCCTGCACCGACCCCCGCGCTCGGGCGTGTCGCCCCGGTCTTCCGCACCGCGGCCCGCAAGAAACGTTCTTGGCGGTTGACGGCGCGGTGGAGGGGAGCCACCCGATGCTCCCGGGGGCGGACCACTCACCAGAGCGATCCTTCGGGTGCATGCGCGAGAGCCCGACGGCGCGGGCACGGTGTCCTACGTTACCCGGCGTCCGGAAGGGCGTCAAAGTGATGGTGGTAACGGTCCTCGAGAGGGGTTCGAGAACGTCGGACAGCGTTACCGCCGTCCCGCCGATTTCATCCCCGGCCGCCGCCGGTGACCGGTATCACCCGCTTCGTCCCGGTTGCCCCTACCTTGAGTAGAGCGCCACCGTGGCGCCGTCAGCTGAGGGGGCTGTGAGATGAAGCGTCACTACTACTTGCGCGGGGACCTCGTCGAGGTCGACCAGATCGACGACGTCATCGCCGTCCGCGGCGCCGCGCCTGCGCCCGATCTGGCCCGCGGCGTCGACACCCAGCGGTGCGCACTGCGGTCCCGGGTGTCGACGAGGAGTCGCTCGCCGCGTTCGCGGCAGCCGGCTGGCGCGTGGTGGAACCCTCGCCCGGGCGGTCCTTCGACGAGGTGCGCGCCTTCGGGCTGGCCGCCTCCGACGCGGAGGCGGGCAGCGTCCTGGTCGGGCGCGGCGGCCGCGTCTCGATCGCGACCGACCAGCTGAACGTGCAGCTCTCCGGCGACCCGACGGACGCCGAGACGGATGCGATCCTCACCGACGCGGGGCTCGCCAAGGTGGGCGAACTGCGCTTCGCTCCCCACCTGTTCGAGGTGCGCGCGACGTCCGGAGATGCGCTGGCGGCGTCGGTCGCGCTGCACGACGACCCCCGCTTCGTGTTCGCGGAACCGTCGTTGCTGGAGCACATCCCGGGCCGGTTCACCCCGACGGACCCCCGGTACGGCGAGCAGTGGCAGTGGGGCAACACGGGCCAGGGCGGCGGCACCGCCGGCGCGGACGTGAGTGCGGAGGAGGCCTGGGACCACACCTTCGGCTCCGGGGTCCGCGTGGCCGTGATCGACAACGGGTTCGAGGCGACGCACGAGGACCTGGCAGCGGCCATCGTGACCGGCTCGGGCTTCTACCAGGCCGGTTCGCCGGCGACCTTCACCTCGGGCACGGCCGGCATGCCGACCAGCGACCACGGAACGTTCTGTGCGGGGATGGTCGCGGCGCGCTCCGGGAACGCGCACGGCGGCGTCGGCGCGGCCCCCGAGTCCGACCTGATGCTCGTGGCCTGCCTGGGCGACCAGGTGGGGACGCAGACGACCCTGGCCCGCGCCATCGCCTACGCGGCAGACCCGAGCATGGAGGGCTCCGCGGCTGCCGGAGCCGACATCATCGTCTCGTCGCTGGGCCCGAACGGGGCCGCGTGGGACCTCACCTCGACGCTCGACCTGGCGCTGCAGGGGGCGGCCACCAACGGCCGCGGGGGCCTGGGCGTGGCGATCTTCTGGGCGGCGAGCAACGGCAACAACGTCGACGTCGGCGAGGACCACGTGGTCTCGCACCCCGACGTCATCGCCGTGGTCCGCTCCACCAACATGGACCTCGAGGACAACGCCGCCCGGGGAGCCGGGGTCGAGCTCATCGCCCCCGGTGTCAACGTGGTGAGCACGCACGCGGGCAACACGTACGGGCCGTGGACGGGCACCAGCTTCGCGGCACCCTGCGCCGCCGGCTGCGCGGCCCTCGCGCTCTCGGTCCGCCCGACCCTGACCCGGGACGCGCTGCGCGAGCTCATGCACACGACAGCGGACCAGATCGGGGGCGTCGTCTACGACGCGGCCGGCCACAACGACGACTACGGCTTCGGCCGCGTCAACGCCTCGTCGGCGGTGCGAGCGGCGGCCCGCCGGGTCGCGCTGATGACCAACCCGGTCGACTTCAACGACGTCCCCGAGGGGGAGACCACTGCCCGCTCGATCACGTGGGACGTCGAGGGCGTCGAGGACTTCACCTTCGAGGTGACCAGCGGCCCGACCACCACGAGCGGGCCGCCGAACGCCTTCCAGCTGCTGCTCGGCCCGACGGTCACCGTCACCTCTCCCGGGGTGGGCGTCACCGCCCAGGCCCGGATCTGGCTCACCTACACCGGCACGACGGCGGGCGACACCGCCACGGGCACGATCCAGGTGCACAGCGTCGCGACGAACGAGTCGTGGACCGTCGACCTCGAGGCCAACACGATCGTGCGCCCGACGGCCGCGGTCGTCATGGTGATGGACCAGTCCGGGTCGATGGACTGGGACGCCGGAGACGGCCGGACGCGCGTGCAGGTGCTGCGGGAGTCGGCGGGGATCCTCGTCGACACCCTGCGGCCGGACACGGGCATCGGGATCGTGCGGTTCGACGACGACGCCGTCCCCATGATGTCGGTCGTCGATGCCGGTCCGGAGACCTTCGGTCCGGGGCGGGCGCAGGCCGCGGCGCTCGTCGCGAGCCATGCCGCGAACCCGGCGGGTTCGACGTCGATCGGCGACGGCGTGGTCGAGGGCGGCCTGCTCCTCGACGTCGCCGCCCCGACCTACGACACGACCGCGATGATCGTGCTCACGGACGGCCAGGAGAACAGCCCGGCGTTCATCGCCGACGTCACGGGAACATCGACGACGAGGTCTTCGCCATCGGGCTCGGCACGCCGTCGGCGATCAACCCGGCGGCGCTGACCGCGCTCACGAACGGCACGGGCGGCTACGTCAGCGTCACCGGCAACCTCTCGGTCGACGAGCGGTTCCTGCTGGCCAAGTACTACCTGCAGATCCTCGCGGGGGTGACCAACGACCAGGTCGTGCTCGATCCGGACGGCTACCTCAAGCCGGGTGACACCGTGAAGGTCCCGTTCGACCTGACCTCCGCGGACATCTCGAGCGACGTCATCCTGCTGACTCCCCTGCCGGACGCGATCCGGTTCACGATCGTCGCGCCCAGCGGTGCGACCCTGAGCCCGACCGCGAGCGGCGTCACGTTCGTCAAGGGTGCCCAGGTCGCCTACTACCGGTTCACGCTGCCGCAGGTCGACGCGGGCGGGAACGCGGACTGGGCGGGCACGTGGGTCGCGCTGCTCGAGATCGAGAAGCGCACCTACCAGGCGTACCTGAACAAGCTCGAGTCGAGCGACCTCGCGACGTACGAGTTCATCGTCAAGAACGGGCTGCGGTGGGTCGTCGAGGTGCACAGCCGGTCCAACGTCCGCTTCGGCGCCACGCTGGAGCAGTCGTCGACCGATCCGGGCGCGATCATGACCGTCCGCGCGACCGTGGACGAGATGCAGATCCCCGTGGGTGCGGACCGCGTCACGGTCCATGCCGAGGTCACGACGCCGACCGGGTCGGTGCTCCTGCCGATCGATCCCGTCGAGGACGGGGTGTTCGTCGGGAAGCTCACGGCGAAGGACTACGGCCTGTACACGTTCCGAGTGATCGCCGACGGGACGACGCTGCGCCAAGAGCACTTCACGCGGGAGCAGCTGCTGTCCGGGTCGGTCTACGTCCCGGACAAGCCCGACGACGAGGGCGGCGACGGCGACACGGGCTGCGACAAGACGATCGCGATCTTCGTCGACACCGTGAAGGGCAACGCGCGGCTGGCCAAGTCGCTCGACACCTATCTGCGGCGCAACGGCTCGAGCCTGAAGGAGCTGCTCCACTGCCTCGGTGCCCGAGGTCGTGGCGCGGGACCGGACAACGCCTCGCTGGCCGATGCCCTGCGCACGGCGGCAGCCGCCCTGGAGTCCCGGTGACGCTCCTGCGCTGCCGGGTCACCGGAGATGCGTCGACGTTGCGCGCGTTCCTCGCCGAGTCCCGTGCCGACGTCCCGTGCCGCGTGGTCGCGGTGCGGGACGGCGGCGGCCTCGCGCTCCAGGTCCTGCTCGAGGACACCGAGGTGACGGCACGTGCCGGACGGGCCGGCGGCCCGTCGATCGAGGTGGTCGAGGACGTGACCGCCGCAACCGAGAACGCCCGCCGGGAGGTCTCCCCCGGCGGGCGGTACGCCGACCGGGCAGCCGTGCCCCGCGGGCTCGGCCGGAAGGAGTGAGGACGTGTACTCCACCACCGACGAGCTCGACGCAGCCCTGGTGAGCCTCGCGGCCGCCTATCCGACCACCAGCAGCCTGCACGCGGTGCCGCACCCCACGCACGACGGCCGAACGGCCCACGTGCTGCGGGTCGGCGCGCGCACCGACGGTCCGGACGGTCTCGCGATCCTCGGCGGCGTGCACGCCCGGGAGTGGGTGCCGCCGGAGCTGTGCGTCAGCCTGGCCGCGGACCTGCTGGAGGCGTACGCGTCCGGCACCGGGCTCGGCTACGGCGGCGCGTCGTTCAGCGCCGCCGAGGTGCACCGGGTGATGCAGACGCTGGACCTGTACGTGTTCGCGTGCGTCAACCCGGACGGCCGGGTGCACAGCCAGACGACCGAGGCACTGTGGCGCAAGAATCGTCGACCGAACGGCGGCGGCTGCGTCGGCGTGGACATCAACCGGAACTTCGACTTCCTCTGGGACCACATCGCCAAGTTCGCGCCGGACGCCGGCGTCAACACCTCGTCCGACCCGTGCAACGCGACCGTGTACCGGGGTCCGTCGGCGGCCTCCGAACCGGAGACCCAGAACGTCGTCTGGCTCCTCGACACCTTCCCGGTCCGCTGGCTCGTCGACGTGCACAGCGCGGTCCCGGTGGTCCTGTACAGCTGGGGGTCGGACACCGACCAGACCGCCGACGCGTCGCAGAGCTTCCTCAACCCGGCGATCGACAGCGTCCGGGGCCGGCTGGGCGACGCGATCGGCGAGTACCTGACCGCGCACGACCTGACCGTCGGCAGCACGCTGGCCGACGCGATGAGCGCCGAGGCCCTCGCCGTGCGCGGGACCGTGTGGCCCGTCGAGCAGGCCATGACGCTCTACCCGACGTCCGGCGCGAGCGACGACTACTCGTTCTCCCGGCACTTCGCGAACCCCGCGCTGCCGATCGTGCACGCCTGGACGATCGAGTGCGGGGCGTCGTTCCAACCCGCGTGGTCGGAGGCCGAGGGTGTGGTCCTGGAGACGTCGGCGGCGCTCCTGCGGCTCGCGCTGGACGCCTATGCCGCCACCGACGGCCTGTCGGTCGACGTCGTGACCACGGCGCTCGACCTGCAGGTGGTCGAGGGCGAGACGTCGGCGCAGGCGGTGGTCTTCGACGTCTCGGGCACGCACGACGTGACCCTCGTCGCCAGCCTCAGCCCGGGGTTCGACCTGCCGCTGGGTGCCAGCGTGCACGTCACCGGACCCGGCGTGGCCGCCACGACCCAGGGCCGCGTGTGGGTCTCGTGGACTGCCGGGGCGGCGGGCACGACCGCGACCGGCACCGTGACCGTCAGGTGCCCCGAGACGGACCAGGAATGGGTGGTGCCGGTCGCCGCGACGTCCCTGTCGGCCGGTCTCGGTCGCGGTCGGGCTGGTCCTGGACGCGTCCGGCTCGATGCTCGACGACGCCGGCGACGGGCGTCGTCGGGTCGACGTGCTCAAGGATGCCGCCGCGGTGTTCCTCTCGGTGGTGCAGCCGAGCCACGGCGTCGGGGTGGTGCGGTTCGACCAGGACGCGACGACGGTGCTCGCGGTGACGACGGTCGGTCCCGAGAACTTCGGACCCGGGCGCGCCGCGGCGCAGGCCGCGGTCGCCGCCCACGCACCCAACCCCGCCGGGATGACGTCCATCGGGGACGGCGTGCTGGCCGGGCAGGCCGCCGTCGCCGGTGCCGCAGGGTTCGACGACACCGCGCTCGTGGTCCTGACCGACGGCCAGGAGAACTCCCCCGCGTGGATCGCGGACGTGACCCCGGGGAACCGGACGTTCGCGATCGGCCTGGGCGCACCGTCCGCGATCAACCCGGCCGCGCTGCACGCGCTCGTGGGCGGCGACGGCTGGGTCGGCGTCACCGGGAACCTCTCGATCGACGACCGGTTCCTGCTCGCGCAGTACTTCCTGCAGGCCCTCGCCGGCGCGACGAACGACCAGATCGTCACCAGCTGAGAACGCCCGAGGGGGCCCACCGGATGGTGAGCCCCCTCGGGGATGGAACGGAAGAACCGATCAGCGGTAGTCGCCGAAGTCGATGTCCTCGAGCGGGATCGCCTCGCCGGAGCCGAGGCCCAGGGCGGGGAAGTCGATCTCGTCGTAGCCGAAGGTCGGGTACAGCTCGGCCTTGGCCTCCTCGGTGGGCTCGACCGCGATGTTGCCGTAGCGGGGCAGACCCGTTCCGGCCGGGATGAGCTTGCCGAGGATGACGTTCTCCTTGAGGCCGAGCAGCGGGTCGGAACGACCCGACATCGCCGCCTCGGTGAGCACGCGGGTGGTCTCCTGGAAGGAGGCCGCCGAGAGCCACGAGTCCGTCGCGAGCGACGCCTTCGTGATGCCCATGAGCTCGGGACGACCGGAGGCCGGCTGGCCGCCCTCGGACACCGCAGCGCGGTTCGCGTCCTCGAAGCGCCCACGCTCGGCGAGCTCGCCGGGCAGCAGGTCGGTCGTGCCGGAGTCGAGGACCGTCACGCGCCGCAGCATCTGCCGCACGATGACCTCGATGTGCTTGTCGTGGATGTCCACACCCTGCGAGGAGTAGACGACCTGCACCTCGTCGACCAGGTGCTTCTGCGTCGCACGCGGGCCGAGGATGCGCAGGACCTTCTTCGGGTCGACCGCACCCTGGACCAGCTGGGTGCCGACGGAGACGTGGTCGCCGTCCGAGATCAGCAGGCGCGTGCGCTTGGTGATCGGGTAGGCGATCTCCTCGGAACCGTCGTCCGGGGTGAGCACGAGGCGACGCGAACGGTCCCCGTCCTCGACCGCGATGCGACCGGAGAACTCGGCGATGGGCGCCTCACCCTTGGGGGTGCGGGCCTCGAAGAGCTCCTGGACGCGGGGCAGACCCTGCGTGATGTCGTCGGCCGAGGCCACGCCACCGGTGTGGAAGGTACGCATGGTCAGCTGCGTGCCGGGCTCACCGATCGACTGGGCCGCGATGATGCCGACGGCCTCGCCGATGTCGACGAGCTTGCCGGTGGCCAGCGAACGGCCGTAGCACCGCGCGCAGGTGCCGACGCGGGACTCACAGGTGAGCACCGAGCGGATCTTGAGCGTGTCGACGCCCGCCTCGAGGAGACGGTCGAGCAGCACGTCGCCGACGTCGTCACCGGCGTGACCGATGACCTCGCCGTCGACCTCGATGTCACTCGCCAGGGTGCGCGAGTAGACGCTCGTCTCGACCTTGTCGTGGCGACGCAGCGCGCTGCCCGCACCGGCCGACGGACGCCGATCGGCATGGTCAGACCACGCTCGGTGCCGCAGTCGTCCTCGCGGACGATGACGTCCTGCGAGACGTCCACCAGACGACGGGTCAGGTAGCCCGAGTCGGCGGTCCGCAGAGCGGTGTCCGCCAGACCCTTGCGGGCACCGTGCGTCGCGATGAAGTACTCGAGGACGGACAGGCCCTCGCGGTAGTTCGACTTGATCGGGCGAGGGATGATCTCGCCCTTCGGGTTGGCGACGAGGCCACGCATACCGGCGATCTGGCGGACCTGCATCCAGTTACCACGGGCTCCCGAACCGACCATCTTGTAGACGGTGTTGTGCTTCGGGAAGTTCTCCTGCATCGCCTTGGCGACCTTGTCGGTGGCCTGCGTCCAGATCTCGATGAGCTCCTGACGACGCTCGTCGTCGGTGATCAGGCCCTTCTCGTACTGGCCCTGCACCTTCGCCGCGCGGCCCTCGTGCTCCTCGAGGATGGCCGCCTTGGCCGCCGGGGTCGCGACGTCCGAGATGGAGATCGTGACGCCCGAGCGGGTGGCCCAGCGGAAGCCGGCCTCCTTGAGCGCGTCCAGGGACGCAGCGACCTCGACCTTGGGGTACCGCTCGGCCAGGTCGTTGACGATGACCGAGAGGCGCTTCTTGTCGACGACGCCGTTCTCGTACGGGTAGTCCACGGGCAGCAGCTCGTTGAACAGCGCACGACCCAGGGTCGTCTCGAAGAGCAGCGGGTCGCCCTCGGTCCACCCCTCGGGCGCCTGCTCCTCGGTGAGGACCAGGTCGTCGAAGCGGATCTTGATGACCGCGTTCAGGTCCAGGGAACCCTGGTCGAACGCCATCATCGCCTCGGAGACCGTGCTGAACGCGCGGCCGGCGCCGAGCGGGCTCGTCCTTGTCGTTGGTCAGGTGGTACAGACCGATGATCATGTCCTGCGAGGGCATGGTCACCGGACGCCCGTCCGACGGCTTGAGGATGTTGTTGCTCGAGAGCATGAGGATGCGGGCCTCGGCCTGCGCCTCGGCGCTCAGGGGCAGGTGGACGGCCATCTGGTCACCGTCGAAGTCCGCGTTGAACGCGGCGCAGACGAGCGGGTGCAGGTGGATCGCCTTGCCCTCGACCAGCTGGGGCTCGAACGCCTGGATGCCCAGACGGTGCAGCGTGGGTGCGCGGTTGAGCAGCACCGGGTGCTCCGTGATGACCTCTTCGAGCACGTCCCAGACGACGGGGCGCGCGCGCTCGACCATGCGCTTGGCAGACTTGATGTTCTGCGCGTGGTTCAGGTCGACGAGGCGCTTCATGACGAACGGCTTGAACAGCTCGAGCGCCATCTGCTTGGGCAGGCCGCACTGGTGCAGCTTGAGCTGCGGGCCGACGACGATGACCGAACGGCCCGAGTAGTCGACGCGCTTGCCGAGCAGGTTCTGGCGGAACCGACCCTGCTTGCCCTTGAGCATGTCCGAGATGGACTTGAGCGGGCGGTTGCCCGGACCGGTCACCGGACGGCCACGGCGGCCGTTGTCGAACAGCGAGTCGACGGCCTCCTGGAGCATCCGCTTCTCGTTGTTGACGATGATCTCGGGCGCGCCGAGGTCGAGCAGCCGCTTGAGGCGGTTGTTCCGGTTGATCACGCGGCGGTACAGGTCGTTCAGGTCCGAGGTGGCGAACCGGCCACCGTCGAGCTGGACCATCGGACGCAGGTCCGGCGGGATGACCGGGACGGCGTCGAGCACCATGCCGGTGGGCGAGTTGCTCGTCGTGAGGAACGCGTTGACGACCTTCAGACGCTTGAGGGCACGCGTCTTGCGCTGGCCCTTGCCCGTCTTGATGATCTCGCGCAGCGAGTCGGACTCGGCCTCGAGGTCGAAGGCCTCGAGGCGCTTCTGGATCGCCGCGGCGCCCATCGAGCCCTCGAAGTAGTTGCCGAAGCGGTCCTGGAGCTGGCGGTACAGCATCTCGTCGCCCTCGAGGTCGGCGACCTTGAGGTTCTTGAAGCGGTCCCACACGTTGTCCAGGCGCTCGAGCTCGAGGTCGGCACGCTTGCGCAGCTGAGCCATCTCGCGCTCGGCCGAGTCGCGCACCTTGCGGCGCGCGTCGGCCTTGGCACCCTCGGCCTCGAGCTCGGCGAGGTCGCCCTCGAGCTTCGTGGCGCGGGTGTTCACGTCGTTGTCGCGGCGGTCCGAGATCTCCTTCTTCTCCAGGTCGATCCCGTTCTGGAGGTTGGGGAGGTCCTCGTGCCGACCGTCGACGTCGACCCAGGTGATCATGTACGCCGCGAAGTAGATGACCTTCTCGAGGTCCTTCGGGGCGAGGTCGAGCAGGTAGCCGAGCCGCGACGGCACACCCTTGAAGAACCAGATGTGCGTGACGGGCGCGGCGAGCTCGATGTGGCCCATGCGCTCACGGCGGACCTTGGAGCGGGTCACCTCGACGCCGCAGCGCTCGCAGATGATGCCCTTGAAGCGCACGCGCTTGTACTTGCCGCAGTAGCACTCCCAGTCCCGGGTGGGACCGAAGATCTTCTCGCAGAACAGGCCATCCTTCTCCGGCTTCAGGGTCCGGTAGTTGATGGTCTCGGGCTTCTTGACCTCGCCGTGCGACCAGGCACGGATGTCGTCCGCGGTGGCAAGGCCGATACGCAGCTCGTCGAAGACGTTGACGTCGAGCAAGGGGGGTCCTACTTCCTTCGCTTGCCGGCTGCTTTCACCGGCGGAACGGAAATGTTGCTAAAAGGTGCGGGCACCTGCCGCCCACCCTTCACGGAAGGGCGGCAGGGCTCGACGTCAGATCTCTTCGACGCTGCTGGCGTTCGGACGCCGGGACAGGTCGATGCCGAGCTCTTCCGCTGCGCGGTAGACCTCGTCGTCGTTCTCCTTCATGTCGATGGAGACGCCGTCGGAGGACAGCACCTCCACGTTCAGGCAGAGCGACTGCATCTCCTTGAGGAGGACCTTGAAGGACTCCGGGATGCCCGAGTCGGGGATGTTCTCCCCCTTGACGATCGCCTCGTACACCTTGACGCGTCCGGGGACGTCGTCCGACTTGATGGTGAGGAGCTCCTGCAGCGTGTAGGCAGCGCCGTACGCCTCGAGGGCCCAGACCTCCATCTCGCCGAACCGCTGACCACCGAACTGCGCCTTACCACCCAGCGGCTGCTGCGTGATCATCGAGTACGGGCCGGTCGAACGCGCGTGGATCTTGTCGTCGACCAGGTGGTGCAGCTTCAGGATGTACATGTAGCCGACGGCCACCGGCTCCGGGAACGGCTCGCCGGAGCGGCCGTCGAAGAGCCGCGCCTTGCCGTCACCACCGACGGTGCGGACACCGTCGCGGTTGGGCAGCGTGGCCGAGAGCAGACCGGTGAGGGTCGCCTCGGGGACACCGTCGAACACCGGGGTCGCGACCGGGTTGCCGGCCGGCGACTTCGCGGCGATCGCGGGGACCTCGTCGCGCCAGGACAGGTCGTCGCCCTCGGCGATCTCGATGTCCCAGCCCTGCTTGGCCACCCAGCCGAGGTGCGTCTCGAGCACCTGGCCGACGTTCATGCGGCCGGGCACGCCGAGCGGGTTCAGGACGACGTCGACCGCGGTCCCGTCCGCGAGGAACGGCATGTCCTCGACGGGCAGGATCTTGGAGATGACGCCCTTGTTGCCGTGACGACCGGCGAGCTTGTCGCCGTCGGTGATCTTGCGGCGCTGCGCGATGTACACGCGGACCAGCTCGTTGACACCGGCGGGCAGCTCGTCGCCGTCCTCGCGGCTGAACGTGCGGACCTCGATGACCGTGCCGGACTCGCCGTGGGGCACCTTGAGCGACGTGTCGCGGACCTCGCGCGCCTTCTCACCGAAGATCGCGCGGAGCAGGCGCTCCTCCGGGGTCAGCTCGGTCTCGCCCTTGGGCGTGACCTTGCCGACGAGGATGTCGCCGGCTGCGACCTCGGCACCGATGCGGATGATCCCGCGCTCGTCGAGGTCCGCGAGGACCTCCTCGGAGACGTTCGGGATGTCCCGCGTGATCTCCTCCGGGCCGAGCTTGGTGTCGCGCGCGTCGACCTCGTGCTCCTCGATGTGGATCGAGGACAGGACGTCGTCCTGCACGAGACGCTGCGACAGGATGATCGCGTCCTCGTAGTTGTGACCCTCCCAGGACATGAACGCCACCAGCAGGTTGCGGCCGAGCGCGAGCTCGCCCTCGTCCGTGGCGGGGCCGTCCGCGAGCACCGAGTTGACCTCGACGCGGGCGCCGGTGTCGACCAGCACGCGCTGGTTGTAGCTGGTGCCCTGGTTGGAGCGACGGAACTTCGCGACGCGGTGCGTCGACGTGGTCGCGTCGTCGTTGGCGATGACGATCAGGTCGGCGGACACCTCGGTGACCACACCCGGCTTCGTCGCGACGATGACGTCGCCCGCGTCGATGGCCGCACGCCGCTCCATGCCGGTACCCACGAGCGGGGCCTCGGAACGGACCAGCGGGACGGCCTGGCGCTGCATGTTCGCACCCATGAGGGCGCGGTTGGCGTCGTCGTGCTCCAGGAACGGGATCAGGGCCGTGGCCACCGACACCATCTGGCGCGGGGAGACGTCCATGTAGTCGACGGCCTCGCCGGCGACGTACTCGATCTCGCCACCCTTGACGCGGACCAGGACGCGGTCCTCCTCGAAGGCGCCGTTCGCCTTGAGGGGGGCGTTGGCCTGGGCGATGACGTGGCGGTCCTCGTCGTCGGCGGTCAGGTAGTGGACGTCGTCGGAGACCTTGCCCTTGATGACCTTGCGGTACGGGGTCTCGACGAAGCCGAACGGGTTGATCCGCCCGTACGTGGCGAGCGAGCCGATCAGGCCGATGTTCGGGCCTTCCGGGGTCTCGATCGGGCACATGCGGCCGTAGTGCGACGGGTGGACGTCACGGACCTCCATGCCGGCGCGGTCGCGGGACAGACCACCCGGGCCGAGCGCGGACAGGCGACGCTTGTGCGTCAGACCCGCGAGCGGGTTGTTCTGGTCCATGAACTGCGACAGCTGCGACGTGCCGAAGAACTCCTTGATCGACGCCACCACGGGGCGGATGTTGATCAGGGTCTGCGGCGTGATCGCCTCGACGTCCTGCGTCGTCATGCGCTCGCGCACGACGCGCTCCATCCGCGACAGGCCCGTGCGGACCTGGTTCTGGATGAGCTCGCCGACCGCGCGGATGCGACGGTTGCCGAAGTGGTCGATGTCGTCGGTCTCGACGCGCAGCTCGATCGCCTCGCCGGAACGGCGGCCGGGCAGGGTCGGCATGTCGATGTGCAGCGACGCGAGGTACTTGATCGTCGCGACGATGTCGTCACGCGAGAGCACCGAGTCCGCCAGCGGGACGTCCTCGCCGAGCTTCTTGTTCAGCTTGTAGCGGCCGACCTTGGCGAGGTCGTAGCGCTTCGGGTTGAAGTAGAAGTTCTCGATGAGCGCGCGACCGGCCTCGACCGTGGGCGGCTCGCCCGGACGGATCTTGCGGTAGAGGTCGAGCAGCGCCTCGTCCTGCGTCTGGACGTGGTCCTTGTCGAGGGTGTCGATCACCGCGGGGTAGGCGGCGAACTCCTCGCGGATCTCGGCGTCGGACATGCCGAGGGCCTTGAGCAGCACCGTGGCGTTCTGCTTGCGCTTGCGGTCGACGCGGACGCCGACGTTGTCGCGCTTGTCGATCTCGAACTCGAGCCAGGCGCCGCGGCTCGGGATGACCTTGGCCGTGAGGATGTCCTTGTCGGACGTCTTGTCGGCCGTGCGCTCGAAGTACACGCCGGGCGAACGGACGAGCTGCGAGACGACCACGCGCTCGGTGCCGTTGATGATGAAGGTGCCGCGCTCGGTCATGAGCGGGAAGTCGCCCATGAAGACCGTCTGGCTCTTGATCTCGCCGGTGGTGTAGTTGACGAACTCCGCCGTGACGAACAGCGGCGCGGCGAAGGTGAAGTCCTTCTCCTTGCACTCCTCGGCCGTGTACTTCGGCGGCTCGAAGCGGTGCTCGCGGAAGGAGAGCGACATGGAGCCGCCGAAGTCCTCGATCGGGGAGATCTCCTCGAAGATCTCCTCCAGACCGGCGGTCTCCGGGACATCCTGTCGACCGGACTCGAGGGCCTTGGCCACTCGGGCCTGCCACTTCTCGTTCCCGAGGAGCCAGTCGAAGCTCTCGGTCTGGAGACCAAGAAGGTCCGGAACCTCAAGCGGCTCGTGGATCTTGGCGAAAGAGATACGACGGGATGCGGTGCGGTTCGCGATGGCGTCGGCGGTCGGAGCAGAAGGGGTGCGCGAGGCAGCCAAAAGAGGGGTCCTTCCCAGCGGATCGAGTGCACGCTGCGCTGATCCTGGCTAGGCGCGATCCCCCGGCCGGCAAGCCTCGCGACGTCGTGTACGAACGACGAAGGTGGGCTCGGGTTATACGGGATCGCGGACACAGGCCAGCGCAAAGCGCTAGCATACTCGCGCTCGCAGGGAAAGTCCAACCCTGCTCGCACCGCTTCGACACCCCCTGGCGCCGACCACTCTCGTGGCGACATCCCTGAAGGCGTCCGGTCCGTGTCAGCAGCTGCGCTGCCACGTGGCGACGACATTGGCGCCGCGCACATGGTGGCACACACCGCGGTCCGGGGAAAGTCTGCCTGGGGAGAACTCACCCATCGGCCTGTTCACGAGGGCCCGCGCGACAGCAACGAGGCCCGCACCCCAGGGGGTACGGGCCTCGTCGGACTCCGCGAGGTCTAGGCGACCTTCACGGAGCGGGGATCACTTGAGCGTGACGGTCGCGCCAGCGCCCTCGAGGGTCTCCTTGGCCTTCTCTGCGGCCTCCTTGGTGACACCCTCCAGGACGGCCTTGGGGGCGGCGTCGACGACGTCCTTGGCCTCCTTGAGGCCCAGGCTCGTGAGGGCGCGCACCTCCTTGATGACCTGGATCTTCTTGTCGCCGGCAGCCTCGAGGATGACGTCGAAGGAGTCCTTCTCGTCCTCGACCTCGGCCTCGGCGGCGCCGCCGCCGGCACCCGGGGCGGCCGCGGCGGCGACGGGAGCAGCAGCGGTGACCTCGAAGGTCTCCTCGAATGCCTTCACGAACTCAGAGAGCTCGATGAGGGAGAGCTCCTTGAACGCGTCGATGAGCTCGGTGGTGGTGAGCTTCGCCATGGTGGCGGTTCCTTCCGATCGATGCCTGAATGCCGGAGCGGCCTACAGGACTTGATGAGTGCGGGGTGTGTGAGCGCCTGTGCCGGATGGCTCAGGCAGCGACCTCGGTCGACTCCTCCAGCTTGAGCCGGAGAGCGTCGACGGTGCGTGCAGCCTGAGCGGCGGGCGCGGTGAACAGGTAGGCCGCCTGGAAGAGCGACGCCTTGAACACGTTGGCCGCCTTGGCCAGCAGAACCTCACGGGACTCGAGGTCCGCGAGCTTGGTGACGTCCGCAGCGGTCAGGGCGCGTCCGTCGAGGACACCGCCCTTGATGACCAGTGCGGGGTTCGCCTTGGCAAAGTCACGCAGTCCCTTGGCCGCCTCGACCGGGTCACCGGAGACGAAGGCGATCGCAGACGGGCCCGCAAGCGCGTCGTCGAAGCCCTCGAGGCCGGCGTCCTTGGCCGCGATCGCGGTCAGCGTGTTCTTCACCACGGAGTACGTTGCGTTGCCGCTGAGCGCCTTGCGCAGCTTCTTGAGCTGAGCAACGGTGAGCCCGCGGTACTCGGTCAGCACGGCCGCGTTGGACTCGCGGAACAGGTCCGTGAGCTCAGCGACTGCGGCTGCCTTGTCCGGCCTCGCCATGGCAATCCTTCCGATGGTGGTGCCACCGGTCGTCACGCCCCACACACAAAAGAGCCCCGCGCAGGCGCGGGGCTCGGCGTCCGGATCAGCTCACGCCGAACCGTTCGGGAACACTCACCTGCGCTGGCCTCCGCGTGATGCGGGACTTCGGGCGGATCTCTGTACGCACAGGTGCGAGCACAGCGGTCCGACGACCGGCGGTCTTTGGATGTCCCCAGGGTACGTGACGCCGGCGCGCCGGCCAAATCCGCCCATCCGGCCGTGCCACCGCTCCGAACGGTGGATGTCAGGCTCGTCCACCCTCGGGAGGTTCTCGTGTCCACCAACCGCCTCGTCGGCGCCATCTTCGGCGTCGTCTACCTGCTCGTCGGCATCGCCGGCTTCTTCGTGACGACGAACGTCGCGTTCGCCGCGACCCAGGGCAAGGCTCTCGTCGTGTTCGACGTGAACCCGCTGCACAACATCATCCACCTGGCCGTCGGCGCGGCACTGCTGCTCGGCTCGCGCACCGTCCGGTCCGCCAAGGCCGTGAACTCCACCGTGGGCGGCGTGTACCTGCTGGTCGGCATCGTCGGGCTGTTCCTCATCGGGTCGGCGGCCAACATCCTGGCGCTGAACGGCGCCGACAACGTGCTGCACTTCGCGAGCGCGATCCTGCTGCTGGGCGTCGGGCTCTCCGCCGACCGCTCACCGGTGGCCACGACGCGCGCTGCGACGTCCTGATGACAGCGGTGCCGCTGCCGTCCGAGGGCGCCCGCGCCTTCATCGGCCGCACCTGGTCCGCGTACGCGGCCCTCGGCGCCGGGCTCGTGCTCCTGGCACTCGCCTCCGAGCACCTCGGGCACCACCTCACGCTGGGGGTCGCGCTCGCGGCCCTCGGCGTGGCGGAGGTGCTCTGGGCCGTGCTCGCTCTGCGGGGCCCGGCGCCTGCGCCCCGGGTCGCGCTCGCCGTGCTCCTGGTCGGGGGCGTCGGATGGCTGATCGCCGCGGCGCTCCTCGACGGGGTGCTGTCGGGCGCGGACCTTGCGGCCGGCGCGCTCCAGCTCGGGGCCGCCGTGCTGCTCGGCGTGACCTTGCGGCCCACTCTCGTGGTCGTCGCCGATCCGCCCGAACCGCAGAGCGCGGAGCCGGCGGGGACCGGGACGCGCCTCGCCGCGCTCACCCTCGGGTCACTGCTGTTCGCGGCGATCACCGTGCCCGGGCTGGCCGCGACCGACGCGGGCGACCAGGCGCACATGCCCGGCATGTCTGGCATGTCTGGCATGTCCTCGATGCATCACGGCTGACGCCTTCAGGCGGCCCCGTGAGCGCTGAACGTGCACCAGTTCACGAACCCCTCGGGGCTGTCCCGGTCGATGCGGCCGCGGGCGGCGTGCAGGGCGCGCGCGAGCGTCATGCCCTCACGCAGCCCGCGGTGCAGCTCGAGCATCAGGTCGATCGCCGCCACGTCGGGGACGGCCGCGATGCTCGCGACGACCCCCGCCGTTCCCTGTGCCAGCATCGTGCTGACGAACCCGAGAACCTCGTCGCCGAGGTAGGCGACGTCTGCACCGGAGTGGCACGACGCCAGGATCAACCGGTGCGGTGCGACGCCCGCGCCGTGCAGCTCCTGGACCGTGACGGGGCCGTCGGCGAGCAGGAGCGAGGAGAACATCGGGTTGTCCGCGCGCGGTGTGCCGTGGCAGGCGAGGTGCGCAAGATCGGCGTCCGCGAGTGCGGAGACGACCGCGTGCGCGGTGCTGACCTCGGGACGGAGCACGAGCGCTCCCGGGTTCGCCTCCGCGAGCGCGTCGACCTCCTCGCGCGCGCCCTCGAGGTCCGGCCCGCAACGAGGACCGTGGCGCCGGAGCCCTGCCGGCTTCTGGCCGCACGGCGCGTGCGGACCCAGAACGTGGCAGACGGCGCCTGGGTCAGCGGTCCGTCGTGCAGGCAGGACCACGGGACGCCGTGCAGCAGACCGACCGGCACCACCACGAGCTCGTCGGCGCTGCCGATGCCGAGCGGGGCGATCAGGACCTCGCGCAGGCGGCCTATGCGCAGGTCGGCGCTCAGTCGGGCCGCCTCCGCGGCGTCCGGGCCGCGCGGGTTCGCCAACCGGCGGAGCGCGAAGAGCAGCGGGCGCAGCTCCTGCTCGACGGCGGACTCGGCACCCAGCTCGACCACCCGAGCTCGCCACGGATCGACGACCACGGCGACGAGCTGGCCCTCGTGACGGCCGAGCTCGACAAGGGTGCGCCCCGCGAGCTCCGTGCGCAGTGCGGCCAGGCCGAGCAGCTCCTGCGCGGGACCCCGGCCGGGCAGCGGCTCGATCGTCCGGGTCCACTCCGCAGCGCGGACCCGTCGTTCCTCATCGGCCTCGAGCTGCACCGCCGAGCGCGCGGGACCGACCGTGCGTCCCGCAACCGGGCCGCGTCGCTCGCCCAGCGCACCGTCCGTGCCGGGGAGCCGCCGCCAACGAGCGCGGCAGCCCTGGTGCGCTCCATCCACGCGAGGGTCTTCGCGGGCGATCCCGCTGGCCAGGACGATGCCGAGTCCGATCTCCCCCAGCTCGGCGCCGTGGCCGGACGCCAGGGCGCGCAGCTCGATGGTCGGCAGGCTCGACCGGTGCACCGCGAGGTCACGCAGACCAGCCCGGCATTCCGCCATCGCCCGGGCCGGATGCGCTCCGGCCCGAGCAGCCATCGCGCCTGCAAGCCTGCCGCGCACGCGCAGGAGCACCTGCCCGCGACGCCCGAGCTCGTGCGCGCGGGCGAGCGGCGGGACGGCCTCCCGCGGTCGGTCGAGGTCGAGGGCGACGCGGCCGGCAACGAGGAAGCCCTCGACGGCACTCTGCAGATGACCTGCCCGCTCGAGCCTGGACGCCGCCCTGCGCGCGGCCACCAGCTCCCCGACCCCGGCCGAACCGGCGCGCTGCCGGGCCTCGACCCCGACGAGCACGGCCTTGTCGCGCGAGCCCGCCCGGTGTTGCCGACGAGCTGCGTCGGCGGCGTCGTCGGCCAGGTCCCGCGCCGCGTCGAGATCGCCCGTCAGGAGCGAGATCCGGGCCAGTCGCAGCTGTGCGTCGGTGGCCATCATGGAGACACCCGCGCCGACGAGCTCGTGGACCGCGCGCTGCGCCGCGGCGGTGGCCTCCGGCAAGAGCCGCAGATCCATCATCGCGTCGGCGTACTCGTGTAGTACTCGCCGAGCGGCATCCCCGCGGCCGTGTACGCGCGCGCCGACCGTTCGAAGTCCTGCAAGCCCTCGGACAGTCGGCCGGCCCGGCACGGCGATGGACGCCCGCGACTGGAGCGCCGGACCGAAGCTGCCCGGTGCGTGCGACCGCCAGCGCGATCGCGGCGTCGGCGCGTTCGAGGGCCTCGTCGTACGCGCCGCGCTCGGCAAGCGCCATGGCGAGGTTGTTGTGCACGACCATCGCGGTCCGCGGATTGACCTGGTGCGCGTCCTTCAGCAGGGCCCAATAGCGCGCCTCGGCGTCGGCGACGCGGCCCGGCGTTGTGGGCGACGACCGCCCGCGAGACCCGGACGCGCACGAGGAATGCCCGGCGCGCGTCGGGGTCAACATCGGTCGCGCGACTGATCGCGACGAGGGCCGCGTCGAGGTCTCGAGCGGACGACGCCGCCTGTCCCAGCTCCTGGTGCACAGACGCCCGGCTGGCCAGCGCGCCGGCCTCGATCGCGTGCAGGTGGTGCCGACGTGCGACACGGACCGCCTCGTTCAGCAAGCGACGCGCGGCCGTGTCGTCCTGTCGTGACACGAAGCTGAACGCGAGCGCTCGTAGGCTCAGCCCCAGGAGCTCTGGGTCTTTGCGCCTGCGAGCAACCGCGACGGCGGCCATGGCGTCCTGCTCTGCGGCCTGCGGGTCTGCCTCCGCCGTGGAGAGGAGCCGCCGGGCATGTATCAGGAGCGCTTCACGACCCTCTACTGGGTGTACGGCTTGTTGTTCGACGTCGGCGGCTCGGTCCCGAGCTCGGGCGGGCACATCTTCGCGAATTCTAGGCGGAACACGAGGGAGCAGACGTGAGTGTTTTTTCGGACGTGCCTGGTTCGAACCCGGGCGCCCGTTCGGCGAGGACTACCTCGCTCGAGCGGCGCCGACCAGGTCGACCCGCGTGTGCGCGCGCGGGTGCGGCGCCAGGTCAGCGACCTGGCGCAGCGACAGCGTCGACCCGGGTCTGCGCCTCCGTCTGAACGGTGCTGTCCGCGAGCGGTGGTCCACCGGGCGCGGGGTCGGCCTCGACGTGCCGGACGACGAGAACGGCGCCGAGTCGCTCGTCGTCGAGCGGCGAGATCCTGCTGACCGCGCAGTCCTGGGCCGAGCCGGCCATGCAGACCTATCTGAGCCGCCGCCAGATGACCCGCCAACCGGTCGGCTGCCCCGACCTCGAAGACCGGATCGTCCGCGTGGTCAGCGACGGCCGGCCACGCCCGAGCGGCTCGAGGCCATCGTGGCCGAGCTGCGTACCCGCGGCGTCGCCGCATCGCTGACGCACATCACGCCCCTGGCCCCGTTGATGAAGCCGCTCTGCGGAGTGGCCGTGCCGAGCATCGGGACGTTCGACGACTACGGCGTCCACCCGACCGGCGAGGGCACCGGAGCCAAGGTCGCGATCATCGACACCGGCATCGACGGGCGCCTGCGCGACCGACGGGTGGCTGACCGGGCATCGACCGGCGCACGGACGATGCAGCGACGCACGCGTGACGAGAACAACGTCGACCCGCTCGACAACGAACCCGCCGACGGTTACCTCGACTTCTCTGCCGGCCACGGCACGTTCGTCAGCGGGATCGTCGCCCAGGTCGCGCCCACGGCTGACGTCCGCGGTGTATCGCGCCCTGACCACCGCCGGGGACGGCAGCGAGATCGAGGTCGCCTGCGCGATGATCCGCGCGGTCCGCGACGGCGCGACAGATGGTCAACCTCTCGCTGGGCACCCAGACCCAGCACGACCAGCCGTCGATCGCCCTCGCCGCCGCGCTCGACGTCGTCCACGAGATCGAGGACGAGCGCGGCGAAGAAGTGCTCGTCGTCGCAGCCGCCGGCAACTTCGGGGACTCCACTCCCGTCTGGCCCGCCGCGTTCCGCCGGGTCATCTCGGTCGCGGCCCTGACCGCAGACCAGCGGCCCAGCACGTTCACGAGCCGCGGGCTGGTGGGTGGACTGCTCGGTCGTCGGCGAGGGCGTCCTGTCGACCTTCGTGGCCGGAGACCAGTCGCCCGACTTCACGAACGACCCGGAGACATTCCCCGAGGATGCGTTCGCCCGCTGGAGCGGTACGTCCTTCGCCGCACCTCAGGTGTCGGGTGCCATCGCCCGCCTCATGCACGAACGGGGGCTCGGGCCGCGGGACGCCTACGTCTAGCTGCTCGCCACGGGCACTCGCGCTGCCCGACTTCGGTCAGACCTTCGCCATCCTGCCGGGCGTGTAGTCGTGCTGGGCACGCTGCGCCTGGCGCGTCATGATGGAGTCCACCTCCTCAGACGAAAGGATGCAGGAGTGGATAACGAGGACCCGTACCGAGCCTGGGACGCGCCGGCACTGGTCGCCGGCGCGCTGGGTGGCGACCAGGGGGCCTGGACCGAGATCGTGCGCAGGCACGCGCCAGCCGTGATCGCGCGGGTGCGGCAGTTCCGGCTCACGCCCCACCAGGCCGAGGACGTGGCGCAGACGGTCTGGCTCAACCTGCTCGAGAACCTCGAGAAGCTCCGCGACCCGCACGCCCTGCCGGGCTGGATCGCGACGACGGCGCGGCACGAGTGCATCCGCGTCACCAACCTCAACAAGCGCACCGTGCCGGTGGACCCGCAGGGCGGCCGTCTCGACGGCGCGTCCGAGTCGGACCTGGACGCGCAGATGCTGCTGGTCGAGCGCGAGCGCGCGCTGCGGGACGGGCTCGCCGAGCTCCCGGTCCACCAGCGCGAGGTCCTGCTCATGCTCTCGGTGGACCCACCGTTGAGCTACGCCGAGATCGCCGAGAAGCTCGGCGTCCCCATCGGCTCCATCGGCCCCACCCGGGGTCGAGGACTCGCGCGGCTTCGTGAGACGACCGCGATCAAGAACTACGTGGCGGCCTGGACGGCGCCCACAGCTGGAGAAGGAGGCCGCGATGTCCTGGCACTCGGATGACCGCGCCCGCACACCCTGGATCGACGACGACGCACTCGGCACGGACCTCGTGACCGCCGTCGCCGCGACCGACCTGTACGACCGGGTCCTCGCGAGCGCCGACCTGGCGTTCCGCGCCCACCGGGGCATGGTCGACGCCCGGGCCGGCCTGGAGATGGACCTGCTGCTCCTGGAGCTCGTCTACGACTCCGGCGCACTCGACGCACCCGCGGGCGTCCGCGACCGCTCCGGTGGCTCGTCGCGCACCCTCGTCTTCGAGGGCGACGCCCTCGGCGTGGAGGTCGAGGTCGAGACCTCGTCGATCGAGGGCCAGCTGATACCCGCCGCGGCCGGGTCACGTGACCCTGCGGACGCCCACCGGCGACGTCGCGTCGGTCGACACCGACGACGTCGGCTACTTCCGGTTCGACGTCCGGCCCGACGGGCCGCTTCGCCTGGAGTGCAGCAACGCGGAGGGCACCTGCATCACGCAGTGGCTGCCGTACTGACCCAGACATGACGAAGGCCCGGTCCCCACGGGGGCCGGGTCTTCGTCATGCATGTGCTGCCAGCGTCAGGCGGCGTCGTCCTCGGCGGTCAGGTTCCGCGTCTTGTTCTGGTCGACCAGGATGCCGGGGCCGTTCGTGGTCGCGAACGTCGCCTTGGCGATGTACCGACCCTTCGACGACGACGGCTTCAGACGCAGGACCTCGTCGAGCGCGGCGGCGTAGTTCTCCACCAGCTGGGTGTCGCTGAACGAGGTCTTGCCGATGATGAAGTGCAGGTTCGCGTGACGGTCCACGCGGAACTCGATCTTGCCGCCCTTGATCTCGGACACGGCCTTGGCCACGTCCATCGTCACGGTGCCGGTCTTCGGGTTGGGCATGAGACCACGCGGGCCCAGGACCTTGCCCAGTCGACCGACCTTGCCCATGAGGTCCGGGGTGGCGACGGCGGAGTCGAAGTCGGTCCAGCCGGCTGCGACCTTGTCGATCAGCTCGTCGCCGCCGACCTCGTCGGCACCGGCGGCGCGGGCCTGCTCGGCACGCTCGCCCGTCGCGAAGACGATGACGCGGGCGGTCTTGCCCGTGCCGTGGGGCAGGTTCACCGTGCCACGGACCATCTGGTCCGCCTTGCGCGGGTCGATGCCGAGGCGGAACGCGACCTCGACGGTCGAGTCGTACTTCGTGGTCGACGTCGCCTGCGCGAGCCGGACAGCCTCGAGGGGGCTGTAGAGCGTGCCCTCCTCGATCTTCTCGGCGGCGGCGCGGTACGCCTTGCTGTGCTTAGCCATCTGCTTGTTCTCCTTGATCAGCAGTCGTGGTCTGCGGGCCGCACATGGCCCTGCCACTGGGACGTCCGGGCTGGTCAGCCCTGGACGGTGATACCCATCGACCGGGCGGTGCCGGCGATGATCTTCTCGGCCGCGGCCAGGTCGTTCGCGTTGAGGTCCTCGAGCTTCGTGGTGGCGATCTCGGTGACCTGCGCCTTGGTGAGCGAGGCGACCTTGACGGTGTGGGGCGTGGGCGAACCCTTGGCCACACCGGCGGCCTTCTTGATCAGCTCGGCGGCCGGCGGCGTCTTCGTGATGAAGGTGAACGAGCGGTCCTCGTACACCGTGATCTCCACGGGGATGACGTTGCCGCGCTGCGACTCGGTCGCCGCGTTGTACGCCTTGCAGAACTCCATGATGTTGACGCCGTGCTGACCCAGCGCCGGACCGATCGGCGGCGCGGGGGTGGCGGCGCCGGCCTTGATCTGGAGCTTGATCAGGCCGGTGACCTTCTTCTTCGGGGGCATGCTGAACTTCCGTTTCGTGTTGTGGGCCTACGCCGTGGGCGATGACCCGGTTGCAAGCTCGTGCAGGTCAGATCTTGGCGACCTGGCTGAACGAGAGCTCGACCGGGGTCTCCCGGCCGAAGATGGAGACGAGCACCTTGAGCTTCTGGTTCTCGGCGCTGATCTCGGAGATCGTCGCCGGCAAGGTGTCGAAGGGGCCGTCGGTCACGGTGACCGACTCGCCGATGGTGAAGTCGACCTTGATCGCTGCGGCGGCCTTGGCGGCACCGGCGGCGGTGGTCGCGGTCTTGGGCTCGAGCGACGGTGCGAGCATCGAGAAGACCTCGTCGAGCGTCAGCGGCACGGGCTGGTGGGTGTGGCCGACGAAGCCGGTGACGCCCGGCGTGTGCCGGACGGCGCCCCAGGACTCGTCGGTCAGGTCCATGCGCACCAGGACGTACCCGGGGATCCGCACGCGCTTGACGACCTTGCGCTGCGCGTTCTTGATCTCCACGACCTCTTCCATGGGGACCTCCACCGCGTAGATGAAGTCCTCCATGTTCAGGCTCTGGCGACGGTTCTCCAGATTGGCCTTCACGCGGTTCTCGTAGCCCGCGTAGGAGTGGATCACGTACCAGTCGCCGAGCTGGCTGCGCAGCTGGGACTTGAATGCCGCGACCGGGTCCTCCTCGACGTCGGGCTCGTCCTCGTCGGACTCGCCGTCCTCGGTCGACTCCACGTCCTCGTCGGACTCGACGGCGTCAGCGGCGTCGCTCTCGGTGGCGTCGACACTCTCGACACCCTCGTCCCCGGCCGATGCCTCGACGGCCTCGACCGACGCGATGGCGTCCTCGAGCTCGATCTCGGCGCCCGTCGTGGGCTCCTGCGACTCCTGCGACACGTGCGAACCTGCCTTCTCTAGCGTGTGTGCCCCGGCGTGCCGGGGCGGCGTGCGCCCGTGGGGCGACTGGGTGTGGCGATCGGCGCGAGCGCCGGTGTCAGCCGAAGACCAAGAACGTGAGCTTCCCGACGGCGATGTCCACCACGGTGACGAACGCCATGATCACGGCGACGAACACCAGCACGACGCCGGTGTACGTCAGCAGCTCCGACCGCGTCGGGCGGACGACCTTCTTGAGCTCGCCCTTGACCTGACGGAAGAACAACGCGATGCGGGCGAACATCCCCGGACGCTCGGTGCCCTTGCGGGCAGGCTTGGTCGACGGGCGCGCCGCCGAACCCTCGGCGTCGGACGCCGCAGCCGGTGCTGTTTCGCTCACGTCTGACCCTTACGTCTCGTGGTGGTCGGGTTCCGTGTGGAGCCCGACGATCGGAGCGGCCGACGCGTCGCGCCGGACCGACCGGCGGTCCTGCTCACCGCCCGGTCACTGCTGCGACCGAACGCGTGCAGGGTAGACAGGGCTCGAACCTGCAACCTGCGGTTTTGGAGACCGCTGCGCTACCAATTGCGCCACTACCCTTCGGAGGCTTCGCCACCACGACGCTCCACAGCCCTTCCCGGGCACGGCTCATCATGGCGGATGTCAACCGCCGGGGATCCACTGTACGCGACAGGCGCGGCTGGGTCGAACCGCGGGACGTCGCCCACCGGGACCTCGTCGCGACCCGGACGAGTGCCCGATCCGTGAAATGAGTGGGCACTCCCCCACGTGACCTCTGCCACTATGGGAGCCGTGAGCGAGCAGACATCGACCCCCCGTCCCCGCGTGTCCGCCCGACTGGCCGCGATCGCCGAGTCCGCGACGCTGGCGGTCGACGCGAAGGCCAAGGCCCTCAAGGCCGCCGGTCGTCCGGTCATCGGCTTCGGCGCCGGCGAGCCCGACTTCCCGACGCCCGAGTACATCGTCGAGGCGGCGATCGCGGCGGCGAAGGACCCCGTCAACCACCGGTACACCCCGGCCGCCGGCCTGCCCGCGATGCGCGAGGCGGTGGCCGCGAAGACGCTGCGCGACTCGGGCTACGCCGTGAAGCCGTCGCAGGTGCTCGTCACCAACGGGGGCAAGCAGGCCGTCTACCAGGCGTTCGCGGCGATCGTGGACCCGGGCGACGAGGTGCTGCTGCCCGCGCCGTACTGGACCACCTACCCCGAGGCCATCCGCCTCGCTGGCGGGGTGCCGGTCGAGGTGTTCGCCGGCGCCGACCAGGGGTACCTGGTGACCGTCGAGCAGCTCGAGGCCGCCCGCACCCCGAAGACCAAGGCGCTGCTGTTCTGCTCGCCGTCCAACCCGACCGGTGCCGTCTACTCCCCCGAGCAGACCCTCGCCATCGGGCAGTGGGCCCTCGAGCACGGGATCTGGGTCATCACCGACGAGATCTACGAGCACCTGACCTACGACCACGCGGTGTTCACGCCCATCGTGCGCGTGGTACCCGAGCTCGCGGACACGACGATCGTGGTGAACGGCGTCGCGAAGACCTACGCCATGACCGGCTGGCGCGTGGGCTGGATGATCGGTCCGCCCGACGTGATCACCGCCGCGACCAACCTGCAGTCGCACCTGACGTCCAACGTGGCCAACGTGTCGCAGCGCGCGGCCATCGCCGCGCTGACCGACGACCTGGCCGCGGTCGAGGAGATGCGGTACGCGTTCGACCGTCGCCGCCGGCTCATCGTCGAGATGCTCAGCGCGATCGACGGCTTCGAGGTGCCCGTGCCGCAGGGCGCGTTCTACGTCTACCCGTCGGTGCAGGGCGTGCTCGGCCGCACGATCCGGGGCGTCACCCCGACCACGTCCGCGGAGCTCGCCACACTGATCCTCGAGCAGGCCGAGGTCGCGGTCGTGCCCGGCGAGGCGTTCGGGCCGAGCGGGTACCTGCGCCTGTCGTACGCGTTGGGCGACGACGACCTCGTCGAGGGCATCAGCCGGATCCAGGCCTTGCTCGCCTGACCTCCGTCGCGCACTGGCACACTGTCCCGGTGCGCGACCTGGCCCAGCTTCCGAAGGCCCACCTGCACCTGCACTTCACGGGGTCGATGCGCGTCTCGACGCTCGCCGAGCTCGCCGCCCACCACGGGCTCCGTCTGCCGGACGCCCTGCTGGACGGCAACCCGCTGAAGGTGCCCGCC
This sequence comes from uncultured Actinomycetota bacterium, assembly GCA_963753425.1. Taxonomy (GTDB): domain Bacteria; phylum Actinomycetota; class Actinomycetes; order Actinomycetales; family Cellulomonadaceae; genus Cellulomonas. The sequence continues at coordinate 253,995 of CAVWCB010000003.1, forward strand.
GACGAACGCGGCTGGTTCCGGTTCCAGCGGCTGTACGACGCGGCGCGCCAGTGCGTCCGCAGCGAGGCCGACATGCGACGGATCGTCGACGAGGCCGCGGCCGACGACGCCGCCGAAGGCTCCGGTCGGCTCGAGCTCCAGGTCGACCCGACGTCCTACGCGCCCTTCGTCGGCGGGATCACGCCCGCCCTGGAGATCGTGCTCGACGCCGCTCGGGAGGCGTCGCTCGCGCACGGGATCGACATCGGCGTGATCGTCGCCGCATCCCGGATGCGGCACCCCCTCGACGCCCGGATCCTCGCGCGGCTGGCCGCGCACCACGCGGGCCTCGTGGTCGGCTTCGGCCTGTCCAACGACGAGCGCCGCGGCGACACCGCCGAGTTCGCGCGCGCCTTCGACATCGCCCGCGACGCCGGCCTGGCTTCCGTCCCGCACGGCGGCGAGCTGCTCGGACCCGCGCACGTCGAGGCGGTGCTCGACCACCTGCGCCCCGACCGGCTCGGGCACGGCGTGCGGTCGGGCGAGGACCCGCGCGTGCTCGACCGGGTGGTGTCGTCGGGCGTCGCGCTCGAGCTGTGCCCTGCGTCCAACGTCTCGCTCGGGGTGTACCCGTCGGCTGCCGACGTGCCCCTGCGCGCGCTCGTGGACGCGGGCGCCACCGTCGCGCTGGGTGCCGACGACCCCCTGCTGTTCGGCTCGCGACTGGTCGACCAGTACGTGCTGGCGCGCGAGGTCCACGGCTTCACCGACGACGAGCTGGCGGCGCTGGCACGATCGTCGATCACGGCAAGCCGAGCGTCTGCCGAGGTGAAGACCCGGCTGCTGGCGGGCATCGACGGCTGGCTGGCGTCCGACGAGTAGGCCCCGCAGGTCCGACGCGCTCCCGCCGCCCGTGCCTTCGTGCAGAACCTGCGGCACTGGGGACCGGTGGGACGCATGGGACGGTTGAGGCGAATCACGCGACACCCTGGTCACTCGTGACCCAAGGGCCGCAGGGTTGGTCGAACATGCCGACAAACTGGCGCTTGACGACGGGGCGGCCCGCGGGTGCATTGTGTCAATCAATTGATCCATTGACACATGGGGGTTCCGATGCTTCTCCTGGTTCCGCTCGTTGCCGTGCTCGGTCTGGCCGCCGCGGTGGCATGGGCATTGCGGCCCGTGCGCACGACCGGACCGACCACGACCTCCGAGGCCTGGACCGCTGCCGAGCGGCATGGGCGGCGCGTCGTCGCGACGGCCTGGATCGCGCTCGTGCTCGTACCGGGGCAGATCCTGGTCGGGTTCTTCGGCGGGTTGCGCGCACTGATGCCGGGCGGTCCGGGTCAGGCGGCGCTCGCGCTGGTCGGCGGGCTCGCCTTCCTAGCGGTGGTCGCCGTGGGCGAGCTGACGTGGCCCCGACCCGTCGGCGACGTCCGACGCGCACAGCTCGAACCGAGGCAGGTGCGCGACCTCGCCCCCCGAGGGCTATCGATCCTGACGGGCGTCTGGGCACTCCTGCTCGCGCTCGTGGTCCTGGTGGGCGGAGCCGTCGCTGGGACGGGCGGCCGATCGCTCTCCTTCCAGCACTCCGACGAGTTCGTCCGCACGACGAGCCCCTTTCCCGGGTGGTACTACGGGCGGGCGATCGGGATCACACTGGTGCTCCTGCTTGCTGCGTGCCTGATCGTGCTCGCCCTCGTCGCTCGACGACCCGCAGTCAGCGACACCTCGGCCCGTGCAGACCTTGCCTTGCGCCGCACGTCGTGCCGTCGGATCCTCGCCGGCGTCCAGCTGGTCATCGCCTGGACGTTCGCCGGGTGCCTGTTCTTCGTCGGCAGCGGGCTCTCGGGCGTAGAACCGCGCTGGGCCGATGCCTTCGGGCCGGGCAGCTCGTCGAACGATCGGGCACCTGCTCTCGTACGTCGCACTCGTCATACCCGTGGTGGCGGCAGTCGTCGCGGTCCGAGGTTCGCGCGCCACGGTCACCGCACCGGCGCCGCACACCGCGACTGCCTGGGCGTCCGCATGAGTGCGCAGCTGGAGGTGGACACCACCTCCGGCGTCCCGGCGTTCGAGCAGATCCGCGCGCAGGTCGTCGCGCACGTCGCCGCAGGACGGCTGGTAGCCGGAGACCGGTTGCCGACGATCCGGGCGCTGGCCACCGACCTCGGCCTGGCTGCCGGAACCGTCGCTCGGGCGTTCCATGAGCTCGAGGCCGAGGGGGTCGTCGAGACGCGACGCCGGGCGGGCACGGTGATCGCGGCCGGGGCTTCGGTGCCCACCGATGTGGCCCGGCGGGCTGCGCAGAACTACGTCGCGGCGGTTCGGGCGGCCGGGCTCGCCGACGACGAGGCGCTCGCGCTGGTGCGCGGAGCGCTCCTGGGGGCCCAGGTCGGTCCAGAGGCTCCGACACGCGACGAGACCGGCAGTTTGGCGCGAGATCGGCAGTTCGAACTGCCGGTCTCGCGCCAAAGTGCCGATCTCGGCTGACGGCGCGAGGGGCCGGCTCGAGCTCGGACTCCGTCTAGAGGGTGACGCCGACCAGGACCGGTTCGGGCTCCAGGCGCACGTCGAACCGGGACTCGACGCCCGCGCGCACCTGCCGGGCGACCGACAGCAGGTCCTGCGCGGTCGCGCCGCCGCGGTTGGTGAGGGCGAGCGTGTGCTTGGTGGAGAGGGTCGCCGGGCCTGGAGCGCCGAAGCCCCGGGCGAAGCCGGCCTGGTCGATCAGCCAGGCGGCGCTCGTCTTGACCAGGCCGTCCGGCGCGGGGAAGCGGGGGGCGTCGGCGGGCAGCGCATCGGCTTGAGACGAGGTCAGCAGCGGGTTGGTGAAGAACGAGCCGGCGCTCCACGTGTCGTGGTCGGCGGCGTCGAGCACCATGCCCTTGCGTGCCCGCAGGGCGAGGACGGCCGCGCGGACCTCCGCCAGCGGCGCGCGCTGGCCCACCTCGATGCCCAGGGTGCGCGCGAGCTCCGGGTAGGTGACCGGACGGGACAGGTCGCCGGGGCGCAGCTGGAACGTCACGTCGAGCACCACGTAGCGGGGGGTCGGCGACCAGGGGGCCTGCGGGTCGGTCTCGTCGGGACCCTGCATGGAGCGCTTGAGCAACGAGGTGCGGTAGCCGAACGCGAGCGTGACCAGCGGCAACGTGCGGACGCGACCGCGGGCGCGGTCCCAGACGCGCACGATCGAGATGCTCTGCGAGACCTCCTGGCCGTACGCGCCGACGTTCTGCACGGGCGTCGCGCCGGTGGAACCGGGGATTCCCGAGAGCGCCTCGATCCCGGTGAGCTCCTGCTCGACCGCGTACTGCACGACGTCGTCCCACGGGGTTCCGGCCGGCATGATCAGCGTCGCCCCGGCACACGCGGAGGCGTCCGGCACCTCGACGCCCGAGCGCACGTCCCGCACGACGACCCCGTCGAAACCCGCGTCCGAGACGAGCAGGTTGGAGCCCCCGCCGACGACCAGCAGCGGATCCCCAGAATCGTCCGCGGAGCGCACCGCATCGATCAGCTCGGCCTCGGTCGTCGTCTCGACGTACCGGCTGGCCGGGCCGCCGACGCGGAGCGTGGTCAGGTCGGCGAACGTCGTCCCGCTCGGTGCGGACGGCCGGCCACACGATCGTCGGGGGGACGGTCGCCGGCGAACAGTCGGCGGTGTTCGGCTCGGTCTGCACGCGTCCAGTTTAGTCCTGTGCGTCGGCCCGCAGCGGGGCGGCGGCGCTCACGACGAGCAGGCCAAGCGACGATCGGCACGATGACGACGAGCAGCGCGTGCCGGTAGCCGACGTGCTGCGCGAGCAGCCCGATCAGCGGAGGGCCGGCCAGGAACGCGCTGTAGCCGATGGTCGCGACGACGCTGACCCGGGCCGCGGCGCGGCGCTGGTCGTCGGCCGCGGCACTCAGGCCTACGGGGAACCCCAGAGCGGCACCCGCGCCCCACGCGATGATGCCGAGCACCGCGAGCCAGAGCGGGCCGGCCAGCGCGAAGACGAGCAGTCCGACCAGCGAGAGCACGGCGCACAGGCGCAGCACGACGACGCGGCCGCGACGGTCGAGCAGGGCGGTGCCGAACCAGCGCATCGCCGTCATCGCGGCGACGAACACCCCGAACGCGAGGGCCCCGAGCGCCTCGCTCGTGCCGAAGCCGTCGACGACGGACAGGCTCACCCAGTCGTTGGCCGAGCCCTCGGTCAGCGCGGCGGCGAGCACGATCAGGCCGATCAGGAGCGTGCGGGGCTCGATCCAGGCGGCGAGCGCGCCCCGGGCGCCCTTCTTCGGGGCGTCGTGGTGCGAGACCTCCGGCTCGTCGGCCGAGGCGAGGAAGCGGCGCACCGCGAACCCGACGAGGATCACCGAGAGGATCACCACGATCGGGATGTGCACGACGACCGGGACGTGCAGCCAGGCCATGAGGGCAGCGAGCCCGGCGGCACCGACGGTGCCGAACGAGAACCCTGCGTGGTAGCGCGGCATGATCGTGCGGCCCAGGTGCTGCTCGACCGCGGCGCCCTCGAGGTTCATCGCGGCGTCCCAGACACCGGTGCCGATCCCGAACAGGACGAGTCCGAACCCGACGACGAGCACCTCGCCGAGCGCGACGCCGACGGACGCGATGATGAGTCCGGACGCGTTCAGGACCGCGAACGCGAAGACCGTCCGCGCGGCGCCGAGCTTCTCGACGACCATCCCGGACAGGGGCAACGACGCCAGCGAGCCCACGGCGCCGACGAGCAGCAGGGCGCCCATCTGGGCGGGCGAGAACTCGAGGCCGTCGCGGATCGCGGGCAGGCGTGCAGCCCACGTCGCGAAGTTGAACCCGTTGAGGAAGAAGACGACGAAGACGGCGACGGAGGCCCGCTCGACGAGGCGCGCGTGGGAGACCGTCACGGCCTGATCGTCCTGCACCGGACGCGTCATGGCACGCGAACCGGTCGGCGGCGGCGTGTCCGCTGCGTCGGCACCACGTGCCGGGAGACGGCGGCCGCGGTGGGGTCGGGGTCGGCGTCGGCGAGCAGCGCAAGCGGGAGAGTGTCGGGCTCGCCGTGGGCCGTGGCCCTCTCCGGAGCCACCCGGGCGGCCAGCACGACGCTGGCGACCAGAGCGACGACGATCAGGACGAGTGCGTGGCGCGCCCCGGTGGCAGCCGCGGCGATCCCCAGAAGCGGCGGGGCGGCGATCGAGGCCACCGACGCGAAGGACGAGACGACGGCGACCCGACCGGCGGCGCGCATCGGGTCGTCCGAGGCCGCGGCGATGCCGATCGGCACGGCGAGCGCGGCGCCGAAGCCCCAGAGCACCACCCCGACGCCGGCGAGCGCGAGCGTGGGCGCGAACCCGAACAGCAGCAGGCCGACGATCGCGACGATGCCAGACGTGCGCAGGACGATGACCCGGCCGTAGCGGTCGATCAGGCGCGTGCCGAGGAGGCGGACGAGCGTCATGGCGCCGACGAAGACGCCCAGCATCGCGGCACCGATCGCCTCGGGCTTGTCGAACCCGTCGACCACCGCGAGCGACAGCCAGTCGTTCGCGGAGCCCTCGGAGAGCGCCGCGGCCATGACGACGACGCCGATCAGGAGGGTGCGTGGCTCGCGCCACGAGTCGAGGGCGGAGGCGATCCTGCGCCGGCGGCCGGCGGGCACCGCAGGGAGAGAACCGGCCGCCACGGAGACCGCGCTGATGCGCGGCCGGTCGCCCGGGACCTCGTCGAGCACGACGTCGCGCAACGAGCAGAGCCGCCACACGACCGCGACCGCGGCGACGACCGCGAACTGGAGCGCGACCGAGATGTCGAAGTGCGACGCGAGCGCGCCGATGGCGGACCCGAGCACGGCGCCGATGGAGAACCCGGCATGGAACTGCGGGATGACGGTGCGGCCCATCGCGCGCTCGATGCGCGCCGACTCCACGTTCAGCGGCACGTTGCCGAGGGCGATGGCGACGCCGTTGAGGAAGAGGCCGACCGCGAGCAGCGGCACCGACCCCACGACCGGTCCGACGCCCATGAGCAGGAACCCGACCGCGAACACGACGGTCGAGGCGAGGATCGAGGACCGGCTGCCGAACCGCTGCACGACCATGCCGGCGAACGTCACGGTCAGCAGCGCGCCGAGCGAGCCGACCAGGAGCAGGAGGCCCAGCTCGCTGGTCGACAGGTCCAGCAGGTCGCGCACGGTGGGGATCCGGGCGAGCCAGCTGGAGAAGATGAGCCCGGCGAGGGTGAACAGACCCATGAGGAGCCAGCGGGCTCGACTCACGGCGGGGGGCAGCCCGGGGCGGGCGGGGTGAGGCACGAAAGGCTCCGAGACGGTGGTGGGCGGTGCTGTCCGAGGTGCGGGTCGAATCGATTCGAGCGCTCCGCGAACACACGGTCGAATCGATTTGAGGGACGCCAGTAGTCTGCGGGTACGCTTGCCGCTGCGTCAAACAGATTCGCGCCGTACCTGCCTGAACGCGTCGTAGATCACCTGCCGCACGCCGCATAACCGGAGGTTTCGCCCTGTCCTCGTCCCGCCCCACGCTGGCCGACGTCGCTGCCGCGGCGGCGGTGTCGGTGTCGACGGCCTCCCTCGCCTTCTCAGGGGCCGGCCCGATCGCGTCGGCGACGCGGCAGAGGGTGCTCGACGCCGCCGTCCGGCTCGACTACTCCGGCCCCAACCCGCTCGGGCAGCAGCTGCGCCGCGGTCGCTCCGGCATCGTGGGCGTCGTCGTCGGCGACTCGTTGGGCCGCTCGTTCCGCGACCCGGTCTCCATCCAGGTCCTCGACGGGCTGGTGAGCACGCTCGGCCCCCTCGGCCTCGGCGTCCTGCTCATCCCCGGGTCCAGCGACCCGGCCGGCCCGGACGTGGACCCGCTGCTCGAGACCGCCGCGATGGACGTCGCGGTGATCATGTGGGGCGGCACGACGGGCGACCCCGTGCTCACCAGCCTGCGCCGCCGGAACATCCCCGTGGTGCTCGTCGAGGGGCAGAAGCTCGACGACGTGGCCTCCGTGGGCATCGACGACCGCGGCGGCATCCGCCAGGCCACCGAGCACCTGCTGGCGCTCGGGCACACGCGGATCGCGACGGTCACCCTCCCGTTCAACCGGTTGCGCTCCGAGGGGCTCGTCGACGAGGCCCGGATGCAGCACCTCGAGTGGGAGATCACCCGTCGGCGGCTGGCCGGCGTGCTCGACGCGGGCGTCACTCCCGTCGCGATCTACGAGACTCCGGCCTCGCTGGTCGAGCACGGCCGTACCGCGGGGCTCGCGCTGCTCGCGGGCGCCGACCGACCGACTGCCATCGCCTGCCAGTCCGACCTGCTCGCGTCCGGAGTCGTGCTGGGCGCGCGCGAGCTCGGGCTGCGCGTCCCTGAGGACGTCTCGGTGAGCGGCTTCGACGGGCTGGACCTGCCGTGGCTCGGGCCCGACATCCTCACGACGGTCGCGCAGCCGCTGGCGGAGAAGGGTGCGGCGATCGGGCACGCCGTCGAGGACCTGCTCGCGGGCGAGCCGCCGTCGTCACGCGAGCTGCCCGTCGAGCTCAGGCTCGGTACGACGACCGGCCCGGCACCCGCTCAGACGGGCCGATCGTCCGCCTAGACCGCGACGACAGCCTGCGCCTTGCCCAGGACCCGCGACCCGTCGACGCTCACGGTCAGGTCGATCCGGGCGGTGCCGGCTTCGGCGTCCAGGGCTCCGACGACCGCGACGACCTCGATCGTGGCGGCACCTGGGTCCGGGACGGGCACGGGACGCGTGAACCGCACCTGGTAGTCGACGACCTTGCCGGGGTCTCCGACCCAGTCGGCGACGACGCTGACGGCGGCACCCATGGTCCACATGCCGTGCGCGATGACGTCGGGCAGGCCGACCGAGGTCGCGACGCGGGCGTTCCAGTGGATCGGGTTGAAGTCGCCGCTCGCGCCGGCGTACCGGACCAGGCGGGCGCGGTCGACGGTGATCTCGCGACGCGCGACCTCGGTGCCGACGGCCAGGTCGGCGAGCGCGATGCTCATGACTCCTCCGGGCGGACGGCCAGGGTGGAGACGACGGTCGCGACGGCCGTCCCGGACTCGTCGGCGATCTCGGCACGCGTCGTGATCATGGCCAGCCCGGCGCGGACTGTGATCGAGTCCACGTGCAGCACCGTCACCAGCCGGTCGCCCGCGTGGATGGGCCGGTGGTGCGTGAACCGCTCGTCGGCGTGGACGACACGGCTGAAGTCGATGCCCGCGTCGGGGTCCTCGAACAGCTGCGCCTCGGCGCGCTGCGCCACCACGACGGCAAACGTCGGGGGCGCGATCACGTCGGGATAGCCGAGCGCGCGCGCCACCGACGGATCCGTGTGGGCGGGGTGGGAGGCACCGACCGCGTCGGCGAACTCCCGGAGCTTCTCGCGGCCTACCTCGTAGACGGCGTTCGGCGGGTACTGACGACCGGCATACCCGGTGTCGACCTGCATGCTCAGCGGACCTGAGATCAGCGGGTCTCGCGGTGCAGCGTGTGCTTGTTGTCGCGCGGGCAGAACTTCTTCATCTCGAGACGGTCGGGGTCGTTCCGACGGTTCTTCTTCGTGATGTAGTTCCGCTCCTTGCACTCCGTGCACGCGAGCGTGATCTTCGGACGAACGTCCGAGCTCTTAGCCATGGTCATGCCACCTCTCGCACCCGTACGGGTACCGCGTTCTCGTCATTGTGCGCCGGCCGACGCACTGTTGCCTCACTGGTGGTAGCGGGAGCGGGACTCGAACCCGCGACACCACGATTATGAGCCGTGTGCTCTAACCACCTGAGCTACCCCGCCACTGTCGGTGCGAGCTGCGACGTGCCCGCGCGGGGCACTTCGTCGAACACACCACAGAGCCCCGAAAGGGAATCGAACCCTTGACCTTCTCCTTACCATGGAGACGCTCTGCCGACTGAGCTATCGGGGCAGCGCGAGCAAGGTTACACGGGCCGCGGGGTGCTCGTGAAATCGATGCGCCAACTGATCGGGGCGAGGGGGCGAACGACCGGTGATCCTCACTCGAGGCATCGCGACACGTGTGCTCCCCGCGGTCGGGCTGGTGCTCCTGGTGGGCGTCGGCCTGGCCTTGACCGGACGTCCGACCACGCTGCGGTTGGTCGCCACCTTCGTGCTGATCGTGGGCGCCGGGCTCGGTGCGCGCCGGTTCGCCCAGTCACGCGGTGACCTCCGTCGGCGGCAGTGGTTGCAGCGGGACGGGCACGAGGGCTGGACCTTCGTCTTCGCGACGACGGGCCCGGACCAGCGAGACGCGCTGCGCGGCATGGGACTGCAGCTCGTCGATGAACCGCCCGCCACGCTCGCGTACGGGCCCGAGGGGGTCGAGGTCTGGGTCGGTCCCGGACAACGGGAGCCGGGTGCTCGCCTACGCGTGGGGCGACATCGTCGAGCTCGGCGAAGGCACGGTGCGCAGCGAGGGCATCGCGTTCGCCGGGCTGACGATCACGCCGAGGCGCGGCGGCGCGCAGAACATCCTGGTCGCCGTACCCCGATGCGCTGCGGGTCGCCTACCCGGCGCGGACGTGGGCGGGGTCGGTCGCCCTCGACATGGACGGCATGCGCGTCGCGGCCCAGGAACGGCAACAGGCCGGCCCCTGAGGGACCGGCCTGCCGTGCCGTGGCGGGTGAGGGATTCGAACCCCCGTAGGCGTTGCCAGCTGATTTACAGTCAGCCCCCTTTGGCCACTCGGGTAACCCGCCAGGGTGGTGCCCACCGTCCCAGGGCCGTCCAGCCTCAGCTGGCCGGCCGCGCGAGCAGCGTGCGGGTGGAAGGATAGCAAGACCCGGGCAGTGCTAGCGAAACGGATCTGGCCGCCCTGGGGCACGGACCAGTCGAGCAGGAGGAGTGTCATGGCGAGCGAAGCGTCGTTCGACGTCGTCAGCAAGGTCGACCGTCAGGAGGTCGACAACGCGCTGAACCAGGCCGCGAAGGAGATCGCCCAGCGGTACGACTTCAAGGGCGTGGGCGCCTCGATCGCGTGGAGCGGCGAGAAGATCCTGATCATCGCCAACTCCAGCGAGCGCGTGCTCGCCGTGCTGGACGTCTTCGAGACCAAGCTCATCCGGCGGGGCATCTCGCTGAAGTCGCTGGACACCGGCGAGGACGGCCCCGAACCGAAGCCGTCGGGCAAGGAGTACCGGCTCGAGGCGCTCATCAAGGAGGGCCTCAGCAGCGAGATCGCGAAGAAGGTCGCCAAGATCGTGCGCGACGAAGGCCCCAAGGGCATCAAGACGCAGATCCAGGGCGACGAGCTGCGCGTGACCGGCAAGAGCCGCGATGACCTGCAGGCCGTCATCGCGCTGCTCAAGGGTGCCGACGTGGACGCCGACCTGCAGTTCACCAACTACCGGTAGGGACATCGCAGGTGTGTGCAGCCTGCTGAACGTCGTGGCCCGTCAGCGTTAGCCCGATCGAGAATCGTCGTGGGCCAGGCGCTCGGGGACATCTACGCTGCGTGCGTGGGATCGCAGACTGGGCAACCGACGCCCGCCGCTGCACGGGAGTGGTCGGCTCGCGTCCCACGTCGATTCCTCACGACGCTCGCCCCGCTCCTCCTCGCCGGGGCGACGATCGCGTCGATCGCCACCGAGACGACCGGGCCAGCCGACACCCTCGCCACGGTCGACGCGATCGGCACGCTCGCGCAGGGCGTCACGATCGCCGCGATCGCGTTCCTGGTGGTGCGTCCGCATGCCACGATCGGTTGGGCGGCGGCCGGGGCGGTCGTCGTCGCCGTCACGCCCGTGGGCGCCGACGCCCGGACCACGTGGCTCGTCGTCGCTCTGGTGCTCACGCTCCTGGCGCTGGCGGACGAGCTCGGTGCGGTCCGGCAGCGGATCCTCGCTCGGTCGTGGGGTTCCCCGGTGACGCCCGACTGCGGTCCGGCCGTTCGCGCAGATCTCCTCCGTCGGCGGCTCGTCCCGCTCGCCGGCGCGCTGCTCGGCGTGCTCGTCGCGCTCGGCTCTGTCGGCTGGTGGGTCCACGACGCGCAGTCCACCGAACAGTTCCGGTCGACGGCCCTCGAGACGACGGGCACCGTGGTCGAGGTCGCCGACGACGACCTGTCGGCGCTGGTGCGCACGGAGGACGGTGGCGTGGTCAAGGTCGGCCTACCGACCTTGTACCCGAAGGTGGGAGACCAGGTCGACCTGCTGCTCTCGCCGAACGGGAAGCGGGGCGAGCTCGTCGGTGACCCCTTCGACCCGACGGGGACCCTTGTGCTCGCCGGGGGCGGCCTGTTAGCGGCTGTGGTCCTGGCGCGCAGCGAGGTGGCGCGACGGCGCGGCGCCGAGCGCCTGCTCCGCGACGGGACCGCGCCTGCGACGTTCATCGCGGTGCCGACGGGCGGTCCGTGGCTCTCACTCGAGGCGGTCGGCGACCGCGGACGCACGACGAGCCGCGTCCGGATCGGCTGGGGCATTGCTGCCGAGCAGGGCAACGAGCACGCCGCCGCGTGGGCCCAGGGTTCTGTGGACGACCAGGTCTGGGACTCGGACGACGACGAGGACGAGGACGAGGACTACTACGCCGAGTGGTCGCGGCTCGAGCAGGAGCGGATGGAGTCGATGCCTGACGAGGAGCTGCTCGCTCTCGGCGCCGCGCACCGTGCGGACCGGGAGGCGTCCGCCGCCCAGCGCGCCCTCGCCGAGGCACCGCTCGATGCGCCGCAGATGGTCGTCGTCCACGGGTTGACCGCTCAGGGCGACTTCCCCCTGATCGCCACCGCCGACGGTCGTTGGTTGGTGCCGAGCCGAGCGGCCCGAGACACGTCGCTGCGCTGGCTCGCTCGTCCGCAGCGTCTGCTGCGCATCCACGCGGCGACCGAGTACCGGCCGACCGAGCCGACGGGCGGGATCGAGACCGCGCGACGCTCCAGATGGACCATCCTGGTCGCCAGCACCGGCAAGACGCTCCCGGTCGTGCTCACGCCGGCCGTCGGGTGGCTCGCCTGGTGGGTCACCGACGTCGGCTCCGTGGCCTACCTCCTCAAGCTGGCACCGCTCCTGTTCCTCGGCTACGCGTGGGTGACGACAGCCCAGGACCGCCTCTCGCTGTCCGAGGCCGGTGTGCGCACACGGCACATGGTCCTCGCGCCGCTCGTGCGCTGGGACCGGCTCACTGCGGTCGTCGCAGACGAGAACTCGCTCGCGCTCCGTGTGCGCAACCCCGCAGATGCCGTGATCGTGCACCAGCACCGCGATCTGGGCCGGTTCCTGCCGGGCGCTGCGACTCCGATCGACGCCGCCCGTCGCATCGAGGCCGAACGGCCGTCCCCGACGAGCGCGGGCTCGCGCACGGGCGTGACCTACCTGCCGACCCCGGCGGTGATGCTCACGGCTCTGTGGGCCGTGGCCACGATCGTCGGCGTCAGCGTCGCCTGATCGATGTCAGGGGCGGATCAGGAAGCTGACCTCCCAGCCCTCCTGCGTCTCGCCGTCCACCGACAGTCGCCACTCGTAGCGCTGGCCGACCGTCAGGGTGATCCCCGGGCCGATGCCGAACGCGAGCGGGACGTCGATCGGCGTGCCCGCGGGCACACCGGCCGGGCGGCCCGCCTCGACGTTGCCCTCGATGCGCAGGGCCCCCAACCCGTTCTGGCCGTTCACGAGCACCGGCTTGCCATCGGCGTCGAGCAGCTCGATGAGCAGGGCGCGGCTCTGGTTGGTCTCGTCCCAGCCGAACTGCAGCAGGATGATGACTGCGGCCGGCGGGGTCGGGCTCGTGGTCGTCGACCAGGCGAGGCCCAGGGCGTCGACCTTGCCGTCCGAGACCTTGGCGGCGTCGGCGAGCAGGAGGGTGGCCCTCACGGGGTCGGGGACGTGCGGGTCATGGTGCTCCTCGTCGAGACGGTCAGTAGCGGGTGATGCCGCCTTGCTGGTTGGCCTGGTTCTCGAGGCGGGCGATGCGGTCGGCCATCGGCGGGTGCGTCGCGAAGAGCTTGCCGATGCCGGCGCCGCGGAACGGGTTCGCGATCATCAGGTGCGAGACGTCGACCAGGTCGCGGTCCTGGCGGCAGGGGGCGGTTCTGGGTGCCCTGCTCGAGCTTGCGCAGGGCGGAGGCGAGGGCGAGCGGGTCGCCCGTCAGGGTCGCCCCGTCCTCGTCGGCGTCGTACTCCCGCGTGCGGCCGATGGCGAGCTGGACCAGCGTCGCTGCGACGGGCGCCAGGAACGCGAGCAGGAGGCCGCGCGATCGGGTTGCCGCGGTCGCGGTCGTTGCCGCCCCCGCCGAAGAAGAGCAGGAACTGGGCGAGCGAGGTGATGACGCCGGCCACGGCGGCGGCGACCGACGAGGTGAGGATGTCGCGGTTGTAGACGTGCATGAGCTCGTGCCCCAGGACGCCCCGCAGCTCGCGCTCGTCGAGCAGCCCGAGGATGCCCTCCGTGCAGCACACCGCGGCGTTGCGACGGGTTGCGTCCGGTGGCGAAGGCGTTCGGCGCCGCGGTCGGCGAGATGTACAGGCGCGGCATCGGCTGGCGGGCCTGCGTGGAGAGCTCGCGCACGATGCGGTACATCTCCGGCGCCTCGAGCTCGCTGACCGGGCGCGCCCGCATCGCGCGGATCGCGATCTTGTCGGAGTTCCAGTAGCTGTAGGCCGTCATGATCAGCCCGAGTGCCGGCGAAGAACACCAGGAACTTGGGCGTCCCCCCGCCGAGCAGCCAGCCGATCCCCAGCAGCATCGCCCACATGACGCCGAACAGCGCTGCGGTCTTCAACCCGTTGAAGTGCTGGTGGCCCATCGTCTCCCCGTCTCTCGTCTGCATCCCTGCAACGAGTACGGAGGCGGACGGGTTCCCGGCGGTCAGTCCTGCGGGATGGCCCGGCCGAGCGCGACGGCGACCATGTGGTCGCGCGGGACGAGCTTGATCCGCTCACGTCCGTGCGGCTCGCCCAGCGCGCGCTCGTGCGCGTCCAAGACCTCCCAGGACGACCACTCGACGACGTCGACGCCGCGGCCGGCGAGGAACTCGACCACGGCCTCGGGGTCGCGGTCGGTCGCCGTGTAGAACGCCTCGCCACCCTCGGCCACGTCCTCGCCGAGGTGCCGGATGGTCTCCGACGCGTCCGACTTGGTGTGGCCGATGAGCCCGACGGGGCCGCGCTTGATCCAGCCGGTCGCGTAGACGCCCGGCAGGTGCTCGCCGTCGACGTCGACCACCCGGCCCTCGCGGTTGGGGATCACTCCGGCGACGTCGTCGAAGGGGATGTCCACGAGCGGCGAACCGAAGTAGCCGACCGCGCGGTAGACGGCCTGGACCGGCCAGTCGTGGGTCTGCCCGGTGCCGGTCACGTTGCCGTCGCCGTTCAGCGCGGTCCGCTCCGTGCGCAGTCCCGCGACGTGCCCGTCCTCGCCGAGGATCTCGACCGGCTTGTGCAGGAAGTGCAGGTGGATCCGCCGGCTCGCGGTGTTCTCCTCCGGCTCCTTCAACGTCCAGTCGGTGAGGGTCTTGACGACCTGCTTCGTCTGGTTCGAGGAGTGGATCGCGGCCATCGAGCCCTCGTCGAAGTCGAAGTCCTCGGGGTAGACGATGACGTCGACGTCGGGCACGTGGCCGAGCTCGCGCAGCTCCAGCGGCGAGAACTTGACCTGGGCCGGGCCGCGGCGCGCGAACACGTGCACGTCCGTCACCGGCGACGACTTGAGGCCCTCGTACACGTTGGCCGGCAGGTCCGTGGGCAGCAGGTCGTCGGCGTGCTTGGCCAGGATGCGGGCCACGTCGAGCGCCACGTTGCCGGCGCCGAGGACGGCGACCTGCTGGGCCTCGAGCGGCCAGGTGCGCGGGACGTCCGGGTGGCCGTCGTACCAGGACACGAAGTCCGCGGCGCCGTAGGAGCCCTCGAGCTCGATGCCGGGGATCGGCAGCTGGGCGTCGCGGATCGAGCCGGTGGAGAAGATCACGGCGTCGTAGAACTGGCGCAGGTCGTCCAGCTTGAGGTCCGTGCCGTAGTCGACGTTCGCCAGCAGGCGGACGTCTCCCCGCGACAGGACGTTCTGCAGCGCCACGATGATCTGCTTGATGCGAGGGTGGTCGGGCGCGACGCCGTAGCGGACCAGGCCGAACGGCGCCGGGAGGCGCTCGAACAGGTCGATGCTCACGTCGAGGTCCGTCTTCGACAGGATGTCGGCGGCGTAGATGCCGGCCGGTCCGGCGCCGACGATGGCCACTCGCAGGGTGCTCACGGGTGCGCTTGCCTTCCGATCATGGGGAGATGAGACGGTCCAGCGTGCGCGATCATCGGCATCTGCGGGACTGTGCAGAGGCCAGTGTAGGTCCGACCGTGAGGTCGCCCTCGGTAGCCCGCCACGATGCGGACAGACGTGAGACGCCGACGACCTAGGCTGGACGGGTGCCACAGACCCCTGGACGCCCGGTCGGCGCGCTCGATGGGTTGGGCCTGGCGGCCGGTGTCGGCGCCTACACGCTCTGGGGCATCCTGCCGCTCTACTTCCCGCTGCTGTCGCCCGCGACACCGGTCGAGATCATCGCCCACCGGGTCGTCTGGTCGCTGATCTTCTGCGCGATCCTGCTCTTCGCGACGCGCGGCTGGGCGGGATTCTGGACGGCGCTGCGGACCCGACGCCTGCTCGGGCTGCTGTCGATCGCGGCGGTCCTGCTCGCCATCAACTGGGTCACGTACGTCTTCGGCGTGCTGACCGACCGGGTGGTCGATGCCTCGCTCGGCTACTTCATCAACCCGCTGGTCACCGTCACCCTCGCCGTCGTGGTGCTGCGCGAGCGGCTGCGGCTCGCGCAGTGGGTCGCGCTCGGCTTCGGCGCCCTGGCGGTCGTCGTGCTCACCCTCGGGTACGGGCAGCTCCCGTGGATCGCGCTCGTGCTCGCGTGCTCGTTCGGCCTGTACGGCTTCATCAAGAACCGGGTCGGGCCCTCGGTCGAGGCGCTGCCCGGGCTGGCCGTCGAGACCCTCGTGCTCGGCCCGTTCGCGCTCGGCTACCTGCTCTGGCTGCAGTGGGCCGGGGACGGCACGTTCGCTGCGCAGGGCGTCAGCCACGCCCTCATCGTCGCCGCCGCGGGGATCATCACGTCCGTCCCGCTGCTGCTGTTCGGGTCCGCCGCACGCCGCCTGCCGCTGACCATGATCGGGCTGCTCCAGTACATCGCGCCGACCCTGCAGTTCGTGATCGGGGTGGCCGTGCTGCACGAGGAGATGCCGCCCGCACGCTGGGCCGGCTTCGCGCTCGTGTGGGTCGCGATCGTGATCCTCACCGTGGACGGCCTGCGCAACGAGCCGCACCAACCGGATCGAACGGCGGGCTATCGAGGCCGTCGCGTGAACGTCGCGTCCACCACGATCACCGTGACGTTGTCCGTGCCACCGGCCGCGAGTGCCGCCGCGACGAGACCGTCCGCCGCGTCCTGAGCATCCTCCTGGGCGCGCAGCTCGGCCTCGATACGAGCGTCGGACAGCGGGTCGGTCAGCCCGTCGGAGCACACGACCATCCGGTCCCCGGGGCTGACCGGAAGGAGCCACACGTCGGGGTCGACCTGGCTCGCCCCACCGCCGAGCACGCGGGTGACCACGTGCCGACGCGGGTGCCGGCTGGCCTCCTCGGCCGGCACGACCCCGGACGCGACGAGCTCGGCGACCTCCGAGTGGTCGCGCGTGACCTGTTCCAGCACGCCGCCCGCCATCCGGTAGGTGCGCGAGTCGCCGACGTTGAGGACCAGCCAGCACGGCAGGTCGTCGTGCTCGGTGAGCACGACACCTGTCGCCGTCGTGCCCGGTCGGCGACCTGTCCCCTTGGGCAGTGCCCGCACCGCGGCGTGCGCGGCCTTGATCGTCGTGCGGGCGTCGTCGATCGTCGGCACGCCCTGTGCCAGGGCCCGCAGCACCGCGATCGCCGTCCGGCTCGCCACCTCGCCCCGGTCGTGCCCGCCCATGCCGTCTGCGACCAGGAACGCCCCGTCCGTCGTCCAGACCGAGTCCTCGTTGTGCGCACGCTCGGCGCGCGCGGTGGCGACACCGACCTGGAGCCGGACCCGGTCGTCGTTCACGAGGTCCCGACGAGGGACGGGTTCGCGCGGGTCATGGGCGTCCCCGTCCCGGTCGCAGGCATCGGCGCGGCACCCGCCTGATTGTCGGTCAGCATAACGACGGGCTACGGCTGGTGCGACGAGTCCGCCGTGTCGAACCACCCGCCGGTGGGCGGCGCGGGCCGCGGTGGCGGCTGGTACCGGTCCGGGCGCTCGGGCGTCCACGGCCACAGCTCGCGAACCTGCGCGCGGGCCGCGGCAAGATCCGCCGCGGGCAGCACGATCCGCCCTTCGGGCAGCCCGAACCTGAGCGCGTGCACGACCACGGTCACGTCTCCGGGCGGCGGCGCGGGGGTAAACCAGAACGTCAGCTCATACTGACGCCCGCCGCCTCCGCCGCCCCGGTGGTTGAGCACGTACGGGTCCTCGTCACTCATCCGGTGTGGGTCGAAGACGACGCGACGACCGTCGCCGAGCTCCAGCCCGATGAAGCTGTCATCGGGGAAGCCGCTAGGCTCCGCGTCGATCCGCGTGAGGAACTGGAACGTCAGCAGGAGCCCCGCGCTGTGGTGGCGCACCGCGAGGAGAAGGACCGCCGCGTCGTCGGTCACAGCGAGAATGGTGGGCGTGCCGAGCTGACCCGGCACCTCGTTGTCCGGTGGCGCCCACCGCAGGCGCGCCGCCCGCTCGACCTCGGGGTCGAGAGCGGAGCCGTCCTCGGCGGAGAAGATCATCGCGTCCATGTCCTCACCTTGGCGGAACTGGGGGCACGGCGACAACGCGTGCGGGATCGGCCGAAAGAACCAGCGGCGATCCGGCCGAACGGCCCTTCCCGAGCGGACTACGCGGCCGATGTGGCGCGCACGCGCGCATCGAGACGATCGAAGCCACCTACCTGGAGGCTTCCGATGTTGTCGCAGACCTTGTACCGCCTGGGCCGTGTCGCCGCCCACCGACCCTGGACCGTGATCGTGTCCTGGCTCGTGCTCGTCGTGCTCGTCGTCGGGGCGTCCAGCGCCTTCGGCGCGAAGCTCGAGGACTCGTTCCGCGTGCCCGGCCTCGACTCCCAGCAGGCCAACGACCTGCTCGAGGAGGCCGGTTCCGGCCAGGCAGGGCTCACGGCGCAGGTCGTCGTGACGCCCGCCGACGGAGGTTCGTTCGCCGACGACGCCCCGGCGCGTGCGGCGCTCACCCGGCTGCAGGTTGCGGCGGCCGCGCTCCCGAACGTGCTCGGCACCACCGACCCCGCGGGCGTGCTGGCCGGGACGAGCGACGAGCCCGGCGTGGTCTCCCCCGACGGCCGGGTGGCGCTCCTGCGCCTGCAGTACCCGACTCTCGAGCAGACCTCGGCGGCGGACCTCGAGAACCTCGCGGGCCTCGACGGCGGCGCGGACCTGCGCGTCGAGAAGGGCGGTGACCTCTACTTCGCCTACGAGGAGTCGGCGGGGAACGTCGGCGAGCTCGTCGGCATCCTGGCCGCGCTGGTGATCCTGCTGCTCGCGTTCGGGTCGCTGGTCGCGGCCGCGCTGCCCATCGGCATGGCCGTGCTGGGGCTGGCGGTGGGCGTGAGCGCGATGTCGCTGCTCGCGAACCTCATGGTGATCCCGTCGTACGCCCCGATCCTGGGCGCGATGGTGGGCCTCGGCGTCGGCATCGACTACGCACTCTTCGTCGTGACCCGGCACCGGGAGTACCTGGCACGCGGGCTCGGGGTGCAGGACTCGATCGCCCGGTCCATCGCGACCGCGGGACGACCCGTCGTGTTCGCCGGCGGCATCGTCGTGGTCTCGATCCTGGGTCTGGCGGTGGCGCAGGTGCCGTTCATGACGGCGGGCGGGATCGCCATCTCGCTCGTCGTCCTGGTGATGGTGGTCGCGTCGATGACGCTGCTGCCCGCGCTCCTGGCGATCTCCGGGAAGCGGGTCAGCGGACGCCGGCCCGTGCACGCCACGAGCCCGGGCTGGGCGCGCTGGACCCGGCACGTCACCCGGCACCCGCGCGTCTACCTGGTCGGGGTCACCGCCCTGCTCCTCGCGCTCGCCGCACCGGTGCTCGCGCTGCGCGTCGGGATCCCCGACGACGGCGCCCTTCCGCCCAGCTTCACGCAACGCCAGGCGTACGACCTGGTCGCCCAGGGCTTCGGGCCGGGGCGCAACGGGCCGCTGATCGTCGCGGTCCAGCTCAACGGCGACGCCGCTTCTCTCGACACCCTCGCGACCGCCCTGGCCGACGACCCCGGCATCGCGGGCGTCGACGCACCGGTGGTCCGGGGGGACATCGGCACCATCGTCGCCTACGCCACGACAGGCCCGCAGGACGAGGCCACCCACGACACCGTCGAGCGGCTACGTGCCGCGGTGCTCCCCGCGGCCCTCGTCGGCTCCCCCGCGCAGGCCCACATCGGCGGGCAGACCGCCAACTTCGCCGACGTCGGGGTGCGGGTCAACGACCGGCTCCCCGTGCTCATCCTCACGGTGCTGGGCATGTCGTTCCTGCTGCTCATGCTCGTGTTCCGGTCGGTGCTCGTTCCCCTCAAGGCCGTCCTGCTGAACCTGCTGAGCATCGGCGCGTCCTACGGCGTCATGGTCATGGTGTTCCAGTGGGGCTGGGGCGCGGACCTCATCGGGCTCGAGTCGACCGTGCCCATCGTGTCCTTCATCCCGATGTTCATGTTCGCCATCCTGTTCGGGCTCTCCATGGACTACGAGGTGTTCCTGCTCAGCCGGGTGCGCGAGGAGTATCGGGCGACGGGCTCGAACGACGAGGCCGTGGTCAACGGCGTGGCCAAGACCGGGCGGGTCATCACGTCGGCCGCCCTCATCATGGTCAGCGTCTTCCTGTCGTTCGTGCTCGGCGCCGACGCCGCGACCAAGATGTTCGGCGTCGGGCTGGCCACCGCGATCCTCGTCGACGCGACGCTGGTCCGGATGGTCCTCGTCCCCGCGACCATGAAGCTGCTGGGACGTGCCAACTGGTGGCTGCCGGGTTGGCTCGACCGCGTGCTGCCGCGCGTGGACGTCGACAGCGAGGAGCGCTTGCCCGAGGCCAAGGTCCTGGTCTCTGCCTAGTCCTCCTGCTCGGACAGGCTGCGGATCTCGATGCTCCGCTGCCCGTACCGGATGATCCAGCCGGCCTCGACCTTCGCCCTCTTCCCGGGGGCGAGGGCGAGCTCGGTCCCGTCGGGTCGCACCAGCACGGTCCCGTTGGTGGAGCCACGGTCGACGAACCACAGGCGGTTGGCGCGGCGCTCCTGGCCGAACGCGAGGTGTACCCGGGAGATCGAGCCGTCCGGGTCGTCGATCGCGACCAGGTGCGCCAGGCCGGGCTCGCTCTCCGGGTCCCGTCCGACGAGGCCGTTGCCCTCGACGAGCAACCGCTCGCCCGTGTCGAACAGGAGCACCAGGCCGGGCGGGGTCACCCGGGCGGCGGGTTCGTCCGGACGTAGCCGCGCATGCTCGAGCTCGGGCAGACCGGGGTCAGCGGGACGGAGCTCGGGCTCCAACAATCCGTCCGGTCGATAGGTCGACCGCCCCCCGATCCTTGGCAGACGCGGGATCCGTCGGGGCGACCTGGCGCCGACGGCGATCGCCTCGGTCGCCGGCGCGCCGATGACCGGGCCGGGGGCGGCCGGCTCCGTCAGCCCGGACACCAGCCGGTTGGGGACGTCGATCAGCGGGACGCCCTCGGGCGCAGTTCCGGGCTTGGCTCGGCGCGTCCCGGGCGGGCCGGTGATGAGCTCGACGGGCTCGACGACGACCGACGGGTGATCGCGTCCAGACAGTCGGCCGGACGAGGCCCGGCGCTCCCGCGATGAGGGTGCCGACACTCGTCGGGGCGGCCCGCGGCGGGGCGATCACCCCGGGCGCAGGCCGCACCAGACCCCGGTCCGGCACCGGGCCCAGCGCGCGCGCGACCGCGGGGGCAGCGCCGGGTCCTTCGACCGCCGCCTCCCGCACCGACCGAGCACGCAGCACCACCGTCCGGGCGGCCTTGTCGTGCCACCCGCGCCGCCCGGGCGAGCGGTCCCACACGCCGGACGCCGCGACCACCCACGCCCCGAGCAACGCGACCAGCGCTCCCGCGAGCTCCACCAGCACCCGCACCGTGATCGACGCCAAGCCCGCCGGCCGGCGCGTCCGCGCACCCATCGTGCGGATGCCGGTCAGACCGTTGCCCACGGTGGCACCGGAGCCGGCCTCCCCGACCAGCTGCACCAGCGCGGTCAGCACGAGCAGCCCCGGCACCGCCAAGGCGGGGATACGCCACGACCCGTCGGACTGCCGCAGGCCGCCCGAGGCCCGCGCGATCGCATACCCGGCACCGGCGGCGAGCACCAGGACCAGGACGTCGATGGTGAAGGCGAGCACGCGCCGACCGACCGGGGCGACGGTCTGCGGAGTGATCTCCGCGACCGCCTCGAGCACGGGACGCACCGGGGCCCGACGAGCGACCGGCGCCGGCGGGTGCGGGCTGAGGGTCCCGCAGTCGGGGCAACGGTCGGCACCCGGTGCGAGCGGCGCGCCACAGGCTGCGCACGATGTGCTCACGTCGGACCTCCCGAGATAGCCCCAGGCGGGACGCTGCCATGGTGTCAGAACGGTCCCGCGCCGGGATCAGGACGCGCGGTCGACCAGCGCGTCCGCGAAGGAGACCAGGGCGTCCTTGACCGGTCCGTCGTCGAGCGCGTCGAGCTCGAGCACGGCGGACCGGGCGAGCGCCACCGCCTGGTCGCGGGTCTCGCCGACCACCGGGTGCTCGCGCAGCGCGGCCACCGCACGGGCGAGCGCGTCGTCGCCCGTGAGGTCCGCGTCCAGAAGAGCAAGCACCTCGAGGTCCTGGGACGTCGCGCCGGGCGAGGCCGCCCGGGCGCGCAGGAGCAGCGCGGGCATCGTGGGGACGCGCTCGCGCAGGTCCGTACCGGGGGTCTTGCCGGTGGTCGCGCCGTCCGAGGTCAGGTCGAGGACGTCGTCGGCCAGCTGGAAGGCGACGCCGATCTTCTCCCCGAACGCCGTGACGATCGCGACCACGTCCGGTCGGCAGCCGGAGAACATCGCACCGAAGCGTGCCGACGTGGCGATCAGGGACGCGGTCTTGTCGGCGAGCACCTGCAGGTAGTGGGCGACGTGGTCGTCGTCGGGACGGGGACCGACCGTCTCGTGGAGCTGACCGAGGCACAGCCGCTCGAAGGTCGCGGCCTGGATGCGCACGGCATCGGGACCCGAGCCCAGCCACGGTCGCGGACGCCCGCGCGAACAGCAGGTCGCCCGTGAGGATCGCCACCGAGTTGCCCCACACCTCGTGCGCGGCCGGCGCACCGCGACGCAGCGGCGCGGAGTCCATGACGTCGTCGTGGTAGAGCGTGGCCAGGTGCGTGAGCTCCACGACCACGGCGGCGTCGATGACCTCGAGCCGAGCACCGTCACCGAGCTCGGCCGCCAGCAGCGTGAGCAACGGCCGCAGGCGCTTGCCGCCGGCGTTGACGAGGTGGCGCGAGGCGTCGTCGGCGAGCGGGTCGACATTGGTCACGGCGTCGCGGAGCCGCTCCTCGACGATCTGGAGCCGGGCGGACAGCCGCTCGCCCAGGGCGGCGTCTGCCAGCGGGAAGGCCGTCATCGAGGTCACGGGCATGAACCTATCTTCCCTGCGCGCACTTCCACGCCACACGCCCGTCCCTGCGGACTTTCACAGGATCACGGCAGGAACGTCGCTACGCTCTGGATCGCCTCGATGACCGGTGAGGGCGCGATGCCCAGCAGGATCGTGAGGATCGCGCAGATCACGATCGCCCCGATGGCCAGCCCCTCGGTCTTGACGACAGTGGTCGTGATCGTGGACCGCGCGTCGGGCTCGGCCTGCAGGAGCGTCTCGACCGCGCTCGCCACGGCGTTGTCTCCCACGGGGTCGGACCCGTAGTAGGCGAGCGCCGACACGTCCGTCGCACCCGCGACCGCGAGGGCCGCGTCGTCGTCGGAGCCCGCGGGGTTGGTGAAGAACATCAGGACGATGATCCGCACGTAGAAGAACGCGGCCGCCGACGAGGCGAGCACCCCGATGAGTGCCAGCGGCCAGGCGCCACCGTCGACCGCGGCGGAGAACACCCCGAACTTCCCGATGAACCCGGCGGTCGAGCGGGATACCCGCGAACGAGAGCATGAACAGCGAGAACATCACAGCGAGCATCGGGCTGGTCCTGCCCAGCCCGGCCCACTGGGACAGGTGCGTCGCCTCGCCGAGGATCGGGCCCGGCGTGCCGTCGGCACCCTTGCTGGTCCGCTCGCGCACGAGCCACACGATGCCGAACGCACCGACCGTCGCGGCGCCGTACACCAAGCAGGTAGAAGAGCACCGCGGTGATCCCGGCCTGGTCCATCGCGATGATGCCCGTGAGGATGAACCCCGCGTGCGCGACCGAGGAGTACCCGAGGATGCGCTTCATGTCGCTCTGCACCAGGGCGCCGACCGTACCGATGACCATGGTCAGGATCGCGACCGTCCAGAGCACCACGCCGAGGTCCCAGTTCAGGTCCGGGAACACCGTGTAGACGATCCGCAGCAGCGCACCGAACGCGGCGACCTTGGTGCAGGCGGCCATGAAGCCGGTGATCGGCGTCGGTGCGCCCTGGTAGACGTCCGGGGTCCACGTGTGGAACGGCACGGCACCGACCTTGAACAGCAGACCGGCCAGGATCAGCACGGCGCCGACGAGCAGCAGGCTCTCCATGCCGTTCGGCGTCCCGATCGACGTCGCGATGTCCGAGTAGCGCAGCGAGCCGCTGTACCCGTAGACCAGCGCGATGCCGAACGCGAACAGCGCGGAGGAGAACGCACCGAGCAGGAAGTACTTCATCGACGCCTCCTGCGAGAGCAGGCGGCGGCGCCGGGCCATGCCCGTGAGCAGGTAGAGCGGCAGAGACAGGACCTCGAGAGCGACGAAGAGCGTCAAGCAGGTCGCCGGCCGCGGGGAAGACGAGCATGCCGCCCGTGGCGAACAGGACCAGCGGGAAGATCTCGGTCTGGCGTACACCCTTGCGGCGGGCGACGTCCTCGTAGTCCGACCCCGGCACGGCCGCGGCGTTGGGAGCGAACGCGTCTTCGCCGGTCTCGGTGCGGTCCGCGATGATCAGCAGCGCGATCAGCGCCAGCGCCGCGGTCGTCGCCCACAGGACGAGCGTCGGGCCGTCGACGAGCAGCGACCCACCCAGGACCGTGGTGCCGCCGGTCTTCTTCACGCCTGGCCACAGCGCCGCGACGGCGACGAGCGCGCCGACCAGGGCCGCGATCGAGAGCCCGAGCTGCGCGGGCCGTCGGGCCTTGGCGGGTGCGAACGCCTCGACGAGGACGCCGATGATCGCCGCCCCCAGGACGATGATCACGGGGCTCAGGGCCGCCCAGTCGATCGTGGGTGCGGTGAACATCAGTTGCTCCCCTCAGACTCGGCAGGCTGCACGTCCGGCACATCAGCGACGCCGACCTGCTCCAGGGTGACGGTCGCCGGCGGGCTGACCAGGTCGAGCGCGGGCTTCGGCACGAAGCCGAAGATCAGCATGAGGAGCAGCAGCGGGGCGACCGCCCACCGCTCACGGGTCTTCAGCTCGACGGTGCCCTCCAGCTCGGCCGGCGTCGGGCCGGTGAACACCCGCTGGTAGAGCCACAGGATGTAGATCGCGGCGAGCACGACGCCCAGGGTCGAGACGATCGCCGCGGCCGGGTGGCGGGCGAAGGTGCCGACGATGACGAGGAACTCGCTGATGAACGTGGACAGACCCGGCAGCGACAGCACGCTCAGGCCCGCGACGAGGAAGAAGCCCGCGAAGACCGGGACGATCTTCTGGAGGCCGCCGAACGCCGAGATCTCCTGCGAGCCGCGGCGGGCGACCAGGAAGCCGGCGAGCAGGAACATCGCACCCGTCGAGAGCCCGTGGTTGACCATGTAGAGCGAGGAGCCCGCGATCGACGTCGACGTGAACGCGAAGATGCCCAGCACGATGAAGCCGAAGTGCGACACCGACGTGTACGCGATCAACCGCATGATGTCCTTCTGACCGATGGCCAGGGCAGCGCCGTACAGGATCGAGATGATCGCCAGCACGATGATCACCGGGGCGGCCCACCGCGACGCGTCCGGGAACAGCGGCAGGCACAGGGTCAGCATCCCGAAGGTGCCCACCTTGTCGAGCACCCCGACCAGCAGCGTGGACGTGCCGGCGGGCGACTGCTGCGCGGCATCGGGCAGCCAGGTGTGCACCGGGAACATCGGGGCCTTGATCGCGAACGCCAGGAAGAACGCCAGGAACAGCAGCTTCTCGGTGGTCGGTGCGATGTCGAGGCCGGTCAGGTTGGCCGTCAGGAAGCCGTCCGGTCCGCCGGGACCCTGCAGGTACAGGGCGATCACCGCGACGAGCATGATCAGGCCACCGGCCAGCGAGTAGAGCAGGAACTTCGACGGCCGCGTACCGCCGCTGCGCCCCGCCGAACATGCCGATCATGAAGTAGACCGGGATGAGCATGGCCTCGAACAGGACGTAGAACAGGAACACGTCCCGCGCCGAGAACACCGCGATGATGAACGCCTCGAGCAGGAGCACGAGGGCCAGGTAGCGGCGGAGCTTGTCCGTCGGGACCGTCAGCGAGCCCTGCTCGCGCCAGGCCGCCAGCACGACGAGCGGCACGAGCACGACCGACATGAGCACCAGCGCGAGGCCCACCCCGTCGACGCCGACCGCGTAGGAGACGCCGAGCGACGGGATCCATGGCTGCTGCTCGTACAGCTGGACGGTTGCGGCACTGCTCGTGTCGAACGCGAGCAGCGCGCCGACCGCGACCGCGAGGACGAGCAAGGTCACGCCGAGCGCGATGGCGCGGGTGTGCTTGCGAAGACCGGCCGGAAGCGCCCAGAGCAGCACCGCGCCGAGCACGGGCAGCACGATGAGGGCGGTCAGCCAGGGGAAGGAGGACGACATCGGTGTGAGCTCCATCAGTTCTGGATGACCAGGACGACGACGACGAGGACGACGAGCCCGAGCAGCATCGATGCGGCGTAGGACCGCACGTAGCCGGTCTGGATTCGACGGGCGACTGCCCCGAGGCCGACGGTGAGCCGGCCGACGCTCGTCACGGTCCCGTCGATCGCGGTGCGGTCGACGTAGACGAGCGAGCGGGTGAGTGCCTGGCCCGGCTCGACCAGCAGGACGTCGTTGACGGTGTCCTGGTAGAGGTCGACGCGGGCCGCGCGGGTCAGCGAGGTGCCGACCGGCGGGATGGTGGGGACGCGCGACGAGACGTAGCGGCGCCAGGCGATCGCGATGCCGACGGCGACGAGCAGGAGCGTGACGATCTTCAGCGCGAGAGCCGAGACGACGGGATCATCCTCGTGCGGGGCGCCCAGCACCGGCGACAACCAGTCCACGAACTTGCTGCCGGCGTTCAGGTACCAGCCGAGCCCGAACGAGCCGACGCCAGCACGATCATGGGCCACGTCATGAGCTCTCGGGGACTCGTGCGGGTGCTGGTGGCTGCCGTCGGCCTTGTCGGACCAGCGCTTCTCGCCCTCGAACGTCATGAAGAAGAGGCGAGACATGTAGAACGCGGTGATCAGCCGCGCCGAGCAGCGCGACCGAGCCGAACACCCAGGCCCGCCACGGCGCACCCTCGACCGGGACGAATGCGGCCTCGATGATGTGGTCCTTGCTGAAGAAGCCGGAGAACGGCGGCACGCCCATGATCGCGAGCCAGCCGGCAGCCGAACGTGATGTAGGTGATCTTCATGTAGCTTGCGCGAGCCCGCCGAACCGGCGCATGTTCACCTGGTCGTCCATGCCGTGCATCACCGAGCCGGCGCCCAGGAACATGCCCGCCTTGAAGAAGCCGTGCGTGACGAGGTGGAAGATCGCGAACGCGTAGCCCACGGGGCCGAGGCCGGCGGCCAGGACCATGTAGCCGATCTGCGACATCGTCGAGGCAGCCAGCGCCTTCTTGATGTCGTCCTTGGCGCAGCCGACGATCGCCCCGAAGATCAGGGTCACGGCGCCGACGCAGACGACGACGAGCTGGGCGTCCGGGCGCCGCGTTGAACAGCGGCGCCGAGCGCACGATGAGGTAGACGCCCGCGGTCACCATGGTGGCCGCGTGGATGAGCGCTGACACGGGCGTCGGGCCGGCCATGGCGTCGCCGAGCCAGGACTGCAGCGGGAACTGCGCTGACTTGCCGCAGGCCGCGAGCAGCAACATGATCGCGATGCCGTTGACGGCCGCCTGGCTGGTCCCAGGAGCGACCCCACCGAGCACCTGGTCGAAGCTCACGCTGCCGAACGTGGCAAACATCAGGCCCATCGCGATGATGAGCCCGAGGTCGCCGATGCGGTTGGCGATGAATGCCTTCTTGGCGGCGACCGCGTAGTCGAGCCGGTAGTTCCAGAACCCGATGAGCAGGTACGACGCCAGTCCGACGCCCTCCCAGCCGAAGAACAGCAGCAGGTAGCTGTTGGCCAGCACGAGCGTGAGCATCGCCGCGATGAACAGGTTCAGGTACGCGAAGAACCGCCGACGGTCCGCGTCGTGCTCCATGTACGCGACCGCATAGACGTGGATGAGCGTGCCGACGAACGTCACCAGCAGAACGAACGTCATCGACAGCGGATCGAGCCGCATCCCGGCGTTCAGGTGGAACGAGCCCGCGTCGATCCAGCTGCCCAGGTCGATGTCGAAGACCCGCGAGTCCTCGGGTCGCTGCAGCATCTTCACGAAGACGAGGGCGCCCACGACGAACGCGGCGGTGGAGGCGAGCACGCCGAGCCAGTGGCCCCAGCGGTCGGTCCGGCGCCCGAGCAGGAGCAGGACCGCGGCGCTGAGCAGCGGGATGCCGACGAGCAGCGGCGCGACGAGCAGGATGCCCGCCTTCACCGTCTGGGTCGTCGGCGCGATCGTCTCTGATGGCAGGCTCGCCACCAGGGCTTGTCAGGGTGTGCACGTCCCCGCCCCTCAGTTCTTCAACAGGTTGACGTCATCGACCGAGGCGGAGCGTCGAGTCCGGAAGATGGCCACGATGATCGAGAGGCCCACCACGACCTCCGCGGCGGCGACGACCATCACGAAGAAGGCCATCACCTGCCCGGTGAGGTCGCCGTGGATGCGGGAGAACGTGACGAGCGTGAGGTTGGTGGCGTTGAGCATGAGCTCGACCCCCATGAACACGATGATCGCGTTGCGCCGCAGCAGGACGGTCGTCGCGCCGAGCGCGAAGATGATCGCCGCGAGGACGAGGTAGTTGGACAGGCTCACCGGTTGTCCTCCGTCGCGTCGGACTGCGTGTCGTCCGTGCCGCCGAACTGCTTGCCGGCCACCACCGACCCACCCGCGAGGACCCGGTCGATCCGTGCGGCGAACTCGTCGGCGTCGGCCTCCTGACCGCGGATGCGCAGCACGCGCGGGACCGAGATGTCGAGCGGTCTGCCGTCCGGCCCGAGGGCAGGGACGTCCATCGCGTTGTGCCGCGCGTACACACCCGGCGCCGGCAGCGGTGTGAGGACCGCACCCGCGGCCACGCGGGCGTCGGCACGCTCCTTCTGGCCGACCCGCGGGCTGAGCCGTTGCCGGTGCGTGAGCACCAGCGCGCCGAGCGCGGCAGTGACCAGCAGCGCGCCGACCACCTCGAACGCGAACACGTACTGCCCGAACAGGATCGACGCGATGCCCTTCGGGTTGTCGTTGACCTGCTCGGGCGTGAAGCCCTTGGACGTGAACACGGACGTGAGCACGACGCCCACGAGCACGCCGGCGAGCCCGATGCCCGCGAGCAGAGCGATCCAGCGCTGCCCGCGGATCGTCTCGACCAGCGAGTCCGACCCGTCGACGCCCACGAGCATGAGCACGAACAGGAAGAGCATCATCACGGCGCCGGTGTAGACGACCACCTGGACCATCCCGAGGAACACCGCACCCTGGGCGATGTAGAGGATGGCCAGCGAGATCATGATCGTGATCACCAGGAGCGCGGCGTGCACGGCCTTCTTCACGACGAGGAGCCCGGCTGCCGCGAGCACCATGATCGGCGCCAGGCACCAGAACAGGATCGCCTCGGGGGTCGACGTCGTGCCGGTCGAGCTCAGCGCGTGCAGCACGGCCGCGTTCATCGGGTGCCCTGCCGGGTGGCCGCCGCGACCGTGGCGGCCATGACGGCGGCCGTCTCACCCGGGACGTTGACGGCGTCGAGACCGGCACCGCCGGGCAGCGTCGGGTCGTCGGGGCGGTGCTCGGTGACCCAGGCGACCTGCTCGGGGGTCGAGCCGGTGATCTCGCCGCGGTAGTACTCGGTGTCCGTCGTGCCCTCGACCATCGGGTGCGGCGCCTGGAGCATCCCGCTGCGCATGGGGGCCAGCAGGTCCTGCTTCTCCCAGATCATGCCGGCTCGCGTCGGTCCGGCCAGCTCGTACTCGTTGGTCATGGTCAGCGCCCGGGTCGGGCACGCCTCGATGCACAGGCCGCAGAAGATGCAGCGCAGGTAGTTGATCTGGTAGACGCGGCCGTACCTCTCCCCCGGGGAGTGCTGGTCCTCGGGGGTGTTGTCGCCGCCTTCGACGTAGATCGCGTCCGCCGGGCACGCCCACGCGCACAGCTCGCAGCCGATGCACTTCTCGAGGCCGTCCGCGTACCGGTTGAGCTGGTGGCGGCCGTGGTAGCGCGGCTTGGTCGGCACCTTCTCCGACGGGTACTGCTCGGTGACCGTCGGGCGGAACATGTTCGAGAGCGTGACCCCGAACCCACCGACGGGCGCGAAGAAGTCGGACACGGCGTTGCGCGGCTCGATCAGCGACTGGTACCCGTCGGGGACGGCCACCTCTCCACCGGTCGGTCGCTTCGCGGCGGCCTTGCCGGGCGTGGGCGGCATGGCGGGCGGCGTCGCAGGCTTGCGGGCCGGCTGCTTGCCGGATCCGGCCGGTCGGCCCTTCGGGGGCGTGGGCTTGTCAGCCACCGTGCACCTCGTTCGTCTCGTCGCTCTCGTCGGCACCGGACGGACCAGCCGTCACCGATGCATTGGCTGCCGCCATCCGCTTCGCGCGCGGCGAGGGCGGGAGCACCTGCCCGGGCAGGGGCGGTACGGGGTAGCCGCCCGCGTACGGGTCGTACACCTTGGGGCCGGACTGCTTCGGCGGTGTCGGCGGCGCCTTCTCCGGGAAGAACAGCGACACGATGACGCCGATCCCGATCACGCCGCCGGTGATGAGGAAGATCCGCTGCACCGGCAGGTCGGTGAAGTGCAGCGCACCCTGCACGAGCGCGACGACGACGACGAAGGCGAGCGCCGCCGGGATGAGGATCTTCCAGCCGATCTTCATGAACTGGTCGTACCGGAAGCGCAGGACGGAGCCGCGCACCCAGACGAAGAAGAACATGAAGATCCAGATCTTCGTGACGAACCACAGGACGGGCCACCACCCCTGGTTGAGGGCGCCGTCCAGGAACGTGCTCGGCACCGGCAGGCGCCAGCCGCCCAGGAACAGGGTCGTCGCGATCGCTGAGACGTTGAGCATGTTGATGTACTCGGCGAGGAAGAACCACGCGAACTTCATCGACGAGTACTCGGTCATGTAGCCCGAGACCAGCTCGCCCTCGGCCTCCGGGAGGTCGAACGGGAGCCGGTTCGTCTCGCCGACCATCGCGACGATGTAGATCAGGAACGCCGGCAGCAGCGGGATCAACCACCAGATCCCGTGCT
The DNA here is from genome assembly GCA_963753425.1 of uncultured Actinomycetota bacterium. GTDB lineage: Bacteria > Actinomycetota > Actinomycetes > Actinomycetales > Cellulomonadaceae > Cellulomonas. The sequence goes on from CAVWCB010000003.1 coordinate 284,695, forward strand.
GCGAGGACACGATCTGCGACGTCGACATCGAGCCTGCGACGATGAACACGGTGACCAGGGAGAGACCCATGGCGAGCTCGTAGGAGATCACCTGCGCCGTCGAGCGGACCGAGCCGAGCAGCGGATACGTGGAACCCGAGGACCAGCCGCCGAGGACGATCCCGTACACGCCGACCGCCGCGCACGCCAGGATGTAGAGCACGGCGACGGGGAAGTCGGTGAGCTGCAGCGGCGTCACGACGCCGAACAGGTCGACCGCCGGGCCGAACGGGATGACCGCGAACACGAGCAGCGAGCAGAACACCGCGATCATCGGCGCGACGATGTAGACGAGCTTGTCCGCCGCCTTGACCGTCAGGTCCTCCTTGACCAGCAGCTTCATCGCGTCGGCGAGCGACTGGAGCAGGCCGAACGGTCCGTGCACGTTCGGGCCGGGGCGCTGCTGCATGCGGCCGACGACCTTGCGCTCGAACCAGATGGCGAACAGCACGCTGACCAGCAGGAACACGACGATGGCGACGGCCTTGATCAGGACGATCCACCAGGTGTCGTTGCTGAAGTCGGCGGTGACCGGCGGCAGTGCCGCGGCGGGCAGGCTGGTGATCACGCGCTGGCCTCCTCGATCGATCGAGCGCCTGGGGCGAGCCGGACGGTGTCGCCGGCGTCGGCGTGCAGAGTCTCTCGCACCGCGCTGCCGAGCGAGTTCGTCGGCAGCCAGACCACGTGGTCCGGCATGTCGGTGATGACGACCGGCAGCGTGATCGTCCCGGCGGCGGTGCTGACCGCGATCGATCCGCCGTCGACGACGCCGACGCCCTGCGCCGTGCCGAGCGAGATGCGGGCGACGGCGCGCTTGGCGGTGCCCGCCAGGTACGGCTCGCCCGACTGCAGCCGGCCCGTGTCGAGCAGCTGGTGCCACGTGGCCAGCAGGGCGGTCCCGTCGGCGATCGCGGGCGGCTCGGCCACGGGGACGCTGGGCGCGTCGATGCGCGCACCGTCCCATCCACCGAGCTGGTCGAGCTCGGCGTGCACGGCGCCGAGCGTCTGCAGGCCGAGGTCGACACCGAGGGCGTCGGCCAGCCGGTCGAGCACGCGGTGGTCGGCCATGGCGTGCGACTCGAGCGCCTGCGGGAACGGCCGCGGGCGACCCTCCCACGTGACGAACGTGCCCGACTTCTCGGTCGGGGGTGCCACCGGGAACACGACGTCGGCGCGCTCGGTCACCTCGGAGCTGCGGACCTCCAGCGCGACGAGGAACGTCGACGGCGTCCAGCGCCTCGCGGGCGAGCGCCGGGTCCGGCAGGTCGGCAGGTTCGAGGCCGCCGACGACGAGGCCGCCAAGCGTCCCGGCCGCGGCCGCGGCGAGGATCTCACCGGTCGACCGTCCGGGCTCGGCCGGCAGGTGCTCGACGCCCCACGCGGCGGCGAGGTCGACGCGGGCGGCGGAGTCCGCGACCGGTCGACCACCGGGAAGCAGGGTGGGCAGGAGACCGGCCTCGACCGCGGACCGCTCGCCGACGCGGCGCGGGATCCACGCCAGGCGGGCGCCGGTGCGCCGCGCGAGCCGGAGCGCCGCGGAGAAGCCGCCGGCCACGCCGGCCAGCCGCTCGCCGACCAGGATGAGCGCGCCGTCCTGGCCGATCGCTTCGAGGGCGTCGTCGGACAGACCGTCCAGCACCTCGGCCTCGGTGCCGGGTGCCGACGGGATCAAGGTGCCGCTGAGGCGTTGCAGGCCGCGGCTCTCGAGGGCGGCGACCGACAGGACACGGGTCCTGTGGTCGAGCACCGCGGAGCGCAGCCGCAGGAACGCGATGCCGGCCTCCTCCTCGAGCTCGAGCCCGACCAGCAGCACGACGGGCGCGCGGTCCAGGTCCGCGAACGTGACCTCGAGCGTGCGACCGGCGACGTGGTGCCCCAGGAACGCCTCTTCTTCGGCGGAGTGCGGGCGGGCCCGGCCGTCCACGTCGTTCGTGCCGAGCGCCACGCGCGCGAACTTGCCGTACGCGTAGGCGTCCTCGAGCGTCAGGCGGCCGCCGGGCAGCACGGCCCAGCCGGTCGCGGTCTCGCGCGGGTCGTCGGGGAACGCGGCGGCCCTCAGCCCGGCGGCCGCGGTGTCGAGCGCCTCGACCCAGCTTGCCGGTTCCAGCTCGCCGGCCGCGTTCCGGATCAGCGGCGTCGTGATGCGGTCGGGCGAGGTCTGCCAGGTGAACGCGAACCGGTCCTTGTCGGTGATCCACTCCTGGTTGACCGTCGGGTCCTCACCGGCGAGCCGGCGCAGGACGACGCCCGCGACGGTGGTCGACGCGGATGGCCGAGCCCTGGGAGTCGTGCTCCCCGATGCCGGGGGTGCTCACGAGGTCGAACGGGCGGGACCGGAACCGGTACGCCGCGCTGGTCAGGGCGCCGACCGGGCAGATCTGCACGGTGTTGCCGGAGAAGTAGCTGGCGAACGGGCGGCCCGACGTGTCCTCGGCGGCGGCGCCGAGCGGCGCCTCCCCCTCGAACCCCAGGATCGTCGTGTCGAACCGGCCGATCTGCTGGTTCGCGCCACGCTTCTGCAGGTCGATGAAGACGTCGCCGGCGATCTCTTCGGAGAACCGCGTGCAGCGCTGGCACAGGATGCAGCGCTCCCGGTCCAGCAGCATCTGCGTCGAGATCGCGATCGGCTTCGGGAACGTCCGCTTGATGTCGACGAACCGGGTGCTGCCACGCCCGTTGCTCATCGCCTGGTTCTGCAGCGGGCACTCGCCGCCCTTGTCGCAGACCGGGCAGTCGAGCGGGTGGTTGATGAGCAGCATCTCCATGACGCCGTGCTGCGCCTTGTCCGCCTCGGGGGACGTGTGCTGCGTCTTGACCTGCATGCCGGGGCTTGCTTCCAGCGTGCAGGACGCCTGCGGCTTGGGCATCTTCGACAGCGCGCCGTCGCGACCGGGCGCCCAGACCTCGACCAGGCACTGACGGCACGCGCCGGCCGGCGCGAGCAGCGGGTGGTCGCAGAACCGCGGGATCTGGATGCCCAGGTCCTCGGCGGCGCGGATGACCAGCGGTGCCCTTGGGCACCTCGGTCTCGATGCCGTCGATGCTGAACGTGACGGTGTCGGTCGGCGCTGCGGGAACCTCGGCGGGCGCCGACGGGACCAGCTTCGTGGTCGGCACGTTGGACAGGATCGTCATGCGTGGACCCCCGCGAGGACGCCGGTCGTGCGCGGCGTGTAGGTGAACAGCGAGCTGTTCTCGGGCGGGAAGAGCACGTCGGCCGGCGTGTGGGTGCCGGCCTCGAACTCGTCCCGGAAGTACTGCACGGCCGACGTGATCGGGCTCGTCGCGCCGTCGCCGAGGGCGCAGAACGCACGGCCCAGGATGTTGTCGCACAGGTCGAGCAGCAGGTCGATGTCCGCCGACGTGCCCTGACCTGCCTCGATGCGCTGCAGCACCTGCGTCAGCCAGTACGTGCCCTCGCGGCACGGCGTGCACTTGCCGCACGACTCGTGCTTGTAGAACTCGGTCCAGCGCGTCACCGCACGGACCACCGAGACGGTCTCGTCAAAGATCTGCAGGGCACGGGTGCCGAGCATCGAGCCCGCCGTCGCGACGGACTCGTAGTCGAGCGGGATGTCGAGGTGCTCGGCCGTGAAGATCGGCGTCGAGGACCCGCCGGGCGTCCAGAACTTCAGCTCGTGGCCCTCGCGGACCCCGCCGGCCATCTCCAGGAGCTCGCGCAGCGTGATGCCGAGCGGCGCCTCGTACTGGCCGGGCCGCGTGACGTGGCCCGACAGCGAGAACAGGCCGTGCCCGGTCGAGCGCTCGGTGCCCATCGACTTGAACCAGTCGGAGCCGCCGACGAGGATGCCGGGCACCGACGCGATCGACTCGACGTTGTTGACCACGGTCGGTCGGGCGTACAGCCCGGCGACCGCCGGGAACGGGGGCTTGAGCCGCGGCTGGCCGCGCAGGCCCTCGAGCGAGTCGAGCAGCGCCGTCTCCTCGCCGCAGATGTACGCACCAGCGCCGGCATGAAGCGTGATCTCGAGGTCATAGCCGGACCCGAGGATGTCCGTGCCCAGGTAGCCCGCCGCGCGGGCCTCCTGGATCGCCAGCAGGAGGCGGCGGTACACGTGCAGCACCTCGCCGCGGACGTAGAGGAACGCGTGATGGCAGCCGATCGCGTAGCTCGTGATGATCATGCCCTCGATGAGGACCTGCGGGCTGGCGAGCATGGTCGGGATGTCCTTGCAGGTCCCGGGCTCGGACTCGTCCGCATTGACGACGAGGTAGCGCGGTCCGCCGTCGGGCGCGGGCAGGAAGCCCCACTTCATCCCCGTCGGGAAACCGGCACCACCGCGGCCGCGCAGGCCGGAGTCCTTGACCATCGTGACGACGTCGGCGGCCTGCATGCCCAGGGCACGACGCAGGCCCGCGTAGCCACCCGCGTCCTCGTAGGTCGCCAGCGTCCACGAGCGGTCGGCGTCCCACGTGTCCGTGAGGACCGGGGTCAGCGTGGTCGCCATCAGGACTCCTTCGCATCGTCGGAGGTCTGCTTCTTGCGCTCGGCCGCGGGCGAGACGTCGCCCGGGGTCGTGGCGGGCCGCTCGGCGCTGGACTGCTCGGCGCCGACCGCCGGGTTGGCGCCCGCCGGCGCACCGGTGCCGGTGGACTCGAACGGGGGTGCCGTCCAGCCCTCGGCGCGGGCCAGCTCGACGCCGCGGAGCGTGGGCAGGCCGGCGCCGACGCCCTCGTTCGCGCGGCCGTCGTCGAACCCCGCGAGCACGCGGGACATGTCCTTGAACGGCACGACGGTGTCGGCGCCCCGTGTGGGCACGACCGGCTGGCCGGACGCGATCGTCTCGACGAGCTCTCGGGCGGTGCCGGGCGTCTGGTTGTCGAAGAACTCCCAGTTGACCATCACGACCGGCGCGTAGTCGCAGGCCGCGTTGCACTCGATGCGCTCGAGCGTGATCCGGCCGTCGTCCGTGGTCTCGTCGTGCCCGATCCCGAGGGTGTCGGACAGCTCCTCCCAGATCGCGTCGCCGCCCATCACCGCGCACAGCGTGTTGATGCAGACGCCGACCGTGTAGTCCCCGTTCGGGTGGCGCTTGTACTGGGTGTAGAACGTCGCGACCGCAGACACCTCGGCGGTGGTCAGGCCCAGGTGCGACGCGCAGAACGCGATGCCCCGGGGGCTGACGTAGCCGTCCTGCGACTGCACCAGGTGCAGCATCGGCAGCAGCGCCGAGCGCGCCTGCGGGTAGCGGGCGACGATCGCGTCCGAGTCGGCGGTCAGGCGCGCGTGCGTCTGCTCGTCGTAGGACGTGCGATGCGTCTGCCCCGGAGTCCGACCAGCTTCCACCGACATCAGCGGTCCACCCCTCCGAGCACCGGGTCGAGGGACGCGACGGCGACGACGACGTCGGCCACCTGCCCGCCCTCGCACATGATCGACGTCGCCTGCAGGTTGTTGAACGACGGGTCCCGGAAGTGCGCGCGGTAGGGGCGCGTACCGCCGTCGGACACCAGGTGCACGCCCAGCTCGCCGCGCGGGTGCTCGACGGTCTGGAACACCTGACCGGCCGGCACCCGGAAGCCCTCGGTGACCAGCTTGAAGTGGTGGATCAGGGCCTCCATCGAGGTGCCCATGATCTCCCGGATGTGGTCGAGCGAGTTGCCCATGCCGTCGGCACCGATGGCCATCTGCGCAGGCCAGGCGATCTTCTTGTCCTCGACCATGACCGGGCCGGGGCCCATCTTCTGCAGGCGGTCCAGGGTCTGCTCGACGATCTTCATCGACTGGTAGCACTCCTCGACGCGCACCACGAGGCGGCCCCACGAGTCGGCCGATGTGGCCACCGGGACGTCGAAGTCGTAGGTCTCGTAGCCGCAGTACGGGGTGGCCTTGCGCACGTCGTACGGCAGGCCGGCGCAGCGGAGCACCGGGCCCGTGATGCCCAGCGCCATGCACCCGGACAGGCTGAGGTGGCCCACGTCCTTGAGGCGCAGGTGCAGGATCGGGTTCGCCATCATCAGGTCTTCGAGCTGCTTGAAGAACTTGCGGACGACCACCAGGGACTCGCGGATCGTGTCGATCGCGCCCGGGGGGATGTCCTGCGCGACGCCGCCGGGGCGGATGAACGCGTGGTTCATGCGCAGGCCCGTGATCAGCTCGAAGATCTTGAGGATCTCCTCGCGGGCCGTGAAGCCGACGGTCATGATCGTCGTCGCGCCGAGCTCGTTGCCGCCGGTGGCCAGGCAGACCAGGTGGCTGGTGATCCGGTTGAGCTCCATGAGCAGCACCCGGATGACCGTGGCGCGCTCGGGCACGTCGTCCGTGATGCCCAGCAGCTTCTCCACGGCGAGGCAGTACGCGGCCTCCTGGAACAGCGGGGCCACGTAGTCCATGCGCGTGCAGAAGGTCACGCCCTGGGTCCAGGTGCGGAACTCCATGTTCTTCTCGATGCCGGTGTGCAGGTAGCCGATGCCCGCGCGGGCCTCGGTCACCGTCTCGCCGTCGATCTCGAGCATGAGGCGGAGCACGCCGTGGGTCGACGGGTGCTGCGGGCCCATGTTGACGACGATCCGCTCCTCGCCCAGGCGCGCGGCCTCCTCGGCGATGTCGGACCAGTCGCCGCCGGACGCCTCGAAGGAGGGGACGCCGTCGGTGTCGCCGTCCACGACCCTGGCTGTCGACCGGGGTGCTGTCGTTCGGGCGTTGGGTGTGGTCATCGGTACGACCTCCGCTGGTCCGGGGGCGGCACGGTGGCGCCCTTGTACTCGACCGGGATCCCCCCGAGGGGGTAGTCCTTGCGCTGCGGGTGGCCCGGCCAGTCGTCGGGCATCTCGATGCGGGCCAGGGCGGGATGACCGTCGAAGATGATCCCGAAGAAGTCGTAGGTCTCGCGCTCGTGCCAGTCGTTGGCCGGGTAGACCGCGACCGTCGAGGGGATGTGCGGGTCCTCGTCGGCCACCGCGACCTCGAACCGCAGGCGGCGCGAGTGGGTCACCGAGACCACGTGGTAGACGGCGTGCAGCTCGCGGCCGACGTCGTGCGGGTAGTGCACCCCCGAGACGCCCAGGCTGAGCTCGAAGCGCAGGTCCTGGTCGTCGCGGAGCGCCTGCGCCACCTCGACGACGTGCTCGCGCCGGACGTGCAGGGTGATCTCCTCGCGGTCGATCACCACCTGCTCGACCGCGTTGGCGTAGCCGGTGCCCGACTCGTCGAGCACCTCGGTCAGGACGTCGACGGCCTCGTCGAACCAGCCGCCGTACGGACGCTCGCTCGGGCCGGGCAGCGCGATCGGGGAGACGAGGCCGCCGTAGCCCGAGGTGTCGCCCGAGCCCGTCACGCCGAACATGCCGGTCTTGACCTCGACGATCTCGATGGGCGTGCGCGTGCCGATGTTCTGGCCGCCCGCCTCGAGCGCGGCCTCGGAGGTCGGCTGCGCGCCCGTCGTGCCGTCGCCGGGCTTGACGGCGTCGGCCGAGTCCTTCTTCAGGTCCTTCTCCGTCACTGCAGCAGCCCCGTCATGTGCGACGTCGGCGTCGCGGCCAGCGCGGCGGCCTCGGCGGCGGCGACGGCCTTCGCCCGGTTGGCGCCGAGCGGCTCGTTCTCGATCTGCTCGTGCAGCGCCAGGATCGCGTTGATCAGCATCTCGGGGCGGGGCGGGCAGCCGGGCAGGTAGATGTCGACCGGGATGATGTGGTCGACGCCCTGCACGATCGCGTAGTTGTTGAACATGCCGCCGCTGGAGGCGCAGACCCCCATCGAGAGCACCCACTTGGGCTCCGACATCTGGTCGTACACCTGACGCACCACGGGGGCCATCTTCTGGCTCACGCGCCCGGCGACGATCATCAGGTCCGCCTGGCGGGGCGAGGCGCGGAAGACCTCCATGCCGAACCGGGAGATGTCGAACCGGCTGGCGCCCGCGGACATCATCTCGATGGCGCAGCACGCCAGGCCGAACGTGACCGGCCACAGCGACGACTTGCGGAAGTACCCGACGAGGTCCTCGACCGACGCCAGCAGGAACCCCGACGGTGCCTCTTCGATCCCCATGCTCAAACCTCCGGACAAGCAGTGGTGCGGGTGCGGGCCGCGGTACGCGTGCGGTCTGTCAGTCCCACTCGAAGCCCCCGCGACGCCACTCGTAGACGAACGGCACGGTGATGATCAGCAGGAACCCGATCATCGCGACCACGCCGAACCAGGCCAGTGTCGTGAAGCTCACGGCCCACGGGTAGAGGAAGACGACCTCGATGTCGAACACGATGAACGTCATGGCGACGAGGTAGTACTTGATCGGGAAGCGGCCTCCGCCGATGGCGTGCGGCGTGGGCTCGATGCCGCACTCGTACGCCTCGAGCTTGGCGCGGTTGTACCGCTTCGGACCCAGGATGACGCTCGTGCCGACGCCACCGAGCGCCATGAGGGCGGCGATGCCCATCAGGAACAGCAGCGGCACGTAGGGGTTGGTCATCGTGCGTCACTCCTCAACGGCGAGGTGATGCTTGGGCTTGCGTGCGTGGGTGGTGCGGTGTCAGGCGGCCGGGGCGAGCCGGCTGAGTCCGGCGATGACCCGGTCGACCAGGTCGCCACCGCGTGGTTCGTAGCAGTCGGACAGAAGCTTCAGGACGAATTTCATGACGAGCGGCCGGGGCAGCCCGTAACGCGTGCACACCCGCATGATCTCCGGGTGCTCGATGAGCCGCACGAACACACGGCCGAGCGTGAAGTAGCCGCCGAGGTCATCCTTCATCCGGCGCTCGTAGGTGGCGAACGCACGCTCGCGACCGGCCACGGTTCCCCGCGCCAGTCCCTGCGCGATCGCGTCGGCGGCGACCCGGCCGGCCTGCAGACCGTACGCGATGCCCTCGCCGTTGAACGGGCTGATCATCCCGGCGGAGTCGCCGACGAGCATCAGGCCGTTGCCGTACAGCGGGCCGCGGTTGAACCCCATGGGCAGCGCGGCGCCGCGCACCGGGCCCACCTGGTTGTCGGGCGTGAACTCCCACTCCGCGGGCGCGTTGGCCATCCACTTGGCGAACAGCGCGCGGTAGTCGACCTTCGTCGCGGCAGCCGTGCTCGCCACCGAGCCGAGGCCGACGTTCGCGGTGCCGTCACCGAGCGAGAAGATCCAGCCGTAGCCGGGCATCAGGTTCGACTTGTGCGGCTCGCCGTCCCAGAGCTCGAGGTGGCTCTCCATCCACGCGTCGTCGTGCCGCGGGGTGCGGAAGTAGGTGCGGACCGCGACGCCCATCGGGCGGTCCATGCGCTTCTCGAGACCCATGCCGGTGGCGAGCCGGGCGGAGACCCCGTCGGCCGCGATGACGACCGGTGCGCGGTAGGTGGCGTCGCCGTCCGTCGGTCTTGGCCGTCACCCCGACGACCCGACCGGTGCGCTCGTCGCGCAGCGGCGCCCGTGACGTTGGTGCGCTCCTGCAGCTTGGCGCCGGCGGAGCGCGCGTAGTCGGCCAGCGTGTGGTCGAACGACATCCGCGACTTGGCCAGCCCGTACGACGGGTAGCTCGACAGCTCCGGCCACTCCAGCTCGAGCCGGTGACCGCCGCCGATCACGCGCAGGCCCCTGTTCCGGATCCAGCCGTCCTGCTCGCGGATGGGGAGCCCCATGCGCACCAGCTCGGCGACCGCGCGGGGCGTCAGACCGTCGCCGCAGATCTTGTCGCGCGGGAACTCGGACTTCTCGAGGAGCAGCACGTCCAGGCCCGCCGAGGCGCAGTGGAATGCGGCCGCGGACCCGGCTGGGCCCGCGCCCACGACGATGACGTCTGCGTCATCGTGTGCTGCCTCCACCACCAGTGACCCCACTTTGTGACGTTGTTCACGTACGGATCTGGCGAGTCTAACCACGGCCTGAAACGCTGTCTGCGAAGGCTCGGCTAACTTCCGTCGAGGGGCCGCGTGAATCGCGCTGAACTGCCCGGACAACCAGCGTCGATCGCCCGGCGAGACGACGCCGCACCCGCGGGCGGAAGGCGTCGCGGACCCATTGTTCACCCCGAGGGCCGACGAGACCCGGCAATCGCGCATCTGCTTGCGGAACGGCGACGCCATCGCGCCCGCGCCGGCCAGGGCATCGGGGCCCGTTCGCGCGTACGCCGCGGCGCAGACCCTGCGGCACCGGGGACTGGAGTGACCGGTGTGGCCTGTGGGGCGCCACAGGAGGACACTCGCGCACCACCCGTCCCGAACGCCGCAGGGTCGGCGGGCGGGCGGGCCTACGCCGGGCGCGTGGCGCGGTGCAGGGCGACGACGCCGCCCGTCAGGTTGCGGAAGGCGACCTGCGTCCAGCCCGTGCCCTTGATGAGCTGGCCCAGGGCCGCCTGGTCGGGCCACGCGCGGATGGACTCGGCGAGGTACACGTACGCGTCCGGCTCCTTGGCCACGGCCCGCGCGACGCGGCGGCAGCGCCCGCATGAGGTAGTTGGTGTAGACGGTGCGGAAGGGCGCGAACGTCGGCCGGGAGAACTCGCACACGACGAGCCGACCGCCGGGCTTGGTCACGCGGTACAGCTCGTCCAGAGCGCTCTCGACGTCCGAGACGTTCCGCAGCCCGAACGACATGGTCACCGCGTCGAAGGACTCGTCGGCGAACGGGAGGTGCAGGGCGTCCCCGGCGACGAAGGCCAGGTCGGGCCGGCGCTGCTTGCCCACCTCGAGCATCCCGACGGACAGGTCGCACGCGACGACCCGCACCCCCGCGTCGGCCATGGGTTCCGACGAGGTGCCGGTGCCGGCCGCCAGGTCCAGGACGGTCTGGCCGGGCTGGGCATCGACGGCCTTGATCGTGGCCCGCCGCCAGGCGCGGTCCTGACCGAGCGAGAGCACGTCGTTGGTGCGGTCGTAGCGGGCGGCCACGGCGTCGAACATCACGGCGACGTCGTGCGGGTCCTTCTCGAGGCTGGCGCGCGGCATGCCCCCATCGTCGCAGGTCCGCCGCGCGCAGGACGAACCGGCGACCACCTGAGGCGCGGCTGAGGGCCTGCGCCGCGTGCGTCCCAGCGAGGCTTACGCTGGAGCCGATGAGCCCGCAGCCCTCCGCCCCTGGGTCGTCGGGGCTCCCGGACACCCGTCCTCTGGTGGTCCGCACGGTCGCACTCGAGGACCTCGCCGACCAGCACTCCGCGGCCGATCTCCTGGACCTGCTCCCGTCGACCGGTGCGCCGCTCGCGTGGGTGCGGCGCGGCGACGGGCTCGTCGCGTGGGGCGAGACGCTGCGGGTCGAGGTCACCGGGCCCGACGAGGTTCGCCGACGCCGAGCGCGCCTGGCAGGACGCTGCTCGCGCACGCGATCGTGCGCGACGAGGTCCGGGCCCCGGGCACCGGGCCCGTGGCGTTCGGCTCGTTCGCCTTCGACGACGACTCCCCCGCCGGCGGCGTGGTCGTCGTGCCGAGCGTCGTGGTCGGGCGACGCGGCGGGACGACCTGGTTGACGACGATCACCGCGGGCGCGCGCCTCGGCGCCGCACCCCGCGCTGAGCGACGTGACCGGACCGCGGGTGCCGCCGACGGACCCCGGCGAGGTGGTCTACGAGGACGGCGATGCCGCCGGCGTGGCGGGACGTCGTCTCCCGGGGCATCGCCGCGGTGCGGCGCGGGCGACGTCGAGAAGGTCGTGCTCGCCCGCGACGTGCACGCGCGCACGGAGCACCCGGTCGACGTGCGGTGGGCGCTCGAGCGGCTCGCCGACACGTACGAGTCGTGCTGGACGTTCAGCGTCGACGGCCTGGTCGGCGCGACCCCCGAGCTCCTGGTGCGGTCCGAGAAGGGCCTCGTGACCTCGCGCGTGCTGGCCGGGCACGATCCGGCGCACCGGCGACGAGGCCGCCGACGTGGCCCGTGCCGCGATCCTCGCGCACTCCTCGAAGGACCTGGAGGAGCACGAGTACGCGGTGCAGTCGGTCGCGCGGCGCGCTCGCGCCGTTCTGCTCGTCGACGAACGTGCCCGACGTCCCGTTCGTGCTCCACCTGCCCAACGTCCTGCACCTCGCCTCGGACGTCACCGGCGTCCTCGCGCCGACCGAGCCGCGCACCCGTCGTCGCTGGCCCTCGCGGCCGCGCTGCACCCGACGGCCGCCGTCTGCGGGACACCCACGGTCGCGGCGCGCGAGCTGATCCGCAGCATCGAGGGGATGGACCGCGCGCGGTACGCCGGACCGGTCGGCTGGTTCGGCTCCGACGGCGACGGCGAGTGGGGCATCGCGTTGCGCTCGGCGCACATCGACCCGGACGACCCCCGCCGCGTGCGGCTCTTCGCCGGCTGCGGGATCGTCGGCGGCCTCCGACCCGGCCGCCGAGCTCGCGGAGTCCGAGGCCAAGCTGGAGCCCATGCGCCACGCCCTGGGCCACACGCCCGCCTGACGACGGCCCGCACGCCGACGTCCCGGACCGCGGGTGTGCGGTCCGGGACGTCGGGCGGTCCGGTGTCGGACCGCGGGCGCGGCTCAGGGTGCGAGCCGCTGGGACTGACCGTCCGGGCAGGATCTGCCCGGAGCCGGCGGCCGGATCCTCGATGGGGGTGCGAGGACCGGCGGCCGCCGGGCGGTCAGTGAGTCGTGCGGGCGATCAGCCCTGACCCTGCTGCTGGCTCTGGAACCACTTCCACAGGTCGTCGGGGCTCATGCCGTTGGGGAGGCCGTTGGCGCCGCCCTGGCCGCTGCCGTCGCCCTGGCCGAGGTCGGGCGCCTGCTGGCCGTTCGGGTCCTGCTGACCGTTGGGCGCCTGCTGCCCGTTCGGGTCCTGCTGGCCGTTCGGGTCCTGCTGGCCGTTCGGGTCCTGCTGGTTGCCGTTGCCGTTCGGCGACGCGGCCGACTCGGGACGGACCGCGAGGGTGACGTCGATGTCCGACGACTTGCCGTCGCGGACGACCGTCAGCGTGACCTTCGTGTCGGCCGGGAGCGCGCGGACCGCCGCGGTGAGCGACTCGGAGCCGGCGACGGCCTCGGCCGCCGATCGCGACGATGGTGTCCTTGGCCTGGATCCCGGCCTTGGCGGCGGGCGAGGAGTCGGTGACCGACTGGACGACCGCGCCACGGCGGGTCACGCCGTCAGCGGTCGCGGTGCCGTCCGAGAGGGAGACGCCCAGGAACGCGTGCTCGGCCGTGCCGTCCTCGACGAGCTGCGCGGCGATGTTCTTGACCAGGTCGACCGGGATGGCGAAGCCGAGGCCGATCGAGCCGGACTCCTGCGACAGCGTCGCGATCGAGGAGTTGATGCCGATCACGCGACCGGAGGCGTCGAACAGCGGGCCGCCCGAGTTGCCGGGGTTGACCGCGGCGTCGACCTGGATCGCGTTCGTGACGGTGGCGTCGCCGCCGTTCTCGCCCGAGGTCGAGACCGGGCGGTCGACGCGCGGAGACGATGCCCGTGGTGACGGTGCTGGCCAGGCCGAGCGGGTTGCCGACGGCCATGACCGGCTGGCCGACGACGACCTTGGACGAGTCGCCGAACGCGGCGGCCTTGAGGTCCTTCGGCGGGTCGGTGAGCTTGATGACGGCGAGGTCGGTGGTCGCGTCGGTGCCGACGACGGTGGCCTTGAAGATGCGGCCGTCGCTGAGCGTGACCTCGATGCTGTCCTTGTCGGCGTCGCCGACGACGTGGTTGTTGGTCACGATGTGGCCGGAGTCGTCGACGATGACGCCGGAGCCCTCGGCGCCGGAGCTGCCACCGTTCAGGGACACCGAGATGGCGACGACCGACGCCTGCACGGCCTTGGAGACGGCCTCCCAGTCGGGGTTGTCGGACGTCGAGCCCGAGACGGGCACGGTGTCGTTGGTGTCCTGGCCGAGGCTGGCGATGGAGGCGGGGCGGCTGTTCGCGCCGGACGCGTCGCCGTGGTCGGAGAGCGTGTAGGCGACGCCGCCGGTGGCGATCGCGGCGATGATCGCGGCGGCCGCGGCGGCGGACGTCACGGGGATCCAGGTGCGGCGCTTGCGCTGCGTCGGGACCTGGGGGTCCTGCGGACCCTGCGGGGCGTACTGCAGCGGCGCGGCGCCGACCTGCGCAGGCACCTGGTAGGCCGCGGACTGGTGGACGATCGGCTGCTGGATCTGCTGCTCGCGGACCTGCTGCTGCATGAGGGCCGGGTCCTGCACCGAGGCGCGCTGGGCCGCATCCCACTGGGCCCGACGGACGGCCTCGGCCTGCGCTGCGGCGGCGGCCTGCGCGGCCTGCGCGGCCTCGTAGGCGGCGCGCTGGTCGGCCGGCGCTGCGGGGTGCGGCGGCGTGAACGGGTTGGTGGGGTGCGCCGCGGGGGCGACCGGCAGCGGCTGCGTCGCCTGGACGGGCGGAAGCGGCTGGGTCGGCACGAGGGGTGCGATGGGCTGGGTCGGTGCGACGGGCGTGATCGGCTCGGTCGGCTGGTTCTGGGGGTTCTGGTCGCCTGCGTTGGCGCCCTGCTCGGGGGTGGTGCTCATGGCGGTGGCCTCCTTGGTCGAGTACCACTACACAGCTCCGCGCTGGAGGGACCCTTCGGAGAACCTGGGAATTGTCTGCGAGTTTCGACATGGACCTGGGACTTCAGTCCTGGAGGGCGTGCTCCACGGCGCCGCCCACCTCGGCCGCCAACCGCTCCCCGAGGGCTCGCCTGCCGCTGCGGTCCACGCGTACCTCGACGACGCTGAGGCCCGGCCCGGGCGCGGCGAGCGCGGGCAGAAGTCCGTCGACGTCGCTGACGCGGGTGTGCCGGACGCCGTACCCCGCGCACAGGGCCGCGATGTCCGCGCCGTGCGGGGTCCCGAACAGGCGCTCGAACGCCTCGGCGCGCTCGGGCTCACCCGGTTCCAAGGTGGCGAAGATCGACCCGCCGTCGTCGTTGGCGACGACGAGCTGCAGGTGCGGCTCCTGCTCCAGGCTCCCCCGCAGCAGCCCGCCCACGTCGTGCAGGAACGTCAGGTCGCCCAGCAGGGCCCGCACGCGTCGCTCGGGCAGCCCGATCGCGACCCCGACCGCCGTGGAGACGGTGCCGTCGATCCCGGCGAGCCCGCGGTTGGCGACGACGACCGGCGGGGCGGCCCAGCGGGCCACGAGATCCAGGTCGCGCACGGGGTTCGACGAGCCGACGACGAGCACGTCGTTCGCGGCGCTGACCTGGGCGACGGCGCGCGCGAGCGCGGGCCCGGTCACGCGGGTTCCGCTTCGGGAACGACGACCGCCCTCGGCTCCACCGAGCACCGTGTCGATCGCCGTCTCGGCGGCCTCGTCGGCCGTGCGCCAGGCGTCGAGCCAGCCCTCCGGCGCGCGCATCCGGCCGTTGCGCATGCGGGCGGGGGCGTCGAGGAGCACCTCGCTCGCGTTGCGGGGTGCGTCCGGCCAGTCGGCGCCGCGCGGAGCGATCACGAGGACCTCGACGTCGGACGCGGCCCAGCAGCTGCTGCACCGGTCGCGACAGCGTCGGGCGGCCCAGCACGATCACCCGCCGCACCGCGCCGCCGAGCAGCGGGTGCGCGAGCAGGAGCCGGTAGGCCGCCACGGCGTTGCTGCCGCCGCGCGCACCGGACGACGGCTCGGCGAGCAGGGGCCAGTCGTTCGCCTCCGCGAGCCGGCGCGCCAGCGGACCCGCGCCGTCCCCGGCGACGACGACGGTCGGCGCACCTCCGCGCCGCGCGCCGGCGGACGGTTCGACCGCGGGCGACAGGGCCGGCAGCGGCCGCGCCTGCACGTGCGTGAGGCCACCGCAGCCCGAGGACGGAGGCCTCGGGCCAGCCGTCCGGCGCCGGGCACGAGCGGCTCGCGGAACGCGAGGTTGAGGTGCACCGGGACCGGGGTCGCCGGTACGTGCGCCCGTGGCCGCAGCGACCGCCCGCGCGACCGCCCGGCGCAGGTCACGGGGTTCGTCGGGACGCCCGACCGGGGCAGGCAGGTCGAGCCCGAGGCGGACGGCCGTGCCGAACAGACCGTGCTGGTCGGTGGTCTGGTTGGCGCCCGTGCCGCGCAGCTCGTGCGGGCGGTCGGCCGTGATCAGCAGCAGCGGCAGGCCGCTGTGGTGCGCCTCGAGGACCGCGGGGTGCAGGTTGGCCACCGCGGTGCCCGGAGGTGGTGACGACGGCCACCGGTCGCGGGGGCACCGGAGCGCCGTCCGCCGCGACGCCGGACGCCCGGGCCAGCCCGAGCGCGAGGAACGCCGCGGACCGCTCGTCGACACGGACGTGCAGCCGAAGGGCCGGGGCGCCGTCCGGACGCTCGGGCAGCGCTGCGTCGGCGAGCGCATAGGCCAACGGCGCGCTGCGGGAGCCCGGGGCGAGCACGACGTCCTCGACGCCGAGGGCCGGCGAGCGCCTGGACGAGGACCCGCGCTGCGTGGGTGGCCGGGTGCGTCGTCACGCCCGCCATCATGCCTGAGCGAGTGCCCGCACGGCGGCGATCCGTCGCAGCCACCGGTCGGCCAGCTCGTCGGGTGCGGCCGCCCGCTCGAGCAGGTCCGCGTCGGGCTGCGGCCGCCGGACCGGGATCGCGCCGTCGACCGGGAGGAGCGGGTCCGCGACGAGGTCGGCGCGCGAGCAGCTGGGCCGTCGCGAGACCGCAGGCGTACGGCAGCTCGGGCAGCGCGGCCGCGAGCGCGATCCCGGCCGCGAGGCCGACGGACGACTCCAGGGCGCTCGAGACGACGACGGGCAGGCCGATGGCCTCGGCGAGCTCGAGGCAGGCGCGCACCCCGCCGAGCGGTTGCACCTTGAGCACGACGACGTCCGCGGCGTGCGCGCGCGCCACGGCGAACGGGTCCTGCGCCCGGCGGATCGACTCGTCGGCCGCGATCGGCACGTGCGTCCGGCGGCGCAGGGCCGCCAGGTCGTCGACGCCGGGGACGGGCTGCTCCGCGTACTCCAGGCCGCCGGCTGCACGGTCCAGCACGGACAGCCGGGCCACCGCCGTGTCGACGTCCCAGGCCGCGTTCGCGTCGATCCGGATCGCGCCGCTGCGGCCGAGCGCGTCGCGCACGGCCTCCAGCCGGGCGATCTCGTCGGAGAGCGACTGTCCGGGCTCGGCGACCTTGACCTTGGCCGTCCGGCAGCCGCCCGACGCCAGGACCAGGGCGCGGGCGGTCGCCGCGTCCACCGCGGGGATCGTCACGTTGACCGGGATCCGGTCCCGCACGGGCGCCGGCCATCCCTCGTCGGCGGCCTCGCGCGCGGCGCGCCACCAGGCCAGCGACTCTGCCGCGTCGTAGTCCCAGAACGGGCTGAACTCGCCCCAGCCCGCGTCGCCGCGCACCAGGACGCCGTCGCGGACCGTCAGCCCGCGGAACCTCGTGCGCAGCGGGACGGACCAGACGTGCAGGTCAGCGGGCATACGGCAACCCTACGACCGGGCCGGAGCGCCGGCCGTCCAGGCGGCGACGAGCAGGTCGCGCGCGGTCGGCCGGACCGGCCGGTGCTCGGTCAGGGCGCTGATCACCGCCCCGTCGACGATCGCGATCGTCACGGGTGCGGAGGTGGGCGCGCCCACCAGGGCGATCAGGCGCTCGACGGCGTCGTCCACGTCGGAGCGACCCTCCGCGAACGCCGTCGCCAGCGCGGCGTTGCGACCCGACCCGAGCAGGTGCTCGTAGTGGCTGCGCACGTCGGCGTCCTCTCCCGGCGGCAGGACGGCGTCCGCGACCAGAGCGGCGGCGGCCCGGGCGTCGTCGTCGACCCGCTGCCCGTCGTACCGCGTGGAACGCGCGTGGGTGGCCCACGCCTCCGCGAGCGCGCCGCCCGCGGCCGCCGCCAGGGAGTCGAGGCTCCCGTAGTGGTAGGTCGTGGCCGAGACCGACGCGCCAGCCTCGCGGGCGACGCGGCGATGGGTCAGCGCGCCTGGGACCCTCGCGGAGCATGAGGGTGGCCGCCGCGCGGGCCAGGTCCGAGCGGCGCCGGGCACCTTTGTCGGTCATCGCTGTCATCAGTGGCCTCCGCCGGACAGGTTGAGCCCCACCACCCCGGCGACGATGAGGACGAGCGAGACGATCTTCAGCACCGACACGGACTCGCCGAAGAAGACGATCGCGAGCACCGCGGTCAGGGCCGCGCCGATACCGACCCAGACGCCGTACGCGACGCCGACGGGCAGCGTCTTGAGGGCCCAGCTCAGGCCGCCCATCGACGCGACGAGCAGGACGACGAATCCGACGCTCGGCCAGAGCTTGGTGAAGCCGTCGGACGCCTTGAGGCTCAAGGCCCAGCCGGCCTCGAGCATGCCGGACACGATGAGAACGATCCAGGCCATGGTGAGCACCTCCGCACGGAGCCGCCCGGAGCTACCCACGGGCGAGTCGGCAGCGTGCGCGCCGGGTGGCAGTCTCCGCCGTCACGACGCACGCTCTGGTACGAGTGTACCAAACCGTTACGCTAGCCCGGTGACTCTCCCCGAATCGGTCAGCGACACCTTCGATCCCACGCGGTGGCGGACCGTCGACGGGTTCGAGGACCTCACCGACCTGACGTACCACCGCGGCGTCGCCCGGCCGTCGCCGGCACCAGGCAGCGCAGGGCGCCGTCGAGCGCGACGTCCCGGTCGTCCGCGTCGCGTTCCACCGGCCCGAGGTGCGCAACGCGTTCCGACCGCACACCGTCGACGAGCTCTACCGCGTCCTCGACCACGCCCGGACCACCTCGTCGGTCGGGACCGTGCTGCTCACCGGGAACGGGCCGGCCCCCAAGGACGGCGTCTGGGCGTTCTGCTCGGGCGGCGACCAGCGCATCCGCGGCCGCGACGGCTACCGGTACGCCGACGGCGAGACTTCTGAAGGCATCGACCCAGCCCGCGCGGGACGGCTGCACATCCTCGAGGTGCAGCGCCTGATCCGCACGATGCCCAAGGTCGTCGTCGCGCTCGTCAACGGCTGGGCGGCCGGCGGCGGCCACTCGCTGCACGTCGTCGCGGACCTGTCGATCGCGAGCCGCGAGCACGCGCGGTTCATGCAGACCGACGCCAACGTCGGCTCGTTCGACGGCGGGTACGGCTCGGCGCTGCTGGCGCGGCAGGTGGGGCAGAAGCGGGCGCGGGAGATCTTCTTCCTCGCGCGGGAGTACTCGGCCGAGCAGGCGCTCGCCTGGGGCGCGGTCAACGACGTCGTCGCCCACGACGAGCTCGAGGAGGCCGGGCTCGAGTACGCGCGCATCATCGCGACCAAGTCGCCGCAGGCGATCCGGATGCTGAAGTTCGCCTTCAACCTCGCCGACGACGGCCTGGCCGGCCAGCAGGTGTTCGCGGGCGAGGCGACGCGGCTGGCCTACATGACCGACGAGGCCGTCGAGGGGCGCGACGCGTTCCTGCAGCGCCGCGAGCCGGACTGGTCGGGCTTCCCGTACGCCTACTGAAGAGCGCCCTACCGGCTGCCGATAGCCCAGCCGGCAAGGTCCACCACGGCGCCGATCACCCCGGCACCCGCCACCAGGAGTGCGACGAGGACCAGCCCCGCCACGACGACGGCGCCCATCGAGCGGACGTCGTGCTCACGAACCTCTGCGTGCGGAAGATCTGCCATGCCCCCAGGCTCGCCCGCACCCCATCTCCGGCACATCGGCCTCCGGTAGCGGACCTGCGTGCTCGGGTCATCCCCGAGGGGGAGTCAGCCGATGGTCAACGAGCCCGAGCCGGCGGGCACCAGCTCCACCCACGTGTTCCCCGGTGCGAGGTCCGCGGAGGTGCCGTCCGCCGCGAAGATCCGCAGCGGTGCGTCCTGGGAGTCCTTCTTCCAGGTGACGGGGAGCGTCTTGCCCCCGGTCGCGACGACACCCTCGCCGGTACCGACGAGCTCGTACGTGGGGACGGGTGTGCCCAGCTGTGCCGCGAAGCCGGTCGGTGGGTGCGGCGCGGTGATCGAGACGACGTTGACCGCCGAGAGGCGGGCGCCGCTGCGGGCCGTGGCCGGGGTCGCTCCCTCGGACCGCAGCCACAGACCGCTGCCGGCATCCCACGTCCAGGTCGGGCTCGAAGCGGTGGACAGCCGGAACGACAGGCTCGCGGCGGGCGTGCCCGCCAGCACCGCCGCAGCCCGGTCGGCACTGCGCGCGATGGCGAACTGCTCGGTCGGCGACGCCTGGTGGGTGGCGTCGGCCTGGCTCCAGAAGTTCGTCGGATCGCCGTAGACGTTGTGCGGCGCGGCGCGGTCCTTGGTGCGGTAGAGGCCAGGGGCGCCGGCGTCGTGGCTGATCATCTGGACCCCGCTGGCCGCCACCAGGTCCAGGATGCCCGGCTGCCCACCCGAGAACACGAGCAGGCCGTGCATCGGGGCCAGGATGAGCGGGTCCATCGGACGCACCGACCGGATCGGGCCGACCTCGGCCGGCACCTGCGAGTGGAAGACCGCGACGAGCCGGGAGACGTCGAACTCGACGATGGTCTCCCACACCATGTCCGTCTGGTCGAGACCGGTCTGCGGCCGCGCCACCGGGGTGTTCTCGATCTTCACCGCGAGCGCCGGACGCTGCGCGGGGTCGCCAGGGACGCCGGTCAGGGGCCAGCGCGGCACGACGACGGGTGCGGGCGGGTCCGCCTTGTCCGCAGAGATCGTCGGCGCCACCGTGACCGTGGTCGGGCTCGGCGGCGCTGGGTCCGCCGGGGCGCTGCACGCCGCGAGCGCCAGCAGCCCACTCAGTGCGACGCCGATCGACGCCGCGCGCGTCCTGGTCCTCATCCCGGTCCCCCCTGTCGCCGTGCTCGTGCGTCAGGTTGCCACGCGCAGGCGCTGCATCCGGGGAGCACAGGCCGGGTCAGCTCATCGTGACCGAACCGCTGCCCGAGGGCACGAGCTCGATCCAGGTGGTGCCGGGCGCGAGCGTCGCCGTGGTCCCGTCGGCGGTGGTCAGGGTGAGGATCTCGTTCGTCCCACCCTTGGACCAGGTCACCGGTACCGACTTGCCGCCGCTGGAGATCGTGCCCTCGCCGGTGCCGTCCAGCACCGTCTCGGGGACCGGGTTGCCGGCGGGGTCGACCGTGCCGGAGTCCACCAGGCGCACGGTCAGGGTGACGAGGTTGGTGGCGCCGATCCGCGCGCCGGAACGCACGACCGCGGGCGTCGCTGCCCTCGGAGCGCAGGTAGGCGCCCGACCCCGCGTCCCACGTCCAGGTCGGCTTGGCGTAGCCCGACAGCTTCACGGCGACGGTCCCGGCGGGCGTGCCGGCCACGACCGCGGTCGCGGCGTCGGCGCGCTTGGCGATGACGAACTGGGCCGGCGGCGCGGCGCTGTGGTCGGCGTCGGCCTGGTCCCAGAACGTCTGCGGCGTGCCGTACACGTTGTGCGGCGCCGGTCCGACGCCCTTCTTGCGATAGAACCCGGCCGCGCCGGCATCCTGGCTGATCGTCTGCACCCCGGCGGCCTTCAGCGCGTTGACGAAGATCGGCTGCCCGCCCGAGAACGCGATGAGCCCGTGCATCGGTCCGACGATCGCGGGGTCCATCGGTCGCACCGAGCGGATCGGCCCCACCTCGGCCGGCACCTGCGAGTGGTACACGGCCACGAACCGGCTGATGCCGCCCTCGACGACCTCTTCCCACACGTTGTCGGCCTGGTCGAGACCGGTCTGCGGGCGCGCGTCGGCGGAGTTCTCGATCTTGACGGCCAACGCCGGGCGGACCGGCACCTCGGCGGCAGCGACGCCGGTCAGAGGCCACCGCGGCGGCACCACCGGCGCGGGCGGGGCGACCTTGGCGGGCTCGATCACGGCCGCCTTGGTCACGTCCGGGACCGGCGTCGGGGTGCCCGACGAGCCGCCGCTGCACGCGGCCAGCAACGAGATCGCGGCCGTGGCAGCGGCGAGCAGCACCGGCAGGCGCCGGACGCGGGTGGGGGCAGTGGACACGGGTGCTCCTTCGGGTCGGACCGCCGGACACTCTACGGCCGGATTCCGCGCGGTCCGGGGACCCCGGGCCGACGGGCGGGGCGCCTACCCTGGTGCGGTGAGCCGGCCCCTGCGTGACGCCCCCGCGCGCGTCGACCACCTGCTCCCTGCCCTGGTCGCCGCGCTCGACGGCACGGGTCCCGCGGTCGGCGCCGGGCAGCAGACCAGCGACCCGTCCGAGGTGGCCGACGACATCGCGGTCGTCGTGCGGACCTCGGGCTCGACCGGTCGACCCGAGGGGCGTGCTGCTCTCGGCCGCCGCGCTGCGGGCGTCGGCCCGTGCCACGTCCGAGCGCCTCGGGGGACCGGGTACCTGGTTGCTCGCCCTGCCGGTCCAGCACATCGCGGGCCTGCAGGTGCTCGTCCGCTCCGTCCTCGCCGGCACCACACCGGTCGCCCTGCCCGACGGTCCGTTCCGAGCGCCGACCTTCGTCGAGGGCGTCGCCGCGCTTCCCTCCGGCCGGCGGTACACCTCGTTCGTGCCGACGCAGCTGGTCCGGCTCCTGGACGACCCGGCCGGCACGGACGCGCTGCGCACGTTCGACGCGGTGCTGGTCGGGGGCGCCGCGACCGGCGCCGACCTGCTCGACCGGGCCCGGGCCGCGGGCGTCGCTGTCGTCACCACCTACGGCATGTCCGAGACGTGCGGCGGGTGCGTCTACGACGGCGTCCCGCTCGCGGGGGTCGACGTCCAGATCGACGACGACGGCCGCGTCCTGCTCTCGGGACCCGTGCTCGCCGCCGGGTTCGCGGACGGCGTCGACGAGCCGTTCGTGCACCTCGACGGCCGGCGCTGGCTGCGCACCTCGGACCTGGGCACCTGGTCCGACGGGGTGCTCACCGTGCACGGCCGCGCCGACGACGTGCTCGTCACCGGAGGCGCCAAGGTGTCCCCGCACGCGGTCGAGTCGGTGCTGGAACCGCTCGGCGAGGTGGTCGTGGTGGGGATCCCGGACGACGAGTGGGGGCAGGCCGTCGTCGCCGTCGTCGTGCCCCGCCCGGGGACCACCCCGACGCTCGCGCAGGCCCGTGCCCTGGTCACCGAACGCCTCGGCGCCACGCACGCACCGCGCCACCTCGTGGTCACGGGTTCGCTCCCGCTGCGCGGGCCGGGCAAGATCGACCGTCGGGCCGCCACCGAGCTGGCCCGTACCCTCGTCGGGCGAGGGACCACGACCTGGAGGAACGACACGTGACCACTGCCAGCGACTGGGTGCAGGGCGCTCGACCACGCACGCTGCCCGCCGCCGCGGCGCCCGTCCTGGTGGGTAGCGGTGCGGCCGCTCAGCTCGGCGCGTTCGACCTCGGCCGGGCCGCGCTCGCCCTCGGCGTCGCGCTCGCCCTGCAGGTGGGCGTCAACTACGCGAACGACTACTCCGACGGCATCCGCGGCACGGACGTCGACCGGGTCGGTCCGATGCGGCTGACCGCATCCGGGACCGCGAGCCCCGGTTCCGTGAAGGCCGCCGCATTCAGCGCCTTCGGCCTCGCTGCCGTGCTCGGCACGATCCTCGTGTGGCTCACCGGCCAGTGGTGGCTGCTGGCCGTCGGCGCGGCGGCGATCCTCGCGGCCTGGGGATACACCGGCGGGCGCAAGCCGTACGGGTACCGCGGGCTCGGCGAGGTGGGCGTGTTCACGTTCTTCGGCCTCGTCGCCGTGCTCGGCACCACGTACACGCAGGCCGACCAGCTGTCGTGGCCCGCCTGGGTCGGTGCCGTCTGCGGTCGGGATGCTCGCCTGTGCCCTGCTCATGGCCAACAACCTGCGGGACGTGCCCACCGACGCCCTCGTCGGCAAGCGGACCCTCGCGGTGCGGCTCGGCGAGCAGCGGTCGCGCCGGGTCTACGCCGCCCTCGTCGTGCTGCCGGTGCTGCTGGGCGGGATCGTCTGCGCGTTCGCCAACCCGTGGACGCTGATCGTCCTGCTGCTGCTGTTCCCGTCGGTCGCACTGGCCGTCACGGTCCTGCTGGGCGCCCGCGGTCGGGCTCTGGTGCCCGTGCTCATGTTCACCGGGTTCCTCGAGCTGGCGTTCGGCATCCTGCTCGGCGTCGGGCTCGCGGTCTAGGACTCCCGGCGCGCGGCGTCGTCGGCCGCATCCTCCACCGATGCGTCGTCCTCGGTCCGGCGGGTGCGCTGCGAGCGGTCGGCCAGGTATCTCGCGGCCGCGTCGCGCGGGCCGGAGAGCGCGGCGTAGGAGATCCCCCACGCGAGGAACGCCGCGACCACGGCGGTGATCCACGACCGCATCCCCACCCACCACAGCAGGGCGAAGCACGCCGCGAAGAGCACGAGGCGCAGGAGCGAGAACACGACGACAGGCACGTCCTCAGGGTAAGCCGCCCGCGGCCGACGACCGTGCGTCCGGGCGTCTAGGCTGAGGCGATGCGCAACCTTGTCGTCCTGGCGATCCTCGGCCTGGCGATCTACTGCCTGTTCGACATCCTGCGCAGCACGCGCGACGAACGGGTCGGGGTCCACCCGCTGCTCTGGATCGTGTTCGTCCTCTTCGTGCCGCTCATCGGCCCGCTCGTCTGGCTCGGCGTCCGCTGGTCGCGTCGCACGGCCTACGCGGAGATCTCGGACGCGCCGCAGACGAACCGGACCGAGCGGCTGCGCTCGTCGGCCCCGGACGACGACCCCGACTTCCTGCGCCGGCTCGACGAGGACCGTCGCCGGAACGACGGACCGCCCGCCACGAGCTGAGCGTCGGGTCGGCCTACAGGCCCGAGTACGAGTGCTTGCCGGTGACCACGAGGTTCACCACGGTGAAGTTCATGAGCACCACGGCGTAGCCGACGAACACGAAGTACGACGCGCGCCGTCCGGCCCAGCCGCGCGTGGTCCGTGCGTGCAGGTAGGCCGCGTAGACCACCCAGGCGACGAAGGTGCCGACCTCCTTGGGGTCCCAGCCCCAGTACCGGCCCCACGCGTGCTCGGCCCAGACGGCTCCGCCGATCAACGTGAAGGTCCACAGGACGAACGCCACGGAGTTCAGCCGGAACGACATCGCCTCGAGCTCGCGGCCGCTCGGCACCTGCTCGAGCCAGCCGAACCTGCGGCCCGTGACGCTGCGGCGGAACGCGTTCGGGCGCTCGACGATGCCCTCCTCGCGGTAGCTCTTGAGCACCTGGAGCACCGACGTCCCGAACGCGACCGTGAAGATGCCGGTGGCGGAGATCGCCACGCCGACGTGCAGCACCAGCCAGTAGCTCTGCAGCGCCGGCTGGACCGCGTCCGCCTTGATGTAGAACCAGTTCAGGGCCACCACGAGCGCGACCACGGCCAGGCCCATGACGACGACCGACAGGAACGCGATGATGCGGCGCCGCTGCACGATCGCGAGGACCAGGGTCGCGACGAAGACGCCGACGAGCGTGAACTCGTACATGTTCGCGGTCGGCCAGCGGCCGGCGGCGAACCCGCGCAGCACGATGCCGGCGAACAGCAGGGCGATGCCGACGAAGTGGGTCGAGCGCGCGATGCCCTCGGCCCGCACCGACCGCCCGGGTGCGCGCTGGTCGGCGGACCCGGCGGCGGCCGAGACCGGCCCGCCGGCGCCGACGAGCACGGGCTGCTGCTTGACCCGCTGCGACTGCTCGGCGATGCGCGCGAGGTCCACCGAGTACGCGATCAGCGCGACGGTGAATGCGGTCGCGGCGGCCCAGACCATCAGGGTGCTCAGGTCACCGGTGTTCATGGTGTGCCCTCTCGATCGGGGTGCGTGTCGGGTGCTTGTGCGAGTGTGGCCGCGAGCACCCGGTCCAGCTCGGGCTGCAGCCCGACGTCGTCGCCGCGCGCCAGTGCCGCGGCCGTCACCACTGTACGGCCGAGAGCGTCCTGCGGGCCTGGGCTGAATCTCAGCCAGACGCGTCGACGCGGCGCGAACAGCGAGGTGGCGAGCCCGGCGAACGCGAGGAGCGCGAACACCAGCACGTAGACGAGCGCGGGGTCGTGCCGCAGGTCGAGCGCCACGAAGCGCTTGATGCCGTTGAACGTGAGCGTGCCCAGGCCGTCCGGCAGCTCGACCGTCTCGCCGGGCTTGACGGTGAGGATCACGGGGTCGCCGCTCGCGTCCTTGACCTGCGTCATGCGGGCCTCGTCGAGCTCGTAGACGTTCTGCGGGACCCCGGTGTCGAGGCCGAGGTTCCCCTTCCAGACGTTCAGCACGAGGACCGGGTCGTTCGGCTCCGGGAACTGGGAGACGTAGGCGGTGCCGTTCGGCGTCTCCACTGCCTTCTTCGTCGGCAGCAGGAACCCGATCAGGCCGATCTGGTCCTGGCCGCCGGTGACGTCGGGGACCTTGATCACGCCCTTCGACGTGTACACGAGGTCCTGCGGCAGGAACGGCGTCGGCCCGTCGCTGACCACCACGCCCGCGGCGTCGTGGATGGTGACGTCCGGGGCGTACCCGTTGCCCTGCAGGTAGACCTTCGCGCCGCCCGCGTCGAGCGGGTGGTTGACCTTGATCGTGTCGTTCGTGGGCCGCCCGCCGGGCTCGGTGAGCGTCACGTGCGCGGTGAAGTCGCGGGATGCCAGGGTGACCGGGTCGAACCGGGACTCGAAGTCGTCGAGCTTCAGCGTGAACGGGACCAGGCTCGTCGGGGAGTACGCGGTGCCGCGCTCGAACGTGTCGTACGAGAACTGCGAGTTGGCGAAGCCGGACCCCTCCACCACGATCATCTGGCCGCGGTAGTGCAGGACCTGGCCGGTCGCCACCGAGATGAGCAGGCCGACGAGCGCCAGGTGGAACACCAGGTTCCCGGTCTCGCGCAGGTATCCGCGCTCCCCGGCGACCGACCACGTGCCGTCGCCCTCGTCGCGCGCCTCGACCCGGTAGGTGGGCACGAACGGCAGCAGCGTCCAGCCACGGCGCAGCACGGCGGTCGCGGTCTGCACGAGCTGTTCGGGGCTCTCGTCGGACCGGCCGTCGCCCTGGGCCGGGAACCGGCCGAACCGTCGCGGCGCGCGGGGCGGGCGGCCACGCATCCCCGCGAGGTGCACCTTGGTGCGCGGCAGGATGCAGCCGACCAACGAGACGAACAGCAGCAGGTAGATCGCGCTGAACCAGACCGACGAGTAGACGTTGAACGCGCCGACCTTGTCGAGGATCGGGCCGAGCGTCGGGTGGTCGGTCAGGTAGGTGACGACGCGCTCGGGATGCTGGGCGCGCTGCGGCCACACGGTGCCGGGCACCGCCGCAACCGCGAGCAGCATGAGCAGCAGGAGCGCGACGCGCATGCTGGTGAGCTGCCGCCAGGCCCAGCGCAGCCACCCGGAGAGGCCGATCCCCTGGACGACGGGCTTCGGCTCGGTGGGCTCGGTCGGCTCGGTGAAGACGTCGGAGATGCCCTCGGGGCGGTACTGGCTCATGTCACACCACCGGCACGAACGGGTCGTTGCCGGAGACGAGCCCCTGCAGCCACGAGGCCCACTGGCCCCACACGCCGGTCACCAGCGCGATGCCCAGCACGATGAGCAGCCCGCCGCCGAGACGCATGATCGCGAGCCGGTGCCGGCGCAGGAACGCGAGGGCCTTCGCGCTGCGCTCGACGCTGAACGCGACGATCAGGAACGGCAGCCCCAGGCCGAGGCAGAACGCGATCGCGAGGATCCCGCCGCGGCTGGCCGTCCCGCCGTCGAGCGAGAGCGCGATGATCGCGGCGAGCGTCGGGCCGATGCACGGCGCCCAGCCGAGCCCGAACGTGATGCCGAGCAGCGGCGCGCCCCACAGGCCGGCGCGCGGCGCCAGGTGCAGCCGGCGCTCGCTCTGCAGGAACGGGATGAGCCCCAGGAACGCCAGCCCCATGACGATGACGACGACCCCGAGCACCCGCATGATCGTGTCCTGGTACTCCAGGAGCAGCCCCCCGAGCGACCCCGCGAGCACGCCGAGGACCACGTAGACCGCGGTGAACCCGGCGATGAAGAGCGAGACGCCGAGCATGAGCCGGCTGCGCTCCGGCGTCGGCTTCTCGGTGGGCACCCCGACCTCGCGGGTGCCCGCCGCGCCCGTCATCCCGCCCAGGTACCCGAGGTACGCGGGAACGAGCGGCAGGACGCACGGCGACGCGAACGAGACGAGCCCGGCGAGCAGCGCGACCGGGATGGCCAGCAGCAGCGAACCGGAGATGATCGTCCGGCCGAAGGCGTCGCCGGCGCTCGCGAGGATCACGGCGTCGGGGACGCGCCCGCGCCCGGCTCCGCCACCAGCTCGTCGATCATCGAGCGCAGGGTCGACGGGTCGACGACACCGAGGATCCGGCCCGCGACCTTGCCCTCGCGGTCCAGCACGATCGTCGTCGGCACGGCGTTGATCGGGACCACACCCTCGAGCGCGGCCACCGCGGCCCCGTCCTCGTCGTGGATGGTCGGGTAGGGCACCGAGAACGTCGTCTGGAACGCCTGCGCGGTGCCCGCCTCGTCCGTGTGGTTGATCCCCAGGACGTGCACACCCTGGTCGGCGTAGTCGGTCGCGACGGCGGCCAGGTCCGGGGCCTCGGCACGGCACGGCGGACAGTTGGCGTACCAGGTGTTCAGCACGACGACGTCGCCGAGCCAGTCGGACACGTCCTGCGTCGCACCCTCGTAGTCGGTGCCGCTCAGCTCCAGCGGTCCGGAGCGGTCGCCGGCGGCCCAGGTGCGCGTGCTGCCGTCGCCGGACTGGTAACCCTGCTGCGCGACGTCGCTGCTGTTCGTCGGCTGGCCGCAGCCCGCCAGCAGGAGCACGCCGCCGACGAGGGCGGCCACGAGCCGAACACGCACGTCAGGCTCCCGCGACGGACTTGGTCCCGGGCAGCAGCGCGGCGGCGGGCTCGCTGTAGCCGATGCCGACCAGCGTGTCGCCGTCGTAGCGCAGGCTGGTCAGCGAGGCGACGGAGCACTGGCGCTTGCGCGGGTCGTGCCACAGGCGACGGTTCTCGAGCGCGAGGCGCGTGACCCAGACGGGCAGCTGGTGGCTGACGAGCACGGCCTCGTGGCCCCGCGCGAGCACGAGCGCGTCCGCGACCGCGGCCAGCATCCGCTCGACCTGCTCGACATACGGCTCGCCCCAGGACGGGCGGAACGGGTTGCGCAGGTACGGCCAGTGCTCGGGGTGGCGCAGCGAGCCGTCGCCGACGCCGAACTTCATGCCCTCGAAGTGGTTGCCGGCCTCGATGATGCGCGGCTCCGTCGCGATCTCCAGCCCGAAGGCCGCGGCGATGGGCGTGGCGGTCTCCTGCGCGCGCTGCAGCGGTGAGGCGATCACGGCGACGACGTCGCGACGCGGCGGTGGTGCGCTCGACGGTGCGCCCGCGAGGCGACGCTCCCCGCCCGCGGCAGCCGTCGACGTGCCGGCGAGGTGGGCCGCGACCGTCTCGGCCATGGCCATGCCGCGATCGGACAGGTGGTAACCGGGCAGTCGGCCGTAGAGCACACCCTCGGGGTTGTGCACCTCGCCGTGCCGCATCAGGTGGATCGTGGTGGCGACCATGGGGTCAGTCTCGCAAACACTCCTGTGCACTCAGCACACGTCGGCCTCACCGTCGACGTGACACGCGCCACCCGTGAGGTGCAGGCGCACCGTCTCCATGGCGTCACCGAGGGCCGCGAACTGCTCCGGGGTGAGGATGTCGACCAGGTGGTCGCGCACGGACTGCACGTGACCGGGGGCCGCCGCGACGAGCGCGTCCCAGCCCTTGTCGGTCATCGTGGCGTTCACGCCGCGGGCGTCGGACTCGCAGGGCACACGCGCGACGAGCCCCGACTCCTCCATCCGTCGGATCGTGTGCGTGAGCCGGCTGCGCGAGTGCGCGATGTTGTCGGCGAGCTGCGCCATCCGCAGCGTCCGCCCCGGGGCCTCCGAGAGCCGCACCAGCACCTCGTACTCGTGCGTCGACAGGCCGGACTTCGCCTCGAGCTCGTGCTCCAGCACGCCGGTCAGCCGGGCGACGCCCTGCCGGAACGATCGCCAGTGCTCCTGCTGCTCGGCGGTCAGCCACACGACTGACTCGTGCGTTGTCGGCTCTGTGGTCGTGCTCACGACGCTCGTCCTCGTCTCGGGGTTGCGGGGGGACCTCAAGTGTAGTACAACTTTGAACTAACAGTTTGGTTGACGCTTCAACAAGTTGGAGGACTTCCCATGAGCACCACCACGACCGCCCTGCCCACGGCCCTGACCGCCGGCACCTGGACCATCGACGCGTCGCACACCGAGGCGAGCTTCACGGTCCGCCACGCCGGCATCTCGAAGGTCCGCGGCACCGTCGCGGTGACCGACGGCACCATCACGGTCGGCGAGCACCTCGAGGCCACCGGGGTCAACGTCACGCTCGACCCGGCCACCGTCACCACGGGCGACGCGAACCGCGACGGCCACCTCAAGAGCGGCGACTTCTTCGACGTCGAGAAGTTCGGCGAGTGGACGTTCGCCTCGACCGGGGTGCGCGAGCACGGCAAGAAGCACATCGTCGTCGGCGACCTCACCATCCACGGCGTGACCAAGTCCGTCGAGCTCGAGACCGAGTTCAACGGCACCGCGGTGGACCCGTTCGGCAACACGCGCGCGGGCTTCGAGGCCAGCGTCGTCATCTCCCGCAAGGACTTCGGCCTGGTCTGGAACGCGGCCCTCGAGGCCGGCGGCGTGCTCGTCGCCGACAAGGTCACCATCTCGCTCGACGTGTCGGCCATCAAGGCCTGACCTTCGACGCACCAGGCACCACGCCCGACGGCCGGAGTCCCGCGATCGCGAAGATCACGGGGCGCCGGCCGTCGCCGTCTGCAGCATCTCGAGACGTCACGCCGAGTCTCCCGTGCCCGCCCGCCGGCGGTCGTGGAACGCGAGGATCTGCAGCTCGGAGGCCACATCGACCGCCCGCAGGTCCACGTGCTCCGGCACCCGCAGCGCGCGGGGCGCGAACGTCAGGATGCCCACCACGCCTGCCGCGACCAGCGCGTCGCAGACGGACTGCGCGCTCGCCGCGGGCGTCGCGATGATGCCGATGCTCACGCCCGCGGTCCGCACCAGGCCCGCGAGCTCGGTCGACGGCTGGACCACCAGACCGCCCACGGACGTGCCGACGATCGTCGGATCGGCGTCCACGAGCCCGACCACGGCGAACCCCCGCTCGGCGAACACCGAGTAGCTCGCCAGCGCGTGACCCAGGTTGCCGATGCCGACGATGACCACGCGCCGCTGCGTCGTCAGGCCGAGCACGACGCCGATCTGCTCCGAGAGGTGCTGGACGTCATAGCCGACGCCGCGCCGACCGTACGAGCCGAGGAACGACAGGTCCTTGCGCAGCTGCGCCGGCGTGACGCCGGCGGCGGCGGCGAGCTCGTCGGACGACGTCGTCACGACTCCGTCCAGCCCCTCCAGCGCCCGCAGGTAGCCGGGCAGCCGGGCGACCGTCGCGGGCGGCACCTCGCGCGCGGCGCCGGGACCGGTGCCTCCCGAGCTGCGCGCCCGAGATCCCGTCCGTTGCGTGTCCACATCGACCCCCGCGACAGCCCATCGACCCGTCCGGGGCCGATCCTGTCCGTCAGGGTAGGGCTCTGGGTCCGGCCGCGGTAAGGATTCGGCGCAGACGCGCGGCATCGATGCGCCAGTACCCCTGCTGGACGCCGTCCACCTCGACCACGGGGATCAGCTCGCCGAGCTCGTCGACCAGGTCCCGGCCCTCGTACGGCCCCGCTTCGATGTCGACCTCCGCCCAGGCGACCTCGGTGTCCGCGCACACGACGCGGACCACCTCGCGGGCCTCGTCGCAGAGGTGACACCCCGCGCGGCCGTAGAGCAGAACCCGCGGCTGCACCGTGTTCGCCATGCGTTCACGGTACCGACCCGGGCGCCGCGCACCGGCACAGCGTCCGTCGTTACAGTGGTCGAGTGCGCGCGGCCTCCGAGAGTCCCACCGCCCCCGCGCCCGTCCCCCGGGCGCCAGGGGCCAGTCCGGACGGACCCGGCACGGGCGCCTTCTTCGACGTCGACAACACGATCATCCGAGGCGCCAGCGCGTTCCACCTGGCCAAGGGCCTCTACCTGCGGGGGTTCTTCCGCAAGCGGGACCTGATCCGGTTCGGTCTGCACCAGTTCCGCTACCTGACGTTCGGCGAGAACAAGCACCAGATCGACGAGGTCCGCCAGCGCGGCCTGGAGATCATGACCGGGCGCTCCGTCGCGGAGGTCACCGCGATCGCCGAGGACGTCTACGACGAGGTCCTCCTGCTGCGCATCTACCCCGGCACGCAGCGCCTGCTCGACGAGCACATCGCCGCCGGGCACTCGGTCTGGCTGGTCACCGCCACGCCACGCGAGATCAGCGACATCATCGCGCGACGCCTCGGCGTCACCGGCGGCCTCGGCACGGTCGCCGAGCACAAGGACGGCTACTACACCGGCCGGCTCGTCGGCGACATGCTGCACGGGCGCGCCAAGGCCGAGGCGGTCCGCGCGCTGGCCGAGAGCAACGGGATCGACCTGTCCCAGTCCTACGCCTACGGCGACTCGACCAACGACGTGCCGATCCTGTCCGAGGTCGGCTTCCCCTGCGCGATCAACCCCGACCGCCGCCTGCGCCGGCACGCCGCCGAGGTCGGCTGGCCGGTCCGCGAGTTCCGCACCCGCCGTCGCACCACGCGCCGCGGCACCGCCGTGGTCAGCCTGGCGGGCCTCGCGTGGGCGTTCGGCCTGGTCGCCCGCACGGTGCTGCGGTCCTGGCGCGGGTCGCACGACGCATGAGCACGACCGTCCGCCCGGCAGTCCCCGCCGAGATCCCCGCACTCGCCGCGCTCGCGGCACTCACGTTCCCGCTCGCCTGCCCGCCCGGCTCGACGGCCGCCGACCAGCAGACCTTCGTCGACGCCGTGCTGGCGCCCGCGAACTTCGAGGGCTACCTCGCCGCGCCGGACCGTGCAGTCCTGGTCGCCGACGACGGCGGAATCCTCGTCGGCTACACGATGCTGGTGTTCACCGAGCCGACCGACCCCGACGTCCAGGCGAGCCTCACCTTGGCGCCCGCTGCAGAGCTCTCCAAGTGCTACGTGCACCCGGACCACCACGGCTCCGGCATCGCGCACGCGCTGATGGCGTCGTCGATCGAGGTGGCCCGAACCCGCGGCGCCGCGGGCATGTGGCTCGGCGTCAACCAGGAGAACGCCCGGGCGCGCGCGTTCTACGAGCGGTCCGGGTTCGCGTCGTCGGCACCAAGCACTTCGCGGTGGGCGCCCGCATCGAGGACGACTACGTCCTCGAACGCCCGCTCTGAGCGGCGTCGTCCCACCCCCGGCCGCGTGCGGATCTAGCCGCTCGAGCGACACGAGTGAGCCGAGTGGCCTCCCGAGGCGCCTCAGCAGCCCCACACGCCCCACGCGCATCTCGACCGGCTAGATCCACCCGCCGACCTAGCGGCACTCGGGACACGAGGGGCTGAAGTGGTCCCTGAGGCGCCTCACGAGCCACACCCGCACCTTCGGCACCAAGTGCCGCAGGGTCGGCGCCCGCGCAGGTACCGGACCGTGCGCGGGCGCAACAAAACGGGCCCGGCGTCTGCCGAGCCCGTCGTGCTGGCTCTTGCGCGTCCTACGCCGAGCGGGCTCGGCGCGGGGTCACTTCTTGTTGCGGCGCTGGTGGCGCGTCTTGCGCAGAAGCTTGCGGTGCTTCTTCTTGGCCATCCGCTTGCGACGCTTCTTGATGACGGAACCCATGGGTCCTCACTTCACTTCCGAGTGGAGGCCCGGCGGACGGGCCGTGCCTGCTGGTGGTCGATCAATGCGCGTGCCGTACGGATACGAGATCGAGTCGCCCACGCACGCAGAAAGTCCGAGGCTCCACCTTACGCGATGCCAGAGGTCCCCCGCGACGCGCAGCCCTCGCCGGCGGGCGTCAGGAGCTCTTGCGATCCTCGTCGGCCTCGATCGACTCGACCGGGAGCGACGTGGCCAGGTAGTGGTCCAGGGCATCCTGCGGGACGCGGAACGAGCGTCCGACGCGGACGCCGGGCAGCTCACCCGAGTGCAGGAGCCGATAGACGGTCATCTTGGAGACGCGCATGATCTCGGCGACCTCGAGCACCGTGAGGTACCTCGGGCGGGCCGGCTGCTCGCTCATCTGCGCTCGCTCTCCTTCTGTACCCCTGCGACGTGCGGGGTCGGCACCTCCACCGGAGGATGCAGCGTCAGCGTAGTGGCGGGTGGGACTGGAGTGAAAGGGGTGTCTGGTGGGACTCCCTCGTGCGGCCGAACGGGTCAGTCGAGCTCGGGGTCGAGGCCCAGCAGCGGGAACACGGCCGCGCGCGTCGCGCGGATGGCCCGGTCCACGTCGTCGCCGGGATCGTAGCCCGACGTCCAGGGGCTGAACCGGGCGTCCCGGCCGTCCGTCATGAGGTCGGGGCCCTGCCGGCCGTGCCGCTCCTGGACCAGCGCGCGCCACCGCTCGGGCACCGTGCGTCGACGGGTCGATGGGCTGGTGCGTCGCGATACCGAGCAGGTGGGTCCACGAGCGTGGCACGACGTCGACGACCGCGTATCCCCCGCCCCCCAGGGCCACCCAGCGACCGTCCGCGACCTCATGGGCGAGGCGGTGCAGCATCTCGCGCCGCGGTCCGCTGGCCGTCGACGCTCACGCGCAGGTGGGTGAGCGGGTCGAGCACGTGGGTGTCGCAGCCGTGCTGGGTGACCAGGAACTCCGGCTCGAACGCGCGCACGACCGCGGGGACGACCGCGTCGATCGCACGCAGCCAGCCCGCATCTCCGGTACCGGAGGGCAGTGCGATGTTCACCGCGCTCCCCTCGGCTCCTGCGCCACCGGTCTCCCGCGCGTGGCCCGTCCCGGGGAACAGCGCGTGGCCGGTCTCGTGCACGGAGACCGTCAGCACGCGCGGGTCGTCCCAGAACACCGCCTGGACGCCGTCGCCGTGGTGCGCGTCGACATCGACGTACGCCACGCGACGGGCCCCGGCGGCGAGCAGCGCGCGGATGGCGACTGCGGCGTCGTTGTAGACGCAGAACCCGGACGCAGAGTCGGGCATCGCGTGGTGCAGGCCGCCCGTCACGTTCACCGCGTGGGCCGCCCGACCCTCCCAGACGGCCAGGACGGAGTCGACGGAACCTTGCACGACGCGCGCGGTCGCGGTGTGCATGTCGGGGAAGATCGGGTCGTCCGTGGTGCCGAGGCCGTGGTCGAGGTCGGTGATGCCGTCGGTCGAGGCCAGGTGGACGGCGTCGATGTACGCAGCGTCGTGCACGGTGGCCAACAGCTCGTCGGAACCGATCTCCGCATCGGCCAGCTCGACGCCGGAAGCATCGAAGAGCCCGAGATCCTGCGCGAGCCGGATCGTCAGGTCGAGCCGCTCGGACGTCATCGGGTGCCCCTGGCCGAAGTCGTAGGCGAGCATGTCCCGCGACCACACGACGCGTACCGGTGCCGTGAGGGGCTCCTCGTGTGACGCCGTCATGCGCCCACCGTCGCACCCGCCCGGGCCGGTGTCGATCTGAGGTCTCTTTCGGACGCATCGCTGCGTCGGCTCGTTCGGTGCCGACCCGCATGCCAGAGTGAGCCCGTTCGTCTGGTGAGCGGAGGGTCGATGGCGCGGGGTGCATCCGGCGTGGCGTGGCGGGCGCGCGAGTACGTCGACCGCTCTGCGCGCCATTCCCCGGCCCGACTGGCGCTCGGGGTGTTCGCGCTGGTCATCACCACCATCACCGTCCTGCTGTCCACGCCCTGGGCTACCTCCAGCGGTCACGCGCCCCGTTCATCGACGCCCTGTTCACCGCGACCTCGGCGAGCACCGTCACCGGGCTGGTCGTCGTGCCGACCGGGTCCTACTGGTCGCCGGCCGGCCTGACCGTGATCCTGGTCGCGATCCAGATCGGCGGTCTCGGCGTCATGACCCTGGCCTCGCTGCTCGGCATGGCCGTGTCCCGCCGGATCGGGCTCACGCAGCGGCTGCTCATCTCCTCGGAGACCAAGGAGACGCGGCTCGGCGAGGTCGGCTCGCTCATCCGGACCGTCGTCATCACGTCGCTGAGCCTCGAGGCGCTCATCGCGATCGTCCTGTTCCCGCGGTTCCTGATCCACGACGAGAGCCTCGGGCAAGCCGCGTGGCACTCGGTCTTCTACGCGATCTCGGCGTTCAACAACGCCGGCTTCATCCCGACCACCTACGGCCTCGACCCGTTCGTGTCCGACTGGTGGGTCCTGATGCCGATCATCATCGGCGTCTTCATCGGCTCGCTGGGGTTCCCGGTGATCCTCAACGTCGCCCGTCACCTGCGCGAACCGCGCCGGTGGAGCCTGCACTCCAAGCTGACGATCGTCACGAGCCTGAGCCTGGTCGCGATCGGCGCGGTGCTCATCGCCGCGTTCGAGTGGACCAACCCGAAGACGTTCGCGCCGCTCGACTTCAGCGGGACCGCGCTCGCGTCCCTGTTCGCCGGGGTCATGCCCCGCTCGGGCGGCTTCTCGACGGTCGACGTCGGCCAGATGCACGAGGCCACCTGGCTCGTCACCGACGCGCTCATGTTCGTCGGCGGCGGCTCGGCCTCGACCGCCGGCGGCATCAAGGTGACCACGCTCGCGGTCATGCTCCTGGCCATCCTGGCCGAGGGGCGCGGCGACAAGGACGTGGAGGCGTACGGCCGACGCATCCCGCGCGAGGCGCTCCAGGTCGCCATCGCGGTGACCATGGTCTCGGCCACCTTCGTGCTCGTCGCGTCGCTGCTCCTGCTCGCGATGACCAACCTCGCGCTCGACCGGGTCCTGCTCGAGGTCATCTCGGCGTTCGCGACCTGCGGGCTGTCGACCGGCATCACCTCGACCCTGCCCGCGAACGCCAAGTACGTGCTCGTCGTCCTCATGTTCATCGGCCGGACCGGCACGATGACGCTTGCGGCCGCTCTCGCGCTGCGCAACCGTCGTCGAGTGATCCGTCTACCGGAAGAAAGGCCGATCATTGGCTGACAGATTCGGCGACCTCGGCAAGGGGTCCCAGAACTCACCGCGCGCGCCCAAGAAGGACTCGGGCGTGCTCGTCATCGGGCTCGGTCGGTTCGGGTCCGCCATCGCCGCGACCCTCGACCGGCTCGGGCAGGACGTGCTCGCCGTCGAGCGCAACCCCGAGCTGGTCGCGCAGTGGGCCGGTCGCATCGCGCTCGTCGAGGCCGACGCGGCCAACCCCGACGCCCTCGAGCAGCTCGGGGCGCGCGAGTTCCCCGTCGCCGTCGTCGGCGTCGGCTCCTACCTCGAGGCCTCCGTCCTGATCACCGGGAACCTCGTCGACATCGGGGTGCCGCAGATCTGGGCGAAGGCCGTGAGCAACGAGCACGCGCGCATCCTGCAGCGGATCGGCGCGCACCACGTGGTCCTGCCCGAGGCCGACGCGGGCGCGCGCGTGGCGCACCTCGTCTCCGGGAAGCTGCTCGACTACATCGAGGTCGAGGACGGGTTCACGATCGTCAAGATGCGGCCGCCGAAGGAGACCCAGGGGTTCACGCTCGCGCAGTCGAAGGTGCGCGAGCGGTACGGCGTGACCGTGGTCGGCGTGAAGAGCCCCGGCATCGACTTCGTCTACGCGACGCCCGAGACGCGGTTGTCGTCGAACGACCTGATCATCGTCTCGGGCCACGCGGACCTGCTGGAACGCTTCGCGGCGCGACCATGAGCTGCGTCGGGTGAGGGATGCGCTCCGGCAGTCGAAGGAGTGGTTCGCCGGCACGGACCGGCCGTTGCCCTCGCCGCTCTGCTCGGCACGTCCGGCGTGATCCATCTGCGCCGGCCGCAGGTGTTCCGCGGGCTGATCCCGCGGGTGCTGGGCGATCCCGACCCGTGGGTGCTGGGCAGCGGCGTCGCCGAGCTGGGCTGCGCCGCCGCGCTCGTCGTGCCGAGCACCCGGCGGATCGGCGGGCTCGCGTCCGCGGCACTGCTGATCGCGGTGTTCCCGGGCAACGTCACCATGGCGGTGCGTTCGCACGCGGGTGCCCGCTCGTGGACCCGTCGCCCGACGGTCGCCTGGGCACGCCTGCCGTTGCAGGTGCCGCTCGTCGCGTGGGCGGTGGCGGTCTCGCGAGCTCAGAGGGGACCGGTCAGGTAGCGCTGCAGCGTCGGCGCAACCAGCTCGACCACCCGCGCGGCGGGCAGCGACGCGATCGGTTCGAGGTGCATGAGGTTGCGCGCGACGAGCACACCCGCCAGGTGCGAGGCCACGAGCGAGACGCGCAGCTGCGCGATCGGAACCGGAGAGCAGGTTCGAGACCTCGGCGAAGACCTCCCGGCCGACGTACCCGAGGAGCGCCTCCGCATGCACCTCGCTCGAGCTCAGGCCGGCGAACGCTACGCGGAACGCGACCCCGCCGTCCGCCTCCCACACGCCCAGGACGGTGGTCAGCAGGCGCTCCCCGAGCCCGTCGACCCCGCCCGCGGTGACCTTCGCGACGAGGACGGCCGGGTCGACCGTCGCCGGGATCATCCCCGCGGCGAACAGGTCCGGCTTGTCCCGGAAGTAGTGCCGCACGAGCGCCGGGTCGACCTCCGCGCGGCGCGCCACCGACCGGATGCTCGCGCCGTCGTAGCCCCGCTCGGCGAACTCGTCGCGTGCCGCGGCGAGGATGGTGCCGCGCGTGTCGCCGCCGGCCGGTCGCCGTCCGCGCCGACGGACTGGGTCCGTCGGTGCGGGCGTGGTCATGTTCGCAGCCTACGAGCGGTTCACGACGAGTTCACGTCGAGCTGACGACGAGTACTGCGCGCCGAGCTCGCGCGACCGGTCCCGGGCCGCCTCGGCCGCCGCGACGATGCCCGCACGCACGCCGAACGCGTCGAGCACCTGGACCGCCGCGACGGTGGTGCCGCCCGGCGAGGACACGCGCTCGCGCAGGATCGCGGGGTGGTCGCCGGACTGCGCGGCGAGGGCCGCGGAACCTTCGACGGTGGCCACGGCGAGTCTCGTCGCGACGTCGCGGCTGAGCCCGAGCAGGACACCCGCCTCCGCCATGGCGTCGATCAGGTAGAAGGCGTACGCGGGCCCGGACCCGGAGATCGCGGTCACCGCGTCCAGGTCCTTCTCGTCCACCCGGAGCACCAGCCCGGTCGCGGCGAGCATCTTCTCGACGAGCACCAGGTGCCCGACGCTCGCGTGAGATCCCGGCCGCGATCGCGCTCGCGCCCTTGCCGACGAGGGCCGGCGTGTTCGGCATGACGCGCACCACGGGTGTGCCCGACGCGAGCCGCTTCTCGTAGGACGCGATCGGCAGCCCGGCGGCGACGCTGACCACCAGCGCTCCCCCGCGCAGCACCGGCCGGATCTCGTCGAGGACAGAGCCCACGACGTTCGGCTTCACGGCGAGGAGCACGACGTCGGCACGACTCGCGGCCTCGGCGTTCGAGGCCCCGGTGCGCACGCCGTAGGTCGTGGCCAGCTCGCTCGGCTCGGGCGACCTCGCGCTCGGTGACCTCGACCTGCGCGTGGTCCAGCCTGCGGTCAGCAGTGCGCTGAGCAGGGCCTCCCCCATCACGCCACCGCCCAGCAGCGCGATCTGTGCCGTGCCACGCTGCGTCAGCGGATCCGTCATCGTCGTCCTCCGTCCGTGCCGCGCCCGCGACGCCGGAAGCCTACTGGCCTGGCGACGACGTGCTGCGGGTGCGTCAGCCGCCGGACTGCGGGAAGGCGGGGAAGTCGCCGCCGGTGAAGCCCGCCGGCGGACCGCCCTCGAACGCACCCTGCCGCTGCGTGTCGCTGCCGAGGCCCGACAGTCCGCCACTCGACGACGACGACGTCCCCGTGTCGATCGCCTTGTCGAGGTCCGCGAGGACGACCTCCTGGCCCACCGAGAGTCCCTTCGTGATCTCCGTCCGCTCCGCTCCGACCGCGCCGACCGTCACCGTGACGTCCGTCGGTTTGCCGTCCTTGAGCACCTGGACCGTGGCCGTCGTCCCGTTCACGTGGACCGCCGACGTGGGGACCGTGAGCACCTCCGCACCGCCCGCCACCGAGATCCGGACGGTCGCCGAGGCCCCGTCGTAGAGCTGGACATCGGTCGGGTCGAGGGCCAGCACGACCGTGTAGGCCGGCTCGCCGGTGGTCGACGCGTCCAGGACCCCGATGCTGGAGACCGTGCCGGTCAGCGTGCTGTCCGTGCTCGGCGTCGTGATCTCGGCCGTCTGGCCGACCTGGACGATGTCGATCTTGGTCAGCGGGACCGTCGTGGTGACCGTGTAGCCGTCGCTGCCGAGGATCGTGATCACTGCGCTGCTCGACGAGGCCGTCACCGACTCGCCCACGGACATCGAGACCGCCGCGACCGTGCCCGCGATCGGGCTGGTCAGCGTGGCGAATGCGAGCTTGCTCTGCGCGACCGCGACGTCGGCCTCGGCGAGGTCGATCGCGGCCTGGTCGGCCAGGATCGTCGCCGCGGACGCGGGACTCGTGCTGCCGCCGGACGGTGCGCCGGCCGTCGGCGTGCTGGACGACGAGGTGCTGGCGCCGGGACCGCCGCGTGCTGGCCACGCTGGCCGAGGTGGTGGGGTATTCCGCCGTCGTGATCGTCGGCTGCGTGGACGCCGAGGTCGACGCGGCCGCCGGGCTCGGGGTCGCGGCCGCCGGCGTGGCGGACTTCTCGATCGCCGTCTGCAGCGCGGTCACGGAGTGGTCGAGTGCCTGTCGCTGCGTCAGGAGCGCCTGCTGCTGCAATCGGTCGCGGTCTGGGCGTCCATCGCTCCGGACAGCGCGGTCTGGCAGTCCGCGAGCGCCTGGGTGACCGCCGACGTGTCGGCCGGGTCGGCTGGGTCAGCCGGAGCGGCCGGGTCAGCCGGTGCCGTCATGTCGTCGGCACCGTCGCGTCCGCGGGGACGGCGGCCAGGAAGGCTGCGCACAGGACGCCTGCGACGCCGTGACGCTCGCGCCGCTGGTCGTGAGTGCGTCGGCCGCGACCTGGTACTGGTCGAGGAGCGCCTGCTGGGCGGCGTGCACGTCCGCGATCGCCTGGGTCACGGCCGGGTCCGTGGCGCTCCCGCCCGGAGGCGTGCCGCCGCCCGAGGGGCTCGGGGCGGGAGTGGGTGCCGTCGCGGGCAGGCTGGACGGAGAGCTCGGGCCGGACGGCGTGGACGGGGCCGATGGCGTGGACGGGGAGGTCGAGCCCGACGAGCTCGACGACGTCTGGGAGGCGAGGTCGTCGGTCATCTGCTGCTGCGCGGTGACCAGGTCGGCCTGCGCCTGGTCGATCGAGTCCTGCAGCGAGGCCGTGTCGAGGGTCGCGAGGGTGTCGCCCGCGGCCACCACCTGCCCGACCGAGACGATTGAGGGTAGCCGACCGTGCCGGCGACGGAGAACGAGGCGTCCACCCGGGTGGCCGAGGCGATCGTGCCGACGGAGTCGATGATCTGCTCGACGCTCGCCTTCTCCGCGGCGACC
The DNA here is from genome assembly GCA_963753425.1 of uncultured Actinomycetota bacterium. GTDB lineage: Bacteria > Actinomycetota > Actinomycetes > Actinomycetales > Cellulomonadaceae > Cellulomonas. The sequence goes on from CAVWCB010000003.1 coordinate 325,901, forward strand.
GTCCGGTACCGGGAGCTGTCGCCGCTGCTGACGGCCAGTGCGACCCCGCTACCGGCGGCGACGAGGACGACGGCACCCGCCGTGCCGAGCACGACGATCCGCCGACGGCGAGCGCGGCGTCGGGCCGCGAGCGACGGGCGTGCCTGCTCCGGCGCCGGGTCGTCGCCGATGCGGCGTGGCGGCTACGCATTGCTGCCGCCGCCCTGCTGGCCATCGGGGCCCGGCTGCCCGCCGGGTCCGCCCGGGAAGCCCCGACACCGCCGAGGCCGATCGAACACGTGCCGTCGGTCGGCGCCGTGAGGGACACGGTGGTCGCGCTGACCTTTCCGCTGTCGTCGGCCTCGCCACGCGCCGTCGCGCACTGGCCGACGACGACCGCCGACGCATCGGCCGCCTGGGTGAGCGTGTACGTGGTGTCGGACGAGACGGTGACGGTCCGGCTGGTCGTCGTGCTGCCGTCGGAGCCCGGGGTCATGGACACCGCGTCGATGGTCAACGTGTCTCCGTCGATCGCGGTGACCTTGCCGCTGGCGATGCCGCCGAACCCGCGGGGCTGGCCGCCGCCGGGCGCACCCGACGGCCGCGTCCCGTCGGCGGGCATCGATGGGCGCGTCGGTGGGCACCCCGTTCGGTCGGTCACCGGCGCCCGGGCCGCCCCGCAAGCCCTCGCCGCCGAAGGCGGGTGTGCACGTGCCGTCGTCGGCCGCGGCGGTGATCTGGATGCTCGTCGCGGCGATCGGCGCCGAGTCGTCCGTGGCAGCACCGGAGGAGTCGGTGCTCGCCGTGGCGACGGCCAGGATGCAGGAGCCGACCGAGACGTCGGACAGCGCGCCCGAGACCTGCGCGGTGAACGTTGTCGTGTCGCTCCACGTCACGGCCGTCTGCGAGTCGCTGCCGCGCAGCTGCATCACGGTGCCGTTGACGGACACGATCTGCCCGGACGTGCCGCCGCGGTCGGCGTTCCGCCCGCCGCCCTGGGCGCGCTGCGGGCCGGCGTCGGAGGTGGCCGAGGCCGACGGTGCGGCAGCGGCGGCGTCTCCGGTGCCGCTGGTGCATGCGCTGAGCAGGAGGACGGAGGTCGCGGCCAGCGCGGGTGCCAGGAGGGCGATACGGGTTCTGGTGGGCATGAGGGAGCTCCTTGGGGTGGTCATTCCGCGCGAAGCGCGTCGATGGGGGCCAGTCGCGCGGCGCGCGTGGCGGGGTAGACGCCGAAGACGAGCCCGATACCCATGGCGATCACGACGGCGCCGGCAACAGCCGCACCCGAGATCACGATGGACGTGTCGAGCACGCCGGGCAGGACCTTGGCCGCGACGATGCCGAGCACGGCGCCGAGGATTCCGCCGGACAGGCCGAGCACGGTCGCCTCGACGAGGAACTGCCGACGGATCGCCCACGGCGGGGCGCCGAGCGCCTTGCGCAGGCCGATCTCGCGCGTCCGTTCGGTGACCGAGACGAGCATGATGTTCATGACGCCGATGCCACCGACGAGCAGGGACAGTCCGGCGATGCCGACGAGCAGCACGGTCAGCGTCTTGTAGACCGCCGTCGCCGTGGACACGAGCGCGTCCTGGCTGTTGATGGTGAAGTCGGCGCTCGCGGAGTCCGTGATCCCGTGCAGGTTGAGCAGCACGGAGCTGGCCTCCTGATAGGCGGCATTGAGCTGGTTGGTCGACGCCGCCTGGACGTAGATCGTCGAGACGGCGTTCCGGCTCAGGCCGCCGGTGAGGGTGTCGGCCGCGGTCGACATCGGGATGACCGCGATGTCGTCGAGGTCGCTGTCCCCGGAGGCGCCCTCGGCCTCCAGGACGCCGACCACACGCAGGTCGGTGTTGTTGATGGTCACCGTCTGTCCGACCACGCGCGTCGACCCGAACAGCTCGGTGGCCGTCTCGGGCCCGAGCACGACGACCGCGGCGCGGTCCGCCCCGTCCTGCGCGGTGAAGAACGAACCCGACGCCATGGTCCGGCCACGGACGTCCAACCAGTCCTGCGAGGTGCCGGTGACGCTCGTGGTCCAGTTGGTGTCGTTGGCCTCGAGCGACGCGGAGCTGGTCTTCTCGGCCGCTACCTTGCCGATGTCCGGCGCGTTCACCGACGAGGCGAGAGCGTCGGCGTCGGCCGTGGTCAGCGTGGTCCGCGAGCCGAAGCCGCCCCGCACGCCGTCGGTGCCCGTGCTGCTGCCCGGCTTGACGATGAGCAGGTTGCTGCCGAGCTGGCTGATCTGCTCGCTGACGTCCTTCTGCGTGCCGAGGCCGAGGCCGACGGTGAGGATCACCGCGGCGATCCCGATGAGGATGCCGAGGACGGTGAGGATCGAGCGCATCGTGTGCGTGTGCACCGCGGCCCAACCCGTGCGCAGGGTCTCCATCCAGGTCACAGCGCACCGCCGTTCGACGTGCTGTCTGTCGTGATCCGGCCGTCCATGACGCGCACCACCCGCTCGGCGCGCGCAGCCACGTCCGCCTCGTGCGTGATGAGCACGATGGTGCGGCCCTGGGCGTGCAGCTCGTCGAAGAGGCCCAGCACGTCGTGGGTCGAGGTGCTGTCGAGGTTGCCCGTCGGTTCGTCGGCAAGCAGGAGGGCAGGCTCGCCGACGAGGGCGCGGGCCACCGCGACGCGCTGCTGCTGACCGCCCGAGAGCTCGCCAGGTCGGTTCGCCAGGCGGTCGCCGAGGCCGACCCGCTCGAGCGCGGCGGTCGCCCGCTCCTTGCGCTCCGCGGCGGGCACGCGGCCGTAGACGAGCGGCAGCTCGACGTTGCGCAGCGCCGACAGGGAGGGCAGCAGGTTGAACTGCTGGAACACGAACCCGATGCGACGGTTGCGGATGTCGGCCAGGTCGATCTCGTCGAGCTCGCCGACGTCCTCACCGGCCAGGTGGTAGCTGCCGCGGCTCAGCGTGTCGAGGCAGCCGAGGATGTTCATCAGCGTCGACTTGCCCGACCCCGACGGACCCATCACGGCCACGTACTCGCCCTGCTCGATGCGCAGGTCGACGCCCTTGAGCGCCTCGAACTCGATGCTGCCGGACGTGTAGGTCTTGCCGACGCCGACGAGGTCGATCACCGGGTGCAGGTCGGTGCCCGAGGGCTCGTCGACGAAGGGCAGGGTCAGCTCAGCCATTGGTCGCACCGCCCTGCTGGTCGGTGGGCGGAAGCGCCGGTGCCGCCCGGGAACTGACCGCCTTCCGGGAACCCCCCGGTGCGGTTTCCGGTGCCGCGCTGGGTGCCGCCACCGGCGCCGGGCGTGAACACGGCCAGCACCACCTCGTCACCCGCGGCGAGGCCGTCGGTGATCTCGGTCAGGTTGCCCGACGTCTCGCCGACCGTGACGTCGACGGTCGTGGTCGTGCCCTCAGCGTCCTGGACCTTGACCGTGGACTTCCCGTCGGCCGTGGTGACCGCGAGGCTCGGGACCGTGAGCACGTCCGTGCGGCGCTCGTAGACGAGCTTCACGTCCGCGCTGACACCGTCGTGGAGACCCTCCTGGTCGCCCGTCACGGCGACGGTCACCGGGTAGGCAGCCACCCCCGACGTGCTCGTCGACAGCAGGCCGATCTCACTGATCGTGCCGAACACCGGCGTGGTCGCACCGTCGAGGGTGACCTCCGCCTGGTCGCCGACCTCGATGAGCGAGACGTCCGAGTCGGAGACGGTGACGTCCACCTCCCAGTTCGTCGGTGGAGACGATGGTGAACTCCGCGGTGCTCGCCGTGCTGCTGTTCGCGGCGGCGCTGCTCGGGGCCTGGCCGGTCGACGACGAACCGCCGCTGACCGCGTCCCCGACCTCGAGGTTCACCGCGGTGAGCATCCCCGCGACCGGCGCGACGAGCGTCGCGCCGTTCATCGCCGTCTGCGCGCTGTCCACGCCCGACTGCGCGACGTCGACCTGCGCCTGGGCTGCCGAGATCTGCGCGGTGCTGGCCGACGACCCGGTGCTGGCGTCCTTGGCGTCGGACAGCTTGGCCTCAGCGCTCGCGAGCGTCGACTTCGCCTGCAGGAGGGACGCGTTCAGCTCGAGGGTGTCGACGGTCGCCAGGGTCTCGCCGGCCGTGACGCTCTGGCCGACCGCGACCGGGACGCCCGTGACCGTCCCGCTCACCTCGAAGTTCACGTCCTGCTGGACGGACGGCGTCAAGGTGCCGCTCCCACTGACTGACTTCTCCATCGTCGTCTCGCTCGCGGCGACGGTCCGGGTGATCGGCGCACCGGTCGCCGCAGAGGCGTCTCGGATGCCGAACCACCAGATCGCCGCGGCGGCGAGCGCCACGACGAGCACCGCCCCGATCGTCCGCGTCAGCGGGGTCGTTCGCGTCCATACGCGCTGCATGTGCGTCCTCACGTTCCGTGCTCCAGGTCGAGTTGCCTGAGCCGAAACGTAGGGAGCGGGTCTGGACCGGTCGTAGCACGGACCTATGCCTGACCTGTGAGTCCTGCCCTGCCCTTCTGAGGGTGGGGTTCTACGACGTCGGGAGCAGGAGGCCGTCGCGGATCAGGCCGCGTGCCGAGGGGAGGATGTCGGCGGCCACCGCGTCAGCGTCGACATCGAGCAGCGCGCCCAGGGCATGGACGATCTGGCCGACGGACAGCTCGCCGTCGCAGGCGCCGACGAACCCCGCGAGCGCGGTGCCCGCCTGGACCGCGCGACCGAACCCGCCGCCCTGGCGCAGCAGGACGACCTGCGGGTCGGCGTCGCCGGGCGTCAGGTAGCGCTCCTCGGTGACGTCGGTGGCGACCGCGAGGTACGACGCCAGCAGTCCCTCGTCGTCGTGGAACTCCAGCCAGTCGTGCGCCGCCAGGGACGCCGCGATCGACGGTCCGAGCGGCTGGCGGACCGTCCCGGTGACCTCCTCGAGCCGGCGCAGCGACGGAGCGCCGGACCACGGCTTGCGCAGCGTGACGACGCCGAACCCGATCGCGTCGACGTCGCGGGAGGCGAAGTCGTCCAGCCACGCGCCGTACCGGGCCGTCCACGCTCCGCGGTCGCGGTCCGGGGTGGTGCCGCCGTCGCGGATCCACGTCTCGGCGTACTGCGCGGGGTCCTGCAGCTCGCGCTGGACCACCCAGCCGTCGAGCCCGGAGGCGTCCAGCCAGCTGCCGACGCGCTCGTGCCACTGCTCGCCGCGTCGCACCTCCCAGTTGCCCAGCAGCTGCGCCACGCCGCCCGGCGCGAGCACCGCGCCGACTCCCTCGACGAGCTCGCGCACGATCGCGTCGCCCGCACGACCGCCGTCTCGATACTCGTAGGACGGCATGCCGGGGGTGCGCGGCGTGATGACGAACGGCGGGTTGCTCACGACGAGGTCGAACCGCTCGCCGCCGACAGGCTCGAGCATCGATCCGGCCCGCAGCTCCAGCGGGACGCCGGCGAGGAGCGCGTTGAACCGCGCGAACTCGAGCGCGCGCGCCGAGATGTCGGTGCCGATGACCCGCTGCGAGTGCCGCGACGCGTGCAGCGCCTGGATGCCGCAGCCCGTGCCGAGGTCGAGGACCAGGGCACGCTCGTCGCGGACCGTGACCTGCGCGAGCGTGGTCGAGGCGCCCCCGACGCCCAGCACGTGGTCGGTACGCAGCGCGCGACCGGTGGCCAGCTCGCCCAGGTCGGACGCGATCCACCAGTCGACCTCGCCGCGACCGTCGACCGCGGCGTAGGGGCGCAGGTCGACCAGCGCGCGCACGTCGTCGCCGTCGCGCTCGACCAGGCCCAGCCGGGCCGCACCGTCGACACCGAGCGTCGGCAGCGCCCGCTCGATCGACTCGGAGGGTACGGACGATCCCAGCAGGAACGTGCGCACCAGCGCCGCGACGGGCTCGTCGGAACGCGCCGTCGCGCGCAGCGCCGGGACGGGCTCCTCGCGGTGCAGCGCGTCGGCCGCGACCGACCCCAGCACCTCCTCGACACCGGCGACACCGAACCCGGCGGCGCCGAGGTCGTCACGGAGGCGGTCGGTCAGGGCGGGGTCGTGGTGCACGAGGTCCAGTGTGTCAGCGCAGGTCGACGACGATCGGCCGGTGGTCGCTGCCCGCCTCGACCGCGGGGCCGTCGGGCACGTGCGCGCCCGAGGTGACGAGGTCCGGGGTCGCGATCACCGCGTCGATCCGCTGCCGGGGCGCCGTGGACGGGAACGTCGGACCCGTCGCCACCGCCGCCGAACCCAGGTGCGCGGCGAGACGCGCCCACGCCGGCCCGTCGGGCTGCTCGTTGATGTCGCCGACCACCACCGTCCGCGTGGTCGGGACCACCTCGGCCAGGAGCCGGTCGAGGTGCGCGGCGCGTTCGGTGCGCACGAGCGAGAGATGGACGACGACGATCGTCACGCCGTCGATCTCCGCGACCGAGACCCCGCGCCGCGTCCGCCCCGGCCGCCACGACAGCCGAACGGCTCGCGCGGCACCCACGGGCGCGTCCCGCGCCAGCAGCGCCGTCGTGCGCGCGCCGCGCCCGCTGACCACCGGCACCATGCCGACCGCCGACCCGAAACGTCGCATGCGGCGCCGCCCGAACGGTCCCCGCGGCGGTTCCTGGACCGCCAGGACGTCGGGCGCCGCCTCGCGCACCACGGTCGCGGCCGCCCGGGCCGACAGGTGCAGACCCTTGAGGTTGTACGTCATCAGCCTCATGCTGCGCACTCGGTCCGGTCCACCTCGACACCATAGCGACGCCCCCGGTCGTCGTGACCCGGGGGCGTCGCAGTGGTGAGAGGTCAGCTCGCGAGCAGCTTCTCGGCCTCGCGCGTCAGGTCGCCCTTGTCGTCGCGCGACGCCCGGACGCGGGACACGATGACCGCGCCGAACGCGATCAGGGCGGCCGCGGCGGCGATCCCGATCCGCAGGCCCGTGTTGGCGTCGGCACCCACCGTGACGGCCACGACGGCCGGGGCGATGAGCAGCGCGACCAGGTTCATGACCTTGATCAGCGGGTTGATGGCCGGGCCGGCGGTGTCCTTGAACGGGTCGCCGACCGTGTCGCCGATGACCGCCGCCGCGTGGGCGTCGGACCCCTTGCCGCCGAAGTTGCCGTCCTCGACGATCTTCTTCGCGTTGTCCCAGGCGCCGCCCGAGTTCGCCAGGAAGACGGCCATGAGGACGCCGGTCGCGATGGCCCCGCCGAGGAACCCGGCGAGCGGGCCGACCCCGAGGCCGAAGCCGACCGCGATCGGTGCGAACGCGGCGAGCAGTCCCGGCGTGGCGAGCTCGCGCAGCGAGTCGCGCGTGCAGATGTCGACGACCCGGCCGTACTCGGGGCGGACGTCGTAGGTCATGATCCCGGGGTTCTCGCGGAACTGGCGCCGCACCTCGAACACGATGGCACCGGCGGCGCGGGTGACCGCGTCGATGGCCAGGCCGGAGAACAGGAACACCGTCGCACCGCCGAGGATCACGCCGACGAGGGTGACCGGGCTGATGATGCTGTAGTTGAGCATCGCGGCGGTGACGTCCCCGGTGACCTTGCCCGCGCTGGCGAGCGCGGTCGCCACTGCGTCCGCGTAGGACCCGAACAGTGCGGTCGCGGCGAGCACGGCCGTCGCGATCGCGATGCCCTTGGTCACGGCCTTGGTGGTGTTGCCGACGGCGTCCAGGTCGGTGAGGATCTGTGCGCCCTCGGGCGTGACGTCGCCCGACATCTCGGCGATGCCCTGCGCGTTGTCGCTGACCGGGCCGAACGTGTCCATCGCGACGATCACGCCGACCGTCGTCAGCAGGCCGCACCCGGCCAGGGCGATGAGGAACAGGGAGAGGCCGACCGAGCCGCCCGCCAGCAGGAAGACACCGCAGATCGCCGCGGCGATGATGCCCGCGGTGTAGACGGCCGACTCGAAGCCGACGCCGATGCCGGACAGGACGACCGTGGCCGCACCCGTGAGCGTGGTGCGTGCGACATGCAGCGTCGGCTTGCTCGTCGTGCCCGTGAAGTACCCGGTGACCCACAGGATGATGCCGGCCAGGACGACGCCGATCGCGACCGCGACCGAGGCGATGAGCCGCGGGTCGCCGGCGTGGTCCGCGAGGCCGGGAGCGACCCCGTCGATGGCGCCGAACGTCGACGGCAGGTAGATGAACGCCGCGATCGCCGAGAGCAGGACGCCGACCAGTGCGGCGATGTAGAAGCCTCGGTTGATCGCGGTGAGGCCCGACTCGGCGCCGCGGACGCGTGTGATGGCGACACCCAGGACGGCGACGATCGCGCCCATCGCCGTGACGACGAGCGGGAAGACCAGACCCTGCTCGCCGAACGCCGCCTTGCCCAGGATGAGCGCCGCGACGAGCGTGACCGCGTAGGACTCGAACAGGTCCGCAGCCATGCCGGCACAGTCGCCCACGTTGTCGCCGACGTTGTCCGCGATGGTCGCGGCGTTGCGCGGGTCGTCCTCGGGGATGCCCTGCTCGACCTTGCCGACGAGGTCGGCGCCGACGTCGGCCGCCTTGGTGAAGATGCCGCCGCCGACGCGCATGAACATGGCAAGCAGCGCGGCGCCGAAGCCGAAGCCCTCGAGCACCGCGGGAGCATTGCCCTTGTAGATCAGGACGACCGACGAGGCACCGAGCAGGCCGAGGCCGACCACGCTCATGCCGACGAACCCACCGGTCCGGAACGCGATCCGCGCCCCCTCGGCACGCCCACCAGGCTGGGACGCCGCCGCGGCGACCCGGAGGTTCGCCCGCGTCGCGAGCCACATCCCCAGGTAGCCGATCGTCGCCGAGAACACGGCACCGATCAGGAAGAAGATGGAACGGCCGACCTTGACGCCGCTGTCGCCCGGCAGGAGGAAGAGCAGCGCGCAGACGACGACCGCGAAGATCGCCAGGGTGCGGAACTGCCGGCTCAGGTACGCCGACGCCCCTTCCTGGACTGCCTTGGCGATGTCCTGCATCTTCTCGGTGCCCTCACCCGCCGCGAGCACCTGCCGACGGAGTACGACAGCGATGATCAGCGATACGACGGCGATCGCCGCGATGACCGCGACGATCGTGAGGCTGGCGGACCCGAGCTCGACCATGCATCCTCCTCGACACCGACGCAGACCCCCCGGCCGCGCCCCGTCCGACAGCCCCGTTGCTGTGTGACCGGGTGAGTCTAGCCATGAGATGTGACCTGGATCGCACCAGGACACATCCATCTGGTGGCCGTCGCGAAAATCTCCCCCGCTACGCGTCGAGCGCGGCCTCGAGGGTGTCGTGGACCGTGAACACCTGCAGCAGCGCGGTGATGCGGAAGACCTTGAGGAGCCGTTCCGAGTTGATCACCAGCTGCAGCGTGCCGCCCTGGAGCCGGACCTTCTTCAGCGTCCCGACGAGCACGCCGAGGCCGGTCGAGTCCATGAACCGCACACCCGTCAGGTCGACGACGAGATCGGCACGCTCGCGGTCGAGGACGGCGGAGATCTCGTCCCGCAGGGCATCGGCGGTGGAGACGTCGATCTCACCCTCGACCTCGACGACGGTGTGAGGACCGACGTCCCGGCTGGTCACGCGAATGTCCACGGTTCCCTCCCTCTCGAGGGGCATTCAAACAGACTCGAGCCCGCCGGGGTGACGGCGCCGTCGTCGGAGTTCTTTGCCGTCGTTCATCCGACGACGAACGCGACCCGTTCACCTGGCCTGACCTGGCCGAGCAGGTCCAGCGCGCGACCGCGGACCACCGCCAGCACGGGATAGCCGCCCGTCACCGGATGGTCGACGCCGAACACGACGGGTTGGCCGTCCGGCGGGATCTGGACCGCACCGGGGACGAGCCCGGCGGACGGCAGCTCGCCGGCCTGACGCCTGGGGATCACCGCTCCGGCGAGCCGCAGGGCGACGCGGTTCGTCGCGGGCGTCACCGTGTACTCGCCGGTGCACAGGACGCCCAGGCCGTCGTCGAACCAGGACGCCTGCGGCCCGGGCGCGACGGGCAGGACGACCCGCGTCGGCCACGCGCGCCCCGGGGCGTGCTCGACGACGGGCCACTCGACGGGTGCGATGCCGACCGGCAGGACATCGCCGGCTCGCAGGGGCGGCGGCCCGATGCCCGCGAGCTGGTCGGTGGACCGCGACCCCAGGACCGCCGGGACCGCGATGCCGCCGCGCACCGCGACGTACGACCGCAGGCCGGTGGTCGACGTCCCGACGCGGAGCTCCGCACCGGCGGCGAGCTCGAGGACGGCGTTGTGCGCGACGGGTGTCCCGTCCACCCACACCGGTCCAGGCGCCCCCGCGACGGCGACCGTGACCGGGCGCCGCGCGCGCAGCCGCAGACCGCCGAGCAGCACCTCGAGAGCGGCCGCGTCCTCGTCGTTGGCGACGAGCCGGTTGGCCAGCCGGAACGACGCCCGGTCGGCCGCTCCGGAACGCCCGACGCCGATGTGCGCCCAGCCCGGCCGCCCGGCGTCCTGGACGAGCGTGAGGACGCCCGGGTCGAGGATCTCGATCACGGCGCCGCCACGAACCGGACGCGGGTGCCCGGGCTCAGCAGGGCCGGCGGGTCGCGGTCCACGTCGAACAGGCGCACGTCACATCGCCCGAGCAGCCGCCAGCCGCCCGGGCTGGCGGCCGGGTAGACCGCGCTGAACTCGTCGGCGATCGCGACCGAGCCCGCGGGGACCTTCTGCCGCGGTGACGACAACCGGGGCACACGCAGTGCTGGGTCGAGACCCGTCAGGTAACCGAAGCCCGGCATGAACCCGCCGAACGCGACGGTGTACAGCGCGGCCGCGTGCCTCGCGATCACGTCGGCGACCGACAGGCCCGTCAGGCCCGCGACGTCGGCCAGGTCCTCGCCGTCGTAAACGACCTCGAGCGTCACCAGGCCACCGGGATCGGCGGCGGCCCGGTCGGGTCTGGTCGCCCACGCCGTCGCGACGAGCTCCGTGAGCGCCGCCGGATCCGGTCCGCGCAGCAGCAGCGTGCGTGCGGCGGGGACCTGGTCGACGATCCGCGGGTCGTGCAGGGCTCGTACCGCGGCGTCAAGCTCACCGACGGCGACGAGGTCCGCGAGCTCGACCAGGACCGCGTCGTCCCCGAACCGCTGCACCCGGGGCTCGTCGCCCGTGTCGTCGCCCGCGTCGTCGCTCACGTCGTCGCTCACGTCGACGCTCATGTCGTCGCGAAGGCCCGAACCGTGACGCCGGACGCCAGGAGCGCATCACGCACGATCCGCGCGAGATCCAGCGCACCGGGCGTGTCCGAGTGCACGCAGACGGACTCTGCGCTGACCTCGATGTCCGTGCCGTCGACGGACGTCACGCGCCCCTCGTCGGCGATCCGCACGACCCGCGCGGCGACCTGCGTGGCATCCGTGACCAACGCCCCTTCCTGCGACCGCGGCACGAGCGTCCCGTCGGCGCGATAGCCGCGGTCCGCGAACGCCTCGCCGACCGTCCGCAACCCCTTCGCCGCCGCGAGCGCCAGCACGACCGACCCCGGCAGCCCGACCACCGGCAGGTCGACCGCCTCGATCACGGCCCTCGCGTGGCCCTCGTCGTGCACGACGGTGTTGTAGAGCGCGCCGTGCGGCTTCACGTACGCGACGGTGGCGCCGACGCTGGCCGCCACCGACTGCATCGCGCCCAGCTGATAGGCCACCTGCGCCCGCAGGACGTCCGGTGGTATGTCGAGGGCGCGGCGGCCGAAGTGCTCGCGGTCCAGGTAGGAGACGTGCGCGCCGATCGACACGCCGCGTTCCACCGCCGCCCGGCAGACCGCCGCCATCACGCGCGCGTCACCTGCGTGAAAGCCGCACGCGACGTTCGCGCTGGTCACGACGTCGAGAAGCAGGCTGTCCAGGCCGTCGACGCCCGGCTCCCACGGGTCGACGTCCTCGCCGAGGTCGCAGTTCAGGTCGATGCGGGACGCCATGGTCCCGATCCTGCCAGCGTCGCCCGTGCGCGTGGGCGCCCGGTGCGAGGATGACCGGGTGGTGGGAACCGGCGAGCTGCTCGACGTCTTGCTCGCGGGGGGTCGACGAGCCGACCGGATGACGCACGTCAGGCACCTGCCCGCCCGCGTCGGGACGCAGGCCGACTGGCCGTCGTGGGCGGACCGCGACCTGGTCCGCGGCTACCGTTCGCTCGGAGTCGAGCGCCCGTGGACCCACCAGGTCGACGCGGCCGATGCGGCCTGGTCCGGGCGGCACACCGTCCTGGCCACGTCGACCGGGTCGGGCAAGTCGCTCGCGTTCTGGTTGCCGGCCCTGTCCCGCGTGCGCGCGGCTGCGGCCGCCTCGGCGCTCGACCCCGGCCGCATCGAGTCGCTGGCACGTCGCGCCACCACCCTCTACCTGTGCCCCACCAAGGCCCTCGCCGCTGACCAGCTCGTCGCGCTCGACCGACTTCTGGTCGCGTCGGCGACCGGCAGCACGCGCGTCGCGACCTGCGACGGCGACACCTCCCTCGAGGAGCGTCGTTGGGTGCAGGAGTACGCCGACGTCGTGCTCACCAACCCGGACTTCCTGCACTTCGCGCTCCTCCCGCAGCACCGGCGATGGGCGCGGATGCTCGGGTCCTTGCAGTTCGTGGTGGTCGACGAGTGCCACGCGTTCCGCGGGGTGTTCGGCGCCCACGTGGGCCTGGTCCTGCGGCGGCTGCGGCGGCTCGCCGAGTCGTACGGCGCCTCCCCGACGTTCCTGCTGGCGTCCGCGACGACCTCCGACCCGGCGGTGAGCGCCGCGCGGCTGATCGGCGTGGACCCGTCCGAGGTGACGGCCGTGACCGACGACGCGTCGCCCGCCGGTCGCAAGACGTTCGTGCTCTGGCAGCCACCCGAGCTGCCGGGATTCAGCTACCCGACCTCCGACGACGATCCGTGGGCCACCGACCTGCCGCTCCCGGATCTGGCCCGCGCCCCGGACGACCTCGGCCCGCCCGAGCCGGACGACGTCTGGGTCTCGTCGGCGCCGACCACAGATTCGGGACCGTTGGGCACGGGTGAGCGTGTGGTCAGCGAACCGGCCGAGCGCCCGCGACGCACCGCGACGGCCGAGATCGCCGACCTGCTGGCCGACCTGACGATCGCCGGCGCTCGCACGCTGGCGTTCACCCGCTCGCGCCGCGGAGCGGAGTCCGTCGCGGCCTCGACCCGTGGTCACCTGGAGGAGGTCGACCCGTCGCTGGGGCGCAAGGTCTCGGCGTACCGCGGCGGGTACCTGCCCGAGGAGCGGCGCGCGCTCGAGCACGCGATCCGCACGGGTGCGCTCCTGTCGTTGGCGACGACCAACGCGCTGGAGCTCGGCGTCGACATCTCGGGCCTCGACGCGGTCCTCATCGCCGGCTGGCCCGGGACGCGGGTGTCGCTGTGGCAGCAGGCCGGACGAGCCGGACGCGCGGGAGCGGACGGGTTGGTCGCCCTCGTCGCACGGGAGGACCCGCTCGACACGTTCCTGGTGCACCACCCCGAGGCGATCTTCGAAGCCCCGGTCGAGGCGACCGTATTCGACACCACGAACCCCTACGTCCTCGCCCCGCACCTGTGCGCGGCCGCGGCCGAGCTGCCGCTGCGGTCCGAGGAGCTCGACCGGTTCGGGCCGCGTACCGCCGAGCTGCTCGGTGAGCTCGTCGAGCGGGGTGCGCTGCGCCGCCGACCGTCGGGGTGGTACTGGACACGCAACGAGGTGGCCAGCCGCCTGACCGACCTGCGCGGCTCGGGCGGCGACCCCGTGCGTGTCGTCGAGTCGGACACGGGTCGCCTGCTCGGCACGGTCGACGCGTCCTCGTCGGACTCGACCGTGCACACCGGGGCGGTCTACGTGCACCAGGGCGCGACCTTCGTCGTGGACGAGCTCCGGCTCGAGGACGGCGTCGCGCTGGTCACCCGGCGGGACGTCGACTACGGCACCTGGGCCCGCTACGCCACGAGCACCGAGATCCAGTCCGTCGACGCGCGGGTGCCCTGGGGGCCGATCACCTGGGGGTTCGGCGCGGTCGACGTGACCACGGAGGTCACCGGTTACCAGCGCAAACGCATCCCCGACCTGCAGATCCTGGGCAACGAGACCCTTGAGCTGCCCGCCCGCACCCTGCGCACGACCGCCGTCTGGTGGACGGCCCCTGCGGAGGTGCTCGCGGCCGCGGGTGTCGACGCCGAGACCGCCCCGGGCGCCCTGCACGCGGCCGAGCATGCCTCGATCGGACTCCTTCCCCTGCTCGCGACGTGCGACCGGTGGGACCTCGGCGGACTGTCCACCGCCCTGCACGAGGACACCGGGATGGCCACCGTGTTCGTGCACGACGCCTACCCCGGCGGCGCAGGGTTCGCGGAGCGCGGGTTCGGGCTCGGCGCGACCTGGTTGCGCGCCACCCGCGACGCGATCGCCTCGTGCCGGTGCGTGTCCGGTTGCCCCGCCTGCGTCCAGTCCCCGAAGTGCGGAAACGCCAACAACCCCCTGGAGAAGGCCGCCGCGATCCGACTCCTCGACGCGGTCCTCGCGCACGCACCGGGCTGATCCCGACGCTCAGCCGCGAGCCGACGGCGGTCCGGCCCGCGCTTCGGCGAGAGGCGGGACCGAGTCTGGTCGCCACCTCGACCCGCACGCGCACGACACCTCCGCCCTCGTCGTCGCACCCGGCAAGCCGACCCCCGTTGCGCCCCACCGTCTCGTTCGCGACCTCACACGGGTCGCCGCCCCCGAAGGGCTGGAGCCTCGACGCCGCGGCGAGCGCCGCCAGGTCCGCGGCTGCCTGGGCGCGTCCCCTGGCCCCCTGTGCGGCCGCCAGGAGCCCGAGCATCCCGGCCAGGAGGATCGCCACACAGATGATCCCGAGCAGCAGGATCGTCGCGGAGCCCTCGTCCCGGTCGCTCACGGCTCCTCCCGGGCCACCGACGTCGACCCGGCGCGCAACGGGATGCCCCGCCACGGACCCACCGCCTCGGTGACCGCGACGCTCACCCAGCCGTCCGACCTCGACACGCTCACCTCTGCGCCCGCGCCCGCCACCCGGCGCGCCGTCGCGAGCACGGACGCGTCGTCCTCGCCCAACGCGGCGGACCGCGCACCGGCCCGCGCACCGTCGGCGCACCGGGTCTGGGTGATCGCGGCCGACGAGATCGCCAGCAGCGCGACCAGGACGAGCACGACGGCCGGCAGACCGACCGCGAGCTCCGCGGTCACGCTCCCCCTGTCCCGCCCGGTCACTGCCCCAACGCCTGGCGGATGATCGCGAGCAGGAATCCCTTCACCTCGTTCCCGCGCATGATCGCGACGAGCAGCCCGGCGAACCCGACCGCCGCGAGGGTCGCGATGGCGTACTCGGCGGTCGCCATACCGGCCTCCGCGAGCTCGTCGCGCACATGGCGCCCCTGGTCGCGGCCGGTGGCCACGACGGACGCGAGCGCCGCGCGGCGTCGGCGCGCCGCCAGCCGCGGTTCGAGAAAGTGCACGGACCTGTCCGCCGCCAAGGGCTCCTGCCACGACGGCGCGGCCCGGTCGTCGGCACCGCCCGTCGTCTCCTGGTCGCGCGCCATCTGTCTCTCCTCTCGTCGAGATGCCGGTCGTCCGGCCTCGTGACCACCCTGCGTCGACGAACCGCGCCGGAACGGGCTCGGAACCCTCGGGTCCCGGGAGCGGGGCTGTGGGTGCGTCAGCCACCGAACAGGCCGGCCGCGAGACTCAGGATCATCGGCACGAGCCCGAGCAGGACGAACGCCGGCAGGAAGCACAGGCCCAGCGGCAGGACGAGCCGTACGCCCAAGGTCCCGGCCGCCGCCCGGGCCCGCACCCGACGTCGACGGCGGAGCTGATCCGCGCGGGCGCGCAACGCGGGACCTGGCGCGGACCCGGTCGTCCAGCTGGCTTCGAGCACCTCGCCGACATCCGCAACCGATGCGGCCGATGCGGCCCACGCCGACCGCCACGAGGCACCGAGCAGCAGCGACGCCGACGCCCGCGACAAGCTCTCACCCGGCACGCCACCCACGGCGGCGCCCACCGCGGCGAGCGCTCGGGGCAACGACGCACCCGTCGTCAGGGCCACGTCCACGAGATCGAGGAGCAGCACCGGATCGGACGCCGTCGGAATGGCGAGCGTGCCCCGCATGGCAGGTGAACGCCCCACGGGTCGACGTCTCCACCAGGGACTCGTCGCGCCGAGCACGGCAAGCGCGACCACGATCCCTGTCACGCAGCCCCCCGTACATCGTCGCGCTCGGCACGCGCGAGCAGAGCGACCGTCCACCACCGGCCCAGCACCACGAGCACCAGCCCGAGTCCCGCCGCGGCCGTCCCCAGCCCACCACCGAGCACGACGGCGACCGGGTTCGCGCCGAGCGCGACGGCCAGCACGAGGCCGAGCAACGGCAGCCAGGCGAGCACCTGCGCCGTCGCCCGCGGACCCGCGAGCGCGGCGATCCGCTCGCCCTCGCACTCCTCGTCGACAGCTAGCCCGATCGCGACCCGGTCGAGCACGGCGGCCAGCGGCGCACCGAGGTCGTCGGACAGCGAGGCGGCGGCGACGACCGCCGCGGCCCGCTGGCGGTGCGCGTCGCGCCCGCGCCGTCGCACCGCACTGTGCCCGACCAGCTGCGCCACCGTCGGCACCCGAGCGACCGACTCCCCGAGCCCGCGTGCCCAGGCATCGCGGGGAGCCGCACCGGCGCGCAGCTGCGCGGCCGCGGTCGTCAGGATCGCCGACAGCTCCGGGGTCTCCCCGCCCGTCACCCGACGACCGCGCGGTGCCGTCGGGGGGACCGGGTGCCGGCGCGGCGCGTGCACCCCGAGCACCGCGACCGCGAGCGCCACGGCCAGCCCGATCATCACGGGCGCGCTCCTCGCCCGCCGCCGAGCCCCAGCCGCTCGGCCAACGCCGGCCACCCCGGTCCTGCCACGCAGGTGCCGCCCGGATCGGCCCGCACGGCGTCCACCACCTCGAGACGTCCGTCGTCCGATCGCCGCACCGCCCCCACCTCCGCGACGTACCGCAGACCTCGATCGGCCCCCGCCCGACGCAGGTGCACGACGGCGTCGACGGCGCTCGACGCCTGCGCCGCGACCGCGTCCCGCGACATCCCGGCCAACGCCGCCAGCGCCTCCAACCGAGCGGGGACGTCCGCCGCCGCATTCGCGTGCACGGTCGCGCTGCCCCCGTCGTGCCCGGTGTTCAGCGCGGTCAGCACCTCGCGCACCTCGGCGCCCCGGCACTCGCCGAGCACGATCCGGTCCGGCCGCATCCGCAGCGCCTGCCGCACGAGCTCGCTGAGCCCGACCGACCCCGCACCGTCGACGTTGGCCCGCCGGGCGAGCAGCCGGACCACGTGGGGATGGTCGGGTCGGAGCTCCCCAGCCTCTTCGATCACGACGATCCGCTCGTCGTGCGGGACGAGCGAGAGCAGGGTCGCCAGCAGGGTCGTCTTGCCCGAGCCGGTTGCTCCCGAGATCAGCACGTTCGCCTTCGTCGCGACGAGCGCACGGATCACCGGCACCAGGCCGGGGCCAGCGCGCCGGACCGGACCAGCTCGTCGACCGTCAACGCGCGAGCGCGCACCACCCGCAGGCTCAGCAGCACGCCCGTGCCGGCCACGGGAGGCAGGACGGCGTGCAGACGCGTGCCGTCCGGCAGTCGGGCGTCGACGGTCGGCGAGGCGTCATCGAGGCGTTGCCCACCGGCCGCAGCCAACCGCACCGCGAGGGCGCGGACCTCGGCCTCGGAGCCCAGGTCCACGGCGACCGGGGCCAGCCGCCCGCACCGTTCGACCCACACGTCGCGCGGACCGTTGACCAGCACGTCCGTCACATCGGGATCATCGAGCAGAGGTTGCAGCAGGCCCGCACCGAAGACCTCGTCGCGCACGGTCCGGGAGGCCGCGAGCAGCGCGCTCGACCCGAGCACGACCCCCGACGACCGAGCAGCCGACCCGACCGCCGCCTCCAGCGACTCGCCACCGCCGAGCCGCGCCCGGACCCGGTCGAGGAACGCGGCGTCCACGCTCACAGCAGCCCGCTCACCAGGCGGTCGGCCAGCCGGGCGGTCCGACCGCGGACGGGTAGGCCGCCGCGTTCGAGGACTGCCGCGAGCCGGCGGTCGGTGCGCAGGCAGCCGCGTACCGGCAGGTCGACAGCCGCGGCCAGCTCCGAGGCGCCGAGACCGCCCGGACCGCGCACGACGAGCCCGGCGGACGCCCCGACGAGGGCCGACCGCATCGCCAGGACCCCCGCTACCGACACCAGGTCGCGGGACGCCACGACCAGCACGGCATCGCACGCCACCACCATCGATTCCCCGGCCACCACCGACGCCCGATCCAGATCGACGACCACGGCACCCACCTCCGCGCACAGCCCGTGCAGCACGTCCGCGACCACCGCGGGCTCGGGCGCGCCCGGCCGGAACCGGTCCGCGCTCAGCACTGCGCACGAACCCCACCGAGGGAGCAGCGCGACGACATCGGCGCCCGGCACGTCCCCGCGCGCACCGCTCAGGTCCGGCCAGCGGACCCCGTCGGATCCTTCGAGCCCGAGCAGGACGTCGAGCCCGCCGGATCCTCGGTCGAGGTCCACCAGGACGGTCGCCGTCCGCCTCGCCAGCTGTCCCGCGAGCGCGGCGGCCAACGTCGAGGCACCCGCGCCCCCACGCGCCGCGACGACTCCGAGCACCACGGCCGCCACGTCCACCTCGCCCCCGCCGGTCGGTCGCCGGCACCGCGCCAGTCTCGGTCGACGCGCCGGGCAGGACCGTCGAGCGCGAGCATCTTGGGGGCGAACGACGCGATCCGGGGGCTGTGGGCGGCTCGACCGTCACCTGTCGGTGAGTGCCGTTAGGCTCGCGGAGCACGCAGCCGACACCCGCACACCGGAGCAGCATGGACCAGGAGCAGACGCCCGACTCGCGTCTGCCCGGACCCCGGAGCGCGGCGTTCTTCGACCTCGACAAGACGATCATCGCGACGTCCTCGGCCACGGCGTTCTCCCGCCCGTTCCTCGCCGAGGGCCTGCTCACCCGCCGCGCCGTCATGCGCGGCGCGTACGCCCAGCTCCTCTACCTGGTCGGCGGCGCCGACGAGGACCAGACCGAACGTCTGCGGGCGCAGCTGAGCCGGATGGTGACGGGCTGGGACGTCGCGCAGGTGTCCTCGATCGTCGCAGAGACGCTGCACGAGTCGATCGACCCGACCGTCTACCTGGAGGCGGTCGCGCTCATCGACGAGCACCATGCGGCCGGCCGGGACGTCGTGGTCGTGTCGGCGTCGGGCGCCGAGGTGGTCGGGCCGATCGCGGCCGCGCTCGGTGCCGACCACGTGATCGCGACCCGGATGAGCGTCGTCGACGGCCGGTACACCGGTGAGATCGACTTCTACGCGTACGGCGAGAACAAGGCGCTGGCCGTCACGGCGCTCGCCGAGGAGCAGGGCTACGACCTGTCGGCCAGCTACGCGTACTCGGACTCGATCACCGACGCCCCGATGCTCGGCGCGGTCGGTCACGGGTTCGCGGTCAACCCCGACCGCGCACTACGACGTCTCGCGGTCGAGCGGGGCTGGGAATGCCTGACGTTCAACCGGCCCGTGCCGCTGTTCTCGTTCGCGCGCGCCCCCGCGCGCATCCTGACCTCGGGCGCGGTGCTGCTCGTCGTCGCGGCCGTCGCGCTGACGGTGCTCGCGGTCCGCCGACGACGCCGCTGAGCACACGAACGACGGCGCCCCGTGGGGGCGCCGTCGCCAACGATGACCGGAGGGTGATCATGCGTGCACCGGTGTCGGTCGCGACGGGACCAGCCCGGTCGACCTGCCCATAGGTGGGCTCTCCTGCGCGTGGGTGCCCTCGCGGGTCATGCAGTTGTGACTCCTTGTTACTCCCCCGCGCGGCAGAGGGGAACCCCTGCGTGCAGGAGCGCAGGCCAGCGCAGTCCAAGTGACGCATGGTGGGACGGTCGTCCGACCCGTGGGACGCGTCAGTCCTCTCCCAGGCTCCCCGCAAGGACCGCATCCGCGACCGCACGGGCCGTACCGGCGCCCGAGACCACCGACGACGAGCACGCCCCGACCCAGGCCGCGACACCCGCAGGCGTCCCCGACGCGAAGCCCGCTGCGGCGCCGAGGTACGGGTTGAGCGTCCACGCCGCCTCCGCCACGACGGAGCCCGTCGGGTCGAGCCCCCGCGAGGTCACCATCAGCCGGGCCATCGCCCGCGCGAGCACCCCGTTGCCCGCCCGGAACGGCCGCAGGGTCAGCAGCTCGCCGTGCACGACGGCCGCGACCACGAGCGCCGGCGCCCCCGACCCCGCGACGGTGGACCCGAGCAGGTCGACCCGGGCCGCGAGCGCGTCGCCCACGAGCGCCGGTCCGAGGCCGGTGAGGTCCGCCGGCGGGAGGTCCACCCGCAGACGCCCGACGTGCTCGTCGGGAAGCCATCCCCCGGTCGCGGCGGCGTGCACGCGCGCGAGCAGCTGACCGAACGGCGGCAGGGCCACGGCTCCCCGCGTGCCCAGCGCAGGCATCAGCTCCTCGACGACGACCGCCGCGCGCAGCGCACCGGTAACCACGGGCTCGTCGTCGGAACCCGACGACGTCGCCAGCGAACGGACGACGGACAGCGGCACGCGGGCACCCTCCAGCGCCGCCGAGGCGCGCACCGACCGCAACCCCGCCTCGGCGCGCACCTCGCGCCACCGCCGCCGGTAGGCCTCGTGCCAGCGGAGCTCCTCGCACGCGACCCGGGCCCGCTCGACGGCGTCATGAACGCCGGGCAGCTGCAGCAGAGGCTCGAGTGTCACGCGCGCCACCCTACGAGCGGGAAAGCGACACAATGGCCAGATGGTGTCACCGAGCGTCTCCTCGTCCATCACGGCACGGCTGGAGGTGCAGGCCCGTCCGACGGCGGTCAGCGAGCTCACCACCGCCATCGAGAAGGCCGGCGGCATCGTCACCGCACTCGACGTCACGGCCTCGGGGCACGAGCAGATGACCGTCGACGTCACGTGCGCGACACGCGGCGAGCAGCACGCCGCCGAGATCGTCGACGCCCTGCGGGTCCTGGCCGGCGTCGTCGTCGAACGCGTCAGCGACCGCACCTTCCTCATGCACCTCGGCGGCAAGCTCTCGATCGAGTCCAAGGTGCCGCTGCGCAACCGCGACGACCTCTCGATGGCCTACACGCCGGGCGTCGCCCGCGTCTGCGAGGCCATCGCGGCCCACCCCGAGGACGCCCGCCGCCTGACCATCAAGCGCAACACGATCGCCGTGGTCACCGACGGCACGGCAGTGCTGGGGCTCGGCAACATCGGCCCGCTCGCCTCGCTGCCGGTGATGGAGGGCAAGGCGGTGCTGTTCAAGCGGTTCGCGGGCATCGATGCCTTCCCGATCGCCCTGGACACGCAGGACGTGGACCAGATCGTCGAGACGATCTGCGCGATCGCGCCGGTCTTCGCGGGCATCAACCTCGAGGACATCTCCGCGCCCCGCTGCTTCGAGATCGAGGCGCGGCTGCGTGAACGCCTGGACATCCCCGTCTTCCACGATGACCAGCACGGCACCGCGATCGTGGTCGTCGCCGCACTGACCAACGCGCTCAAGGTCGTCGGCAAGCAGCTCGAGAGCGTGCGCATCGTGCTCTCGGGAGCCGGTGCGGCCGGTACCGCCGTGCTCAAGCTCCTGCTCGCGGCGGGTGCGCGCGACGTCGTCGTCGCCGACATCGAGGGCGTCATCCGGCACGACCGCCCGGGCCTCGGCGAGTCGCTGAGGTGGACCGCGGCCGTCACCAACCCGCGTGGCATCGTCGGCTCGATCCCCGACGCCCTGCGCGGACGCCGACGTGTTCATCGGCGTGTCCGCCCCGGACGTCATCACGGGTGACGACGTCGCGACGATGGCCCCGAACTCGATCGTGTTCGCGCTGGCGAACCCCCGCCCCGAGGTCGACCCGGACGACGCGGCCCTGCACGCCGCGGTCGTCGGCACCGGCCGGTCGGACTTCGCCAACCAGATCAACAACGTGCTCGCGTTCCCGGGCGTGTTCCGCGGCCTGCTCGATGCGCAGTCGCACCGGATCACCGACCAGATGCTCCTCGCGGCCGCCTATGCCCTGGCCTCCGTGGTCACCGACGCCGAGCTCAACCCCACCTACATCGTGCCGAGCGTCTTCAACCCGGAGGTCACGACGCGGGTCGCCGCCGCGGTCACGCGCGCGGCGGAGCACACGGCACCGGCCGAAGCCACGTTCTCCATCTGACCCTGACAGGGCGCGAACCGCCGCGCCCTTGCGCCGACCGCGAGAACGGCAGTTCGGCACGAGATCGGCAGTCTGAACTGCCGTTCTCGTGCCGAAGTGCCGATCTCGGCGACTAGGCCCAGGTGCCGCGGACGTACGGCGCCTGCCAGCCGGTCACCGAGGTGCCCTCGACGACGTCGGCCGAACCCAGCTCCACCGGCAGCGGTCCCGTCGCAACTCCCAGCTCGTGCGCCGCGCGCAGGGGCCAGAACGGGTCGCGCAAGCCCTCGCGCCCCAGCAGGATCGCGTCCGCGGAGCCGTCGACCAGGACCGCCTCGGCCTGCAGAGGGTCGGTGAGCAGGCCGACCGCCGCGACGGGCAGGCCGGACGTCTCACGCACCTCGCGGGCGGCGGGCACCTGGTAGCCCGGGCCGACCGGGATCGACGCCGGGGCGTTGCCCCCGGTGGACACGTCGACCAGGTCGACGCCGTGCGTGCCGAGCTCCTTGGCGACGAGCGCGACCTCCTCGACGGTCAAGCCCCCCTCGACCCAGTCGGTCGCCGAGAGCCGGACGAACAGCGGCTTGTCGGCCGGCCACGCCGCGCGCACGGCATCAGTGGCCTCCATCAGCAGGCGCCACCGGTTCTCCAGCGGACCGCCGTACTCGTCGACGCGGTCGTTCGACAGCGGCGAGAGGAACTGGTGCAGCAGGTACCCGTGCGCGGCGTGCAGCTCGACCACGTCGAACCCGGCCGCGTCGGCACGGCGGGCGGCGGCGGCGAACACTGCCGGGATCTGCTCGATCTGCTCGGCCGTCAGCTCACGCGGGGCGGCGTAGCCGGGGAACGCGACGGGCGACGGGCCGACGGTCTCCCAGCCACCGTCGTCGAGCGGCACCGACCCGCGCGGGCCGTCGAACCCACGGTAGGTCGACGCCTTCCTGCCGGCATGCGCGAGCTGGACACCGATCTTGGCGCCGCGAGCATGGACGAAGTCGGTGATCCGGCGCCACTCGGCGATGTGCGCGTCGTGCCACAGGCCCGTGTCCTGCGGCGAGATCCGACCCTCGGGGACCACGGCGGTCGCCTCGGCGATCACGAGCCCGAAGCCACCCGACGCCCGTGCGCCGAGGTGGACGAGGTGCCAGTCGTTCGGGGCTGCCGTCGGTCGCGGCGTACTGGCACATCGGCGCGAGCCAGGCGCGGTTGGCGAACGTGGTGCCGCGCAGCGTGAGCGGGGTGAAGAGAAGAGTCACATCGCGTGGCAACCCGCGGCCGGTACCCACCATTCCCGCGGGCGGCGACTGTGGTGCGTCCGACAGAGCGGCGCCGCGCGCCGCACGGCGGGCGGGACGGTCCCGGCCCTACGGTGATCCGGACAGCGGCCTCGTCCGACGCCGCAACCCAGCCATCCACGAACGCGACGTGGCGAATGCCCCGAGGAGCACGTATGAGCACCTCCGACCCGGATCGTCCGGCCGACGACACGACCGCCCCGCTGGACACGAGCAAGAAGTCCCGCGCGAGCACGAGAGCCCACGAGCCGAGCGAACGACGGCGACGGTGGTCGAAGCCACCCGCCACCGAAGCGGCGCCGATGCGCACGTCGACAGCGCCGGACGATGACACCTCGAGCCCGTGGTGGAGGCAGCGCCGGTCGTGCAACTGAGCCCGATCGCCGCTGAGAGCGTCCGCCGACTGTCGCGGCAGAGCCCGTCGTCGAGCCCAAGCCCGAGCCCGTCAGTCTCGACACCGGCCGGCACGCGGTCGTGCGCCCGACCCCGGTCCCGCCAGGCGAGCCGACGAGCGAGCCCGGTCGTTCCGGGCCGGCCCGTCGAGCCCGTCGTGGCGGCCGCCGCACCCGTCGTGAGCGAACCGACGACGGCTCCGGCGAGAGCGACGACGCCGCCACACCCGCACCCGCGACCTACGCGGCGATCACGCCCGAGCCCGAGGACGACGGCCGGCTGTTCCCGGACCCGAACGCCCCGAGCAGCCCGTCCGTCGGTTCCCGCGTGCTCGGTGTGCTCGTCGGCCTGATCCTCGCGCCGATCGCGGTCGCCGTGCTGCTGCTCGGGGAGTCGCAGATCCTCGAGGCACAGGTGGACGGCTGGGACTCGACCACGTCGGTGTTCGGCATCATCCTGGTCACGCTCGGCCTGCTGCTGCTCGGCTGCGTCCTGCTGCTGGGCATCTGGACGGCTGCGGTCCCGATCACGGGCGGCGCGGTCCTCACCGCCGTCGGGGCCGTGTACCTGTACGCGCCGTCGCTGGCGCGGGAGCAGACCCTGAACATCCTGACGTCGTCGGGCTGGCGGCTGACGATCACGCAGGTCACGGTGTCGGCGACGTCGGGCATGGTGCTCGCGGTCGGGTTCCTGCTCCTGCTCGCCGGCATCGTCATCTCGATGGCTCGTCGGCGTGGTCTGCGCCTCGGCGAGTTCCGGGAGCGGCACAAGGCCTGATCAGCGGGTGGTCGGCACTGCGGCTAGAGTCCTCCCGGACCTCGGTCCGCCTGCATCGACGACGCTGCACAGGAGGTGGTCCCGGTGACCGACAACCCGCACGAGCCCGGCCTCGAGAACTTGCTCACCGAGGACCGACGCTTCCCACCGAGCCCCGAGTTCGCGGCCACGGCCAACGCGCAGCTCGACGTGTACGCGTGGGCGAACGCCGACCGGCCCGGCTTCTGGGCCGACGCAGGCGCGCGACCTGATCAGCTGGGAGAAGCCGTTCGAGGAGGTTCTCGACTGGTCGAACGCTCCGTTCGCGCGCTGGTTCGCCGACGGGACGCTGAACGCGGCGTACAACGCGGTCGACCGGCACGTCGAGGCGGGCAACGGCGACCGCGTCGCCCTCCACTTCGAGGGCGAGGGCGGCGACACCCGCACGATCACCTACGCCGACCTGCAGCGCGAGGTGTCGAAAGCGGCGAACGCGTTCACGGCACTGGGTGTCGCCACCGGTGACCGAGTCGCGATCTACCTGCCTCTGATCCCCGAGGCCGTCATCACGATGCTGGCCTGCGCCCGCATCGGTGCGCCGCACTCGGTCGTCTTCGGCGGCTTCTCTGCGGAGGCCCTGAGCAGCCGGATCAACGACGCCGAAGCGAAGCTCGTGGTCACCGCGGACGGCGGCTACCGTCGCGGGGCGGCGAGCGCCCTGAAGCCCGCGGTGGACGAGGCGATCGCCAAGGGCACGCCCTCGGTGGAGCACGTCCTGGTCGTGAAGCGCACCGGGCAGGACGTCGCCTGGACGGACAAGGACGTCTGGTGGTCGGACGTCGTCGACCCGGCCAGCGACCAGCACACGCCGGTCGCGGTCGAGGCGGAGCACCCGCTGTTCATCCTGTACACGTCGGGGACCACCGGGAAGCCGAAGGGCATCTTCCACACCACCGGCGGCTACCTGACGCAGGCGGCCTACACCCACCTCAACGTGTTCGACCTGAAGCCCGAGACGGACGTCTACTGGTGCACGGCGGACGTCGGCTGGATCACCGGCCACACCTACGTCGTCTACGGACCGCTGATCAACGGCGCCACCCAGGTCATCTACGAGGGGACGCCCGACACCCCGCACCGGGGACGCTGGTGGGAGATCATCCAGAAGTACAAGGTCACCATCTTGTACACCGCCCCTACCGCCATCCGTACGTGCATGAAGTGGGGCGAGGAGATCCCGAACCAGTTCGACCTGTCGAGCCTGCGGGTGCTCGGTTCGGTCGGCGAGCCGATCAACCCCGAGGCGTGGATGTGGTACCGGCGCGTGATCGGGGGCGACTCGGCGCCGATCGTCGACACGTGGTGGCAGACCGAGACGGGCGCGATCATGATCAGCCCGCTGCCGGGCGTCACGGCGACGAAGCCGGGATCGGCACAGGTCGCCCTGCCGGGGATCGCCGCGGACGTCGTCGACGACGAGGCACACTCCGTGCCCGATGGCGCCGGCGGGTACCTGGTGCTCACCGAGCCGTGGCCGTCGATGCTGCGTGGCATCTGGGGCGACCCGGAGCGCTACAAGGACACGTACTGGTCGCGGTTCCAGAACCTGTACTTCGCGGGTGACGGCGCCAAGAAGGACGACGACGGCGACATCTGGCTGCTCGGCCGCGTCGACGACGTGATGAACGTGTCGGGCCACCGGCTCTCGACCACGGAGATCGAGTCGGCCCTGGTCAGCCACCCGTGGGTCGCGGAGGCCGCCGTCGTCGGCGCCAACGACGAGACCACCGGCCAGGCGGTCGTCGCGTTCGTCATCCTGCGCGGTGACGCGGCCGGTCAGGACGAGGGCGCGGACGCGGTCCAGACGGAGCTGCGCAACCACGTCGCCAAGGCCATCGGTCCGATCGCCAAGCCGCGCCAGATCCTCGTCGTCGCGGAGCTGCCCAAGACGCGTTCGGGCAAGATCATGCGACGGCTGCTGCGCGACGTCGCAGAGAACCGTCAGGTCGGCGACGCCACGACGCTGGCCGACTCGTCGGTGATGGACCTCATCTCACGAGGTCTGTCAGCGCCGGGCGCTAAGCAGGAGGACTGAGCTCTCGCTCCTCCGCGGACGCCTCGGCAGCGGCATTCGAGGGGCTCATGGCCAGGGCGACACACCCGGCGAGGGCGAGCAGGGTCCCGAGGACGGCCGCCGCGGTCCAGCTCTGGCGCACGGTGTCCCCGAGCACCCAGATCCCGACGACCCCGGGGACGACGACCTCCAGCACGGACAGGACGGCCGCCACCGCACCGACGGACCCGCGTTCGAGGGCGCGGAGATAGCTCAGGGCACCGGCGATCGCACACAACACGATGGCGACGGCCAGCGGCTGGAAGATCGTCGCCCAGATGCCGTCCGACTCCGACGCCGCTCTCGCGGCGATGGCTGCGCCGGAGTACCCGAGCCCGCCGATCACGGCGAGGACGAGAGGCGGACCTGACCGGTAGAACACCACGGTCAGCACGGCGAGCGCGGCCGACGCGATGATCATGGTCGTGACGAAGCCGTCGGGCGGGGCGACGGCGGGCTGCTCGCCACCCGAGAGCGAGACGAACACGAGCGCGACCACGACGGCGCCCACGGCGACGCGGTCGATCGGACGCATGCGGGTGCCCAGCACGAACCGCGCGAGGACGACGACCACGACCAGCGAGGCGGCGATGATCGCCTGCACCACGAACAGCGGCAGCTGGTTCAACGCGACCAGCGAGAGCGCCCAGGCGAGACCGTCGACCACGAAGGCGCCGATCACCAGCGGCTGCTTGATCACCGCGAGACCGGCGGCCTTGCGGGTCGCCACCGCCTGCATGATCGTGCTGACGCCATATGCGGCCGACGAGATCACGGCCGCGAGGATCGCCCAGACCATCAGCGCGCCCCACGTGCCGGTGCCGTCGCGGCTGCCCCCGCCGTCCGAACGCTGACTCCCGTCATGGGAGCAGTCTGCCCAACAACCGCCGGATGCGGCGCGAAATAGATGCGACGCTGTTGCCATGCTGCGCGCCGACGACGAGCCCGGCGCCCGGCTGCCCCAGGACGTCCTGCGCGAGCTGGGCAGCGGGAACGACTGGATCAGCTCGTGGTGGACGGTGGCACTCGTCGGTCTCCTCGCGGTGCTCACCGTCGTCTGGGCCGTCCGCCGCCGCCGTCGAGACCGCCTGTGCTGGCCCCTGTGGATCAGCGGGAGCCTCGCGGTCCTGCTCGCGCTCGGCCTCGCGACCAACGTGTACGTGGGGTACGTGCCGAACGTCGCGGCCGCGCGCGTCACCCTCTCGAGCTGGGGCATCGGCACGGTGCACAGCCTGAAGCACGGGCATGCCGTGACGCGCGTGGGCGGCCACGACGCGGGATCGGTCGAGTCGGTGCACATCCCTGCCCCGACCGGCGACCGCATGCCCGGGTCGTCGCTCACCTGGATCTACACACCACCGGGCTACGACGGGTCCGGCGCGACCCGATACCCCGTCGTCTACCTCGTGCACGGGAGCCCCGGTGCGGGCGGCGACTGGTTCGCGGCCGGCGACGTGCCGCACGCCATGGACGTGCTGCTCGCCCACAAGCTCGTGCAGCCGATGATCGTGGTCGGGATGGACGTGAACGGCACCGGACCGAGCGCGCGCGACACGGAGTGCCTCGACTCGACGACCGGCGGCTCCCAGGTGTCCACCTATGTCTCGGACACCGTCATCCCCTGGGTCGACGCCACGTACGCCACGCACGCCGACTGGCGGTACCGCACCATCGGCGGGTTCTCCTCGGGCGGTTTCTGCGCTTTCGACCTGGGCCTGCAGCCGCCCCACCAGTTCGGGGTGATCATGGCGATCGACGGCGACGGCGACCCGGGCTCCGGCGGCAAGGCGATGCTCGCGACGCAGGCCGAGTGGAAGCAGCACGACGCGACGACGTACTCCGCAACGATCGACCTGCCCCACGAGGTCGCCCTGTTCGTCGCGCTCGCCAGCCTGGACCACGGCTCCCCGTCGAAGAACGGTCCGCACATCGCCACGAACCTGCGCGACCGGGGCCAACCGACGCTCGTCTTCACGGCGGAGGGTCAGCGGCACACCTGGAACATGGCCCGCGCCGTCGCTCCCCCACGGGCTGGTCTTCGCCTCGGCCCACATGCCACCGCCGACGCACGTAGTGCGGTCCTACACGGACCAGAGCGTCCGCAGGTTGTGCACGGCCTCGCGACCCGCGCGGTTGGCGCCGATCGTCGACGCGCTCGGCCCGTACCCGACGAGCTGGATGCGAGGGTCCGCGACGACCTGCGTCCCGTCCATCACGATCCCGCCGCCGGGTCCGCGCAGCCCGAGCGGTGCCAGGTGGTCGAGCGACGCCCGGAACCCGGTGCACCAGAGCAGCGTCCTCGCCTCGAGGACGCTGGGGCCCGACACCCAGCCGTCGGCGGGCGGATCCGCGGAGTCCCACTCGACTCCCGACGGGGTGATCCGCGAGAACATGGGGCGCGCGAGGAGGATCCCGGCCGTGATGCCCAGGCGGTACTCGGGGGTGAGCGGCAGGCCGGTCACCGAGACGATGCTCGACGGCGGGAGGCCGGCGCGGGTGCGGGCGTCGACCTGCGCGACTGCGTCGCGGCCCAGCTCGGGCGTGAACTGGACGTCGCGCCAGGACGGCGGGCGACGGGTCACCCAGGTGGTCGAGGTGACGCGCGAGATCGCGAGGGTCAGCTGGACGGCGGACGTCCCGCCGCCGATGACCACGACGTGTCCGTCGGCGAGGTCCTCGGGCAGCCGGAAGTCGTGCGCGTGCAGCTGCCGCCCGCGGAACGACGACCGCCCGGGATAGGTCGGCCAGAACGGCTTCTGCCAGGTGCCGGACGCGTTGATCAGTCCCCGGGCACGCCACACGACGACCTCGTCCGGGTCGACCACGCTGGCGCTGCGGACGAGGAGCAGACCGTCCTGCGAGGACACCCGCGTGACGCGGACAGGGCGCTGCACGTGCAGGTCGAACGCCTCCTCGTACTGCGCGAAGTAGTAGGGCACGGCGAACGCGGCGGGTTCGGCGGGATCAGGGGCGACCAACGGCATGCCGGGCAGGTCGTGGATCCCGTGCGCGTCGGCCATGGTGAGCCCCGGCCAGCGGTGCTGCCACGCGCCGCCGGCCTGCGGGGCGTCGTCGAGGAGCACGAACGTCTCGTCGGCGCTCTCCCAGCCGGCCTCTCCGACGGCGACGAGGCCCGCCTTGCGCAGGTGGTACGCGGCGGACAGCCCGGCCTGGCCCGCACCGATGACGACGACAGACACGTCCACGGGCGCCTCGGCGTCGGGCGTCCGGGCGCGCCGGGACCTGCGGGTCTGCGGTGCGCTCTCGGGCTGCTCCATGGCTCGCCCAACCTACCCGCTCGACCCGACCGCCTTCGGGCCGCAGGGGCGCCGTTCACCGGAACGCGCGCCCTTGACTGGACACCCGTCCGGAACGGCTCGTGGTGGGATGGGTCCATGGTCGACCAGGTCTCCTCGCAGGTCGTCGTCACGGCAACGGCCGGTCCCCTCACGACGACCACGGCCGACGCCGTCCGGGCCCTCGTGCAGCGGGCGGCCGCGGCTCGACGGCGTCGCGCCGCTGTCCGAGCAGCCGCTCCTGTGGCTCACGGAGACCGAGGCGCCGGCGGTGCATCTCCAGGCGGTGCGGGGCGAGGACCTCGTCGGCTACGCGCAGCTGGACGTCGGGTCGCAGACCAGCGTCAAGGCGGAGGTCGTGGTCGAACCAGCGAGCCGTCGGCGCGGCGTCGGCAGGGCACTGCTGACCCGGGCCCAGGCCGAGACGGACGCCGTCGACGGAAGGGATCTGCGGGTCTGGGCGCACGGCGACCTCCCTGCGGCGCGCGCCTTCGCCCGCTCGGTCGACTGGGGCGTCGTCAGCGAGCTGCTCCAGATGCGCGTCGACCTGAGCGCCCGCTCGGGCGCCGCAGCGCACCTCCCGACGGGTGTCGCCGTCCGGGCGTTCGTACCCGGGCAGGACGAGGACGCGTGGCGGCGGGTCAACTCCCGCGCGTTCGCGCACCACCCGGAGCAGGGCCGGATGACGTCGGCCGACCTGCGCGCCCGCGAGGCCGAGGACTGGTTCGACCCGGCGGGCTTCCTGCTCGCCGAGCGGGACGGCCAGCTGCTCGGTTCGGTGTGGACCAAGGTGCACCCGGCCGGCGAGCACGGCCCGGACCCTGTCGGTGAGATCTACGTGGTGGGCGTGGACCCGGACGCCCAGGGACTGGGCCTGGGTCGGGCCCTGACGGCTCTCGGGCTGGACCATCTGAGCCGGTCGCGGACTGGGCGCCGCGATCCTCTACACCGAGGCCGAGAACACGCGTCGCCGTGCACACGTACGAGCGCGCGGGCTTCGTCCGCGCCGCGGTCGACGTGATGTTCGGCTCGGATACCAAGAGTTCACCGCGGGGTGCCACCATGGGCGCATGACGGACGCCACCGCCCTCGATCCCGACCTGGCCGCACACATCGCCGAGCACGTCAGGCCCGCAGCGGCACCGGAGATCGAGGAGCCCGAGCTCGAACTCGAGCCACTGCCGGAGGATCGGTTCCTGGATCGGGAGATCTCGTGGCTGGCGTTCAACCAGCGAGTGCTCGAGCTGGCCGAGGACCCCGAGCTGCCCCTGCTGGAGCGGGTGCGGTTCCTGGCGATCTTCGCCTCGAACCTCGACGAG
This sequence comes from uncultured Actinomycetota bacterium, assembly GCA_963753425.1. Lineage (GTDB taxonomy): Bacteria > Actinomycetota > Actinomycetes > Actinomycetales > Cellulomonadaceae > Cellulomonas. The sequence continues at coordinate 357,180 of CAVWCB010000003.1, forward strand.
TTCTTCATGGTGCGCGTGGCCGGCCTGAAGCGTCGGATCGCCACCGGCATCGCGGTGACCGCCGCGTCCGGGCAGTCCCCGCGGGCGGTCCTCGAGGCCATCAGCGAGGAGGCGCACACGCTGATGGCCCGGCACGCGACCGTGTTCGCCGACCACGTGCAGCCCGCGCTGGCCGGCGAGGGCATCACGCTCGTGCGCTGGGACGACCTGGGCGAGTCCGAGCAGGACCGGCTCCGCAAGTTCTTCCGCCGGCAGATCTTCCCCGTGCTGACGCCGCTCGCCGTGGACCCCGCGCACCCGTTCCCCTACATCTCCGGGCTCTCGCTGAACCTCGCGGTCGTCCTGTCCAACCCGGCCACCGGCAAGGAGCACTTCGCGCGCGTCAAGGTGCCGCCGCTGCTGCCTCGGTTCATCGCCGTCGACGCCTCGGGCCGGCCCGAGCGCGCCGGACGTGCAGGCGGCGCTCGCTGGAGCGCGGTCCCATGTAGCTTCGTGCCGGTCGAGGACGTCATCTCCGAGCACCTCGAGCAGCTGTTCCCGGGCATGGTCGTCCAGGAGCACCACACCTTCCGCGTCACCCGCAACGAGGACGTCGAGGTCGAGGAGGACGACGCCGAGAACCTCCTCAAGGCGATGGAGAAGGAGCTGCTGCGCCGCAAGTTCGGCCCGCCGGTCCGGCTCGAGATCGCCGACGGGATCAGCCCGCGCATCCGCAGCCTCCTGATCCGCGAGCTCGGGGTCGAGGAGGACGAGGTCTACCAGCTGCCCGCCCCGCTCGACCAGACCGGCCTGAACCTCATCGCGGACCTGGACCGGGCCTCCCTGCAGTTCCCCCGGTTCGTCGCGTCGACCCCGCGCCAGCTGGCCGAGGTGGAGAGCGCGAACCCGGCCGACATGTTCGCCAAGATCCGCGAGCGCGACATCCTCCTGCACCACCCCTACGACTCGTTCAGCACGTCGGTGCAGCAGTTCCTCCAGCAGGCTGCGGCCGACCCCCAGGTGCTCGCCATCAAGCAGACGCTCTACCGCACGTCCGGCGACTCACCGATCGTCGACGCTCTCATCGACGCTGCCGAGGCCGGCAAGCAGGTCCTCGCCCTGGTCGAGATCAAGGCGCGGTTCGACGAGCAGAACAACATCTCGTGGGCGCGCAAGCTCGAGCAGGCCGGCGTCCACGTGGTCTACGGCATCGTCGGCCTCAAGACGCACTGCAAGCTGTCGCTGGTCGTCCGCCAGGAGTCCGACGGGCTGCGCCGCTACTGCCACATCGGCACCGGCAACTACAACCCGAAGACCGCGCGCATGTACACCGACCACGGGCTGCTCACCAGCGACCCGGAGGTGGGCCAGGACCTCACGCGGCTGTTCAACCAGCTGTCCGGGTACGCGCCGAAGTCGCGCTTCCATCGCCTGCTCGTCGCACCGCGCTCGGTGCGCAGGGGCCTGATCGAGCGCATCGACCGCGAGGCGGCCGCCGCGCGGGACGGCCAGCCCGCGTGGATCAAGATCAAGGTCAACTCGATGGTCGACGAGGCCACGATCGATGCCCTGTACCGCGCGTCGCAGGCGGGGGTGCCGGTCGACCTGGTGATCCGTGGCATCTGCGCCCTGCGCCCCGGCGTGCCCGGCCTGTCGGAGACCATCCGGCGTCCGCTCGATCCTCGGGCGATTCCTGGAGCACTCGCGGATCTTCGCGTTCGCGTCCTCGATCAAGCCCGACGACAGCACCTTCGAGGGGCCCGAGGTGTACATCGGGTCGGCCGACCTCATGCACCGCAACCTGGACCGGCGCGTCGAGGCCCTCGTCCGCATCGCCGACGCCGACCAGGTCACCGAGCTGATCGAGCTGCTCGACGAGTCGACCGACGCGGGCACGTCGTCATGGCACCTGGACTCGGACGGCCGCTGGGAGCGGCACTACGTCGGTCCCGACGGGCCCCTGATCGACCTGCAGGCCGTGCTCATCAACCGGCAGCGGCGTCGGAAGGTCTCCGGGCGGTGAGCGCAGCGCAGACCCACGTGCAAGCGCCGGCCGATCGTCGAGGCGGCCGGCGCGCTGGTCTGGCGCATCCGCCTCGGGAAGCTGCAGGTCGCGCTCGTCCATCGCCCGCGGTACGGGGACTGGTCGTGGCCGAAGGGCAAGGTCGACCCCGGCGAGACGATCCTGGCCGCGGCGATCCGTGAGGTCGCCGAGGAGACCGGCCACGACGTCGTCCTCGGCATCCCGTTGCCCGGCCTCGAGTACGACCTGTCCGACGGTCGCCGCAAGCGCGTGCACTACTGGGCAGCGCAGGTCGCCGGTCGACCCGACGCCGCGTCCTTGCGCGCGCGCGCGCCCGTGGCGCCGGTCTCGCCCAAGGAGATCGACCAGCTCCGCTGGTTCGACGTGGATGTCGCCGCCAAGCGTCTGACCCGCCCCGACGACCGGGAGCCGCTCGAGGAGCTCGTCGAGGCCCACGACAAGGAGCGGCTCGACACGCGCGCGCTCGTCGTCGCCCGGCACGGGACGGCTCGTCGGCGGTCCGACTGGGGCGGCACCGAGCTCGACCGTCCGCTGACGCCCGAAGGGCTGCGCCAGGCGAAGTCGCTCGTCCCGATCCTGTCCACCTTCGGCGTGGGCCGCATCGTGACGAGCGCATGGGCCCGCTGCGCGAGCACGGTCGCGCCGTACGCGGACGCCGCACAGGTGATCCCGGAAGTCCTGCCGATCCTCACCGAGTCCGAGCACAGCTCGTCACCGGCGCGGGTGGCCGCCCAGGTGCTCTCGCTCCTCGAGGCGAACGGCGACACAGTCCTGTGCACGCACCGACCGGTCTTGCCGACCATCGTCGACGTGCTCGCCCAGCACGCCCGCAGGCCGGTCGCCGACACCTTGCCCAACGCGGACCCGTTCCTGCACCCGGCCCAGGTGCTCGTCGCGCACGTCGCCCAGACGGCCAAGGGCCCGCGCGTCGTGGCGACCGAGACGCACCGGTCGTACGAGGACTAGCGGGACGTCACTGCGAGCAGCAGCGGGTTGAGGATCCAGTAGACGACCGCGGCCACCAGGGCAGCGGCCGGGATCGTCAGCAGCCACGCGTACGCGATGTTCTTGGCGACGCCCCAGCGCACCGCCGACGCCCGCTTGGTGGCGCCGACGCCCATGATCGCGGACGTGATCGTGTGCGTCGTCGAGACGGGCGCGTGGAACCAGTACGCGCTGCCGTAGAGCACGAGCGACGCGACGGACTCGGCGACGAAGCCGCGGGCCGGGTCGAGCTCGATGATCTTGCGGCCGAGGGTGCGCATGATGCGCGCCCCGCCGGAGTAGGTGCCGAGCGAGATCGCCGTGGCCGCGGAGAGCTTCACCCACAGCGGGATCGAGTCTCCCGTGTGGAACCCGCCCGCGACGAGCGCCAGCACGATGATGCCCATCGTCTTCTGCGCGTCCTGCAGGCCGTGGCCCAGGGCCATCGCCGCCGCCGACGCCGTCTGCGCCAGCCGGAAGCGGCGCTGCGTCCGCGCGGGTGCGCGGTGCCGGACCAGCCACAGCACGCCGACCATCAGGGCGAACGCACCGAAGAACCCGATGAGCGGCGAGAACACCATCGGCAGGACGACCTTGTCCCAGATCTCCATCCAGTGCACCGTGACGCCCGAGGCGATGCCGACCCCGGCCAGGGCGCCGATGATCGCGTGCGTCGAGGACGACGGCAGGCCCAGGCGCCAGGTGATCAGGTTCCACGTGATCGCGCCGACGAGAGCCGACATCACGATGATCAGGCCCTCCTGCGCGCTGACGTTGTCGATGCTGATGATGTCCTCGGCGATCGTCGTGGCGACGTTCGTGCCGAGCAGGGCGCCCAGGAGGTTGAAGAACGCGGCCATCAGCAGGGCGACGCGCGGGGTCAGCGCCCGGGTCGAGACCGACGTGGCGATCGCGTTCGCGGCGTCGTGGAAGCCGTTCGTGTAATCGAAGCCGAGCGCGAACACCACGACGATGATGACGAGCGCGAGTTCCACCGCGGTCAGGACTCCTTGAGCGCGATGGTCTCGACGGTGTTGGCCACCTTCTCGAACGCGTCCGCGGCGTCCTCGAGACGCTCGACGATCTCCTTGAGCTTCATCAGCAGGATCGGGTCGGTGATCTCGTCGAACATCTGCGCGAGCAGCTTGCGGTGGATCTTGTCGGCCTGGTTCTCGAGGCGGTTGACCTCGACCCAGTACTCGGCGAGCGAGTCCATCGACCGCAGCCGCGGCATGGCCTCGGCGGTGAGCTCGGCCGCGCGCTGGAGGATCTGCACCTGGTCGGAGACGCGCGGCGGCAGGTCGTCGACCTTGTACAGGACGATGAGGTCGGCGGCCTCCTCCATGAAGTCCATGCAGTCGTCGAGGCTGGAGGCGAGCGTGTAGATGTCGTCCCGGTCGAACGGCGTCACGAACGTGGAGTTGAGCCGACGCATGATGAGGTGGGTCGCGTCGTCCGCCGCGTGCTCCACCTCGACGAGCTGCTTGCCGATCTCCTTGCGGGTCGCACGGTCAGCACCCAGCATCTCGCCGAGCAGGTTCGCTCCGGTGACCAGATGCACTGCCTGTGCGGCGAAGAGATCGAAGAACGTCGTGTCGCGCGGTGTGAGGCGCAGGCGCACAGGAGGCTCCGGAGAAGGGGGACGAGGGCGGGATCAGGCTAGGTCACGGCCGGTTGAATGCCTAACGCACGACGGCGTGCGGGTGAACACATGGTGGCAGGCAAACGACGGGAGCGAATCCCCCCGCTGGGGGTCACTTTCGAGTGACGACGCCGGGCCGGGAGCGCCTCTCGGCGCGGGGCCGCTCGAAGCGGCTCAAGATGGAGCCCGGGGCTACCGCGACCCGGCGTCGCTCACCATTCTAGTCCAGCCCCGGCGCCTCTGGGCAGCCGTGGCGATCTACTCCAGCCTGTCGGCGCGCCACAGAGCCGCCGCACGGCTGAGCTCCTCGGCGGTCCGGACCAGCGACGCGGCCCCGCGGGTCATCCGGATCGCGCCCGACGGGTCGAGCTCGTCGAGGTGGTCCGCGTCGAACGCCGCGCCCGTGGCGAGCACCTGGCAGAACGAGGCCGCACGCTCGAGGGCGACCGCGAGATCACCTGTGTACACACCCGACAGGACGGCGTCGGCGACGGCGCGGACGTCTGCCGGTCCCGGCGCATCCGCAACACCGGCGACGACGTCGTGCACGGGCGCGGCAGCGACCCCGAGCCGGTAGCGGTCGGCGATCGTCTCCGGGTCGCGTCGCACCCACTCGCGCAGCACGTACAGGCGCCACAGCGCACCGGGCAACGTGTCGGCAGGGCTGTCGGACCACAGTGCGGCGACGACGTCGAGCCCCTCGGTCTCCACGAGGGACACCAGACGTGCGACGACCTCGGGATCGGTGTTCGCGCGGCCCTGGTGGACCAGCGCCGCTGCGGTGGTGTGCGCCGCATCGTTGCGCAGGGCGGGGTCGTAGCCGCCGGGCAGCTCGTCGGCGGCCGCGGGATCCAGCATCGCCGGCCGGCGCGGGCGACGCGGGGCGCCACCTGAGGTCTCGTCCATCGCACGATCTTGCACCGCGTCGGCACCCGCGGCCAGCACGTCGTCCGGCGGCGTCGGACCTGGACCTCCGACGACATGCGCATTCACCGGTGGGGGGCCAAGGTGGGACCGAGGTCCGGGAGCTGCCCGGGACAGCCACGGAGGTGTCAGGATCATGGCCAACACGTCAGCTCCGCAACCAGGGTCGGCACCGGCTGCCGACAACCCGTACAAGAACAAGGCGATCGGCCTGGCCATCGCGGCGGCGGTCGGCGGGTTCCTGTTCGGGTTCGACAGCTCGGTCATCAACGGCGCCGTCGACTCCATCCAGGACCAGTTCGACGATCAGCTCGGCGCTCACCGGTCTGGTCGTCGCGGTCGCCCTGCTCGGGCTGCGCCTTCGGCGCTTGGCTGGGCGGCAAGCTGGCCGACCGGTACGGGCGCACGCGCGTCATGTTCATCGGTGCTGTGCTGTTCTTCGTCTCCTCGATCGCGTCCGGCCTCGCGTTCGGCGTGTGGGACCTGGTCGCTGTGGCGCATCCTGGCCGGCGTCGGCATCGGCATCGCGTCGGTCATCGCGCCGGCGTACATCGCCGAGATCGCGCCGGCGGCCACCCGCGGGCGGCTCGGATCGCTCCAGCAGCTCGCGATCACGCTGGGTATCTTTGCCGCTCTGCTGTCCGACCAGGTGCTGCAGACCGTCGCCGGGGGCGCGTCCGAGACGCTGTGGTTCGGGCTCGAGGCGTGGCGGTGGATGTTCATCGTCGCGGTGATCCCGGCGGCCGTGTACGGCTACCTCGCCCTGCGCATCCCCGAGTCGCCTCGCTATCTGATTGCCACCGGCAAGCGCGAGGAAGCCAAGAAGGTCCTGGCGACGACGCTCGGCGAGGGCGTCGACGTCGAGTCGCATGTCGCGCAGATCGAAAAGACGATCGCGACCGACAAGAAGCTCGAGGCCCAGTCGAGCCTGCGGGGAAACCGCTTCGGCCTGCTGCCCGTGGTGTGGATCGGCATCCTGCTGTCGGTGTTCCAGCAGTTCGTCGGCATCAACGTGATCTTCTACTACTCCACCACGCTGTGGCAGGCGGTCGGCTTCGGGGAGAGCCAGTCGTTCATGGTCTCGACGTTCACCGCTGTCACCAACGTGGTGGTCACCTTCATCGCGATCGCCCTCATCGACAAGGTCGGCCGCCGACCTCTTCTCCTCACGGGTTCGATCGGGATGGCGTTGACCCTGGGCACCATGTCGCTTGCGTTCACCCAGTCCACCGGCTCCGGCGACAACATCACGTTGCCCGATCCGTGGGGAATCATCGCCCTGATCGCGGCCAACTTGTTCGTCGTCTTCTTCGGCGCGACCTGGGGACCGTTGGTGTGGGTGCTGCTGGGCGAGATGTTCCCCAACCGCATCCGCGCCGCCGCGCTCGGGGTGGCTGCGGCAGCGCAGTGGATCGCCAACTTCGCCATCACGATCATCGTTCCCGCCGCTGCTGGACACGTTCGGCGCCTCGATCCCTTACCTGATGTACGCGATATTCGCCGCGCTCTCGTTCCTCTTCGCGCTCTGGAAGGTGCCCGAGACCAAGGGCATCGAGCTGGAGGACATGGAGGGCGTCAAGGTCGATCGCACCCGCCGGGGATCCACCGCACCTGCCTGACGCGCGCTCGTAGCCGTCGGCACGCGCCGCCCTCGGGTCCCCTCCGACCCGGGGGCAGCGCGTGTCAGCTCTTGGGCTCGCGCGCTGCCGCGAGGTCGGTGTTCAGGCGGGCGACCTGCGTGGCGAACGAGCCGATGTCGTCGTCGGACCAGCCGCCGAGCGCCTGCCGGAAGAACACGCGCCGGGCGTTCTGCGCGGTCTCGAACCGCTCGCGGCCTACGTCGGTGAGATCCAGCAGCTGGCCGCGGTAGTCGTCCGGATCGGGCCTGCGGGATACAAGGCCGAGCTCGCCCAGCCGTGCCAGCTGGCGGGACATGGTGCCGCGCCCGACGCCGATGTTCGCCGCAAGGTCGCTGGCGCGCACTCCCGGAGTTGCCGCGATCATGGACAGGAGCGCGTACGCGGCCGGCTCGAGCTCCGGGTGCACGTGCCGCGAGATCGCTGCGGACGAGGCCTGGGCACGGCGCAGCAGCAGACCCATCTCACGCTCGAGCTGCCGGAACTGTTCGTCGACCACGTCCCCATCCTGGCGGACGTGACGAGGGAAAGCGCCCACCCCGGCCGGGCGAGAACGTGGCATTGCACCAGATCAGCGCGATCTGAGGGGTGCTAGGACCCAGTCCGAGCGGTGAGACGACGCTCAGCGCGACCAGGTGGCTCGCTGGCGTGCCACGTGCGCGATCGCGTCGACCCTGCTGGCGTCGAGACGCTCGGGCATCAGCCGGAACACCGATTGCACGTCCTGGCGGGACATGACCACGGTCTCGCACTGCGCGCTGCCGGGTCGGATCTCCAGCTCACCGTGCACGACGACGACCCCGCGCACGTTGACGTCGGCGCACCCCGCGGCGAGCAGCAGGCCGCGCACGCGACCGGCCTCGAGCTTGGCGTCCCGCAGGTAGGCCATGGAGCGACCGTCGACCTCGAGGCTGCGCCCCTCGACGACGACGTGCTGACCGGGATGGCGGCGCTCGACCACGGTGAAGACGCCTCCCGGTCCGATCAGGAGATGCTCGACGAGCGAGCCCTGCCGGCCCAGCGGCACGTCGTGGATGACCTGCCAGCCCTCCTGCCCGAGCCGCTCGAGCCGCGTGCGGACCGAGCTGCCTCGCTCGGCGCGGACGCCCGCCAGATCGATCGCATCCCAGTCGTCACCACCGAGCCACGCCTGCAGGGCGGCATCGTCGGCTGCGTCCAGGGCACCGATGCCCGGCGTGGCCATCGGGAGCGCGAGCTCGGCGACGTCGGCCCGCAGGTACGCCTGCGCGGCGCGACGCAGGCCGAGCTCGAGGATCGGGTCGTCGACGACGACCTCACCCGACTGCAGGTCGACCGATCCGACCCGTCGGCCGGTCTCCTGCGTCACGAAGAGACGGTCGGCGCCATAGCGCCGCCATCTCCGCACGGTCAGGACATCTTCCACGTCAGCATTATCGGCACTTCGGGGGTCGGACTTCAGCCGTGTCGACCATATGGACGTCACTCGTCCGGGGTGTCGCCACGGCTTGCCGTGGCGACACCCGACCGTGGTCCGCCGCACTCGCTCTTTCGACGAGTGCGCAGGCTCAGCTGTCGGCCTCGAACGTCAGGCTGACCGAGTTCATGCAGAACCGGTCGCCGGTCGGCGTCTGCGGCGCGTCGTCGAACACGTGCCCCAGGTGCGACCCGCACTTCGCGCAGCGGACCTCGGTCCGCACCATGCCCAGCGTGCGGTCGGTGATCAGCTCGACCCGGTCACCCGCGAGGGGCGAGAAGAAGCTGGGCCAGCCGCAGTGCGAGTCGAACTTGGTGTCGGAGCGGAACAGCTCGTTGCTGCACGCCCGGCACCGGTAGACCCCGGCGCGCTTCTCGTCCAGCAGCGCCCCGGTCCAGGCCCGCTCCGTTCCTGCCTTGCGCAGGACGGCGAACTCCTGGGGCTCGAGCTCCAACGCCCACTGCTCGTCGGTCTTCGTCACGTCGTACGTCATCGGACTCCCTCCAGAAAAGATTGCATCGTGTGCAACCACGCAGCGGTCCCGAGAGTTCCCGACGCGCCCGGGGCGCTCCTGACCTGCGGACTCGTGATTATCGCGTCAGTTCCGCATACTCTCGGCGATGCGGCCGCAGCCGGGCGACCGCCCCTGGAGGATGCACGTGCCCAGAGCCACCCGACGCCGCTGGTCGCTGACGCGCTACTTCGCGGTCGTCAGCATCGTGGCCATGGTCGTGCTCGGCGTCGCCCTGGTGTGGGTCACCTGGACCGTCATGAGCGACCAGGCCGTGCGCGACGGGGTCCAGGCTGCGGAGTCCGTCCAGGGCTACGCGACCGCCACGGTGCCCACCGGCTCGTTCGTCCTGCCCGACGTGCTCACCCCCGATCAGGCCGCGGCCGTGCGTGTGGCGACCGGCGGGTTCGGGGACAACCTGATCGAGCTGCGGCTGTGGGCCCAGGACGGGTCGCTGATGTACAGCTCGGCGACCCGCACGACGACCGCCTTCCCCGCGGGCGAGCGGCTGGACCGCGTCATGGCGACCGGCGAGGCCGACGCGCGGATCATCACCGACGTGCGGGGCGTCGACCTCAGCTCGGACCAGAGCACCCAGCGCGACGTGCTCGACGTGTACGTGCCGGTCCCCGCCGACGAGACGCTGCAGGCCGGCTCGACCCTCTCGCCCGAGCCGCCCGACGCAGAGATCGTGGGTGCCGCGGAGGTCATGCTCGACCACACCGCGTCGACCGCCGCGCTCGCCGAGGCGGTCCGCACCGTCTCGATCGTCGTCGCGCTGGGCCTGCTCCTGCTCTGGCTGCTGCTGTTCCGCACGGTGTTCACCACGTCGCGACGCCTGCAGGCGACGGCCCTGGAGAACGCCCGGTTGGCGCTGCTCGACTCGCTGACCGGCCTGCCCAACCGTCGGATGCTCGCCGAACGGATGCGGCGCACGATCCTCGACGCCCAGGAGAACGGCAGCCGGGTCGGGCTCATGCTCCTCGACATCGACCGGTTCAAGGACATCAACGACTCTCTGGGCCACGACCGCGGGGACGAGCTGCTGGAGCAGGTGGCCGAGCGTCTGCGCGGGGCGCTGCGCGACGACGACATCGTCGCCCGCCTCGGTGGCGACGAGTTCGCGATCCTCCTGCCCGACGTCCGCTCCGTCGCGAACGCCGAGCGGCTCGCCCGACGCGTGCGCGGGCTGTTCGTCCCCCCGTTCATGCTCGGTGACCTGCCGTTGCACGTGGACACCTCCGTCGGCGTCGCGTGCCTGCCCGACCACGCCGACGACGCCTCGTCGCTCATGCGGACCGCGGACGTCGCGATGTACGCGGCCAAGCACCACCGCACCGGCGTCTCCGTGTACTCCTCCGACGAGGACGACTCGTCGCCGGCGCGCCTGGTCCTGCTCGGCGACCTGCACCGCGCACTGACACCGGCCGACGACGAGGACCGCCAGCTGCGGCTGCACTACCAACCGAAGATCGAGCTCTCGACCGGGCGCACGATCGGCTTGGAGGCGCTCTTGCGCTGGGTGCACCCCACCCGTGGACTGCTGCCGCCCAACGTGTTCATCCCGCTCGCCGAGCAGTCCGGCCTCATCCACGACGTCACGCGGTACGTGCTCATCGAGTGCGTCACGCAGCTTGCCGCATGGCGCGGCGAGGGGCGCGCGACGCCGGTCGCGGTGAATCTGTCCGCGCACGACGTGACGACCCCGGCGGTGGTGGACCTGATCGAGCAGCTCCTCGAGGAGCACGGCGTGCCGGCGGACCTCCTCGAGGTCGAGATCACCGAGACCGCGCTCGTCTCGGACCCGTCGCGCGTCGTGCCGGTGCTCGAGCGGATCAGCGCGCTGGGGATCCGGGTGGCGATCGACGACTTCGGCATCGGCAACACGTCCATCTCGCAGCTGCGCGACCTGCCCGTCGACGAGCTGAAGATCGACCGGCTGTTCGTCGCCGACCTCGGCGCCGGCGGCCGCGAAGGATCGGACACGCTCGTCCAGGCGATGGTCGACCTCGCGCACTCGTTCGACCTGCAGGTGGTGGCCGAGGGTGTCGAGGACGAGGCCACCGCGACGGTCCTGCGTCGCCTCGGTGTCGACCAGGCGCAGGGATTCCTCTACTCGCCGGCCGTGCCGCCGGCCGACCTGCCGCTGGTCGCCGCCGTCCCCCGGCCCCGCCGCGGTCGCAGCGGACGCGCACGGGCGACCGCCGGGGTCGCGCAGGACGAGCGGCCCGCGCCGGTCCGACACGCCCGCCCGCCGCGTCCACCACGTCCCGACCACCCGATCGGGTGATAATTCGCCATGGCGCTCAAGTTCGGCGCGACGATGCCGATGGAGTCTTTTCGCCCTAAAGCCCTCTGGAGAGTGCACTGATGATGGACGACCTGCTCCAAGAGATGATCAACCCGGCCCCTGCGCCGCGCGACGGCGCCCGTCGTCGACGGCTGTGGACGACGGTGGTCATCGTCGGGCTGGCCGCGATCGGGGCGACCACGCTGACCACATCGGCACTCTTCACGGACAACGACGCCACCTCCGCCGACATCCACACCGGCAACGTCGACCTCGTCCTGGGTGGACCCGTCCCGTTCGCCTTCACCCCGCAGGACCTCGCGCCCGGATCCTCCACGTTCGTGCCGATCACTGTCACCAACGCCGGCTCGCTCCAGCTGCGGTACTCGATCTCCTACTTCGGCGCCACCGGCACCGGCACGGGAACCGGGAACCTCACCGACGTCCTCGAGCTGCGGATGTATGCGGTGTCGGACTGCACGGCCGCCGGGACGGACAACGCGACGACGATCAACAACTCGGGCCAGGCGGTCACCAACTGGCCGACCACCGCGGACCCGCTCGTCGGAAACGTCGCCGTCGGGGACGACCAGGGTGACCGGACGCTCGCCGGCGGCAACAACAGCGAGAGCCTGTGCGCCCGCGTCGACTTCCCGATCAGCGCCGGGAACGAGTACCAGGACACGACCGCCACGCTCAACCTGGTCTTCGACGCCGAGCAGACGATCAACAACCCCTGATCCCATGTCCGTGACGAGCGGGAGCCGCGACGCTCCGCTGGTCGACCGCCGGGCCCCCCGGCCAGCCGGTCGGTCGGCGCGGCGCGCGCACCTGTCGGTGTGGCGCCGCGTCCTGTCCGTCGTGCTCTGGGCCGTCGTCGTGGTCTGCGGGCTCGCGTACGCGGTCTCGCTTGCGGTCCCGCTCTGGTTCCAGGCGCACGACCAGCGGCTGCTGGTGGTGACCTCGGGATCGATGTCCCCGAAGTTCGACGCGGGCGACGCCGTGGTGCTGCGCGCCATCACCGACGAGTCCGACCTCAAGGTCAACCAGGTGATCTCGTTCTGGCCGGTCGGGTCGCAGGAGCTGGTGACGCACCGGATCGTGGCCCTGGAGCGGATCCCGGACACGACGCAGGACCCTGAGACCGGGCGCCCGGTGCCGAAGATCGACGACGACGGCCAGCCGAAGATGCGGTCCTACGTGATCACCAAGGGCGACGCGAACGCTAAGCCCGACGTGAACGCCACGCCGGTGGAACGCGTGCGCGGGGTGGTGCTCGCCGTCCACTCCGGCTGGGGCTGGGTGCTGAACTGGGCGGGATCCAACACCGGACGCGCCGTGATGCTCGTGCCGCCGCTGCTCGCGCTCGCTACCCTGGAGCTGCTCTCGGTGCACGACCGGCGCACGTCCGGCCGCGGTCGCACGACCGAGGACACCGGCGACAGGAGGGTGGATGAGCTCCTCCTTGATTGACCGTGCCGACACGGCAGGACGCCGGTCCACCTTTCTGTCCGCGGACCGCGGTTCCGTCGCTCGGCTGATCGTCGTGCTCGCCCTCGGCGCAGCCGCCCTCGCGGGACCGCTGGTGGGTTCGACGACCGCGCAGTTCACCGACTCGACGCAGGTCGAGATGACGATCTCGGTCCCGGCGCCGCCGCTTCCGCTCCCGGACCCGGCCCCCGGCCCGTAGGCCAGGTCCTCAGCCCGGCGGCGTCGCGGGCAGGTCGATGGTGAACGTCGTGCCCTCCCCGACCACGCTCGTGATCGACAACGTGCCGCCGTGCGCGTCGATGACGGCCTTGGTGATGGACAGGCCGAGCCCCACACCGGGGATCGCGCGGCGGGTCGCCGTCGAGGCCCGGAAGAACCGGGTGGTGAGCGAGGCGAGCTCGTCGGGCGGGATGCCGATGCCGCTGTCGGCGACGGTGATCCGCGCGCCGGCACCGTGCCGTGCCGCCGTGACCCGGATCGATCCGCCGGCGGGCGTGAACTTGATCGCGTTGGACACGAGGTTGTCCACGGCCTGCGCCAGGCGCGTGGGGTCCGCGTCGACCGCGGTCGGCTCGAGGCCAGCCTCGAGCGTGACCCGCGCCCCTTCGGCGGCGGGGGTGGCGGCCGTGACCGACGCCCGCACGATGTCCGCGACGTCGACGCGCTGCGGGGCGATCGCGAACCGGCCGGCGTCCACCTGCGCGGTGAGCAGGAGGTCGCCCACGAGCCGCAGCTGGCGGCGCGCGTTGCGCTCGATCACGGTCAGGTACTCGCGCTGCTCGTCGGTGAGCGGGTCCGTGCCGTCCGTGAGCAGCTCGAGGTAGCCCAGCACGGAGGTCAGCGGGGTGCGCAGCTCGTGGCTGACCAGGCTGACGAACTCGTCCTGCAACCGGGCAGCCTCGCGTTCGGCCGTCACGTCGGTGGCCACGACGACGAAGCCGGCGACGGACCCGTCGGCCTCCTCGCGGCGGGTCACTGCGAGCCGCACCGTCAGGGTGGAGAAGTCGCGCCGCACGTAGGTCCAGTCGCGGACCTCGGGGCGCCCCGCCTGCGCCGCGGCCACGAGCGCGTCGACGAGGACCTGGGGGTTGTCGATGCCGTCGGAGTCGTCGAACAGCTCGCGCCGCCGCGCCTCGAGCTCGGCCTGGTCGAGGAACGCCGTGACGCGCAGCCGGCCGACGACCTCCTCCCGGGAGTAGCCGAGCAGGCGCTCGGCTCCCGGGTTGAACACCTCGACGATGCCGTCCGCGGAGGACGCGATGATCGCCTGCTCGGTCGCCGAGTCGATCACCGAGATGAGCTGGTCGCGCGCAGTGCGGCGACTGTCAGCGACGCGCGCGAGGTCGACCGCGTCCCTGCGGGCGCGGTCCAGCAGCGTCGCCTGTTGGGTCTGCAGCCGCTCGAGCATCGCGGTCCGGGCGCGCAGCCGGTCGGTCGTCTCGTGCACGGTGACGGCGATGACCAACGTGACGAGGGCCAAGAAGCCGCTGCGGAAGACCGTGTCGCGGGTGACCGCGCCACTCGGGTCGAGGACCGGCGAGGTGAAGACGACCGCGGCGATGCCGAGAGTGCCGATCACCACCCCGCGGCGACCGCGTTGCTGCGCGAGCGAGATGACCGGCAGGAAGACGATCACCGTGAACGGAGACATCTGGCCGCCGGTACCCGCCCGCAGGAGGCCGATCGCGAAGATCTGGGCCACCGAGATCCAGTCCTGGGCAGCCTCCGACCACCTGCTCCACGGCAGGAATCGCGCGGCTATCGCCTGCACCAGCACGACCGCACCGGCGATCACGACGTTCGTGACGTCGGTGACGGCGATCCAGGGCGAGATCAGCAGGACCATCGCCACGAGGTAGACCCCGAGGAACGGGAGCTGGCGCTCGATGAGCGTCGCGTCGGGACCGAGCAGCTGGTGCACCGTCGCGGCCCACCGCGTCTGGTTCACGCGGTCGGTGGACCGTCGGCCGGTGCCGGCCCGGGCCGTGCCCAGGCGGCGGTCCTTGGTGAACCGGCGCTCGATCCCGTCCCACGGGGGCTCGGGCTCGCTCACCGGACGGCCAAGGCCGCCACGAGGGCTCGCTGCACGCCGTCGCCGGTGAATGGCTTGGGCAGCCAGGCGTCGACCACCGGATAGTCGTCGGTGTCCAGCACGGAGGTCACCACCAGCGCGAGGCCGGGGCGCAGCTCGCGCAGCCGCACGATCAGGTCGACGCCGCTCATGCCGGGCAGCCGCAGGTCGATGAACGCGACGGCGGCGGCTTCGAGGTGCGCCTCGTCGGCCAGCGCGTCCTCGGCCGTGGCGAGCCCGACGACGTCGCACCCGAGGCGGCGCAGGTGTCGCGTGAGCAGCGCCAGCTCGTCGGGTTCGTCGTCGACGACCAGTACACGGGTGCCCGTCAGGTCCCCGCTCATGGTGTCGCTCACGTGATCGGTCCGTGCAGGATGAGGGCCGCGACCGCAAGGGCGGCTGCGATCAGGCCGACCACGAGGACGAGCCGACGTTCGGATCGGCGGTTCGAGGCGATCTCGTCGGCGAGCGCCTCGTCGGTGAGCGTCGCCCAGTCTCTGCCGTTGCCGTTGCCGGTGCCGGAGCCGGTGCCCGTCATCCCATCACCCGTCCTGTCTTCTCGGTCTTGTCCCACACGGCCGCGGCACCGCGCCACTGCTTCACGTACGCGTCCAGGGTGATCGCGCAGAGCACCGGCCCGAATCCCACCAGGTACAGCAGGGGCTGCGCCAGGGGCTTGAGCACCCGGGTCCGCTCGAGCTGCTTGACCACCCAGGCCAGCACCATCGCGAGCACCGACCACGAGTAGAGCGTCAGGGTCCAGACCTCGCGCCCCAGGGGGGTCATCTCGCGCCCGAACAGCGCGGGCAGCCGGACCTCGAGCAGGTCCGGGAACCAGGCGGCGACCATGACGACGAGTGCCCCGATGCCCGGGAACACGAGCCCCTCGAACCACGAGCGCCGGGCGGTCTCCCGGTCGAGCAGCATCGTCGTGACGGTGATGAAGATGTACGCGACGACGGCCAACCACCACAGCGCCTGGAACACCGAGGTCGCCGTCACCTCGGCCGTGAAGTACAGCCCGACCAGGCCGACCGCGGCGAGGATCATCGCGACGGGGAGCAGATAGATCGCGAACCAGATCAGGCCGAAGTCGAACCGGCCCAGCCGGTGCACGCTGGGACGGAACCAGACGCGGCGGAAGGTACGCGTGATCTGGACGTTCCCGCGGGCCCACCGGACTCGCTGCTTCCACAGCGCGGTGATCGAGTCGGGCTCCTCGGCGAGCACGACGGCGGCGGGCTCGAAGACGACGCGGCGGCCGCCCAGCTGCGTCAAGAAGGTGGTGTAGGTGTCCTCGGCGAGCGTGGTCGTGTCCACCTGCCCGCCGACCGCCTCGAGGTTGGCCCTCGAGTGGAGCTGCGCCCCGCCGGCCAGGCAGGCCATCGCGCCGATGACGTTCTGCGCGCGGCGGGAGGCCGCCTGCGCGGTGACGTACTCGTAGCCGATGAACCGCGCGACCGTGCCCGGGTCGGCGCTGCCCTCGCGGATGAAGGCGGTGACCGCGCCGACGTTGTCGTCGGCGAGATGCCGGGTCATCCGACGCAGGGAGTCCGGGCGGTAGATGACGTCGGCGTCCATGATCAGGAGCGCCTCCATCCAGTCGTCCGCGAGCGCCGAGCGGATGCCGTGGTTGAGCGTGTGGGCCTTGCCCTGGCCCCCCTGGTCCCGGCGCAGGTGCACGATCCGGTCGTCGTACTGGGCGGCCTTGGCGCGCACCACGTCGGGCGTGTCGTCGGTGCTGGCGTCATCGACGACGAACACCCGCAGCCGGTCCGGCGGGTACTCCAGCTTCATCAGCCGGTCGAGCGACGCCGCGAGCACCGCCCCCTCGTTCCACGCCGGCACGATGACGACGACCCGCGGCAGGTAGGGCGCGGCGAGGCTCAGGTGGTTGCGGAACGCATGAACCGGGACCAGCAGGTACTGGTAGAGCCCGGCGACCACGGGGATCGCACCGATCCCCACGCACGCGGCGAGCGCCGCGATCAGGACGTCGTGCCAGGACACCGTCACGGGCGCACCCAGTCGTAGCGGCCCACGTCGGCCGCCGTGTGTGCGTCGGTCGAGGGGACCAGGAGCACGCCGGCCGCGCGCCAGCGCTCGGTGATGCGCGGGCTCGGGCACTGCCACTTCTCGTTGACCTCGACGAGGGTGCCGGTCGCGATCGTCGCGTCGGCGAGCGCGTCGAGCAGGTCGTCGGGGATGTCGTCCTCGCTGAGCCCGACCTTGGGCAGCACGGAGAAGGGATGCGCCAGCTGGGCTGGGCCGACGCGCTGGATCGCCCGGATGGTGGCGGTGACCAGCATCTCGAGGACGTCGGAGGGTGCGAGGCCGCCGACGATGCGCTCGAGGGTCGCCCGCGGGCTCCACGGTCCGTCCGGTCCGGGCACCTGGTGGTCCGCCAGCAGGACGCGATCCGGACCGCCCGGTTCACCGACGGACGCCAGCACCTCCGGCGGGGCGTCGACCGAGCCGCGGGTGTCGAGGATCTTGGCCTCGACGCCCGTGAGCACGCTCAGGCCGTCGATACGCGGCAGCGCCCGGACGGCGGCGAGGAACTCCGGCACGTACGTGGTGCTCACGCGGACGTGGTCGACCATCCGCACGACCCGCAGTCCTGCGCTGTCGGCCGCCGAGAGGTTCTCGGCGGGCGTGCTGACCGCGTCGTCGGAGAAGGTCGAGTGGACGTGGTGGTCCTCGTCGGGTCCGGGCAGCATCCTCATCGTTCAGTGACGACCTCGCCGATCGGCAGGAACACGTCCTCCAGGTAGCGCACGTTGGCGATCTCCTGGAAGTCGACGTGCGCCGGGACGGGGCGGCCCAGGACCGCGTCGAGGGTCAGCGACGGCATGTCGACGCCGGCGGCGATGGTCAGCGGCATGGCACCGGGGAAGCGCGGGTTGACCTCGAGCAGCGCGGGCACGCCCGCGGAGTCGTACTTGAGCTGGACGTTCGCCACCGTCGTCAGGCCGACGGCCTTCGCGACGGCGGTCGCCGTGGCGATCAGGGCGTCGTCGTGCACCGTGACCCCGGCCACCGCGACCCCCGAGTCCACCCGCAGGCGGGCGCGCGGCACCGCGGCGATCACGTGGCCGTCCAGGTCGGCGAGCACGTCGACCGAGAACTCGTCGCCCGGGAGCATCTCCTGGACGATCAGGTCCTCCTCGGCGTGCACCGCGTCCAGCTCGGCCTGGTCGGCCACCGCTCGGACACCCCGCGAGCCTGCTCCGCGGCGCGGCTTGACGATGACCGGGAAGTCCCAGCCGCTCGTCGCCTGCGGGGTGCCGAGCAGCTCGGTGCGGGGCACCCGGACCGTCCGGTCGCAGGCCCGCGCGAGCGCCAGCTTGTCGAGGCAGGTCTCCAGGGTGCGCAGGGCGGGCGACGCGAGGATCGCGCCCAGGTCGTCACGGACCGCCGCAAGCAGCGGCAGCTCGACGTCGACCGTCGGGAAGACGACGTCGATGGCATCGTCCCTGATGATCTGGCGGACCACGTCGACGAAGTCGGCGGCGAGCCCCGCGGGCACGAGCCGGCGGTACGGCGCGGACACGAGGTACAGCGCGCTCGCCCAGCGGTCCATGTCCGCGGCGAACACCTCGACGTCGCCGCGGCGCAGCAGGGACCGGATGACCGCGACCCCCGCGGGACCACCCGCACCGGTCACCAGGACCCTCACGCGTGGGCCCCGTGCTCGTCGCTCGTCTCTTCCCGCGGCGGCAACCACCAGACCGGCGCGCCCGCGCAGCATGGCGGCTGCCCGGATCGTCTCGAGCGGCTCCGCGAAGGTTCCGGTGCCGAACCGCGACCAGTACCGTGCCGTGGCGCGCACGAGCTCGGGTGCCATGTAGTCGCGGTGGGCCTGGGACGCGAAGGCCTCCAGCATCCGCAGCTTGGTGTCGACGAAGCCGTCCACCGGCACGAACCGGGTGGGCCGGAAGTCGATGGTGCTCGACGGGCTCTGGTAGCAGGCCAGCGACGGGACGCGACGGGCGGCGACCTCCACCGCCTGGCGCACGGCCCGGTGGTCCTGGTGCCGGTCGTGCTCGCTGTGCGTGTAGACGATGGTCGGCTGCACTTCTGTGATGGTCTCCTCGATGGTCGCGATCAGGCCGTTCGCGGGGTCCAGGCGGGTGTCCTCGAAGTCGTGCAGGTACAGCCGGGCGCCGATGATCGCGGCCGAGGCGAGCGCCTCGTGCCGGCGGGCCTGGACGTCGCCGCCGACCGATCCGCTGGACAGGGTGAGGATCACGACCGCGTCGCCCGCCGCCCGGTGCGACGCGAGCGTGGCGCCGACGCCGATCTCCACGTCGTCCGGGTGCGCACCGACCGCGAGCACGACGTCGTGGGACTCCTGCTCGGCTCGGCGCTAGGCGCCCCTCGGCGGCGAGCGCGGCTGATCCGCTCCAGGAGCGTGGCCGCGGCGACGGGCTTGACCAGGAACTCGTCGGCATCGCGACGCAGCGCGTCGACCGCGTAGTCGACGCTCGCGAACGCGGTCATCACGGCGACCGGCGTGCCCGCGGCGCGCGAGCGCAGCTCGTCGAGAAGCTCCAGGCCGCTCATGCCGGGCATCTGGATGTCGGTGAGGACCACGTCGAACTGGGTGCGGGCCACCTCGGCGAGCGCGGACATCGGCTCGTGCACCACCGTCACCGCCATGCCGCCGCGGCGTTCGAGCACGGTGCGCACGTACTGCGCGGTGTCCACGTCGTCCTCGACCACGAGAACCTTGATCTGGTCGTCTGCCACGCTGGGGTCGCCCTCCGTCACCGGTCGGTCCGGCCCCACGCTATAGGCAGGCCGGGACTGCCACCGCCGGGGAATAGGTGAGGCGGGTCGGTAGTTGAAGCGGCAAGTACATGCAAACGCATGAACCTTTGATTGATCTGTGAGGCGCGAGATGCAGTTCGGGATCTTCACCGTCGGCGATGTCACCACCGATCCGACGACCGGCAGGACGCCGGACGACACGGAGCGGGTGCGCAACATGCTCACCATCGCCCAGCACGCGGACGCCGCGGGCCTCGACGTCTTCGCGACGGGCGAGCACCACAACCCGCCGTTCGTCCCCTCGTCACCGACCACGATGCTCGGCTACCTGGCCGGCACGACGAAGAACATCATCCTGTCCACGGCGACCACGTTGATCACCACCAACGACCCGGTCCGGCTGGCCGAGGAGTACGCGATGCTCCAGGTCATCTCCGACGGCCGGATGGACCTCATGATGGGCCGCGGCAACACCGGTCCGGTGTACCCGTGGTTCGGCCAGGACATCCGCCAGGGCATCCCGCTGGCCATCGAGAACTACGCACTGCTGCGCCGCCTCTGGGAAGAGGACGTCGTCGACTGGCAGGGCAAGTTCCGCGGTCCGCTGCAGGGCTTCACCTCGACGCCCCGCCCGCTGGACGGTGTCCCGCCGTTCGTGTGGCACGGCTCGATCCGCAGCCCCGAGATCGCCGAGCAGGCCGCCTACTACGGTGACGGGTTCCTGCACAACGCGATCTTCTGGCCGCTCGAGCACGCCGCGCAGATGGTGAACTTCTACCGCGAGCGCTACGAGCACTACGGGCACGGACAGGCCGACCAGGCGATCGTCGGGCTCGGTGGGCAGGTGTTCATGGCGAAGAACTCCCAGGACGCCGTCCGCGCGTTCCGGCCCTACTTCGACAACGCGCCCGTCTACGGGCACGGCCCGTCGATGGAGGACTTCATGCGCGACACCCCGCTGACCGTGGGCAGCCCGCAGGAGGTCATCGACCGGTACGGGAAGTTCCGCGACCAGGTCGGTCACTACCAGCGTCAGATGTTCCTCATGGACCACGCGGGACTCCCGCTGAAGACCGTGCTGGAACAGATCGACATCCTCGCCACCGAGGTCGTCCCCGTCCTGCGCGCCGAGGCCGAGGCGGCTCGTCCGGCGCACGTGCCGGCGAACCCGCCCTCGCACGCCTCGCGGGTCGCCGCGGCGCAGGCTGCGGGTAGCGTGCACGAGCAGGTAGTTGCCGAGGACACCTTCACGGGCCTTCGGGCCGAGGACTCCGTTTCTTCATGACTCTCTTCCAGGAAGGACATGCGATGAGCAACCGCTCGATCGTCGTCATCTCCGCCGGGCTGTCCCAGCCCTCGTCGTCGCGTCTGCTGGCGGACCGCCTCGCCGACGCGACCGTCACCGAGCTCGCCGCGCGCGGCATCACCGCGCACGTCGAGACCGTGGAGCTGCGCGACCTCGCCCACGAGGTGGTCAACATGACCCTCACCGGCTTCGCCTCAGGCCCGCTCGCGTCGGTCATCGAGAAGGTCACCGCGGCCGACGGCGTCATCGCCGTCACGCCGATCTTCTCCGCTTCCTACTCCGGGCTGTTCAAGTCGTTCGTCGACATCCTCGACAAGGACGCGCTCGTCGGTCGGCCCGTGCTCGTCGGAGCGACCGGCGGCACCGGGCGGCACTCGCTGGCGCTGGAGTACGCGTTGCGACCGCTGTTCGCCTACCTGCGTGCCGACGTCGCCGGTACCGCCGTGTTCGCGGCCACCGACGACTGGGCCGCCGGGGGTGGGGACGACGTGAGCCCGCTGCCGTCGAGGATCCGCCGCGCCGGCCGCGAGCTGGCCGAGATGGTCGCCGACCGCGAGCCGTCCGCGCCCGTGGGCCTCTACGACGCCGTGCCGTCGTTCGACCAGCTGCTCGGCGGCGCCTAGAACCTGCGCAGCGCGACGAGGGCGGGGAACCTGTGGTTCCCCGCCCTCGTCGTCTCGTGTCCGTGCACCCGGGCCGGTCGTGCCCCGGCCGTGCACGGGCGATCATGGGTCTCGCTGTGGATTTCCCGCGACCGAGTCGCTACCGACTACTGCGGCGCGAGCGTGAACGCGGTGCCGGTCGCCGCCGGTTCGACATCGAGACGCTGGTCGGCCAGCGTCCTGGACGCCTCCGGATCGACGTAGACGTGGGTCGTCCCGTCCGTCACCACGTCGTCGCCCGGGAACGGCTCGGGGACGAGCGCGAGCTCGAATCCTCCCGAGCCCTGCTGGGCGATGCGGAGGCCGCCGGTCTCGTCGGGAAGCCCGGCCTTGCTGGTCAGGGAGTGGACGGCTGTACGTGCGCTGTCGGTCAAGGTGAGCACGGGGCTCTCCTTCCTTCGTACGAATCAGGGCAGTTCCACCGTGCCCACCGCCTCCTCCCCTCGGCAACTCGGGGTCCGCTGGGCGAGACCGGCCGCGTCCAACAGTCGCGGTCGCGCCCGATCAGCCCTAGCCTCCGCACCATGCCCCTGCCGCTCTGGGTGACGCGCGTCAACCGGCTCGTGGCGAACCCGGTGCTCGCGCTGCTCTCCGACGACGTCCCCCCGCTCGCGACGCTGCATCACGTGGGGCGCTCGAGCGGTAGGCGGTACCACACCCCGGTCATGGCCTTCCCGACGCCGAGGGGGTCGGACGACACGTCCGGTACCCGGGTCGTCATCGCCCTCACCTACGGCCCCCGCGTTCAGTGGCTGCGCAACATCGAGGCCGGTCGGCCCGCACGCCTGGTGCGGCGTCGGCGGGTACTCGTCCTGTCCGACCCCGTGCGACTCGACGGATCCGACGGGGCGCGGCTGGTGCCGGCATGGACGCGTGCTGCGCTGCGAGTCCTGGGCACCCACGAGTTCGTGTCGCTGCGCGCCGACGATCCGTACGATCGGCCCAGGGAGGTGCCGTGATGCCGCGAGAGGGATACCCCGCCACGACCGTCGACGAGTACCTGTCAGCCGTACCCGCCGATCAGGGTGCGGCGCTGCAGGTGGTGCTCGACCGGCTCGTCGCCGCCGTGCCGGATGCCGGGCAGACGATCTCCTACCGCGTCCCGACGATCACCTATCGCGGCGCCGGGCTGGTGGCCCTGTCGGCGGCGAAGGCCCACTGCAGCCTGCACCTGATGAGCCCGCCGCTGGCCCGCACGCTCGCCGGTTCGCTGCGCGAGGGGCGGCTGTCGGGCGCGACTCTGCAGTTCGCCGCGGACGCGCCACTGAGCGAACAGATCGTGCGGCGGATCGCCGGCCTTCGGATGGCCGAGGTCGACGCGCGCCTCGACGGTCGATGACCGACGACGGGGTCTCGACCGGATTCCGTCCCGGTCACAGCACCGTCGTCGTCCGCGTTGCGCACGGCCTCCGCGCCGCACGGCGTGCACCTGGGCGGACGGTTGCGTCGGGCGATGCGTGCCCTGACCGACCCGCCGGCACCCGGGGTGATCGAGGAGCCGGGCGAGCTGCCGACGGTCCCCGCCGACCTGGTCCCGCTGCTGCGCGAGCTGGGCGGGGCGCTCCTCTCGTCGGGACAGTCCGTCATGGACACCGAGGAGCAGATCGGTGACGTCGCGCAGGCCTACGGCGCCGAACAGGTGCGCACCCTCGTGCTGCCGACCGGCGTGTTCATCCATGTCGAGACAGCGGGTGGTCCGCAGAGCGACTTCACCGGACCCGACACCCAGACATCGCTCCCGCTGCACCAGGTCGGCGCCGTCGACCGGCTCGTCCAGGACCTGTCGACCGGCACCGCGGACCTGGCGGCCTCGCGGATCCGGCTGCGCGAGATCCTCGTGTCCCCGCCCCAGTTCGGACCGCTGGCCGCCGTGCTCGGGCACGCGCTGCTGACGCTCGGGTTCGGGCTCATCCTCTACCCGGCCGTGAACGCACTGCCGGCCTACCTCGTGATGGGCGCCCTGGTCGGGCTCCTGCGCCTGCTCGCCGACCGTTGGCCGACGCTCTCGACCGCCCTTCCCGTCGTCGCGGCGTTCCTCGTGAGCTTGGCGACGATCACCGTCGTCGCCCCTGCCCTGGACACCGACCCGATGCGCCTGCTCGCGCCGCCGCTGGTCAGCTTCCTGCCCGGTGCGGTGCTGACGGTCGCGGCCATGGAGCTGACGAGCAACCAGGTGATCGCCGGTGCGTCCCGCCTGGTCTACGGCATCGCCCAGCTGCTGCTGCTCGCGTTCGGAGTCGTCGCCGCCGTCACCGTGACCGGCCCGATCGCCCAGTCGTCGGGCAGCGCGACCCTGCTCGGCTGGTGGGCCGCCTGGATCGGGGTCCTGTGCGTCGCGGTCGGGCACCGGTACTTCTCGTCGCCACCGCGGGGGTCGTTCTGGTGGCTCCTGCTCGCGCTCTACGCGGCGTTCGCCGCCCAGGCCGTCGGGCTGTTCCTGCTCTCGCCCCAGCTGTCGGGGTTCGTCGGCGGGCTCGTGCTGGTGCCGGTCTCGCAGGCGATCGCGCGCGCTCGCACCGGGCCGCCCGCGATCGTGACGATGCTGCCCGCGTTCTGGCTCCTCGTGCCCGGCGCACTCGGGTTCCGCGGGCTCTCCGAGCTGGCCACGGGCGGGTACTCCGGTGTCACCGACGTCATCGACACGATCCTCGCCCTGTTCTCCATCGCCCTCGGCGTGATCGTCGGGACGGCGCTGACCCGCGACGCCCGCCGCGTGGGCCGCGCGGTCGCCCGCGCGGTGACGCCTTCCTGACCTGGGCTTCCTCAGACGGTCCCCCGTCGATCTCCCACGACTCCCGACGAGACCGTGGTCCCCGACCATCGGTCCGTGTCCGTGCACCCCTCGGCGCAGTGCATCCCGCAGGTCGGGCACACCCAGAGCGTGTGATGACGGTCCACGGTGCAGCCGCACGTGACGAACCGCTCCGACGGCCTCCCCGGCCCGCTCGTGGTCCAGCGGTGCCCCGCCGGGCAGCCCGGCGGCGGCACCCGCACCCAGCCACGCGGCGTCCTGCGCCACTTCGACCAGTCGATCTCCCGGACCACCGCGCCAGCTCGTTCTCCTCGTCCGCGACCGTTGTCCACAGGTGCGCCTGCGGGCGGTCGCGTGTCAGTGGTCGATCGTACACTTGTTCGAACGGCGGGATTCGGTCGGCGGGAACGGGGAGGGGTGGCGACGATGAGACGACGACGCCGACGCCGCACTCTGCGACTCCGACCCATGCTTGCGGTGCCGGGTTGCCGCAGTTCCCGGTGGCGGGGGTGTCGTTGGTGGAGCTGGCGGCGCTGCTCCAGGCTGTGGATGTTCGCGCGCTGTCGGGCGGGGACGTGGTGGGGGTGGTGCAGGGGTTCGAGCAGCTGATCCGGGCCGCCCAGGCGGGGCAGGCGTTGGCGGTCGCGGAGCTGGACCGGCGCAGCCCGGTGCATCCGAGCCCGGTCGCGGACGAGCTCGCGTGCGCGCTGGTCACCACCCGCCGGTCCGCGGAGATGCTGGTCGTGCGTGCCTCGATGGCCACCGCGCGTCCCGCGGTCCTGGCGGCGTGGGCCGCGGGGGACCTGGACGCGCGCAAGGTCGACATCCTGCTGACCGAGGCCGTGCCCGCCAACCCCACCTGCACCGAGAACGGTTCGGGCGCGGATGCTGCCCTGGTGGCGGGGTTGGCCGCGGCGCCGCGGATGACCGGTCCGCAGCTGACCCGCTACCTGCGCGCGGCTGTCGATCCTGACCGACCCGGACGCGGCCGAGCAGCGGCGCCTGACCGCGCGGGCCGAACGGGGCAGTGTCGCTGTCGGCGAGCGTGGACGGGATGGCGTGGCTGTCCGCGTACCTGCCCGCACCCGAGGCGGTCATGGCGTTCACGGTGATCGACGCACTGGCCGGGACCACGAAGGTCGCCGGCGACGAACGCCACGTCGACCAACGCCGCGCGGACGCGTTCGCCGACGTGTTCACCACCATCCTGCAGCGCCAGGCCACCCCGGACGGGGCACCCCTGCCGCGCCGGCACGGGCAAGCCGTCACGATCGGGGTCACCGTGGCCGCCACGACCCTGCTGGGCCTCGATGAGAACCCCGCCCACCTGGACTCCTACGGCCCGATCACCGCCCCCATGGCCCGCGCGCTCGCCCAAGACGCGACCTGGCGGCGCCTCCTGACCGACCCCGCCCCGGGCTCGTGCGTCAGGTCGGGACCATCACCTACCGGCCCGGCGCGGACCTGACCCGCACCATCATCGCCCGGGACGTGACCTGCACCTTCCCCGGTTGTCGACAACCCGCGACCCGCTGCGACCTCGACCACATCGATCCCTACACCACCAGCAAGGCCGCGCACCTGCAGACCTGCGAGACCAACCTGCACGCCCTGTGCCGACATCACCACGAAGCCAAGACCAAGAAGCACTGGCAAGTGCACCGCAACCCCACCACCGGGGTCACCTCCTGGACCAGCGAACACGGCATCACCTACTACCGCGACCCCATCCCCATCCTCCTGAACCACTCAGCCCGACGATGCCCACCACCACGACCGCACCGGCCATCGACGCAACCCCCACCCTTCTAGGCCTCGCGCACGCGGGCTCGGCTGCGCCCACCGGCTCGCGGCAGTCGCTCGCGGCTCGCGGCTCGTGGCTCGCGGCTCGTGACTCGTGGCCGTCGGTAGCCCGCGCCCCGTAGGTCGCCTGCGTTCTGTGCACCGGGGCGACGTCAGGATGTCGAGCGCGCGTCGGATGTCACCGCTGTGCGCTTGAATCGACGGATGGAGGAGCGCGATGCGCGACGGGCCGCCTTGGAGCTGCCCGAGGTCACCGAGCGGGCGAGCTGGGGGCAGCCGGCGTGGTTCCACCGCAAGCTCGTCGCGCGGATGTGGGACGACGAGCGGCTGACGGTGCGGGTGGAGGACGACGGTGAACGGGTGGCGCTCGTCGAGCAGATGCCCGGGCTGTACTCGACGACCGATCACCACGCGGGATCGAGCCTGGTCCTGATCTCGCTGGCGGTCGTCGACGCGGCCACTCTCGACGCACACCTTGTCGAGTCCTGGTGGTGGGCCGCTCCGCCGGTCCTGCGCAGGCGTTACCCGAACCTCGGGCCGACCGACGGACGCTGACCGGGTCAGAACACCCGCGGGACGCCTAGGTTGGAACGGTGAGCGACACAGACGTGAGCGACACAGGCGTGAGCGGCACAGACGTGAGCGACGCCAGCGTGAGCGACGCGGGCCGCAACGACGCAGGGCCGGGCTGGGTGCGGCACGCCATCTGGTGGCACGCATACCCGCTCGGGTTCGTGGGGGCTCACCCGCAGCCCGGGGGCGACGCCAGGCGAGCACCGCCTCCTGCGGCTGACGGCCTGGTTCGACCACGTCATCGGGACCGGGGCGTCGGGGATCGCACTCGGGCCGATCTTCGCCTCCGAGACGCACGGGTACGACACCGTCGACTACCTGAGCATCGACCCGCGCCTGGGCGTCGACGAGGACTTCGACGTCGTGGTCGACGAGGCGCACGGGCGAGGTCTGAAGGTGCTGCTCGACGGGGTGTTCAACCACGTGGGGCGCACGTCCGAGATCGCTCGACGGTCGATCGAGGCCGCCGAGGGACGGTCGGACGACGAGGTATGGCTACGGCGGGGCGGTGCCGGTCCGACGGACTTCGTCGGCTTCGAGGGTCACGACGCACTCGTGACGCTCGACCACGAGCACCCGTCGGTCGTCGACTACGTCGTGCGCGTCATGAACCACTGGCTCGACCGGGGCGCGGACGGCTGGCGGCTCGACGCCGCCTACGCGGTACCCACGGCCTTCTGGGCGCAGGTCCTGCCGCGCGTACGCGCCGAGCATCCCGAGGCATGGTTCGTCGCGGAGGTCATCCACGGCGACTACGCGGAGTTCGTCGCCGAGTCTGGGGTCGACTCCGTCACGCAGTACGAGCTGTGGAAGGCGATCTGGAGCTCGATCGAGGACGCGAACCTCTGGGAGCTCGCCTGGTCGATGACGCGGCACGACGAGTTCCTCGACTCGTTCGTCCCGCTGACGTTCGTCGGCAACCACGACGTCACCCGGATCGCGAGCAAGATCAGCGACCCGCGGCACCTTCCCCACGCGCTCGTCGTCCTGCTCACCGTCGGGGGGACCCCGTCGATCTACGCGGGCGACGAGCTCGGGTACATGGGCGTCAAGGAGGAGCGCGAGGGCGGGGACGACGCCGTCCGGCCGGAGTTCTCGGCGGACGGTCCCGGGTCGAACGACGAGCGGGCGGCCGGGATTCTTCGACTGCACCAGGACCTGATCGGGCTGCGTCGGCGACACCCGTGGTTGCACCGTGCGCGGACGACCCAGGTCGAGCTGGCCAATGAGCGGTTCGTCTACGAGGTGCGGGACGCCGGGGCATCCGGGCAGACGAACGACACGCTCGTCGTCGCGCTGAATCTGGGCGACGAGCCCTTCGCGCTGCCGCCCGGCGAGGTCCTGCTCGCGAGTGACGGCAGCGCGCACGGGCAGGGTGGCGATGGGCCGACGATCGTCGGGCCGCACGGGTGGGCCATCATCGCTGGCTGAGAGACGAGCAGGTGGCGAGAGACGAGAGGGGACGCCGCCCCGAGGTCACCAGGGTGACGGAGCCGGCGGCGCGGCGACCGGCGGACGGTCGTCGCAGGTGATCGTGTTGGGCAGCTCCCACGGCGCAAACCAGGGCCCGGTGGCGCGCGCGTGCCGCCGAGGTCGACCGACGGACCACTCTGACCCCGTCGGCGGGCTCAGTTCAGTCGGACGACATGCACGACCGTGCCGCTCTCCCGCGTCACGTCCAGGCCGAGCAGCACCCTCCCGAACGCGACGACCTGGTCGACGCTGGCGGGCACCGGCGCACGCCACACCTCCTGCCCCGAGGCCGGATCGAAGGCGATGATCCCGGTCGAGCTCGCCCGGTCCGAGGTGCCGACCGGGACGAGCAGGTGTCGTCCGTCCGTCATCACCCCGTTGAACCACTCGCCCACGGGCTCGTCCACCGACCAGAGCACATCGCCCGTGCGGCCGTCCAACGCCACCACACCGGTGAAGGTCGAGAGGAACACCCGCCCCCGCGCGACGACCACGCCGTCGTTCTCGGAGACGTCGAGGCGGACCTCCCACAGGTCGTCGCCGGTCTCGATGTCCCTGCCGTGCAGGACGATCGACCCGTCGCCACCCTCGCTGCGCAGGTCGGTCCCCGTCGAGAGCAGCAGACCCGGAACGCTGCCGTCGTCGACGACGGGGAGCATCGGCCTCCCCGCGAAGCTGAACTTCGGCCCGCTCCCGCCCGCGACGGTGGTGGTGAACGAGCTCGAGTACTGCCCGACCGTGTAGAGGATCCGGCCGCTGCGTGGCTCGTCGACGAACGCGGCGCCCTCCCCGCGGTTGATCTCCGGCGGGGGGAGTTCCGCGAACGCACGCGCACCGGTGGCGTCGAGCATGACGGTCTCGCCGTCGAGCTCGTCGTAGCTCACGTAGTCGCCGACCCGGTACGTGCTGGGCGGCCCGTCCGTCTGCCCCGGACCCGCTGCGCGGTCGGGTGCCGGCAGGTGGACGACCCACCGGGGCGCTCCGGTCATCACGTCCAGACCGTCGAACGTGACGGCGGCCTCGGAGTCGTACGAACCGATGACGGCGACCCCGTCCAGGACGCTCAACGAACGGCCCGTCGCCGGCCACTCGGCCACGGCGTGCCCGTCGGCCACGTCGACCACGCGAACGAACGTCTCCGTAGCCGGCACCGTGCTGCTGCCCTCGTAGCCGTACGCCGTGAAGCCGTCACTCACCAGGCAGGCGACCAGTGGGGCGTCCGGGCTGTCGGTGGTCGTCACGCACTGCGCGGGAGACGAGTCCCGCTGCGCCTCCGCGAGGGCCCGAGCCTCGTCCGGTCCGAACAGCTGAGTCGTCCAGCGCACCGCGCCGGTCGACAGGTCGTGGGCGACGAGATGCTGCGAACCGTCCTCGTCGACCGTCGGCCCGACGATCGCGCCGCCGACGACGGCGACGTCCCAGACGGTGTCGTCGATCGAGTCCGAGGTCCAGGCGACCGGCAACGACCCGTCGACCGGGGCGAGCACACCCGGCACCTCGGCCAGCCGCGCGACCGCGCCACGCTCGCGCGCGCTCGAGACCAGCTGGACGGTGAGCGCGCCGACGACGAGAGCGCCCGCGACGCCGACGACCCACCAGTGACGGCGGTGCGGCACGGGCGTGGACGGCGGCTCGGCGAGGGTCGACTCGTCGAGCTCGACGTCCCGCATGCCGCCCCCGCGCGTCATCCCAGCACCACGACCCCGCCCGCGGTCAGACCGAGCAGGACACGATCGACCGAGGCGCTCGACCGGGCACCGTCGGGCATCGGCACGTGCCACCGCGCGTGCCCGTCGTCCAGGTCCAGGGCGACGAGCTCGCTGCGTTCCGTGCCGGCGACCGGTTGGTCGGCGACGACGAGGACGTCGCCGTCTGTGGCCAGCGAACCGGGCACATGCCCCGGGGTCACGATCGAGCGCCAGACGACGTCGCCGGTGCGCGCATCGAGGGCGACGGTCCCGGTCATCGTCGGTACATAGACGCGACCGCGCAGGAGCAGTGCAGATCCGGTCACCGTCTCGTCGGACGTCCACCGTGACGCGCCGGTCCGGGCGTCCCAGCCGCGCAGCGAACCGTCCGACGTGAGCACGAGGTCAGGCGCGCTCCCGTCGTCGACGGCGACGTCCAGGTAGGTGCCGGTCAGCTCGACGTCGTCACGGCCGGCGGCGACGATCGTCGAACGGAACTGCCCGGACTGCGTCGTGCTGAGCAGCGCGAGCGTGCCGGTGACCGCGTCGTAGCGGTAGCCGGCGACCGCGGGGATGGGCGTCCGGACGAGCTCCCCCGATGCGTTCAGCAGCCCGACCGACCATCCCGGGTTGGTCACACCCACCAGATCCCCCGCCGAGAAGACCTGCGCCGACGACGAGAAGGCCGCCTGGCTGAGGTCGGCACCGGCGCCGGGGGGCGCGTACCGCCATCGCACCTCGCCGGTGAGCAGATCCTGCGCGGTCACGTCTGCGCCGGGGGCACCGAGCACGGCCAGCCCGGGCAGGAGGGCCAGCGAGGTCGCGGCGGCCGCGGCGTGGTCGGCGACCACGTGCCCGTCTCGGGTGTCGACGACGACGACGCGCGGCGTCGTGGTCGTACCCACGTCCGGGCTGGTGGCCGCCTGGATGCGCCGGGTCCCGCTGCCGACCAGGCACACGACCTGCTCCGCAGACGCCAGGGCGCACCGCCCCGCGTCCCGACCGTCGATCGACTGCGCCCGCGCCGCATCGGGTCCGGCAACCGACGTCGACCAGCGCACGTCACCGGTCCGCTGGTCCACGGCGACGACCGCCTGCGACCCGTCGTCGGAGACGCTCAGCCCGACGAACGCACCGTCGGCCTCGAGGCCGTCCTGCACCAGGTTCGAGAGCGAAGCGGTGGGTCGCCACAGCACCTGGACGTCCGAGCCGACCGGCAGCACCACGCCGGGAACGGCCGCGAACCGCGCGGCGGCGGTCCGTTCGCGCTGGTCGAGGAGTGCCTGGTAGCCGCCGAGCGCCGCGACGGCGACCACTGCGACGACCGCGACCCACCACCAGCGCACGCGACGGCGGCTGGGCGCGCGGTCTGCGGGCGACGCAGGCGCGGCCTGGACGTCCTCGAGCTCGACGTCCTGCATCCCCCGCCTGCTCATCGCGGCCTCACGAGAGCTGTCCGGCGTCGGTCGAGGGGCTGCCCAGCACGGCGGACCAGGCACCCGAGCGTGCCAATATCAGACCCGCCCGGACGCTCACCACACCAGCCAGCGCGGGCGTGGTCGTGCGCCACAGCCGGGACCCGGAGTCGAGGTCGAACGCGTCGAGCGTGCCGACGGGCTGACCGGGAGAGGGCGAGCGCGACGACGAGCGACGTCCCGTCCGTCAGCAGCGTCCGCACCTCGCCGTCGGTACCCGCGCCGACCCGCCAGAGGACGGATCCCGTGCGGCCGTCGAGGGCGAGCACGGAGCCTCCGCCCTCGCCGCCCAGGCAGTACACGGTTCCGTCGAGGACCACGGCCGGTCCACCGACGGGTCCGTCGGCCACCCAGAGCCGTTCGCCGGTGCGCGCGTCCCAGCCCTGCACGATCGACCCGTAGGTGATCTCCACGTCTCCGAGGCTGCCGTCGTCGACGGACCTCGCCAGGAGGTACCCGGGGATCTCACGGTCGGGTTGGCCCGGCCGCACGATCGTGGTCGTGGGCGTCGCCGCGGCGAACCCCGTGACCAGCTCCAAGCGGTCGGGCCCGACCAGCATCGGCGCCCCGTCGAGCACCCGGGTGCGGTCCCGGACGACCTCGCCCGCGGCGGACAGCAGGGTCACCTGGCGCCTGACCTCCTGGATGCCGACCCGGTGGCCGAGGCGGAACAGTCGGAACCCGGCCAGGTCGCTCGCGGCCGAGATGCCCGGGGCGGGCGACGTATAGGTCCACGCGAGCGCACCGGTCACGAGGTCCTGCGCGGTCAGCTCGGCGTGACCGTCGTCGCCCGGCATGCCGAGCACGACCAGGCCGGGCAGCGTCATGAACTCGACCGCCCTGGGGCCCGGTTGGTCGGCGACGACGCGCCCGTCCGCGGCATCGAGCACGACGACGTGGGATCGCTCGGGCAGGCGCACGAACGTGGTCCGGCCGGCGTTGCCGATGCTGACGACCGCGTCCGAGCCGAGGCACGCGACCAGCTGGTCGTGGCCTGGTTCCGAGGGGACGCTCTCGCACGCGCTGCGCGTCGAGGAGCCTCCGCGCTCGGCGAGCACCGGGTCCGGCCCTCGGAGGGGCGCCGACCACCTGCTGGCGCCCGTGCGTGCGGCGCGTGCCTCGATGCGTTGCGAGCCGTCAGGCAGTGTCCGGACGCCGACCAGGAGTCCCGCGACGCTCACGGAACGGTCGAGGAACTCGACGTCGCGCTCGTCCACGCGCCACAGCTCGGAGACGTTCGCGTCGAGCCCGCGGGCCACCCCAGGCAGGGCCTGGATCCGTTCGATCGCGGCCCGGTCGCGGGTGAGGAAGGCAACCTGCGTGCCGACGAGGGCCAGCACCACCACCACGACCGCGGACCACAGCAGCCGTCGACGACGGTGCCGGACCTCGGGCCGGGGGCGCGCCGCAGGGCCGTCCGGTGCGCGGACGTCGTCGAGGCCGTCCACCGGCTGCATGCGGCTGCGGTGCCCCATGCTCGGAGGCTAACCCGGCAGCCGAGCGACGGGCCCGTCGAACAGGGGTGATCCGTGGCGCGCCGAGGCCCGGCCGCCGGATCGGTGACCGGGCCTCAGCGGTGCGGAACTACTTCAGGCCGTTGGCGACCGACGTCACCAGCTCACCGTTGGAGGTGTCGCCGGAGAGCTCCCAGAAGAAGTGCCGGCCAGTCCCTGGGTCTTGGCCCAGGCCATCTTCCCCGCGATCGTGCTCGGGGTGTCGTAGCTCCACCACTCGCAGCCGCAGCGGGCGTAGGCCGTGCCGCCACGGTGCCGGTCGCCGGGCACGTCGCTTGAGCACCTTGTAGTCCTCGATGCCCTCCTCGTAGGTGCCCGGCGCGGCTCCGGTCGCCGAGCCGCCGGGCGCCGACTGCGTGACGCCCGTCCAACCCCGGCCGTAAAACCCGATGCCGAGCAGAGCTTGCTCGGCGGGCACGCCCGTGCCGATCAGCTTGTCGATCGCGGCCGCGGAGCCAGAAACCCGGCGCGGGATGCCCGAGTAGGACGTCAGCGGAGAGTGCGGGGCGGTCGGCCCGGCGGGGGCGAACGCGCCGAAGTAGTCGTAGGTCATCGGCATGAACCAGTCGACGTACTGCGCGCCGCCGGCGTAGTCGGCCGGTCCAGCTTGCCGCCTGCGCTGCCGTCGGCGGTGATCGCGGAGGTGACCAGCTGTGGTGCCGAACCGCGCCGCAGCGCGGCATCAGGGCCCGGTAGCCCGCCGCCGGCCGCACGAGTCGCAGGTGCGGCCGCAGGCGTTCGGGTACTCCCAGTCGATGTCGATGCCGTCGAACACGCCGGCCCAGCGCGGATCCTTCACCAGCTCGTAGCAGGAGTCCGCGAACGCGCGGGTCGCGCGGCCTGCGTGAACCGCCGGACCAGGTCCAGCCGCCGAACGACCAGATGATCTTCAGGTCCGGGTGCATCGCCTTGAGCTTGCGCAGCTGGTCGAAGCTGCCCGCGCAGCGCGCGGCGTCCCAGGTGTCGGCGACGCCGTCCACACTCTCGGCGGCGGAGTAGGCCCGGTCGTAGTCGGCGTAGCGGTCACCGATCGCGCACCGGCCGTCCGTGACGTTGCCGAACGCGTAGAAGATGTGGGTGAGCCGGTCGGCCGCGCCGCTGGTCTCGATGTTCTTCACGTGGTAGTTGCGGCCGTAGACGCCCCACTCGACGAAGTAGCCGACGACCTTGTTCCCGCCGGGCCCTGTCGGGGTCGGGGTGGGCGTGGGGGTCGACGGTGAGTCGGCGTGGGTGTGGTTGTCGGCTTCGGGGTTGTCGGAGTCGGCGTCGGAGTCGGCGTGCCCGTCCCGCCCGACGTGCAGCTCGCGCCGTTCAGAGAGCAGGCGATGGGCGTCGTGAACGGGCCGGTCGCCACGTAGCCCCAGGTGATCGAGGCGCCAGCCGCCAGGGTCGGCGCCCAGCTCTTGTTCACGGCCCTGTAGTGGTTGCCCGTGCGCGTGACGTCGGCGTCCCACGAGCTCGTGATCGTGTCGCCGGGCGGAAGGTCGAACTCGATCGACCAACCGTTCACCGTCGAGCCCGTCCCGTTGCTGAGCGTCACGGCGACCTGGTGCCCCGTGCCCCAGTCGCCCTGGGAGGCGAAGGTCGCGGTCAACGAACCGGCTGCGACCGCCGGCTGGGCCACGATCACGAGGGTCGCGATGAGTGTGGTGACTGCGGCGATCGCGGCGGTGATCAGCGCGGGACGCCGTCGTCCCGTGCCTCCACCGCCCGGAGCGGGCGTGCGTCGGGTGAGTGCCATTGTGCTTGTCCCCTGTCCATCGTCGGTGCGTGGAATATGTAAGGAGTGTGTACTAATGGTTCGTATCGGACGCTAACCGGCTTCACCCGGTCCGCGCAACGGCTCCGACGGGGGGCAGGTGGTAGCACCTGCGGAAGCACAATTCCCGACAGAGTTGGACATAAGTCCACTTCTGAGGCGTCGCCTCGTGCTCAATCCCCCGTGCCGGACGCATCCTTCTGGGCGAAACCTGTGCGTGTCGGTACGGTTCGGGGCCCGGACAGCCGAAAGATGAGGAGCAGTCGAGACGAGGGAGTCGACATGAGCGTCACCGACGAAGAGCTCCAGGTGGACCCGGAGCTCGAGACACAGGTGCGTGCCGAGCACGCGGGCGCGACGTGGTTCGAGCTCGCCAGCGCCACCGCCAGGGCGCACCACGAGTACGACACCGTTCGTCGTCAGCACGACGACGAGGTCACGTCCCGCGCCCGCGGTCGGCTGCATGTGCTCGAGCTGATGCTCGCCGCCTCGACCGAGCGGCACCACCCACAGGCCTGAGACGCGCGGAGGCTCGGACGGCACCTGGCATCCTGGGGCAGTGACTGCGACGAGCGCCGGGCTCCTGCTGTTCCGACGCACGCCGGATGCCGGTCTCGAGGTGCTCGTCGGTCACATGGGTGGGCCGTTCTGGGCGCGCAAGGACGCCGGCGCGTGGAGCATCCCCAAGGGTGAGCCGTCCCCCGGCGAGGACCCCCACGCCGCCGGCGCTGCGCGAGTTCACCGAGGAGCTCGGTTCGCCGCCGCCCACCTCGGACGCCCCCGACGTCGACCTCGGCGCCATCCGGCAGAAGTCCGGCAAGGTGGTCGTCGCCTGGGGACGCGAAGGCGACTTCGACGTCGCGAGCGCGCGCAGCAACACCGTCACGATCGAGTGGCCCCCTCGATCCGGCCGTCGGATCGAGCGTGCCCGAGATCGATCGTGCCGGCTGGTTCTCCCCGCGCAGGCCGTCGACGCTCGTCGTCGCCGGGCAGGGCGAGCTGATCGAGCGACTGGTCGCGCTCGTCGGCTAGCGCACCACGCCTCAGGCCGGAGGCTCCTCCTCGGGCTCCGCGGTGGGCTCGGCGCCGGTGATCGAGACCGCGCTCGCGCCGGGCGGGAGGTTGGACAGGTCGGGCGCGATGACGATGCCCGGCAGCCCCGAGTCGGGCAGGCGCAGCACCGCGTCGCCGTCGGCTGCGATGCCTGCGAGCACCAGGTCGTGCGCACCGCGCATCGGGAGCGTCTGACCCCGGAAGAACGCCGGCGAGCGCACCCACCAGACGAGCATCAGGACGAGCCCGATGGCGATCGCGAGGACGCCGACCACCGCGACCGCGCCGATCCCGAAGATCGTCACGTTCTCGCCGTCGCTCCCCTGGAGCCAGTCCACCGCGGCATACGACTTGAGCGCGTAGACGAAGGCCGCCAGCAGGATCAGCCCGCCGAGGGACGGCAGCACGCCCTGCATGAAGAAGTCGCGGCGCGTGTGGTGCAGCGTCCTGCGGTAGAACCAGCTGCACGCGAACCCGGTGAGCCCGTAGTAGAACGCGATCATCAGGCCGACCGAGCCGACGAGCGCGCCCAGCAGGTCCGGGCTGATCAGCGTGAAGATCAGGTAGAACAGCATCGAGACCAGGCCCATCGCGATCGTCGAGACCGTGGGCGTGAGGAACTTCGGGTGGATCTTGGCGAACGACGCCGGGAGCGCCTTGTACGCCGCCATCGACAACGACGTGCGCGCGGTCGGCAGGATCGTCGTCTGCGTGGACGCCGATGCCGACGTGAGGATCGACGCCGAGAGCAGGAGCAGCGCGATCTTGCCGAGCGCGGAGTCGCCGAACAGGGCCGGGCCGATCGCGGCGAACACGTCGTTGGCGTTGTCCGGGTTGCCCAGGCCGATGCCTGTGGTGCCGACGCCCGCGAACGCGACGGCCGCCGTGGAGACCAGCAGGTAGGTGACCAGCAGCAGCACGGTCGACAGGATCGCCGCGCGGCCGGGCGTCACGCTCGGGTCGTCCGACTCCTCGTTGATCGAGACAGCCGTGTCCCAGCCCCAGTAGATGAACACCGCCGTGAGGAGCGCCGGCGCGATGACGGTGGACAGGTCCAGGCCGCCCGGCCAGAACCAGCCCCACTGCGGGATCAGCGAGTAGGTCTCCCCGTTCCCGGTCCACACCTTCGTCAGCGCGACGACGGCGAACATGATCAGGACGAGCACCTCGATCGTGAGCAGCGCGTACTGGATCCGCGCCGAGACCTCGATGCCGCGATAACAGATGTAGGTCATGACTGCGATCGAGAAGCAACCCGACGGCTGGTCGTTGCTATGTGCTGGTGCTCCAGGAGAGCCGCCGCGCCGTCCACGCCGGGAGCCGAGGAACGTGAAGGCGTACGCCACTGCGATCCGCGCCAGGTCTCGGCGATCATGATCGACGTCCGCCGCGATGATCCCCGACTGCTGAGCCAACTGGTTATCGGGCGAACCCGCGGGCCGCCCAGGCGAACTCGTCCTGACCGGAGCCAGGCTCGGCGTGGTCGGGCTCCTGGGTACGCGACGGCGATCAGGAACATCGGGACGGAAGGCCAGCCCAATGATCGTGGGCGCCTTGACGCCCGTCAGGACATCGTCCTGCCAGCGGCTGACGACGAACCCGAGGCGGGCCGTCGACGAAGAGGCCGTGGGGCGGGTGGACGCGGCGCCGACGACGATGCTGGAACATGAGCCCGAGAGCTCGGCTGCCTTGAGGCCCTTGTCGGCCTCCGGGAATCCGAGGGCAGCGGCGTCGGTGGTGGAAGTAGAAACACGAAGTCTTGCACCGGCGAAGGCCCGAGTCGGTATCGCTCCGGGCAAGGTCAACCGAGTGGATCTGCTGCGTCGTGGCGCGAGGAAAGAGCAAGGGGACCGTTGCTCAGGCGGCGCGTCAAGCGAGACGGTGGCCTGAAGCGCTACGACTTCGTCCACTGGGAAGAGGGGGAAGGATGGTGTCTGAGACATGACGGAAATTGGAATGGGCGCGTGAGGTCGTCCGCGCCTGGCTGCGGGAAACGCTGGGCACACTGTTCGATGCCTTGATCTTGGCCATCGTGCACCGTGCCTTGGCTGCGATGCAGTGACGATCGTGATCTTGAGGCATGAGCCCGAACGGGCAGACTGAGACCCGGGAACGCGTCCGCTCCGACCTGAACAACTTGTGGGGTGCAGCCGTCCTCCTGATGCTGGGCAGTGTATTCGTCGTTGAACAGCATCGTGAACCTCTCGCTGAGGGTGCGGCTGCTGTTCGTGCCTGCTGATCTGCAGCGGACCGTTTCGGTCGGATCCGCGGGCCTGTTGTCGTCGGGCTTGCGGGGCACTGTCGGTGCGGGCCCCGTGGTCGCGGCCGTGTTGAGAAATCGGGGATCTTCGACGACGTCGTCGACGTAGTCCGTGGCGAAGGTGAACTGAACGTCGGGGTCAGTGATGTCATGGCGTGCGCGATGGTGCCCCTGGTGCTCGCCGCGGGCCGCAGTGTGGGCGCTGCGGGTTCCTGGCTGGTGTCTTGCTGCATTGCTTGGTGCCGGGGGCGTTCGTCCGAATGTTCGACGAACGCGGGGCACGCTGAGGGTTGCTGAACCATCGGCCTGCTCCCATCGTTCGTCGTGTTCCTGGCTGGTGAACTGCTTGGTCACCGGTGCCGCGCTCGCGTGGAGCAGGTGCACGACTGCCCGAGCGGCAGCGCCCGGGAGGGTGCGCTGTCCGGCCCGGGGTCGATCTGGTCGAGTGCGCGGTCGGCGTCGTCTGGGGCTCGGTTGGGTCCGGAAGGCGAGGCTCGCCCCCTCGATGTCGACCTGGGGGTGGCCGGTCGAGCCAGCGGGGGAGGTGCCAGGCCCGGTCTCCGAGCAGGGTGAGCGTGGCCGGTACCAGGGTCATGCGTACCACGAAGGCGTCGATGAGCATGCCGACGGTCAGGCCGAAGCCGATGGTCTTGATGGTCGGGTCGTGGACCAGCGCGAAACCGGCGAAGATCGACGACATGATCAGCGCCGCGGCGGTACGACGCAGGCCCCGTGGCCGAGTCGATGATGGTGGCCTCGGTGGCGTGCCTGCCGTGCGCAAACTCCTGACGCATCCGGGAGGCGATGAACACCTCGTAGTCGATGGCGAGCCCGAAGAGGACGCCGAGGATGAGGATCGGCAGGAAGCTGACCATCGGTCCGGGGTGTCGACGCCGAGCAGCGGGCCCCCCAACCCACTGGAAGATGGCGGTGGTGAGGCCGAACGTGGCGCCGACGGTGAGCAGGAACCCGGCGGCGGCCTTGATCGGTAACCAGGAGCGGAAGCGACAGGAGCAGCAGGAACGACAGGGCGATGACGACGCCGAGGTAGAGCGAAGGGCGGCGGCGAGCTTGGCGGAGACGTCCACGTCGATCGCTGTCGCGCCGGTGACCGCGACGGTGTCGGGGCGCCGGTGGCCACGAGCGAGGGTGCGTGACCGCGGCGACGAGGTCCGCGGTCGCCTGGGTGGTCGGGCCGCTCGCCGGGATGACGGTGACCCCCCGGTCCGGCCGGATTCGCCGCACCTGGCGCGGCTGCACGACGACGACGTCCGGCGAGACCTTGGACGGCGCCGGGACCTGTCCGGCGAAGGCGCCGCGGAGTCGGTGGCGTCGCCCTTGACCACCACGATCAGGGGGCCGTTGACGCGGGGCCGGAGGCCCCGGCCGTCAGGTCGTAGGCCAGGCGCTGCTGGCTGCAGTCCGGGGGCGGCGCAGCCGTCGGGCAGCGCGAGCCGGAGGTCCGGCAGCGGGATGGCGAGTAGCCCCAGACGAAAACGCCGTGACGACGATGGGCGCGCGGAAACGGGTCACGAGGCGCCCCCAGCGGAGCCGGCGCGGTCCTCCCGCACATCCCCCCCCCCGGCGTCCGGCGGCGATCGCGCCCGTGCGCAGCCCACGGGGCAGGAGCTCGGCCGAGGAAGCCGAGCAGGGCCGGCAGGAGGGTGAGGGCGACCAGCACGGCGGTGGATACGGTGCCGGC
Source organism: uncultured Actinomycetota bacterium (assembly GCA_963753425.1). Taxonomy (GTDB): domain Bacteria; phylum Actinomycetota; class Actinomycetes; order Actinomycetales; family Cellulomonadaceae; genus Cellulomonas. The sequence continues at coordinate 397,002 of CAVWCB010000003.1, forward strand.
GGCGGCGAAGCCGATCGCGGTGAGGAACGGCACGCCGGCCAGCGAAGCCCCGCGAGCGCGATGACCACGGTGGCACCCACGAAGAGCACAGCCGATCCGGCGGTGGCATGGCGCGGGCGACCGACTCCTCGGCATCCATGCCCTCCGCGAGTGGTTGCGGTGCCGGGAGCTGATGAACAGCGCGTAGTCGATGCCGACGGCGAGGCCAGCATCAGCGCCAGGATCGGTGCGGTCCTGGTGACTCGTGACGGAGGCCAGGAACAGAAGGACCGGACATGCCGAGACCAAGGCCGAGCAGCGAGGTCAGCAGGGTCATGCCGGCGGCCAGGAGCGAACGAAGGTGATGACGAGACGCGGCGGCCACGACCACACCGATGCCCTCGGTGGCGCCGACCTCGGGCGAGGATTGGACACCGCCCGCCGAGACCACCCGAAGCAGCTCCGTGGCGGCCTAGTCGCCGAAGGGGTCGAACGCGGCCTTGGGGTCGGCGGAGATCCCGGCGGCGGACGGCATACATGACGGTGATCAGGCCCGGCCGGCGGTCCGCGCTGACCGCCCGACTGGTCGGGTCGACGACGGCGATCACCCCGGGCAGGCGGGCGGCGCCGCGCGAGGTGCCTGTGCCGCCTCGGCGGGGGCCCGCCGCTGGGGCGCCCGCACCATGATCGTGGCGGTCGCGCCGGACGCGGCCGGGAAGTCGGTTTCAGGTCGTCCAGCGCCTGCTGGGCCTCGGTGCCGGGGATCGTGATGCTCGACTGGTGTAGCCCGCGAGCGTCGCCACGCCGATGCGAGCACGACGAGGATGACGCCCAGATGGCGATGACGCGTCCGCGCCGGCGGTAGGAGAACCGTCCGAGTCGGTAGAGGGCTGTGCCATGGTCTTCCGTTCGATCGTTGTGGCGAGGGTGTGCGGGTGCGCCAGGTCGTCGGGGCACGTCTGCGGTCCAGAGCAGCAGGCGTCGCAGGCAGGTCTGCAGGACTTCCCGAAGGGCGTCGTCTGTAGGAGTGCGGTCCCGGCACTCCAGGATCAGGCCGTTGAGCGCGAAGTTGGCGACGCGCAGCCGGTTCGGCTCGGCGCTGCCCGCGAGAGTCGGGGACAAGCAGGCAGGAGCCGGCGACGCCATGAACTAGGGGACCTCCGCGAGCAGCTGGGCGCCTCGAGGATCACCGCGAGGCTCCGGTAGTGGACCACGAACTCGATGAACTCGTCGATCGCGGCTCCTGGCGGTGGACGATCGGGACCAGCAACAGGTCCTTGACCAGGCATCAGTTGACCGCGGCCGGTTGGAGGACCTCGGAGACGATCGCGGCCTTGTCGGCGAAGTGGTAGAGCACCGTCGCCTTCGAGCAGCCGACCGCCGCGGCGATGTCCGCGAGCGAGGTGTCCTGGTAGCCGTGCTCGACGAACAGTCGAGCGCTTGGTCGAGAATCTCTCTACGGGTGCGCTCGCGCAGGGACGTGACCGACACGGGACCAGGGTAACTGACCGATCGGTCAGCAGCCGACCGGTCGGTCAGTTTCATCTGCTGCTGTGCCGGCCACCAGCGTCGGTGGACCGTTCTAGGTCTGATGCATGCACCAGCTGAGCCGCGCCGACGCCCGCCGAGTTGCCCTGCGGGCGAGCTGCTCACGGCGCAGCGACCGACCGACGCGCACGAGAACGTGCGCGACCTGACGTTCCTGGAGCTGAACCCGACCGCGGCGGTCGAACCGAGCGCGGACCTGGTCCTGTGGAGCCGAATCGGTTCCGGTACGACCCCGCTGAGCTGCGCGAGGCGCTCGACGAGCAGATGATCTGGACTTCCGGATGACGCCGCGGGTCGCGCAGGACATGGCGTTGTATCGGGCCGAGATGGCCGCGTGGCCCGGGCCGGATGCCACCGGGTGGAAGCTCGCCAACCGGCAGTGGGTCGCGGACAACGAGAGGTGCCGGAAGGACATCCTGGAACTGCTGCGCACCGACGGACCGCTGACCGCGAGCGAGCTGCCGGACACGTGCGTGCGGCCGTGGCGGTCGTCGGGGGGGAACAACAACCGCAACGTCACCATGATGCTCGACCAGCTGGTGCAGATGGGCGACGTCGCGGCGGCGGGTGGGACCGGCAAGGACCGGCTCTGGGACCTCGCCGAGCGCGTGTACCCGGAAGGGCCGGTGATCGGGCTGAACGAGGCCTTCGCGCTGCGGAACCAGCGCCGGCTCGCGTCGCTAGGTATCGCGCGGTCGAAGGGACCGGCGTGCCCGATCGAGCCGCTCGACGTGGGCGATGCCGGTGAGGCGGCGGTGGTCGACGGGGTGCGCGGTGAGTGGCGGGTGGACCCGGCGCTGCTGGACCTGCCGTTCGAGGGCCGCGCCGCGCTGCTCTCCCCGATGGACCGGCTCCTGCACGACCGCAAGCGGATGACGGAGATCTTCGAGTTCGAGTACGTGCTGGAGATGTTCAAGCCCGCGGCCGCCCGCCGCTGGGGCTACTACGCGCTGCCCGTGCTGGTCGGCGACCGGCTCGTCGGCAAGCTCGACGCCACCGCGGGCCGGGACGTCCTGCAGGTGCACGCCCTGCACCTGGACGAGGCCCTCGCCCCGGCGGCGGCCGAAGCCGTCGATGCCGAGATCGAGGACCTCGGCGCGGTGGCTCGAGCTGGAGCTCGCCTACGACGTGTAGTAGCCCGCGCCCAGGTCGTCGAGCAGGCCCGGGTGGGTCGGGGCCCAGCCGAGCAGCTCGCGCGTGAGCGCGCTCGACGCGGGAGTGTCCAGGGCGAAGAAGCGGCCGATCCAACCGAAGTGCTCCGCGGCCTGGTCCGGGGCGACCGAGACCGTCGGCACGCCGAGGCCCTGACCGATCGCCTCGGCCATGTCGCGCGTGGCGACGCCTTCCTCGCCGACCGCGTGGACGACGGAACCGGCGGGGGCGCCCTCGAGCGCGAGCCGCACGAGGCGGGCGGCGTCCAGGACGTGCACCGCCGGCCAGCGGTTCGCACCGTCGCCGACATAGCCCGAGACGCCCTTCGCGCGGGCGATGCCGGCCAGGGTCGCGACGAAGCCGTGGTCGCCCTGCCCGTGCACGGTGGGGGCGAACCGCAGGCCGACCGAGCGCACGCCGCGGTCCGCGAACGAGAGGGCGAGGTGCTCGGCGCCTCCGCGCATCGACTCGGGTCCCTCGTAGGGCGATGCATCGTGCTCGGTCGCGCTGCGGCCGGGGGCCAGGCCCGCGACCCCCGACGCCAGCAGCAGCGCGCGGTCCGATCCTTCGAGGACCTTCACGAAGGTCTCGACGGCGGCACGCTCGGTGCGCCACGCACCGGCCATGTCAGCGAAGTCGTGGTTGTAGCCGAGGTGGACGACCGCATCGGCCTTGTCGGCACCCTCCCGCAGGCTCGCGAGGTCCTGCAGGTCGCCGCGCATGGACGATGCGCCGGCAGCCTCGATCGCCTCGGCGCTGGACTGAGACCTCGCCAGTCCGAGGACGTCGTGCCCTTCGACGAGCAGCTCGGCGACGACGTGCGAACCGATCCAGCCGGACGCTCCGGTGACGAACACGCGCATGAGGCGCTCCTTCGAGTGATGTCAGTAACTGTCATCACCACTGTACGTCTGATGTCAGAGTCTGTCATCACTACACTCGTCCGCATGGGTCGATGGGAGCCGGGCGTCCGTGGACGTCTGACGCGCGTGGCGCTGGAGCTCTACGCCGAGCGCGGCTTCGAGCAGACGAGCGTCGCGGACATCGCCGAGCGCGCCGGCGTCACCGAGCGCACCTACTTCCGCCACTTCGCGGACAAGCGGGAGGTGCTTTTCGACGGCGCCTCCACGTTGCAGGCGCACGTCGTGGACGCCATCGCCGCCGCACCGGCGGGGCGCTCGCCGCTCCAGGTCGTCGGCGAGGCGCTCGCGGACGTCGGCGGTCTGCTCGGCGAGCGGTCCGAGCACGCGCGGCTGCGTGCGACCGTGATCGCGGCGAACCCGAGCCTGCAGGAGCGCGAGCTGTTCAAGATGGCCGCCCTGACCGCGGCGGCGACCGCCGCGCTGCGCGCCCGGGACGTCTCGGACCCTGCCGCGGGACTGGCCGCATCGGCCGCGGTCACGGCGTTCTCCGTCGGTTTCGACGCGTGGGTCGCGGACACGGCGTCGAGCGATCTGCCGGGCTACATCCGCGCGACGCTCGACGCGCTGCGAGCCGTCACGCAGGACTAGCGGCCCGCGACCACCTGCGCGTACCAGCGGGCGCTGTCCTTGGGGGTGCGCTCCTGGGAGTCGAAGTCGACGTGCACGAGCCCCCACCGCTGGCGCAGCCCGCGCGCCCACTCGAAGTTGTCGAGGAACGACCACGCGTAGTAGCCGCGCAGGTCGACGCCGTCACCTATCGCGCGGGCGGCCTGCTCGAGGTGGGTGCTCAGGTACTCGATGCGGGCGTCGTCGTGCATGCCCGGGTGGCTCTCGTCGTCGGGGATGCCGTTCTCCGTGATGTGCATGGGCGGCAGGTCCGGGTAGTCGTCGCGCAGCCTGGTCAGCAGGTCGTACAGGCCCTCCGCGTGGATCTGCTGCCACCCGGCGGCCGACGTGGGGTACGTGTTCACGTAGTCCCCCGACTCGTTGATCATCGCGACGCCGTAGTAGTTGACGCCCAGGACGTCGGTCGGCTCGCTGATCACGTCGAGGTCACCGTCCCGGACGAGTGCGGCGAACCGATCCGCGTCGACGTGCAGCTGGCCCTTGTGGTCACCGATCGCGTCGTCCGGGTACGCGCCCGTGAGCAGCGGGTCGAGGAACATCCGGTTCTCGACGGCGTCCACGCGCAGCACAGGCTTCTGCGACGCCCCCACCGGGTAGACCGGCAGGAGGTTGAGCGCGATACCGATCTGGCCGGCCGCTCCGGACGCACGGAACGCCTGCGTCGCCAGCCCGTGCGCGAGCAGCTGGTGGTGCACCGCCGCGACGCCCGCGTCGGGGTCGCCGAGACCGGGCGCGTGCTCCGTGCCCGCGTAGCCCACGTACGCCGTGGTCTTCGGCTCGTTGATCGTCAGCCACGTCGCGTCGACGTCGTGCAGGGCGTCGAGCACGAGGTCCGCATAGTCCGCGAACCGCTGCGCCGTGGCCCGCGCCGCCCAGCCGCCCGCGTCCTGCAGCGGCTGCGGCAGGTCCCAGTGGTAGAGCGTGATCGCCGGGTGGATCTCCCGCTCGAGCAGGCCGTCGACGAGCCGCCGGTAGAAGTCGACGCCCTTCGGGTTCGAGGGGCCCGAGCCGGTCGGCTGGATGCGCGGCCACGCCACGGAGAACCGGTAGGCCGGGATACCGAGCTCGACGAGCAGGTCGAGGTCGGCCTCCCAGCGCCGGTAGTGGTCCGCCGCCGGGTCGCCGGTCGCGCCGCCGTCGATGTTCCCCGGCTTCGCGGCGAACGTGTCCCAGATCGACGGGCCGCGCCCGTCGGCCGTCGTCGAGCCCTCGACCTGGAACGCCGACGTCGCGACGCCCCAGGTGAACGCCTCGGGGAACACCGGCAGGGTCGCACGCGCCGACGAGGACGGAGCCGGCGTCCCGGTCGGGCCGCACGCTGCCAGGAGCAGCGCAGCACCGCCACCGAGCAGGACGGTGCGGCGGTCGATCGGGCGGGTCATCCGTGGGCTCCTCGTCGAGCATCGCGGGGTGGGGATCGCGCGCATCCTACGACGGCGCGCTCATCGGGCCGTCTGCCGCATCACCACCGGGTCGGTCTCAGCTCCCAGGTCTCGACTCGCCGGCCGGTCCTGTGCCGGGACACGCCACCGGCGGGTCTACCGTCGGAACCACGAATCGAGCTCCACCCCGTGCGGGAGGCGCCGGTCCCAGTCACCCCAGATCGACAACGACGAGGACCTGCCATGAGCACCACTTCTGCGCGCCCCGACACGAGCTCCGTCGACGTGGCCGCCACGATCGACGAGTACCTCGACCGCTCCGACTGGCGCGTGAACGCCAACGCGAACCAGGGCTACTCGCTCGGCGGCCTGATCCTGCAGACCGCCGGCAAGGTCACCGCCAACTACTGGCTGTCGCAGGTCTATCCGGCCGACGTCGGTGACGCGCACCGGGCCGGTGACCTGCACATCCACGACCTCGACCTGCTCTCGGGCTACTGCGCGGGCTGGTCGCTGCGGATGCTGCTCAGCGAAGGCTTCAACGGGGTGCCCGGGACCATCGAGTCCCGACCTCCGCGGCACTTCTCGTCGGCCGTCGGCCAGATCGTGAACTTCCTGGGCACGCTCCAGAACGAGTGGGCCGGCGCGCAGGCGTTCAGCTCGTTCGACACCTATATGGCGCCGTTCGTGCGCACAGACGGCTTGGGGTACGACGAGGTCCGACAGCTGGTGCAGGAGCTCGTGCACAACCTCAACGTGCCGTCCCGCTGGGGCACGCAGACGCCGTTCACCAACCTGACCTTCGACTGGACCTGCCCGGACGACCTGCGCGACGAGGTGCCCCTGGTCGGCGGGGAACCGGTCGACTTCACGTACGGCGACCTGACCGTCGAGATGGCCATGATCAACCGCGCGTACATCGAGGTCATGACGGACGGGGACGCGTCGGGACGGGTGTTCACGTTCCCGATCCCCACGTACAACATCACGCGTGACTTCGACTGGGACTCCGACAACGCCGACCGGCTGTTCGCCATGACCGCGAAGTACGGGCTGCCCTACTTCCAGAACTTCCTCAACTCCGAGCTCGAGCCGGGCCAGATCCGGTCCATGTGCTGCCGCCTCCAGCTCGACCTGCGTGAGCTGCTCAAGCGCGGCAACGGGCTGTTCGGGTCGGCCGAGCAGACCGGGTCGCTGGGCGTCGTCACCCTGAACTGCGCGCGGCTCGGCTACGTGCACCGCGGCGACTGGGCCGGCCTCCTGGCGTCGCTGGACCACCTGCTCGGCCTGTCGCGCGACTCGCTCGAGATCAAGCGCGAGGTCATCGACCGGTACATCGCCGACGGCCTGTTCCCCTACACGCGGCCGCTACCTAGCAGGCGGGCTCGTCAACCACTTCTCGACGATCGGCGTGAACGGCGTCAACGAGATGGTCCGCAACCTGACCGACGACGAGCACGACATCACGACGCTCGAGGGACACGGCTACGCGGTCGCGCTGCTCGACCACGTGCGGGCGCGGATGGTCGAGTTCCAGGAGGCCACCGGCCACCTGTACAACCTCGAGGCCACCCCCGCGGAGGGCACGACGTACCGGTTCGCCAAGGAGGACCGCCGTCGCTACCCGCAGATCCTGCAGGCCGGCACCGACGACCACCCGTACTACACCAACTCCTCGCAGCTCCCGGTGGGCTTCACCGACGACCCGTTCGAGGCCCTCGACCGCCAGGACGAGCTGCAGACGAAGTACACCGGCGGCACGGTCCTGCACCTGTACATGTCCGAGCGGATCTCGACGCCGGAGGCCTGCCGCAAGCTGGTCCAGCGGGCGCTCGAGAACCACCGGCTGCCGTACATCACCGTCACGCCGACGTTCTCGATCTGCCCGGCGCACGGGTACCTGTCGGGCGAGGTGCTGGCCTGCCCGACCTGCGGCGGCGAGACCGAGGTATGGACGCGCGTCATGGGATACCACCGGCCGGTCGTCGTCGTTCAACGTCGGCAAGCAGGGCGAGCACGCCGAGCGGCTTGCACTTCAGCGAGCGACCGTGACGTCCGGCGACCTGGCCATCGCCGGCCTGACGCCCCTGTCCACGTGCGACTGGCCCGGGCACCTCGTGGCGACCGTGTTCCTGCAGGGCTGCCCGTTGGCCTGCACCTACTGCCACAACCCGGACCTCATCGACCCGCGTCGCACCGGGACCGTGCCATGGTCGCAGGTGCTCGAGCTGCTCGACCGCCGACGGGGGCTGCTCGACGGGGTGGTGTTCTCCGGCGGAGAGCCCACCCGGCAGCGCGCGCTCGCCGAGGCGATCGCCGACGTGCGCGCGCTCGGCTTCAAGGTCGGCCTGCACACGGCCGGCACCTACCCGGCGCGTCTCGAGGACGTCATCGAGCTCGTCGACTGGGTCGGGCTCGACATCAAGTCCGTGCCGAGGTTGTACGCGGCCCAGACCGGGGTGGCCGCGTGGGGACGGGCTCTCTCGTCGCTCCAGATCGTCCAGCGAGCCGGCGTCGCGCTGCAGGTGCGCACGACCGTCGACCCGACGATCCAGTCGGACCGGGACGTCACCGAGCTGACCGCCCTGCTCGCGTCGCTGGGCGTCGAGGAGCACGTGCTGCAGGTCGTCCGCACAGAGGGGACGACCACCGAGTTCCGCAATGCCCTTGCCGCCGTCGGATGACAGGTGCGTGGTCGCCGCGCAGCGGCCGATCGAGTGAATCGCGAAGCCGATCGGACCGGTGCGCGGGCCACCCTGGGACCATCACGCCATGGCCGACACCGCGCTCCCGGCCGCCGGCTGGTACGCCGACGGGTCGAGCGTCGGCGTGCGCCGGTGGTTCGACGGTGCGGGGTGGACCGAGGACACGATCCCGGACCCGGGACATCTGCCCGAGCCCAGCGTCGCTCCGGACTCCCGGTTCGCGCCGAGCTCGTTCGGCGACGCCGTGCCGTCGCGGCTGAACCTGACGATGAGCCAGGACGACCTCGACGCCCGGGATGCCGCGTTCCTTCGGCACCGCGTCGCCGACGCCCGCCGGACGCGGCGCAGCGCGGTGGGCGAGTTCGTCTCGGCCCTGCTGCTGCTCCTTGTGACGGGCGGCGTCAGCCTGGCGCTGGGCAGCCCCGACGAGCTCTGGCTGGTGGGCGGGCTCGGTGCGGGCTACCTCCTGTGGCGCGCGGTCCGCGACTACGACCGGGCCGTGCACCGTGGAGCACCCCGGTTCCCCCTGGTGGCGTGGATCCCGGCGGTCGTCGGCCTCGTGGCTGCGCTCGCCGTGTTCGTCGCGGCGCCGGTCGAGGCGGCCCACCACGTCTCGCACGCCCTCGACGGGTTGAACGGACTCGTCGGACTCGCCGGCTGACCCGGGCGATTGCACGACGGGCCGACAACGGGACGGTCCCGTGGGCCTACCGTCCCACGCAGTTGTGGGACCGAGTTCCGGGCGATGTCCGCGCCTCCGGCGATGATGGAGCCATGACCGACGGCGCCGCTCTTCGGGGCCGACTGCTCGTGGCCAGGCCGCGACTGCGCGAGCCCACGTTCCGCCGCACCGTGATCCTGCTGCTCGACCACGGCTCAGCAGGACTCAGGCAGCTCGGGCGGCGCCCTCGGCGTCGTGCTCAACCGGCCTTCGGTGGTGGACGTCGGGGTGATCCTGCCCGCCTGGCACTCGCACGTCAGCGCCCCGTCGCTGGTGTTCCACGGCGGGCCGGTCGGTCTGGACGGAGCGATGGGCGTCGTCACCCTGCGCTCCGGCGCGCCTCACCCCGCCCGGTGTCGATCGCCTCGCGGGCCCGTTCGGTCTGGTGGACCTCGACGCCGACCCGGACACCGTGGTCCCGCACGTGGCGGGACTGCGACTCTTTCTCGGCTACGCGGGATGGAGCGCCGGGCAGCTCGAGGCGGAGATCGCCGAGCATGCGTGGTTCGTCGTCGATGCCCTGCCCGAGGACCTCGTCACGCCCGAGCCGACCGGGCTGTGGCGCCGGGTGCTGCGGCGCCAGGGCGGCGACCTCGCGATCGTGTCGACGTTCGCCGAGGACGCCAGCCTGAACTGAGCACGTCTCTGGCTACGCCTCGACCAGCCGGCCGTCGGCGAGGCGGAGCACGCGGTCGGCGAGCGACATCATCAGCGGGTCGTGCGTCGAGACGATCGCGGTCATCCCCTCGGCCTCGACGACTGCGCGCAGCAGCGCCATCACCGCCCGCCCGGTCTCCGTGTCGAGCTGGCCGGTCGGCTCGTCGGCGACGAGCAGGCGCGGCGAGTTGGCCAGGGCCCGCGCGATCGCGACCCGCTGCTGCTGGCCGCCGGACAGCTCGGCGGGACGCTGCTGGGCGTGCGCGCCGAGGCCGACGAGGTCGAGCAGCAGCTCGACGCGCGCCTCGCGGTCGGCGACGGGCACGCGCCGCAGCCGCAGGGGCACCCCGATGTTCTCGGCCGCCGTCAGGACCGGGACCAGCCCGAACGTCTGGAAGACGAACGACACGACGTCTCGGCGCAGCGCGACCAGGCCCGCCTCGCCGAGGGAGGAGACCTCCCGGTCGTCGACGAGCACGCGTCCCGCGTCCGGCCGGTCGAGGCCGCCGATGCAGTTCAGCAGGGTGGTCTTGCCGGACCCCGACCTGCCGACGAGGGCGACCAGCTCACCGGGCGCGACCGTGAACGAGACGTCGTCGACGGCGCGCACCGCGTTCGGTCCGCTCCCGTAGGTCCGGCTGACGCCCTCGACGAGCACCACCGGGCGGGTGGTCGTGGTGGTCATCCCTGCTCCTCGCGCTCGTCCGGCTGTTCCCGTGCGTGGCCCGGCCACACCGACACGTGCGACTCCTCGAGCGCCAGCCGCACCCGGCCGACGAGGTCGAGGGTCTCGCGGTACTCGCGCGGCAGCTGCAGCCGACCCGCCCGGTCGAGCACGGCGAACTCCTCGGCAACCACGTGCTCGCTGCCGTCCTCGTGCGTGTCGGTGCGGCGCACGACCTCCGACGACGTCCGACCGTCGCGGATCGAGACGGTGCGCTGCACGTGCTCGGAGACCCCGAGGTCGTGGGTGACGATGACGACGGTCGTGCCGAGCTCGCGGTTGGTCTGCCGCAGGCACTCGAGCACGTCGTCCGAGGTGGCGCTGTCGAGCTCACCGGTCGGCTCGTCGGCGAACAGGACCTGCGGGTCGTTGGCCAGCGCGACCGCGATGGCGACGCGCTGCTGCTCGCCGCCCGACATCTCGCCCGGCCGCCGGTCCGCGCAGTAGCCCACGCCGAGCACGTCGAGCAGGTCGGCGGACCGCCGCACACGGTCGCGCCGCGGACGGCCCGCGAGCGCCATCGGCAGGGCGACGTTCTCCGCCGACGACAGGTAGGGCACGAGGTTGCGCGCGGTCTGCTGCCAGACGAAGCCGACCATGGTGCGGCGGTAGTCGATCCGCTGCCGCGCCGTCATCGACATCAGGTCCCACGGCCCGACGCGGACCTTGCCGGCGGTCGGGACGTCCAGCCCGGACAGGACCGACAGCAGCGTCGACTTGCCCGACCCGGACGCGCCGACGACCGCGACGAGCTCACCGCGCTGGATGAGCAGGTCGAGGCCCTGCAGCGCCTGCACCTCGACGCCGTCCGACTGGTAGATGCGCACGAGCGAGTCGCAGACGATCAGGGCGTCCGCGCCGAAGTCCTTGCCGTGCGCGCGAGCCTGCGCCTCGAGGGTGTCGAGCGTCGTCATCGTGCGTCCTCTCGTCCTTGCGAAGTCATCGCTCACCGACCCGGAGCACGTCGCCCAGCCGGTCCCGCTTGCGCACCGCGCCCTCGACCACGACGGCCACGACCAGAGCCCCGGCCACCGTCAGGACCGCCGCCAGCACGGGCCACCAGCCCAGTGTGAGCGGCGGAGCCTGCGATCCGCCCGTGGCGACGACCAGACCGAGCGCACCGCCGAGCAGCCAGGGCACGGCCAGGCCGATCACGGTTCCGGCGACCAGGGCGGCCGCGGCCGGCGGCGCGAGCTCGGCGAGGGTCAGCGCCCGACCGGTCCGGGCGTCGAGACCCAGGGTCCGCAGCGCCGAGAGGGTGCGCCCGCGCTCGCGCGACGTCGCCACCACGAGGAGCACCAACGCCAGCGCGGCGTACAGCGCGAGCACGGCGGCCGCGCCGGCGAGCAGGACCACGAGGCCACGGTTCAGCGGTGTACCCGCCCATTGCGTGAGCCAGGCGTCGCGGGTGGTGACGCGCACGTCACCGCGGTGCAGCGCCGCGACCGCCGCGCCGGCGCCCGGTCCGTCGACGAGGACCGTGGTCGGGGGCGAGGTCTGGTTCTGCGCGCGGTCGAAGGTCGCGCGGTCCACGACCACGCGCGGGTTCTCGCCCGACCCGGACACGTCGCGGCCGACCTTCGAGCCTCCGTCGATCGTCCCGGCGACGTCGAGGGTCACGGTGCCCGCGGCGCCGAGCACCTGCGGGGTGAGGACCTTGGCGATGTCGGCGATGCTGGCGTCGACGAGCACGGGGACCGTCGTCGCCGGACGGGTCGCTCGCAAGCCTGCCGAAGCCCGTCGCCCGGTCGTGCTCGGCGTCGATGGTGGCGAGCGCGTCCGCGTCGACGAGCACGAGGTCGACGGTCGTGCCGGAGCCCGCGCCGAGGCTGCGCGCGCCCAGCACGGCGACCCCGGCCACGCCCGTGACGCCCGGCGCGGCCCGCAGGCCGTCGAGGTCCTGGTCGGTCAGCGAGCCGTCGATCCGCACGTCCGCCCCGACGCGCTGGGCGGCTGCGGCGGACTGGCCCGCCCGCACGGTGACGGTCGTCGTTCCGCAGAACACCACCATCGCGACCGCCATCGTCAATGCGGCCAGCGGGACCGCGATCCCGGTCGCGGCGCTCGCTCGGGAGGTCGCGACGAGCGGAACGAGCCCGATCCGTCGTCGCGCCGCGCGAGACGCGGCCCGCAGCATCGGGGGCAGGGCGTGCACCACGACGACCGTCGCGGCCGCGGCGGCGAGCAGAGGGGCTGCCGCCAGCAGCAGGTCGACGTCACCGCCGCCCGGCGGGAGCAGGCCGCGCCCGCGGACCGAGACGAACGCACCGACGGCCAGCACGACGAGCGCTCCCTCGGCGACGAGCCGGCGGGCCCTGCGGCGACGGACCAGCCGGGCGCGGTCGGCCCGGTTCGCCGGCTGCCGGGACCCGGACCAGGCAGTCCGCACGCGACCGACGGCGATCACCGCGGGCGAGAGCGCGGCGACGAGCACGAGCGCGCCGACCACACCCCAACCCGCCGTGCGACCGGGAGCGGCGACGGCCGCCAGTCCTACTCCGGCGAGGCCGGCCAGGAGGGCGACGGGCACGGACTCGACGAGCGAGCGGTTCACCACCGCGGCGAGCGAGGCGCCCCGCGCCCGCTCCCCGAGGAGGAACACCTCGCGTCGACCGACGAGCAGGCGCGCGGCCAGCACGAGGACGAGCGCACCGACCCCGGCCAGCCCGACGACGACCACGGACTGCTGCGCACGGGCAGCTGCGAGCCGGGTGCCGACGGCGGCGAGCACCGAGCCCAGGGTCGTGGAGAGCGTCGGGCTCCGGCCGTCGTTCTGCTTCAGGATGGTGGGGTCCGCCTGGACGCGGACGACGTCCGCCTGGACCTGCGGTGCCGTCTGCGCGTCCAGGGCGTCTGCGAACGTCGGGTAGCGGTAGGACGTGACGAGGGAGCGCGCCGGGGACGTCGAGCTGCAGGTCGGGCAGCGAGTCGTCCGTGACCAGCAGCGCCGCACGTCCGCGCTGGGCGGTGCCGGCACGCGGGTCCTGCAGGGCCAGCAGGTCGTCGAGCCCGGTCCACGCGTCGTCGTCCGGGTCGGTCACGGTGTACAGGCCGGTCACGACGATGTCGACGGGGCCGCGCGTCGGAGCCGCGCCGAGCACCTGGTCGCCGACCTGCACGCCGAGCGCGGCAGCGGCGTCCGCCTGCATGCCCACCTGGAGCTGCCGGGTCGGCAGCCCGGGCACGTCCGGGTCGTCCTCGGGGAGCACGGAGAGCGCGGGCGCGGTGCCGTCCACCCAGGTCACGAGGTCGTCCTGGCGCTCGGTGTCGGGCGCGCCGACGTAGACGAGCCGCGTCTGGATCGGCGCGCCACCGGCAGTCGCGCCCCCGGCGTTCGTCGAGATCGTGACCGTCGGGTCGCCGGAGACTGCGCGCAGCGCCGGCGTCAGTGCCTCGCCCACGCTCGCGGCCGAGTCGCGCACCTCGCTGGCGTAGTTAGGGTCGCGACCCACCCTGGTCTGGGTCGTCGATGCGGCGGGTGCCCCGACGCGCGTCGTGAGATCGACCGACGGCCCAGCATCGGTCACCGCGTCCCGGACGGCGGCGTCGGCCGCGTGCGAGAACAGGCGCGGGACCGCCAACGAGAGGGCCACGCTGACGGCGAGCACGACGGCCGCGAAGGAGAGCAGGCCGATGTCCGCGCGCGCCCGTCGGCGTCCGACGAGGAACGCGCCCGCGGTCGCGGCTCGGATCCTGGTTGCCAGCGCGCTCATCGGTCGTCCCCCAGCCGCAGCAGCTCGCCCGACGCGCGCTTGATCTGCACGTTCGTGACGATGACGACGACAGCGGCCGTGAGCACCAGGAGCACGCCGACCAGGACGATCTGCTCGGTCCAGCCCGCCTGCACGACGACGCCGGGCACCGGCGTCCCGCCCGTCGCCGAGACGGTGACCAGCGGGGCCACGGCGCGCGCCAGGAACGTGCCGACCGCGACGCCGGCGACGAGCCCGATCGGTCGCGACGACGACGTGCTCGACCAGCAGCGAGCGCACGAGCGATCCACGCGAGGCGCCGAGCGCCTGCAACCGTGCGAGCTCGAGCCGGCGCGTGCGCACCGACACGGTGGCGCTCATCGCGATGCCCGCCACGACCAGCAGCACCGCGGCCGCGACGACGATCCAGAGCGCCGCCTGGACGCCTACCCGCAGCGGACCGTCGGTGGCGTCGGTGCGCGCGGCGACCCGCGTGACCGCCGTGCCGACTCCGGTCTTCTCGATCGTCTGCGCCACCTGGGCGGCACTGGTCGTCGGGGACCGAGAGCCACCACTCGTTCACGTCGGCCGGCGGGAACGCCGAGGTGCATCGCCTCGCGACCCAGCAGGTCGGAGTCGACCAGGACGCCGCGGCCCGACGGCTGACCCGGCAGGTAGGGCACCGTCCCGACGATCCTCAGGTCGACCGGGGTCCCGGAGACCGTGACGCGCAGCGGACGTCCGACCTCCGTGCTCAACGTGTCGAGGAGGTCGGGAGTGACCAGCGCCGGGATGCGTTCCTTGCCCGGCGTCGGGTCGACGAACGTCGTCGCGGCGAGCGCCACGGGCGTGCCGTAGTCGAGCCCGGAGGGCACGACGGGTCTCCATGGTGACGCTGTCGGCGTCGACCGACACGTCGGGTGTCGTCGCCCAGTCCCCGGTAGTCAGGGATACCGGCGCGACCCCTTCGAGCTCGGACAGCTGCGGGGGGCTCTTCCCCTCGACGGGTGCCGGGCCGGTCGCCACGCGGACGTGAGACAGCTCGACGGTCATCGGACGGAGCCGTCAGGCGGGGTGGCGGTCAGCGAGGGTGTCCCGCGCGCGAGCACGCTCACCAGGCTGAGCCCGGTGGTGGTCGGAACGCGCAGGACGACGTCCGTGCGGGCGTCGTCGAGCGTCATCGTCGGCAGGCTGAGCGTCGTACGCTGCCCGGCGGCGTCCTGCAGGACGACCCAGGTGCGCAGCGACCCCTCCACCGGGTCGGCGCAGCGTCGACCTGAGGTCCACCACGAGGTACTGCGTGGTGTCGGGCAGTGGCACCCCGTCGACCTGCGTGGTCGGGACCAGCGCCGCGGTCCGATCGGCCCAGCCGCCCGCGATCCGGCCCCGCAGCAGCTCCCCCGCGTGCGTGGTGTCGACCGCGAGCAGGTTGGCCGACAGGCTGGTCGACCCGTCCCCTCCGGCGCCCGCCGTCGGGATCCCTACGCTCACGTCACCCACGGTGACCGGCCCGACGTGCTCGACGCCGGGCAGGGCGGCGGCCCGCGCAGCCGGGATGCTCGCGTCCGTCGGCGTCACTCGCACGTCGGTGCCGATCGCGAGGTCGGCCTGATCTTGCTGCGACGTCTTCCAGGTGCCCAGGAACGACAACGAGAACGTGCCGATCCCGATCGCGAGCGTGAGCAGCAGGACGGCCGCCGACGCGCGCCCCGGTCGGCGCCCGAGCTCCCACGCGGCCAGCGAGCGACGTCAGAGCCCGGCTGCGCACGGCGAGCCGCTCGCCCGCGCGCGTCACGAGGGGCAGGAGGCGCAGCGTCAGGACCGCAGCGGCGATCAGGACCAACGCCGGCGCGATCACGAGCACCGGGTCGATCGAGCCGCCCGCTCCGACCGGGGTCCGGTAGGTGTTCAGCTGCCGGAACGCGACGACGGCGAGCACCAGCAGCGCCACGTCGGCGCCCGACCGCGCGAGCGACCCGTACCGGTCGGCCCGGACGTTGGCCCGGTCGGCGCCGGGGCGCAGCGACGGACCGAGCAGGACGACCGCGAACACCAGCGCGGACACCGCGCACACGACCCACAGGGCGGCCGGGTGGCCCGGGTCGAGGTGCAGGCCGCTCGCGAGCAGCGGACCGGCCGAGGTGAGCACCTGGTAGAGGCCGGCCGCGAGCCAGGGCGCGATGAGCGCGGTGACCAGCGCGACGAGCAGCGCCTCGAGCCCGGCGAGCCGGGCCAGCTGCCTGGCGGACCCACCGCGGGACGAGATCAGCTGCTGCTCGGACTCTCGCCGCTCGGCGAGCAGCCGAGCCGCGTTCAGCAGGACCGTGACGGCGAGCACGACGAGGAGCAGCGCGACCACGACGACCGTGACCTGCGTGACCCGCAGGCTCGCGACGGCCGTGTCGATGGTGGCGGCGAGCACGGAGTCGACACTCGTGTCGGCCTGGTCGGCGGCGGTCTGCGAGGCGAGCCGCTGACCCGCGTCCTTGAGCCTCGTCCGCAGCTGGGCGAGCTCGTCACCCCTGACCTGGCCCAGGTCGGGATGGGCGACCAGGTGTGCGGTGCCCAGTCCTACCGTCCCGTCGGTGAGCACCTCCGGGCCGGCGGTGACGAACGGTCCCCACGCCCGCGTGCTGAGGAATCCAGCGGCGCCGAGCACCGGGTACGACGCGTCCTGCTCCGCCCCGCCCAGCGGGTCCCGGCGCCAGACGGTCGACGGTCCGGTGAGCTGGAACGTGCCGGTCACGACGAACGACGCGGGCGTGCGGGAGCCGGCGATCACGGTGTCGACGACGGTCCCCACGGACCACCCGTAGGCATCGGCGACGACCTGCGGCACGGCGACCTGCACGCGGCCCGACGCGTCGACCGCCTCGGTGGGGAACGCACCGGTGAGCAGCGTGCTGTTGCGCGCGACCTCCGGACCGGACGCGAGGTAGACGTACGGCTGGACCGGGTCCGACGTACCGCGCACCGAGTAGAGGACCGACGACAGCCACGTCTCGCGCGTCGCTGGGACGTCGCCGAGCGTCTCGTCGAGGAACTTCTGGGCGGGTGCCAGGACGGCCGGGTCACCCTTGCTCGGGCTCACGACGACGTCGATCTCGCGGTCGATCCGCACGGGAGCGGTCGAGCGCGACGACGACCATCCGGTCCTGACTGGTCGTCAGCAGCAGGGTGAACGTGCCGAGCAGCGAGGTGGCCAGCAACGCGACCCCGGTGACGACGGCGAGGAGCGACTTCTGGGCGCGGGCGCGGTGCAGCAGCAGCTGCGCATTCCAGCCCACGCGTTCTCCAGTCATCGTCGACGGTGCACGCTCGGACGGCGTCGCGTGCCGATCATAAGAACCGTTCCGCGATCCGTGGGAGCGATTCCACGTATCGATACGGTCTCGATCTCGATTACGCCAGGACGGCCGCTCCGCACCAGGTCGTGACGCGTGTGGCAGGCCCGGGTCGGCGGCGTCGCCGACCCAGGCGACGTGCCCGTCGGGCCGGACGAGCACCGCCGACGGGGCCGCGACCACGCCGATCACGGGCAGCTCCCAGTCGCCCGCGTACGTGGCGTCGACCACGCGGATCCGACCGGCCCATGCGTCGAGGGCGCCGGGTTCACCGAGGTTGAGGAGCAGCGGCCGCGCCTCGTGCAGGAGCCGGTAGACACGGGTCGGTCCGTCGACCGTCTCCAGGTCGAGGTCGGGCATGCGCCGCCCGAGCAGCGGGTGCCCGTCGCCGAGCTCGTAGTGCACGTCGAGTGCCGTGAGGCTGCCGGCGATGCGGCGGCGGGGTTCGTCCATCGCCAGCACGTCGGTCAGCAGGGCCTTGAGGGCGTCGTGCCGGTCGTCCGGGGTGCTGAAGGCAACCGCCGCCATGGTGTTGCGCAGGACCTGGGCGCCGACCGGGTGCCGCTCCGCGTGGTAGCTGTCGAGGAGGCTCTCGGGCGAGGTTCCCCCCACCACCTGTGCGAGCTTCCAGCCCAGGTTCACCGCGTCCTGGACGCCCGTGTTGAGGCCCTGGCCACCCTGCGGGGGGTGCACGTGGGCGGCGTCGCCGGCCAGCAGGACGCGGCCCTGCCGGTAGGAGGCCGCCTGGCGGGTGGCATCGGAGAAGCGGGAGATCCAGGTCGGGCTGTGCACGCCGAAGTCGGTCCCGTAGGCGGCCGTCAGCGCATCCCGCACGTCCTGCACGGTCGGCTCGCCGGGCTCGTCGGGCAGCGGCTCCGTCAGCACGACCCGGTACGGTCCGCCGCCGGTCTCCCGGTTGACCGGACCGATGCCGCCGCCCTCCCGACGCATGCCGATCGTCGGTTCGTCGGCCATCTCGACCTCGGCGATCAGCCAGCTGGTCGTCGCCTCCCAGCCGACGAAGTCGATCCCGGCGGCCTTGCGCACGACGCTGCGACCGCCGTCGCACCCGACGAGATAGCGCGCGCGGATCGCGCTGCCGTCGGACAGCTCGACGTCGACGCCGGCGTCGTCCTGCGCGAACCCCGTCACCTCCCGCTCCCGCAGGAACGGCACACCGAGTCCGTCGACCCAGTCGGCCAGGAGCCGCTCGATGCCGCTCTGCCAGAGCGCCAGGCCGTAGGCGTGCCGGGTCGGGAAGTCGCTGATGTCGAGCGGGATGCCGCCGAAGCTCACGATCTGCATCGCCGTGCCCGCCGCGAGGAACCCCTCGACGATCCCCCGCTGGTCCAGCACCTCGAGCGTGCGCGCGTGCAGCCCACCAGCGCGCGACCCGTCGAGGTCCTGGGACGCGCGCTTCTCGACGACGAGGACGTCGACCCCCGCCAACGCCAGCTCACCCGCGAGCATCAGCCCGGTCGGGCCGGCGCCCGCGATCAGGACGTCGGTCATCGGTCTCTGGTCGATCGGTCTAGTCAAGCGCGGACGGCCGACTCGCGCTGAAAGCTCGGCCCGACTGCGGTTACCGGACGGCCTTATTACCGGATCCCGTCGCCTTCCGACGCTTGGGGTGTGCGCGTCGTATCCGCGGGTGGTGCCGGAGTGGCGACAGGGCTGGAGCACGACGGTTGTGCCGCGCTGAGCTGGGACGAGCCCAGGGCGCTGCGTGCGGCAACCTCGCCCGAGGGCGAGCACGGAATCTGTGAGCTGCAGCGAACAGCCACTGGCGAGCTCGCGCCGACCGGCGGCGCAGCGACACCGCCCGCGCTGCTCGTGACACCGATCGCTACCGCGAGGGCAGCACCGAGAGCGAGGCCGACGATCCCGAACCTCAGATGCGAGTTCGCGAGGGTGGGCATGGACTGCCGGGGACTCCAGATCGGCGTCGTGGGGGTCCATGTCGACGGTGAAGAGGGTACGGACGTGCGGGCGAGGGGAACGCTTGAATGTGGTCATGATGAGACCGTCGAACGACGCGGAATGCGGCCGGGCCTCGTCGGGTATGCGTCGGGAATGCATGCCGTTGACCACCCCTGTTGCAGGTCACGACAATGCGAGTCGTGGGCATCCGCGTGCTGGGGGCACTGGAGCTCGACGGTGACGCACCGTTGAGTCCACGGGCGCGCATCGCCCTGTGCACCCTGATCCTGCGGCGCCCCGCGCCTGTGCCTCTCGAGGAGCTGGCCGACGCGAGCTGGGGCCCGACGCCGCCGTCGACGTGGCCCAGCAGCTGCACGCCACCGTGGGCCAGATCAGGCGGGCGCTACCCGACGGGGCGATCGTCACGACGACCCCGGGCGGGTACCGCCTCGACGTGCCGCGCGACCAGGTGGACGCGGGACGAATTCGTCGACGGGATCGCGCGAGCCCGGGGGTTCGCGGCGACGGGCGAACCCGACCGGGC
Organism: uncultured Actinomycetota bacterium; assembly: GCA_963753425.1. GTDB lineage: Bacteria > Actinomycetota > Actinomycetes > Actinomycetales > Cellulomonadaceae > Cellulomonas. Next base: position 416,920 of record CAVWCB010000003.1, read on the forward strand.
TTCGAGCGCCTTCAGCCGGGCCCTGGCCATCTGGCGCGGCCAGCCGTTCGCGAACCTCAACGGCTGGTCTGGTGCCGCGAGCGAGGTTGCGCGGCTGACCGAGCTGCGCTTGACCTGTCAGGAGGACCTCGCTGAGGCGCAGCTCGCGGCCGGCGAGCACCGGCTCGTCGCGAGCGAGGCCCGATCTCTCGTCACCCAAGACCCGTTGCGCGAGCGACGCTGGGCCATCCTCGCCCTCGCGCAGTACCGCTGCGGTCGTCAGGGCGACGCACTGCGCACGCTGCGGGACGCGCGCCAGCTCCTCGCGAACGAGCTCGGCATCGACCCTGGCGCTCAGCTTGCCGACCTCGAGCTGGCGATCCTGCGGCAAGATCCCGCTATCGCGGCACCCGAGGCCACCCCGACGGCCCGCGCGGACTGCCCGTATCGCGGGCTCGCGGCGTTCGGCATCGAAGACTCGCAGGAGTTCTTCGGTCGGACCGCCGAGATCGACCAGTGCCTCGACCGGTTGGCTCGCACGCCGCTGCTGGTAATCGCCGGCCCCTCAGGTGCCGGAAAGAGCTCGTTGGCCCGGGCAGGCGTCGCCGCCGCGCTCGAGCGGGAGGGCGCCGAGCCCGTCGTACTGCTTCCCGGCCCCGATCCCATCGGCGCGCTGGAGACAGCGATCGGGGACGCGCCGCCCGATGCGGCCATCGTCGTCGACCAGCTCGAGGACCTCTTCCTCAGTGGGTACCCCGACGCTGTCGTGCGTGTCTTCTGCCGTCGGCTCGCGGCCGCCGCGGACACGCGGCACGTCATCGTGACCGTCCGAGCCGACCAGATCGCGGGTCTCAGCACCGACGCTCACCTGGCGCAGCTGGCCGAGCGCGGCCTGCACCTGGTGCGGCCGCTATCCGACGACCAGCTGCGCGAGGTGATCGAGCAGCCCGCACGGCTCGCCGGCCTGCGACTGGAGCACGGTCTGGTGGAGCTGCTGGTCAAGGAAGCGGGCGACGGTGCCGGATCCTTGCCTTTGCTCTCGCACGCCCTGGTCGAGACCTGGCGCCGCCGCGACGGCTCCGTGCTGACCGTGGACGGCTACAACGCATCCGGCGGCATCTCCGCGGCGGTCGCGCAGACCGCCGAGCGCGTCTATGAGGGTACTCCGAGTCCGACCGTGCCGCGTGTCGTGCCGTGCTCTTGCGCCTCGTCACACCGTCCGGTGAGGGCGGCGCCATCCACCGCCGTCAGCTCGTCCGGACCCTGGGTCTCGAGGGTGGCCGCGAGCGCGTCATGACCGACCTAGTCCGCGCGCGTCTTCTCACTCTCAACGAGGGCACGGTCGAGATCGCGCACGAATCGCTCGTGCGCGCCTGGCCGCGCCTGCGGTCCTGGCTCGACGACGACGCCGCGGGCGTGCGCATCCTGCGGCACCTCACGACCGCGGCGGACGGCTGGGACACGCTCGGGCGACCTGACGGCGAGCTCTACCGAGGCGCGCGCCTCGACGTGGCCCTGGAGTGGCGAGCCCACGCCCGGCCCGATCTGACCGCGATCGAGCGGGACTTCCTGGACGCCGCGCAGAGGTCACGTCAGGTCAGCGCTGCGCTCGACGCGCGCCGCGTCCGCCGGCTGCGCGCCGCCCTCGGCACGGCCGTGGCGGTCTTGATGGTCGCCGTCGTCGCGGCGTCGTTGGCCGGTGTGAGCCGGGCCGATGCCGGTCGCGCGCGAGAGTCCGCGCAACTCGAGGCCTTGGTCAACCAGTCGATCGCGCTGCAGAGCACGAACCGCGACGTCGGCGCCCTCCTCGCTGTCGAGGCGTACCGCCGCGCCCCGACCGACGCCCGCGCACGCTCGGCGCTCCTCGCCACGTTCACCTCGGCACCCGGCTTCGTCAGCTATCAGCGCGTCCCGGGCGCCACCCGGATAGCCGGGGCGGCGGTACCGGGCACCAGGACGACGGTCCTCGTTCTCGACGCCATCAGCCCTGAGCTGGTCGATACGGAGAGCGGCACCGTGATCCGGACCTTCGAACCGATCGCTCTGGCGGATCGCGGCCCTCGCCCGCTCGTGCGCCCGAGCGCCGACGGGAAGCGGGTAGCGATCCAGGTGGGCGCGTCGCTGACCGTCGACGACATAGCGACCGGTGCGCGGCTGCTAGGTCCAGTCGCGACCGGGGGCGTCAAAGACCTCGCATTGGATCCGCAGGGTGACGTCGCCGTGACCGTCGCCGATGACACCGGCGAGGTCACCTCGCGGCGGGTGGCAGACGGCCAGGTTCTCGCCACGACGACGACCACGCACGGGGACCCGGGACCAGCAGCCTTCGATGGATCCGGCCACCTGGTCGTTGGATCGTCAGCCGGTCCCATTCGGGTGCTCGATCCGCAGACCTTGGCGACCGTGCGCACGATTGCCGGCCCCGAGCACGGATCGGACCTCCAGGCGGCTGGGGCGGGCGGCGACCTCGTTGTGTTCGTCGGTCAGGACAAGCTGGTCGCCGTCGTTCCGTCCACGGGTGCCGTCCTCTGGACCGCGGAGCGGACCGAGCCCGCCGATTGGTTCACGGTCTCGGCGGAGGCCGGCCTCGTCTTCTTCGGAGACCAGTTCGGGGTCATACGAGAGCGCTCGCTCGCGACGGGCGCGCAGAACGCTGAACAGCTCGACATCCAGCTCGGCGACGTAGGCGACCTCTCGGTCTCCAACGGCGAGCTCGTCATCGCCGGCGCGGGAAGGCCCGTGCTGTCGAGCTGGCGCGTGGATGGATCGGGTCCGGTCACGCGTGTGGTGGCCCGCGGCCAGGTCGCCGCAGACGGCTACGACCCCCAGGGGCGCACGTTCGTCAGCGCGGAGCGTCCCGAAGGCGCGGGTTCCACCTTGGCGCTGGGCTCCTACGCGGTCTGGGATACGACAAGGACGCCCCCCTCTTCGTGCTACCGCCGGAGATCAAATCGGCAGGATGGCTCTTGAAGGATGAGGTGGGAACGTGGGTGCCGGGCGAAGGCGTGCAGCACGTAGTCGACGCCCGCACCGGTGAGCCGATCGACGAAGGCCTCGTGCTCCCGGAGATTGCCTGGTTCTACTGGCCGTCGGCGCGCGGGGACCGCGTGTACGTCTCGATGGATGGAGGTCAGGTATGGATCGCCGATGCGGCGACTGATCGTTGGTCCACGGACCCGATCCGCGTCGAGTCGTCGAAAGGCACGGTCCAGGACGTCATCGACCTGTCGGCGACGACCGACGGGACGCTGCTCGCCATCGCGTCCGAGAACTTCGATGGCCAGTCGGGGTCGTCTATCAACGACGCCGGCGTGAACACGGAAGTCCGAATCTTCGACGGAACGAGCGGTATGACGACAGGTCCTGTGCACTCCGGCGCCGACGCGGTGGCAATCCGCGATGACGGCTTGCTCGCGATCGCCTACCGAGGGTCCCTCGTCTTGGTCGACAGCGCGACCATGAAGACGGTCCGGGAGCTTCCTGGCGCTCGCGGCGCGATCACCAACTTGCAGTTCTCCGATGACGGCACCGTGCTGATGGCGACGGCCGACGACCAGAGCGTCAGCATCTACGACCCCGACGCGGGAATCCGTCTGGGCGCCCCGCTGCCGAGCGCATCCCCGCGATACCCGTACGGGGTGACTGGGTTGGGCGAGGACATGCCGGCCGCGGCACCGACGATCTACCCCGGGTACCTCCGCCCCGACGGTCAGGCCGCGATCGTCACGGTGGCCGAGGGCGTCGCGGAGTGGGATCTGGATCCTGCTGATCTCAGCGATGCGGCGTGCAAGCTCGCCGGACGGAACCTCACGAAGAGCGAGTGGTCGAGCTATGCGGCTGCGCTCGGCCCGTACCGCCTGACGTGCCCTGGTCCGGGTGAGTCGAACTGATCCGGCCCATGATCGTCCGACGGTCGTTCACTCGTCGATGAGGGTCATGTCCCCCGTCTCGGGGTCGGCGCCGGTCAGGCCGTAGCGCAAGGTGACCGCGCCTGCGCTCCCCGCGACGGGCGGTTCCAGCAGGGTGAGGCCGGACGGTCGGACGCCGTCCTGGAACACCTTCTTGCCCTGGCCGAGGACGACCGGATAGACCCAGAGCGTCAGTACGTCGAACAGCCGCTCGGCGAACAGCGACTGGACGAAGTCGAGGCTGCCGATCACGTGCGTGCTCTCGTGACGGTCCCGCAGCGCACCGATCTCCGCGACGAGGTCCGGGCCGAGCAGCGTGGACCCCGCCCAGCCGAGGTCCGGTGTGCTGCGGCTGGCGACGTACTTGGGGATGGCGTTGAACTTCTGCCCGATCTCGTCGTGCTGGTGGGGCCAGTAGCCCGCGAAGATGTCGTAGGTCCGGCGACCGAGCAGGAGCGCGTCCGTCGTCGCGATGCCCGCCATGACCTCGCGCCCGACGACGTCGTCGGGAAGCGGCGCCTGCCAGCCACCGAACGGGAAGCCGCCCGACGTGTCCTCCTCCGGGCCGCCCGGCGCCTGTGCGACGCCGTCGAGGGTGACGAACAGGTCGATGAACAGGCGGCCCATGAGCCCTCCTCGGCTGGTCCTGCGTCCGGACAACCGTTCGAGCGTAGCGCCGGCCGTGGCACGCGTCAGGCCGAGTTGAGCGCGCCGCCGTCCAGTGGTCAGTCGCCGACCGTGAGGCGTCCCCGTTGGACGATGAGCGAGTCGACCTCGCCGATGGCGTCCTCGTCCTTGCCCTCGTAGGAGAACTGGCCCAGGAAGTAGCGCATGGCGTTGAGCCGGGCGCGCTTCTTGTCGTTGCTGCGCACCGAGATCCACGGCGCGTGGTCGGTGTCCGTGCCCTCGAACATGGCCTCCTTGGCCGCGGAGTACAGCTGCCAGCGGCCGAGTGCCTCGAGGTCCATCGGCGACAGCTTCCAGCGCCGGACCGGGTCGATCTGGCGGATCGCGAAGCGGGTCCGCTGCTCGCGGCGGGTGACCGAGAACCAGAACTTGGTCAGGTGGATCCCGGCGTCGGTGATCAGCCGCTCGAACTCCGGCGCCTGGCGCATGAACGCCGCGTACTCGTCGTCGGAACAGAAGCCCATGACGCGTTCGACGCCCGCGCGGTTGTACCAGGACCGGTCGAACAGCACGATCTCGCCCGCCGTCGGGAAGTGCTCGACGTAGCGCTGGAAGTACCACTGACCCTGCTCGGTGGTCGTCGGCTTGGTGAGCGCGACCACGCGCGCGGCCCGAGGGTTCAGGTGCTCCATGAACCGCTTGATCGTGCCGCCCTTGCCGGCCGCGTCCCGACCCTCGAACACGATGATGTGGCGCTCACCGCTCTCCTCCGCCCAGTACTGCAGCTTGAGCAGCTCGATCTGCAGGAGGTACTTGGCCTCCTCGTACTCGTCGCGATCCATCAGCTCGGCGTACGGGTAGTCCTCGCGCCACGTCTCGACGGCCTTGCCGCCCGGATCGATGAGCACGGGGTCCGCGCCCTCGCCGCCGGAGACCGTGTACCCCTCGGCCACCAGGCGGTCGATGTGCTCGCGCAGGCTGTCCTCGGCGTCGGGTCGGTACGCCTGGAGATCTCGTGGGAGGTCCATCGCATCCTTCTGCCGTGGCGGGGTCTGCTGCGACTGTATCCACGCCGTCCCTCTGTAGGCACTCCCCGGAACGAACGCGTGTGAACGAGCTCACGCTCAGCCGAGCCGCGCGACCCGCACGACGTCGCTGGCGTACTGCTCCCCGGCGTAGGCGATGCCCACGAGGCTCGTGCCGACGGGATGAACATCGAGGAGACCACGAGGGAGCGGCGCGGTCCAGACCTGGTCCGGGCCGGTGAGCGAGTACGCGTCGATCCGGCCACCACTGCCGTCCTGGCCCGGGATTCCGCACGGCGAGAAGGGTTCGACCATCGGTCATGAGGTTGGTGTAGATGACGCCGTCGGACGGCTCGACGGTCCAGAGCACCTTGCCCGAGCGCCCGTCGAGGACGTCGATCCCCTGACCTGCGAGCACATAGACACGGCCGAGCAGGACGAGTGCGCCGTACCCGCTCTTCGAGATGTCGGCCGTCCAGAGGGTCCGACCCGTCGTCGCGTCGGAACCCCGCAGCGAGCCGGCTCGGACCGCCTCGTCGCCTCCGTCGGTGGCTGCGGAGGGCGAGGGCGAGGTGAGGATCAGATCGGGCAGGCTGCCGTCGTCGACGTCCGGGGAGACCACGTCGCCCGAGAGGTCATGTACCAACGCGCCGTCGGCGCCGAGCAGCAGCGTGCGCGCCCCGGCGCTGGTGTAGGTGACCGCCACGAAACGGTCGGTGGTGGGAGCCCCGACGACCGAGTTGCCACCCGTGGACGCGTCCACCACAGGCTGCACAGCCAGCGGTACGCCATCCTCGTCGAGCCGCATCCCCCAGCTACTCGAGCTGACCTCGATCAGGCCGCCCACACTCTGGACCACGGCGCGTAGGCGGACCGGATCGCCGTGCGGGGGACATCGAGGTGCCGGAACCAGACCGTGTCGCCCGACGTGGGTGCGTACGCGGTGACGTCGATCCCGTCGTCGATCCACCTGGCCAGCACGACACGGCCGTCCGAGACGGCGATCCCGGCCTCACCCGTCGGCCACTGCGCGATCTGGTGCCCGTCGTGCGTGTCGAGGACGCGCACAGAGCGTCTCGGTCGCGGGGATGCTCTCGTACACGCCGTTCGTCTGGAACCCGTCACTGACCATGCACGCGAGCGAGGTCGGCTCGTCGGGACCGACCGGAAGGCAGTATCCCGACGCCGTCGCACCGCCGCTGTCGCGCGCCTTCGCCAGGGCCGCGTTCGGGCCGTACACGACGGTCGACCAGCGTTCTGCGCCCGTCGCGAGGTCGATGGCGACGACCCGTTGCGTGCCGTCCGGGTCGACCACGATGTTCATCGCCGCACCGTCGGCCACGATCCCGTACGCGGCAGCCGAGGTCGTCGGGCCGGCGATGTCCCAGCGGATCGGCAGGTCCGGGTCGATCGGCGCGAGCACCCCCGGGACGTCCGCCAGACCGGCGAGCGCGGACCGCTGACGCGCGTCGCTGATGCCCTGGTAGGCGACGAGCGCGAGCACGACGGCTGCCGCCACGGCGGGTACGAGCCACCATCGGCGTCGACGAGACGGTCCCGGGACGGCACCCTCGTCGTGCACCGCGGCACCATCGGTCCCGGCGTCGACGAGCTCGATGTCCTCCATCCCGCCCCGGCGTGCCATCCGGTGATCGTATTTCGTCGCAGGCGTGTGCCGGACTCGGTCGGTCGGGGGACGAGCTCAAGGCCGGGAGCACCGCGCAACCCGGGCTCGACACAGGACACCGCGTCGCCAGCGGACCCGATTCCGTGATGGGATCCAGTCACGGCCGGTGCGCGCCGATCCCGACGGTTCCACGGATGGACCGCGCATCCCCGGGCCTCTAGCTCAATTGGCAGAGCAGCGGACTTTTAATCCGCGGGTTGTGGGTTCGATCCCCACGGGGCCCACCAGCGTTCGTCCAGTTCAACGCGCAGCGCGCGCCTCGGGTCGGACCGGGCCGGGTGCACCCGGCGAGCGCGTAAGCGGTGACGGTCAGGGCCGCAGCGGTGTCCGATGGACGTGGAGGGTCTCGGCGACCTTCGGGAGGTCGTACAACTCGTGTCCCTCGGCAACCGCGAGTACGAAGTTCACGGCGTCGAGTTCGTCCATCTTGAGGTCGTAGCCGTTCAGGTCGTAGAACAGCACGGTGCTGACCCAGCCGAGGCGCTCGTTGCCGTCGATGAGGGCGCGGTTGTTCACGAGAGAGATCATGAGCGCGGCGGCCTTGGAGTCCAGGTCGGGGCCACCCTTCCGCGCTTCTCGTTACCTCACAGCGCACGGACCCGAGCGGCTCTGCGAGCAGCCGGGGCCGCCCGCCGTCCTACGATCGGTCGATGCCGCAGGACGACTGGATCGAGCACCGCCGACCGGGCGACCGTGAGCGCGTGGGGTGGATCCGCCCGCAGGACGACGGGTTCGTCGCCCTCGACGCGCTGGGGCGCGAGGTGACCGGCATCGTCGACTGGATCGCCGCCGAGGAAGCGCTCGAGGAGCGCGGGCTGCAGTGGCTGGCGGACCTGTGGCAGCTGGACCTGCCCGACGGTGGCCGCGAGCGCGTCCGCATCGTCGAGGTGACGCCGCAGCGCGTCGTCGTCGCGACCGACAACTTCGGCGCGATCGAGGTCGTCACCCGCACGTACACGCTCCCGTTCCCTGCGCCGGACGCGCTGCGACCGTTCGAGGGCGACTCCCGGACGCTGTCGGCCTCGCCCTGACCGGATGCGGCCGGTGTCACAGATCCCCCTCGGCCGGTGTCTTGTGTCCGACACCAGCCACCAGGAGGAGACATGACCAGCACGACGCGGATTCCCGCCACCGAGATCACCGGCCTGTACGGGGCCTTGGTCAAGCGGTTCAGCAGCAAGATGTTCGGCAAGGTCCCGGAGGCGCTCGGGGTGATGGCCAACAACCCGGCGATCCTCAAGTTCAGCCTCGGCCTGGGCCAGAAGTCGGCGAAGTGGGACGCCTGCGACGAGGACCTGAAGTCGTACGCCCACATGGCCGTGGCCTCGCTGATCGGCTGCTCGTGGTGCCTCGACCTCGGCTACTTCCAGGCGCACAACGAGGGCCTCGACCTGGTCAAGGCGCAGCAGGTGCCGCGGTGGCGGGAGTCGACCGTCTTCACGCCGCGGGAGCGCGACGTGCTCGAGTACGCCGAGGCGATGACCCAGACGCCGCCGACGGTCACCGACGCGCTCTCGAAGCGACTGCTCGACCAGCTCGGGGCGCCGGGACTCGTCGAGCTCACGTCGTGGGTCGCGCTGGCCAACCTGTACGCGCGGACGAACTCCGCGCTCGGCATCGAGGCCGAAGGGTTCGCGGCGTCGTGCGACCTCCCGCCCTTGGCCCAGCCGAGCCGCGTAGCGTCGACGGCATGACCGACGACCCGTTCGTCGCGCACCGCAGCCTCTTCTTCACGGTCGCCTACGAGATGCTCGGCTCCGCCGCCGACGCCGAGGACGTCGTGCAGGAGACCTGGCTGCGGTGGGCGGACCTCGGCGACGACGCCCGCGCGGAGGTCCGCGAGCCGCGCGCCTACCTCGTGCGGATCGTCACCCGGCAGGCGCTCAACCGGCTCCGCACGCTCGCGCGGCGGCGGGAGGACTACGTCGGCGAGTGGCTGCCCGAGCCCCTGCTGATCAGCCCGGACGTGGCCGAGGACGTCGAGCTGGCCGAGAGCGTCTCGTTCGCGATGCTCACCGTGCTGGAGACCCTCGGTCCCACCGAGCGCGCCGTGTTCGTGCTGCGCGAGGTGTTCGAGACGCCCTACGACGAGATCGCGGACGCCCTCGACAGGTCGTCGGCGTCGGTGCGCCAGATCGCGCACCGGGCTCGCGAGCACGTGGCAGCCCGACGGCCGCGCCGACAGGTGAGCCGCGCCGAGCAGTCGGCCGTGGTCGACCGGTTCCTCGCCGCGATCCGCATCGGCGACCTGCAAGGGCTGCTCGACGTGCTCGCGCCGGACGTCGTGGTGGTCGCCGACGGCGGTGGCGTGGTGTCCGCAGCGCGGCGCCCGGTCGTCGGCGCCGACAAGGTCGCCGCGTTCCTGTCGCTGCTGGCCGCCGCAGACCGTCGACTTCACGTCCACACCCATGTGGCTCAACGGCGGCCCGGCCGCGCGCGTCGACCTCGGCGGCGAGCTGGACACGGCGATGAGCCTCGTCATCGAGGACGGCCGGATCACGCGCATCTACGCCGTGCGCAACCCGCACAAGCTCAGCCGGCTCGGCGCGGAGACCGCGCTCAGCCGGTGAGTGCTCCTGCGCTGGACGGAAGGGTCGACCGCCCGGGCGGCGGCTCGGTGGCGTGACCGAGCCGCGCCCGGGTCGGCTCAGTAGCCGCGCGAGGCGTCGGCGCGCCACGGGTGCGCCTCGCAGGGCGGAGACGTACTCGTCGGCCGTCATCGGCTTGGAGAACATCGGGTAGTCGTACGTGATCGCGTTGTCGTGCTCGGCCTGGGAGGTCGCGCCGACGGCGTCGGTCAGCGTGATGACCTCGAAGCCCTTCTCGTAGGCCGAACGCATGGTCGACTCGACGCAGCAGTTGGTCAGGAAGCCCGCGAGCACCACGGTCGTGATGCCCTTGGAGCGCAGGATGAAGTCGAGGTTGGTCGACCCGAAGGCGTCCAGTCCGCGCTTGCCCTCGATGACGATGTCGCTCTCGACCGGGGCGACGTCCTCGACGAACGCGGCGCCCCACGAGCCCTTCACGAACGCGTTCGAGTCGACGACGCCCTTGAGGATCCCGTACGGGTGGGCGGTGATCTCGCCGTAGCCGGCCGCGAACGCGATCGGGCTGTGGATGACCGTGGCGCCCGCGGCGCGGGTGGCCTCGAGGGCGACCTTGCGCGTGGGCGAGCATGTCGGTGCTCTCCATCACGTCCTGGACGGCGCCGTGCAGGACGCCGCCCTCGGTGGTGAAGTCGTTCTGGAACTCGATCAGCACGAGTGCCGTCGTCTCCGGGTTCATCTCTGCTCCTTTGCTGGATGTGTCGGATCGGGTGGTGCGAGCTCAGGGGAGGGCCTGCTCGGCCAGCAGCTCGACGACGTGCCGGTAGGTCCGGCCCGTGGCTCGCGACATGCCGAGCTCGCAGGTGCGGTTGCAGCTAGCGTGCGCCTGCGCGTCGAGGCCGGCTACCTCGGCGGCCTCGCGACGGGTCGCCGACGCGGTCAGCTCCGGGTGCAGCATCCCGCGGTCGCCCGCGAACGCGCAGCAGCCCCAGTCGAGCGGGACGCTCGACGTCGTCGGCAACAGCCGATGCCACCGTCAGCAGCGCCGGGTCGAGGCCCAGCTGGGTCGACGAGCAGGTGGGGTGCACGGTCAACGAGGACAGCCGCTCGAACGGCCCGAGCACGGGCAGGACGCGCTCGGCGACGAAGGACACGACGTCGACATCACGCCGGGTCCCAGCAGGTTGCCGGAAGCCCTCCGTGCACGACGAGGCATCGCAGACGACCGGCAGACGACCACCGTCGGTGGCCGCGCGCACCGCCGGGACCACCCGAGCGCGCATGGCCTCGTACCCGGACGCGATGCCCTTCGACGACCAGGGCGTGCCGCAGCAGAGGCGCTCGATCTCGTCGGGAACCAGCAGGGTGAGGCCCGCCGCCGCGCACAGGTCCTCGAACGCGACCTGGACCCCGGGACCCTCGGCGGGGCCGAACATCACGTTGACGCAGGACGGCAGGTAGACGGCGTCGGGCGTCGACACGGGCGCGGGCCGACGACGGGGCGCGCCGCCGCGGGGCAGGTCGGCGGACCACTGCGGCACGGTGTCGGCGCCCAGCACGGCACGCGCCGCGCGGCCGTCGCGCAGCAGGCACGAGCGGGCCGGGCACCGCTGCGGCGACGGTCAGGCCGGTGTGACGCGACCTTCGTCGTGGCGCCGCCCAGTGGCGGGCAGCCGCAGTCCACACCGCCCGGACCGGCGCAGGCAGGTTCTCGCGGCGCAGCGTCTTGACCAGCAGGCCCGTGTTGATCCCGACCGGGCAGGCCGTGGCGCACATGCCGTCGACCGCGCAGGTGTCCACCCCGGGGTACTCGTAGGCGCGCTCGAGCCGCTCGCGCCATCGCCGTGTCCCCCGCCAGCTCGGCGCTGCGGATGTCGCGGCGCAGCACGATGCGCTGCCGCGGGGTCAGGGTCAGGTCGCGCGACGGGCACACGGGTTCGCAGTAGCCGCACTCGACGCACCGGTCGACCTCCGCCTCGACCTGCGGCGCGAGCTTGATGTGCCGGAGGTGGGCCTGCGGGTCGTCGGAGAGCAGGACGCCGGGGTTGAGCAGGCCGCGCGGGTCGACCAGCCGCTTCACCGTCCGCATGACGTCGTACAGCTCGTCGCCGTACTGACGGCGCACGAACGGGGCCATCACCCGACCGGTGCCGTGCTCGGCCTTGAGCGAGCCGCCGTTGTCGAGCACCAGGTACACCAGGTCCTCGGTGAAGCCCGCGAACCGGGCCAGCTGCTCGCTCGGTCTCGAACCGGTCGGTGAGCATGAAGTGGATGTTGCCGTCCTTGGCGTGCCCGAAGATCACCGAGTCCTCGTAGGCGTACCGGTCGAACAGCGCGGTCAGCGCCGTGCACGTGTCCGCCAGCCGCTCGACCGGGACGACGACGTCCTCGAGCAGGGCGGTCGTGCCGCTGCGCCGCGCGCCGGCGACCGAGGTGTACAGGCCCTTGCGCAGCGTCCACAGGTCGCGACGCACGACGGGGTCGGTGGTCAGCGTCGGCCGTCGGCGAGAACCGGTGCAGCGCGGACCGCCGCCGCGTCAGGTGCGCGAGCTCCTCCGCGGTGGTCGCCTGGTACTCCACGAGCAGGGCCGCCTGCCGGTCCACGGTGAGCGGCCGCGACGTCGGCCGGGCACGACGCGAGCCCCTGCCCCACCCGCAACGACGTCGCGTCCATCAGCTCGAGCGTCGCCGCACCGGTGGCCACCAGGTCGGGCAGCGCCCGGTTCGCCGACGAGAGGTCGTCGAAGACCAGCAGTGCCGTCGCGGCGTGCGCGCGCAGCGGGACCGTGCGGAAGGTCGCCGACGCGACGAAGGCGAGCGTCCCCTCGCTGCCGACGACGAGGTGCGCGAGGATCTCCGGCGCCGTCGTCGAAGTCGACCAGCGCGTTGATGCCGTAGCCCATGGTGTTCTTCATCGCGAACTGCCGGGCGATCGTCGCCCGCGAGGCGGGGTCGTCCAGGACCCGACGACGCAGCGCGTGCAGGCCCGCGTACAGCTCGGGCTCGAGCGCGCGCAGCCGGTCGTCGGCGTCCGCGGGCCCGGTGTCGATGACCGTGCCCGACGGCAGGACCACGACCAGGGACTCGAGCGTGCGGTAGCTGTTCTCGACCGTCCCGCAGGCCATGCCCGAGGAGTTGTTCGCGACGACCCCGCCGATCGTGCAGGCGACCTCGCTGGCCGGGTCCGGGCCGAACTTGCGGCCGTACCGCGCGAGCCGCGCGTTCAGCTGCCGCACCGTGACGCCCGGCTGGACCCGCACGCGCGCGCCGTCGTCGAGCACCTCGATGCCGCTGGAAGTGGCGTCGGACGTCGACCAGCACGCCGTCGCCGCCCGCCTGGCCGGACAGGCTGGTCCCGCCCGCGCGGAAGGTCAGCGGGACGCCTGCGGCGGCGGTCGCGCGCAGCAGCCGGGCCACCTCGTCGGCGTTCCGCGGGGCCACGACCGCCGGGGCACGCAGCAGCAGGTGGGACGCGTCGTGCGCGTGCGCGCGCAGGCTGAGCTCGTCGGTGCGGACCTGGGCGTCGTCGGCCACGCAGCCCGCCAGCACGGCGGCAGAGCTGCGGCCGGCGTCGATGCCGTCGAGGTCATGGGTCTCCTCGGGTCGTCCGTAGGTGCGATTGTCCGACAAGTAGACCCAACTGACAAGAGTCCTAGCGGCTTCTCCGACGAGCGACACGAGAGGACGGCGATGGCGCGAGGGATCGTGGTGACGAGCCTGGTCGACGCGGTCGTCGACGACCTGCGCAACCTCGTCGTCAGCGGCGCGCTCGCACCGGGCACCCCGCTCACCGAGCTCGACGTCGCCACGCGCTACGACATCGCCCGGGCCAGCGCGCGGGCCGCGATCGAGCGCCTGACCTCGGAGAACGTCCTGGTCCGCGCCAACCACAAGACCGCGCGCGTCGTCGAGCTGGGTCCCGACGACGTGCGCGACATCTACCGCACGCGCACCTTCCTGGAGTCCGAGGTGCTGCGCCGGCTCGCCGCGCGAGCGCCGTGTCCCGGACACGGCCCGCGCGGCCAACGCCGAGATCGCCGCGCTCTGGGCCGACGGGTCCTACGCGATCGTCGAGCCCGACATGCGGTTCCACACCAGCCTCATCGACGCGCTGGGCAGCACCCGGACCAGCGCGATGTACCACTCGCTCGCGTTCGAGGTGAAGCTCTGCATGGCCCAGCTGCAGGGCCGGCAGCGAGCTCAGCCCGGAGATCATCGTCGCCGAGCACGCGCGCCTGCTGGAGCTCATCGAGGCCGGGGACGCCGAGGGGGCCGCGGCCATGCTCGACGAGCACCTGGCCCGCGCCCGCGAGCTGCTGGCGGCGTCGCTCGGCGGAGAGGCCGGGCCGGAGGCGTTCGTCCCCTCGTCGGCGCTGCACGACGAGCTTCGCTAGGCAGTAGGCAGGGCAGCTGCCGCGTCGGCGGTGCCAGTCGTCGGACCCCGTACGTAGCCTGAGCACATGGCCGTGGAGGTGCTGTCCGCCGTCGGGCGCTACGACGACTTCTTCGAGGTCGTCGGCGTGAAGAAGCCCGGCGGCCGCGGGTGCTGGTGCATGTCCTACCGGGACAGCCGGGTGCCCAACGAGGAGCGTCCGCAGTACATGCGCGACGAGTGCGCCACCGAACCCGGCCCCGGGGTCCTCGCCTATGTCGACGGCGTCGTCGCCGGCTGGTGCTCGGTCGCGCCGCGCAGCTCGTACCGGCGCCTGATGAACTCGCGGACCATCCCGTTCGTCGACGAGCGCGAGGCGTGGAGCGTCGTCTGCTTCGTGGTGCGCGCCGGATTCCGGCACCAGGGGCTGATGCACGAGCTGCTCGCCGGCGCGGTCGCCCACGCGCAACGGTCCGGCGCGCAGGTCGTCGAGGGGTACCCCGTGCTGATCCCGGCTGGGGAGCGGGTCGATGTGATCTCGGGGTACGTCGGGACCAGCAGGCTGTTCGAGGCCGCCGGATTCGTGCAGGCGGCCGAGACGACCGGCCACAGCGGCGGCCGGGATCGTGTGCTCATGCGTCTCGAGATGCGCTGAGGCTCCGCCGAGCGGGCGCGCCACTCCTGGGAGAGCCTGAGGGCATGACGCCGACCACCGACATCGCCGAGCCCACCACCAGGCGCATCGCGAGGGTGGTCCTCGGGCTCACGCTCGTGTTCGCCGGGATCAGCCACCTGACCTTCGCCCGCGACGAGTTCCAGGCCCAGGTGCCCGGTTGGTTCCCGCTCGACGAGGACCTCACCGTCCTCGCGTCGGGCGCCGTCGAGATCGGCCTCGGCGCCAGCCTCGCGCTCGTGTCGCGTCGCCGCGTCGCGGTCGGGTTCATCGCGGCCGCGTTCTTCGTCGCGATCTTCCCGGGGAACATCGGCCAGTGGCTCGAGCACAAGGACGGGTTCGGGCTCGACACCGACGCCAAGCGGCTCGGCCGCCTGTTCTTCCAGCCCGTCCTCGTCGCGTGGGCACTGTGGTCGACGGGCGCGTTCGACGCGCTCCGCAACCGGGTCCGCGCCTGACGCATCCGACCCGACCTATCCGCCGCGGACCGCTCGCCCAGGCGTTCGGTCGAGGTACGCCTCTCCCCGCGGCGAGAGCCGGTAGCCGACCTCGAGGCTGCGGGTCAGGCCGAGATCCTTGAGCCGTCGGACGTCGCGCTTGAACGGCGCGGTCTCGCGGCCGAGGGACGCCGCCAGGTCCGGGGCGCGGACCGCTGGTCGGTCACGGATGAGCTCGAGCGTCTGGCGCGTCCACGCCGTGCGGGCGTCCCAGCGGGCGAGCGTGGCGGTGAGCATCACGAGCTGCTCCTCCGTGAACGACGTGTCCGCCGAGAGCGCGTCGCGCGGGTCCGGGCCGCCGTACGACAGCTCGATGCGGAACAGCGGCAGCTCGGCGCGGCCGCCGATGACCTCGTCGACGGACGCGGCGCCGGCCGCTCGTGCGTCCTCGAGGGTCACCGCGGACGGGTCCACCTGGTCGACCGCGCCGACGAGCACGATGCCGACGACGGACAGGAACGAGCCTCCCGGTGCGACCCTCGTCGTGGCCCACCGTCGGAAGGCGACCGTGATGTCTCCGGACTCGATACCGGATGCCGTGCGGTGATTCAGGAGCATCGGACCTCCCCACAAGGACGCTACGCGCTGAGCGAACCACCCGGCCATCTGGGCAACGAAACTGCGGAACCGTGCGTTGATGACCGATATGAACACCATGACGACGCAACCACTGACCGCTGCCGACCGCTGCGACAGGTGTGGCGCCCGCGCCTACGTGCGGGTGTTCCTGCCCGCCGGCGAGCTGCAGTTCTGCGCGCACCACGCCCGCGCGCACGCGGCCAAGTTCACCGAGCTCGCCACCCACGTCCAGGACGAGACCGACCAGCTCCTCGCCGAGCACGGAGCAGCAGCCCTGTAACGCTGGCCCCGCGGCGGAACGCGAGCCGACCGGCGGAAAGTCCACGCCGTGTACGTCGGCGTTGAACTCGGCCTGTAGGCCGCCCTTCCGGTCGATCTCGCGCTACCGCGGTGGCGCCGTCGCCATGCATTGCGTCCCGAGATGCATGGCGTGCCGATCCCGATCCTTCCGTCTGTGTCCACCCACCCATAGGGCCGAAAGTCCTGTGCGCCCGCCATGATGTCTCCATGGAGCTCGCGTTCACGGGTGGCATCGCCGCGATCGTCCTGTTCGGTGTGCTCGGCCAGCTGCTCGGCAAGGCGACACGCATCCCGTCGATCATCCTGCTGCTGATCGTGGGCCTGCTCGTCGGTCCCGTGCTGGGCTGGGTGAATCCGGACGCGATCCTCGGCGACGACCTCTTCCCGCTGGTCTCGATGGCGGTCGCGGTGCTCCTCTTCGAGGAGTCGATGAAGCTCGACTTCCGACGCCTGCAGGGCGGTGCGCGTCGGCCCGT
The DNA here is from genome assembly GCA_963753425.1 of uncultured Actinomycetota bacterium. Classification (GTDB taxonomy): domain Bacteria; phylum Actinomycetota; class Actinomycetes; order Actinomycetales; family Cellulomonadaceae; genus Cellulomonas. The sequence goes on from CAVWCB010000003.1 coordinate 433,589, forward strand.
GCTGGGGCTGGTCACCGTCGGCGCGGCGATCACGGGCGTCGGTGCGACGCTCCTGACGTATTTCGTGTTCGACGTGACACCGATCCGGGCAGCGGTGATCGGCGCCATCCTGATCGTGTCGGGTCCCACCGTCGTCGGCCCGCTGCTCGCGGTGATCAAGCCCAAGCAGCCACTCGAGTCGGTGCTCGCCTTCGAGGGCATCTTCATCGACCCGATCGGTGCGACGCTCGCCCTGAGCATCACGAACATCGCCCTGCACGAACACCCGCCGGGGCTCATCCGCACAGGTCTGACGGGGGTCGTCGTCGGCATCGTGACCGCGGCGATCTATCTGGCGCTCGTACGATTCGCTCGAGTTCCTGCCTCGATGCAGGTGGTGCTGGCCTTGGCGCTCGCGCTCACCGCGTTCGCGTGCGCAGAGGCCGTGTTCGAGGAGTCCGGGCTCTGGGCCACCACCGCGATGGGCGTCGCGCTGGCCAACCAACGGTTCGTGAACCTCGGCGCGCTGCACGAGTTCGGCAGCCACGTCGGTGTGCTGATCGTGGGCTCGCTGTTCATCGTGCTCGCGGCGCGCGTCGACCTCGGCGAGCTGCTGAGGTACGCGCCCGGCACGCTGGTCCTGGTCGCCCTGCTCGTGCTGTTCCTGCGGCCCGCCGTCGCGTGGATCGCCACGACGCGCACGGTGCTCTCCCGACGAGAACGCGGCATGGTCGGCTGGATGGCACCCCGCGGAATCGTGGCCGCCTCGACCGCCAGCCTGTTCGCCCTCCAGTTCGAGGACGCGGGCAAGCCGTTCCCGCAGCTCGTGCCCGTCGTGTTCGGCGTGGTGCTCGTGACCGCCGTCGTCTACGGCCTCACCGGGCCGCTCGTGGCCGGCTGGCTCGGCGTGCGCACCGACGCACTGGAGGAGCCGGTGGACGAGGACGGCGTCCCGCTGCCCGAGGCCGAGCAGATCCGGTGACGATCGAGACCGTCCCGATACCTGGATGTTACTTACCAGTAAGAACCTCGGTACCTCTGCAACATCGGTGTGCTACCCATAAGCCACTGAGAACCAGCTGTGGGCTCATCGATGGCGCCCGCGGCTCCGACAGAAGAGGTACGTAGCGCATGACCTCCCTCGCACCACGTCGCCGCATCATCGCGGCGACCGCAGGACTCGCGGCAGTCGCCCTGGTCCTGACCGCCTGCTCGAGCAACGACGACAGCTCGGACGGCTCCAGCAGCTCGTCGGGAAGCGGTGGTGGCGGCTCGCTGACCATCGGGACCACCGACAAGGTCACCACGCTGGACCCCGCCGGCTCGTACGACAACGGCTCGTTCGCGGTGCAGAACCAGGTCTTCCCGTTCCTGATGAACACCCCGTACGGCAGCCCGGACGTCGAGCCGGACATCGCCGTGTCGGCAGAGTTCACGGCGCCGACCGAGTACACGGTCAAGCTCAAGCCCGGCCTGAAGTTCGCCAACGGCCACGACCTGACGGCGTCCGACGTGAAGTTCACGTTCGACCGCCAGCTCAAGATCGCCGACGAGAACGGCCCGTCGTCGCTGCTGTACAACCTGGACAGCACGGACGCGGTCGACGACACCACGGTGGTCTTCCACCTGAAGTCGGCGAACGACCAGATCTTCCCGCAGATCCTGTCCAGCCCCGTCGGTCCGATCGTCGACGAAGAGGTCTTCTCCCCCGACGCCCTCACCCCGGACAACGACATCGTCGCCGGGAACGCGTTCGCCGGGCAGTACACGATCACCGACTACGACTTCAACAACCTGATCTCGTACAAGGCGAACCCGGACTACCAGGGCGTGCTCCCGCCTGCGAAGACCGACGTCGTCAACTCGAAGTACTACGCCGACTCCTCGAACCTGAAGCTCGACGTCCAGGAGGGCAACATCGACGCGGCGTACCGGAGCCTCTCCGCGACCGACATCGCCGACCTCAAGACGGACGACAAGGTCAAGGTCGTCGACGGTCCCGGCGGCGAGATCCGCTACATCACGTTCAACTTCGACACGATGCCGTTCGGCAACACGACGTCCGACGCCGACCCGGCCAAGTCGCTGGCCGTGCGCCAGGCGGTCGCGGACCTCGTCGACCGCAAGGCGATCTCGGAGCAGGTCTACAAGGGCACCTACACGCCCCTGTACTCCTACGTCCCGGCCGGTCTGACCGGTGCCAACGAGGCCCTCAAGGGCCTCTACGGCGACGGCGACGGCGGTCCCGACGCGGCCAAGGCCAAGGCGGCCCTCGAGGACGCCGGGGTCGAGACCCCCGTCACGCTGAACCTGCAGTACTCGACCGAGCACTACGGTCCCTCGTCGGCCGACGAGTACGCGCAGATCAAGGACCAGCTGGAGAAGGACGGCCTGTTCAAGGTCAACCTGCAGACCACCGAGTGGGTGCAGTACTCCAAGGACCGCACCTCGGACGTCTACCCCGAGTACCAGCTGGGCTGGTTCCCGGACTACTCGGACGCGGACAACTACCTGACGCCGTTCTTCCTCACGAAGAACTTCCTGGCCAACCACTACGACAACACGACCGTCAACGACATGGTCCTGGAGCAGGCGACGACGGCCGACCCCGACGCCCGCACCAAGCTCATCGGAGACATCCAGGACGCGGTCGCCAAGGACCTGTCCACCGTGCCGCTCCTCCAGGGCGCACAGGTCGCCGTCGTGGGCCAGGATGTCGAGGGCACCCAGGACACCCTCGACGCCTCGTTCAAGTTCCGGTACGGCGCTCTCTCGAAGGGCTGACCGCAGCGAACGACCCGGACCGGGCGGACCGGCGGCGCGACCTCGGTCGTGATCGTCGGACCGCCCGGTCCGCCGCGCGATGCGGCACACTCCTCGCACCGAGCACAGGCAGGACCATGACCTCCACCCTCACCGGAGCGCCCAACGACGCCGCGCCCGGTCAGCTCGACCAGCTCGAGCCCGACGCGCCCAGGAAGAACAGGCGGGGGCCTCGGCTCGTACCTCGTGGTGCGGTTCCTGCTGATCTTCCCCACGATCTTCATCCTGGTGACCACGGTCTTCGTCCTGATGCGGACCACCGGTGACCCCATCACGGCCGCGCTCGGGCGGGCGCCTACCCCCCGACCAGCTGGCCGAGCGCATCCATGCCGCCGGCTACGACCGGCCCCTGATCACGCAGTACCTCGAGTACCTCGGGAACCTCTTGCGCGGAGACTTCGGCACCACGATCTCCGACAACCGGCCGGTCACCGAGGTGCTCACCACCTACGGCGGCGCAACCCTCGAGCTCGCGTTCTACTCGCTGGTCGTCGCGTTCGCGTCGGCATCCCGCTCGGCCGGCTCGCCGCCTCGCGCCGCGACAAGACCTCGGACGCCGGCCTGCGCGTGGGCGCGATCCTCGCCTACGCGACGCCCGTGTTCTTCACCGGCATCCTGCTCAAGCTCGTCTTCTCGGTCTGGCTCGACTGGCTCCCGGTCGCCGGCCGCGCGTCGACGGGCGCCGAGATCACCATGCAGCACGACGGCCTGAAGACCGGGCATCTACACGATCGACGCGATCAGCACGGGGGACCCCGCCATCCTGCGCGACGTCTTGCAGCACGCGATCCTGCCGGCCGTCGCCCTCGGCCTGCTCACCGGCGGCATCTTCCTGCGGCTCGTCCGCACGAACGTGATCGGCACCCTGCACACCGGCTACGTCGAGGCGGCCCGGTCGCGGGGAGTCAACGAGCGGCGGCTGTTGCGCAAGCACGCCTGGCGTCCGGCACTGGTCCCCATCATCACCGTCATCGGCCTGCAGATCGCGCTCCTTCTCGGCGGCGCGGTGCTCACCGAGACGACGTTCGAGTGGAAGGGCCTCGGCTTCCAGCTCATCCAGTACGTCAAGGCGCGCGACTACGTCGCCGTGCAGGGCATGGTCGTCCTGCTGGCCGTGATCGTCGCCCTGTCCAACTTCGTGGTCGACGTCATCGCCGCCCTCATCGACCCGAGGATCAGGTTCTGACATGACCGCACCGACCACCAGACCTCGTCCCGGCCCGGCCGTCGCGCTGGAAGCGCCTCCCTGTCGTGCACCAGGTGCGCACCAGCGTCGGACTGCAGCGCACCATGCTCGTCGGCGGGTTCGTGCTCACCGGCATCTTCATCGTCACCGCCGTGTTCGCACCGTGGCTGGCGCCGTACGGCTTCGCGCAGATCCGCGTCGGCGACACCCTGTTCGGCTCGCAGCAGCCGCCGTCGTCCGAGCACTGGTTCGGCACCACGGTCGCGGGCTACGACGTCCTGTCGCGGGTGCATCTGGGGTGCCCGCACCGGCGATCCTGCGTCATCCTCACCGCGGTCCTGCTCTCGGTGTTCATCGGCGTCGCCGCCGGTCTCCTCTCCGGGTACTTCGGCGGCTGGGTGGACCGGGTCCTCGTGGTCATCGCCGACGCCGTCTACGCGTTCCCGTCCCTGCTGCTCGCGATCGTGGCGGCGATCGTCATCAGCGGCGGTCAGTCATCCATGTGGGCCGGCATCATGGCGGCGGCGCATCTCCATCACCGTCGTCTTCATCCCGCAGTACTTCCGCGTGATCCGGGCTGAGACCGTCCGGATCAAGTCCGAGGCCTTCGTCGAGTCGGCGCGGGTCATCGGCGCCGGTCACGTGCGGATCATGACGCGCCACGTGCTGCGCAACTCCACACGCACGCTGCCGCTGATCCTCACGCTCAACTGCTCCGAGGCGGTGCTCACCCTCGCCGGCCTCGGCTTCCTGGGCTTCGGCATCGAACCCACCTCGGCGGCCGACTGGGGCTACGACCTCAACAAGTCGCTCTCGGACGTGACCAGCGGCATCTGGTGGACGGCCCTGTTCCCGGGGCTGGCCATCGTGCTCTCGGTGCTCGGGGTGACGCTCGTCGGCGAATCCTGAACGACCTGGCCGACCCGCGGCTGCGCAACCGGCGCGCGGCAGCGACTGCCGCCGGCGTCGTCGGCGCGGTCACCGTGGTGCCCGGCGGCGTGCTCAGCGCCGGCGCCGAGGGGGTCGGCGGCCTCGACCTGCTGGAGGGCACCTCCGACGAGCTCTTCGCCGGACCTACGCAAGACGAGGACCTCTCATGACTGCCACGCAGGATGCCGCGCGCAAGGTCGTCGAGATCCGCGACCTGCACATCTCGTTCGCCACGGACGCCGGTACGGTGCGCGCCGTCGAGGGCGTCTCGCTCGAGGTCAAGGCGGGCGAGGTCCTCGCGATCGTCGGCGAGTCCGGGTCGGGCAAGACGGTGACCGCACGCTCGATCCTCGGACTGCTGCCCGAGACCGCACTCACGAGCGGTGCGGTCCTGCTGTCCCGCAAGGACGGGTCCGACACCCACGACATCACGGCGCTGCGCGGGCGCGCCCTGCGTGACGTGCGCGGTCGCGACGCGGCCATGGTCTTCCAGGAGCCGTCGACGGTCCTCAACCCCGTCTACACGGTCGGGTGGCAGATCGCCGAGGGCCTGCGCTCCCACACGAAGATGTCCCGCGCGGACGCACGCGCCAAGGCGATCGACGTGATGGCCCGCGTGGGCATCCCCGATCCCGAGCAGCGCGTCGACCACTACCCGCACCAGTTCTCCGGCGGGCAGAAGCAGCGGATCGTCATCGCGCAGGCGATCTCGCTCGACCCCGGCCTGATCATCGCCGACGAACCGACGACCGCCCTCGACGTCACCGTGCAGGCCGAGATCCTGGAGCTCCTGCGCCGGATCCCGCAGGAGTTCGGCGCTGCCGTCGTCCTGATCACCCACAACATGGGCGTCGTCGCGGACCTCGCCGACACGGTCGCGGTCATGTACAAGGGCAAGATCGTCGAGCAGGCAGACGCGCGCACGCTCTTCGCTTCCCCGCAGCACGAGTACACCCGCGCGTTGCTCGATGCCGTGCCTCGGCTGGGCGGTCGCCGCTTCCGGGACCGGGTTCGCGTCACCGACGAGGACGCCGCCCTCGAGCAGGTCGGCGTCGACCCGTCGGCCACACCTGTCGTCGCGGCGAACGACCTGCGGATCGTCTACCGCGGGCGTCTGCGGCAGCCGGACTTCACGGCCGTCGACGGGGTCAACTTCGAGATCCGGCCCGGCGAGGTCCTCGGGCTGGTCGGCGAGTCGGGCTCCGGCAAGACGACCATCGGCCGCGCGATCGCCGGCCTGACGCCGGTCAGCGACGGGTCGCTGACCGTGCTCGGCGTCGAGATGCGCGGCGTCAAGGAGCGCACGTTCCGGCCGATCCGACGCCGGATCGGGTTCGTCTTCCAGGACCCGGCCACGAGCTTCAACCCGCTGCTGACCATCGCGCAGTGCGTCGCCGAGCCGCTCGTCGTGCACGGGATCGAACCCAACCCGCACGAGGCCCGCGCCCGTGTCGACGAGCTGCTCGAGGCGGTGCAGCTGCCGAAGGCGTTCGGGGACCGGTTCCCGCACGAGCTCTCCGGCGGTCAGCGCCAGCGGGCGAGCCTGGCGCGCGCGCTGGCCCTCGATCCCGAGCTGCTCATCGCCGACGAGCCGACCTCCGCCCTCGACGTGTCCGTCCAGGCCCGGGTGCTCGACCTCTTCGCGCGCCTGCAGGCCGAGCTCGGCTTCGCCTGCCTGTTCATCAGCCACGACCTGGCCGTCGTCGACCTGCTCGCCCACCGGATCGCCGTGCTGCACCGGGGAGTGCTGGTCGAGGAGGGAACCGGCGACGAGGTGCTGGGCGCGCCGCGGCACCCGTACACGCAGCGGCTGCTCGCGTCCCTGCCCGTGCCGGACCCGGTCGAGCAGGCGGCGCGGCGCGAGACCTGGCGAAACCTGCGCGCAGCCGACTGAACCACTGACCCGGGGCGCCGGCACCCGAGAGCTGCTGGCCCGGTTCGGCCCACCGGTGGCGGTCGAGGAGCCCGCGACAGACTAGGAGGCCCCGGACGCCGCGTCGGCGAGCGCCGGGGTACCGGTCGCCTCCAGCAGCGTCGCGACGTCGACCACCCGCAGGCCTTTCTCGGTGAGCCCGCGGATCAGCTCAGGCAGCGCCGCCATCGTCCGGGCCCGGGACAGCGGCGTGCGGCCGGAGCCGACGATGCGCCCGCTGTCGTGGGCCAGGATGATCGAGCCGGGGCGGATCTTGGCCAGCATCTGCTCGACGCCGTCGGACACGGGCTGGTGGTCGACGAAGTGCTCCACGCACACGTCCCAGAACACGGTCCGGTAGGCGTCGGCATCGGCGAGCACGCCCACGATCTCGTCGGTGTACCCCTTGGGCGGCCGGAACAGGTACGGCGCCGGGCAGCCGGCCTCGATCAGCGCGGCTTGCGCCTCCTCGATCTCGACGCGCACCTGTGCTGCGGTCAGGAGCTCGAGGTCGCGGTGGTCGTAGGTGTGGTTGCCGATTCCGTGGCCGCCATCCAGGATCTGCTGGACCAGGTCTCGCTCGGCGGCAGCGTTGACGGCCACGAGGAAGAACGTGGCGCTGGCGTGCGTGCTCGCCAGCAGCTCCAGGACGGTCGGCGTGTACAGCGGGTCGGGACCGTCGTCGAAGGTGAGGGCCACCATCGGCTCCGTCGTCGGGATGCGGAACAGCCCGTCGGGCTGCGCGGCGTGTCGTTCGGCGTAGGTCACGGTGGGTCCCGCGGCCGCCGTACCCGCGTGCCAGGTGCCGAGCGCGAACCCACCGACCGCGCCGACCCCGCCGGCCAGCCCGCCGAGCAGGACGGAGCGGCGCGTGACAGGCTCTGCCGGCGCTGTCCCCGCGCTCGTCGGGCGACGTCATGGACCCAGTCTCCGATCTCGCTGGCGTGGCGTGAACCGTCAGGCGCTCGCGTACACCGACGGCGACGGAACGCTCGCCTCGCGACGGGCGGAGTAGCGGTCGTAGAGGGTGACGATCAGCGCCACGATGTAGGCGAACAGAAGCACGTCGCCGACGGACAGGTCGGCCGACCCACGGGTGGCCAGCGCGGCGAACACGAGCATCGCGACCACGCTGATGACGGTGTTGATCGCCACCTGCACGCCGAGGTGCGCGGCGGTCGTCCGCCCGGCCCGGGCACGCCAGACCGAGATCCCCGCGTGCACGAGGACCGTGCCGGCGACGACGAGGATGACGGTCGACGGGCGGGCGTCGAGCCGCGGCCAGGACTCGAACATGATCAGGGTGACCAGGCCCGCGAGGGCCACCTTCTCCAGCACGTGCACGAGCCCGTGCGGCGCCACGTCGATCTGGCCGTGCGGCTCCCAGCCGACATGCCGGGCCACCGTGTCCGAGGAGACCGTGAACGGCCAGGCCGCGGGCGGCAGCCGCTTCGCCAGGCGCAGGCCGACGAGGACGAGCGCCGCGATCAGGACCAGCAGCCCCACGACGACCCACGGGCGGTTGGCGATGCCCTCGGACCAGGATGCCGTCCCGGGCACGCCGAGCACGCGTTCCTTGAACTCGTCCGTGAAGTCGAGCTGGGCGACGTGGATCCACCACTCCTGCGGCAGCTTGATGAACACCCAGATGATCGCCGCGGTCCAGAGGAACGCCTTCTTCGAGAGTCGACCCGCGTCCCACCGGGTGCGGACCACCTCGATCGCGATGACGAAGTACTCGAACGTGTTGGGGAAGACCATGAGCAGCCACCGCTCGCCGGTCAGCTCGAACGCGAGCACGCCGACCAGCCGGTAGTACCAGAGCGCGGCGGCGACGCCGACGGCGAACGGGTTGCGCCAGTTCCGGATCACCGCGAGGTAGGCGATGGTCAGGTAGTAGATGTCCAGCGCCTTGTCGTAGGACTGGTAGTTGTCCAGCGGCAGGTCGGTGAACGTCGCGAACACGCTCTGGTCGATGCCGTCGATGACGAGGGCCGCCAGCAGGGCGGGCAGCGGGAACCGCGGGATGAACAGCGGGACGATCAACCGCAGCCCGACGATGAGCACGAAGATCGACCAGTCGTGCGCGGAGACGGATTCGCCATGGCGGGGACTCTAGGTGATCAGGAGGTCCGCGCGATCACGATCAGCAGCATCGTCACCAGGAAACCCGTGAGCAGGTTCAGCCAGAGGAACCGCCGCCACCCGACATTGGCCCGCTCGCAGTCCTCGTCGCGGACGGACCAGAACTGTGCGGCGCTGATCGCGTAGGGGATGGGCAGCACCGCGGCGAGCGTGCCGGGCCACGGCACGAGCAGCAGGACCGCGGCCGCCAGCACATACAGGACGGTCGACGCGACGACCGTCGCGTGGGCACCGAGCGCGGTGGCGACCGACGCGATCCCGCCCTCCCGGTCCGCCCGCACGTCCTGCACGGCTCCGAACGCGTGCGACGCCATCCCCCAGAACACGAACGCCACCAGCACGGGCCAGGTCGTCCTCGTCGTCAAGGAGGCCCCGACCAGCACCAGCGCGTAGAGCAGGGGTCCGACGAAGTGCATCGCCGAGGTGAACGAGTCCAGCACGGGGCGCTCCTTGAAGCGCAGCACCGGGGCCGAGTAGGCGACGACCAGGAACAGCACCAGCGCCAGCACCGCGTTGGCGCTCGTCGAGCCCTGCAGGACGAGGTAGATGACGAAGGGCACGGTGACGACGACGCAGGACCACAGGATCCGACGATGCACGGCGGCCGCCCGGGACGGGTCGACGAGGCCTCCCTCGATCCCGCCCTTGCGGGGGTTGCGCAGGTCGGAGGCGTAGTCGAACACGTCGTTGATCCCGTACATCAGCAGGTTGTACGGGATCAGGAAGAACAGGGTGCCGACGACGAACAGCGCATCGACCCGACCGCCCGTGGCCAGCAGGTAGCCCGCAGCGAACGGGAACGCCGTGTTGATCCAGGAGAACGGGCGCGAGGCCGCAAGGACCTCTCTCACTCGTCGTCCTTCTTCTTCGAGCCGAGCGCCGTCCAGAGCACCGGCATGCCGAGCGCGGCGGCGATCGGGTAGGCGAAGTCCTCGAGCGGCGCGCCCCCGAGGTAGATCCCGAGGATCTTGTCCGGCGCGTAGACGTACAGGCCCACGCCGATCATGAGCGAGTCGAACACGAGCGTCAGCAGGCAGAGCACGACGACCGTGCCGGTGATCGGCCCCGCGCGCAGCCGCCGGAGCACGCGCCAGGAGACGCCGACCAGCACCGCCAGGACGATCACGTTGAGGATGGCGTTCGTCATCGGCGCCAGCGCTCCAGGGCGCGCCAGACCAGGAGCGCGGTGTAGCAGAGCAGCGTGAGGAAGAAGGCCTCCTCGACGGGGAGCTCCGGCGCGAGCTGCACGCCGGTCATGTGCGGGGAGTCACCGCGCGCGAAGATGCCGAGGCCCAGCCCGGCGAGGTCCCAGAGCAGGAAACCGACCACGCCGATCACCACCGTCAGGGCGGCGCGGCGGGCGTCCGACCAGAACGCCAGACGGAACCGGTGGTCGAGGATGGCAAGGCCGCCCAGCGAGATCAGCAGGGCGCCGAGGTAGGCAAAGCTCATCGGTTGACGGCGCTCCACACGCCACGCGGTCGCGCAGCGGCGAGGAAGCCCGGGCGCAGCGGCGCCGGCAACGGGCGCGTCGAGGTCTCCCCGAGCATGCGCTTGACGACGAGCTCGGCACTGATCAGACACATCGGCAGACCCACACCGGGAATGGTGCCACCTCCCGCGTGCAGAAGGTTCGGGACACGGGACGACGCGTCGCCGGGTCGGAACATCGCGCTCTGCCGCAGCGTGTGCTCCATGCCGAGAGCAGTGCCTCGCCAGGCGTTGAGGTCGGTCTCGAAGTCCCCCGGTCCGACGACCCGGCGCGTCACCACCCGCTCGCGCAGGTTCGGGATGCCCGCCCAGGACGCGATCTGGTCGAGGTAGCGGTCCGCGTGGGCGTCGAGGTCGGTGATCGACGGGTCGGCGGGGAACGGGACGAGCACGAACAGGTTCTCGTGACCCGCCGGAGCCGCGGTCGGGTCGCTCGCCGTGGTCCGCGAGACGTAGAGCGAGGCCACCTCGGGCACCCGAGTGGTGGTCGAGGCCCGGTCGGTACCCAGGATGTCCTCGAAGTTCGTCGGCCAGTCGCGCGTGAAGAACAGCGAGTGGTGGGCCAGCTCGGGCAGCTCCCCGCGGACGCCGGCCATGATCAGCAGGGCCGAGATGCCGGGGCCCCGGTTCTCCCACGACGTCTCGGGCAGCTCGCTGTGCGCCGGATCGAGCAGCGCGGTCTCCGTGTGGTGCCGGTCGGCGGCCGAGACCACGACGTCGGCCGGGACGTGCTCGCCGGTGGTCAGGCGGACCCCGCGGGCGAGGCCCGACCTGCGGGGATGGGTGATCGAGGGGGTGTCGTCGACCTCGATCGCCTCGACGGTCACGCCGGTGCGGATGCGCACGCCTTCCCGGACCGCGATCCGCTCGAGCGCCTCGATGATCGTGTACATCCCGCCGCGCGGGAAACGTACACCGTCGACGAGGTCGAGGTGGCTCATCAGCGAGTACAGGGCGGGCACGCGGTACGGCGAGCTGCCGAGGAAGACGGCGTGGTAGCCGAGGACCTGCTCGCAGGACCGGGTGGTCGACGGTGTCCGCGACGCGCTCGGCCAACGTCGGCTCAAGAGGCCGATCAAGGTGCGGGAGCGCCGGACGACGTCGGCCGAGAGCAGGCGGTCCGGGCGCGCGAAGGTCGTGTAGAGGAACGAGTCGAGCGCATCGCTGTACGCCTGCGTCGACGCCTGGGTGTACTCGCGGATCGCCTCGCCCGCACCCTCTTCCAGCGCCTCGAACGTCTTCCAGTTCGTCTCGGCGTCCTGGACGACGTCGAACCACTCGGCCCGTCGGCCCGGCCGTCAGGCTCGGAGAAGAGGCGGTAGGCCGGGTCGAGCCGCTCGAGCTCGATGTGGTCCTCGATCCGCTCCCCGAGCAGCTCGAACGCGTGCGCGAACACCTCGGGCATGAAGTACCACGACGGACCGGTGTCGAACCGGAACCCGTCCTGCTCGAGCACGCCCATCCGACCGCCGACCCGGTCGTGCGCCTCGAGCAGGGTCACGCTGGCGCCTCCTCGAGCCAGCAGGGCAGCTGTCATGAGGCCGCCGATGCCGCCGCCGATGACGACTACCTGGCCGCTCATCGCGCGGCCCTGACCTGCGAGAGGACGGCCTCGCCGACGACCATCAGCTTGGTCGGCGTCGAGAGCCGAACCCGACGTTCCAGGATCTCCTGAGGCGTGCAGAGCGCGATGTCGTCGAGCAGCCGTTGGTAGAGCGCCAGCGTCGCGGCGACCGCGTACCGGGCTCGGGACGGCAGCTCGGGCAACGCGCCACGCGCCACCGCGACGTCGCGGTTGATCTCGACCAGGATCGCGTCCAGCTGCTCCGCGGACAGGTCCCCGGGTGCCGTGTCGGGGAAGTACGTGCGCTCGAGCTCGCCGTTGTCGACCGCCAGGTCGCGCAGGAAGTTGATCTTCTGGAACGCAGCCCCCAGGGCGCGCGCGCCGGCGACCTGCGTCGCCGACGGCTCGACGACCGGTTCACCGGGTCGGCGCGACTCGTTGAGGAACGTCCGGACGCACATGAGGCCCGACCACCTCGGCCGAGCCGTAGACGTACGCCTCGTAGCTCGCGCGGTCGTGGGTGTGCACCGTGAGGTCGGCGCGCATCGAGGCGAAGAACGGCACCGTCTCCGCCTCGGTGATGCCGACGCGTCGGGCCGTCCGCGCGAACGCGTGCACCACGAGGTTGGTCGAGTAGCCCGTCCGCAGCGCGCGGTGCGTCTGCTCCTCGAGCTCGTCCAGCTCCGCGCCCGCGTCGTCGCCTCGATAGGTGTCGACCACCTCGTCGGCGAGCCGGACGAGCGCGTACACGGCGCGGATGTCCTGCTGCGAGCGGCGCCCCAGGAGTCGGGTGCCCAGCCCGAACGACGTCGAGTATGCGGCCAGCACGCCCGCGCTGGTGCGTGCGGCGGTCACGTCGTAGAGCCGCAGTGCTCGGTCCCGCTGCTGCCCCACCATGTCCTCCGTCACTCAGTGGCCCCGCCCGACGAGATCATCCACGACGCCTGCCAGATAGCCTCCCAGCGGTTCGGGCAGCCTGCCCACCGCCAGGTCACGCGCCTGCAGGCCGGTGTGCCGCGTGAGGTCGCGCACGGAGTCGAGGGCTCCGCTGGTCACCATCACCTCGCGCACCTGTGCGGCTCCGGCGTCATCCAGGTCGGCACGGCCGACGAACCGATCGAGCACCGCGCAGCCCTCCGCCGAGGCTAGTGCGTACGTGCGTCTCAGCAGCTCCGTCCGCTTGCCCTCGCGCAGGTCGGAGAGCACCGACTTGCCCGTGACCCCGGGGTCGCCGAACACGCCGATCTCGTCGTCCGTGAGCTGGAACGCGACGCCCAGCGCGGAGCCGACGGCGCCGAGGTCCTCGACGATCCCGTCGTCGGCACCGGCGAGGATCGCGCCCACGACCAGCGGGAGGCTGCCCGAGTACGCCGCGGTCTTGAGCTCCGCGACCGCGAGCGCGTCGACGTCGCGCGGGCTGTCGAGCGCCGCACTCATGTCCAGCAGCTCTCCGACGACGGTCGTCTCGATGCCGTCGGCCAGGAGCTCGATCACGCGCAGGCGCGCCTGCGCGGTGGTCGGCGCGCGCGACACCAACGAGAACGCCGCGGCGATCGCGAGGTCGCCCGCCAGCAGCCCGGCCGCGAGCACCTGGTCCTCGACCGCGCGCGCGTCCAGCCCACGTCCCGCCAGTCGCGCCCGGGTCGCGCCGGCGACGTTCGGGCGGCCTCGTCGGACCTCGTCGTGGTCGAGCAGGTCGTCGTGCACGAGCATCGCCGTGTGCAGCACCTCGACGGCCGCGGCGACGGGCGCGACGGCAGCGGGGTCGTCGCCGCCGAGGCCCAGGTACGCCGCGACCGCGAGCCTCGGCCGCATCAGCTTGCCGCCGACGACACCGGCGAGGTCGGTCCAGAGGCGTGCCGCAATCTCGGACCGTCCGGCGGCGAGTCGCACGCGGTCGTCGAGGAAGTCGGCCAAGACCCTGGCGGTGAGCGCCATCGCACCCTCGATGTCCCCGGCCAGGACCGCCCGCCCGTCGGGCTGGGTCGCTACCTCGGGCCGCACACGTGTCTCGCCGTGCATCTCGTCCTCTCGGCCGTTGTGTCTCTGCTCGGACGGACCGTGCTCGACGTTCGCGTGCCCGGCACCCCGGAGATGCTCAGCGTACTGAGCATCCGCCTCCCCGCCACCGCTGACGCCTCTTCCGGCGCAATGCCCTCAGTGGATGCATCGCGCGCAGATTTTCTTGGACCCGCTCGCCCGAGGGCATCGGTAGGCTCCGGCTCATGACATGGCTGGTCACCGGCGGCGCCGGGTACATCGGGTCGCACGTGGTTCGGGCGTTCGGGCAGGTCGGGCTGCGCACGGTGGTGCTCGACGACCTGTCGAGCGGCCACAAGGACTTCGTGCCCGACGACGTGCCCCTCGTCCAGGGCTCGATCCTCGACACCGACCTGGTCGCGGACACCCTCAGCCAGCACGGGGTCGTCGGGGTCGTCCACCTCGCCGGGTTCAAGTACGCCGGCGTCTCGGTGACGCGCCCGCTGCACACGTACGAGCAGAACGTCACCGGCACCATCCACCTGCTCGAGGCCATGGCCTCGCAGGGTGTCGACGCGATCGTGTTCTCCTCGTCGGCCGCGGTCTACGGCACACCGGACGTCGACCTGGTCACGGAAGCAACCGGCACCCACCCGGAGTCGCCCTACGGCGAGTCCAAGCTCATCGGCGAGTGGCTGCTGGCCGACCAGGCTCGTGCGGCGGGCCTCCGGCACACGTCGCTGCGGTACTTCAACGTGGTCGGCTCGGCCACCGACGACCTCTACGACACCAGCCCGCACAACCTCTTCCCGCTCGTCCTCGACGCCCTCGTCGCCGGTCGCACGCCGCGCATCAACGGCACCGACTACCCGACGCCCGACGGCACCTGCGTCCGCGACTACCTGCACGTCGCCGACCTCGCCGCGTCGCACGTCGCCGCAGCGCAGGCCCTCGCGGCCGGCTCGCCGCTCGAGCCGGTCTACAACCTCGGCTCCGGCGACGGTGTCTCCGTGCGCGAGATCATGACCGCCATGGCCCAGGCCACCGGCATCGCGTTCGAACCCGAGCTCGCCGCGCGCCGCCCGGGCGACCCGGCCCGCATCGTCGCCAGCGGTGAGCTCGCGGCCCGCGACCTCGACTGGCAGATGCGCCACACCCTGCTGGACATGGTCACGAGCGCCTGGTCGGCCCGCCAGGCCCACTGACCCGTCAGGTGGAGCGGGCGCGGCACCGGGAGCGCCTGGAGGGTCGGGAGCGTGCTCGACGAGCGCGTCCAGGACCTGCTCCGAGCCCTCGTAGATGCCCTCGTCGCGCGGCCAGTGCACGATCACGTCGGTGAACCCGAGCGCGGCAGACCGCTCGATGCCCTCGACGGCGAGGTCCAGCGACTGCATCGAGAACATCGGCGCACCGTCCAGCGACAGGTACCGGCGCAACGGCGGCATCCCCGCGGGACGATGAGCCGCGACGGCTTCGTCGACACGCTCCTGCATCGTCGCCAGCCCGTCCCACCACTGCTCCTGCTCGGCGCGCCCGCCGCCGTCCTCGGTGAGGTACGTCGGCCCGTACGTGACCCAGCCCTGCCCGTAGCGGGCCGCGAGCGCCATGGTCCGCGGTCCGTTGGCGGCGACCACGAACGGCGTCCGCGGCTGTGCGATGGTCCCGGGGATCATCCGCGCGCCGTCGGCCCGGTAGAACTCGCCCTGGTGCGCGGTGACCTGCGTGGTCAGCAGCGTGTCCAGGAGCTCGACGAACTCCTCGAACCGCCTCGTGCGCTCCCCGCGGCTGATCGGGTCTCCCGCCACGCGCGAGTCGAGCCCTTCGCCACCGGCGCCGATCCCCAGCAGGAAACGGCCGCCGCTGATGTCGTCGAGACCCATCACGTCCTTGGCGAACGGCACCGGGTGCCGGAAGTTCGGCGACGCCACGAGCGTGCCCAGCTCGATGCGCTCCGTGACCGCTGCCGCGGCCGCAAGGAGTGGGACGGTCGCGAACCAGGGCTGGTCGACGAGCGTCCGCCACGCCAGGTGGTCGTACGTCCACGCGTGGTCGAAGCCCCACTCCTCGGCGAGCAGCCACTTGCGACGCCCGACGTCCCACCGATCCTGCGGCAGCACCACGATCCCCACGGCAACCATGCCCCGACCCTAGACGGGCTCGGGGCAGGGTCGTCAGGCGTGGGAGTGGTGTTCCTCGCGGGTTGCCGACGGGGGTTCCAGCTGGAACGTGCAGTGCGCGACGTCGAAGTGACCGGCCAGGCAGTGCCGCAGGTCGTCCAGGACGCGTCCGGCCTCGCCGCTCGCGAGCAGCTCGTCGGGCACCTCGACGTGCGCGGAGAGCACCGGCACCCCGGACGTGATGGTCCACGCGTGCAGGTCGTGGACCCCGAGCACGCCCGGAACGCCGCAGATGTGCGAGCGGATCGCATCCAGGTCCACACCGCGCGGGGTGGCCTCGAGCAGCACGGCGCCGACCTCCCGCAGGAGCCCGACCGCTCGCGGCACGATCATGAGCCCGATCAGCACCGACGCGATCCCGTCGGCGCGCAGGAACCCGGTCGTCAGCACGACGACCGCCGCCGCGACCACGGCAGCGGACCCGAGCAGGTCCCCGAGCACCTCGAGGTATGCGCCGCGGACGGTCAGTGACTCCCGCTGACCCCGTCGCAACAGGGCGAGCCCCACGGCATTGGCGACGAGCCCCACGCACGCGACGCCCAGCATCAGGCCGGCCTCGACGGGTGTCGGGTGCAGAAGACGCCGGATGCCGCCCACGATCACCAGGACGCCGACGACCCCGATGACCAGCCCGTTCACCAGGGCGGCGAGGATCTCGGCGCGCTGCCAACCGAACGTCCGAGCGGCGGTCGCGGGCCGCGCCGCGAGCGCCGTGGCGCCGAGCGCCAACCCGACGCCGGCCGCATCGGTGAGCATGTGGCCCGCGTCCGCGATGAGCGCGAACGACCCGGACACCACCCCACCCACCACCTCGACCAGCAGGACGACGAGGGTCAGGACGAGGACGACGAGCAGCCGACCGCGGTGCGCCTGGGCAGCGGTCGAGTGCCCGTGGTCGTGCCCCACGGCGCTCAGCCCCACCCGAGAGCGTGCAGTCGGTCGTCGTCGATCCCGAAGTGGTGCGCGATCTCGTGCACGACGGTCACCGCGACCTCCTCGACCACCTCGGCGCGGTCCGCGCAGTAGTCGAGCGTCGGCAACCGGTAGATCGTGATGCGGTCCGGCAGCGATCCCGACGCCCAGAAGTCGCCGCGCTCGGTCAGCGGCGTGCCCTCGTAGAGACCCAGCAGGTCGGGCTCGTCGTCGGGCGGCGAGTCCTCCACCAGCACCACGACGTTGTCCATCATCGCGGCGAGCTCGCCCGGGATCTCGTCGAGGGCGTCGCGCACCGCGTCTTCGAACTCCGCGCGCGTCATCTCGACCATGGCTCATTCTCGCAGGCCGTCGGGCCACCGGTGTGCCCGCGCAGCTGGCCTGCCGGAGCCACTTTGGAGAACCGGCCGGGTACCCCGTATGCTCATCACCGGTCTTCCGACGCCTCGACGTCAGGGGTTGGGACAGAGCCCCCATCGTCTAGCGGCCTAGGACCCCGCCCTTTCACGGCGGTAGCACGGGTTCGAATCCCGTTGGGGGTACGAGCAGTACCAGAAGTTGAAGAAGGCCTTGTTTCACCAAGGCCCCGTAGCGCAGTTGGTTAGCGCGCCGCCCTGTCACGGCGGAGGTCGCGGGTTCAAGTCCCGTCGGGGTCGCTCGATACGCCGGTCCACGGACCGGTGTTCTCGTTCCAAGGCTCTGTAGCTCAGTTGGTAGAGCGCACGACTGAAAATCGTGAGGTCACGGGATCGACGCCCGTCGGAGCCACACCAGAAGCCCCGCCCGGACGATCCGGAGCGGGGCTTCGTCGTCGGGACCTTTGCCTCCGGGGGTTCGTGGCACCCGCGTCCTAGGCTGGGCCGTAGGCCGCGAGCAGAGGAGTCACCATGACGAGCACCCCCGGCACTGAGAAATCCAAGAGCTTCTTCGACCGGTTCACCGAGCCGTTCACGGACAAGGCGCGCGAGAAGTTCGAGCAGGTCGAGGACCACGTCCGCGAGGCCGTCCAGTCCGAGATCAACGCGGTGCAGACGAGCGTGCGGGCCCGGGCCGTGGAGGTGCGCCCGTCGGCGATCGCGTTCGGCATCGCCGCACTGGTCACGTTCTTCGGGTTGGCCCTGTTCGTCACCGCGGCGGTCCTCGGTCTCTCGCACGCCGTGGAGCCGTGGCTGGCCGCGCTGATCATCGGTGTCGCGCTCGTCCTCGTCGGAGCGGGAGCTGCCGCGTGGGGTCGCCACCACCTCCCGCAGGGTCAGGCGATCTCTGTGGTGCGGGTGCACGAGCCCACGCATCCCGCCGAGGAACAGGTCCACCCGTGGGAGGACTGAGACGCGATCGACGCCCTCACCTCTCGCGCTGCTGGGCCGCGACCAGCACACTTGTACCTCGACGAGTGACCAACGTGAGAGGCATGTCATGACCAGCCAGTCGGGATCACCGGGCGACGAGAAGACGCTGGGCCAGCTCGTCAGCGATATCAGCGAGACGGGTGCCCGGCTCGTCCGTGCCGAGATCGAGCTGTTCAAGGCCGAGATCACCGGACGCGCGCAGAAGATCGGCATCGGCGCCGGGCTGCTCGCGGGTGCCGCGCTGCTTGCCCTCTACTTCCTCGCGGCAGCGATCGCGACCGCGATCATCGCCCTCGCCCTCGTCGTCGATCTCTGGCTCGCCGCGCTCATCGTGACGGTGCTGCTGCTGATCGTCGTGATCGTGCTCGCACTGATCGGCATCCGAAGCATCAAGAAGGGCACGCCGTCCTCGACCATCCGGGCCATCGAGACCGTCCAGGAAGACCTCGGCGCCGTCAAGACAGGGATCACCTCATGAGTGACGAGACGACCGACCGACCCGCGAAGCCGGTCGTGCCGTTCAGCACGCCGCAGATGGTCGCCATCGAGGCGGACATCGTCGCGACGCGAGCACAGCTTGCCTCGACCGTCGACGAGCTGACGGCCCGGCTCGACCCGCGCGCCCAGGCCGCGCGAGCCGTTGAGAGCGGTCGGCAGCTGTGGTCAGACGCCACGCACTCGGACAGCGAGCCGGCCGCCCGCAAGCGGGCGCTCACCGTGCTCGGCAGCGTCGTTGCCGGGGCTGCCACGATCGTCGGGCTCGTCATCGTCATGGCAACGCGCCGCAGCGGCGACTGAGTCGACGAGGGCACCGGTAGGTGCCGCGCGCTCAGCGTCGTTGCCGTGCGCGTGCTACGCCGGGCCGGCGCCCGGTGCAGGAGGAAGAGCAGCCGTCAGGCGTCCGCGTCGCGCTGCTGCGGGACACCGTTGAGCAGGTCCCGCACCTCGGACTCGCGGTAGCGGCGGTGGCCACCGAGCGTCCGGATCGACGAGAGCTTGCCGGCCTTGGCCCACCGGGTCACGGTCTTCGGGTCGACACGGAACAGCGTGGCGACCTCTGACGGGGTGAGCAGGGACTCGGACTCTGCCGTGTGTGCGTTCATCTGCTGCCTCCTGGCAAGCGTGCGTCCGCGACACCGACGGCGTCGGTGCCCGGCCAGTTCAGTGCGACGTGACGCTGTGGACCAGCCTCATCGTCTCCTTGCGAGCCACACCGGCCTCACAAAGCGGGACAACTCCCCCCAGCATGCATGAAAACGACAGATGACGCATTGCTGGACAGTGTCCACGCAACAGATCTTCACAGCACTGTCATGCACCCCACGCACGATCCCGCAACCGGAGACCGCACCTGCAGACTAAACCCGACTTATCGGGCATAGCGCCCGACACGCGGGAAATCATCGCACAACTTGGACATCCGTCCGAGATGGACACGCGTGCGGGTGGACGGCCGTTCGGGTGAGCGAACGTTGAGGTCCCGGACACGTGACGCGCGTCGCCTCGGGGCGAGTGGTCGGAATACGCAGGGAGCATGTACGGTTGCCCCACGAAGAGACGATAATTCAGCACCCCGGGGCCGCACGTGTCTTGCACGGAGCCGCCCCGCATCCACGTAAGAGGGGGTCGATGCCATGGGGCGCGGCCGTCAGAAGGCTAAGCAGACGAAGGTGGCCCGGGAGCTGAAGTACTTCAGCCCGGATACCAACTACAGAGCTCTCGAGCAGGAGCTCACGTCGCACGGCCACAACGATGTCGTGACCGACAACCGCCCTCGCGCGGTTGTGGAGACCGACACTGACGACAACGACGACGACTACCGCCGTTGGTCGGACGACGATCGTTGACGCGGTAGGGGTCTGACCTCGCGTCGTCGGGGCTTCGACGCCGGCGCCCTCAGGGTCGGTACGACCCCATGAGCTGGACCGCTCCCCCGTGCACGCCCTTGGTTCCGGCGACGAATCCTGGCGCGCCCGGGATGTCGTTCGCAGGGTCCGTCGCGCGCACCGTGCCAAGGGGCCAGGCCGTCATTCCCAGTTCGCGCGCGTGCGCGAGGACACCGTCGACGGCGTCGGGCGCGACGATCGCCACCATGCCGACGCCGAGGTTGAGCGTGCCCTCCAGGTCCGTCCAGGGCACCTGACCGAGACTCTGCACCAGCGAGAAGATGGGTGGCAGCTGCCAGCCGCCGCGGTCGATGTCCGCGACGAGGCCCGTCGGCAGGACGCGGGCGACGTTCGAGGCGAGGCCGCCGCCGGTGACGTGGCTGTAGGCGTGGATACCTGCGACGCCAGCGCGCTCGACCAGCGCCAGGCAGTCGCTGGCGTAGACGCGAGTGGGTTCCAGGAGCTCCTCGCCGAGCGTGCGGCCGAGCTCGTCGACGTGCCGGTCGAGCTGCCAGCCCGCCACCTGGACCACCTTGCGCACCAGCGAGTAGCCGTTCGAGTGCAGCCCGCTGGAGCCGAGGGCGACGAGCACGTCACCGGCCCGCACGCGCTCCGGTCCGAGCAGCTGGTCGGCCTCGACCACGCCGGTCGCGGCGCCGGCCACGTCGTACTCGTCGGGACCCAGCAGGCCGGGGTGCTCCGCGGTCTCGCCGCCGACGAGGGCCGTGCCGGCCACGGAGCAGGCGGCCGCGATGCCGCGCACGATGCCGGCGATGCGCTCGGGCACCACGCGACCGCACGCGATGTAGTCGGTCATGAACAGTGGCTTCGCGCCGACCACGACGATGTCGTCGACGACCATGCCGACGAGGTCGAAGCCGATCGTGTCGTGGATGTCGAGCGCCTGGGCGATCGCGACCTTGGTGCCGACGCCGTCGGTCGACGTGGCCAGCAGCGGCTTGCGGTAGGTCAGGAGAGCGCTGGCGTCGAAGAGCCCGGCGAACCCGCCGACCCCGCCGAGCACCTGCGGGCCGTGCGTGGCGCGTACCGCGTCCTTCATCAGCTCGACGGCCTTGTCGCCGGCCTCTGTGTCCACCCCGGCCGCAGCGTAGGTGACCTGCGCCCCGCTCACGGGTGGTCCAGCGCGGAGCCGCCGCCGACGCCCGGGACGATCGAGAGGAGACCGTCCTCCGGCGCACCCAGCGGGAGCTCGCTCTGCTCGAGCAGGTACTTGCCCATCCGGTCGGCCGGGGGCAGCTCGATCGGGTACTGACCGGTGAAGCAGGCGGCGCACAGCTGCGACGCGGGCTGCTCGGTGGCGGCGATCATGCCCTCCGGGGAGATGTAGCCGAGGGAGTCCGCGCCGAGGGAGGCCGCGATCTCGTCGACACCCAGCCCGTTCGCGATGAGCTCCGCTCGGGAGGCGAAGTCGATCCCGTAGAAGCACGGCCACTTCACGGGCGGGGAGCTGATCCGTACGTGCACCTCGGCCGCACCGGCCTCGCGCAGCATGCGGATCAGGGCGCGCTGGGTGTTGCCGCGCACGATCGAGTCGTCGACGACCACGAGCTTCTTGCCGCGGATGACGTCCTTGAGCGGGTTGAGCTTGAGCCGGATGCCCAGCTGGCGCAACGTCTGCGAGGGCTGGATGAACGTTCGGCCCACGTAGGCGTTCTTAGTCAGTCCCTGGCCGAACGGGATGCCCGACGCGGCGGCGTACCCGACGGCCGCGGGCGTGCCCGACTCCGGGACCGGGATGACGAGGTCGGCCTCGACGGGGTGCTCGACCGCGAGCCGGCGGCCCATGGCCACGCGCGCGGCGTGCACGGAGCGGCCGGCGATGCTCGTGTCGGGGCGGGCGAGGTAGACGTACTCGAACACGCAGCCCGCGCGGTCCGGCGTCGCGAACTTGGTGCTGCGCAGGCCGTCGGAGTCGATCGCGATGAACTCGCCCGGTTCGATCTCGCGGACGAACGACGCGCCGACGATGTCCAGGGCCGGCGTCTCGCTCGCCACGACCCAGCCGCGCTCCAGGCGACCGAGCACCAGGGGACGGACACCCTGCGGGTCGCGCGCCGCGTAGAGCGTGTGCTCGTCCATGAAGACCAGGCTGAACGCACCGCGCAGGCGTGGCAGCACCTCGAGCGCGGTGGCCTCGAGCGTGTGGTCGGGGTCCCCCGCCAGCAGCGCGGTGATCAGCGCGGTGTCGGTCGTGTTGCCGCGGGCCAGCTCGCCGCGCCGCTGGCTCCCGTAGCGCTCGGCGACGAGATCGACCAGCTCGGCGGTGTTGGTGAGGTTGCCGTTGTGGCCCAGGGCGACGGTGCCGGCGGACGTCGGTCCGAGCGTCGGCTGCGCGTTCTCCCAGGTGCTGCCACCGGTGGTCGAGTAGCGGCAGTGCCCGATCGCGATGTGCCCCTGCAGGGCGTTGAGCGCGGTCTCGTCGAACACCTGGGAGACGAGGCCCATGTCCTTGTAGACGAGGAGCTGCTGGCCGTTGGAGGTGGCGATGCCGGCCGACTCCTGGCCGCGGTGCTGCAGCGCGTAGAGCCCGAAGTACGTGAGCTTGGCGACTTCCTCGCCGGGAGCCCAGACACCGAAGACGCCACAAGCGTCCTGCGGGCCTTTTTCGTTGGGGAGGAGGTCGTGGTTCAGACGTCCGTCTGCGCGGGGGGCCACTGCCTTATCGTCTCACAGCGGACTGGTCGATGGGCTCGTCAACCGGCCTGACGGCCTACCCGCTTGACGCTGCGACGGTCCGCGAGCACCGCGAACAGGCCGCCGACGAAGCCGCCGAGCACCGCGCCGGACACCGCCATCACCGTCCGCACCGCGTTCTCGCCGTCGAGGAACGGCAGGAAGCCGGACCCGTCGGACTGGAGCGGGATCCGCGGGCCGATGAGCGCCGTGATCAACGAGCCCCAGGATCATGCCGACGATGGCACCCGCCGTGATGAACGCGCCGAACTTGGGAGCGTGCCGGACCGTCGCATCTGGTGCGGCCGCGAGCTCCTCGGGCGTGGGCAGCGCGTTCTCGTCGGCGGTCACAGGCGTGAGCGGTCGATGACGACAGGCTCGACGGGCTCTGGCTCGGCGGGCGTCGGGGGCTCGGGCTGCGGGTCGTCGGGCACGCCGCGATCCTAGGTCAGATCGCCCGTCACGGCCGTGCCCGGGCGGCCTGCAGGGGCAGCCAGCCGCGCAGGTCCGCACGCTCACCCGAGGCGCGGATCCGTCCGTCGACGACGGCGTCCTCCCAGGTCAGCGCGCCGGTGGCGAGCTCAAGCCAGGTCTGCGGATCCGTCTCGACGACGTTCGGCGGGGTGCCGCGGGTGTGACGAGGTCCCTCGATGGCCTGCACCGCACCGTCGGGCGGCACGCGCACCTCGACCGAGTTCCCGGGCGCGACGTCGGCCAGCTCCTCCAGCGTGAACCGCACCGCGGTCCGCCGCGACGCCACCCCCGCCGGATCCGCACGCCATGCCGCGAGCGCGGCCCGCCCGTCGGCGGGATCGGTGCGGCGACGCGGAGGCATGGGTCCATTCTCCTGCCTCCCGGCGGGCATCACAGGTATCTGACCGCACACCGGGCAACTCGTGAAGGTGTCGTCACCCTGACGACACGGGCGGAGGTGCCCCGATGCCACGACTCCCTTCCCGAGCAGTCGCCGCTGTTCTGCTCGGCCTCGCCCTTCTGGCCGCGTGCACCGGGCCGCCGACGCCGGAGACCGAGCCCTCGGTCGCCGAGCAGCCGCAGGTCGCACCCACCCGTGGCACGGGCGCCCAGGAAAAGCCGCTCGAGCCCGGCAAGGCACTGCCCGTGCTCACCACCGCGGTGGCCGGGACCGGGCTCGGGGAACCTCGTCGCGCCGGACACGGTCTGCCTGTTCTGGACCTGGGGCGGGGACGGGACGCCCTCGCTCACCGACGGTCTGTCGTTCCACGTCGACCACGCGGCCGTCTCCGCGCCCTCCTGGGTCGTGTCGCGGGACGCGTGCGAGCCCGCTGGGGTGCAGTGGTGCGCCGACGCCACGATCACTGCCGACGACTCGACGTGCCAGGTCGGCTTCGTCCGCTCCGGTTCGCCCACCGCGCAGGCACTGGTCGGCATGGTCGGAGTGCTGACCTGCGGCGAACCGCTCACCGACGACGGACTGCGCGACGCTGGTGCGGCAGATCGACGACGCGCCCGACCTCTCCCCCGACCTCGACCTCGAGGCCATCGCCTCCGCGGGCGGCTGACGTGGCCGCGGAGTCCAGGCCGAACCCTTCCCCAGTGGCTGTCGACGGCCACCCAGATCGCGGCGCCGATCACGCTGATCACCACGTTGCTGTTCTACTTCGGCTACGTCTACACCAGGTCGCAGTACGCCTACTTCGGGGTCGACGTCGACACGATCGGGCTGACTCCCCGCGACTACGTGATGCGCAGCCCGCAGCCTCTGCTGGTACCGCTGCTGGTGCTGACGGTCCTTTCCGTCGCTGCCGTGACGCTGCGCCGGCGGCTCGGCATCGAAGCCGACGAGGAGCGGGCCAGACCCGGGGGTGAGGTGCGCGTCCGCCGCGTCGCGCGTCGCTGGGTCGCCGGGTCGGCGACCGTCCTCGCTGCGGGGCTGGTGCTGCTCGTCGGGTACGCCTGGTGGGGGGCCTGGCCGTACCTCTCCCTGGTCTCGGCCTCGCTCATCGGCGTCGGTGCGGGCATCTGCGCGTCGGCCCTGCCGTTTGCGACGAACAACGCGAAGGGCACGATCGCCGGGCTCTGGGTGCTCGTGGTCGCCGCGGCGTTCTGGGCGGTATCCATCACCGCCGACTGGTCGGGGAGGGGGCGGGCGCAGGAGATCGCGCGCAACCTCGACGAGCTGCCCGCCGTCATCCTCGACAGCCCCGCCGACCTGCACCTGCGCAACACCATCGACCCCCCGGAGGACCTCTGCTGGCTCACGGGGGATGCGCCCGACCCGGCCTGCGCCGCGCTCACGGACCAGCCCCGGTACCGCTACCGCGGGCTGCGGCTCCTCGTGCAAGGTCCGTCAGCGATGTTCCTCGTGCCCTCCACGTGGTCGCCGAGCGGCACGACGCTCATGGTGCCGCGCACGTCGGACGCGCGGCTGCAGTTCCAGTTCGTGAACACGCCGCCCGGTTAGTCGCGCGGGCGGCCCGGGCCGCGCAGGCCGCGCTGGTAGTCCTTGGTGATCTGCTTCCAGTGCGCCCTGTCCTCGGCGGCGAGGCGGGCGTCGGAGCGGCGGGCCTGGTAGGCCGCCTCCTTGGCCAGGCGGCGCCAGCTGTCGAACCGGCGCTCGGCCAGCTCGCCGGTGGCGAGAGCCGCCTCGATCGCGCAGCCCGCGTCGCCGGTGTGGTGGCAGTCGGCGAAGCGACACCGGGCGGCCAGGTCAGCGACGTCGGAGAACGTCGTGTCCAGCGCGTCGGCGTCGGCGACCAGGCCGACGCCGCGGATGCCGGGGGTGTCGATGAGCATCGCGCCGCCGGCCAGCGGGACGAGCTCGCGGTGCGTCGTGGTGTGGCGGCCGCGGCCGTCGTTGCGCTGACCGCCGGTGTCCATGACGTCGCGACCGGCCAGCGCGTTGACGAGGGTGGACTTGCCGGCGCCCGACGGTCCGACGACGACGAGGGTCACGCCGTCCCGGAGCAGGGCGCGAACCGGGTCGAGGCCGCGGTCGAGCGGGACGCTGACCGCGTGCACGTCGACTGCGAGGGCCACGGCGGCGACATCGGAGGCCATGCCGTCCGGGTCGGGAACCAGGTCGGACTTGGTGAGCACGACGACCGGCTGCGCACCGGAGCGCCAGGCCAGGGTCAGCATGCGCTCGATGCGGCCGAGGTCCGGGTCGGGATCCAGGTGCTCGACGATCAGGACCACGTCGATGTTCGCGGCGAGCGCCTGGACCCGGCTGGTCTCCCCGGCGGTGTCGCGCACGAGGGCGGAGCGGCGCTCGTGCACCAGGACGGCGTGGTCGTCGGCCACCTCCAGCCAGTCACCGACGGTGGGGGCTAGCCGGTCGCCACGCGACGTGGGGACGAGTCCGTCGCGATCCAGCGTGACGCGGACGGGTTCGTCGGCGTCAACCGGCAGCACGAGGACCGCGCCCTTGTCGGCGCGCACCACTCGAACTGCCTCGGACGTGAACACGGCCTCGACCGTAGGAGCGAACCTCGTCGGGAAGCGACCGAATAACGGCCGCCGAGAACACCGGGACGCTGCGGCGTCTCTGATGGGTGTTCTCGGCGGCCGGCGCTACCCGGGTGCGACCTCACGCCAGGTCGCACCCGAGGGCGCTCACCAGTGGGCGTTGCGCGCGAGCTCCAGGGCGATGTCCTGGAACCAGGCACCCGCGGCCGGGCCACCGTTGCAGGTGCCGTCGGACTCGCCCGGCAGCTTGACCCACAGCAGGGCATCCAGGCCGTTCGACCCGTTCACCTGGGCCGGACGGTCACCGAGCGCACGGCCGCGCGGGTTGCACCACTCGCCGTTGGAGCCGTTGCCGTTGCGGGACGTGTCGAGCACGAACCGCTTGCCCCCGAGCTGCTGGGAGATCTGCGCCCCGTAGGACGTCAGCGCCGCCGTCGTCTGGTAGTTCGACGTGTTGAGCGCGAACCCGACCGCGTACTCGAAGCCCACCTGGTTCAGCCGGCTCACCGCGGTGCTCACGGGCAACCAGGCCGAGTGACCGGCGTCGATGTACACGCGGGCGCCCTTGAGGGTCAGCGACTTGGCCGCGTACTTCAGGAAGCCGACGCGGTCACCCTGGCCCGAGCAGTCGCCCAGCTGAGCGAGCGCGTCAGGCTCGAGGATCACCATCGGGTTGCCCTTGATGCCGGCCGCGACCGTGTCGATCCAGGACGCGTACGCGCTGGTCGAGACGCCGCCGCCGGAGTACGAGCCGCAGTCACGGCCCGGGATCGCGTACACGACGAGCATGCCGGTCTTGCCGGCCGCGAGCGCCCGGCCCGTGTAGTCGGCGACCTCCGCCTGCGCGTGCTGCGGGTCGGCCCAGTTGCCCACCCAGTACGCCTGCGGCGTGAGGGCGATCTTCGCGAGCAGCGTCTTGTCCGAGCCGGACGCCGACTGCCACGCGCGGTACGCCTGCGTGGTCGGGTCGACGTAGAACCCGCTGGTGCTCGGCGGGGGCGTCTGGGTGGGAGTCGGCGTGGGGGTGGGAGTCGGCGTGGGAGTCGGGAGTCGGCGTGGGGGTGGGGGTGGGTGTCACGGTCGGCTTGGGAGTCGTGGGGGTCGGGGTCGGCGTGCCGGTCGTCGCACCGGTGCACGTCGTGCCGTTCACCGCGAACGAGGTGGGCACCGGGTTGGAGCCGCTCCACGAGCCGTTGAACCCGAAGTTGGCCGTGCCCCCGGTACCCAGGGATCCGTTGTAGGACAGGCTGCTGACCGACACGTTCGACCCGCTCGTGGTCAGGTTGCCGTTCCACAGCTGCGTGATCTTCTGCCCTGCCGGGTAGGCCCAGTCGACCTTCCAGGACGAGATCGGGCTGCCCAGGTTCGTGATCGTGACGCTGGCGCCGAAGCCGCCGCCCCACTGGCTGGTGACGCTGTAGTCGACGCGACAGCCCGTGGCTGCCTGCGCGGCGCTCGCGGTGATGGCGGTGACACCGCCGACGGTCACGGCCGCGGCGGCGATCAGCGCGGCGACGGTTCTGCGGGGGGACATGGCTCTCCTCGGCTCGCGGAACAGCACACGTCGGCCGCGACGTCACCGATGACGTCGCGCGGGCGCGCGGTTCCAGTCGCACGACTGAATCGCGGCCGCCGGTCGGAGGCAAGTGCCCGCCGAGGCCCGAAACGTTTCACACCCGCCGTGGCCCAGCGGGGTCACCCACATGCGCGCCGCGCTCAGCCGAACCAGTGCGGGAGCGTCGCCTCGTGGGCCTCGCGAGCCTCGGCCAGCGGGAGCGTGAACAGGCCCGCGACCTCGACCGCCGGGCCGTGCACGTGGTCGTTCTCGTCGATCGGCGTACCCGCACCCGGCGAGCAGGACTCGGCCGTCTCGCCCAGGCGCAGGGCCGGGACGCCGCGAGCCGTGCACAGGTCGACGAGCCGGACCTCCTCGGTGCGCGGCACGGCGACGAGCACGCGGGCGGTGGACTCGGAGAAGAGGGCCTCGAACGGCGTGATCTTGTCGCGGGCGCACAGGGCGTCGAGCGCGACCTGCACGCCGACGCCGTACCGCAGGCTGGACTCGACCAGGGCTTGAGCGAGGCCGCCCTCGGACAGGTCGTGCGCGGAATCGACCAGGTCGTCGCGGCTGGCGTGCGTGAGCACGAACGCGAGCCGTCGTTCCGCCGCGAGGTCCACGGCCGGTGGCAGTCCGCCGAGGTGACCGTGCACGACGTCGGCCCAGGCCGAACCGTCCAGCTCGGGCCTCGTCGTGCCCAGCAGGTAGACGGCCTGGCCGGGGGTGGTCCAGCCGGACGGGGTGGCATCGGCGACGTCGTCGAGGACGCCCAGCACGCCGACGACGGGTGTCGGGTGGATCGCCGAGTCGATGAGGCCGGGCTCGCCGGTGCCGTTGTAGAGCGAGACGTTGCCGCCGGTGACCGGGACCTCGAGCGTCTGGCACGCGTCCGCGAGACCGCGGATGGCCTCGACGAGCTGCCACATCGAGTCGGGGTGCTCGGGCGAGCCGAAGTTGAGGCAGTCGGTCACGGCCAGCGGGCGCGCGCCCGTCGTCGCGACGTTGCGGTAGGCCTCCGCCAGAGCCAGCTGCGCGCCGGTGTACGGGTCGAGCTTGGCGTACCGGCCGTTGGCGTCCGTGGCCAGCGCGACGCCGAGGCCCGTGCTCTCGTCGACGCGGATGACCCCGGAGTCGTCGGGCTGCGCGAGGGCGGTGTTGCCCTGCACGAACCGGTCGTACTGGTTGGTCACCCACGCCTTGGAGGCGAGGTTGGGACTCGCCAGCAGACGCAGGACCGTCGCGCGGAGCTCGGCGTCGGTGGCCGGGCGCTGCAGCGACGCCGAGGTGTCCGCGTTCAGGCCGTCCTGCCACGCCGGGCGCGCGTAGGGGCGGTCGTAGACGGGTCCGTCGTGCGCGACGGACCGCGGCTCGACGTCGACGATCCGCTCGCCGTGGTGGTCGATGGTCAGCCGACCCGTGCCCGTGACCTCACCGATCACGGCGGTCTCGACGTCCCACTTGCCCGTGATGGCCAGGAACTCGTCGAGCTGGTCGGGCCGGACGACGGCCATCATGCGCTCCTGCGACTCCGACATGAGGATCTCGCCGGCGGTCAGCGTGGGGTCGCGCAGCAGGACGTTCTCCAGGTCGACGTGCATCCCACCGTCGCCGTTGGAGGCCAGCTCGCTCGTCGCGCACGAGATGCCGGCCGCGCCGAGGTCCTGGATGCCCTCGACCACGCGCGCGGCGTACAGCTCGAGGCAGCACTCGATGAGCACCTTCTCCATGAACGGGTCGCCCACCTGCACCGACGGCCGCTTGGACGGCTTGGTGTCGTCGAACGTCTCGCTGGCCAGGATCGACGCGCCGCCGATGCCGTCGCCGCCCGTCCGTGCGCCGAACAGGACGACCTTGTTGCCCGCGCCCGTGGCGTTGGCCAGGTGGATGTCCTCGTGCCGCAGCACGCCCAGGCACAGCGCGTTGACCAACGGGTTGCCCTGGTAGGAGGCGTCGAACACGAGCTCGCCGCCGATGTTGGGCAGGCCGAGCGAGTTGCCGTAGCCGCCGACGCCCGCCACCACGCCGTGCACGACGCGGGCCGTGTCGGGGTGGTCGACGGCACCGAACCGCAGCTGGTCCATGACGGCGACCGGGCGCGCGCCCATCGAGATGATGTCGCGCACGATGCCGCCGACGCCCGTGGCCGCGCCCTGGTACGGCTCGACGTAGGACGGGTGGTTGTGCGACTCGACCTTGAAGGTCACCGCCCAGCCGTCGCCGATGTCCACGACGCCCGCGTTCTCCCCGATGCCGACGAGCAGGTGCTCCTTCATCGCGTCGGTCGTCTTGTCGCCGAACTGCCGCAGGTGGTTCTTGCTCGACTTGTACGAGCAGTGCTCCGACCACATCACCGAGTACATGGCGAGCTCGGCGGCGGTGGGGCGACGACCGAGCAGGTCGCGGATGCGCTGGTACTCGTCCGGCTTGAGCCCGAGCTCCGCGAACGGCTGCGCCAGGTCCGGGGTCGCGGCGGCGTTCTCGACGGTGTCGGAGACGTGGGCGTGGGTCGTGCTGGTGGCCATCTGATCCCTCGATCGGGGGCCGCGCGCAAGGGCGGCGGCAGGGGGTCGGCAGACGAGGAACAGCCTACCGGCGCACGCGCACGCCCCGAGCACCACCGACGCCGGCAGGTGCCCCGACAGCCGAAGCTCCGAAGGGCGCCCGCCGGAGTTCGCGTCCGCGCGCTCGAACGCACCGGTTCGCCTGCACAGGTGCGAACTCGACGCTCGACCATGACACGGGCTGCGTCATCGGGGCGCATGTCGACAGCCATGCCCATGGTCTGCGCCAACGTCGGTGACGGGCGTCGAGCTCGCTCAGGTCGTCGGAGGCCCGTGGCGACCAGCGCAGAGGTGCTCGACGACGTCGGGCACGCCCTGCGGAGGAAGCGCTTCCGGTTGCGGGATCGCGCAAGCGCTGTGACGCTCGTCATGTGAAAGCGCTTCCTATGGACGACGACGAGTCGTCGATCCGCAACCCGGTGACGATCTACGACGTCGCCGCGCGCGCCGGCGTCGGCATCGCGACCGTGTCACGGGCCATGCGCGGCTCGGCTCCCGTGGCCGCGTCCACCCGGGCGCGCGTTCTCGCCGCGGTCGAGGAGCTGGGCTTCCGGCCGAGCCACGCGGGCACGTCCTTGGCGGAGCGCAAGCACGCGGCGAACGGGATCGTGTTCCCCGACCTGTCCGGGCCGTACTACGCCGAGGTGCTCCTGGGGTACGAGGAGGCGGCGTCCCGGCTCGGGCGCAGCGTTCTTGTGCTCGCCACCTCAGGGCGCTCGGACGCCGACACAGGCCGTGCGGGACCTCGCCGGCCGCGTCGACGGGCTCGTTCTCCTGGGCCGCACGGTCGACGACGAGCTGGTCACCGAGCTGAGCAGCTTCGGGCTCCCGGTCGTCGTGGTGGCTCGCGGAGCGGTGGACGGGGCCGACGCCATCCGCGCGAGCAGCGGCGACTCCGCACGCGACCTCGGGCACCACCTGGCCGGCCACGGGCTCCGGAACATCACGTTCGTCGGGTCACCCGACCGCTCCCCCGACGTCGCCGAGCGCTGGGAAGGCGTTCGCGACGCCCTGGGTGAGCACGGCGTCGACCTGTCCGTCGCCCCCTGCCGGATGGACGAGGAGTCCGGCACCCGTGCGGCCACCGCCTTGCTCGACGCGGCCGACCGGCCCGACGCACTGGTCTGCGCGAACGACGAGATCGCGCTCGGCGCGGTCGTCGCCGCAGAGCGTGCCGGCCTGCGGGTGGGCCGCGACATCGCCATCACCGGCTGGGACGACGTGATGGCCGCGCGCCACGCACGTCCCGCCCTCACCACCGTCCGTCAGCCGATGCGTTCTTTGGGGGCCCTCGCCGCTGAGGTGCTGGACGAACGCATCACGGGCAACCGCACGACCCCGCGGTACGAGTCCCTGGACACCGACCTGGTGATCCGGGACAGCTGCGGGATCCACCACTGACAGACCCCGACCGGGGTCGTCCGCTCGAGGAGGAACCATGAGAAGGACCACGCGCGTCACCGTCGCCGCGATGGCCGTCGGCCTGTTGGCCCTGACCGCTGCCTGCGGTCGGAGCGACACCCCAGCCGCCCAGGAGACCAGCGCCGCCCCCGTGGCGAGCGACAACATCTCGGGCACCGTCACCGTCTGGGCGATGGGCACCGAGGGTGAGGCCCTCGGGGAGTTCTCCAAGGCGTTCACGGAGAAGTACCCGGACGTGAAGATCAACGTCACGGCGATCCCGTGGGACGCCGCGCACGACAAGATCTCGACCGCGATCGCCGCCAACGAGGTGCCCGACGTCTCGATGATCGGCACCACGTGGATGGGTGAGTTCGCCGCGACCGGCGGCCTGGACGCCACGCCCGACATCGTCGACAAGTCCACGTTCTTCGACGGTGCGTGGGGCTCGACGGTCGTCGGCGACGTCTCCTACGGGGTGCCGTGGTACGTCGAGACCCGCGTGATCTACCTCGACACAGCGGAGGCCGAGCAGGCCGGCGTCTCCCCGACGCCCGCGACCTGGGAGGACCTGACGGCGACCGCCAAGGGCCTGCAGAGCGCCGGCGCGCAGTGGGGCATCAACCTGCAGCCCGGTGAGACCGGTGCGTGGCAGACGTTCCTCCCGTTCGCCTGGCAGGCCGGAGCGAACCTCATGAGCGACGACGGCAAGCTGACCCTCGACACCCCCGAGATGGTCAAGGCGCTGACGTACTACCAGTCGTTCTTCACCGACGGCGTGGCCCCCAAGGAGCTCCCGGAGGGTTCCCTGGAGCCCGACTTCGTGTCCGGCAAGATCGGCTCGTTCGTCTCCGGACCGTGGCACATCGGCATCCTGAAGGACACCGGTGGCGACGACTTCATGAGCAAGGTGACCCTCGCGCCCATGCCGGCCGACGTGCAGCCGGCGTCGTTCATCGGCGGCAGCAACCTCGCCGTGTTCAAGAGCAGCAAGAACCGCGACGCCGCCTGGACCTTCGTGCAGTGGCTCAGCGACCCGCAGACGCAGGCCGACTGGTACGCGACGACGAGCGACCTGCCCGCCGTGCAGTCCGCCTGGACCGAGGGCGACCTCGGCAGCGACGCCGCGCTCAAGGTGTTCGGCGACCAGCTGAAGACCGCCGTCGCCGCACCCGCCATCCCCACGTGGGAGCAGATCGCCAGCGTCATCGACACCGAGCTGGAGAAGGTCTGCAAGACCGGGGAGGACCCGGCCCAGGCCGCGAAGAACATCCAGCAGCAGGCCGACGCGATCGGGACGGGGCTCTGACCGATGGCCGCCACCCTCACCGGGACCGGCGTCCAGCCGCAGCGGGGAGCGGCCGACCCGGCCGTCGCCCCGCAGCGGGTCCGTCGCTCCTCACCGCTGCGCCGACGCCGCAGCATCGCCGCCTGGGGGATGGCCGCACCGTTCGTGCTGCTGTTCCTCGTCTTCACCGCGTGGCCCGTGCTGTCCTCGCTCTTCATGAGCTTCACGGACATCAAGAGCCGTGACCTGCAGAACCCGTTCGCCGTCAACCTGGTCGGGTTCAGCAACTTCACGACCGTCCTGACGGACCCCACGTTCCACACTGCGGTGTGGAACACCCTGTACTTCGTGGTCATCGGCGTCCCGCTCACCATGGGGATCTCGCTGGCGATCGCCGTGGGCCTGAACACCGGGATCACCAAGCTCGCCGGCTTCTTCCGGATCGGCTACTACATGCCGGTCGTGACCTCGATCGTCGCGGTCGCCGTGGTGTGGCGGTTCCTGCTGCAGCCGGAGAACGGGCTGATCAACGAGGTCCTCGGCTGGTTCGGCATCCAGGGTCCCAACTGGCTCGGGAGCACTACCTGGGCCATGCCGTCGCTCATCGCGATGGCGGTCTGGCGGTCGATGGGCACGCTGATCGTCATCATGCTCGCCGGTCTCCAGTCGGTGCCCAAGGCCCTGCACGAGGCCGCCGCGCTGGACGGCGCGAACGCACGGCAGCGCCTGACCAAGATCACCATCCCGACGCTGCGACCGACTCTGCTGTTCGCCGGCGTCATCACCGGCATCGGCTTCCTGCAGTTCTTCGAGGAGCCGTTCGTGATGACGCAGGGCGGGCCGCTCAACTCGACCCTGTCCGTCGCGTACCTGATCTACAACACGTTCGGGTTCGGCAACTACGGCGTCGCCGCGGCCATGAGCTACATCTTGTTCCTCGCGGTCGTCGTCATGACCGTGCTGCAGTTCCGCCTGCTCGGTGACCGCAACGACGCGACCGGACGCAAGCGCCGCTGGTGGACCAAGACCCCGGCCGCGGCCATGGTCGAGGACGCCCCGATCGTGGGAGGCATGCGATGACCGCCGTCGACGTCAAGGACACCCCGCAGACCACGGACGGCAAGCCACGCGGCACCGTCGGGTCGCACATCGGCGAGCCGCAGCCGCGCGGGTGGCTCTACGCGGTGCTCGGCGTGGGCCTCGTGCTCGTCGTGACGCCGTTCGTCTGGATGCTCCTGGGCTCGTTCAAGACGGAGGGCGAGCTGCGCGCCAACCCGCCCACGTGGTGGCCGCAGGCGCCCACGCTCGACAACTACCGCGAGCTGTTCACGCGCCTGGACTTCCCGCAGTTCTTCACCAACTCGGTCGTCGTCGCGGTCACCGTGACCCTGGGCAACCTGGTGTTCTGCTCGATGCTCGGGTACGCCTTCGCCAAGATCGACTTCTGGGGCCGCACCTGGCTCTTCCGCCTCGTGCTGGCCACGCTGATGATCCCCGGGATGGTGACGCTGGTCCCGCTGTTCGTGCTGGTCAGCAACCTGGGCATGGTGAACACCTACTGGGGGCTGATCCTGCCGTTCCTGGCCGGACCGTTCGGGGTGTTCCTCATGCGGCAGTTCATGCAGGGCATCCCCGACGAGCTCATCGACGCCGCCCGCGTCGACGGCGCCGGCGAGTTCCGCATCTTCCTGCGGGTCGTCATGCCGCTGTGCAAGCCGGCCCTCGCGACGCTCGCGATCCTGACCTTCCTCGGCTCCTGGAACAACTTCCTGTGGCCCCTGGTCGTGTCCAGCACCGAGAACATGTACACGCTCCCGGTGGCCCTGGCGCTCTACAGCGTCGGCCAGAACTCGACCGAGTACGGCCTGCTGCTCGCCGGCGCCGTCGTGATCGTCCTGCCGATCCTGGCCGTCTTCTTCGCCCTGCAGAAGCACTTCGTCCAAGGGCTGGCGACCACCGGCCTGAAGTCCTGAGAGGACTCGACACCGTGAAGATCCGCACCGCTGGCTTTGCCATGCTCGCAACCGTCGCCCTGGTGCTCTCCGGAGCACCCGCCGCGATCGCCCACGGCTCCGACCAACGACAGGACCAGAAGGACCTGCGCCGCTGGGCCGCCGACACCTGGACCTCGTTCGTCGCGATGACCGACGAGACGACCGGCCTGCCGGCCGACAACATCGACGGTCTCCCTCGACCCGCAGCACCCGCTCGGGCTACACCTCGCCGACGAACATCGGCGCCTACCTCTGGTCGACTGTGTCGGCCGAGGCGCTCGGCATCATCGGCAAGCGTGAGGAGCACAAGCGCCTCAAGCAGACGCTCACGACGCTCGGCACCATGGAGCGCCACCAGCCGAGCGGGATGTTCTACAACTGGTACGACGAGGCGACCGGCGCCAAGCTCACTGCCTTCCCCAACGGCGACCACGTCGACCCGTTCCTGTCGACCGTCGACAACGGCTGGTTCGCGGCCGCGCTGATGATCGTGCGGACCGCGGATCCGTCGCTGCGCCGACAGGTCGACGCGCTCCTGAAGCCGATGAACTTCGGGGCGTTCTACGACGCCAACCAGTTCGGCGGCACCAAGCCCGGCATGATGCGCGGCGGCTTCTGGGCCGACCCGCCGACCGTGGAGACCGACCCCGGCACGGTGGCGGGAGTGCCGGTGTACTTCACCAAGAACCACTACGACATCACCAACTCCGAGCCGCGCATCGCCACCTACCTCGGCATCGTGCGCGGACAGGTCCCGCCGGCGGCGTACTTCGCCACCGCCCGCACCTTCCCGGCCAGCTGCGACTGGTCGTGGCTCGAGTCACGTCCCGTCGGCGTGACCCGGACGTACCAGGGCCAGCAGGTGTTCGAGGGCGCCTTCACCTACCGCGGCATGAACATCGTCCCGACCTGGGGCGGCGACATGTTCGAGGAGCTCATGCCCGACCTGTTCGTCCCGGAGTCGACGTGGGCCCCGAAGAGCTGGGGCGTCAACCACCCGCTCGCCGTGCGCGCGCAGATCGAGCACGGTCTCGACGAGGCCGGCTACGGCTACTGGGGCTTCTCGCCGGCCAGCGACCCGTTCGGCACGTACAACGTGTACGGGGTCGACGCGATCGGCATGAACCCGGACGGGTACCCGTCCGACCACGAGAACACCAACGTCGACGCCGGCTACGACGGCTGCCGCGAGGCGACCAACCCGACACCGACCTTCGGCGACGGCGTCGTGACGCCGCACGCGTCGTTCCTGGCCCTGCCCTACGCGCAGCGTGCGGCGGTCGACAACCTGCGCAACATCGAGACGACGCTCGGCGCGTACGGCGCGGGCGGGTTCTACGACGCGGTCGCGGTCCGCTCCAACACGCAGGCCAAGCGGTACCTGTCGCTCGACCAGGGCATGGTCCTGGGCGCGGTCGGCAACCTGCTCGGGCACGACGTGCTGCACAGGTCGTTCGGCACGCGGGACGTCGAGAAGGTCCTGCGTCCGCTCATCGGTCAGGAGGAGTTCGGCGCGGGGGTGGTCAAGTGACCAGCGACGCACGCACCGACTGGGAGGCCAGGATCGGGCTCCCGTCCTCGATGGACCTCGACCACGAGATCCCCGTGCTCCCTGCGCCGACCGGCCTGCGGGCCGAACCCGGCGTCGGCCAGGTCACGCTGCACTGGGACAGCGTCCCCGGCGCCGTCGGCTACCAGGTGCTGCGGGCCACGGACGACGGCCTGCGCCACCTCGACCACGCGGGCGGCGACGTCCTCGCCGTCCCGCACGGTCCCTACGCGGACACGACGGGCACGCCCGGGGTGGTCTACCGGTACGCCGTCGCGACCGTCTCGGACGTGTCGGTCACCGGGCCGGCCGGGCCGGAGGTCCTCGCGTCGTCGCTGCTCGGCCTCGCGCAGCCGGTGCAGGTGGTGGCCGACGTCTCGACCGTCGTGCGCGAGCTGCCTCGGCCCTGGCGGCCGATGATCGGGTCCGAGCACCTGAGCCTGTTGCTCAGCGAGGACTCCGTCGGCGGCCAGCGGATCGCCGACGACCTGGCGTCAGCCCTGACCGCCGCGCACGACGAGCTCGGCGTCGCAGCCGTCCGGGCCCACGCGATCCTGTGCGACGACCTGGGCGTCTACCGCGAGGTCGACGGCGAGCCGCTGCACGACTTCACCGGTGTCGACGCGCGTCTACGACCGGCTGCTCGGACTCGGGCTGCGGCCCGTGGTCGAGCTGTCGTTCATGCCGCGCGACCTCGCCTCCGACCCGAGCAAGACGGTGTTCGAGTACGCGCGCGATCATCTCGCCGCCGCACTCGTGGGACCGCTGGTCCGCGCTCGTCCGCGACCTCGTGCAGCACCTGGTCGACCGGTACGGCCTCGACGAGGTGCGCGACCACTGGTCGTTCGAGGTGTGGAACGAGCCGAACCTCGAGGTGTTCTGGAGCGGCACGCGCGACGAGTTCTGGCGGCTCTACGACGAGACCGTCCGAGCCGTGCGGTCGGTGGACGACGGCCTGCGTCGTCGGCGGACCGTCGACCGCCGCCGCGGGGTGGGTGGACGGCCTGCTCGACCACGTGGCGTCCTCGGGCGCGCCGCTCGACTTCGTCTCGACACACACCTACGGCAACGCACCCCTGGACCTGCGCCCGACCCTCGAGCGGTACGGCCGGGCGGACGCGCAGATCTGGTGGACCGAGTGGGGCGTCTCCCCCACGCACTTCGGCAATGCGAACGACGGCGTCTTCTCGGCGGCCTTCCTGGCGCGCGGGATGCACTCCGCCGCCGGCCGCATCGACGCGCTGTCCTACTGGGTGGTCTCCGACCACTTCGAGGAGCTCGGCCGCCCGCCGCGGCTCCTGCACGGCGGGTTCGGGCTGCGCACGGTCGGCGAGCTGCGCAAGCCGCGCTGGTGGGCGCTGTACCTGCTCGAACAGCTGGGTCGCGACGAGGTCGCGGCGTCGGTGTCCGGGGACGGCGCGGGCTCGCTCGTCGAGGCGTGGGCCTCGCGGGACGGAGCCGACCGGGTCGCGGTGGCCCTCTGGAACGGCACGCTCGACCAGAGCAAGGTGGACGGGTCTCCCGCCCTGCACCGGACGGTCGCCCTGTCGCTGGACGGTCTGCCGCCCGGCGACTGGAGGGTCCGCGAGTACCGGGTGGACGCCGAGCACTCGAACATCACGTCCGTGTGGTCCGCGATCGGGGGCGGTGCGGACTGGCCCGACGACGCGCAGTGGGCCGCGCTGCGCGACGCCGACCGGCTCACGGTCGAGGAGTACCCGCTCGACGGGGTCGTCCACGTGGAGCTGCCGAACCCGAGCATCGTGCTCGTCGAGGTGGTGCGGGTGGCATGACCCGGGGCTGGTGGCGGACCGCGGTCGTCTACCAGGTCTACGTCCGCTCGTTCGCGGACGGGGACGGCGACGGCGTCGGAGACCTGGCGGGGCTCGTCGAGCACCTCGACGCCCTGACCAGGCTCGGCGTCGACGCGCTCTGGCTGACGCCGATCTACCCGTCTCCGCAGGCCGACCACGGGTACGACGTGGCCGATCCGCGCGACGTCGACCCCCTGTTCGGGGATCTCGAGACGTTCGACCGCCTCATCGCGCAGGCGCACGAACGGGGGCTGCGGGTGGTGCTCGACCTGGTGCCCAACCACGTCTCCGACCAGCACCCCTGGTTCCGGCAGGCGATCGCCGACGGGCCGGGCGCGCGGTCGCGATCGCGGTTCCACATCCTTCCCGGCGACCGGCCGCCGACCCGTTGGCGGTCGATGTTCGGCGGCCCGGCCTGGACCCGGCTGCCCGACGGCGAGTGGTACCTGCACCTGTTCGCGCCCGAGCAGCCGGACGTGAACTGGGCGGACCCGTCCGTGCGGGCCGACGCCGAGCAGACCCTGCGGTTCTGGGTGGCGCGCGGGGTCGACGGGTTCCGGGTCGACGTGGCGGGCGGGCTCGCCAAGGACCCCGTGTACGCCGAGGTCCGTCGGGACGCGCCCGTGCACCCGCACTGGGACCGGCCCGAGGTGCACGAGCTCTACCGGTCGTGGCGCGCGGTGCTCGACGACGCCGCCCCGGACGTCTACGCGGTCGCCGAGGCGTGGGGCTCGCCCGACAGCACCGCGGCCTTCGCGCGGTCCGACGAGCTCGGTCAGGTGTTCGTGTTCGCCGCCCTCCGGACACCCTGGTCCGCCACGGCGCTGCGACGCATGATCGACGAGCAGCTCGTCGCCCACCGCGCTGTCGGCGCGCTCCCCGCGTGGGTCGTCGGCAACCACGACATCGCCCGGGTGGCCAGCCGGCTCGGCCCCGACCGCGCGCTCGCGCTGCACCTGTTCCTGCTCGCCATGCCGGGCGCGTTCTACCTCTACGCGGGCGACGAGCTCGGCCTGCCCGACGTCGACGTGCCGCGGTCGGCATGGCAGGACCCCCAGTCGCTGCGCTCCGACGGCCGGTTGCCCAACCGGGACGGCGCGCGCGTGCCACTGCCGTGGGTGTCGTCGGAACCGTCGTTCGGGTTCACCACGGGCACGCCGTGGCTGCCGGTGCCGCCGTCGTTCGCGGCCCACGCGCGCGACGCCCAGGAGGCCGACCCCCGTTCGACCTGGTCGGTCCTGCACGGCGCCTTGCACGCGCGGCGCGACCTCTGGGTCGGAGCACCCCCGCAGGTCACGTGGCTGCCCGCGCCGCCCGGCATCCTCGTCGCGCAGCGCGGGACGTCGATCGCCGTGCTCAACGCGTCGTCGCGCGGGTGGCCGCTCGACCGGTTGGTGCCGAGCGGGCACTCGCTCGTCGCGACGAGCGACCTGCAGGGCGACCCGACCGTCGTCGCCCCTCGTCGTGCGTCTGGCTGACGTTACGGTCCTGAGCCGGCAACGAGCTACGGTCAGCAGCATGGGGGCAACGACTCGTCGCGACCGCATCGCGATCGGCACGGCTGCCGGGGTCGGCGGGCTGCTCTGGCTGCTGTCCGGCGTGGCGTGGCATTCGCTCGTGGGCGCCGACGGCAATGGTCCGGCGCTGGGCGGTCTCGTCGTGCCGCCCACGCTCGCCTCGGAGCTGGTCTCCGGCGACGCCGGGCTCGCCGGTGCGGCCGTCACCGGTGCGTTGGTGGTCGCCGCGGTGATCGCAGGTGTCGGGCTCCTGGTGCTGCCCGGGGGCGCGACGGGCGCGCCTACCACGGTCCTCGCGCTCTGGTGGGGTGCCGTGGTCGGTGGGGTCCTGGGCTCCCTCGTCTCGCTGGTGATCATGCTCCAGCCGGCGGCGTTCGCGGCCCAGTTCCCCTACAGCCAACTGGGCTCCAACTGCTGGTGGGGGATCGTCTACGGCTGGCTCCCCGGGCTCGCCGCCGTCGGCATTCGGCGCCGCAGCCGGACGGTCCCGAACGAGGACCGTGTCGGGTCTCGGGGCGCGCGGAGCCTCGCGCTCGTGGCCGGGGTGGTCGCCGTGGTGGGCTGGCTGGTGCTCGGCACCGTGCGCGCGGCTATCACCGCAGTCTCCCCCGATGCGCTCTCGTCCATCGGCTTCCTCTACCCGTTGCCCGTCGTCGGCGCCCTGCCCGGCGACGGGTACTTCCTCCGCCTCGTCGGCACGGCGCTGCTCGCGGGTGCCATCACCGCCCTGGTCGCCTGGTTCGCAGTGCGGTCCGCCGACACCGCCAACGGATTGCGCGCGCTCGGGCTCGCCGTATGGTTCGCTGCGATCGTGGGGTCCATCGTCGGACCGTTCCTTGTCCATCTCACCCGGATCAGTGCGTTGCCGCCCGAGGCTGAAGGATTCATCACCAGCTACGTCATCGGACCGCTGACCGGCGGCGGGCTGCCCGGGCTGGTGTACGGCTGGGTCCCCGCCCTGGGCGTGGTGCTCCTGGTGCTCCGCCGCCGCACGACGGAGGCCGCGGTGGACGACGCCACGCTGGTCGAGCTCTGAACCGGCTGGTACTGCTCCTCGCCACCCTCGCGCTGGGTGGCGGTCTCGCGGCGTGCTCGCCGCACGGGGTCAACGTGCCGTCGCCGTCGCTCACGGCGTCGCCCACCGCGTCCCCGACGCCGACCTTGCCCGCCCCCAGCACTCTCACTACCGGGTCGGTCAACCTGACGATCCAGCCGCTCGACCTGGCCGGTGTCGCCACGCAGACGCCCGCCGACGACGGTTCGGTGCACGTCGCCGCCACAACAGAGCTGCTGCTCACGGCGCCGGCCGGTGCGACGTTCCGGGCGCTCGATGACGGGACGGCTGTCGTGGAAGACGCCGCCGGGCTGTTCCTCACGGGCGCCACACCCGATGCCCCCGGAGCACGGATGATCCAGCAGGACGCTTCCACCGTGCGCCTGACCGGGCGCTGCCCGCGTCCCTGTGGATCACGAGCGTCGCCGTGCAGGACGCGGTGTGGGGCCGGGCTGAGGGGGGCAGGTCGCTCGCGGTGACGCCGAGCGCGTGGGCGCGGGCGGGCGGAGGCGCCGCCTCCGACGGGCTCTGGTCGCAGCTCGTCGCGAAGCAGCCCGACGCCGACCACCCCGGCATGCGCGCCCAGCTCGAGTGCCACGAGCTCGGCGCCCCGGACAAGGCGACGTGGAACCTGGAGCCATGGCGTCCCGACGTCAGCGCGCTCGCATGATCGCGGCGCGCTGCAACCCGACCTGAGAACGGGCCACGCCCGGGGCATCGGTCCGCGAGGAGCGCGGTGCGGCTCGACGGCGACCGTCCTCCGCACCCCGGTAGGTAGCCCGATGTCGCAGACCAGCACCCCAGCATCGAGCGGCGCGGTCGTCGCGTTCCTCAAGCGCCGGTGGCTCGCGATCGTCATCGTCGTCATCGTCGTGGTCCTCATCGTCGCCAACGGTAGCCGGTCGAGATCAACCTGTCTTCACCACGGTGGAGACGCCGGTGGCTGGTCATCCTGGTCACGTTCGTGCTCGGCGCGATCGCGGGTTGGATCGCCAAGACTCGCCGCGCCTCCCGCAGGGCTGACCCACGCCCGAACAGAAGTGGGCCCTGGGGCACCTCTGTTCGGACGCTGGGTCAGCGCTTGTGCTTCTCCGGGGTGGGGGCGTCGCCCGAGGCGCGCTGGGCCTTGTAGTACGCGCGGGCCTCGTCCTGGCGGGCCGCCTCGGCGCCCGAGGCGATCGGCGCGCGCAGGTGGATCTGCTCGTAGCCGAACGCGTCGACCAGGCTCTGCGCGTGCGGCCGCAGCCGGGCGAGGAGCCGGTCGATGTAGGACGTGACCGTGCGGGCCCGGCCGGTCGAGAGCCGCCCGTTGAGCAGGTACCAGGTCAGGTGCCGCTCGATGAGGGTGAGCCCGAACAGGTCGCGGACCCAGGTGAGGATCTGCCGCGTGCTCGGGTCGGTGACCCGCTCGAGCGCCGCCGTGAACGACTCCCACTGCACCAGCTCGGCGTGCGCTCGCGCGGCCTCGATGAGCTCGTGCTGCTGGGCGTTGAACAGGGCGGCGGCCTCCTGCGGGGAGGCCTTCTGCGCCGGGCGCAGGGCCTGCGCGATGTCCGCGACCATCGTCTCGACGCGGTCGACGAGCAGCTCGCGCTGGGTCGTCGTCTCGCGCAGCTGACCCGCCGAACGGCGGGGGTCACCCACGTCGGCGATGGTCTGCACGGCCCGGACCAGCGGTGTGCGGTACCGAGCGGCGTCGGCGGCCCGCTCGGCCACCAGACGCGCGACCTTCGTGGCGTCCAGGTGCTTCATCGACTTGCCGTAGTCGGTCAGGAGCCGCTTCCCGACGAGCTGCAGCAGCACCGTGTTGTCGCCCTCGAACGTCGCATAGACGTCCATGTCGGCACGCAGCCCGGTGATCCGGTTCTCGGCGAGGAACCCCGCACCGCCGCACGCCTCGCGCGACACCTGCAGCGTGGTCAGCGCGTGCCAGGTGGACGCCGGCTTCAGCGCGGCGGCGAGCGTCTCGAGGTCCTCGCGGGACTCGGGGGTGTCGTTGCGGCCGGAGAACACGTCGTCGAACGCGGCGAGCAGGTCCTCGTGCGCGAACCCGGCCGCGTAGGTCTCGGCCAGCAGCGGGAGGAGGCGGCGCTGGTGCTCGGCGTAGTCGAGGATCACGACCTCCTCGGTCGGCGACGAGGACGCGAACTGGCGCCGCTGGTTGCCGTAGGTGATCGCGATGGTCAGCCCGAGCCGGGCCGCGACCACCGCCGCACCGTCGAGCGACACGCGCCCCTGCACCAGCGTGCCGAGCATCGTGAAGAAGCGGCGTCCGGGGCTGTCGATCGGGGACTCGTAGACGCCCTCGGGGGTGACGTCGCCGTAGCGGTTGAGCAGGTTGGTCCGCGGGACGCGCACGTGGTCGAACCAGAGCCGGCCGTTGTCGATGCCGTTCAGGCCGCCCTTGAGGCCGTCGTCCTCGCCGCCGACGCCGGGCAGGAACTCCATGCGTCACGGCGTCGCGGATGGGCACGTAGAGGGCGTGCACCCCGTGGTCCACGCCCTGGGTGATCAGGCGCGCGAACACGACGGCGGCCGTGCCGTGCTGGCCGGCGTTGC
Source organism: uncultured Actinomycetota bacterium (assembly GCA_963753425.1). Classification (GTDB taxonomy): domain Bacteria; phylum Actinomycetota; class Actinomycetes; order Actinomycetales; family Cellulomonadaceae; genus Cellulomonas. The sequence goes on from CAVWCB010000003.1 coordinate 477,380, forward strand.
CGAGGTAGTCCTTCCACGCCGCACGGAACGGCGTGTGCAGGACGAACTCCTGCGTGGCCTCGTCGTACGTCGCGGTGGTGCCGATGGCCGCGACGTCGGACCCGTGGCCCGGTCTCGGTCATCGCGAAGGCGCCGGGGACCTTGATCGACAGCGCATCCGCCAGGAAGTCGTCGTGGTTGCGCTCGGTGCCCAGGTGGTAGATCGCCGACGCGAACAGGCCCCACTGCACACCGGACTTGATCTGCAGCGAGAGGTCGGCGTGCGAGAGCTCCTCGAACCGGGCCAGGAAGCCGCCGTGGTCGTCGACGCCGCCGAACCGCTTCGGGAACGAGCGGTGCACGTCGCCCTCGGCCGCGAGCAGCCGGAGCTGACCCATCACGCGCTCGCGGTGCTCGGCGACGGTCTGGCCCTCGATCCGGTGGAACCGGGGGTCCTCCATGAGGGAACGTGCGGCCAGCCGGAGCTCCGGGTAGTGGCCGAGCAGGACCTCGCTGAGGTGGGCGATGTCGACCGAGACGTCGGCGTCGAGCCGCGGGTCGCCCGCGTCGTCGATCGAGGTCGCGGGCGTCGGGCGCTGGGTCGTGGTGCTCATGCTTCCTCCGTGCGTGTGGTGCCGTCGGTTGTGCTGGCGTCGTCGGTGCTGGTGTCGTCGGTGCTGGTGTCGTTCGCATGTCCAGCGGTCTTGCGGTCTCTGGCCAGGAGCCCCACGGGTCCGGCCCAGAGCCACGCGGCGACCTGAACCGTGATCTCCTCGCGGTCGGGCATGCCGGGCTCGTCGCGGTGCGCGAGCCACCACTCGCCGGATCCGCGCACGAATCCGACCGCGCCGGCCGCCCAGGACTCCGCGAGCGCCGCGCGGACGTCGCCGTCCTCGGACGGTCGTCGCGCCTTGCCGGTGCGCTCCTCGGTCAGCCCGTGGGCAAACGGTGCGGCTACCAGGGCGGTCACGGAGTCGAGGAAGTGCCCCAGCGGACCGCCGGACTCGATCGATCCGTCGCGCGTCACGAACGCGTACACGTTGGGCGACGACTCGATCATCTCGAGATACACGGCCACCATCGCCCGCAGTCCCTCGCGCGGCGTCGGCGCGACGCGCAGGACGCCCTCGAGGGCGCCCTGGATCTGGGTGACGACGGCTTCGGCGACGGCGATCTGCAGGCCGGTCTTGTCGGTGAAGTAGCGGTAGACGATCGACTTGGAGGTGCCGGCGTCGGCGGCGATATCCTCCATCGAGACATCGGGCCCGCGGTGGTGCACGGTGCGGCGGGCGGAGCGCACGAACTCGGCGCGGCGGGCCTCACGATGGTCAGCCCAACGGGTCGAGCGGCCGTCGGGCTCGGGCGGCTCATGGATCAGGGTGGTGAGGGTCGTCGTCGACGTACCCGGGGGGCTCGGGCTCACGAGACCGAAGGTATCAGGTACTCTCGGTTTCGGACACACAGCCCGTCGCTTCATCGACGAATGCGAGAGGAACGAGCCTCATGGCCCGTCGTACGACCACCACCCCAACGCCCCGAGGTGCCTACGTCCTCGGCGGCAACCGGATTCCCTTCGCGCGCGCGGGCGGCGCCTACGCGCACGCGAGCAACCAGGACATGCTGACCGCCGCGCTCGACGGACTCGTCGCGCGGTTCGGGCTGCAGGGCGAGCGGATCGGCGAGGTCGCCGCGGGAGCGGTGCTCAAGCACAGCCGCGACTTCAACCTCACGCGAGAGTCGGTGCTCGGCTCGGCACTGTCGCCCGAGACGCCCGCCTACGACGTGCAGATGGCGTGCGCGACCGGGCTCGAGACGGTCGTCTCGCTGAGCAACAAGATCCGGCTCGGCCAGCTGGAGTCCGCCATCGCGGGCGGCGTCGACACCACGTCCGACGCCCCGATCGCCGTCAGCGACCGGCTGCGGCGCGCGCTGCTCGACCTCTCGCACGCGAAGACGACCGCCCAGAAGCTCGCCGCGGTCGCCAAGATCCGGCCCAAGGACCTGGCGCCGTCGGCACCGCGCACCGACGAGCCCCGCACGCACCTGTCGATGGGCGAGCACCAGGCGATCACCACCGCGCAGTGGGACATCACGCAGGCGGCGCAGGACGAGATCGCGCTGGCCAGCCACCAGCGGCTGGCCGCCGCGTACGACGCGGGGTTCTTCGACGACCTGGTCACCCCGTTCCGCGGGCTGACACGCGACGCGAACCTGCGCCCGGACTCGTCGCTCGAGAAGCTCGCCACCCTGAAGCCCGCGTTCGGGCTCGGGCTCGACACCCCCGCGACGATGACAGCGGGCAACTCGACGCCGCTGACCGACGGCGCCTCGACCGTGCTGCTCGGGTCGTCGGAGTGGGCGGCCGCGCACGACCTGACCCCGCTCGCCTCGATCGTCGACGCCGAGGCGGCCGCGGTCGACTTCGTGCACGGCGTCGACGGGCTGCTGATGGCGCCGACGTTCGCGGTGCCGCGACTGCTCGCCCGCAACGGCCTGACGCTGGAGGACTTCGACCTCATCGAGATCCACGAGGCATTCGCGTCGACGGTGCTGACGATCCTGGCTGCGTGGGAGTCCGAGTCCTTCGGCCGCGACCGGTTGGGCCTCGACGGCGCGTTCGGCGTCGTGGACCGCTCCCGGTTGAACGTCCACGGCTCCTCGCTCGCCGCGGGGCACCCGTTCGCCGCGACCGGCGGGCGCATCGTCGCGACGGTCAGCAAGGAGCTGCACCGACGGGGGCCCGGGACGCGGGCGCTCGTATCCGTCTGCGCCGCCGGCGGCCTCGGCCTGACCGCGATCCTCGAGGCAGCCTGATGTCCTCCGACACGTACCTCGACCTGGTCAACGGCGGGTTCGTCGGCAAGGTCGCCAAGCAGCTCGGCCTGCCGCGACCGACGCCGCTGCGGCGCTTCGAGCCCGGTCAGCCGCTGCTCGACGGACCGGTGCTGGTGCTCGGCGACGACGACCTCGCGTTGCTGCTCTCCACCGACTGGGACCTCGACGTGCACCGGCGCGCCACGCCAGAGACGCGCTTCGCGGCGGTCGTCGTCGGCCTCACCGGGCTGACCCACCCCTCCGAGCTCGCCGCGCCGGTGCTCGAGCTGGCCTCGGTGCTCAAGACGCTCGCGCGCGGCGGTCGGGTCGTCACGGTGTCGCGCGCCGCCGGCTCGGCGGACGCCCCGGCGGTCGCCGCTGCACGCCAGGGTGTCGACGGGTTCCTGCGGTCGGTGGCCAAGGAGCTGCGCGGCGGCGCGACCGCCAACGGTCTGGTGCTCGCCGACGACGTCCCGGTCACCGCACCGTCCGTCGTCGGCGCACTGCGGTTCTTCCTCTCGACGCGCTCGGCGTTCGTGGACGGGCAGCTGCTCGCCATCGACTCGTCGGCCGGCTCGCTGCCCGCCTCCTGGGACCGGCCGCTCGCGGGCCGCGTCGCCGTGGTCACCGGCGCCGCGCGCGGCATCGGGGAGTCGATCGCGGACACCCTCGCCCGCGACGGTGCCACGGTCGTGGCGGTCGACGTGCCCGCGGCGGGAGAGCAGCTGGTCGCCGTCGCGAACCGGGTCCGCGGGACCGCCCTGCAGCTCGACGTGACGTCGCCGGACGCGGGCGCCCGCATCCTCGAGCACACGCTGCAGCGGCACGGGCGGATCGACATCGTCGTGCACAACGCGGGCATCACCCGCGACAAGCTGCTCGCCAACATGACGCCCGACAAGTGGGAGTCCGTGCTGGCCGTGAACATCGCGTCGCAGCTGGCCATCAACGAGGCGCTGCTGGCGTCCGGCGCGTTCACCGATGCGCCGCGGATCGTGTCCCTGGCCTCGACGTCGGGCATCGCCGGCAACCGCGGGCAGTCCAACTACGCCGCGTCCAAGGGCGGCGTGATCGGCATGGTCCGCGCGACCGCGCCGCTGCTGGCCGCCGTCGGTGGCACCGCGAACGCCGTCGCACCCGGGTTCATCGAGACCGAGATGACCGCACGCATCCCCGCGGTCACCCGGCAGGTGGCGCGGCGCCTGAACTCGCTGCAGCAGGGTGGGCAGCCCGTCGACGTCGCCGAGACGGTCGCGTTCCTCGCCTCGCCCGCCGCGGGTGGGGTCGTGGGCCGGGTGCTGCGCGTCTGCGGGCAGAACCTGGTCGGCCAGTGACGGTCGTCGTCCTGCCCGGCGTCCCCGGGCTCGGCGGCCTCTACGTGCGCGGCGCCGCGTCGTCGGGACGGCTGGCGATCGGTCGCCGGCTGGATCGGGCGCCCGTGGACCTGCCCGACGTGACGTATGTCGTGCGGTCGGTGCAGGCTTCCCCGGACCGGCTGACCGAGTACCAGCACCTGCTCGGGGAGTCGGCGAGCGACGTCCTGCCGGCCGGCTTCGTGCACGTGCTCGCGTTCCCCGTGGCGACCTCGCTCATCGCCCGGTCCGACTTCCCGCTGCCGCTGGCCGGCCTCATCCACGTGTCGAACCGGGTGACGCAGCTGCGCCCGTTGTCGCTCGGCGACGACCTGGAGATCCGGGCGTCGGCGACGAACCTGCGCGCGCACCGCACGGGCACGCAGGTGGACCTGGAGGTCACCGTCTCGACCGACGACCAGGTCGCGTGGCGTGGGGTGTCGACGTACCTCGCCCGCGGCACGTTCCTGCTCGGCGAGGGTCCCGACGAACGGACCACCTTCGAGCCGCCGACGCCGACCGGCCGGTGGGTGCTGCCCTCGGACACCGGCCGTCGGTATGCGGCGGTCTCGGGCGACCGCAACCCGATCCACCTGTCGTCGCTGGCCGCCCGCGCGTTCGGGTTTCCCGCGGGCGATCGCGCACGGGATGTACACGGCGTCGCTCGCGCTGGCCGACGTGGGTGCGGCACGGGGCGACGCGTTCGACTGGTCGGTCACGTTCGCCAAGCCGGTGCTGCTGCCGTCCACGGTGAGCGTGCGCGTCGCCCGGGCGGACGACGGCTTCTCGTTCGCCGCCTGGACGAAGGTTCCGCACCTGACGGGTTCCGTCACGCCGCTCGACTGAGGACAGTGGTGGGATGCGCGCACATGGAAGCTCCAGCTGGCGTGTGAGCATCCGCGACAACAGTCCGTTCACGGTCGCCCTGTACGTGCGCGAGGCGTTCGGGCTGTCCGTCGAGCCCGAGATCCCGCTGATGACTCCGGCGGTGCCGTTCCTCGAGAAGCTCGATGTGGACCCCACTGACTGGGACCGCTGGTGGGACGAGATCATCGCGGCGGGACCCGAGATCTGGCGTGTGGCGCCGCCGACCGGACCTGACCTGTTCCTCGCCTACGAACGGGTGGTCCTGGACATCGGCCGCTGGGCGGACCGGGAGCACCACCGACCCGACATGGCCTCACCCGACGCCCTGCGCACGACCCACCTGGTGGCCGACCTGGAGAAGTCACTGGGTCGCCGGGCGTCGTTCTCGTACTGCGTCGACGCCCTGCCGGTGAGCGGCACGTGGCACCGCGACCTGTCGCCGACGTGGTTGCTGGTCAGCACCGAGGTCTGGCTCGACGCCGACCTGCTCATGCCGCTGCTCGACGAACGGCTGCGGCTGCTGATGTGACGGGCGGCCGTCGGGTCTCGGATCCCTCGGGCCGCCCGCCTCGCAACCATCCTCCGTCAGAGGTCAGCCGGGCGCAGGACGAACGTGATGGCGTGAGCGATCTGCAGGTTGCCCTTGTTCAGGTCCAGCTGGCGGCGGATCAGGAACGGGTTCACGTCGTTCGGGTCCTGGTCCTTGAGCTGCACGATCGCGAACCGCTTGCTGATCACGTCGACCTTGATCGTGCCGCCCTGAGCGGTCGTGAGCACCGCCTTGTTCGAGGCGAGCGCAGCCGCGGAGTCGATCGTGACGCCCGGGATCACGTGGTAGAGCAGCACCTGCTCGATCGCGTCGATCCCCACCGCACCGGCCAGCGCGTTCAGGACCTGCTGCTCGCTGCCGTACCACCGGTGCGTGAGGTCCCAGGCCAGGACCTGGAACGCGCGGTCGTTCGGCAGGAACGCCGTCAGCGGGACCGTGCCGTCGGCGAGCACCGCGACGGGGCTGGTCGGCTTGGCCGCAAGCACCGCGCCCACGGCCTGGTCGAGGATGTCGAAGTCGTACCAGTTGCGGTCGAACGTGTCGCCGTCGGAGGCCAGCAGCGCCGCGAGGCTCGACGTTCCGGTGGGCGGCGCGGCCGAGGCGGCTGGGGCCAGGGCGAGACTGCCTCCGGCGGCGATCCCGGCGACGACCAGGGCAGAGAGCGTGCGGCGGATCCTCATGGTGGGCTCCTTCGACGAGGGATCGCGGCTGACGCCTCGGCGCCGCACCGCGCAGGCGCCCGGTCGGACGCCCTATCCCCCTCTTCCGGACATCCCCGGCACCGAGATGCACGCCGCGGCGGGCTTCTTCACCCGGTGAACGCGCACGGACTTTCCGCTCGCCACCTGCGCATCGCCCTGAGCGTGGCCGAGAACGGCAGTTGGTGACGACAACGGCACTCTGAACTGCCGGTCTCGTGCCGATGTGCCGTTCTCGGCGCCTGGGCTCCCCCGGCGCCAGGCGTGGCTGGCGTGCCGCAGCGGCGGGCGAGGCCGGGGCTGGTAGGGGGGGAGGGCGGCGTCAGTCGTCCAGGGCTGGGCCGCAGGCGGCCGCGGCGGTGGCGGCCAGGTGGTCCAGGCCGTGCACCTGGACCAGCGGGCGGGTGTCGTCGACGACCGCCCAGCAGCCGTCGACGATCTCGTAGCCGGACCGGGGGCCGTCGGCCAGGTAGGTGGCCAGCGCCGTGATCAGCCGGTCGACCGCCTCGCTCGTCGTGCCGACGCCCACCGAGGCGCGGATGGCGCCGTCGGAGGCGTTCAGGTGCGCCAGGAGCGGGTGCGCGCAGAACCGGCCGTCTCGGACGCCGATCCCGTGCTCGGCGGACAGGTAGGCGGCGACCAGGCCCGGGTTGTGGCCCGGGACCGTGAACGTCAGGACGCCGACCGGCGGGGCGGAGTCGGGCCAGATCCGGGCGATCTCGACGCCGTCGATCGCGGACAGACCGGCGACGAGTCGCGCGCGCAAGGCCCCCTCGTGCGCGTCCAGGGCGCCAGCGGGCAGGGCGGCGAGCTGGTCGCACGCCTCCGCCAGCGCGATCGCGCCGAGGACGTTCGGCGACCCTGCCTCGTGCCGGGCCGGTGCCGGCTGCCAGACCGTGCGATCGGTCCGCACGTCGCGCACCGCACCTCCCCCTGCGAGGTACGGCGCGCCCGTGTCGAGCCAGTCGCGACGGCCGACCAGGGCACCGGCCCCGAAGGGCGCATAGGTCTTGTGGCCCGAGAACGCGACGTAGTCGGCACCGGAGGCGGCCAGCGAGAAGCCGCGGTGCGGGACCAGCTGGGCACCGTCGATCGCGACCCGGGTGCCCTCGGCGTGCGCGAGGGCGATGACCTCGTCGAGCGGCAGCGCCTCGCCGGTGACGTTGGAGGCGCCCGTGACGGTCAGGAGGGCGTAGTGCTGCCGCGCGAGCTCGTCGCGAAGCGAGGCGAGGGTCTCGGCGACGGTGCGGGCGATCGGCAGGATCGTGGTCTGGTGACCGGGGCCGCGGCCGGAGTGCACCCAGGGCAGCAGGTTGGCGTGGTGCTCGATGTCGAGCACCAGCACCCGGGAACCCACCGGGACGACGCCGGCCAGCAGGTTGAGCGAGTCCGTGGTGTTGCGGGTGATGATCGCGACGTCGTCGGGACGCGCGTCCACGAACCGCGCGATGGTCTGCCGGGCGGACTCGTACAGGGCCGTGGACACCTGGGAGAGGTAGCCGGCGCCGCGGTGCACGGACGCGTAGAGCGGCAGCACCTCGGTGACCCGGGCCGCGACGGCCTCCAGCGCCGGGGCGCTGGCCGCGTAGTCGAGGTTGGCGTAGACGCGGTGCGTGCCGTCGACGAGGGGCACGGTGGTGTTGCCGCCGACGACGGGGAGCAGCGCGCCCACCTCATCGACGTCGGCACACGACAGGCGCTCGGTGGTAGCGGTCATGAGGGTCCTCCGACAGATCTCGAGGGCCGCCCATTCGGCCGACGACAGCCGGCGGACCCCGCGCTTGCCACGCCCCGGACGGAGCACGGCCAGGTCGTCACCCGGGGCACCCCGCCGCGGAGGAGGGTTGCCGGCCAGCGAGCCGGGGCTTGACGCTGGCGCTCATGACCTGAGACGAGGGTCCCCGGCAGCCCGCGCGGATGTCAACGGGCGGCCGCGATCATCTCGGATGGCAAGACCGCGATCCCATCAGTTGGAAACGTGCGGCTGCCGCACTAGCATCGCCGACACCATCCAGAGCGGCCGAGAGATCTGGCTCGACGACGCCGCAGCAACCCGCGGTCACGACAGTGACCGGACGAGGGTGCTACCGCCAGGACCGATGGAGGTACCCGTGACCCACGAGACGAGGCCCGTATGAGCTACGCCGGCGACCTGACCCCCCAGCAGGCCTGGGAGCTGTTGACCTCCGACGAGAACGCGGTGCTCGTCGACGTGCGGACGGACGCCGAGTGGGCCTACGTGGGCATCCCGGACGGGTCGGCGATCGGCGGCCGCGCCGCGCTGGTGGAGTGGGTGTCGTACCCGTCGGGACGCCCCAACCCGCAGTTCCTCAAGCAGCTCAGCGAGGTCGGCCTGACACCCGGGGACGGGCGACCGATCGTGTTCCTGTGCCGGTCGGGGGTGCGCTCGATCGCGGCGGCGAACACGGCGACGGCCGCCGGGCTGGGTCCGGCGTACAACGTGCTCGAGGGCTTCGAGGGCGACGTGGGCGACGACGGGCACCGCGGGCACTCGGGCTGGCGCGCGGCCGGCCTGCCGTGGCGGCAGCGATGAGTGCGCGCGTGCCGGGGCCCGGCGACTGGGACGACCACAAGGCGCCCAAGCAGGGCCTGCGACCCGACACGCTCGCCGTGCGCGGCGGGCTGGTCCGCTCGCAGTTCCAGGAGATGTCCGAGGCGATCTTCGTGACGCAGGGATACGTCTACGCGAACGCCGCCGAGGCCGAGGCGGCGTTCGCGGGTGAGCGCGACCGGTTCCTGTACTCCCGGTACAACAACCCGACGGTCTCGACGTTCGAGGAGCGCCTGCGCCTGCTCGACGGCGCCGAGGCGGCCTACGCCACCGCGAGCGGGATGTCGGCCGTGTTCACGGCGCTGGCGGCCGTCGTGAAGTCCGGGTCGCGCATCGTGTCCGCACGCGCGCTGTTCGGCTCCACGGTCGTGATCTTCGAGGAGATCCTGGCCAAGTGGGGCGTGCGGACCGACTACGTCGACGGGCACGACCTCGCGCAGTGGCAGGAGGCGCTCTCGACGCCCGCCGACGTGGTGTTCTTCGAGACGCCGTCCAACCCGATGCAGGACCTCGTCGACATCGCGGCGGTCTCGGCGCTCGCGCACGCCGCCGGTGCCCTGGTCATCGTCGACAACGTCTTCGCCACCCCCGTGCTGTCCCGGCCGCTCGACTTCGGCGCCGACGTCATCGTCTACTCCGCGACCAAGCACATCGACGGCCAGGGGCGCGTGCTCGGCGGAGCGATCCTCGGGTCCGACGAGTACATCGACGGGCCGGTGCAGACGCTCATCCGGAACACCGGGCCGTCGCTGTCGGCGTTCAACGCGTGGGTGCTGCTCAAGGGCCTCGAGACGTTGTCGCTGCGGGTCCGGCACCAGACCGCCTCCGCCCTGCGGCTCGCGACGTGGCTCGAGGAGCAGCCCGGCGTCTCGCTCGTCCGCTATCCGTACCTGCCCTCGCACCCGCAGCACGAGCTGGCCTTGCGCCAGCAGACCGGAGGCGGCACCGTGGTGACGTTCAACCTGGCCGTGCCCGAGGGTGCGACGCCCGACGTCGCGAAGAAGGCGACGTTCGGCGTCGTCGACGCGCTGCGGATCATCGACATCTCGAACAACCTCGGCGACGCCAAGTCGATCGTCACGCACCCGGCCACCACGACGCACCGCAAGCTGGGTGCCGACGGGCGGTCGGCGGTGGGGATCGCGGAGTCGACGCTCCGGTTCTCGGTGGGGCTCGAGGACCCCGACGACCTCATCGACGACCTGACGCAGGCCCTGGACACACTCGCCCGCTGACGCCTCCCGCATCTGGTGGGACCCACACGGAACACTGCGGGCATGGCGAACACACGACGGCGCGGCGACGTCGCTCCGATGATCCGACTGCTCGTAGGGCCTCGTGGTCGGCGTGGTCGTCGCGCTGAGCATCGGGTGGATGTCCGTGCCCGCCTCCGTGCTGGCCGGGTGGGCGACCACCGCGCTGGTCTTCGTCGCGTGGACGTGGTGGGCCGTCTACCCGATGGACGCGGACCAGACCATGGCGCACGCGACGCGCGAGGAGCCGACGCGGGTCGGGGCGCACGCGATCGTCATCGTCGCCGGACTGGTCAGCCTCATCGGCGTCCTGGAGGTCGTGCTCGGACCCGACAAGGGCCGAGCGCTGCCCACGATCGCGATGCTCGCGAGCGTCGTCGCGTCCTGGGCAGCGATCCACACGGTCTTCGCCCTGCGGTACGCGCGCCTCTATCTGACGAACGGTGCCGGGGGCATCGACTTCCACCAGGACGCCGACCCGCGGTACTCCGACTTCGCCTACACGGCCGCGACGATCGGCATGAGCTTCGCGATCTCCGACACCGACCTCGGATCGTCGGTCATGCGTCGGACCGCGCTCCCCCACGCCCTGCTGTCGTACCTGTTCGGCACGGTCATCATCGCGCTGGTGATCAGCGTGATCGGCGCCTGAGGTCAGAGCCTGACGGTCTCGTTCTCGCCGCCGTCGTAACGCTCTCCCGTGAGCTTCGCCTTCACCAGGCTGAACGCGGTGGTGAGCTTGCCTCCGGGCGCGTGCCAGTACTCCGCGGTCTCGCCTCGCACGGCGATGAGCACGACGCCCGGCGTCGTCGGACCGTCGGGGAACCAGGCGTCCGCCGTGGGACCCCAGAGCTCGGTGATCTTGTCGAGGTCGCGGACCACCTCGGCCGACCCGGAGACCGAGACCCATGCCGTCGAGTCGGAGAACGACGCGTTGGCGGGGCTGCCCGCCTCGATCTCGTGCACCTTGTGGCTGTCGGCGTCGGCGAAGAACCAGAGGTCGCCGTCGTAGTCGATGTCCTGCACGCCCATCGGCCGGCTGACCAGTGCGCCGCCTTCGCCCACCGTGGTGAGCATCGCGAACCTCGCGTCCTTGACCAGCTTGGCCACCGTGGCGACGTCTTCGTCGTGAGTCATGCGAACCTCCTGCGTATGTGGACCGCCGCCGACGCGAACTCGTCGGGGCGGCGCAACACCGTAAGCAGGGTTCCGGAGGCCCACCACCGGAACCAGTGGCCTGCCTGAGAGTCAGCTCAGGTGCTTGCCGAAGAGCAGCGAGAGGAAGTCGTCGGTGTAGCTGCCGAAGGGCACGATCGGTCGGTATCCGGTCGCCAGGTAGAGCGTGACCGCCTCCGGCTGCCGGATGCCGGTCTGCAGGACGATGTTGGTCATGCCCGCCGCGCGGGCGTCGTCCTCGATGGCCGCCAGGAGCGCGCGGGCCGCGCCGACGCCTCGGGCGGCGTCGTCGACCCAGAGCTTCTTCAGCTCTCCCGAGCCTTCCGGATAGCCGGCCTTCGCGGACCGCAGCGAGGCGCAGCCGACGGCGACACCGTCGAGGTCCGCGATCACCGTGCTGATCGTCCCGACGCCCTGCCGTGGGTCGTCGACCCGGAATCCGCCAGGCGTGTCCGCGACGATCTCCGGGTAGCGGACCTCGATGTCCCGCCACATCGCGTAGCGCAGCGCGACCGCGTCCGGGTCCTCCCAGTCGACGTGCCGCAGCGACAGCGTGCCGGTGCCCCGGGGGCCGCGCCGACGGGGTTCCTCCGTGAGGTCCTTGCCGAAGCACCGTGACGCCTCGAACTGCGCGTACTCGCCGAAGTTCGGGATCGAGCGGTAGCCCGCCGACATGTACAGGCCCATGGCCTCGACCTGCAGGACGCCGGTCTCGAGGATCAGCCGGTGGAACCCCTGCTCGACCGCCAGGCGTTCGAGCTCGGTCATGACCTGTCGCGAGAGGCCGCGGCCGCGCGCCTGCGGGACCACGTAGAGCCGCTTGAGCTCGCCGAGCCCGTCGCCGAGGTCGCGGATCGCGCCGCAGGCCACGGGGTCACCGTCGGTCACCAGAACCATGGCGACGATGTCCTCGCCGGTCATGTCGTGACCGAGGTCCTCCTCGCCGTAGAGGGCGCGCAGCTCGGCCTGCTGTGCGTCCCGCAACTGCTTCGCGTCGGGGTCGTCCCACGAGACGAGGCTCAGAACGGCGGTCAACCGACGAGGGTCTTCAGGACCGAGGTGAAGAAGCGCAGCCCGTCGACGCCCGTCCGCGGGCCCTTCGAGCCGTCCGGCCCGAAGCCCGGCTCGACCGCGTGCTCGGGGTGGGGCATGAGGCCGACGACGTTCCCCGCGGCGTTCGAGATGCCGGCGATGCCTCGTCGCGACCCGTTCGGGTTCCAGCCTTGGTAGCGGAACACGACGCGACCCTCGCCCTCGAGCTCGTCGAGGGTGTGCTCGTCGGCGACGTACTGGCCGTCCTGGTTCTTCAGCGGGATCGTGATGTGCTCGCCGGCCGTGTAGTCGCGGGTCCACGCGGTGTCCACGTTGTCGACCGAGAGGACCTGCTCGCGGCAGACGAAGTGCAGGTGGTCGTTCTTGATCATCGAGCCGGGCAGCAGGTGCGCCTCGGTGAGCACCTGGAATCCGTTGCAGATGCCGAGGACCGGCAGACCGTTGCGGGCCGCGTCGACGATCTCGCCCATGACCGGCGCGAACCGGCTGATGGCGCCGGCGCGCAGGTAGTCGCCGTAGGAGAAGCCGCCCGGCAGGACGACCGCGTCGACCCCGTGCAGGTCGGCGTCGCCGTGCCAGAGGCTCACGGCCTCGGCACCGGCGAGGCGGACCGCGCGTGCGGCGTCCCGGTCGTCCAGCGTGCCGGGGAAGGTGACGACGCCGATCCGTGTCATGCCTGGGCGTCCTCGTAGACCGCGACGACGTCCTCGATCACCGGGTTGGACAGGACCTGCTCGCCGGCGGCGCGAGCCGCCGCGAGGATCTCCTCGGTCACCGGCCCGTCGACCTCGAGCTCGAACCGCTTGCCCTGACGGACGGAGGCGAACTGCCCGAACCCGACGCGCGGCAGCACGCCGGCGACGGCCTTGCCCTGCGGGTCGAGGATCTCGGGCTTCGGCATGACATCGACGACGACTCGTCCCACGAAAGGGCTCCAGGTGTTCGCGCGGCGGTGGGGGGTCGCGGCAATTCTAGCGAGTCCGCAGACGAGATCGGCGACGTGTCAGTCGGTGGGCGCGCGCGCGATCCTCGCCGGCAGGTTCTCCTTGACCAGGTCGGGCTGCTTGGCGACCCACCAACCCAACGGCCCACCGCGAGCAGCAGCCACATCAACGGCCGCAACGTCGAGCGGCCGCGAAGGTCGGCGTCATCGTCAGCGTGGTCCGCAGCATGGTGCCGCCGTCGTGCGGCCTGAGCTCGTACGTCGCGGTCTGCCGGATCCCGGTCTGCCACCCGTCCATCCGCAGGAACTCCGGAGCGCGCGCCTCGACGGCCTCCCACGGGACGCGCTCGCCGTCGCACTCCTCGCCGTGCACCTCGACCCACGTGTCCCCCGTCGAGACCGGCCCGCTGATCTCCGGCTCGAACGTCACGCCGTGCGCGACCATCTCCTCGATCACCGTCGGGTCCGCGACCAGTGCCCAGACCCGCTCCGGGGAGGCGTCGACGAAGTACAGATCGGTGTTCGTGCGGCTACACGAGGGTGCTCCCTCGGTCGTGGACGGTCGCGGGCACGCTAGCGAAGTTGAGCGCGCTGGGTGGGCGCTCTGGCGCGAAAGACGTTGGCGCCCGGTCAGCTGACCGCAGGGACGACGACCGTCATACCCGGTCCGCCCGCGCCCGACCCGAGGGCCGCAAGGGCTGCCGGGGCCTCGTCGAGACCGATCGTGCGACCGATCAGGCGCGAGGGGTCCAGGTCACCCGACGCGATCCGGGAGAGCATCTCCGGGTACTCGTGCGCCGCCATGCCGTGGCTGCCGTAGAGCTCCAGCTCCCACGCGATGACGCGGCCCATGGGCAGGGCGGGCGCGGCGTCGGCGCCGAGCAGGAGACCGACCTGGACGTGCCGTCCGCGGCGTCGCAGCCCGAGGATCGAGGCCGTCGCCGTCTGCGTGCTGCCGAGGGCGTCGAGCGAGACGTGGGCGCCGCCGCCGGTGGCGGACCGGATCGCCGGGACCGGGTCGGCCGACGCGTCGAGGACGACCGCGGCACCCAGGGCGAGCGCGGCCTCACGCGCGGCGGAGGAGATGTCGGTCGCGACGACCTGCGCCCCGAGGGCGACCGCGATCAGCACCGCCGAGAGCCCGACACCGCCGCAGCCGTGCACGGCGACCCAGTCCCCCGGCCGGACGCGACCGTGCACGGTCAACGCGCGGTAGGCGGTCGCGAACCGGCACCCGAGGCCCGCCGCGACCACGGGCGACATCCCCTCAGGCAGCCGGACGAGGTTCACGTCGGCATGGTGCAGCGCGACGTAGCTCGGCGTAGGAGCCGTCATCGGTGAAGCCCGGTTGGCGCTGGTTCTCGCACACCTGCTGCTCGCCGGCCAGGCACGCGGCGCACGACACCGCACGCGCAGACGAACGGCACCGTCACGGCGTCCCCGACGGACCAGCGGGTCACGCGCGGGCCGACGACGACCACCACCCCCGCGAGCTCGTGGCCCGGCACGTGCGGCAGCGAGACGTCGGAGTCGTGGCCCTGCCAGGCATGCCAGTCGCTGCGGCAGACGCCGGTCGCGGTGACGCGCAGGACGACGCCGTCGTCGGGACACGCGGGCTCGGGGACGTCGCGGACCGTAGGCAGGACGCCGAACGTCTCGATCACGACCGCGCGCATCAGAAACCCGTCCGGTGCGACCACGTGCCGGCGACGAGGGTCCCCGCGACCGGCATCGACCGCAGCGGCGCAGCCGAGCGGATCGGCGTCGAGCACGACGAGGTCCGCGGGGGCACCGACCACCGGCACCAGGCCGCGCCCGTCGACCGACGACGCGAGCGCGACCCGGCGGTCGAGCGCCTGCTCGGGATGCCACGGCGGCCGACCGTCCCGCGAGCGCGTGACCGCCGCATCGAGGGCGACCCACGGGTCGAGCGGCGCGACCGGAGCATCGGACCCGAGCGCGAGCCGGACCCCAGCGCGGTGCAGGTCGGCGAGCACGAACGACCGATCGGTCCGACCCACCCAGTGCCGGTCGGCGACGTCGCGATCGTCCATCGCATGCTCGGGCTGCACGCTGGCGACGATACCGAGGGCCGCGAACCGCTCCCACGCGCCGGCCGAGAGCAGCTGGGCGTGCTCGATCGACCCGGCGGCGCCCGAGTCGCGGAACGCGTCGAGCGCCAGGTCGTTCGCGGCGTCGCCGATCGCGTGGATCGCGCACTGCAGGCCGTGCCGGGTCGCGTGCGCCATGAGCGGCACGAGCCGATCGGGAGCGACCGCGAGGGCGCCGCGCGAGGCGGTGCCCGGATACGGGTCGTGGCAGTAGGCGGTGCGGGTGTTCAGGGAGCCGTCGGTGATGACCTTCAGCGGGCCCTGCTCGAGCAGCGGCGACCCTAGCGAGTCGCCCGTGTGCAGCTCCTCCCGCAGGACGCGGTCGAGATAGGGCTCCCAGACACCCGCCCGGACCCGCACCACGCCGGGTCGGGCGGCGGCGCGACGACGCCAGACAGCGAGGTTGTCGGCGATCTCGAAGTCCACGACGCCGACCACGCCGCGCGCCGCCGCGGACACCGACGCCTCGTGCACGAGCGCATCGGAGACCTCGTCGGGCACGTGGTCGACCGCGCCCGACCGGGGCAACCACTCCGCCTCGCGCAGCAGCCCCGTCGCGTGCGCGGGCACACCGAGGAACCGTAGGCCGGCGGTCGACACCCACGCGCAGTGCAGGTCCCCCGAGACCAGGACGACCGGCACGTCGCCGACGGCATCATCGAGCAGCGACGCCGTCGGGGTGTCGGGCCACAGGGCGTCGCGGAACCCGAACCCCACGAGCGCGGTGCCGGGCGCCGGGCGCGCGACCGCGAGTCGCTCCGCCACCAGGCGGACGGCGTGCGCCGCCGACGAGGCCGCGGACACGTCGAGCCGCCCCCGGACGAGCGCCCACTGCGTCAGGTGCACGTGCGCGTCCCACAGCCCCGGCATGAGCCAGCGGCCGTCCAGGTCGACCATCTCAGGCGCGTCGAGCGCGGTGCCCACTGCGGCGATCCGCCCGTCCCGCAGGAGGACGTCCACAGGGGACGACGAGCCGACCAGCCGCGCGTCGCGCAGCAGCACCGCCGGGTGCGGCCCGTCGGGGGTGGTCGTTACGGTCGACATATGAGCACCGTAGAGCCGGGCTACGACCCGGACTTCCTCGGCCCGCCGGTGCCGCTACCGGGAACCCCGCAGACCGTGCGCGAGCTGCCCTCGGTGCACTTCACCGTGCTGCTCGACCCGGTGCGCCGGCTCGCCGCGGCGACGGCGGTGAACATCGACGGCGCCGACCTCAAGGACATCGCGCGTGGCGACGACTGGCACCTCGACCCGCGTGTTCCGCCCGGCGAGCAGTGCGGTCCGGAGCTGTACGCGAACAACGACCTCGACCGCGGGCACCTGGTCCGTCGTCGTGACCCGGTCTGGGGTCCCGCCGCGACCGTCGCCAACCAGCAGACCTTCGCCTATCCGAACGCGGCACCGCAGGCGTCCGCGTTCAACCAGGGTGAGCGGCTGTGGGTCGGGCTCGAGGACCACGTGCTGGCGTATGCGAGCACCTACCGGTTGAGGCTGTCGGTGTTCACGGGCCCGGTGCTCGCCGACGACGACCCGGTGTACCGCGGCGTCGCCATCCCCCGGCAGTTCTGGAAGGTGGCGTCCTGGGCCGCGGACGGCACGGTGCTGCGGGCGGCGGCCTTCGTCCTCGACCAGACGCCCGCTGATCACGAACCTCGCGGTGGGTGTCCCGCCGCTCGGGCCGTTCCTGACGTACCAGGTGCCGGTCGCGGACGTCGCCGATCTCACCGGCCTGGACCTCGGGCCACTGGTCGCCGCCGACGTGCTGGATCCGGTCTCGACGCAGCAGCAGGGACGCTGGATCGAGCTGACGACCATGGCCGACATCCGGCTCGACTAGAGCACCAGCGTCGAACCCGTCAGCCGCTCGTACGCCTCGAGGTACCGGTCGCGCGTGCGCGTCACGACGTCCTGCGGCAGCGCGGGCGGGGGCGTGTCCGACGCGCGGTCCCAGCCCGAGGCCGACGACGTCAGCCAGTCGCGCACGAACTGCTTGTCGAAGCTGGGCTGCGCGTGGCCGGGCTCCCACGAGTCGGCGGGCCAGAACCGCGAGGAGTCGGGCGTGAGGACCTCGTCGCCGAGGGTGATCGCGCCGGTCGTCGGGTCGGTGCCGAACTCGAGCTTGGTGTCGGCGAGGATCACGCCGCGCTCCGGGCGATCTGCTCGGCACGCTCGTAGACGGCGAGCGTCAGATCGCGCAACGCTGCGGCGTCCGGACGCGCCGACGGTCTCGACGACCGCCGAGAACGGCACGTTCTCGTCGTGCTCGCCCAACGCCGCCTTGGTGGCGGGCGTGAAGATCGGCGTCGGCAGCCGAGACCCGTCGACGAGCCCGGGCGGCAGGTCGATGCCGGTGACCGACCCGGAGACCTCGTACTCGGCCAGCCCGGAACCGGTCAGGTAGCCGCGCGCGACGCACTCGACGGGGAACATCTCGAGCCGTCGGCAGATCATCGCGCGGCCGGCGACCTCGGACGGGACGTCGGTCGAGACGACGTGGTTGGGCACCAGGTCGGCGAGCTGGTCGAACCACCACAGGCTGAGGGTGGTGAGCACGACGCCCTTGCCCGGGATGCCGGGGCTGAGCACGTGGTCGTAGGCCGAGACGCGGTCGCTGGCGACGACGAGGACGACATCCCCGAGATCGGACGGCGCGCTCGGCACGTACAGGTCACGGACCTTGCCGGAGTAGGTGTGGGTCCAGCCAGGAAGCTCACGAGTCACGTGGCCAAGTGTGGCGCACCCACCCGGCGTCACCCGAACGGCCCATCACCCGAGACGCCCGGAATGCCGTTTCTCTCACATGCGCTCTGTGCGGTTCGGCCGGATCGCCGTCGGTCTCGTCGGCGTGCTGCTGCTGACCGCTGCCTGCGCCGGACAAGCCCGACGCGGACGCCCCGCCGCCGCTGCGTCGGGATGACGCCCGTTCCCGTGGTCGCGCCGGCGACCGGTCGGCGACCTCACGCTCTCGGAGGCCCAGATCGCGACCGCTCTGCTCAGCGCCGCCGCAGGTTCCTGCGGACTGGCAGCAGGGCGACGGACCGGCGAGCGAGGGAACACCCGGCAACCCCTCGGGCGCCGGCGGAGAGCAGGCTGCGGTCGCCCCGCCGGACTGCCAGCTGCCCGCAGCATCCGCGGACGGGGCGGTGCAGGCGCTGGCCGCGAAGTCGACGCACTTCTTCACGCCCGACGTGCACGTCCTCGAGGAGTCGATCCTCTCGTTCACGGGCGATCCCGACCCCGGCGGTGCTCGATCCCGTGCTGGCGTTCGTCACCCGCTGCCCGTCGATCACGGTGACCGGCGCCTGATGGCACCGTCACCACCGTCGCGTACGGCCAGGTGGCGACGCCGCCGGTCGGCGATCGGGCAGCGGCTTACTCCATGGACGTCACGCAGGGCTCTGGCGACACCGCCGCGCACTACTCGTCCGTCACGCACATCGTCGTGGTCGGGCACACCGCGATCCTCGTGGTGGCCGGCGGCGCGACGCCCATGGACCAGGACGCTCGTCGACCAGCTCGTCACCGACCGCGACCGCGAAGGTCCGGGCGGCCGCCTGACGTCAGAGCAGCCCGTCGCCGGCCTCGTTGAGACCCTCCGGGATGGGCAGCCCGACCAATCGGACCAGCCTCTCGACGGTCTCCTCGACGAACGTGTCTTGGGGCTCGTCGACGTGCTCGTCGGCGAGCAGGCGGCGCACGTGCTTGGCCTCGACGTCCACCGCACCGACGAGCAGCGCCCACTCCGCGAACGCCTCCGACTCGGCGGCGAGGTCGACGGGCGCGGACTCGAAGGGGTCGTCGAAGTAGTCGCGCGGCTGGAAGCCCAGGTAGAACCGTCCCAGACCGGCCGGGGCCGGCGCGTAGTCGACGATCGCGATGTCCCCGTCCCGCACCTCGATGCGCAGGCTGGGTGGCACCGCGGGGTCGCCGCCCCACGCGCCGTCGCCGTACACGAACCCCATGGTCGCTCCTCTCGTCGGAACCCGACACGATCCTGCCGCACGCCCGGGCGCGACGGGTCGCTAGACGAGCGGGCCGTCCGCGGCAGAGGCCGCGATGTCGTTGCGGTGGTGCGAGTGGGGCAGGTCGATCTGCTCGACCCCGCTGTAGGCGGCGCGGCGTGCGGCGGCCAGGTCGGGCCCGACGCCGACCACGGACAGCACGCGACCGCCCGCGGACACCAGGTGCGCACCGTCGATCGCGTCGTCGTCGTCGGCCGCGGAGTTGAGCTGCAGCGCGGTGCCGGCGTGCAGGACGTGCACCCCCGGCAATGCTTCGGCGTCCTCGATCCCGGTGATCGGGTCCCCCGACCGCACCGATCCGGGGTAGCCGCCGGAGGCGATCACGACGGTGACGGCGGCGTCGTCGAGCCACTCCAGCGGGGGCAGCGCGCCGAGCGAGCCGGTCGCGGCGGCGTACAGCACCCCCGCGAGCGGGGTCGCGAGCCGGGCCAGGACGACCTGCGTCTCGGGGTCGCCGAACCGCGCGTTGAACTCGACCACCTTCATGCCGTTGCTGGTCATGGCCAGGCCGACGTACAGGACGCCGGCGAAGGGTGTGCCGCGCCGGGCCATCTCGGCGATCGTGGGCCGCGCCACCTGCCTGAGCACGTTCTCGACGAGGTCCAGCGGCGCCCAGGGCAGCGGCGAGTACGCACCCATCCCGCCGGTGTTGGGTCCCTCGTCGCCGTCGTCGACCCGCTTGAAGTCCTGCGCCGGCACGAGCGGCACCACGTCGACCCCGTCGGACAGGACGAACAGCGACACCTCGGGGCCGTCGAGGTAGTCCTCGATCACCACGCGGCTCCCGGGCTTGGCGAGGCACTCGGCCGCGTGCGCGAGCGCCGCGTGGCGGTCGTCGGTCACGACGACACCCTTGCCTGCCGCAAGCCCGTCGTCCTTGACCACGTACGGCGGACCGAACGCGTCCAGGCCGGCTTCCGCCTCGTCCAGCGTCGAGGCAACGCGTGGCTCGGCGGTCGGGACACCCGCGGCGGACATGACGTCCTTGGCGAACGCCTTCGACCCCTCGAGCTGCGCCGCGGCGGCGGACGGCCCGAACGCCGCGATGCCGACGGCGCGGACGGCGTCCGCCACGCCGGCCACCAGCGGGGCCTCGGGGCCGACGACCACGAGGTCGGCGCCGACCTCGCTCGCGAGCGCCGCGACGGCCGCGCCGTCGAGCGGGTCGACAGCGTGGAGGCGCGCCAGCTGCCCGATCCCGGGGTTGCCCGGGGCGGCGTGCAGCTCGGTCACCGCGGGGTCGAGCCAGAGCGAGCGGACGAGTGCGTGCTCACGGGCACCGGTGCCGACGACGAGGATCTTCACGGGTGGAGAGCCTACCGATCGGGGTTCGCCCTCGGCGCCGCTAACCTGGCCGACGTGCCTCGGAACACCGTTGACGCCGTCCCGCGCGGGCTGCTGAGCTCCCTGCACCAACCAGAGCTCGACGCGGGACCGGTGCGCCTACGGCCGTGGCTCGCCGACGATGTCGACCTCGTGGTCGCCGCCTACGCGGATCCGGACATCCAACGGTGGCACACCCGGTCGATGACGCCCGACGAGGCCGCGGCCTGGATCGCGCAGTGGCCGCAGCAGTGGGCCGACGAGACCGGCTCCAGCTGGGCCATGGAGATGGGCGACGAGCCGGTGGGGCAGATCGGCCTGCGCCACCTCAACCATGCCGACGGCGTCTCCGAGGTGTCCTACTGGGTGGCACCCGCGTGGCGCAGACGCGGGGCGGCGTCCGGCGCACTGACGGCGGTCAGCCGCTGGGCGTTCGACGTGCTCGGTGTGCACCGGTTCGTCGTCGACCACTCCACCCGCAACCCGGCCTCGTGCGCCGTGGCCACCCGCGCGGGCTTCGTCGCCGAGGGCACGCTGCGCGACGACGCTCTGCACGCCGACGGCTGGCACGACATGCACCGGCACGCGCGCCTGGCCACCGACTGACTCAGCTGAGCAGCTCGTGGCGGATGATCGTGGCCTCGCGGCCGGGGCCGACGCCGATCGACGAGATCCGGGCGCCCGAGATCTCCTCGAGCCGAAGCAGGTAGCGCTGAGCGTTGACCGGCAGGTCGTCGAACTCCCGCGCCGTGCTGATGTCCTGCGTCCAGCCGTCGTGGTACTCGTAGATCGGCGTGGCGTGGTGGAAGTCCGACTGGTCGTCCGGCATCTCGTCGAAGCGCCGGCCGTTGACGTCGTAGGCCACCGCGACGGGGATCTTCTCGAGGCCGGTCAGCACGTCGAGCTTCGTGACGACCAGGTCGGTCAGGCCGTTGATGCGGCTGGCGTAGCGGACCACGACGGCGTCGTACCAGCCGCAGCGGCGCGGGCGGCCGGTGGTCGTGCCGAACTCGCCGCCGGTCTGCCGCAGCCACTCGCCGTCGTCGTCGAGCAGCTCGGTGGGGAACGGGCCCTCGCCCACGCGGGTGGTGTACGCCTTGGCCACCGCGACGACGCGGTCGATCCTCGTCGGCCCGACGCCGGAGCCCGTGCAGGCACCGCCGGCGGTGGCCGACGACGACGTCACGAACGGGTAGGTGCCGTGGTCGATGTCGAGCATGGTCGCCTGGCCCGGCCTCGAAGACGAGGGTCTTGCCCTCGTCGAGCGCCGTGTTCAGCAGCAGCGGGGTGTCGCCGACGAGCGGCTTGAGGCGGTCGGCGTGGCGCAGCAGGTCCTCGAGGGTCTCCTCGACGGTGATCGCGCGACGGTTGTAGACCTTGACCAGCAGGTGGTTCTTCTGGTCGAGGGCGCCCTCGATCTTCTCGGTCAGGATCTTCTCGTCGAACAGGTCCTGCATGCGGATGCCGACGCGGTTGATCTTGTCCGAGTAGGCCGGTCCGATCCCGCGGCCGGTGGTGCCGATGCGCCGCTTGCCCAGGAACCGCTCCGTGACCTTGTCGAGCGTCCGGTTGTACGGGGCGATGACGTGCGCGGCCGACGAGACGACGAGCGCGCCGGTGTCGACGCCGCGCGCCTCGAGGGCGTCGATCTCCTGGAACAGCACGTCGATGTCGACGACGACGCCGTTGCCGATCACGGGGACGACGCCGGGCGAGAGGATGCCCGACGGCAGGAGGTGCAGGGCGTACTTCTCGCCGTCGATGACGACGGTGTGCCCGGCGTTGTTCCCGCCGTTGAACTTGACGACGTAGTCCGTGCGGGCGCCGAGCTGGTCGGTCGCCTTGCCTTTGCCCTCGTCGCCCCACTGGGCTCCGAGCACCACGACGGCCGGCATCTGAATCACCACTCCCACCTGCCTGTGCTACGGGCGGCACGGCGGAGGCCGACGAACGGCGCTTGCACGGGCCCGGGCACCGGGCGGCAGGGACCCAGTACCTCCGAGAGGCTACCGGATCGTCAAGAAACGGTCAGGTCGCGCCGGAATCCGGCTCGAGCATGACCTGGGTGTCGCCAAGGCCCGCGAGAACGTCACCGAGGTCATGGTCGAGCGACATCGGCCGACCCGTCAGCGCAGGGCCGCCACCTCGTCGTCCGACGTGCCGCAGTCGACGAGGAACTGGAGGCAGCGGGCGGACTCCTCGGACTCCTCGATCGCCTCGGCGGCCTCCGCGAGGGCGAGCAGCGCGCGGAGGAACCCCTGGTTGGGCTGGTGGTCGACGGGGACAGGTCCGCGGCCCTTCCAGCCGGCCCGGCGCAGCGCGTCGAGGCCGCGGTGGTAGCCGGTTCGGGCGTAGGCGTAGCCGGCGACCGGGTCGCCCTCGTCGGCGAGCGCGTGCTCGGCCAGCAGCGCCCAGACCAACGACGACGCGGGCGCGGCGGGCACCGCCTCGCGCGGGGAGGACCCGGACGACAGAGCGGCGCGGGCGTCGGCATCGGCGCCGTCCGTCGGCAGGAGGGTGGGCGCGGGTCCGTCCAGCAGGTTCTCGTGGCTCATGGCGTCAGTGTGTCTCACCCACTTTGCGGGTGCACGCACGATCCAGCGCGATTACAGTCGACCCGCCGACCTGGACCAGTGTTCGGCACGCACAGCCGGCCCAGCGCGCGCCCCCGAGCGCGCAGGCCACGAAGACGGGCCTACCCGATGATCGAGATCTCGACCTCTTCGACGACGACGACACTGACCGTCGCCGGGGATCTCGACCTGGCCGAGCGCGACCAGTTCCCGGAGATCTGCCGCGCGCGTGGTCGGCCTGCGGCACCAGCTGCTCGTGGTGGACATGTGCGAGGTCAGCTTCATGGACTCGACCGGTGCCGCGTTCCTGATCTCCCTGGCCGACGCCAACCGCAAGCGCGGCGGCGTGACCGTCCTGCGCGGTGCGGACCAACGCGACCTGTTCGTGATCGAGATCTGTGGCGCTCTCGACCTCTTCCGGGTCGACGCCGAGCACCACTGCGAGAAGGGCTCCGCCGACTCGGGCTTCCGTCGCCCGGACGGCGCCTCTACTCCGGCGTAGGTTCGGGCAGCGGGGCCGGCCGCACCTTGGCCCAGACCAGCTTGCCGCCCCGTGACTGGCGCCAACCCCAGTCCGCCAGGCGCTCCACGATCTGCATGCCGAATCCGCCCACGCGTCCGGGGTGGCCGTCGGTCGAGACCGGTGGGGTCGGGTTGGCGTCCTCGACCTCGATGCGCAGGCCGTCGCCCGTGTCGTAGAGCTGCAGGGACACGTGGCCGTACCCGTGCAGCACGGCGTTGGCGACGAGCTCGGACACCACCAGCTCGGCGTTCGCGGCGTCGGCGATGCCCCAGGCGTGGCAGGTGCGCACGACGGCGTGCCGGGCCCGACCGATCGACGCCGCCTCGCTCGGCAGCGACCACCGCCGTCGCCGCGGGCTGCGGACCCGCGACGAGCTGTCGTGCGGCGAGGGCACGCGCACGACGACGACGGCGACGTCGTCCTCGGGGTGGTCCGCGAGCCGGGACAGGAGCTCCTCGCCGACGCCGGCGGCGTCCAGGGCGGTGATCCCGGCGGCCACCGCCGAGAGCGTCGCGAGCCCCTCGCGCAGCCCCCGGTCGCGCCGCTCGATGAGCCCGTCCGTGTAGTAGAGCACCACGTCACCGGGCTGCAGCTCGGCGGAGCCGGTGGTGCGCGGCTTGCTGCCGAAGCCGATCAGCGAGCCCGGGGCGTCGTCCAACGCGGTCACGACGCCCTCGCGGACGAGCAGCGCCGGCAGGTGCCCGGCCCGCGAGTAGTGGAGCCGCCACACACCGTCGGCACGGCTCAGCGTGGACAGGACCAGGCTGGCCGGACGCGGGACCCGCATGCCCGCCACGAGCTGGTCGACGCGCTCCAGCACGGGCCCGGGCGTCGTGATGTCGAACATGTACGAACGGACCACGGAGCGCAGCTGGCCCATCGCGGCGGCGGCCTCGACGTCGTGCCCCACCACGTCGCCGATCACCACGCCGACCACGTCCGGCGAGACCTGCAGGACGTCGTACCAGTCGCCGCCGACCTGGGCGTTCTCCGAGTTGGGTGCGTAGTAGGTCCACACGTCCAGCCCGTCGACCTCCGCCTGCTCGGGCAGCATCGCGCGCTGCAGCGTCTCGGCCAGACGGTGCTCGCGCTCGTAGAGGCGCGCGTTGTCGATGACCAGCCCGACGCGGCGCGCGGTCAGCTCCAGGACGGTCCGCGCCGACGGTTCGAGCCCGCGCAGCCCGCCGACCGCCAGCACCGTGAGCACGCCGAGCACTCGCCGCCGGCCGGGCAGCGGGAAGACGACGACCTGCGCGTCCTGCGACGGCGGCGTGTGGTCGTCGTCGGCGACGAGCGCCTGCAGGTGCTCGTCGACGTTCAGCGCGAGCCAGGCGGACGTGCTGCCGGCCGCATACGAACCCTCGGGGCCGAGGTCGAACGGGCGATCACTCTGGCCGTCGAGCAACGCCTGGACGGCGTCCTGACCTTGGGGGCGACGCACGTCACGGTGCCGGGCGCCGCGTCCAGACTGCATCTGACCTGCAACGATGCCGTCCGTGGGCCGCAGCCCACCGTCGTCCAGGTAGAACTGGGCCCAGCCCACGACGGCGCGGCGCAGCATCGTCGCGATCTCCCGCAGCGCGTGCGGGTCGTCGACGTCCATCAGCAGGTCGGACACCTGCGCGATCAGCCCGAGGCTGCGCCGCTCCCGCCGCTCCGCCTCGACCAGTGCCGCCTGCTCGGCGTCGTGCGTCAGCTGTTCCGTGAGGTCCTGCAGGGCCACGACCCAGTGCGTCGGCAGGTCGTCGGGCCCGAGGATCGGCGACAGCACCGTTCGGCACATCAACGCGCGACCCGTCGGCGCGGCGCAGGGTGAGCGGCCGCGAGACCTCTCGGCCCGCGGCGAGAGCCTCGCGAATCTCGGCGACGTCCGGCGAGGAGGAGTCGCCGGCGACCTCGTCCTGGCGAGCCGCGCGCCTCGGCAGCGCCGTACCCGGTGACCTTCTCGAACGCGTCGTTGACCCACACGACGGGGAGGTCCGCGGTGGTTGCATCCAAGAGCGCCATCGGCACGGAAGTCACCTGCAGAGCGAGGTCGCGGAGGCTGGCGAGGGACCGATCGGGTAACGACGGCCTAGGGGGATTGACCACCACCACCTCCGATCGTCTAGCGTTCCGGACAGGCCAGTCGTCGAGAAAGCGGCAGCTGTCCGGATGCCCGACACCGAAGGAGCGCCGTGCGCGACGGTAACAGCACGATCCCCGACGGGCCCGCCGAGGCCTCGACCCCCGGGATCGCAGGCGAGCCGGGTGCGGTCCACGTCATCGTCGGCGCCGAGTCCACGCGCATCGTGCTCTCGGGCGAGGTCGACGCCGACCTCGGCGCGGAGCTGGCCGAGGCCACCGCGGAGGCCGAGCAGATCGGGCTCCCCATCGAGGTCGACGCGCACCACGTCACGTTCATGGACTCGTCGGGGATCGCGTTCCTGGCCCGGCTGTCCATCCGGTCCCAGCACCGCGTCCGCATGATCCGGGTTCCCCCGCACGTCCGGTTCCTGCTGGAGGTCACGCGGATCGGCGAGCTCGTGGACGTCGTCGAGAACGACGACGGAGTCCCACTTCCAGCCGGTCGGAGAGTGACGGAAGGCCCCCCGGACGAGTCCGAGGGGCCATCCCGTCAGTGCGCGCGGATCAGGCGCTGAGCGACTGCCCGGCCGAGCGGAGCTGCTGCGCAGCCTCGACCATGCGGGCGGCCATGCCGGCCTCGGCCAGCTTGCCCCAGGCGCGCGGGTCGTAGGCCTTCTTGTTGCCCACCTCGCCGTCGATCTTGAGCACGCCGTCGTAGTTCTTGAAGAAGTGGTCCGCCACCGGACGGCTGAACGCGTACTGCGTGTCCGTGTCGATGTTCATCTTGATGACGCCGTTGTCGACCGCCTCGGTGATCTCGGCCTCGGTCGAGCCGGAGCCACCGTGGAACACCAGGTCGAAGGGGTTGACGACGCCGATCGCGTCGCCGACGGCCTTCTGGATCTCCGCGAGGATCGACGGGCGCAGCTTGACCGAGCCCGGCTTGTAGACGCCGTGCACGTTGCCGAACGTCAGGGCCGTCAGGTAGCGACCCTTCTCGCCCGTGCCGAGCGCCTTGACCGTGGCCAGGCCGTCCTCGACGGTCGTGTACAGCTTGTCGTTGATCTCGGCGGTGTGGCCGTCCTCCTCGCCACCGACCACGCCGACCTCGATCTCCAGGATCGTGCGCGCGGCGACCGACAGCTCGAGCAGCTCCTCGGCGATGATCAGGTTCTCGTCGAGCGGAACGGACGAGCCGTCCCACATGTGCGACTGGAACGTGGGGAGCTTGCCGGCCTTGACCTGCTCGATCTCGAGGGCCAGCAGCGGCCGGACCCAGGAGTCCAGGTTCTGCTTGGCGCAGTGGTCGGTGTGCAGCGCCACGGTGATCGGGTAGCCCTTGGCCACCTCTGCCGCGTAGGCAGCGAGCGCGAGCGAGCCGGAGACGCGGTCCTTGACCGTCGATCCGGCCGCGTACTCGGCGCCGCCGACGGAGACCTGGATGATCCCGTCCGAGCCGGCCTCCGCGAAGCCCTGCAGCGCGGCGGTGACGGACTGCGAGGACGTGACGTTCACGGCCGGGTAGGCGAACTTGCCTGCCTTCGCCCGGTCGATCATCTCGGCGTAGATCTCGGGGGTGGCGATGGCCATCTGCAGCATCTCCTGCGCGCTAGAGGGGGGGTATCGCGGCAATTCTGGCACGGTCCGGCCCGTCGCCGTTGGGGCCATTGGTCCCGTGGACAGGGCCGTACGTCACATCCGGAACCTCACGGAGGTGGCGGACCTGCGTGCTGCGCGACCCACGCATGCATCGCGATCGCCGCTGCAGCGCCCGCGTTGATGGAGCGCGTCGAGCCGAACTGGGCGATGTGCAGGACGTCGACGACCGCCCTGCGTGCCTCGTCGGACAGCCCGACGGACTCCTGGCCGAACAGGAGCACGCACGCCGCGGGCAGCGGGTAGCCCTCGAGCGGGACGGAGCCGGGCAGGTTGTCGACGCCGAGCACGGGGAGGTCGTTGCGCCGACGCCCACGACCAGGAGGTCGTCCACGGTCGCGTGGTGCCGCACGTGCTGGTAGCGGTCGGTGACCATCGCGCCGCGCCGGTTCCAGCGGCGGTTGCCGACGATGTGCACCTCGGACGCCAGGAAGGCGTTCGCGGTGCGCACCACCGAGCCGATGTTGAAGTCGTGCGCCCAGTTCTCGATGGCCACGTGGAACGGGTGCCGCCGGGTGTCGAGGTCCGCGACGATCGCCTCGAGCGACCAGTAGCGGTAGCGGTCGACGACGTTGCGTCGATCACCCTCGGCCAGGAGCGCCGGGTCGTAGCGGTCGCCGGAGGGCCACTCGCCCTCCCAGGGACCGACTCCGACCTCGTGCTCCACCGATGTCCCCTCAGGCCTTCGCGACCTCGAGCTCGACGACCGCCCACGACAGCGCGGGGAGCCGCACGGTGACGGTGCCACCGTCGACCTGCACGCCGTCCAACGGGACGAGCCCCACCCGGTCGGGATGGTCCTGGGTGTTGGACGCGTGCCGGTCCGGACCCGCGAGCACCTCGGCGCGCGTGACCGCGCCGACCGTCCAGCCGCGCAGCGCGACCTCGACGTCCGCGGCGTCGTCGAGACCCCGGTGCGCCAGGAACAACGCGACCCGACCGCGCTCCTCGTCCCAGGTCGCGGCGACATCGACGAGGTCCACGGCGTCGAACCGTGCGGTGTCGTAACGGTCGGAGCCGACCTGCGTGCGCAGCACGACGCCGCGGGCCAGGGCGGCGGTCCGGGCGAACGGCCAGAAGATCGACTGCCGCCACGCCGGGCCGCCCTCCTCGGAGCGGATCGGCGCGATGACGTTGACCAGCTGGGCCAGGTTGGCGATCTTCACGCGGTCGGCGTGCCGCAGCAGCGAGTGCAGCAGCGTGCCGACGACCACCGCGTCGGTGACGTTGTACTCGTCCTCGATGATCCGCGGGTGCTCGCGCCAGACGCCCTCGCGCTCGATGACGTGGGGCTGGTCGGGGGTGTCCTTGCCCGCGATGTACCAGACGTTCCACTCGTCGAACGAGAGGTTGATCCGCTTGGTGTGCTTGCCCGCCGCACGCACCGCGTCGGCCGTCGAGACCACCGACTCGATGAAGCCGTCCATGTCCACCGCGCTGGCCAGGAAGCTCGCGTGGTCGCCGTCGCTCTCCTGGTAGTAGGCGTGCAGCGAGACGTAGTCGACCTGGTCGTAGGCGTGCCCGAGCACGGTCTGCTCCCACGCTCCGAACGTCGGCATGCCCGAACCGGACGAGCCGCAGGCGACGAGCTCGATCGTCGGATCGACCAGGCGCATCGCCTTGGCCGCCTCGGTGGCCAGCCGGCCGTACTCGTCGGCCGTCTTGGCGCCCATCTGCCACGGGCCGTCCATCTCGTTGCCGAGGCACCACAGGCGGATGTCGAACGGCTCGTCGTGGCCGTTCGCGCGGCGGCGGTCCGAGAGCGCGGTGCCGCCGGGGTGGTTCGCGTACTCGACCAGCGCGCGGGCCTCGTCGACCCCCCGCGTGCCGAGGTTCACCGCCTGCATCACCTCGACGCCCGCGATCCGCGACCAGTCGACGAACTCGTGCAGACCGAACGCGTTCGTCTCGACCGTGTGCCACGCACCGTCGAGCCGGCGCGGGCGGTCGGCCACCGGACCCACGCCGTCCTCCCACGCGTACCCCGACACGAAGTTGCCGCCGGGATAGCGGATCACCGTGGCGCCGAGCTCGCGGACCAGGTCCAGGACGTCGCGCCGGAACCCGTGCTCGTCGGCCGTCGGGTGCCCCGGCTCGTAGATGCCCGAGTAGACGCACCGCCCCATGTGCTCGACGAACGACCCGAAGATCCGTCGGGGCACCTCGCCGACCGTGAAGTCCCGGTCGAGGGTGACGCGTGCGCGGGTCATGGCTCTCCTTGGTGTTCCGACGGCGCCGTCGAGGACCATTGTTCACGGTGACGTCGCAGGTGGCGTGCACGACGCCCACGGGTTGGGCACAGGTGGCCCCGTAGGCTGGGGGCATGCTGACGACGACCGCGCTCGCCGCGGCCCTGCCCGCGCTGGGTCCCGACTTCCTCGACCCTCAGCACATGATCGACTCGTTCGGCACCTGGGTGCTCGTCGGCATCATGGCCGTGATCTTCATCGAGGTCGGCCTGCTGTTCCCGATCCTGCCGGGCGACTCGCTGCTGTTCACCGCCGGTGCGCTCGTGGCGCAGAGCGCGTTGAACGTGCAGATCGGCATCGCGCCGCTGATGGGTCTCATGATCCTCGCGGCCTACGCCGGGACGCAGACCGGGTACCTGATCGGGCGGAAGGCCGGACCGAAGGTGTTCGCCAAGGAGGACTCCCGGATCTTCAAGCAGAAGTACATCGACCAGACGTACGCCTACTTCGACAAGTACGGCGGCCGCACGCTGGTCGTGGCGCAGTTCATCCCGTTCGTGCGCACGTACGCCTCGGTCGCCGCCGGCGTCGGCAAGATGAAGTACCGCCATTTCGCGGCGTGGAACCTCCTCGGCGTCGTGCTCTGGGCCGGCGGCGTGACGTTCCTCGGGTACCTGCTCGGCAACATCACCTTCATCAAGAACAACATCGAGGCGCTGCTGATCCTCGTCGTGCTCATCTCGGTGCTGCCCGTGATCGTCGAGGTGCTGCGCAAGCGACGCCGGGAGAAGCGCGGCGAGCCGGTCACCGACGGCCGCGACGAGCGGTACGACGAGGCTGCGGAGCGCGAGGCCGTCGAGAAGAAGGCCTTCGGCGAATGACGCACCACGGCCCTCGCGAGATCCGCTCGTGGCTGTCCGACATGGACGGCGTGCTCGTGCACGAGGGGTCCGCCATCCCCGGCGCCGCGGAGTTCGTCCGTGCGCTGCGCGAGGGCGAGCGGCCGTTCCTCGTCCTGACCAACAACTCGATCTTCACGCCCCGGGACCTGCGCGCGCGGCTCGTCGCCTCCGGTATCGACCTGCCCGAGGACGCGATCTGGACCTCGGCGCTGGCCACCGCGCAGTTCCTCACCGACCAGATGCCCGGCGGGTCCGCGTACGTGATCGGCGAGTCCGGGCCTGACCACGGCGCTGTACGAGGCCGGCTACACGCTGACCTCGTCGGACCCGGACTTCGTCGTGCTCGGTGAGACCCGGACCTACTCGTTCGAGGCCCTCACCCAGGCCGTGCGGCTCATCCAGGGCGGCGCCCGGTTCATCGCCACCAACCCCGACGTCACCGGCCCGAGCCGCGACGGCGACCTGCCCGCCACCGGTGCGGTCGCGGCCATGATCTCCGCGGCGACGGGGCGGCAGCCGTACTTCGTCGGCAAGCCGAACCCGATGATGATCCGCAGCGCGCTGAACCGGATCGACGCCCACTCCGAGACGACCGTCATGGTCGGCGACCGGATGGACACCGACGTCGTCGCCGGCATCGAGGCCGGCCTGCGCACGTTCCTGGTGCTCTCGGGCTCGACCCAGCTGGCCGACATCGAGCGCTACCCGTTCCGGCCCAG
This sequence comes from uncultured Actinomycetota bacterium, assembly GCA_963753425.1. Lineage (GTDB taxonomy): Bacteria > Actinomycetota > Actinomycetes > Actinomycetales > Cellulomonadaceae > Cellulomonas. The sequence continues at coordinate 508,722 of CAVWCB010000003.1, forward strand.
CGAGGTCGTCGACTCGGTCCAGGACCTGGTCCCCCGCGTCTGAGGACGACCGTCAGCTCCTGCCGACCCTGCGGCACTTGGGACGCGCGCGTCAGGAGCGACCTCCTGAGGCGCCGCACCAGCACCACTGGTCCCACCAGCCCCAAGTGCCGCTAGGTCGGCGCCGACGGAAGCGAAACTGGCTTCGACGGACCGCTCAGAAGCTGACGGTCGGCGCCTCGCGGACCTGGGGGTCCTCGGCCTCGAAGTACTCGGCGCGCTCGAAGTGGAACATCCCGGCGATGATGTTGGACGGGAACGACTCGACCTTCGTGTTCAGGCTCCGCACGTTCGCGTTGTAGAACCGGCGGCCCGCGGCGATGCGGTCCTCGGTGTTGGTCAGCTCCGCCTGCAGCTGCTGGAAGTTCTCGCTGGCGCGCAGGACCGGGTAGGCCTCGGCGACGGCGAACAGCCGGCCGAGCGCCTGCGTCAGCTGGTTCTCCTGCTGCGCCTGCTCGGCGGGCGACGAGCCGGGTGCCGCGGCGGCGGACCGGGCACGGGCGACCTCGTCGAAGACGCCTCGCTCGTGGGCGGCGTAGCCCTTGACGGACTCGACGAGGTTCGGGATGAGGTCGTGGCGGCGGTTCAGCTCGACGTCGATCTGGCGCCAGGCCTCCTGCACCAGGTTCCGCAGCCTGACCAGGCCGTTGTACTGCCCGACGAACACGAGCAGCAGGATGACGACGATCACGACGATGACGATCAGGGCGATGACTACACCGGTCACGTGGTTCCTCCGTGGATATGGTCGGTGACACAGAGCGTATCGGTCAGACGGCGGAGCCCTGCGGGTCGAAGCCGTGGTCGAGCCAGACGTGCCGCGGGATCGAGCGCACCACCGCGCTGAGCAGGCCGAGCTGCGGCGCGAGCAGGTCGAGGTCCGTGGAGCCGGAGGTCCACGTGAGGATCCACGTGCCCTCGATCCGCCACGCCGTGTCGACCGCGTCAGAGCGCAGCATCCGTTCCATCAGGCGCGGGTGCACGATCGCGTGCGCCACCTGCGGGTCCGACGAGGCGACACGGAACGCCCGGTTGAAGTCGTCGGACTCGAACTGGAGGTCCTCGGCGCCCACCAGCTTGGCCAGCTTGGCCCCCAGCCCCTCGGGCGTCACCTCGAGGGTCGGCAGGTAGGCGGGCAGCACGATGCCGACGACGTGCGCGGTGTGCGTGGTGGAGTCGCGGCCGGTGCCCGTGGTCCAGTGGTAGGTGAACGAGAGCGCCGACTGGCCGTCGTACCGACCCGCCAGCACCTCGGTGGCCTTCTTGGCGTGGCCGGCGCCGAACGGCTGCATGCGGGAGAAGTCGACCAGGGAGGGGTCGCTCGTCGCGAAGGTCCAGCCGTTGGCCGTCGCCCAGGCCTGCAGGCGTTCTCGACGCTTGACCGACGCCCACCAGGTCAGCGCGGCGAACCCGACCGCGAAGATCGCCCCGGCGACCAGCAGGACGGAGAACAGCCCCCCGCCCACGGCGTCAGTCCAGGCCGAGGTCGGACAGGCTGAACAGGGAGTGGTACGGCACGCCGAGGGCCTCGATCTTGGCCTGTGCGCCGGTCGCCCGGTCCACGATCACGGCGACACCGCGGACGTCGGCCCCGATCTCGCGCGCGGCCTCGACCGCCGCGATCGGCGACCCGCCGGTCGTCGAGGTGTCCTCCAGGACGACCACGCGGCGGCCGACGATGTCCGGGCCCTCGATGCGCCGCTGCATGCCGTGCGCCTTGGCCTCCTTGCGCACGACGAACGCGTCGAGGTCCTGCCCGCGCGACGCCGCCGCGTGCAGCAGCGAGGTGGCGACGGGGTCCGCGCCGAGCGTCAGCCCGCCGACGGCGTCGATCTCCGCGGTACCGAGGCCGACCTCCTCGAGCAGGTCGAGCATCAGGTGGCCGATGAGCGGGGCGGCGCGGTGGTGCAGCGTCACGCGGCGCAGGTCGACGTAGTAGTCGGCCTCGCGGCCCGACGAGAGCGTGACCTTCCCGTGCACGACGGCGAGGTCCTTGATGAGGTCGAGCAGCTGCTCGCGCGGAGTCTGGGTCACGGCCGCCAGGTTAGCGGCTCAGGCGCTCTCTTCGATCGCCTTGCGGTAGCGGCCGAACCGGCGGATCACGGAGCGCGGGCTCATCCGGACCGCGGCCGACGCCAGGCGGTAGCGGACGCTCGGCGTGGAGATCACGACACCGCGGCGGACGTCGGCGAGCCCGGTGGCCACGACGTCCTCCGCGTTCAGCCAGGCGATCTCCGGGTAGGCCGACACGTCGATGTCGCCGCGGGCGTGGAACTCGGTGTGCACGAACCCGGGGCACAGGGCGGTCGCCGTCACGCCGGTGCCCTCGAGCTCGACGGCCAGACCCTCGGTGAAGGAGCGGACCCACGCCTTGTGCGCGGAGTACGTGCCGGACGCCAGGAGGGCAGCGACGGAGGCGACGTTGAGGATCGCCCCACGCCCGCGCCCGACCATCGCGCCGGCCGCGCGCGTGCGACAGGACGAGGACCGCACTCACCATGACCGCGAGCGCGGCCTCCTCGCGCGCGAGGTCACCGCCGACGAAGCGCTGGTTGAGCCCGAGGCCCGCGTTGTTCACGAGCAGCCCGACGGGGTGCTCGTCGGCCCGCAGCCGCTCGGCGACGCGCTCCACGTCGGAGCGGACCGACAGGTCCGCCACCAGCACCTCGGCGCGGACGCCCGCGGCCGCCTCGAGCTGCCCGGCGAGACGCGTGAGCCGTTCCTCGTCGCGTGCCACCAGGACCACGTCGTGCTTGGCGGTGGCCAGCTGCCAGGCGAACTCCAGGCCGAGCCCGGCGGACGCTCCGGTGATGAGTGCGGTTCCCATGGCCACCACCCTACGGACGCGTCCGGACACGCGCGCGACGCGTCGAGCCAATGGCGATGCCCGTCTCGGTGCCGGTTGGTAGCGTCGCCGCGAGAGTCGTCCGAGCGGGGAGGTGAGACCCATGACCGCGGTATCCGGCAGGGTGCTCCCGTCCGCGACGAGGTTCGTCTGACGGGAGTGCATCGACGCATCTCGAAAGGCACGAACCTCATGCCCCTGACAGAACAGCACCTCACGCTCTCCGGCGTCCCCGCCGTGCTCTGGTCCGACGACCCGGACGCGCCGCTCCTCCTGCTCGCGCACGGCGGCGGACAGTCCAAGCTCGCGCCGGGGATCGTCGCCCGAGCGCGCCGGTTCGCCGCCGATCACGGCTTTCGCTCCGTCGCCCTCGACGCGCCGTGGCACGGCGGCCGGCCGATCGACGACGAGGGCCAGCGCCTGATCTCCGAGTTCCAGGCCGGTGGGTCGCCGGAGCCGCGTGAACGCCGCCGTCGCCGCGCGGGCAGTCCCGGAGTGGCAGGCCGTGATCGACGAGCTCGGGCACGGCGGCCCGGTCGGCTTCTGGGGCGCGTCGCTCGGCGGCGCGACCGGCGTGGAGCTGGTCGCAGCCGAACCGCGGATCACCGCGGCCGTGTTCGGGCTGGTCGGCGACTCGCCCCTGGCGCCGCGGATCACGGTCCCGGTGGAGGTCGTCCTGCAGTGGGACGACGAGCTCTTCCCGCGCGCCTCGGGGATGGCGTTCTTCGACACCTTGGGATCGACGACGAAGACGCTGCACCTCAATCCCGGACCGCACGCCGCGATGCCGCGGTTCGAGCCCGACTGGTCATCGGCGTTCTTCGGGCGGCACCTGCGTCCTGTGGACGGGGCGGGGCGGGTGTGGGTTCCGGAACGTAGGGTGTGCGCGTGACGGACGGGTGGGAGGACGGCGGGTGGCCGATCGAGGACGAGCCGCCGTTCGACCCGTTCTACGACGCCCCGCCGCCGCCCGAGTTCGACGCGGCCGCCCCGCCGGCACGCGACCGCGCTGACCGCCCGGCGCCCCCGGCCCGGCCGGACATCCCGCGCGCCGTCGCGGAGGTCCTGTCCTCGGACGCGGCCGTCGCCGCCGCGGCGGCCGTGCTGCACGGCGTGTGGGGGTACGACGCGTTCCGCGGCGAGCAGGCGGAGATCGTCGAGACGGTCATCCGCGGCGGCGACGCGCTCGTCCTCATGCCCACCGGCGGCGGCAAGTCGCTCTGCTACCAGGTGCCATCGCTGGTGCGCGAGGGCACCGGCGTCGTCATCTCGCCGCTCATCGCGCTCATGCAGGACCAGGTGGACGCCCTGTCGGCGCTCGGCGTGCGGGCCGGGTTCCTCAACTCGACGCAGCAGTCGTTCGAGCGACGCAAGGTCGAGGACGCCTACCTCGCGGGCGAGCTGGACCTGCTCTACCTCGCGCCCGAACGCCTGCGCGTGCGCGAGACCGTCGAGCTGCTGGACCGCGGCACGGTCGCCCTGTTCGCCATCGACGAGGCGCACTGCGTGTCCCAGTGGGGCCACGACTTCCGGCCCGACTACCTGCAGCTCTCGATGCTGCACGAGCGCTGGCCCGAGGTCCCGCGGATCGCGCTGACGGCCACCGCGACCGACCAGACGCACGCCGAGATCGCCCAGCGGCTGCAGCTCGGCGACGCCAAGCACTTCGTCGCGTCGTTCGACCGGCCGAACATCCAGTACCGGATCGCACCCAAGGACAAGCCCCGCGACCAGCTGCTCAACCTGCTGCGCACCGAGCACGAGGGCGACGCGGGCATCGTGTACTGCCTGTCGCGGAACTCGGTCGAGCAGACGGCTGCGTTCCTGGTCGAGCGCGGGGTGACCGCCCTGCCGTACCACGCGGGGCTCGACCGCCAGGTGCGGGCCAAGAACCAGTCGCGGTTCCTGCGCGAGGACGGCGTCGTGATGGTCGCGACGATCGCGTTCGGCATGGGCATCGACAAGCCGGACGTGCGCTTCGTGGCCCACCTCGACCTGCCCAAGTCGGTCGAGGGGTACTACCAGGAGACCGGCCGCGCCGGACGCGACGGGCTGCCGTCGACCGCGTGGCTGGCGTACGGGCTTCCGGACGTGGTCCAGCAGCGCCGCATGATCGACACCTCCGAGGGCGACGCCACGCACAAGCGCCGGCTGACCGCGCACCTCGACGCGATGCTCGCGCTGTGCGAGACCGTGTCGTGCCGGCGCGTGCAGCTGCTCAGCTACTTCGGCCAGGCCTCGCAGCCGTGCGGGAACTGCGACACGTGCCTGACCCCGCCCGAGTCGTGGGACGGGACGGTCGCCGCGCAGAAGCTGCTGTCCACGGTGGTCCGCCTCGAGCAGCGCGGCCAGCGGTACGGCGCGGGGCACCTGGTCGACATCCTGCGCGGGAAGGTGACGCCACGGATCACATCGCTGGGCCACGAGTCGCTGAGCACGTTCGGGCTCGGCGCCGACCTGTCCGAGGGCGAGTGGCGCGGAGTGGTCCGCCAGCTGCTGGCCCTCGAGCTGCTGGGCGTCGACTCCGACGGCTACGGCACCATCCGGCTGACGCCCGAGAGTGCGTCGGTGCTGCGCGGTGAGCGCGAGGTTCGGCTGCGTCGCGAGACCGAGAAGGTTGTCCGCTCACGCGGGTCGCGCGGGAAGCCGGCGGCCACAGCCGATCTGTCCGAGGCGGGTGTCGCCGTCTTCGAGGCGCTGCGGGCGTGGCGCGCGGGCGTCGCGAAGGAGCAGGGCGTGCCGGCGTACGTCGTGTTCCACGACGCGACCCTGCGCGAGGTGGTCACGCTCATGCCCACGTCGCTGGAGGCCCTCGGCGGGATCAGTGGGATCGGGGCGGCCAAGCTCGAGCGACACGGGCCGGGCGTGCTGGCCGTGCTGGCCGAGCAGTCCTAGCGCAGCTCAGCGACGCTCGTCGTCCTCGGTCCGGATGCGCACCGGGACGCGCTCGGTCCGCTTCAGGATCGACCGAAGCACCATCGCGCCGCCGCCGAGGACGAGCGCGACCACGCTCGAGGCGAGAACGACGTCTGCTGCGCTGGGCACGAGTGGGCTGGACATGTCTCGACCATAACCCCGCGACCGGACCGGTCGGCAGCCCCGGTAAGAAACTCACAGGCGATCGACAGCGCCGCGCTCCACCTGAGCCTCCAGATGACCCGCTCACGTGCCGATACGGGCAGATGCCCCCCAGACTCCGCAGACGCGACCTGCGCGAGCCGGAGATCACGCCCTACGGGCGGGCGGGCCTGCGCGTCTCGACGAGCCGTGCACGGGCCGTCGTCGGCACGGTGATCGTCTCGCTGCTGCTCTTTACTCTGCGGATCGAATCCGACCTCCAGCACAGCCATGCGGGGCATTCGGCGGTCGCCGCGGTGTGGTCCGCCTTTGTCGTCTGCCTGGCCTGGCTCGGGCTCTGGGCAGTCCGCACACGCACCCGTCTGCTCACTGATCGGCTCGAGATCCGGTCGTTGCTCGGGACCCGCTCGTGGATGCTCTCGGAGATCGGTGACCTGCTGGTCGTCAGGGTCGTCGGTTTCCGGATCCGCTACAAGATCACGCTCGTCCGGCGACCGGACGGGTCGTGTCTCGGTCGCCTTCCGGCGCCGGTCCCAGGCACCCTCTCCGGCACCGACCTGCTGGAGAGCACCGGGATCCGACTGCGCTTCCACACCGGCGGCAGCACGAGCGACGAGCTCGAGCGCCTGAGTCCGGGGTCGTCACTGTGGAGCGAGCGGCATCCCGTTGCTCTGTTCACCATCGTGTCAGTGGCGACCGTGGTCGGGATCTACCTGCTGGCGGTACTGGGCCCGGACGTCTAGCCGCGCTCGAACGCTCGGCGCTGGAGCTCCTTGACCTCGTCCTCCAGGGTCGGTTCCGGACCGTCGACGACGAGACCCGGCGCGACGACCTGGATCGGCAGCGCGACGACCGGGCCTGGCGATCCTCCCCAGGCTGCCCGCCAGGCACTGGTCTGCGCAGAGGAGGTCGCATAGACGATCCGGCCGAGGCCCACCCACGCGTGCGCGGCCGAGCACATCGGGCAGTGCTCACCGGAGGTGAAGACGGTCGACGTCGCCCGCTCGTCGGGTGTCAGGTTGTGCGCAGCCCATCGGGCGATCTCGAACTCCGGGTGGCGGGTCTGGTCGCCGTCCTTGGTGCGGTTGCGGTCCTCGAACCGCACGGCCCCGGTCGCGTCCACGAGGACGCTCCCGTAGGGCTCGTCGCCGTCGAGCAGCGCCTCCCGGGCGAGGACCACCGCGCGGGCGAGGTGGGAACGATCGGTGTCGTCGACGGGCATGCGGACGTCCTACCTCGTGCCGGTGCCGTCGACGGCGAGCGGCTCGATGGCGGCGATCTCGTCGTCGGTCAGCGGCGGGGCGGACAGGGCCGCGATGTTGTCCTCGAGCTGGCGCGGGGAGCTGGCGCCGATCAGGGCCGAGGTGATCCGGTCGTCACGCAGGACCCAGGACAGCGCGAGCTGGGCGAGGCTCTGGCCGCGGCCGAGGGCGATCTCGTTGAGCGCGCGTGCGCGGGACAGGTACGTCTCGGAGAGCTGGGCAGGCTTGAGGAAGTGCCCGACGGCCGCGCGGGAGTCGGCGGGGACGTCCCCGGACAGGTAGCGGTCGGTGAGCATCCCCTGCGCGAGCGGGGAGAAGACGATGGTCCCGATCCCGAGGTCGCCGACGACGTCGAGGAGAGTCTCGCTCTGTCCGTCGGCAACCTGCTCCACGTGCCGGTCGAACATCGAGTACGACGGCTGGTGGATGAGCAGCGGCGTGCCCAGGTCGCGCAGGATCGCGTGCGCCGCGCGGGTGTCCGCCGGGGAGTAGTTCGAGATACCCGCGTACAGGGCGCGGCCGCTGGTCACCGCGGTGTGCAGGGCGCCCATGGTCTCCTCGAGCGGGACCGTGGGGTCGGGCCGGTGCGAGTAGAAGATGTCGACGTAGTCCAGGCCGAGACGCGCGAGCGACTGGTCCAACGACGACAACAGGTACTTGCGCGAGCCCCCGTCGCCGTACGGGCCGGGCCACATGTCGTAGCCGGCCTTGGAGGAGATGACGAGCTCGTCGCGGTACGGGCGCAGGTCCTGAGCGAACAGCCGCCCGAAGTTCTCCTCGGCGGAGCCGTACGGCGGGCCGTAGTTGTTGGCCAGGTCGAAGTGCGTGATGCCCAGGTCGAACGCACGCCGCACGGTCGCGCGCTGCGTCTCGAGCGGGCTCGTGTCGCCGAAGTTGTGCCACAGCCCCAGCGACAGCCCCGGCAGAGCCAGGCCACTCCGGCCGGTCCGGCGGTAGGTCATCGCGTCGTAGCGGGAATCGGCAGCCTGGTACATGGGGTCCTCTCGAGGAAGCGCGAACGGAACACGCTAACCCGCGCGAGGATGCGGCGGTGCAAAGATGCAGCCCGTGCTGCACATCGTCTTCTTCGAGCCACGGATCCCCGGGAACACCGGCGCCGCGATCCGCCTGTCCGCCGGGACCGGCGCGACGCTGCACCTGGTCGAGCCGCTCGGCTTCGACCTCTCGGAGGCGAAGCTCAAGCGCGCCGGACTCGACTATCACGACCTCGCGCACGTCGTCGTCCATCCTCGCCTCGAGGCGTTGTGGGAAGCCTTGCCGACGAACGACGTCTACGCCTTCACCACCCACGCCACCCGGTTCCACACGGACGTGGCGTATACGCCGGACGACGTCCTGCTGTTCGGACCCGAGCCCACGGGGCTTCCCGACGAGGTCCTCGCGGACCCGAGGATCACGGATCAGCTGCGGATCCCGATGCTGCCCGGACGTCGGTCGATGAACCTCTCGAACGCCGCCTCGGTCGGCATCTACGAGGCGTGGCGGCAGCTGGGGTTCCCGGGCGGCGCCTGACGCGGCGCTGTCCGAGGGGTGCGCCCTCGGGGCGTGGGGCAGTATCGGCAGGGTGTTCACCACGCGACCCGTCCTGACCGGGACCTTCGGCATGGTCGCCTCGACGCACTGGCTGGCGTCGGGCGTCGGCATGCGGGTGCTCGAGGCGGGCGGCAACGCCTTCGATGCGGCCGCCGCGGTCGGGTTCACGCTCACCGTCGTCGAACCGCACATGAACGGCTTGGGTGGCGATGCGCCGATCCTCGGCCACCGCGCCTCGGACGGGCACACCTTCGTCGTCTGCGGCCAGGGGACCGCCCCGGCTGCCGCGACGATCGGGGCGTACCACGACCTCGGGCTCGACCTCGTACCCGGGACCGGCCACCTGGCGGCCGTCGTGCCCGGTGCCTTCGGCGCGTGGCTCGATCTGCTCGCCCGGTACGGCACGCTCCCGCTCGCCGACGTGCTCGAACCCGCGATCGGGTACGCCCGCGACGGCTACCCGCTGGTCGCCGACGCCGCGCACACCATCAGCTCGGTCGCCGACCTGTTCGCCGACCACTGGCCCTCGTCGGCCGAGGTGTACCTGCCGGCGCCCGCACCGGGCTCGCGGTTCACCAACCCGGTGCTCGCCGAGACCCTCGCACGGCTCGCGCAGCAGACCGGTACTCGCGAGCAGCAGATCGAGGGCGCCCGGCGCGCGTTCTACGACGGGTTCGTGGCCGACGCCATCGACGCGTTCGTCTCGGGGACGCCGGTGCTCGACTCGTCGGGACGCGAGCACACCGGCTTCCTGCGCGCCGACGACCTCGCCGGCTGGCGGGCCACCGAGGAGCCCACCGCCAGCGTGCGGTTCGCCGGGCGCACCGTCCACAAGACCGGCGCGTGGGGTCAGGGGCCGGTGCTCCTGCAGCAGCTCGCCATGCTCGACGCGCTCGGCCTCACACCCGACGCCGACCCGGTCGACCTCGTCCACACGGTCGTCGAGGTCGCCAAGCTCGCGTTCGCCGACCGGGAGGCCTGGTACGGCGACGTGGACGACGTCCCACTGGCCACCCTCCTGTCGTCGTCCTACGCCGCGGACCGCGCGCGGCTCGTCGGCGCGACCGCCGCGGAGGGGCTGCTGCCGGGCTCGCCCGACGGCCGCACGCCGCACCTGGCCGCCAACCTGTGGGGTTCGTCGAACGGGCACGGTGCCGTCGCCGGCGTCGGGGAGCCCGTCGCCGCCCGCCGCCGCGACGACGGCGACACCTGCCACCTCGACATCGTGGACCGCTGGGGCAACCGCGTCTCCGCCACCCCGTCGGGCGGGTGGCTGCAGTCGAGCCCCGTCGTGCCGGGCCTCGGCTTCTCGCTGCCCACCCGCGCGCAGATGTTCTGGCTGGAACCCGGCCTGCCGGCCAGCCTCGTCCCCGGCCGCCGACCGCGCACGACCCTGAGCCCCGGCCTCGTGCTCGACGACGACGGCACCGGCTTCGCGTTCGGCACCCCCGGTGGCGACCAGCAGGACCAGTGGACCGTCCCGTTCCTGCTGCGCCACCTCGTCGGCGGACTCGACCTGCAGGCCGCGATCGACGCACCGAGCTGGCACTCCAGCCACGTCCCGAGCTCGTTCTACCCGCGCAGCCACACGCCGCGCGGGCTGGTCATCGAATCACGAGTCGGCGCCGACGTCCTGGCCGCGCTCGCCGACCGAGGTCACGCCGTCACCGACGCGGGTCCCTGGTCGCTGGGGCGCCTGAGCGCCGCCGGCACCCGCTCGGACGGCTTCCTCGTCGCGGCCGCCAACCCCCGCGGCATGCAGGGCTACGCGGTCGGGCGCTGAGCGCGGCCCGCTCAGCGTTTGGCGGCCAGCACGCGCACGACTGCGGCGTCGACCTTCGCCGCGAAATCGGGGTCGGCCTGGGCCTTGGCGGTCAGGGCGCTGATCATCTCGGGCAGCACGGTGGGGTCCTTCGAGGCGAGCACGATGTCGCAGCCCGCGGCGATCGCGGCGACGGCCCTGTCGCCCGGACTCCACGCGGCGACCTGCGCCGCGGCGGAGAGGTCGTCGGTGATCACGACGCCGTCGAAACCGAGGGTGTTGCGCAGGAGCTGGTCCACCACGATCGGCGAGAACGCCGCAGGCGCCGACGGGTCGATCTGCTCGTAGATGGCCGTCGAGACCATGACCAGGTGGGTGCCGCGCTGGATCGCGTGCGTGAAGGAGTCGATCTGCGGCGAGCCCGGGCCTGTGGTCGTGTCGGTGACGCCGGCCGTGGTGTCGGTGTTCTCGGTCACGGCGCCCAGCCCGGGAAAGTGCTTCACGGCGGTCTCGACGCCCGCCGCGGCCATCCCGGTCGCGAAGGCGTCGCCGTGCGGGCCGACCGTGTCGAGCGAGTAGCCGAACTCCCGGTCGTAGTGGCCGATCGGGGCGTTGTCCTGCGCGGTCGCCTCGGACGGGATGTCGATCACGGGTGCGAGGTTGAGGTTCACACCCGCGGCGGCGAGCTCGGCGCCCCAGGTCTCCGCTGCGGTGTACAGGTCCGCGGACGGCATCGCCCCCTGCTCGAGTGCCGACGGGATGGTGCTGAAACCCGGGCCGGACAGCGTCTGCACCTGCCCGCCCTCTTGGTCCGTGGCCACGAACATGCGCGTGCCGTGCGGCGTCTCCTGGTCCGTGAACTGGTGCACGAGGTCGAGCACCGACGCCGTGCCGGCCGACGAGCGGTTCTGCAGGAACACGTTGCCTACGTGCGCGTCGGTCACCGAGCTGATGCTCGCGGGCTGCGGGTCCGCCAGGTTCGACGCCGACCATGACGAGCTGGCCGATCTTCTCCTCGAGCGTCCAGCCCGCGAGCGGGTCGGGTGCGGTGGTCGTCGTCGTCGGATCGGGGGTCCCGCCGCCCGTGCACGCGGCAAGGGTGGCGACGAGGGCGAGGACCACGGGGAGGGCACGCGCGCGCATAGGCGCATCCTGCCTGGTCCACCTAGTCGACGGAGGCGAGTGTCGGATCGGTCTGATTGCATGGAATCGCATGAGTGCCCTCACGATGACGTCCCTCAACAAGACCTACGGCACCGTCCGCGCGCTGCGCGACCTGTCCTTGGAGGTCCGCGCAGGCGAGATCGTCGGCTTCGTCGGCTCGAACGGCGCCGGCAAGTCCACCGCGATGCGGATCACGCTCGGCGTGCTCGAGCCCGACTCCGGCGAGGTGCGCTGGGACGGCAGGCCGGTCGACCTCGACGTCCGGCGGCGCATCGGCTACATGCCCGAGGAGCGCGGCCTCTACCCGCGCATGCGCGTGGGCGAGCAGCTGGTCTACCTCGCGCGGCTGCACGGTCTCGACGCCTCGTCGGCGAAGGCGGCCATGGAGCACTGGACCGAGCTGCTCGGGATCGCGGAGCGGCGTTCCGACGAGGTCATCAAGCTCTCGCTCGGCAACCAGCAGCGGGTGCAGCTGGCCGCGGCGCTCGTGCACTCACCGGAGATCCTCGTGCTCGACGAGCCGTTCTCGGGCCTCGACCCGGTCGCGGTCGACGTGATGAGCGCCGTGCTGCGCGAGCAGGCGGCCGCCGGGGTCCCGGTGCTGTTCTCGTCGCACCAGCTCGACCTCGTCGAGTCCTTGTGCGACCGCGTCGGCATCATCAAGAGCGGGTCGCTCGTCGCGTTCGGCGAGATCGACGAGCTGCGCCGCACGGACACCCGACGATGGGTGGTCGACGGGCCGCCAGCCGCGTCGTGGCTTCCGTCGGTGCGCTCGGCCGGTGTCGTGTCGTCCGACGGGTCGAGGACCGTGGTCGAGGTGCAGGACCCGTCACTGGCGACGGTGGACCAAGAGCTGCTGGCCGCCGCGCTCGCAGCCGGCCCGGTGCACGAGTTCTCCGTCCAGCGGCCCTCGCTGACCGAGCTCTACCGACACGTGGTCAGCACGCCGACCGCCCTCGTCCCGCAGGAGGTGACCGCATGACCGCCACCTACCACCCGGTGAGCTCCGGGGCGGCGATCCGCATGATCGCCGGCCGGGAGATCACCACCCGGGTCCGCTCCAAGGCGTTCATCTGGACCACGATCGCGCTCGTCGCCGGCGTCATCCTCGGCGGTGTCGTGCTCCACCTCGCCAGCGCGAGCAGCGACCAGGCACAGACCGTCGGGGTCACCCCGGACGCGTCGGCGGTGGCAGCGACCGTGGTCTCCACCGGTCAGCTGTCGAACGTCGCGATCACCACCAAGGACGTCGCCGACCGGAGCGCGGGCGAGGCACAGCTCCGCGACGGCACGATCGACGCCCTGATCACGTCCACGGACCCGTTCACCGTGGTGGTCAAGGAGTCCGAGCCCGAATCGCTCACGCCGGTGTTCGCGTCCGTCGCCCAGCAGGCCGCGCTGACGTCGGCCGTCACCGATCTCGGCGGCGATCCCGCCGCGGTGAGCCGACAGATCGCCTCGGCCGTGCCCGCCGTCACCGCGCTCGAGCCGCCGCCCGAGCGCGACAGCGCACAGATCGTCGCCGGGTTCGTGGCCGGCATCCTTCTCTTCATCACCCTCATCTCCGCTGGTCAGCTCGTTGCCCAGGGCGTCGTCGAGGAGAAGTCGAGCCGCGTGGTCGAGCTCCTGCTGGCCACCGTCCGGCCCTGGCAGCTCATGGCCGGCAAGGTGCTCGGAATCGGGTTCATCGGTCTGGCGCAGGTCGTGCTCGTGGTCGCCGCCGGGGCAGGGACGGCGGCCGCGCTGGGTCTGGTCGACGGCTCGAACCTGAACGTCGGCGCCACCGCGGTCGTGGGCGGTGGTGTGGTTCATCGTGGGCTTCACCACGTACGCGCTCGCGCTCGGGGCGCTCGCCGCACTGGTCTCGCGGCAGGAGGACGTGGCCTCGGTGACTGCCCCCGTGATGGCGCTGATGATGATCCCGTACATCATCGGCATCAGCATCGCGCCATGGGACCCGACCAACCCGCTGGTCGTCGCGCTCTCGTTCGTCCCGTTCTGCGCTCCGCTGATCATGCCGATCCGCATCGCCCTCGGCGAGGTCGCGCCGTGGGAGGTCGCTCTCTCGCTGGGGATCTCGCTCGCCGTGATCCCGCTGCTCATCTGGCTGGCCGGCCGCGTCTACTCGAACGCCGTGCTGCGCGGCGGCGGCCGGATCAAGCTCCGGGACGCGCTGACCGCGCAATGAGATCTTTTCCGGGTGGATTCGCGTGTCAATACGGGGTGTCACTGTTGCACCTGGACGCGTGTCACAGAGAGACTGCCCGCATGTCGGCAACCTCGGGCAGTCCACGCCTGCCCCCGCTTCCCGACGAGACCGTGCCCCTGCGCCCGGCGGACATCGACTCCGCCGCCCGGGTCCTGGCGGCGGCGCTCGCCGACGACCCCGGGTTCGTCCACCTGTTCCCCGTCCGCTCCCGGCGCGAGCAGGAGCTGCGCGCGCTCTACCGGATGACCCTCGCCGACGCCGTGCGGCACGGGCATGCGTTCGTCACCCGACTCAACGGGGCCGTGACCGGCGCGATCGCTCTCTACCCGCCCGGCTCCTACCCGATGACGACACGCCGCTGGTTGGCCCAGGGTGCTGCGGCTCGCGCGCATCGCCGCCCACACCCGCGAGCACTCGCTCGGCCTGATCCGGTTCGGCGACGTCACCGCCTCCGGTGTCCAGACCGACTGCTGGTACGTCGAGGCCCTCGGTGTGCACCCCACGCTGCAGCGGGCCGGGCGCGGCAAACGCCTCATGGCGGAGGTGTTCCGAGCTCATCGACGCGCCCGGCGAACCCTCGTACCTGGAGACGACGAAGCCCGACAACGTCGCCTACTACGAGGCCCTCGGCTATGACTCGGTCGGTGCGCCGGTGGCCCTCGGCGGGCCCTCGTCGGGGCCGTGGGTGTTCCCGATGCGACGGTCCCCCGTCGGCGACGTTGGGTAAGGTCTCGGTCATGGAGCTGGTGGACTACGTCTCGACCTTCATCTGTGTGGCCCCGGACTCGCCCGCAGTCAGCGGCACCGTGCCCACGTCGTCGGGGGACGAGCCCACGGTCGCGTCGGCGATGTACGACATGCTCGCGGCCGCACCGCCGTACACGTACCGCAGCTCGGACGTCATCTTCACCGTCTGGGCGGATCGCAACAACGTCCCCGTCGAGACCCGTCCCGAGGTGTGGCCCACCTTCTTCGCCGGCCCGCACGTGTGTCTGCGCTCCTCCGAGCTGGGCAAGCGGTTCGGCTGGGGGATCCACGCCGACGCCGACGGGCGCCTCGCCGTCTACGCGGTGGGCACCCCCGAGTACTCCGCGCTCGCGGCTGGCTTCTCCCGCGACGGATCCCCGGTGAAGGTGACGCGCGCGATGCGCTCCGCGCGGCCGTCGGCGAGGGACACGCAGGCCGAAGCCGTCCGCGTGCCGCCCGCCGCACACGAGTGAGCGAGTTCCTGGAGGACTCCGCCCCTCGAAGCCACCCGATGCACCGGCGGGTCGTGGCGGCCGTGGCGATCCTGGCACTGGTGCTCTCCGCCATCGGGGTCAGCATCGCGATCGCGCAGGCGCAGTGGGGTGCACCCGACGGTCCGGAATCGTCGGACGTCCCGATCCCGGCCTAGACCTCGGCCCGCACCAGCTCATCGGTCGCGGCAGCCCCGGCCTCGCGCGCGCGGGCCAAGAAGCTCGCCAACATCTCCAGCTGCTGCTCGTCGTACCCGTCGAGGAGCGTGTCCATCGAGCCGTTCATCCCGCTGTACAGCGCGTAGACCTGTGCCCCGCGCTCGCGGGAGGCCCGCACCACGACGGCTCGGCGGTCCTCGGCATCGCGTTCACGCACGATCCACCCCGCCTTCTCGAGGCGGTCGAGGACGCCCGTCATCGTGGCCGGGTGCAGGCCGGCCGCGCGGGCGAGAGCCGTGGCGCCGAGCGGTCCCTGGCGGGTGAGGATGTCGAGGCACTCGAGGTCGACGTCGCGCAGGTCCAGGCGTTGACCCACCTGGTGGTTCAGCACGGCCAGCTGGATGCTCAGCTCCCGCAGGTTCTCCCGGACGGTCGCCGCGAGCCGGCGCTTGCGACGCCTCTGTTCCGACGTTAATTCGCGTTGCCATATGTTATGGTCCTCGTATCTTCTGGTTCTCCAAGAAGAACGTACACCGACGCGGGAGCACCGCCCATGAAGGTCACCATCGTCGCCGCGACCGGCGGCATCGGACGCCAGATCCTCGAGCAGGCCGACGCCGCGGGACACAGCCTCACCGTCGTCGTGCGCGATCCGGCGCGTCTGCCGGCCTCGACCGCGCGCGTCCACACGGTCGACCTCGACGCGGCGGACGTCCGCGAGCTGACCAGCGCAGTGGCCGGGGCCGACGCCGTGCTGTCCGCGCTCGGCGCGCGCACGAAGGGCGACGAGGGCGTCGCCACCCGCGGCACGCAGGCGATCGTCGACGCGATGCGCGCCGCGGGAACGAGACGCCTCGTCGTCGTCAGCGCGGCGCCCATCGGGACGGTCCCCTCACCCGGCAACCCCCACCCGCCGAGGTACGACGACGGCGACGGCTTCTTCATGCGACACGTGTTCAGCGGGTTCGCCAAGACGATGTTCCGCACCCACTACGTCGACCTCGCACGCATGGAGGACGTGGTGCGCGGCAGCGGTCTGGACTGGACCATCGCGCGGCCGCCGAAGCTGAGCAACAAGCCGCTCAGCGGGAGCTATCGCACCGCGCTCGACAAGAACGTCCTCGGTGGCTGGTCGATCGGTCGGGCCGATGTCGCACACCTGATGCTGACGGTCGCCGCTGACCGGTCGACCGTTCACCACGTGGTCGGTGCCGCTGCCTGAGAGGCGACCTGTGGGCGGCGACGGCGACAATGACGCCGTGACCCTGCTGCTGATGCTCGACGACCCCGCACGCGCGGACGTCGTCGTCCTGCAGGAGCTCACCGACGACGGCGCGACGGTCGACGTCGAGACGGTCCCGTCGCGCATCTGGCGGAGAAGGTCCGGGAGCGCGAGGTCGCGACGCCGCGCTGGGTCTGGGACGACACCTCGCGCCGCTACCCACCGCTGCTCGAGGCTGGCGTGCGCGTGGAGAGGTGCCATGACCTGCGGCTGTGCCACGCGATCCTGCGCCGGAGCGTCTACGCGCAGCGCTCCGACCTTGCCCGCGGACCGCGGTCGGGGTGGGACGGGCCACGGCCCGGAGCGCCTCTGCCGGTCGAGGTCAGCCTGTTCGACGAGGACCGCGCGGAGCACCTGGACAGCGCCGACGAGCTGCGCAGGCAGCTGCGCGCGGTCGCCGGTTCCGACGAGCCCGGCCGGCTGCGGCTGCTCCTGGCGGCCGAGTCGACCGGCGCCCTGATCGCCGCCGAGATGAACCACGACGGCATGCCCTGGAGCATCGCGGCCCACGACCACCTCTTGACCGAGATGCTCGGCCCGCGGCCCACGAGCGGTCGGCCTGCGAAGCTCGAGGCGCTGGCGGACGAGGTCCGGGCGGCGTTGGCACAGCCGACCCTCAACCTCGACTCGCAGCAGGACCTCCTGCGCGGTCTGCGCGCGGCGGGCTACGACGTGCAGTCGACGAGCCGCTGGGAGATCCGCGCGATCGACCTGCCGGCCACCGAGCCGCTCCTCGCGTACAAGAAGCTCGCCCGCCTGCTGAGCGCGAACGGTTGGGCCTGGATGGACACATGGATCCACGACGGCCGGTTCCGCCCGGACTACGTGCCGGGCGGCGTGGTCACGGGTCGGTGGGCGACGAGCGGCGGCGGCGCGCTGCAGCTGCCGGCCAGCATCCGGGGTGCGGTGCGGGCGGACGCGGGGTGGAAGCTGGTCGTCGCGGACGCCGCACAGCTCGAGCCGCGCGTGCTCGCGGCGATGTCGGGCGACACGGCCATGGCGGCGGCGGGTCGGCAGGCCGACCTCTACCAGGGCGTGGTCGACGCGGGGATCGTCGCGACCCGTGCCGAGGCGAAGGTCGCGATGCTCGGCGCGATCTATGGCGCCACCACAGGCCCGAGCGCGGTCCTCATGCCCAGGCTCGCGCAGGGGTTCCCGCGGGCGGTCGCGCTCGTCGAGGCCGCCGCGCGCGCCGGCGAGCGCGGCGAGGTCGTCTCGACCTGGCTGGGCCGGACCTCCCCCGCCCCCGATGCCGCGTGGCGGGACGCGTTGTCCGCGGCGTCGGCCGAGGGAGCGGGTGCCGACGACGTGCGCGCCGCACGCCGACGCGGGCGCGACTGGGGACGGTTCACCCGCAACTTCGTGGTCCAAGGCACCGCAGCCGAGTGGGCGCTGTGCTGGATGGCATCTCTACGGCGTCGGCTGCGTACGCTGGACGGCCGACCCCACCTGGTGTTCTTCCTGCACGACGAGGTCATGGTGCACAGCCCGGCCGACCAGGCCGACGCCGTCGCCGACGCGATCCGGGAGGCGGCCCTCGAGGCCGGTCACCTGCTGTTCGGCGGTACACCCGTCGACTTCGCGCTCAACGTCACGATCGCCGACAGCTACGACCAGGCCAAATAGCTCAGTGCAGCACGATCTTCAGCAGGATCACGAATATCCCGAACCCGAACGCGATAGCCGTCTCGCCGACCAGCGGCCAGCGTCGCGCGCCCGCCCGGTACGCGGCCAGGCAGCCGACCGCAACCGAGCATCGCGAACGTGAACCACAACGCCGTCCACGCGGCAGGCGCGAGGTCCATCCCGAAGAGCCGGCAGGCGGCGAACACGATCATCGGCGGGAGGCTGCCGATGAGCACCGCGGTGTTGGTGCGCAGAGCGTGCGTCAGGCGGGAGCCGGTCGAGTGATCCGCATCGTGGAACCGCCCCCGACAGCGTCCACGTACACGTGCGCGAGCCAGTAGGTGAGGTTCACCAGCCCCGTCGCCAACAGGACCGACCGGCTGTCCTCGGCGTGCGCGCTGGAGACCGCGAGGATCGAGCCGGACACCAGAGCGCCGTAGAGGAAGTCGTCGACCTGCCGCTTCTCGAAGATCGACCGCGCGGCGCGGTGGATGCTGGTGTCGTGGGCACGTTCCGTCACAGCACCTATCTTGGCCCCAAGCACGCCCCGACCGGTGCGACGATCAGCACATGAGGCGAGTCGGGCTGGTCGTGGTGGCGCTCGGGGCGCTCCTCGCCGTCCTTCTTCGGCTGAGCCCCTGGCCGGTGGCCCTCTTCTACCGGCGCCGCTTCGACCGGAACGGCCTGCGCCGGTCCCTGTCCAACGCCGCCTTCGTCCCCGACGGCGTGACCAGCGTGCACGATCTGGCGTACCGAACCGGCGATCCCGACGCGATGCTCGACGTGCACCATCCGCCGGGGCCCCGGACCGCGCGGCCGACCATCGTGTGGGTGCACGGCGGCGCGTGGCTGTCCGGCGGCAAGGGCCACATCGCCAACTTTCTGCGCGTGCTGGCCGCGGGCGGCTGCACCGTGGTGGGCGTCGGCTACTCGATCGCCCCCGCGGCTCGTTACCCGACGCCGGTGGTCCAGCTGCTGGACGCCCTCGCCTATCTGACCGCGAACGCCGACGAGCTCGGCATCGACCCGTCGCGCCTGATCCTGGCGGGCGACTCGGCGGGCGCCCAGATCGCGTCGCAGGTGGCCGGCATGATCACCAGCCCCGACTACGCGGCCTCGATGCAGATGCGCCCGACGATCGAGCCCACGCAGCTGGCCGGCACCGTCCTGTTCTGCGGTGCGTTCGACCTGTCCCTGATCCATCCCCTGCGCGGCGGCACCCGGTGGTTCGTCGACTCGCTCATGTGGACGTTCACGGGCAGCCGCGCCTACCTCGACGACGCCCGCTTCGCCGGCCTCTCGGTGGCCACCCACGTGACCGCCGACTTCCCGCCGACGTTCCTGGCCTGCGGGTCGACCGACCCGATGATCGCGCACCAGCACGTCATGTCGACCGCGCTCGACGACGCCGGCGTCCCGCACGAGACGTACGTCGCCGACGGCGCCGGCCACCAGTTCCAGTTCGAGCTGGCCACCCCGGCCGCCCAGGACGCCATGGCCGCCGCCCGGGCGTTCGTCGCAAACCTGATCGATCATTCTGGACAACGGCGGTCCGCCGACCGCTGACGCGGGCGGCATCAAGACCGCCGGTCAGGCTGCTTCGCCGGTCGCTCGCCGACCGGCACGGGCGGGCACCAGGCTGAACGCACCCTCCTCTTCCTGCGCGTTGTGCAGTCGGAGCACGGCATACAACCCGTAGAGGATCCGCCGGAGCTCGACGACGTCCTCCGGCTCGACGGACTCGTCGTCCGTCCCGTCAAGCAGCCGACGCAACCGGGAGACCTGGTAGGCGATCTCCGCGTGCGTACGGCTCAGGGCCGCCGTTGCGTCGATACCGCGCAGGGCTCGCCCGACCAACGGGACGAGCAGCCGCTCGTCGGCGAGCTCGTGCGGGAGCACCTCGTCCTGCAGCCGTACGAGCAGCTGTCGCGCCGCACCGACCTCGCAGTCGCTGGTCGTCAGGGCGTCGGCGACCGCCCGGATCTGTTCCACCACGGGCAGGACTGCGTCGTGCTGGACGCGGAGCCGCTGGGCGATCTCGACATCCGCCGGCGGCATGTCGATCGAGTGCACCGCACCCGGCAGGACGGCCCGCAGCGCGACACCGATGGCCAGGACGTCGATGATCTCCTGCGCGATCGCGCCGGCCGCAGGCGGCAGGAGCCCGGCGGCGGCGGCGGCCATGGCCAGGACCGACAGTCCCATGCCGAGCACCACAGCCTGCAGCGCGATGGCCTTCGACCGCCTGGCGATGAGAATCGCATCCGCCAGCGCATCTACGCGGTCGACCGTGAGAACGACGTCCGCTGCCTCAGACGAGGCCGTCGCCCCGCGCGCGGCGAGAGCCACCCCGACGTTCGCCGCCGCGAGCGCCGGCGCGTCGTTGATCCCATCGCCGACCATGATCGTCGGACCCTGCGCCGACTCACGCTCTATGACCGCGAGCTTTCCGGCTGGGTCGCACTCGGCGAGAACGATGTCGGCGCCCACCACTCGGCCCACCATGTCCGCGATATCGGCCCGGTCACCAGTGACCAGCACCACCCGCGTGATCCCGGCCGCACGAAGGGCCCGCACCATGCGCGGGGCATCAGGGCGGATCGCGTCTTCCAGCAGGAACGCGCCGGCGGGCTCGCCATCGACGGCGACGAAGACGGTCAGAGAGCCGTCGAGATCGGCGCGGCGACGCAGCTGGCGGACCCACCTCGGCGTCTGGCCGGTGACGATCCATGACGCCCGGCCCAGCTTCACACGGTGCTGGCCGACCATGCCCTGAAGACCGTAGCCGTGCACCTCCTCGACGTCGGTGGGCATCTCGAGCGCCAGACCGCGGCTCGTCCCGCCCGTGACGATCGCGCTGGCGAGCACATGCGCAGATACCTGGTCGAGCGAGGCGGCGAGCCGGAGCACCTCGTCGGCGCCCATCCGCTCGTCGGCCGTGACCACCCCGGCCAGCACCGGATGTCCCTGGGTCAGGGTCCCCGTCTTGTCGAAGAGCATCACCCGGCCGGCGGCGAGTCGCTCCAGGGCGCCCCCGCCCTTGATCACCACGCCGATGCTGGCCGCACGGGACAAGCCCGACATGATCGCGATCGGCGCTGCGAGCAGCAGCGGGCACGGCGTGGCGACCACCAGCACGGCAACCGCGCGCACGGGATCTCCGGCCCATGCCCACGCCGCGCCCGCGAGCACGAGGGTGAACGGCACGAACAGGAGGGCGAACCTGTCGGCGGTCCGAACGAAGGGAGCGGACGACGCCTGCGCCTGCTCGACGAGCCGCACGACCCCGGCGTAGGTGGAGTCGGCGGCGACGACGGTCGCGACGAGGTCGATCGGCGGCCCCGAGTTCACCACGCCGCTGCGCACCCCGTCGCCGGCCACACGCTCGACGGGAAGCGGCTCGCCCGTGAGCGCAGACTCGTCCAGGGTCGCGCCGGTGAGCAGCCGACCGTCCACGGGCACGACCTGGCCGGTCCCGACCGACAGGTGATCTCCGACGACCACCTCACCGACCGGAATCTCGACGAGCGTGCCGCCGACGCGCCGGCGGGCCGTGCGGGGTGCTCGCTCGACGAGCAGGCTCAGCTCGCGCCGGGCCCGGGTCGCCGCACGCGCCTCCAGCACCTGGCCGCTCGAGAGCATCACGGTGATCATCGCTCCGGCAAAGGCCTCACCCACCGCGAGTGCTCCCGCGAGGGCCAGGACAGCGATGATGTCGACGCTCGGCTCACGGCGCCGCATCGCGGCCGCCGTCGTGCCGATCGAGAAGAGCAGACCGAGCAGCGCGCCACTGACCCACAGGACCGTCGAGACCGATCCGGCTCCCAGGAGCCACGCGACACCGCCGCCGAGCAGCAGGCCGGTCGACGCGCCGAAGAGCGCAAGCTCCTTGTTCGACCGCATCCACCTCATGACGTCATCTTGCTCCGCCCAGGTCGTCTTCCGATCGGGCCGAAGGACCCGTTCGCCCCCCCGAGGTATCTCGACGGGCGCCGCGCACTCCTGTGGGTACGCTCACCACAGACGAGAGGTCCTTCATGCTCCTGGCGCAGCGCACCGTAGCGTTCGACCCCGCCACGCACGGGTTCGCCTTTCCCAACGCCTTCGTCAACGTGGTCCTGCAGCTGCCGACAGGCGCCAAGATCACGACCGCGGGCCGGTGCGGCGGCATGGCGTACGCCGCCCTCGACTACTTCCTGCCCGGCCAACCCGTCCCCCGCATGCGGTCGTCGTTGTTCGGGCCGGGCAAGGTCCCGCCGGACGGCCACTGGCTGGCGCAGTACTTCACCTCGCGGCTGCACGACTCGTTCTTCACCGGTTCCGCCGCCAAGTTCGTCACCTGGTCCCTGCACTCCGACGACCCGACGTGGGTGTTCAAGGGCGTCTCGCGGTGGACGAAGGAGGAGGAGCTGCCCCGCCTCATCGCCTCGATCGACCGGGGTCGGCCCGTCGTGCTCGGGCTCGTCGTCGCGCGCAGCCTCGGCGCGATCGGCGACAACCACCAGGTCGTCGCCTACGGGTACGAGAAGTCGACCGACGGCGACGTCGTCGTCACCGTCTACGACAACAACTCCCCCGGTCGGGCGGTGACCCTGACCTCGTCTGCGGACCAGCACGAGTGGACGGCGTCGAACGGGCACGTCTGGCGCGGCTTCTTCGTGCAGGACTACACGCCGAGGTCGCCTCGCGTGCTCACGCGCCGGCCGCCCGACCCCGCCGAACCGGTCTCCACCGGCGCTGCGCTCAAGCTCTCGCACGTCTGGACCGGACTGAGCCTGCACTCGCACGCCCTGCCGTACACCCACCCCGGGTCGGACGGGCTCCAGCAGGTCACGTGCTTCGGGGGTTCCGACGACAACGACCGCTGGCGGATCGTCGGCGAGACGCACGGCGTTCCCGTGACCGACGGGTCCATCGTCCGGCTGCGCCACGTCGCGACCGGTCGCTGGCTGCACAGCCAGGCCGGGGTGCCGTCTCCGATCACGCACCAGCAGGAGGTCAGCGCGATCGACGACGGGTCCCTGGACACCTGGCGTGTCGAGCTCGAGCACTCGGGGCCGTGGCTCGCGGGCGGGCGCATCCGGCTCGTCCACGTCCCCTCGGGGACGTTCCTGCACTCGCACCGCGGCTCCGACCCGCAGTTCACCGCGGGCCAGCAGGAGATCAGCACGGTCCCGACGAGGGACGCCGACTGCTGGTGGACGGTCCTCGAGCTGGACTGACAGACGCCTACGTCAGCGTGCCCGTCAGTGGCGGCAGGTCGCGGGGGCCGAACGAGGCATTCCAGCTCGGCGCCACCGTCACGCGGTCGCCCACGATCGTCGCGGTCGTCGTGAGCGTGAACGGAGACTCGACGAACCGGACCACCACCACGTAGGTGTCGGGCGTGGTCCAGGCGCCGCTGACCAGGACGACCTCGGGGCTCCTCCGACGGAACGCG
Source organism: uncultured Actinomycetota bacterium (assembly GCA_963753425.1). Lineage (GTDB taxonomy): Bacteria > Actinomycetota > Actinomycetes > Actinomycetales > Cellulomonadaceae > Cellulomonas. Next base: position 532,380 of record CAVWCB010000003.1, read on the forward strand.
CCGCGGACGATCGTCGGCGAACCGCGGCCGACCTCGACCTTGCCGAGCACCGGCTCGCCCCTGCCGACCCCTCCATCGAGCACATGCGTGCCGTGGTCGATGATCAACCGGTCGACGTCGTCACCGACCTCGAACGTCGCACCGACCAGTCCGAAGGGATTCGCGTCGAACACGATCCGGCGGCCGCTGATCCGCTCGCCCGTCGGGGACGTGCTCTCGGCGACCGGCAGGTCGAAGCGCATCGCGGCGATCGCGTCGTCGAGCTGGGGGTGGTCTCCGGCTTCCAGGGGTGCATCCGCGAGGCCGGGCAGCAGCCGGTCCCACAGCACGTCGAGGTACTCGTGCATGTCCTGACGACCCGCCGTGATCGCGACGACCACGTCCCGTTCGGGCAGCCCGACGATGTACTGGCCGAACGCGCCGTCGCCCCGCCAGCTGTTCGCCGGACGGCACCGCCAGAACTGGTAGCCGTAGCCCTGCTGCCAGTCGTTGTCCGGGTCGTCGCCGTTGGGCACGTGCAGCCGGGTCGCCTCGGCGGCCCACCCGTCCGGCAGCACCTGGCGACCTTCCCAGACGCCGTCCTGCAGGTAGAGCAGCCCGATCGCCGCGAGGTCCTCCGTCGTCGCCGACAGGCCGAAACCGCCGGTGTCCACGCCGGTCGGTGACTGCTCCCACGTCACGCCCTCGATGCCGAGCGGCTCGAACAGGCGCGGCTGCAGGTAGTCGAGCAGCCGCTGACCGGTCGCCTGCTGGACCAGCGCCGAGAGCACGTACGTCGCGGCCGTGTTGTAGACGAAGTGCGTGCCGGGCTCGTGCTCGACCGGCAGGCTCAGGAACTCCTGCACCCAGTCGCCCATGCTCGAGAAGACGACCGGGGACGGGTCCTCGTCGTGGCCCGTGGTCATGGTCAGCAGGTGCCGCACCCGCATGCGTCGCAGGTGCATGTCGGGATGCTCGGGCGCGCGATCGCCGACGAGGTCCAGCACCAGGTCGTCGACGTCGAACAGCCCCTCGTCGACCGCGAACCCGACCGCCGTCGAGGTCACGCTCTTGCTCAGGGAGAACACCTCGTGCAGCCGGTCGGGGCTGTAGGGAGCCGCCCATCCCTCGGCGACGACGAACCCATGCCGCAGCACCATGATCGAGTGCAGCTCGGGCAGCGCCGTGAGCGTCCGGATCACGTCGGCCAGCGCCTGCGGATCGACCCCCTGCGCTTCGGGCGAGCTACGCGGAAGACGTCGACGTCCAGGCATGCCCCCAACCCTGCCACGCCCCTCACGAGCCCGCCCCACGGTCCTCCCCACCCGCCACCCGCCGACCATGACATGACTGCCACCAACGGGTCCCATACCGACAGCCACGTCATGGTCGACGCGCCGAGTTCGCACGTCCGCGCGTCATGCCGCCGCATGCGAGGCACAGGTGCGAACTCGCAGCCCCGCGTGGGGTGGGCGTGTGCGCGGTGCGGCGGCCGTCGCCGGGTACGACGACGCCCCGCTCCCTCGAGGGGAACGGGGCGCCACCGAGCAGTGCTACCGGACGAGCCAGTGATCAGAGGGCGGGCAAGGTGCCCGTTCCTGCGTCGCTGATGCCCGAGATGGGCGGCGCCGCGGGCAGGTCGGTGCCCGAGCTCGGCGAGCCGTAGGACGACGCACCGACCGTGACCGGCTCCTCGACGTGCGCGCCGCGCGGGACGCCGCGGAAGGTGAACTCCCCCAGCAGACCCTCACCCTCGCCGTCGACGATCACCAGCTGACCGGCCTTGAGCTCACCGAACAGGATCTTCTCGGACAGGACGTCCTCGATCTCCCGCTGGATCGCCCGACGCAGGGGCCGCGCACCGAGGACCGGGTCGTAACCACGCTCGGAGAGCAGCTTCTTGGCCGCGGGCGTGATCTCGATGTCCATGTCCTTGTCCCGCAGACGCTTGGCCAGCTTGGCGATCATCAGGTCGACGATCGCGAAGATCTCCGGCTGCGAGAGCTGCGGGAACACGACCACGTCGTCGACGCGGTTGAGGAACTCGGGCCGGAAGTGCTGCTTGAGCTCGTCGTTGACCTTCGACTTCATGCGCTCGTACGACGTCGACAGGTCCCCGCCGGCCTGGAAGCCGGTCATGAGGCCCTTGGCGATGTCCCGGGTGCCGAGGTTGGTGGTCATGATGATGACGGTGTTCTTGAAGTCGACCACGCGGCCCTGCGAGTCGGTCAGACGACCGTCCTCGAGGATCTGCAGGAGCGAGTTGAAGATGTCCGCGTGCGCCTTCTCGACCTCGTCGAAGAGGACCACGGAGAACGGCTTGCGCCGCACCTTCTCGGTCAGCTGGCCACCCTCGTCGTACCCGACGTAGCCGGGAGGCGAACCGAACAGCCGCGAGACCGTGTGCTTCTCCGAGAACTCCGACATGTCGAGCTGGATGAGCGCGTCCTCGTCGCCGAACAGGAACTCCGCGAGCGCCTTGGCGAGCTCCGTCTTCCCGACGCCCGTGGGCCCCGCGAAGATGAAGGAGCCACCGGGACGCTTCGGGTCCTTGAGGCCCGCACGCGTGCGACGGATGGCCTGCGAGAGCGCCTTGATGGCGGCGTCCTGGCCGACGACCCGCTTGTGCAGGTTCTCCTCCATGTGGAGCAGGCGGCTGGACTCCTCCTCGGTGAGCTTGAACACCGGGATGCCCGTGGCGATCGCCAGCACCTCGGCGATCAGCTCCTCGTCGACCTCTGCGACGGCGTCGAGGTCACCGGACTTCCAGGCCTTCTCCTTCTCCACGCGCTTGAGACCGAGCTGCTTCTCGGCGTCGCGGAGACGGGCTGCCTTCTCGAAGTCCTGCTCGTCGATCGCCGACTCCTTGTCGCGACGCGTCTCGGCGATCTGGTCGTCGAGCTCGCGCAGCTCCGGGGGAGCGGTCATCCGGCGGATGCGCAGGCGGGCGCCGGCCTCGTCGACCAGGTCGATCGCCTTGTCCGGCAGGAAGCGGTCGTTGACGTACCGGTCCGCCAGCGTGGCGGCGGCGACCAGCGCGGCGTCCGTGATGGAGACGCGGTGGTGCGCCTCGTACCGGTCGCGCAGACCCTTGAGGATCTCGATGGCGTGCGCCAGGGTCGGCTCAGCCACCTGGATCGGCTGGAAGCGCCGCTCGAGGGCCGCGTCCTTCTCGACGTACTTGCGGTACTCCTCGAGGGTCGTGGCGCCGATGGTCTGCAGCTCGCCGCGCGCCAGCATCGGCTTGAGGATGCTCGCGGCGTCGATGGCTCCCTCGGCCGCACCTGCGCCGACGAGCGTGTGGATCTCGTCGATGAACAAGATGATGTCGCCGCGGGTGCGGATCTCCTTGAGGACCTTCTTCAGGCGCTCCTCGAAGTCACCGCGGTAGCGCGACCCGGCGACGAGAGCGCCGAGGTCGAGCGTGTAGAGCTGCTTGTCCTTGAGCGTCTCGGGCACGTCGCCGCGCACGATGTCCTGGGCCAGGCCCTCGACGACGGCCGTCTTGCCGACGCCGGGCTCCCCGATCAGGACCGGGTTGTTCTTGGTGCGGCGAGACAGCACCTGCATGACCCGCTCGATCTCCTTCTCGCGCCCGATGACCGGGTCGAGCTTGCCGTCGCGCGCAGCCTGCGTGAGGTTGCGACCGAACTGGTCGAGCACCGCGGACCCCGAGGGCTGGCCCTCCTGCGGACCGCCGGCGGCGACGGGCTCCTTGCCCTGGTACCCGGAGACGAGCTGGATGACCTGCTGGCGCACGCGGTTCAGGTCCGCGCCGAGCTTGTTGAGGACCTGGGCGGCGACGCCCTCGCCCTCGCGGATCAGGCCGAGCAGGATGTGCTCGGTGCCGATGTAGTTGTGGCCGAGCTGCAGCGCCTCGCGCAGCGAGAGCTCGAGGACCTTCTTGGCGCGGGGGGTGAAGGGGATGTGGCCCGACGGAGCCTGCTGGCCCTCGCCGATGATCTCCTGCACCTGCGCGCGCACGGCCTCCAGCGAGATGCCGAGCGACTCCAGCGCCTTGGCGGCGACACCCTCACCCTCGTGGATCAGTCCCAGGAGGATGTGTTCCGTGCCGATGTAGTTGTGGTTGAGCATCCGTGCCTCTTCTTGGGCAAGGACGACCACGCGACGGGCTCGGTCCGTGAATCTCTCGAACATGTGCACTCCTCACGAGCTGCGTGCCCACCGGCTCCCGAGCTGGCGCACGGGGGACTACGGGCGGCGTTGTTTCGATGCTAACGGCGAGGGGGTGCCTGGACTGCCCGTGTTCGCCAGAGGCGTGATCAGGAGGGCGAGTCGCCCGGCGCCGGGCGCTGGTGGACGATCAACCACCGGGCGACGGCGGCGACCCCCGCCCGGTCGGACATGCGAGCGAAACACGGCGTGAGGCAGTGTGGCCGTAGCCTGGCGCGAGCCGGTGCCGACCACCTGGAGGACGCATGCCCGATCTCGTCGTGCGCGCACAGCGCGTCTGGGTTCAGGGCGCGTTCCGCCCGGCTCAGGTGCAGGTCAGCGACGGCGTGGTGACCGCGGTGCTGCCGTTCGACGCCCCGTGCGCGTCACCGGTCACGCTGGCCGACGACGAGGTCCTCCTGCCCGGGCTCGTCGACTCGCACGTGCACGTGAACGAGCCGGGGCGCACCGCGTGGGAGGGGTTCGCGTCGGCCACCCGTGCGGCGGCCGCCGGCGGGGTCACGACGATCGTCGACATGCCGCTGAACTCGATCCCGCCGACCACGACGGTCGACGCGCTGGACCGCAAGCTCGCTGCCACGCAGGACAAGCTGACCGTCGACGTGGCGTTCTGGGGCGGCGCGGTCCCGGACAACCTCGGGACGCTGCAGACGCTGCACGACGCCGGCGTCCGCGGGTTCAAGTCGTTCCTCGCGCCGTCGGGGGTCGACGAGTTCGAGTGCCTCCCGCCGGAGCTGCTCGAACCCGCGCTGGCCGAGATCGCCGCGATCGGCAGCGTCCTGATCGTGCACGCCGAGGACCCGACGCACCTGCACGACGCCTCCGGCCGGTCCTACGACGACTTCCTGGCGTCCCGCCCACCGGTCAGCGAGCGCGAGGCGATCGCGCACGTGATCGAGGCGATGCGTGCCACGGGTGCACGCGCGCACATCCTGCACGTGTCCGCGGCCGACTCCTTGGACCTCATCCGCGCTGCCCGCGCCGAGGGGCTGCCGCTCACCGTCGAGACGTGCCCGCACTACCTGACGCTGCGCTCCGAGGACGTCCCGGTCGGCGGCACCCAGTTCAAGTGCTGCCCACCCATCCGCGACGGCGCGAACCAAGACCTGCTGTGGGAGGCGGTGCTGGACGGCTCGATCGACGCGATCGTGTCCGACCACTCGCCCTCGACCGCCGACCTCAAGGACGTCGAGGGCGGAGACTTCGGCCTGTCGTGGGGCGGCATCGCGGGGCTGCAGCTCGGGTTCACCGTGGTGTGGACCGAGGCACAGCGCCGCGGGGTGCCGCTGGAGGCGATCCTGCCGCTGTTCACCACCGGCCCCGCGCGGGTCGCCGGGCTGCACGCGGGCGTGATCGAGGTGGGTGCACCGGCGCACCTCGTGGCGTTCGCCCCGTCCGCCGAGCGGGTCGTGGACGTGCGCACCCTCGAGCACAAGAACCCGATCTCGCCCTACGACGGGGCGACGGTCACCGGCCTCGCCCGGACGGTCTGGCTCCACGGGGAGCCGATCGTCGAGGGCGGCGCGGTCACCGCACCCGGCCACGGCCGCGTGTCCTGATGCCGGAGGCCATGCGTGCCTGAACGCTCAGGCCTCGCGGTGCCGGTGGCCGAGGGCCGCGGTCGCCAGCGCGAACACGCCGGCCACGAGCATGCCGACGCCTACGCCACGCTCCCCGCCGGCCCGGAGCAGCAGCGCACCGACGGACGCGCCCACCAGGATCAGAGCCACCGCGAGCGCCCGGCGCGCCCAGCCGTCGCCGGAGCCGCCGGCGAGCCGCGAGTCGGCGGCGAGCCCGGTCAGCGTGCTGGTCACCACGACGGTCGTGACGTCCTTGACGGCCAGCCGGCGCGCGGTCGCGGCCTGCAGTCCCATCGCGACGGCCAGCAGCCCGGTGACCACGAGCGCCCAGACCTGGCCCTGCTTCGGGGGTGCGATCACCGCCGACACGCCGAGCCCGGCGGCGAGCACCCCGGTCGCCATGAACGTCATGCTGGTCCGGTGCGACCAGCCCGCGGGTGCCGACCGCAGCACGCGCCCGCCGATCGCCGCCCCGCCCAGGAAGGCGACGAGCGCGATCGCGGGGCCGAGGATCGGCAGGTTGTTGCCGCCCCCCACCAGGGCCATGCCGAGGATGACCACGTTGCCCGTCATGTTCGCCGTGAACACGCGGTCCAGGCCGAGGTAGCCGACGGCGTCGACGATGCCCGTCGTGAACGTGAGCGCCAGCATCAGCACCAGGTGTCGGCGCCCGTCATCCCATGTCTTCACGGCGTCATCGTGAGGGAGCGGGCCCGATGAGCGCAACGTTGCAGCCGGGTACCGGCCCGATCAACGCGCCGACGTACCTCCCGTCGACACCGCAGACCGTGCTCTGGGGACGCCTGCCCTGCGCGAGCGACGCACCGGTCCTGCACGTGGCGGACGGCGCCGAGGTCACCATCGACACCGTCAGCCACGAGGGCCTGCTGGCCGACCAGGGCAGCGACCCGCTCGCGTACTTCACGGGCCACGGCGTCGCGCCGCGGGACGTCCTCGCCGACGCGATCGAGATCGTCGCGACGATGCGACGCGGTGCCGACGACGGCCCGCACATCGTCACCGGCCCGATCTTCGTCGAGGGCGCGATGCCCGGCGACCTGCTCGCGATCACCGTCCTGGAGACGACCCCTCGCGTCCCGTACGGCGTCATCTCGAACCGGCACGGCCGCGGTGCGCTCGCCGGCGAGCTGCCGCGCGGCACGTCCGAGGTCAGCGTGTTCGCACCGGTCGTCGGGAACACCGGACGGCTGCCGCTGGTGGAGGGCGGCCCGCGAGACGTCGCGTTCCCGCTGGCGCCGTTCCTGGGGATCATGGGCGTCGCGGTGGCCGGCGACGAGCGACCGCACTCCGTCCCGCCCGGTGCGCACGGCGGCAACATCGACATCAACCTGCTGCAGGTCGGCACCACGCTCTACCTGCCGGTCCAGGTGCCGGGCGCGCTCGCGTACGTGGGCGACCCGCACTTCGCGCAGGGCGACGGGGAGGTCGCGCTGACCGCCCTGGAGGCGTCGCTGCGGGTCACGCTGCGGTTCGAGGTGGTGCCCGCCGGCGTCGCGACACGGCAGTTCGGGGTGCTCGACGGACCTCTCGTGCGGACCGCCGAGTACCTGGTGCCGACGGGCCTGCACGAGGATCTGGACGAGGCCATGCGGCGCTGCGTGCGTGCGGCCATCGCCCTTCTGCATGCACGCTGGGGCATGGACGAGCACCTGGCGTACGCGTACCTGTCCGCGGCGACGGACTTCGACATCTCCCAGGTGGTCGACCTCGTGTGCGGCGTGCACGCCCGGATCCGCGTGGCCGACTTCGACGAGGTGAGCACGTGAGGGTGCCCGACGAGCTCTGGGCGGCCTTCCAGGCCTACGAGCGCGCGATCCTCGACGACGACGTCGCGGTGCTGGACGACTCGTTCGCGCCGGGTCCGGCGACGGTCCGCGGCGACAAGGACGGGCTGCTCGTCGGGCACGACGCCATCAGCGCGTTCCGCAGCGGCCGCGGCGGCGTCGCACCGCGCACCCTGGACCGCGTCGAGACCCGCCGGCTCGCCGACGACTGCTGGCTGATCGTGGCCACCAGCCGGTACGCGGGCGGCGGCACCGGCCTGCAGACGCAGGTGTGGCAGCTCGCCGAGGGACGCTGGCGGATCACCGCGGCGCACGTGACCGGGCGGACCCAGAGCTTCGACACGTCGGTGTGGCGCACGGTCGGCGACCCGCTCTACCAGGGCGCGTTCGAGGGACCGCTCCTGGGGCTGCGCGTCGCGGTCAAGGACCTGTTCGCGATCAAGGGGTACCGGATCGGCGGCGGCAACCCGACGTGGCTGCACGATGCCCCCCGCGAGCGCCAGCACGCTCCCGTGGTGCTCGACCTGCTGCGCGGCGGCGCGTCGGTCCGCGGCCTGGCCCGCACCGACGAGCTCGCCTACTCGATCGCGGGTGCCAACGCGCACTACGGCACGCCGGTCAACGGTGCGGTGCCGGGTGCGCTGCCGGGCGGCTCGTCGAGCGGGCCGGCGACCGCGGTGGCCACCGGTCAGGCGGACGTCGGCCTGGCCAGCGACACGGCCGGCTCGATCCGCGTCCCGGCCAGCTACCAGGGACTGTGGGGGCTGCGCACCACCCACGGGCTGGTGCCGCGGCAGGGGATGCTCAGTCTCGCGCCGTCGTTCGACACGGTCGGCTGGCTGACCCGCGACGGGGCGACGCTCGAGGCGGTCGCGTCGTGGTGCCTGGAGTCGGCGGTCGACGAGCCGGCCGACACCGCAGAGCACGAGGAACCCGTGCTGCCCGACCTGCTGCGCATCCCCCGCGAGGCCCTGGCGGCCACGCAGGTCGAGACCAGGGACGCATTCACGGCGTGGTGCGACGGCAAGAGCACCGAGCTCGTCGACGTCGGACCCCTCGACGCGTGGTACGAGGCGTTCCGCGTCGTGCAGGGCGCCGAGGCGTGGCGCACGCACGGCCAGTGGTTCACCGACCACCCCGGCGCCACCGGACCCGACATCCGCGCGCGGTTCGAGATCGCGTCCGCCATCACGCCCGAGCAGGAGGCCGACGCCCGGGAGAGACTGGCGGCTCATGCCACCTTCCTGCGTGCCCTCGTCGCCGATGCCGTCCTCGTCCTGCCCACCACCCCCGGGCCCGCACCCGCGCGCAACGCCCCGCTCGAGGACGTCCGCGCGGCGACCCTGCGGATGACCGCGCTCGCCGGCATCGGCGGCCTGCCCGCGCTGAGCATCCCCGCGCTGCGCGTCCCGAGCCCGCTCGGCCCCGCGCCCGTCGGCGTCTGCCTCGTCGGACCCCGCGGGAGCGACCTGTCCCTGGTGCGCTACGCGCGCCGCCTCACGGCTGGAGAACTCGCATGACGGTGAACCCGCCCCCCCGGCTGCTCATGGGCCCCGGCCCGGTGAACGCCGACCCGCGCGTGCTGCGGGCGATGTCCACGCCGCTGATCGGCCAGTACGACCCGGTCATGACCGGGTACATGAACGACACGCAGGACGTGTACCGGCAGATCTTCGCGACGAGCAACGACGCGACCGTGCTGGTCGACGGCACGTCGCGCGCGGGGATCGAGGCCGCGATCGTCTCGCTCGTGCGCCCGGGCCAGCGCGTGCTCGTCCCGGTGTTCGGGCGGTTCGGGCACCTGCTGGCCGAGATCGCGCTGCGCGCGCAGGCCGACGTGCACACCATCGAGGTCGAGTGGGGGCAGGTGTTCACGCCGTCGGCGATCGAGGAGGCGATCGTGCGCGTCAAACCGCACGTGCTCGCGATCGTGCAGGGCGACACGTCCACGACCATGAACCAGCCGCTCGACGAGCTCGGGGCGATCTGCGCGAAGCACGGCGTGCTGTTCTACACCGACGCGACCGCCTCGCTGGGCGGCAACGCGTTCGAGATGGACGCGTGGGGGCTGGACGCGGCCACCGCCGGGCTGCAGAAGTGCCTGTCGGGTCCGTCGGGGAGCGCGCCGATCAGCCTGTCGCCGCGCGCCGTGGAGGTCATCCGCGGCCGCACCCGGATCGAGGCCGGCATCCGCGAGGAGTCCGACGAGGACACCGGCGAACCCGTGCACTCCAACTACTTCGACCTCGGCATGATCCTCGACTACTGGGGACCGCGGCGGCTCAACCACCACACCGAGGCGACGACGATGCTCTACGGCGCCTACGAGTGCGCCCGCGTGATCCTCGAGGAGGGGCGCGCCGCCGTGATCGACCGGCACGCCCGCGCGGGCGCCGCGATGCTCGCCGGGGTGCAAGGGCTCGGCCTGTCGGTGTTCGGCTCGGTGAGCCACAAGATGAACAACGTCGTGGCGGTCTACATCCCCGACGGGGTGCCGGGCGACGCCGTGCGCGCCGACATGCTCAACGACTTCAGCATCGAGATCGGCACGTCGTTCGGTCCGCTGCACGGGCGCGTCTGGCGCATCGGGACGATGGGCGTGAACGCGCGCCTCGACACCGTGCTGGTGACGCTCGCCGCCCTCGAGCAGGTGCTGCGGCGGCACGGCGCGTCGGTGCCCGTCGGGCGGCGGCGTGGATGCGGCCTACGAGGCGTGGGGATGAGTTTTTCCGACGCTGCCCGCCGCATCATGACGCGGTGCGACGAGCTCGCCCGCTACTCCTCGATGGCCGACGGGATCGAGCGCGTCTACCTGTCCCCCGAGCACGCCCGCGTGAACCGGCTGGCGGCTCGCTGGATGCGTGAGGTCGGGCTCGACACGTGGCAGGACGAGGCCGGCAACCTCAACGGGCACCTGGACGGCGCGGACCCCGAGGCGCCGTCGCTGCTGCTCGGTTCGCACCTGGACAGCGTCCGCGACGCCGGCCGGTACGACGGGATCCTCGGGGTGCTCATGGCGATCGAGGTGGTGCGGTCTCTCCGACCGCGCGCGTCGACCCTGCGCTTCGGGCTCGACGTCGTCGCGTTCTGGGACGAGGAGGGCGCGCGCTTCGGCACCGCCCTGCTCGGCAGCTCCGCCATGGCCGGGCAGTGGAACCCCGCGTGGTGGGACCTGACGGACGAGCACGGGACCTCCCTGAAGACCGCGTTCCGGGAGTTCGGTCTGGACCCGGGGCGCGTCGGCGCGGCGGCGCGCACGCCGGAGAGCCTGGCGGGTTACCTCGAGGCGCACATCGAGCAGGGTCCCGAGCTCGACCGGTCCGACGCGGCCCTCGGCGTCGTCACGTCGATCGCGAGCGCGCGCCGGTTCTCGGTGCAGATCCTCGGCGAGGCCCGGCACGCGGGCGGCACGCGGTACGAGGACCGGCACGACGCTCTCCTGGGCGCGTCGGAGGCGAGCTTGGCGGTCGAGCGCCTCTGCCGGGCGGAGCACCACATCGTCGGCACCGTCGGTCGCCTGGAGACGTTCCCCGGTGCGGTCAACGTGGTGCCCGGGGAGGCCCGGCTGACGGTCGACCTGCGCGGGGAGCACGACGACGACCGCGACCGGGTCTGGGACTCGATCTCCCGGGAGATCGACCAGATCACGGGTCGTCGCGGCCTGACGTGGTCCTCGCGCCAGCTCCACGAGGCGCCCGCGGTCTGGTGCGACGGCCTCCTGCAGGACGTCGTCCGCGCGGGGATCGAGGACCTCGGCGCGGGCGAGGCGCCGACCATGTTCAGCCGCGCCGGCCACGACGCGATGGCGATCGGCGCCATCACGGGCGTCGGCATGCTCTTCCTGCGCAACCCCGACGGGATCAGCCACCACCCCGACGAGTCGGTCAGCCTCGCCGACGTCGAGACCGGCCTGCAGGCCCTCACGGCGACCGTCGAGCACCTGGCCCGCGAAGCCGCCTGAGACACTCGGTCACGTGCACTCGACTTTTCACCGGCAGGTCCTCGATCCGCCCCAGTTCGACCACGTCCCCGACATCCGCCTGATCGCCGTCGACATGGACGGCACCCTGCTCGACGACGACAAGCAGATCCACGACGAGTTCTGGCCGCTGCTCGACGAGCTCTCCGCGCGGGGGATCCTGCTGTGCCCGGCCAGCGGTCGGCAGTTCGCGGCGCTGCGGCGCCAGGTCGGCCGCCCCGAGCTCGTCTACATCGCGGAGAACGGCGCCTACGTGGTGCGGGACGACCGTCGAGATCAGCTCGGAGACGCTCGACGGCGAGACCGCCCGGTCGGTGATCCAGATCCTGCGCGGCGCCACCCACCTCGACGTCGGCACCGTCCTGTGCGGCAAGCGCTCCGCCTACGTCGAGCGCACCGACGACGTGTTCCTCGCGCAGGTGCGGCCGTACTACGCGCTGCTGCAGATCGTGGACGACCTGCTCGCCGTCGACGACGAGTTCCTCAAGGTCGCCGTCCACGACTTCGGGCTCGTCGACGACGGCGCCGGGCCGCTGCTGTCGCGGTTCGAGGGCACCGTCGTGTCCGGGCAGCACTGGGTCGACGTCATGAACCCGGTGGCGGACAAGGGCCTCGCGCTGCGGCACGTGCAGGAGACGCTCGGCATCACGCGCGGCCAGACGATGGCGTTCGGGGACTACTTCAACGACATGGGGCTGCTCGACCAGGCTCAGTGGTCGTTCGCGATGGACAACGCCCACCCGAGCGTGCGTGAGCACGCGCGGTTCATCGCGCCGTCGAACACCCGCAACGGCGTGGTCCGCACGATCCGGTCGGTGCTCGCGCTGTGAGCGTCGCCGGCCTGCTGCTCACGCCCGGGTTCAGCGCCGACCGGTCGAGCCCGCCGCTCGTGGCGGTCGAGGTGGCCGTCGAACCGCTGCCGGTCGTGCGCCTCGATCTGCCCGAACCGAGCGGAACCCGCGATCGCCCGCGTGCGGGTCGAGGCCGACGCGTTCGCCTCGAGCCCTCGGAGTCGACCCCGACAGGCTCGTGCTCGGCGGCCGCTCCTTCGGCGGCCGGATGTGCTCGATGGCGGTCGCGCAGGGCCAGCCCGCCGCCGGCCTGGTGCTCCTGTCCTACCCGTTGCACCCACCCGGCCGGCCCGAGCAGCTCCGGATCGAGCACCTGCCCTCGATCGATGTCCCGGTCCTGGCCATCTCGGGCGAGCGCGACCCGTTCGGCACCCCCGACGAGCTCCGGACGCACCTCGCCGCGGTCTCCGGCCCGGTCACGACGGTCTTCGTGCCCGGCACCCACTCCCCGTCGAACAACGCCGCGGTCGCGCAGATCGTCCGGGACTGGCTCGCGACGATCGGGTGACTCGCTACTCTCGGGCGGTCCACGAACCACGACTCCCAGGGGGCGCACGTGCCTGACTTCACGTTCGACGCCCTGCGGCGCTGGCCCGACGTCGAGGGTCCGGAGCTGTTCGCCGTCGACGCGACGGACCGGCTCGTCCTCGACGACGCGGCGTCCGCGCTGGCCGCGGCCGCGCCGGGCGAGGTCGCCGTCGTCGGCGACCGGTACGGGGCGCTCACGCTCGGCGCCGTCGCCCTGCACGGCGCCCTGGACGTGCGCAGCCACCAGGACCTGCGCTCCGGCGAACGGGCGCTGGCCGCGAACGCGGAGCGCTGCGGGCTCGCCGGGACCTTCACCTCCGGGCCGCTGGACGCGTCGACGCTCGGCGGCGCCCGGGTGGTGCTCCTGCAGCTGCCCCGCTCGCTCGACGCCCTCGACGAGATCGCCGCACTCGTCGCGGAGCACGCCGACCCGGACGTGCAGCTGTTCGCCGGTGGGCGGATCAAGCACATGAGCCGGGGGATGAACGACGTGCTCGCGGCGGTGGTTCACGTGTCGTCGAGCCACAGCTCGCCCGGCAGAAGTCTCGGGTGCTGCTGGCGTCGCGACCGGTGGCCGAGCGACCGACGTCGAGCTGGCCCGCCCGCGAGGAGGTCACGCTCCCCGACGGCACCACGCTGACCGTCTGCGCGCACGGTGCCGCGTTCGCCGGGACGCACCTCGACGTCGGCACCCGGATGCTGCTCGCCGCGCTCGACGCCGCCGCACCGGATGCGACGTCGGCGGTCGACCTCGGCTGCGGCACCGGGATCCTCGCGACGGCCCTCGCGGCCGCCGGCCGGCGCTGCGCGTCGTCGCCACCGACGACTCCGCGACCGCCGTCGCGTCCGCCGCCGCGACGGCGCAGGCCAACGGAGTCGCGGACCGGGTGAATGCCGTGCAGGACGACGCGGCCGGGTCGCTGCCCGACGCCAGCGTGGACCTCGTCGTGCTCAACCCGCCCTTCCACGTCGGCGCGACCGTGCACAGCGGTGTCGCCCACAAGCTCTTCGGCGCCGCCGCACGGGTCCTGCGTCCCGGGGGCGAGCTGTGGACCGTCTGGAACTCGCACCTGCAGTACCGGCCCGCGCTCGAACGGGCTGTCGGTCCGACCCGTCAGGTGGCCCGCGACGCGAAGTTCACGGTGACCGTCTCGACGCGTTCCTGAGCGGCCGACGCGATCGCGTCGAGGGTCGCGGCCACCGCGGGGACCCGCACCAGGTCCGGCGTCGTCACCGCGAGCACCCTGCGCACGGACGTGCCGGACGCGCGGCGCAGCGCGACGCCCGGCTGCCGGTGCGCGGTCGGGCGGACCAGCTCGGGCAGCAGCGCCACGCCCAGGCCGGCCGCGACGAGGTTGAGCACGGCGACGTAGTCGTCGGTGGCGTAGGCGATCGCGGGTTCGAAGCCGGCGTTCGCGGCCGAGGACAGCAGGTGGCGTCGGCAGCGGGGGCAGCCGGCGATCCAGGACTCGTCGGCGAGGTCGGCCAGGTCCAGCTCGTCGCGCGCGGCGGCCGGGTGGTCGGCGGGCAGCACGAGCATGGTCGCGTCGTCGATCAGGTGCCGCGCGACCAGTCCCTCGAGGTCCTCGCTCGGGACCGTCCGCGTACGAGAACGCCACCGCGACGTCCGCGGACCCTGCCCGCAGGGCGGCCAGCGCCTCCGGGGGCTCGGCCTCGTCGAGGGTCAGGGTCAGACCGGGGTGCCGCCGACGCAGGTCCGCGAGCGCGCCCGGGACGATGGCCGCGGACGCCGAGGGGAACGCGACGAGTCGCACCCGGCCCGCCCGCAGTCCCGCGAGCGCCGCGACCTCGGCGTCCGCCGCCCGCAGCGCCGCGGCGACGGTCGACCCGTGCCGCGCGAGCACCTCGCCCGCCTCGGTCAGCCGGAACGTGCGCCCCGAGCGGTCCAGCAGCGCCATGCCGAGCCGCCGCTCGAGGCGCCGAACGTGCTGGCTCACCGCGGGCTGGCTGTGGCCGAGCAGCGCGGCCGCACCGGTGATCGTCCCGGCGTCGGCGATCGCGCGCAGCATCCGCAACGCCCCCACGTCGAGCTCGGCGGACGCGAGCGGGGCGTCGCGCGCTCGTCGGGGGCGCGGGCGCTCAGGAGAGCGGACGTCGTGCCGGTGTGGGAGTGGGGCACCGAGCGAGTATCACGCGGAGTTATGGAATGCGGCAACAGCCTGTCGTTGCGTGATGCCCAGCGCGACCCGGGAGCATCGACGCCATGGAACTCGCCCAGCTCCGCGACGCGTTCGCACCTGTGCCCGGCTACCTCGACGCCGCGACCTGCGGGTTGCCGTCCCGGGCGACCGTCGACGCCATGCGCGACGGCCTCGACACCTGGCAGGCGGGCAGGGCGGACCTGGCGGTGTACGACGAGGCCGTCGCGACGAAGCCGGCTGGCGTACGCCCGGATCGTCGGCGTCGACGCGACCGCGGTCGCGATCGGCGCCCAGGCCAGCAGCCTCGTCGGCATCGTCGCCGCGGGACTCCCCGACGGTGCCGAGGGTGCTGGCCGTCGAGGGCGACTTCACGTCCGTGACGTTCCCGTTCGAGGCCCAGGCCGACCGCGGGATCACCGTGCGGTACGTCCCGCTGGACCGGCTCGCCGACGAGGTGCGCGACGACACGGACGTCGTCGCCTACTCGCTCGTGCAGTCCCGCGACGGCCGCGTGGCGTCCGACGAGGTCCGGGCGGCCGCGGCCGCGCACGGCGCTCGGACCGTCTGCGACGTCACGCAGGCCGCCGGCTGGCTGCCGGTCGACGCCTCGTCGTTCGACGTGACCGTCTGCGCGGCCTACAAGTGGCTGTCGGCCCCCCGCGGCACCGCGTTCCTCACGGTGCGGCCGGAGACGGCGATGCGCCCGGTCGGGGCCGGGTGGTACGCCGGATCGGACGTATGGGCGAGCGTCTACGGGCCTGGGATGCGGCTGTCCGACGACGCGCGGCGGTTCGACGTCTCGCCCGCCTGGCTGTGCTGGGTCGGTGCTGCGCCGGTGCTCGAGGCGTTCGCCGATGCTGACCGGGACGCGGTGCACACGCACGCCGTCGGCCTGGCCAACAGGTTCCGCGCGGGGGTCGGCCTGGCACCCTCCGACAGCGCGATCGTCCGCCTCCCCGACGATGCGGGCGGCTCCCTGCGAGCTCGTCTGGCCGAGCAGGGCTGCCGCACCGCGGGCCGGGGCGGCGGCGTTCGGCTGGCGTTCCACCTCTGGAACGACGAGTCCGACGTGGCCCGCGCACTCGCGGCACTCTGAGGGCTACCTGAGGGCACCCTGAGAGGGTTTTCGGGGGTCTCCCCTATATCCCTGGTCGGGGAACCGGCGGAATCCTAGGGTGATCAGCAGCACCGGACCGGCTGCGACGAGGCACCGCCGTCGCCCTGGCCGCACACCTCCTCGTCGTCGTCGACTCCCCACAGAGGAACTGCTCATGCCTCACGTCGCCGGATGGATCACCCACCGCTACGTCAAGTTCGTCATCATCGCGTTCTGGATCGCCGTCATCGCCCTGACGTACAGCCTCGCGGGCAAGCTCTCCGCCGCGGAGAGCAACGACGCCAAGTCCTGGCTGCCGCAGAGCGCCGAGTCGACGAAGGTGCTCGACAAGGCCGGTGCCTTCGTCTCGTCCAACGTCATCCCGGCCGTCGTCGTCTACCAGCGCGACGGCGGCCTGACCGAGGACGACAAGGCGAAGACCGCGGCCGACGCGGCTGCGTTCGCCGACCTCGACACCCTCGGCGGCGGCAAGGTCACCGGACCGATCTACTCGCAGGACGGCGAGGCGGCCCAGATCATCGTGCCGCTCGACCTGGGCAAGGACGGCTGGAACCTCGCGGCCGACTCGGTCGCCGGCCTGCGCACGACTGCGCAGGACGGCGCGGACGGGATGGCCGTCTACCTCACCGGTCCGGCCGGCCAGGCGGCGGACTCGTCCAAGGCGTTCGAGGGCCTCGACAGCACGCTGCTCTTCGCGGCCGTCGGCGTGGTGATCCTGATCCTGCTGCTGACCTATCGCAGCCCGATCCTGTGGATCCTGCCCGTGATCTGCGCGGGCGTCGCGCTCACCGTCTCGCAGGCCGTCATCTACCTCCTGGCCGACCGCACCGGCCTGACCGTCAACGCGCAGAGCGCGGGCATCCTCACGGTGCTGGTCTTCGGGGCGGGGACGGACTACGCCCTGCTGCTCACGGCCCGCTATCGAGAGGAGCTGCGCAAGCACGGCGACCGGCACGAGGCGATGGCGCTGGCCCTGCACCGCGCCAGTCCCGCGATCATCGCCAGCGGCGCCACTGTCGCCATCTCGATGCTCGTCCTGCTGCTCGCGTCGATCGCTTCCACCAAGGGCCTCGGCCCGGTCGCCGCGATCGGGATCGTCGTCGCGATGCTCGTCATGCTCACCCTGCTGCCGGCCCTCCTGGTCACGTGCGGCCGCTGGATCTTCTGGCCGCGCAGCCCCAGGCTCGGCGACGCCGAACCGTCCGAGCACGGCTTCTGGTCCCGGGTGGGCACCCGCATCGAGCGCCACCCCCGCCGCACGTGGGTGGGCACGGTCGCCATCCTGATCGTCGCGGCCTTCGGCATCGTCGCGCTGAACGCCACCGGACTGAGCAACGAGGGCTCGTTCACCACCGTCCAGCCGTCGATCGAGGGCGAGAAGGTCCTGTCGGCCCACTTCCCCGGCGGCGCCGGCGCGCCCGTCGTCGTCATCGCCAACACCGAGCAGGCCGACGCCGTGGTCACCGCGTTCGCCGGCGTCGACGGCATCGACCCCACCAGCGTCCAGGCGCTCGGGGACAAGGACGGCCTCAGCTACGTCCAGGGGACGCTCACGTCGGAGCCGGACAGCCAGGCGGCCTACGACACGATCGATCGCGTCCGGGACGCGGTGCACGCCGTGCCCGGCGCCGACGCCCTCGTCGGCGGCACCAGTGCCATCACGCTCGACGTGCAGCGCGACTCCGTGGCCGACAACAAGCTGATCATCCCGATCATCCTGCTGGTGGTCTTCGTGGTCCTGATGGTCCTGCTGCGGGCCGTCCTCGGGCCGCTCGTGCTCATCGGCACCGTCGTCCTGTCGTTCGCGGCCGCCATCGGGATCAGCGCCCTGTTCTTCAAGTACGTCTTCGGGTACGAGGGTGCGGACACGGCGTTCCCGCTGTTCGTCTTCGTCTTCCTGGTGGCCCTGGGCATCGACTACAACATCTTCTTGATGACGAGAGTCCGGGAGGAAGCGATCCGCCTGGGCCACCACCGCGGCTCGCTCGTCGCCCTGGCCGCCACCGGAGGCGTCATCACGTCGGCGGGTCTGGTGCTCGCGGGCACGTTCGCCGTGCTGGGGACCCTGCCGCTGGTCGGGTTCGCCGAGATCGGGTTCGCCGTCGCCCTCGGCGTGCTGCTCGACACCCTCGTCGTCCGGTCCGTGCTGGTCACGGCGCTGAACCTCGACATCGGCAAGACGATGTGGTGGCCCAGCGCCCTGGCACGCACCCCGGACCCGACGACGTCCACGATCGCGGCCGAGGAAGAGTCCGTCCCGGTCGCCTGAGAAGGCCGATCCGGCGCGGTTCGCACCTGGAGGGGATGCGAACCGCGCCGGATCCGGTTCTCATGGGCACATGCACACACGACTGCTCGGAGACGTGAAGGTCAGCTCCATCGGACTCGGCGGCATGCCGATGTCGATCGAGGGCCGGCCGGACCGCGACCGCTCCCTGTCCACCATCCACGCGGCGCTCGACGCGGGCGTCACCCTCATCGACACCGCCGACGCCTACCACCTGCACGCCGACGAGGTCGGCCACAACGAGTCGCTCATCGCGGAGGGCCTGCGCACCTGGGGTGGCGACGCCTCGGACGTGCTCGTCGCGACGAAGGGCGGCCACCTGCGGCCGGGCGACGGCTCCTGGACCGTCGACGGCTCCCCGACGCACCTCCGCGAGGCCGTCGAGGGCTCGCTGCGCCGGCTGGGCGTCGACGCGATCGGCCTGTACCAGTTCCACCGTCCCGACCCGCGCGTGCCGTACGCGGACTCGGTGGGCGTCCTGGCCGAGCTGCTCGACGCGGGCAAGATCCGGCTGGCGGGCATCTCGAACGCGAACCCCGCGCAGATCCGCGAGGCGCAGGAGGTGCTCGGCGGCCGGCTCGTCTCCGTCCAGAACCAGTACTCCCCCGCGTTTCGCTCCTCGCAGGCGGAGCTCGACCTGTGCGCGGAGCTCGGCCTGGCGTTCCTGCCGTGGAGCCCGCTCGGCGGCATCGCGAGCGCGGGAGACCTCGGATCGCGGTTCGACGCGTTCGCGCGGGTCGCCGAGGCGCACCACGTGAGCCCCCAGCAGGTCGCGCTCGCGTGGGAGCTCTCGCGGGCGCCCGTCGTCATCCCGATCCCGGGCGCGTCACGCCCGTCGTCGATCCAGGACTCCGTGCTGGCGGCCGACCTGATCCTCGGGCCGGAGGAGCTCGTCGAGCTCGACGCCGCCTGACCCGACCCGCGCAAGGCGAAGGCCCCTCGGACGCTTACTCCGAGGGGCCTTCACCTGTCTCCCAAGGTACCGGCGAGACGACCGCGAACGGGTGAACGCCACACCGCTCGTCCACATAATTTCGTCCACAGGCCTGTGTTAACAGCGACGTTTCCGCAGGTCGACCTGTGGACGAACCTGTGGGGTCAACGGTGGATAAAGAAAGCTTCCCAGAAGCCCTTGCGGGAGGGTCTCGAACCGGGCTAGAAATCTCACATCGAGATCGACAGATCGAGAACCGCAGGCGAAGGGCCCCTTCCGGGGAGCTGAAGCCGGCCGGTGACGGAACCCCCTCGGGGGCCTACGGAACCGCCGACGGAGGCACACCGGACGGAACCAGAACCTCAGGCGTCGGAGCCTCTTCGGGGGCATCGGAGCCCGGCGGCGAAGGAACCCCCTCGGGGGCGACGGAGCTGGTGGAGACAGGCAGTCGAGATCGGGCCGACCGGAGAACGGGCGACCACATCGGAGGGGCAACCCGACGACTCGCGGATGACGACGCGAGGGTCGCTACGGACCGGGAGGTAGATCGTAGTCGTCCCGCCCACGGCGGGGTCGCCAGCACGAGGAGTCTCTCCGGAGACGTTCGAGCAGGTGATCCACCGGGCGTCGGGACGTAGTCGCACCGTCAGCGCGGCGCCAGTCCCCGGTCCGCCGGGGGCGCACGGCCTACGTTCACAGAAGGGCCCCTCGGACGCTTACTCCGAGGGGCCCTTCGCCATTCCCGGAGTCGGCAGGGGACCGCGCCTACAGGACGCTGGCCAGGAAGTCCCGGGTCCGCTGCTCGGTCGGGGCACCGATCACCTGCTCCGCGGACCCGTGCTCGACCACCACCCCGTCGGCCATGAAGACCATCTGGTCGGCCACCTCCCGCGCGAACCCGATCTCGTGCGTGACCACGATCATCGTCATGCCCGAGGTCGCGAGGTCACGCATGACGCCCAGCACCTCCCCGACGAGCTCGGGGTCGAGGGCCGAGGTCGGCTCGTCGAAGAGCATGAGCTCCGGATCCATGGCCAGCGCGCGAGCGATCGCGACGCGCTGCTGCTGGCCGCCCGAGAGCTGCGCCGGGTAGTGGTCCATCCGGTCCGACAGGCCCACCCGCTGGAGCACGTCGCTCGCGCGATCCCGGGCCTCGGCCTTGCTCCGGCCCAGCACCTGGACCTGCGCCTCCGTGACGTTGGCGAGCGCGGTCTTGTGCGGGAACAGGTTGAACCGCTGGAACACCATGCCGATGCGGGAACGCTGCTGGGCGATGACCTTCGGGTGGAGGCGGTACAGGACGGGTTCACCGCCGCGCACGCCCTCGCGGTAGCCCATGAGCTCGCCATCGACCCGGATGCTGCCGGCGCCGATCTCCTCGAGCTGGTTGATGCAGCGCAGCGCGGTGGACTTGCCCGACCCGGACGGGCCGAGCACCACGCTGACCGTCCCCGTCGGCACGACGAGGTCGACGCCCTTGAGCACGTGCGACTCGCCGAACCACTTGTGGACGCCGTCCATGGCGACCATCGGAACCTCGGTGGTCATGGCGTCACGTCCAGGGGGCCCAGGTCGGGGGTGGTCCCCGCAGCGTTGATCGCGGCCTGCCTCGCGTGGTCGGCGTCTGCGCCGTCCCTTCGTCGGGACGTGCGGCGTCGAAGCCCTTGCCGTAGTAGCGCTCGAGGTAGCTCTGCCCGACCATCAGGATGCTGGTGATCGCGAGGTACCAGAGCGCGGCGACCACCAGCAGCGGCACCGGCTGGAAGTTCCGGTTACCGATCGCTCCTTGCGCGTAGTTCAGGTCGAGCGTGAACGGCACGGCCAGCACCAGAGACGTCGTCTTGAGCATCGAGATCGTCTCGTTGCCCGTCGGCGGCACGATCACGCGCATCGCCTGCGGGAGCACGATGCGGCGCAGGATCTTCGACTCGGACATGCCCAGGGCGCGGGACGCCTCCGACTGGCCCGTGTCGACGCTCTGCAGGCCCGCCCGGACGATCTCGGCCAGGTAGGCGGCCTCGTTCAGCGCGAGCCCGAGGATCGCCACCCGCGCTGCGGTGAACGCCGTGCTGGTGTCGAACGCGAAGAACTCCGGCCCGAACGGGACGCCGATCGACAGCCTCGGGTAGAGCACCGAGATCAGGCCCCAGAAGATGAGCTGCGTGTAGATCGGGGTGCCGCGGAAGAACCAGATGTACACCCAGGCGACGTAGCGCATCACGGGGTTGCCGGACCGCCGCATGATCGCCAGCAGCACCGCGAGCACGATCGCGATGGCCATCGATGCGACCGTCAGCACGATGGTCCAGCGGACGCCGCTCAGGATCTGCGGACTGAACAGGTACTCGCGGACCGTCGGCCAGGCGAAGTTGTCGTTGGTGATCAGCGCGCTGGCGACCATCGCCGCCAGCACGAGCACCACCACCGCGGACACCACTCGCCCGGGATAGCGGACAGGAATCGCGTGGATCCGTTCCGGCTCCCGGGTGGGGGTGGCCGCGGTGGTGGGGGCGCTCATGGCGTCAGCTGACCGAGGGGTTCAGCTCGGCCGTCTTGACCGCGCCGGTCTCGTTGCCCCAGGCGGTGAGGATCTTCTCGTAGTCGCCGCTGTCGATGAGCTTCTGCACGGCCTTCTGGATCGCGTCGGTCAGCGCCTGGTCGTCCTTCGAGACGACGACGCCCTGCGGTGCGCTCGCGAACACGTCGCCGAGCTGCTCGAGCTTGCCGCCGGTCTGCGCGATCGCGTAGGCGATGATCGGCGAGTCCGCGTACATCACGTCCGCCTTGCCGCCGACCAGCGCCGTCGTCACGTCGGTCTGCTTGGCGTACTTCAGCGGCGTGATGTCCTTCTTGCCGTCGGTCTTGCACTGGGCGGCCAGCGCGTCCAGCTCCTCGTCCTCGACCGTGCCGGTCTGGACGCCGACGGTGAGGCCGCACAGGTCGTCGCCCGAGACCTTCTTCGGGTTGCCCTTGGCGACCGCGTACGCCTCGCCGGCCTGGAAGTACTCGACCATGTTGGCCTGGGCGACGCGCTCGGGGTTGATGGTGAACGAGGAGATGCCGACGTCGTACTTGGAGCCGATGGCCGGGATGATGCCGGAGAAGTCGGCGGTCTGGACGTCAGCCGTCAGGCCGAGCACCGCGGCGATGCCCTTGGCCAGGTCGACGTCGTAGCCGACCGGCGTCTTGCCGTCCTCGTCGATGTACTCCGCCGGGGCGTACGTGGTGTCGGACCCCACGACGAGCTTGCCGCTCGACGCGATCTTCTCGGGCAGCAGGGCCGCGATGGTGTCGTCCTTGGCGATGCTGGTGGGGTCGAACGAGGCCGCGCCGCCGGAGGCGGGCGTCGAGGCGGAATCGCTGCCGCCGCTGCTGCTGCCGCACGCGGTCAGCAGGAGGGCGGACGCGGCGATCGTCGCGGCTGCGAGGACAAGACGGGGACTACGCACAGGGACCTCCTGCGACGCCGGGGGCGGGCGCCGTCTGGTTAGGGACTGCTCAGGGTCGAGAGCGCCGCACACTGCATGCCGCGCTCGCGTGACAGTAATGGCGGCATGTTACGGGTCAGTGTCGAGTCTGGCGCCCCACACGCCCCCGAAGCGCTGCTCAAGCCTGCGGGTCGGACTCGAGCAGGATCGTCGTCGGGCCGTCGTTGACCAGCTCGACGGCCATGTCGGCGCCGAAGATGCCGGTCGCCACCTCGAGCCCGCGGGCCCGTAGGTCCGCCACGACGGCGTCGACCAGCGGCTGCGCCACCGGACCCGGAGCGGCGGCGTTCCACGTGGGTCGGCGGCCCTTGCGGGTGTCGGCGTAGAGCGTGAACTGGCTGACGACGAGCACCGGCGCACCGACGTCGACGGCGCACTGCTCGTCGCGCAGGATCCGCAGCTCGGCGATCTTGCGGGCGATCAGCGCCACCTGTGCGGGCCCGTCGCCGGGCGTCACGCCGACCAGCGCCAGCAGTCCGGGCCGGTCGATCGCGCCGACGACGATCCCGTCGACCGTCACCGACGCGCGCGTGACGCGCTGGACGACGGCCCTCATCGCAGCGTCGCCACGACCTCGCCGACGGGCACCCCGTGGCCCAGGACCGGCGTCAGGCCGACCGCCTCGACCAGCGCCGGATCGACGCCCGCGACCGCGAGCGCCGCCGCGAGCACGGCGGGCCGCGGGCGGGCGGAGCCGTCGAGGATCTTGAACGCGACCGCGGACCCGTCGGGCAGCCCCGCCGCGTAGATCCCGTCGGCGCCGTCCTTCGCGACGAGCCCCGGCACGGCCTCCATGAACCGCGTCGCGTCCCGACCGGTCCCCGCGACGTGCCACGGGTGGCCGGCCATCGCACGGGCGACCCGCGCCTCGGGACCGCTGAGTCGCCGATGCGATGCGGCCGAACGACCGCGCCAGCCCGTCCAGGGTCGTCGAGAACAGCGGTGCCCCGCAGCCATCGATCGTGTCGAGCTCGATCGCGACCCCCGTCAGGTCCTCGACCGTCGCGCGGACGGCCTTCTGCAGCGGGTGCGCCGGGTCCAGGTACTCCGACGTCGACCACCCGTTCTGGACGCACGTGCCCAGCATCCCGGCGTGCTTGCCGGAGCAGTTCTGGGCGAGCGGCTCGGTGCCGTGGCCGTCGGTCCGCCACTGGAAGGCCGCGTCGGCGTCGGACGGCCAGTCCGGGGTGTTGCGCAGATCGTCGACCCCCAGGCCGGCGAGCGAGAGCAGGGTCTGCACGACGGCCAGGTGGCCCCCCTCGCCGTTGTGGCTGGCGCAGACGAGGGCCAGCAGCGCACGGTCGACGTCCAGGCCCTCCCGCAGCATCGCGACGGCCTGCAACGGCTTGAGCGAGGATCGCGCCCAGACCGTGACGGACGGGTCGCCGAGCGCGAGCCGAACGGATCCGTCGGGCGCGAGCACGACCAGGTGCCCGAGGTGCACCGACTCGACCAGTCCGCCGCGCAGCACCCGCGCGAGCGGGACCGCCGCGGTGGCGACGTCGGTCACGGTCACCAGCCGCCGGAGGGACGGGACGGACCGTTGCCGCCGCGACGCCGCGAGTACGGGGCGACCGCAGGTTTGACGTCGACCAGGTAGACGATCGCCGCGACCGCGGACACCAGCGCCAGGAAGCTGGGGAACGGCAGGTTCAGCGGATACGGCAGCGAGATGAACGCGATCATCGTCGCGGCGCCGAGGATCAGGCCCCACTTGGTCTTCGTGAGCTTGCCGGCCTGCGTGAATGCGGTCGCCGGGCGCCGGGACAGGTCGATCAGCGCCCACGCCGAGATCACGAGGATGATGAAGTAGAACGCGAAGAACAGGACGAGCTGCAGAGTGGCTACCACGGAGCGAGCCTAGTCACGGGACGACCCGCAAGCCCTCAGCCCGGGCCGCGGCGGCGAGGTGCTCGTCCCAGACGGCCACGACGAGGTCGGGGGAGCGCAGCTCGAGCGCGGAGGCCAGGTGCAGGGCGTCGGCAGCCCGCAGGGGATGCTGCTCGATGAGCCGCGCGGCGGCGGTCGTGACGGACTCGCCCAGCTCGAGCACGTGCAACCCTGGCCAGAGCCGGTCCCACTCAGCGGTCGCGTGGCCACCCTCGAGCCGGCCCGCGCGGCGCCCGCTCGCCAGCACCGCACGCACCTCGGTGTCGGCCAACCGGGACGTCACGACGAGGTCCGCGCCGTCCCACAGTGCGGCCGCGAGCGCCGATCCGGGCTCCTCGACGACGAGCTTCACGAGCGCGCTCGTGTCGAGATAGACGATCGCCATCGGGGGCCGTCAGCGTCGCAGCCGGCGGACGAGGTCGGAGACCCCACCCTTGGCCGCGGCCTTCTCGCCGACCTTCGCCGGGGGGCGAGGTCCGGCGGCGGGGGTGAGCAGGCCCTCGTGCTCGAGGCGGGCCAGCAGGTCCGCCGACTCGATCCCGCTGAGGCGGGCGACCGGGATCCCACGCTCGGTGATCACCACGTCCTCGCCGACCCGCGCGGCCTCGATCCATTGCTTGAGTTCTGCGCGCAGCGCGCTGACCGAGACATCCACACGGCGACCGTACCGAACACCAGGACCGGCGGGGGCGAGAGTGGGCGATCAGATCTCGGGAAGCGCGTCGCGCGCGACCTGGGGGTCCAGGCCGGCGGCTTCGGCCAGGTCGACCACGAGCGAGCGCTGCAGGAGCACGAGGCTCTGCACCTGCCAGTCCTGCTCGTGCAGTGCGAACGGGTCCAGAGGCCTGCAGGATCGCGAGCAGCTCGGACCGAGCCCGCGCGGGGTCACGACCGGAGACGAATGCCGCCGAGAGCTCCTCGGTCGCGCTGGCGGTGGCTTCCACCTGGGCGGCGATCTCGGACAGGTCGTGCGTTCCCGCCTCGACGGCCGCGAGCGAACGCCGCACCAGGACGCGCGCGTTGCGCATCGACCGCTCGACCAGCACGGCCGAGCGCTCCAGCGCGACCAGCTCGTCGCGGTGCCGCCTGATCGTCGGCGCGACGCGTGCGAGGTCTCCCGCGTTGCGCGCGGTCTCCGACCATTCGTCCAGCGCCGGCTGGGACGCGCGGGCGCGGACCAGGGCGTCTTCGACGTCCTCGGCCGAACCCGGTGCGCAGCCCGCGCGCGAAGAGCTGCAGCACGCCCACGTACTCGTCGCACGCCGCGCGAGCCAGCGTCCTGGGGCGTCGTCGTGGATCGCGGGGCGTCAGCAGCGCGACCGCGAGCGCGACCGCGCCACCGATCGCCGCGTCGATCCATCGGCCGAGCGGTCCACCCGTGGCCGCGCCGAGGGGCAGCCCCACGATCACCAGCGCCTGCACCCCCGCCTGGGTGGTGAGCATCTGCCCGCGGTCGATGAAGCGCGCGATCGTGGCGGCCAGGAACAGGACGACGGCCACCTGCCAGGCACCGTTGCCGATGAGGTGCACGAGCAGGTCCCCGAGCGCGACGCCGATCGCGACGCCGACGGCCAGCTCGGCGACCTTGCGCACCGACCGGTCCGCGGTGAACCCGAGGGCCACCCACGCGCTGACCGGCGCGAAGAACGGGTACGGGTGGCCGACGACGTGCTTCGCGATCCAGAACGCGATCGCGGCGGCGATCGACGCCTGCAGGATGGGGAACCACGCGGCGTGCACCCGCGAGACGCCCTGCCGGATGCGGGCGTCGACGACCAGGCGCGCCGTGCGCCTGCCCGACGCGACCGGTTCGGCGGTCACAGCATCGGGTGCTGCCCCAGCCCGCGGGCCACGGGTCCGCGAGGTGCGGGACGATCGTTGGAGACACCCTCTCCGGGCACGATCGCCTCCTGGTTGACCGCGACGGCTCCGCCGTCGCTGTCCACGACGAGCTCGGCGTCCACGGGCGTCGAGCGCTTCACCACGGCCAGCGCGACGGGTCCGAGCTCGTGGTGCCGCGCCACGGTCGTCACGCTCCCGACCGGACGGCCCGGCTCCTGGCTGGTCTCGGTCCGGACGACGTCGTGCACCTGGGCGCCGACCTCGGGCAGCACGTGCCCGGATCCGTCCAGGTGCAGCATCACGATCCGTCGCGGCGGCCGACCGAGGTTGTGCACCCGCGCGACGCTCTCCTGCCCGCGATAGCAGCCCTTGTGCAGGTGCACGGCCGTGCGCAGCCAGTCCAGCTCGTGCGGGATCGTGCGGTGGTCGACCTCGTGGGAGGCCGCGGCCGCCACGCCTCGACGCGCATCGCCTCGCTGGCCCAGGTGCCGACCAGGGGCCAGCCGGCCGCCTCGCGAGCCGTGACCTCCTCGACCAGCCGGTCGCGCGGGACCAGGACGATCCGCCAGTCGCGGTCGGCGCCCGGGTGCTCGTCGTCGGCGGGCCCGTAGCGCGTGCCGCCCTCGAGCGGTCGTCGGCCACGGGTCGCGCCAGGTCACCGGCTCGTCCGGCTCACCCTCGGCGTCCACGGGCTCGCCGATCGCGGCCCAGTCGTCGGTCACGTCCGCGATCTCGACGCGCAGCATGAACTTCATGCGGTTCAGCCAGGCGGCGAGCGCGATCGGCGTCTCCGTCAGGAGCCAGGTGGTCGCGCCGTCGTCGACGACTCCCGCCGCGTGCTCGATGTGCCCCTGCGGACTGAGCACGAGGAGCTCGGTGCTGGTGCGCGGAGCAAGGGTGGTGAGCTCCTGCGAGGTGATCGAGTTCAGCCAGGTCAGCCGGTCCGGGCCGGTCACGGTGACGACGCCCAGGTACGACTGGTCGACCACCGCACCGCCGCGGCTCAGAGCCCGCTGCTCGGCGGTCGGGTCGCCGTAGTGCCACGCGACGCCGTCGTCGGGACCGGCGGCGCGCACCGCACCGCGCCGGTTCAGCAACGGGCTCGCGTGCCGCGGGGGCTCGCCGTGCCGTTCGACGACGATCTCTGCGGGGGCGGTCATGAGGTTTCCTCGGTGTCTACCCGGGACAGGCGCCCCGACGCATAGGACTGCATCGGGTGGCCGAAGGCCGCGATGTCGTGCGCCCACATGAGCTCGCCGTTGACGAGGCCGTAGAGCCGCTTCTCGGCGCTGACGTCCGCACCGCTGGCCGCGCGCACGATCGCGTCGCTGACCAGGTCGATCCGACCCTTGCCGACCGCGCCGATGAAGAGTCCGACATGCCCGGACGGGTCCGCGACGAACACCTCGACGGGGTGCTGCTCGGGGGTCAGCCCGTGGTCGGTGGGCCGCACCGGCGGAACACGCCAGTAGCCGGACTCGGTCTGCCAGACCGGGCCGGGCGCGACCTCGACGTCCGGGTCGACGAGCGGGGCGGGGTCCGCCGGCACCTCGATCAGCCGGATGGTCGACGTGTACGACAGGTAGGGCCCGCCGTCGTGGTCGAACACGATCTCCTGCGTGAACGACGCCTCGTCGATCCCCGGGTAGTCCACGACGCCCTCACCGCGCCAGGCACCGAGCAGCCACGCGAGCGGATACACCTCGGGCGCCAGACCCTCGGGGTCGGGCAGGACGAACGGCATTCAGAGCCTCCTGGTCACGATCGGACGCAGGACTGCGTCAGCTCTGACCCTTGTAGAGCCGGTAGACGACGAGCAAGCTGATCGAGCC
Source organism: uncultured Actinomycetota bacterium (assembly GCA_963753425.1). Lineage (GTDB taxonomy): Bacteria > Actinomycetota > Actinomycetes > Actinomycetales > Cellulomonadaceae > Cellulomonas. The sequence goes on from CAVWCB010000003.1 coordinate 560,848, forward strand.
GATCGCGAGCGTCGCCAGGACCAGCAGGCCGATGAAGAATCCCTCGAGCGCAGTCATGCACCGATCCTAACGAGCGCGTCCCCCTAACCTGTTCCGGTGAGCACCCCCGCGCGTCCCTTGGTGATCAAGACCACGTCCGGCGCCGACCGCGCCGACGCACACGACCAGGTGTTCCCCGCCTCGATCGCGGCCGACGCGACGGTCGGCCTCCGGCTCACCGGCGAGTGCGCGCGACTCGCCACGAGAGCAGTTCCGTGATGCGCAAAGCGCTGGGGGTGATCCTGGCCATGGTCGTGCTGGCCAGTTGCAGCTCACCGACCCCGTCGGCGCCGACCACGAACCGCCCCGGGCCGGCGCAGAGCACCACCTCGCCGGCTGGTACCGCAGTTGTCCCTCCAACGGTGCTCACCGGCACCTTCTACGAGGACCTGAACTCCAACGGTCGACGTGAGGCCCGCGAGACCGGCATCGGTCACATCGTCGTCGCGGTCCGCGACACGCCATACCAAGCAGTCAGCGACGCGGCCGGGCGCTACCGGTTGGTTCTGCCACCGGGGCGTCACACCGTGTTCGTGATCACCGGCTGGCTGGCCAGCCAATGCCCCGGCGACCTGAACTGCAGCCACGGACGGGGGCCGCAACAGGGGTTCGACGTGGTGAACCAGTACCCGCAGCTGGCCGTCGACCTCGCCCCCGGCGAGACTGCCATCCGCGACGGTGGGTTCCTGCCCGACTTCGGTGATCCGACCGGCACACCCACGTCCGAGAACACCGGCAATGACGCCGGCGACGGCACAGCTGCGGCGACCGATCTGGCGGTGCGTCACTCGACCTACGCCGGGTTCAGAGCGTGCACCGACCCCGATCACACCCGTGTCTGCCCGGTGGGCGCTCAGCTCGAGACGAATGCGCAGATCTACAACCAGGGAACGGCGGCCGCGAGCGGCATTCGGTTCCTCATCAATATCCCCCAGGGGGCGAGCCTGGTGCACGGTCCCGTCGCCAACCCGGCCACGCCCGTCGTCACCCCAGTTCCTACCGGCATGACGGGCACCGCTCCGGACGGGGGGCGCTGGATCGAGTACCGGCTGGCCGCGCCGCTCCCGGCGGCCGCGGCCGTATGGCTCACGATCGGTTGGGTCATCATTCCCGGACCGCCATCGCCAACGCCCTATGCCACCGGCAACCTCCGCAGCCGGCTCACCTACCTGGGCATCACCGGCCTCGACGGCACCGACCGGGACTCGATACCCGGCTACGCCCCCTGGGACCGGCCGGACCTTGGCCACAATGTGAACTGGCCGGCCGCCAAGGACGAGGATGCCGCCGACAGCGCGGGATGGAACGTCTCGGACTGATGGTGAGCACACCATCCCTGACCCGGCGAATGCCGTGAAGGAGGCTCGCTCCTAGCCTTCCGGTCCGCACACCCTGATGGCTTCGAGCCGTGCAGCAGGTGCCAGCGCCTCGGCCTCGGCCTACGACCCTCACGAGGGCCGGCCCCTAACCTGGAGCTGTGAGCACCCAAGCGCGCGATTCGTGATCAAGACCACGTCCGGCACCGACCGCCCCGAGGCCACCAACCAGGCGTTCACGGTCGCGGCGGCGGCCGTCGCGGCCGGGGCGACGGTGAGTCTGTGGCTCACCGGGGAGTCCGCGTGGCTCGCGCTCCCGGGGCGCGCCGACGACCTGGTCCTCGAGCACGCGACCCCGCTGTCCGAGCTGCTGGACCTCGTGCTCGCTGAGGGCACAGTGACCGTCTGCACCCAGTGCGCGGCCCGCCGTTCGATCGGCCCGACCGATGTCCTGCCCGGCATCCGCATCGCCGGGTCCGCGCTCTTCGTCGAGGAAGCCCTGGCCCCCGACGCCCAGGCCCTCGTCTACTAGCGTCGCGCCGGCGGCCCCGCTCGGTCCCGCGGCGGCCTCGCGCGCCGACCCTGCGGCACTTGGGGCCGGCGTGACTGGCGGGACTGCTGAGGCGGCTCACCAGCCCCGTGCGCCCCACGCGTCACGAGTGCCGCAGGGTTCGCCGGCCGGCTCGACCTCGACCCCGCCGGCCGCCCGGGCTAGGTTCACGCGCCGACGGAGTCTCGGGGGTCCGACGAACGGCAGCGGGCGTGCGTCAGAGCGCGTGCGGGCGTCAGGCGGGTGCGCGGCTCGTGCGCAGGCGCAGGCCGAGCAGGTACATCTCGCAGCCGAGGCACAGGCCGAACACCGCGTTCAGGAACGCCGCGACGAGCGCGAACCCCGCGGCGACCGGGATCGCGTACGGCACGCCCAGCAGGCCGAGCACCAGCCCAGCGCCGGTGATGACGAGCCCGACCAGCTGCGCGAACGTCGGCGGTCGCGGGTCTTCGAGCTCGGTCGGCGGTGCGAGGCGAGGTCGCACCAGGCGTCGGAACACCCAGCCCTGCCAGGTGTGGCCGACGCCGCGGATCGTGCCGATCGCGAAGCTGACGACGATCACCGCGAGGACCGCCGTGGCGGCGGGAGACGAACCGAGCAGCAGGACGACGGCGAGCAGGACGAGGTTGATCCACGCGCCGAACCTCGGGCCGCGCGGATCGATGCCGCCCGGTGCGGCCTTCTGCGTGGACGGACGGGCGGGCGTGGGGGCGGGCTCAGACATCAGGGCACTCCAGGACGAGGCGGACGCGGGCGCGGGGCCGGGGCCGGCGCCGCCCTGACCGCCCTCGCGGGCTCAGGGAGCGGTGACCCCGCCCGGACACGCCTCGAGCGCGGTAACCGCGTGCCGACGGTCCGTCGCACCGGACAGACGACCGACCACGACGCCGCGGGCGTCGAGCAGCAGGATCGTCGGGGTGCGCATGATGGAGAAGCGTCGCACGAGGTCCAGGTGTTCCACCACGTCCATCTCGACGTGCGAGAGGTCGTCGTGCTCGGAGACGAGCTCACGGAGCACCGCGGCGGTTCGTCGGCACGGCGTGCAGACCTCGCTGGAGAACTGCACGAACGTCGCGCGCCGGCCGAGCGGGACGCCGATCTCGGCGGCGGTCAGCCTGTCGTGGTCGCCCACGTCGGGCTCGTCGGCGGCCTGCTGGAGCACCGCCGGACGGACGGGTGTGTACCGGCCGTTGCGCGCGCGCCACCAGAACCCGATCGCCGTGGCGGCCGCGAGGAGGAGGACGACGAGCAGCACGTTGCGCACGTCAGCCGACCAGGACCCGACCGATGACGTAGACCAGGGTGCCCGTGACCGTCACCGGCAGCGTGACGGCGGCGAGCGACGGCCAGGGCCGCTCGAGCGAGGGCAGGTTGTCGAACAGGGCGTGCAGGGTGGCGACGAGCACACCGACCGCGAGGCCGAGCAGGAACGCCGGCGCGACGTCGATGTCCGGCAGGATCGCGCCGCAGAGGGCACCGACGCCGGCCGCGGCTGCGCTGGTGACGACCGCGCCGAGCCACGGCGCCAGGTGCAGGGCGACGAGCGCTGATCCGACCGCGAGCGCCAGGGCACCGATCACGACGAGCGGCTCGCCGCCGGGCGTGTGGGCCGTGGCCACCCAGCCCGCGGCGGCGACGGCGACGAGCGTGCCGGTCACCGTCCCCGAGACAGACTCCACCAACCGGTCGCGCCCGTCGCGACGCACGAGCTCGTTGATGAACGAGAGCAGGACGGCACCGGCGAGCACGACCGGCAGATACTGCAGGTAGGGCTGCTCGGGCGTCAGGTGCACGACGGCCACGGCCGCGAGGCCGGACACGGCGACGACGACGGTCGACCCGACCCGGAACGGCAGCCCGACGAGTGCGGGCCAGCCGAGGGCGAATGCGAGCACGAGCACGGCGGCGGCAATCGTCAGCGGGAGCCCACCGAGGTACCCGGCGACCGCGATGGCGGCGGACAGCGCGGCGGTCACGACCGCGCGGGTGGCGAGCTGCATGCCTACCGTCCTGCGTCCGGGGTCACCACGAGCACGCGGAGAGGGCCGACGCAGACGTATGGCAGGAGCACGCCGCCGATTGTCGCATCTCGTGCCGGTGTCCCCCGCGTTACGACCAGCGCACCACCAACGGGTGACGTCACCCCTCGACCATCGGACGCAACGTCCCCGGAACACGCGATACCGTGTGCCCCACTCGCACGCAGGGAGGTACGACGTGGCGGATCTGCTGCTGCTGACTCCAGCGTCCGGAGGCTCCGCCCAGGTGCTCCCGGCTCTCGGACTGCTGTCCCACCGTGTTCGCGTGCTGCCGGTCGAACCCTCGGCTCTGGTCGACGCCCCCGATGCCGACATCGTCGTGCTCGACGCCCGCCGTGACCTGGTCACCGCGCGGACGACGTGCAGGCTGCTGCGGGCAACGGGCCTGACGGTGCCCCTCGTCCTGGTCCTGACGGAGGGCGGCCTCACGGTCGTCACCGCCGAGTGGGGCGCGGACGACATCATCCTGGAGACCGCTAACCCGGCCGAGGTGGAGACTCGCTTCCGCCTCGTCATGGAACGTGCGGCCACCGCGGGGTACGACGACGCCCCGCAGGAGATCTCCTCGGGCGAGCTGACCATCGACGCCGGCGGCTACACCGCCCGGCTGCGCGGCCGTCCTCTGGATCTCACCTACAAGGAGTTCGAGCTCCTGAAGTACCTGGTGCAGCACCCGGGACGTGTGTTCACGCGGGCCCAGCTGCTGCAGGAGGTCTGGGGCTACGACTACTACGGAGGCACCCGGACGGTCGACGTGCACGTCCGGCGGCTGCGCGCCAAGCTCGGCCCGGAGCACGAGCAGCTGATCGGGACCGTGCGTAACGTGGGTTACCGTTTCGACCCGCCGAAGGACCGCCGCGGCGCGGTCGACGGCCGAACGGAAGTCCCCGAGCCCGCCGACGTCTGAGGACGCCCTCTAGGAGGAAGCCACTTTGGCCAGCCGGCTCTTCTCGTCCCTGTCTCCCGGCTCCGAACGCAACCTCCTCGACACCCTGCGCGAGGAACGGGTCGGCGGCGGACTCCTTCTGCTCGGCACCGTGATCGCCCTGCTCTGGGCCAACCTCGCGCCTGACTCCTACCACTCGGTGTCGGACACGGTCGTCGGCCCGTCGGCCCTGCACCTCGACCTCTCGCTGGCCACCTGGGCGACCGACGGGCTGCTCGCCATCTTCTTCTTCGTCGTCGGGCTCGAGCTCAAGCGCGAGATCGTCGCGGGCGAGCTGCGCCGGCTGCAGACGGCGATCGTGCCGATCGTCGCGGCCCTCGGCGGGATGCTCGTGCCGGCAGCGGTCTACCTGGTCATCAACCTCACGGCCGACGGCGGGGTCCCCAAGGGCTGGGCGGTCCCGACGGCGACCGACATCGCGTTCGCCGTCTCGGTGCTCGCCATCGTCGGACGCAGCCTGCCGAACGCACTCCGGGCGTTCCTGCTGACGCTGGCCGTCGTCGACGACCTGTTGGCGATCATCGTCATCGGCGTCGTCTACACCGAGACCGTCTCCATCCTCTGGCTGGGCGTCGGCGCGCTCATCGTGGTGCTCTTCGCGCTCGCGATCCGGCGCGGCTGGGTCAGCGGCTGGCTGCTCGTTCCCCTGGGCTTCGCCGCGTGGGCCGCCGTGCACGCCTCGGGTGTGCACGCCACCATCGCGGGCGTCGCTCTGGGCCTCGTCGTGCCGGGCACGGTCGTCGCCACGCAGAAGGCGCTGCGGTTGACGGAGCCCCCCGAGGAGTCGCTCACGGAGCGCTGGGAACACGCCTGGAGACCCCTCTCGGCGGGGGTCGCGGTCCCCGTGTTCGCCCTCTTCGCCGCGGGCGTCACGTTGACCGCAGGGTCCCTGTCCGACGCACTGGGCGACCCGGTGGCGCAAGGCGTCGCGCTGGGGCTCGTCGTCGGCAAGCCACTGGGCATCCTCGGCGCCACGTACCTTGTCGCGCGCTTCACGCACGCGCAGCTGGCCACCGGTCTCGGCTGGGGCGACGTCGGGGCGGTCGGCCTGCTCGGCGGCATCGGGTTCACCGTCTCGTTGCTCGTCGGCGAGCTCGCGTTCGGGCCGGGCAGCGAGAAGGAGGAGCACGTCGTCGTCGCGATCATCGTGGCGTCAGCCGTCGCGGCCATCCTCGGTGCGATCGCCCTCATCCAGCGCGATCGGCACCACGCGCGCGAGTCACGCGCCGCGACGAGCGGGTAGGTTCGGCTCCGATGAGCTCCGTCGACTCCGCCACGCTCCTCATTGACGGTCCGTGGGAGCACCGCTTCGTGCCCGCGAACGGTGCTCGGTTCCACGTGGCCCTCGCAGGTCCCGACGAGCGTGACGCTCCTCTGGTGGTGCTCCTGCACGGCATCCCCGAGTTCTGGTGGGCGTGGCGCCATCAGCTGCCCGTGCTGGCCGACGCCGGCTACCGGGTGGCCGCGATGGACGTGCGCGGCACGGGCGGCTCAGACAAGCCACCCGTCGGGTACGACGTCCCCACGCTCGCGGCGGACGTCGCCGGCGTGATCCAGTCGCTCGGCGCGTCGAACGCGGTCGTCGTCGGCAACGGCACCGGTGGCGAGATCGCCTGGGCGATGGCCGGCCTGCACCCCCGGCACACCCGCGCGGTCGCGGCTCTCGGCGCCCCGCACCCGCTCGACACCCACGGGAGCCTGCGTGCTGCCGTCCGGCCCGCCGCCGCCAAGCGGTTGGCGTTCATCCAGCTGCCGTCGTTCCCCGAGCGTGCCCTCACGGAGGGCGACCTGGTCTCGCGCCTGCTGCACGAGTGGGGCGGCAGCCCGGGATGGATCAGTGCCGAGGACGAGGCCGTGTACCGCGCCGCCGCGCAGGTGCCGTTCGCCGCGCACAGCCAGATGGAACAGCTCCGCTGGATCGTGCGCTCGATGCCGCGGCTCGACGGCCGCCGCTACCACGCGGCACTCGAGCGCACGCGTCCGCTGCCGGTCCTCCAGCTGCACGGCGGCCGCGACGGCATCCGCCCGGCGGCGCACGCCGCACTCTCCAGCACGACGCAGGCGATGGTCGGACCCGGCTACCGGTTCGAGCTCCTCTCCCGCGCGGGCCACTACCTGCCCGAGGAGGCCCCCGACCTGGTCACGGACCTGCTCGTGAGCTGGCTGCGCGAGGTCGCTCCCGTCAGTCCTTGACCATCGCCGCCGCCTTGACCGGGTCGATCTCACCGATCCCCGCGGACGGGCACGACGACGCGATCGGGCACGCGCCGCACGCCGGCTTGCGCGCGAAGCACGTGCGCCGGCCATGGAAGATCAGCCGGTGCGAGGCCATGGTCCAGTCAGCCCTCGGCAGGAGCTGGTCCAGCTCCTTCTCGACGACCAGCGGGTCGTCGCTCTCGGTGTAGCCGAGCCGGCGCGAGAGGCGCATGACGTGGGTGTCCGTGGTGATCCCCGGGATGCCGAACGCGTTGCCGAGCACCACGTTGGCCGTCTTGCGCCCCACCCCGGGCAGCGTCACCAGGTCCTTGAGGCGCGGCGGCACCTCCCCGCCGAACCGCTCGACGAGCGCCGCCGACAACCCCATCACCGACCGGGTCTTGGCCCGGAAGAAGCCGGTCGGCCGCAGGATCTCCTCGACGTCCTCCGGGTTGGCGGCGGCCAGTGCGGCGGCATCGGGGTAGCGGGCGAACAGCGCGGGCGTCGTCAGGTTCACGCGGACGTCCGTGGTCTGCGCCGAGAGGACCGTGGCCACGAGCAGCTCGAACGGCGAGGTGAAGTCCAGCTCGCAGTGCGCGTCCGGGTACCGCACCGCCAGCGCCCGATCGATCCGCCGCGCCCGCCGGGTCCGGGCGAGCGCGCTCTCCTCGAACGCGTCGCCCGGGACCGTCGGGCGCCGAGCCGTGGGTCGCGTCGTCGGTACGGCTGCGGGTTCCGTCGAGGTCACACCGGCAGCGTACGACCGCCCGCCGACACTCGCCCGGCGCTGCCCACCGGCCGCCGACAGGTGTGCGAATCACCCGTGTGACCTGCGCGGTTGCTCCCTTGGAGTGATCTGTGTCCCCGGCCAGGCCCGCGCACTCAAGGTCCCGGGCGATCGGGCCGAAACCAGACACGGAACCCCAAGGAGGACCACGTACATGATCCCTGCCGTGGAGCACCGGGTGCGCGATCTGCGCCTCGACCGCCGTGCGCTGCGCGCCGAGCACGCCCGCGTCACGTGGTGGCGCCGACTGGTCCGTGCGAGGCTCGATCTCGCCGTGGCGCAGGCGGCGCAGCCGTCGGTCCTGGGTGAGGACATGGCGTTCCAGCTCCCGCCGGAGATCGGCGTCGAGGTCCCCCGCCCGGCGATGCTCGCGGCGGTTCTCGGTTCGGCTCACCGCCCCGACAACGAGGGCGAGGCCCTGCGTCTCGACGAGCTGCGCGACTTGGACGAGCAGCTCACCCGCTACGGCCAGGGCGTCGAGGCGGCGCTGATCGACGCGACGGAACGGTTGATCGTCCGGCTTGCCCAAGAGCCCTCACAGACACTCGCCAGCCTGCCGGAGCCGCGGATCGGCGGTTGACCCCTCCCATGGGGCAGACTGAGCGTGGATCAGGCCGCTGACCAGCGGTCACCTTCGTCTGCGTGGAGCCACCCCGGTGGTGCGCCGCAGACTGTGCAGGAGAGGTGAGGTGTCATCGTGGAGGACGACATCGTGCTGGCGGCCCCGTTGTTCGCCGGTCTCGAGCCGGAGGCGTCAGAGGCGCTGGTCGCGACGATGAAGGCGATCGAGGTCGTGCGGGGTGACACGCTCTTCCACGAGGGCGAGCCCGGCGACCGGCTCTATGTGGTCCGCGAGGGCAAGATCAAGCTGGGTCGACGCTCCAACGACGGCCGCGAGAACCTGCTGGCCGTGCTCGGCCCGGGGGAGATGTTCGGCGAGCTCTCGCTGTTCGACCCGGGCCCGCGCACCGCGACCGCCACCGTCGTCGCCGATGCCGTCGTCCTGGAGCTGGGGCACGGTGACCTCATCCGCTGGCTGCACGACAAGCCGACCGTTGCGCAGCACCTGCTGCAGGCCCTGGCACGCCGGTTGCGGCGCACCAACGAGGCGCTCGCGGACCTCGTCTTCTCGGACGTGCCCGGCCGTGTCGCCAAGGCGCTGCTCGACCTGTCGACCCGCTTCGGCGAGAAGGTCGACGAGGGCATCCGGGTCGCGCACGACCTGACGCAGGAGGAGCTGGCGCAGCTCGTCGGCGCCTCGCGCGAGACCGTGAACAAGGCGCTGGCCGACTTCGCCGCTCGCGGTTGGGTCCGGCGCGAAGGTCGCGCAGTCGTCCTGCTCGACGTCGACCGGCTGGAGCGGCGCGCGCGGTAGCCGTCAGGCCCGCGTCAGACCGGTTTCAGCTCCACGACGATCTCCACCTCGACGGGTGAGTCGAGCGGCAGCACGGCGACTCCGACGGCAGACCGCGCGTGGATCCCGGCGTCGCCGAGCACCTCGTGCAGCAGCAGGCTCGCGCCGTTGACCACGCCCGGCTGCCCGGTGAACGACGGGTCGCTCGCGACGAAACCGACGACCTTGACCACGCGCACGATCCGATCAAGGCCGTCGACACCCTCGCCGAGCAGCCCGGCCACGGCCGCCAACGCGTTCAGTGCGGCGATCCGGGCGTAGCCAGCGGCGTCGTCGGGGCTGACGAGACCAGGCTCGGCGCCGACCTTGCCGATGGCCGGCAGCGACCCCGCGACGAACGGCAGCTGACCCGCGGTGTACACGTAGTCGCCCGTACGGACCGCCGGGACGTAGGCCGCGACCGGCGCAGCCACCACCGGCAGCTCGAGACCGAGCGCAGCGAGCCTTGCCGCGGCGCCCATCAGGACTCCGTCGGCCGCTTCAGGTAGGCGACCAGGCCGGAGTCCGGTCCCTGGATCACCTGCACGAGCTCCCAGCCGTCGGCGCCCCACTGGTCGAGGATCGCCTTCGTGGCGTGAATGATGAGCGGAATGGTCGCGTACTCCCACGTCGTAGCCATGCGCTCACCCTAGTCGGCAGACGAGCCGCTCAGCCGAGCAGGACCAGCTCCGAGCCGACGAGCTCGGAACGCCACGAACGCACCTCGGGACGACGCCGCAGCAGCGCCCTGCGCTCGCGCTCGGTCATCCCGCCCCAGACGCCGAAGTCCATGCGGTTGTCGAGCGCGTCGGCGAGGCAGGCCAGCCGGACGGGGCACCCGGTGCAGACGGTGCGCGCCTCGCGCTGGGCTGCACCCTCGACGAAGAGCGCATCGGGAGCGAGCTTGCCCGTCCCGCACTCCGCGAGGGCCGTCCAGTGTGCGTCCTGTGCCAGTGTGGTCACTCGGTCTCCCCTGCGTACCGCGGCGTTGCAGCGCCCTTGTCCTGCCCGGAAACTAGCGGTACCAGTACAGTTCTGGCGAGCCTCCGAGGGCGTCGTTCCGACTGCTGGACGCCTGAACGGCTCTGACGTTCACTCGCCCGGATGACCTGGTCACCCGAACGTGGCTCCCCCGGATGCGGCCCGCGGGTCGCCGACGAAGAGTCCCGAGATCGCTGCGGCGCGTCCGTCTGTTGTGCAGGTCCGGTGGAGGTCGCGTCGACTCCCGCCCATCCTGACGGCTCTCACACCTCGGCCCACTACCCTGACGGGATGCCGAATCCTGCGCGCTCGCGCGGCCGCCAGGTCAATGCCTTCCAGGTGTTGGCCCTCTTGCTGTCCTTCGTTCTCGTCGCCGGCATCGGTGGCGTCCTGGCGGCAGGCATCGCACTCCCCGGCGTCGCGCTCGCCAACGGTGCGACCGAGGTGACGGCGAAGGCGTTCGACGACCTGCCGACCGAGCTCGACCAGCCCGGCCTGCCCGAGAAGTCGACCATCCTGGCGTCCGACGGCACCGTGCTCGCCACGTTCTACGACCAGAACCGGGTCGTCGTCCCGTTGGCCGAGATCTCGCCGATGCTCCAGCACGCGGTCATCGCCACGGAGGACAAGCGGTTCTACAAGCACGCCGGAGTCGACCCCGCAGGCATGGTCCGCGCATTCGTCCGGAACCAGGCATCGACGGGCGGGCAGCAGGGCGCCTCGACGCTGACGCAGCAGTACGTCAAGAACGTCCTGATCGAGGCCGCGCTGGCCAAGGACACGAAGGCCGAGCAGCAGGCAGCGCTCGAGGAAGCCCGCGGCACCGAGGGCAGCGAGGGCATCGCCCGCAAGCTGCGGGAGGCCAAGCTGGCCATCTCCCTCGAGAAGAAGATGACGAAGGACGAGATCCTCCAGAAGTACCTGAACATCGCCCAGTTCGGGATCAAGGTGTATGGCGCCGAGTCCGCCGCGCAGTACTACTTCAGCAAGCCGGCCAAGGACCTCACCTACCTCGAAGCAGCGACGATCGCCGGCGTGACCCAGAGCCCGACCAAGTGGGACCCGGTGAAGAACCCGGAAGCCTCCCAGACCCGTCGCAACACCGTCCTGCGCCTCATGCACGAACAGGGCTACATCAGCGACGCCGACTACACGACGGGCATCGCCACGCCCCTGGCCGACACGTTGCACCCGCAGGAGCTGAAGCAGGGCTGCGCCGTCGCCAGCACGGTCGTCGCCGGTTCGGGGTACTTCTGCGACTTTGTCACCAAGATCATCGTCAACGACCCGGCGTTCGGTGCGACGAAGACTGACCGCGCGCAGCTGCTCTACCGCGGCGGGCTGACCATCACGACCACGCTGGACCCGCGCCTACAGACATCCGCCGACGCCGAGGTCAAGGCCGGCGTCCCGGTGAATGACCCCTCGGGCGTCGCGAGCTCGATCGTCACGGTCCAACCGGGTACCGGGCAGGTCCTGTCGATGGCTCAGAACCGCGACTATGCCGCCGTGGGCGACCCGGCCGTGCGGTCCGACTCGGTCAACTTCAACACGGACTCCGCATACGGCGGCTCGCACGGCTTCGCGCCCGGCTCGACGTTCAAACCGTTCACGTTGCTGGAGTGGCTGAAGCAGGGGCACAGCCTCTACGAGACCGTCAACGGCTCGGTCCGACCGCTGAACACGAACATGTTCACGACCTGCGGGTCCAAGGGCATCAACACCCCCTACACGCCGGGTAACTCCGAGCCCGGCTCCGGCACCATGACCGTGCTCAACGCGACGATGAACTCGGTCAACCTTGCCTACCTCTCCATGGGCATGGAGCTCGACATGTGCAACATCATGCAGGGCGCCTCCGACCTCGGCATGCACCGCGCCCTGCCCGGTGCGGACGGCTCCACCTCCCCCGGGCTCAACCCGTCGAACATCCTGGGGACCGACTCCGTAGCCCCGCTGTCGATGGCGGCCGCGTTCGCGACCTTTGCGTCGGGCGGCGTCTTCTGCACACCGATCGCCATCCTGAGCGTCCTGGACAAGGAGGGTGCGCAGCTGCCGGTGCCGACTGCCAACTGCCACCAGGCGATCGAGCCCCGGTACGCGAACACCATCAACTTCACACTGAGCAACGTGTGGAAGGGCACGGCCAAGGCGGTCGGCGCCCCGGCGTTCCCGTCCGCCGGCAAGACGGGCACCACCAGCAAGAACGAGGACACCTGGTTCGTCGGGTACACGCCGCTGCTGTCGACGGCCGTGTGGGTCGGATTCTCGGACTCCTTCAAGCCGGTCCAGTACATGACCATCAACGGCAAGTACGTGAAGTACACCTTCGGGTCGACCATCGCCGCCCCGACCTGGAAGCGCTTCATGGAGACGGCGCTCGACGGTGCCGCCAACCCTGGCTTCGCCGAGCCGGACCAGAAGCTCGTCTACGGCGAGAAGGTCCCCGTGCCGTCTGTGGTCGGCAAGTCCGAGAAGGACGCCAAGAGGATTCTCGAGACGGCCGGGTTCAACTCGACCACCGCGTCCGACCAGGTGCCGTCCACGGTGCCCGCCGGGTCGGTCGCCTCGCAGAGCCCGTCCGGCACCGCGACCCGCGGCTCGGTCATCACGCTGACACTCTCCAACGGTCAAGCCCCGGCACCGGACCCCGCGGCCGCCGCACCCGGCGGCAACGACAACGGCGGGAACAACAACGGCGGCGGTGGCGGGAACAACGGCGGCGGCGGCCCCGGTGGCGGCAATGGCGGCCCCGGGAAGAAGCCCTGATGACAGACGCCAGCCGTGCGGTCGCCCGCACGGCTGGCGGGCTGGCCATCGCCGGGGCGGCGGCGCTCGCGTACTCGGCGCTCGTCGAGGTGCGCTGGTACGCGCTGCGTGAGGTCACCGTCCCGGTGCTGCCAGCGGGCCAGGATCCGCTGCGCATCCTGCACCTGTCGGACCTGCACCTGGTGCCCGGGCAGCGGCGCAAGGTCGACTGGGTGCGCGACCTGGCCTCGCTCGACCCCCACCTGGTCGTGGACACCGGCGACAACTGGGCACACCTCGACGCCATGCCGGACCTCCTGCACGCGCTCGAACCGCACCTAGCAGCTTCCTGGGGCCTTCGTCATGGGCTCGAACGACTACGTCGGGCCGACCCCCAAGAACCCCGCGCGCTACCTCCTTCCGGACGCGCGCCGACCGCACCCCCAGCGCGCCCCCGAGCTGCCGTGGCGCGAGCTGGCATCCCGCTTCCGGTCGGCGGGCTGGGTCGATCTGACCAACCGGCGAGACGTGGTCAAGGCCGACGGACGGGTCCTCTCGCTGGTGGGCACGGACGACGCTCACCTGAACCTGGACCGGTACCCGGACGCCGGCGGTCCCGACGACGTCCGCACCGGCCCCGCACCCGTCGATCTGCATCTCGGCGTGACCCATGCGCCCTACCGGCGCGTGCTCGACGCCATGCACGACGACGACGTGGACCTCGCGCTCGCCGGCCACACGCACGGCGGCCAGCTCGCGCTCCCGTTCTGGGGCGCCCTGGTCACCAACTGCGACCTCGACACCCGCCGGGCCAAAGGCTTGCACGGCTGGCCGGGACCCCGCCCCGACCGCCCGGGTGGTGCCGACTCGACCTGGATGCACGTCTCGGCCGGGCTCGGCACCTCGCCGTACGCGCCCGTGCGATTCGCCTGCCGGCCCGAGGCGACCCTGCTGACGCTCGTCGCGCCCTGACGTCTCGGCTCCGCCCGGCAGCGGCTTTCGGTTTCGTCGCACGGGTACTCGTCGGCTATCCTTGCCAGGCTCCACGGGGTGTGGCGCAGCTTGGTAGCGCGCTTCGTTCGGGACGAAGAGGTCGTGGGTTCGAATCCCGCCACCCCGACATTGTGGAGAAGGCCCCTGGCCAGCGGAGACGCTGACAGGGGCCTTTTGCATACCTGGGCCGCACGCCTCACAGCCCGCCGAAAATCACCCCGGAATCACCCCCAAGTTTCGGTGGGGCCTCGTGGAAAACCCCCGAGCGCTCGTTGAGAAGCCGCAGCGCGGACCGATCGGCGGAGTCGCCGAGGTGGTGCAGGTAACGCGCCGTCACCCCGATCGAGTCCCGATCCACAGTGCGATCGTGAAAGATGGTGGATCCCCGTGAGTGCCGCGGGGGGCTCGACGATCGGCTTGGATCTCGAAGGTCTGGATCACCGTGTCGTCGGCAGTCGTCTCGGCATAGGGGACCGGGTTGGGCCTCCTCCAGCACAAGCCGCTGCCGTGCGGGCCGACGCGGAGGAAAGCCATGCGCAAGAAGTTCGCCGAAGCCGTGGCTATCGCCGAGGGCGATGTACGGGGCACCTGCCCAGCGCACCTTCGGGCTGAGCCTGTAAATGCCCGGTAGAGCGACTCGTGGACGACCCCTGGGCGCCGCGCGACTGGGGGGACCGCTGTGGCACCATTCGGCCATGGTTAACCGGCTCGCACTCGTGCCCGGTCAGGCGCCCCAGTTCGGGGTCTTCTACTGGGAGCCGGCCGTCGACGGGCGGCTATTGCGCGAACTCGTGACGCTCGGCCCGGAAGACGAAGCACTCGACACCGCAAGTCTCGGTCCTGTTGGACACAATGTCCCCGCCCTGGTCCACAGCTGGCCGGCTGGCCTGCTTGACGACGCGCTCGTTTGGCTGGGCGAGCGCCCGTCCGAATTGCCTGACGGTCGCATCCATCTGTATGTCTGCCCTGTGTGTGGGGATCTCGGATGCGGAGCCGTCACTGCGACCGTCGATCGGACGCCCCGCACGGTCGTGTGGCGCGACTTTGGGTGGGACGTGAACTACACAATCGATGACGACGATGATGAGGTCCGCTATGACGGCGGTCCGTTCGAGTTCGATCGCGACCAGTACGACCACGAGCTGCGCCGATTCATCGACACATTCGAGTCCGTGCGACAGTCCCTGCCACCGGTCGCACCCACGATGCCCCGCTCCGAAATGCGAGGCCGTCGCCGTCGTCACCGGTGGCCGTTCTCGCCGAAATGAGAGGCGCGCAGCGCGACTTTCGTCGAATCTGGAGCGACGTCCGGTTACCCGTCATCGGCGCCGCGCATACGGAGGGACCGCATGGACAGCGAAGCCGCCTGGCTGCAGCTGCTTGCCTTGGGTGACCAGCCAAGGGACGACTTCGACGATGATGCCGCAGGCTCGCTCGTTCACCTCCTGCAGGAGCGCGGTGAACCCGTCGTACTCGACTGGGCGCTACCCGCGCTGACCGACGCGGACCCGTGGCATCGGCAGGCCGCGGCCTGGGTGCTAGGTCAGCATGGATACGAGCATGGACGCCCATTCGGGAAACGGGTGACTCCCGCTCTGGCTCGGGCTGCCCGACATGAGCGCGACGACGAGACTCGCCAAACCCTTGTTGCTGCGCTCGGTCACGCAGAGGATCCCGCGTGGGTACCCGAACTGTTGTTGTACGTCGGTGATGACGACCCGCTGGTGCGAGAGAACGTCGCAAGTTCTCTCCCAATCATGTTCTGCGGCGATGACTTGTCGCCTGAGGCCGTCGCTGCGCTCATCACTTTGTCGGGCGACGTCGATCCGGGCGTGCGTGACTGGGCCACGTTCAGCCTCGGGAGGCAGAGCACTCTGGATGGCGAAGCGATCCGTAATGCCTTGGCGGAACGCCTCGATGACGACGGCGGTGACACCCGGTTCGAGGCTCTCCTTGGGTTGGCGCGCCGAGGCGACGATCGTGCCCGAGCCGAGCTCAGACGCCGATTCGACGACGAGACAGCAACCATCTACCTGATGGACCTCGACGCTGCTGCCGAGCTTGCCGACCCAGTTCTTCTGCCAGCACTACGCCGACTCGAGGACGACTGGGCGACTGACCACGACCTGCACACCGAGGCTCTGGCCTACGCCATCGACCGCTGCGAACCCGAAACTCATCTCCGGGCGGCCGCAGCGCAGCTCGAGCTCGTCGAGGGAGTCAATCGAAGCTTGGTCGACATCCAGTGGACCATCGCGACCGAGGGCGAATATCCAATGACGATGCTGACTGTGCGTCGCCCCGACGGGACCGCCGACACCAAAGACGAGGAACGGCTATGGGACGGAATCAGCCCCACCTCTGTCGACATCGACCAAGAGATCGCACGGTGGGCCGGCACCGTCAGGCTTACCGCAGCAAAACGGGCCGATGATATCGTCAGATATCTAGTAGGTGGCCCATGCCCGACGTGTTGATCCGCAACTTCTCCGCCGAAGACCTGGCCTTGCTGGACGAGCAGGCCGCCCGCCTCGGCATCTCGCGCAGCGAGTACCTACGCCGGCACCTGCACAGCGAGGCGCGCCGGACCCTCGGATCGGTCACCTCCGCGGACCTGCGTGCACTCGGAGATCTCGTCGCCGACCTCGCCGACGACACGGTCATGGCCGACGCCTGGTCATGAGCGACACCTGGCTCATCGACAAGTCCGCACTCGCCCGGCTGGGCGCCAGCGTCGATGCCGAGGAGTGGGCCACCAGGTATCGAACGAGGACTGGTCACCATCACGACGGTCACGTTGCTCGAGGTCGGGTACTCCGCGCGGTCGGCGGGCGATCTTGGGCGCGCCCTGGGATCGCCGCCCCTGGCGTCGATGCCCGTGGAGTACCTCACTCCCGCGGCCGAGGACCGCAGCGTCTCGCGTGAGTCGCCGTGTGGGGCGCCAGGGTCCCTGATCAGGGCCGCGGTCGCCTTGCCGACAGGGTCCGATCCTTGGCCAACGCTCGCGAAGTCACGCCGTGGTGAAGGCTCGGGGAGCGCGTCCTGCTCGATGGTTTCCGGCGAGTGTGGTCGCGGCGCCACCAGCTGGTCGGGCGAGCAAGCGCGATGTCAGCTGCGTGGGGGCAGGTAGCTCGCGTGGCCGTCGGAGGTGTGGATGGTGACGCTGATCGGTGCCGCCGGATCGGTCGGCGCCTCGATCGTCTGCTCGCCGTCTGCGGTCGTCATCGTCAACGCCACCGGGACGCCGTTGCCGTAGACCGTGACCGGTCCGTTGGACCCGCGCGCCTGGATGTCGCCGTCGACCGCCGAGATCGTGGTCCGCCCGTCGCTCGTGTGCGTGGTGACCGTCCCCGCGACGCGGTCGACCGTGATCGCGCCGTCCGCCGACTGGGCGTCGACCGAGCCGCGGACGTCGGTGATCGTCGCGTCTCCGTCCGAGGAGCGCAGCGACACGTCCCCGTCGATGTGCGCGATCCTCGACGAGCCGTTCGCGGTGTGCACGGACAGCGGCCCGGAAAGGGAGGTCGCCCGCACCGCGCCGTCGGAGCTGCGGACCACCACCTGGGTGCCGTCGGGAACCGTCACGTCGAGGCCCGCAGAGCAGAACCCGGGCCGCCACCAGTCGCACGTGTGACGGACCACGAGGCGGTCGCCCGTCACGACCGCGCTGTACGCGGCGTGGACCGACGCGGTCCGCGACGTGCGCTCGACGTCGACGCGAGGGCCACCCGTGGTCACGCGTGATGTCGCCGTCGGCGACGAGCTCGACCGCCGGGGCGGCGTCGTAGCTGGCGGAGGCGACGACGGTGGCGGGGTCGGCGTTGACCTCGACCAGGAGGCTGACCAGGCTGACCGCCCCGGAAGCGATCATCCCGGCGCCGAGGATCGCGCCTGTCCAGACGAGGATCCGGGCGCCGGTCGAGCGGGCGGGTGCGAGCCGGCGGACGGTCGAGGGTCGTGGTCATGAGAGGTCTCCCGGTTCGTTCTCGAGCCAGCGCAGCACGGCGAGCACGCGACGGTGGTCGTCGGCGGCCTGCGGGAGGTCGAGCTTGGTGAGGATCGACGTGACGTGCTTCTCGACGGCGGGCAGTCCGACCACGAGCCGCTCGGCGATCGCGCTGTTCGAGCGGCCCTCCGCCATCAGGCCCAGCACCTCGCGTTCGCGCGGCGTCAGGGTCTCGAGGCCCGTCCGGCGGGTGCGGGCGAGGATCTGGGCGACGACCTCGGGGTCGATCACGGTGCCGCCCGACGCGACGCGACCGAGCGCGTCGAGGAACTCGTCGACGTCGGCGACGCGGTCCTTCAGCACATAGCCGAGGCCTCGCACGTCGCCCGCGAACAGCTCCCGGGCGTACCGCTGCTCGACGTACTGCGAGAGCACGAGCACCGGCAGCCGCTTGTGCAGGCTGCGCAGGTGGACCGCGGCGCGCAGTCCCTCGTCGGTGTGGGTCGGGGGCATCCGGACATCGGTGACGAGGACGTCGGGCAGGCTCGGCGCCGGCCCCGAGCGCGGCCACGAGCTGGTCGGCGGTCGGGTAGCCGGTGACCTCGTGGCCCTCGGCGACGAGCAGCCTGGTCAGTCCGTCGAGCAGGAGGACGGAGTCCTCGGCGATCACGATGCGCACGGCACCTCCACGGTGAGTCGGGTGCCGGCTCCGGCCGGGCTGTCCAGGTCGAAGGTGCCGTCGAGGGCGGCCACGCGGCTGCGCAGCCCGTCCAGGCCGCCACCCGGCGTCCGCCGTGGCTCCGCCGTCGCCGTCGTCGGCGATCACGATGCGGAGGAACTGGTCGGTCGGTGACCGTGGCGGTAACCGTCGCCTGGGAGGCCCGCGCGTACTTGGCGGCGTTGGTCAGGGCCTCCGCGACGACGAAGTAGGCGGCGGCCTGCGCCGACCCGCTCGCCGCGGCGAGCGGGCCGGAGACCTCGACCGCTACGGGCACCGGGCTGCGGGCGGCCAGCGCGGACAGGGCGGCATCGAGACCGCGGTCGGTGAGGACGGCCGGGTGGATGCCGCGCACGAGGTCACGCAGCTCGGCCAGGGTCTCCTTCACCTCGCGGTGCGCGTGGTCCAGCGCGGCGGCCGCCTCCGGGTCGCTGGAGGCCCGCCGTCTGGCCGCGCCGAGCTCCACGCCGAGGGCGACCAGGCGCTGCTGCGCGCCGTCGTGCAGGTCGCGCTCGATCCGGCGACGCTCCTCGTCGGCGGCACCGACCGCGGCCGTGCGCGTCTGCGTCAGGACGACGGCCCGACCCTCCGCGACGTCGGCCCGGGCCTGCGCCGCGCGGACCTCCTCCGCCCGCGCCGACGGGCCCAGCATCGACCGGGCGCTGCGGACCAGCGCGAAGGACGACGCCTGCACGCCCAGCGACCCCAGCCACGCGGCGAGGACCGCCGCGAGCCCCAGCACCGCGACCGGGACCGGCGTGCTCACGGTGTCGCTGTAGAACGCGACGAACCCGAGCAGCGCGACGGCGCCGGACAGGCCGACCGTGAGGATCACGAACGACACGGTGAGGATCAGGCTGCCCACCAGCAGGTACGCGAGATGAGCCCACGAGCGGCTGTCGCCCAGCACCGCCAGCCAGGACGCCCACCAGCCGGGGCGTCGGGGGCGCTTGTAGGTCGGGGCATCGATGCTCACCCGCAGCTGCGCGTGCAGTCGGGACCGCTCGAGGCGGGCGAACGGCCGCGCGGCCAGGAGCGTGAGGACGAGCATCGGGATGCCGACGAACAGGACGGCAAGGCTGACGGCGAACGAGAGCACGACGACCGCCAGTGATCCCGGCGGTCCCGACGAGGAACGCGCCGATCACCGTCTGCGAGATCGCCGGCCCACGTCGCCGCGGACACCGGCGCCGCCAGCAGCGGGCGCCACCCGGTGAACGCGGGCGCGACGACACGCAGGTCGTCTGCGGGGGCACGCGTGTCGGAGGTCATGACACTGACGCTAGGGGTCCGGGGGCTCGGACAGACAGCCTGACCACCCACGGGACGATGGTGGGGTCACCCCTACCGTTTCGGCGGGACCGCGGCGCCGCGCACGAGACGGTCGAAGACGACGGCCAGGACGACGGCCACGGCGACGCCCAGCACCGCGTCCAGCACGAGCCCCTGCGCGCGCCCGTCGAACGGCCACGAGTCCTGCGTGACCAGCGCCGCCAGACCGACGACCGGCCCGACCGTCAAGGGGAGAGCGAGCGTCCCCCACCAGCCGCCGCCGCGCAGGTAGACGACGCCGACGAGGAGGCCTGCGACGTACGCAGAGGAGGAACATCGCGGCGGTGGCGGTCACAGGAGCGCGGCCGTCGTCGTCGTGCATCGGGGGTGAGGCTGCCGATCGACCAGTGCCACCCGAAGGCGGCGTAGACCGCCCGTTCGACGAGCAGCAGAACGCAAAGGCTCCTCCGTAGAGCACGGCGGTCCCGAGCCGCCGCGATCAGGGCGCCGTGCGAGAGCGATGCGCCGCGTCAGGCCCGACGACCACGTGCATCGGTAGGTAGGCCAGCCCCAGCCCGATGAACACCGAGAAGGGGACCCACATCACGGCCTGCATCGCGTACTGCGCGACGCTCGTCTGGACCGTCGCCGCGATCCGCGCGTAGATCGCCAGGCCGACCGCGAGGACGACGAGGGCGATGCCCCAGAACCAGCGGGCGAGCTTGAGCTGGACCGTGAGGAACCATCGGGCCGTCAGGTCCACCGGTCCCCGCACGACCGTCGGGGTGGTCGTCGTCGTCATCGCGCTGCCTCCGTCGGGTGGTCGGTGAGGTGGACGAACAGGTCCTGCAGCGGCACAGGTCCGAGCTCGAGGCCGTGCTGGCCGGGCGCGGCTGCTCGTCGTCCGGCTGCGCACCGACGACCGTGGCCTGCGCGGTGGCGCCCAGGCGTTGCCTCGCCACGACGTCCCGGTCGGCGACGAACGCCTCGACGGCCGTGACCGGACCGGTCACGGTCAGGCCCTCGGCACGGAGCGCGTCGGCGTCCGACTGCAGGAGCACGGTCCCGCGATCCAGGAGCAGGACGTCCTCGAGGAGCCGCTCGATCTCGTTGATCAGGTGACTCGACAGGACGATCGTGCGCGGGTGCTCGAGCCAGTCGGCGAGCAGGGCGTCGTAGAACGCGTAGCGCGCCGGGCGCGTCCATGCCCAGGTGGACCTCGTCGAGGAGCGTGAGCGGCGCGCGGCTGGCGATGCCGGCCACCACACCGAACGCCGACTTCTTCCCCGGGACAGCCGGTCCGGACGGCTCTTCGGGTCCAGCTCGAACGTGTCGAGCAGCTTCTCGGCCAGGGCGAGGTCGAAGGTCTCCCGGCGGTGGGCCAGCATGCGCAGCAGCTCCGCGACCGGGCGGTCGGGCAGCATGTCGCCGCTCTCGCGCACCAGGGCGACGCCGGCGACGACCCTGCGCGTTCTCCCACGGCTCCTCGCCGTCCACCAGCACCGTGCCGGAGCTCTTGCGCAGGAACGCGGCCAGGACGGACAGAGCCGTCGTCTTGCCCGAGCCGTTGCGGCCCAGCAGGCCCGTGATGACGCCCGGCCGGATGTCGAACGAGACCCGGTCCAGCGCCGTGGTGTCTCCGTACCGGACCGTGAGGTCCCTGACCTGCACACCGAACCCGCTCATCGCGGACCCCCGTTCCTCAGGTACGTGATGACGTCGTCGACCGGGATGCCGAGCACCTTGGCCTGTGCAGCGACCGGGTCGACCACGTCGGCGAAGAACGCCGCCCGCTTCTGGGTGAGCAGCTGCTCGCGGGCGCCCGGGGCGACGAACATCCCGATGCCGCGGCGCTTGTAGAGCACGCCCTCGTCGACCAGCTCGGTGAACGCCTTGGCCGCGGTCGCCGGGTTGATCCGGAACGTCGTCGCGTACTGCGTGGTCGACATGACCTGCTCCTGCTCCTCCAGCGCCCCGGACAGCACGTCCGCGCGGATCTGGTCGGCGATCTGCACGTACAGCGGATCCCGTCCGTCGAACATGCGCGCCTCCTCATTGGTTCCTTACCTGACCAACTAACCACAGAACCCGCGGCCGAGCGCAAGCGAACGGGCCGGCCCTCCCGAAGGAGGACCGGCCCGTGTGCCGTGCGGACTAGCCGATGGTGCAGGTGGCGCCGTTCAGCGTGAACGCCGTCGGGTTGGTGTTGGTGCCCGAGTGGGAACCGTTGAACCCGATGTCGGCGGTCTGGCCAGCCCCGAGGGAGCCGTTCCAGGCCGCGTTCTTGGCCGTGACCGCCGAGCCGGTCTGCGACCAGTCAGCGCTCCAGCCCTGGGTGACCTGCTGGCCGTTGGCGAACGAGAACCCGAGGGTCCAGCCGTTCAGGGCCGTCGTGCCGGTGTTGGTCACCCGGACGGAGGCCGTGAAGCCCGTGTTCCAGCTGCTCGCGGTGTACGACACCTTGCAGGAGCTGGTCGACGTGGTCGACTTCGTGGTCACCGAGAGGGCCGACGACGCGGCGGAGATGTTCCCCGCGACGTCCCGTGCCCGCACCGTGTACTGGTACGCCGTCGCCGCCGTGAGGCCGCTGTCGGTGTACGACGCGGAGGACGGCGAGCCGACCTTCGTCGTACCCCGGTAGACGTCGTACCCGGCGAGGCCGGAGCCGCCCGTGTCCGTGGACGCGGTCCACGTCAGGGCGACGCTGGTCGTCGTGATCGTGGTCGCGACGAGGCCCGAGGGCACCGACGGGGCGATCGTGTCGACGACCGTCGCCGGCGACGTCGTGACCGAGAGGGCCGACGAGGCGGCGGAGATGTTGCCCGCCACGTCCTTGGCCCGGACCGTGTACGAGTACGCCGTCCCCGCCGTCAGGCCGGTGTCGGTGTACGACCTCGTCGTCGTGGTGGAGCCGACCTTCGTCGACCCCCGGTAGACGTCGTACCCGGCCATGCCGGAGCCGCCGGTGTTGTCGGTCGACGCCGCCCAGGTCAGCGTGAGGCTGGTCTGGGTGACTGCGCTCGCCGCGAGGCCCGTGGGGACGCTCGGTGCGGTCGTGTCGCTCGGCGTGGCCTTGGTGGTGACAGAGACTGCCGCCGACGAGGCCGACACGTTGCCTGCCACGTCCTTGGCCCGGACCGTGTACGAGTAGGCCGTCGAGGCGGTCAGCCCCGTCTCCGTGAACGACGTGGTGGTCGAGGAGCCGACCTTCGTCGTGCCGCGGTAGACGTCGTACCCGGCGACGCCGGATCCGCCCGTGTTGTCCGTCGATGCCGTCCACGAGATCGTGGCCGACGTGGCGGTGGTGGTGCCGGTCAGACCGGTCGGGACGCTCGGCGCGACCGTGTCGGTCGGCGGCTGCGTCGTGCCCGGGAACAGCCGGTCGTAGTCGGCCATGGAGGCCGCGACGGCGGTCTGGGCCCAGAACCGGTGGAAGTTGAACGTCGGCGCGGCGCCGCCGTCCAGGTACGCCTGGACCTTGGACCACTGCGGGTCCTGCTTGTACCAGGAGCGGATGTCCAGGAAGGAGACGCCCGGCTTGATGACGTCACCGTTCGGCATCTTGCCCGTCCAGCCGGCGGGGACGTAGGTCCCGTTGCCACCCGCGACGTAGGTGTCGTCGAACCGCCCGAAGTCCGTGCGGGTCTCCGGCGCCGAGACGCCCAGCGGGTCCTGGTTCGAGGCCCAGATCGCGTCGAGCAGGGCCTTGACCTTCAGCTGGATGGCCGTGTTGCCGGACTTGGCCGCGTAGAAGAGCAGTGCGCGGGCGGTGTCGCCGGCGACGCCGACGTCCTGGCCGCTGCTCTTGATGGCGACCTTGAGGCCGGAGTTCGAGCCCGGGTTGGTCGAGTTCCAGGTGTCCGGCTTACCGGTCCAGGTCAGCTCGGACGGAACGGACCAGGTGTTGCCCGAGACCGAGATGGCGTTCGCGGCCCACGGGGCCCACTTGTCCAGGATGGCCTTGGCCTGCGGGTTGCCCGACGCGTAGTAGAGCTCCGCGACGCGCTGCATGCCCCACGCCTGCATGCCGAACCACTGGTTCGACGGCGGGTCGTTGTAGACCGGAGCCTCCGTGTAGGCCATGCCGTAGAACGTCGGCGTGCCCGAGGGAGGCGTCCCGTACCCGCCGTCCCAGCTGTTGGTCGCGCCACCGGCGATGCCACCCTCCGGTGCCTGCAGCCACTTGTAGAACTCGAGCTGCCGCGTCAGCGACGTGCCCCAGTCCGTCTTGGCCGTCGGCGACTTCGGCGTCATGGCCGGGTCCGTCGACAGCACCCACGCGGCCAGCGGGTTCTGGTACCCGAAGTGCGCGTGCGAGGACCCGATGCGCCAGGCCCAGCCGGCCGACGAGTCGAGCGCGCCGCCCCAGGCGTAGTACCAGGACAGCAGGTAGTGCTCGCTGTTCTTGCCGGACCCCGCGGGGCACGACGGCGAGGTGCAGCCGATGGTCTTGAAGTACTTGTCGAACAGGGCGTAGCGCAGGTAGTCGCCCATCTTGGCGGCCTTGGCCACCGTGCCGGCGACGTCGGCCTGCTTGCCCTGGGCCGTGGCCCACTGGTTGGCCCAGTAGACCGCCTCGATCGCGCGGGCGTCGGCGTCGGGGGCGTCGGTGTACTTCCACTGCTTGGCGGGCGTCCCGGAGTCCTTGGTGAACAGGTCGAGGAAGCCGCTCGGACCGCCGTACTTGAACTCCTCGCACGACGGCTGAGGGATGGTCTCCCAGACCGACTCCTGCGGGCCGCGCTGGAAGGTGTTGATGTAGGAGGAGCCGGTCGCTGTCGGGCCGAGCTCGCAGCCCGCACCCGGGGTGGCGCCGAACCCGTACTTGTTGTCGACGTCGGCGAGCCAGTGCATGCCGTAGATGTCCGACGTGCCGTAGGTCGACTTCAGCTCGTTGGCGATCGGGTCCTGGCCCGAGGTCACGCCGCTGTTGAGGGCCGACGGGTACTTGTCCGGGGTGTTGTACTCCGAGGCGTAGGTCGCCGGGCTGTTCGGGTTGTAGAACGAGTTGGTCGGCTGGTCCGCGCTGGTGGGGATCATGTACTTCTCGAGCGTGTCCCACGCGTGGTTCAGCGGTGCCCAGTCCTGGGTCACCTGGCCGTACAACGCCTCGAGCCACACCCAGTACGAGTACGCCTCCGACGTGGTCTCGTGCCCGTAGTCCGGCGCCTCGACGATGAGGGTCTCGACCGAGTGGTACGGGATGCCCTGCGGGCTGAAGTAGCCGTTCGCGGGGTCCTTCATCTTGTTGTACATGGTGAGGAAGCGCTGCGTGTACTCGCCGTCCGGTGTGGCGGCGGCTGCGAGCGGGGCCGAGGCGGGCACGGTGACCGCGGCGGGCACCGACGCCCCCCCGGTGGCGGCCATGGCGGGCTGGAACCCGCAGATGGCCAGGAGCGATCCTGCGCTCAGGGCGGCCGTGGCCACCCAGGCAGATCGCCGTCGAGTCGATGGGGTCATCTGTTCGTACCTTTCTGGCTGTCGGGTCCGTCCCGCGGCGTCGCGGGTACGGCCCGTCGCCCGGACGCGGACGCGCGAGGGCGATGGCGGGAGTGCACGAAGGACCTGACCGACGGGGCGTCGACCGCTACGGTGCGGCGACCCCGGGAGTCGGGGGCCGGTTCGTGGCTCACCCTCTGGCGGCGCACAGGTGGCGTCCAGGCTCTTAAACGATTCGCATGGGAGCGCGACCACGCGGTCCGGCCGGGCGATGGGTCGGGTCGACGCTCATCCGCCCAGGAGGTCGTCCAGGGATCGCAGGTACGCCGAGGTCAGCCCGTGCCGGTGGGCGTCGTCCCGCGCGATGCGGGCGTCGTCCCGACGACCGAGCCGGCCCAGCAGCTCCGCCCGGCACGCGTGCCACCAGGGGTAGTCGTCGAGGCCGGTGAGGGCGTCGACCGCGCGAAGTCCCGCCTCGGCGCCGTCGCGCTCGGCGAGCGACGACGCCCTCCCGAGCCGGACGACGTCGGTCGGCTCGACCGTGAGCAGCACGTCGTACCAGGAGACGATCGCGTCCCAGTCCGTCGCGTCGTAGCTCGGGCTGACGGCGTGGCACGCGGCGATGGCGGCCTGGACGACGTAGCGGTCGGGTGTGGTGGGCGAGCGCCGGAGCGCCTCGCCGAGCAGGAGGACACCCTCGCGAATCTGGTCCTGGCTCCAGCGCGCCCGGTCCTGGTCTCGCAGGCGGACCGCCGTGCCCGAGCTGTCGACCCGCGCGGACCGGCGCGAGTCCTGCACCAGCTCGAGCGCCAGCAGCCCCGTGACCGAGGGCTCGTCCGGCATGAGGTCGTGCAGCAACCGCGTGAGCCGGATCGCCTCGTCGACGAGGTGCGCCCGCACGACGTCAGGACTGGAGCTGGCCGCGTATCCCTCGTTGAAGATCAGGTACAGCGTGGTCAGGACGCCGCCCAGCCGGTCGGACAGCTCATGGTCGGGTGGCACCCGGTAGGGGATCCTCGCCCGGCTGATCTTCTGCTTGGCCCGCGTCAGCCGCTTGGCCATCGTGGCCTCGGGCACGAGCAGCGCGCGCGCCACCTCCGGCGTCGAGAGCCCGCCCAGGGTCCGCAGGCTGAGCGCGACCTGGGCCTCCCGCGACAGAGCCGGGTGGCAGCAGGTGAAGACGAGGCGGAGCAGGTCGTCACGGACGACGGACTCCGCAGGTTCCTCCGGTTCGGCGTCGAGCAGCCACACGGCCTCTGTCTCCTTCCCGGTCCTGGACGCCTCCCGCCGGACGCGGTCGATGGCGCAGCGGCGGGCCACCACGGTCAGCCACGCACGCGGCTCGTCCGGGACGCCGTCGCGGGGCCACGTCTGCAGTGCCCGGACGACGGCGTCCTGGACCGCGTCCTGCGCCGTGTCCACGTCGCCGGTGACGCGGATGAGCGTCGCGAGGATCCGCGCGTACTCCGCGCGGACGACGCGCTCGACCGCGTCACCGGGCGCCGTGGCCACGTCGGTCAGGGGGCCGGGAACTCGATGACGGGGCGAACCTCGACCGCCCCGTTCCAGGCGGCAGGGATCTGCGCCGCCAGCGCGACGGCCTCGTCCAGGTCCCCGCACTCCAAGACGTAGAACCCGGTCAGGACTTCCTTGGTGTCGGCGTACGGGCCGTCGGTCGTGATCACGCCGCCGCCCTTGCCGTCGGGCACGCGCACCGTGGTCGCGGTGGACGTCGGGTAGAGCGCCGCACCCCCGCGGATGACCGCGGCGGCGATGGCGCTGAACTCGTTGTACTCGATCATCTCGTCGGACTGGTCCGGGTGGGTCCAGTCGACGTCGTGGGTGTAGGTCAGAGCGACGTACTGAGGCATGGCGGTCTCCTCCGGTTCCGTGACGGCACCCGTCGGCCGCCCTCATCACATGGACGATCGGACCACACCGAGAAGGACACCCTCCGCTCTTCGAAGTCTCTCTGGGACCTCTCGGTGAGATCAGACGGTGGTGAGGCGCTGGGCCGCCACCAGCTCCGCGATCTGCACCGCGTTCAGCGCGGCGCCCTTGCGGAGGTTGTCGTTGCTGATGAACAGGGCCAGACCCCGGCCGTCGGGGACGCCCTCGTCCTGGCGGATGCGGCCGACGAACGACGGGTCCTTGCCGGCGGCGTGCAGCGGCGTCGGGACGTCTGCCAGCTCGACCCCGGGAGCATCGGCCAGGAGCTCACGAGCATGCTCCGGGGTGATCGCCGACGCGAACTCCGCATTGATCGACAGCGAGTGCCCCGTGAACACCGGGACGCGGACGCAGGTGCCGGACACGAGCAGGTCCGGGATGTCGAGGATCTTGCGCGACTCGTGCCGCAGCTTCTGCTCCTCGTCGGTCTCGAACGAGCCGTCGTCGACCAGCGAACCGGCCAGCGGGATGACGTCGAACGCGATCGGCGCGACGTACTTCACGGGCGCGGGCATCTGTACGGCCGAACCGTCGTGCACGAGCGCGATCGTGTCCTGCGTGACGGCGGCGCGGATCTGGCTGTCGAGCTCGTCGGCACCGGCGAGACCCGAACCGGAGACGGCCTGGTAGGTCGAGACGACCAGGCGGGTCAGTCCCGCCTCGTCGTGCAGGACCTTGAGCACGGGCATCGCGGCCATCGTCGTGCAGTTGGGGTTCGCGATGATGCCCTTGACGGCGTCGCCGATGGCCGACGGGTTGACCTCGGAGACGACGAGCGGGACCTCCGGGTCGCGACGCCAGGCCGACGAGTTGTCGATGACGAGCGCACCGGCCGCGGCGAACCGAGGGGCGTGCTCCTTCGACGCGGCGCCACCCGCCGAGAACAGGGCGACGTCGATGCCGGACAGATCGTCGGTGGTCACGTCCTCGACGACGACGTCCGCACCCTTCCACGGGAGCGTCGTGCCGGCGGAGCGCGCCGAGGCGAAGTACCGGATGGAGTCGACGGGGAAGTCGCGCTCCTCGAGCAGCTGGCGCATGACGCCGCCGACCTGGCCGGTCGCGCCGACCACAGCGATGTTCAGTCCCACAGTCCTACCGTCCCGTCCCGCCGTACACGACGGCTTGAGCCGACGCGGAGTCCAGATCGAACGCCGTGTGCACCGCGCGCACCGCCTCGTCCAGCGAGTCCGCGCGCGTGATCACGGAGATCCGGATCTCCGACGTCGAGATCATCTCGATGTTGATGCCCGTGTCCGACAGTGCGGCGAAGAACCGCGCCGACACACCCGGGTGCGACCGCATGCCCGCGCCGATGAGCGAGAGCTTGCCGATCGTGTCGTCGTACTGCAGAGAAGCAAAGCCGATATCGGGCTGGTGCTCGGTCAGGGCGGCCATGCCGGCGGCGCCGTCCGTGGCGGGGAGCGTGAAGGAGATGTCCGCGAGGCCGGTCGTCCCGACCGACACGTTCTGCACGATCATGTCGATGTTGACCCCGGCGCCGGCGACGACCTGGAAGATCCGCGCGGCCTTGCCGGGCACGTCGGGCACGCCGACGACGGTGATCTTGGCCTCGCTGCGGTCGTGCACGACACCCGCGATGATCGGCTGCTCCACGGTCTCTCCTTCGGGTCCGGGCTCGTCGGTGACCAACGTGCCCGTGTGAGTGCTGAACGACGAACGGACGTGGATCGGAACCTCGTACCGGCGGGCGTACTCGACGCAACGCAGCACGAGCACCTTGGCGCCACTCGCAGCGAAGTCCAGCATCTCGTCGTAGCTGATCCGGTCGAGCTTGCGGGCGGCGGGCACGATCCGCGGGTCGGCGCTGAAGACGCCGTCGACGTCGGTGTAGATCTCGCAGACGTCCGCCTTGAGTGCGGCGGCGAGCGCGACTGCGGTGGTGTCCGAGCCGCCCCGGCCGAGAGTCGTCACGTCGTTGGTGGACGGGTTCACGCCTTGGAACCCGGCGACGATGGCCACCGAACCTTGGGCGATCGTCTGCCGGATGCGGCTCGGCGTGACGTCGATGATGCGCGCGCGGCCGTACGCCTCGTCCGTGAGCACGCCCGCCTGCTGGCCAGTGAACGACTTGGCGTCGACACCGAGGTTGTGGATCGCCATGGCCAGCAGCGACATCGAGATCCGCTCGCCGGCGGTCAGCAGGATGTCCATCTCGCGCTGCGGCGGCAGCGGCGTGACCTGCTGGGCGAGGTCGATCAGCTCGTCGGTCGTGTCACCCATCGCGCTGACGACGACGACCACGTCGTGGCCCGCCCGCTTGGCCTCCGCGACCCGCGTGGCGACGCGCTTGATGCTGGTGGCGTCGGCGACGGAGGAACCGCCGTACTTCTGCACGATCAGGGCCACGGGGGAGCTCTTTCGCGGGCTCGGGACAGGACCGGGCGAGTGTATGTCGGTGTTCACCTGCGCCGAATCGCGGTTTCAGATGCCGGATCGGCGCGACCGTCCCCCCGTCGCGTCCGAGGTCGTATGGCCGCGTCCGCTCGGACGTTACGGCTGGAGGGCGTCGTACTCCGCCTCGGCGGCGACGTCGTCCTCCACGTCGAGGCGCAGGTGGGCGAGGATCGTCTGCAGGGTGCGCAGCACGCTCGAGCCGCGCTCGCCCCAGTAGGACAGGTAGCTGAACTGCCACCACCAGAGAGCCTCGAGCACGTGCCCGCTCTCGTAGTGCCGCAGGCCCTGGGCGAGCGATCCGGCGATGCCGACGAGGTCCCCGGACACGCTGGAGCGCTCGATCTCGACGCCGAGGAGCGGGTCGACGAGCTCGGCGTACTCGTCGATGCCCTCGAAAACGTTGGCCAGGTTGGCGCGCAGCGGGTCGACATCAGGGTCCGGACCGACATCGGGCTCGAACCGCTCCAGCGGCACGACGTCGGTCGTGGCGCCGAGCCGGGCGCCCGCGGCGAGGATGTCCGACACGGCGAGCAGCAGGAGCGGCAGCGCCGCGTCCGGCGCCGACCCGGCGGCGACCTCGGTCACCGTGCTCAGGTAGCGGCGGGACTCGTCGGCGACCGCGACCGCGATGTCCCGCAGATCGGCGTCGACCGTCGTCTGGTGCGCAGTCATCGTCCCGTCCTTCCTACGCGCTGATCCGGCGACGGCCCTCGAACGCTCGACCGAGCGTGACCTCGTCGGCGTACTCCAGGTCACCGCCGACCGGCAGGCCCGAGGCGAGCCGGCTGACTGTCAGACCCATCGGGACCAGCATGCGCGCCAGGTACGTCGCTGTCGCCTCGCCCTCGACGTTCGGGTCGGTCGCGAGGATCACCTCGGTGACGGTTCCGTCGGCGAGCCGGGTGAGCAGCGACTGGATGCGCAGGTCGTCCGGGCCGACGCCGGCGATCGGGTTGATCGCCCCGCCGAGCACGTGATACCTCCCGCGGAACTCACGGGTGCGTTCGATCGCCACGACGTCCTTGGACTCCTCGACCACGCAGATCGTGGCCAGCGAGCGGCGCGGGTCGCGGCAGATGCGGCACTGCGGCTCCTGCGCGACGTTGCCGCAGATCTCGCAGAACACGACACGCAGCTTGACCTCCGTGAGCGCGTCGGCGAGGCGCCTGACGTCGGCGGCGTCGGCCGCGAGCAGGTGGAAGGCGATGCGCTGGGCGCTCTTGGGACCGACGCCGGGCAGTCGCCCGAGCTCGTCGATCAGATCCTGGACCGCACCCTCGTACACACGTGTCAGCCTACGGGGTCGGCGCGTCCCGGCCGTCGGGCGCGCGGGCCTCGGAGGCGACCAGCTCGACCTCGAAGGCCGACTGCCGTCACGCCGGGCCGTCGTCCAGTTGTTCGTCGATGACCGTGCCGCCCAGCATCTGCGCCACGAGCGGTGCGCCGATCAGCGACGAGCCCGCTGATCTCCGGGTCGTCCGGCGACGGCTCGTCCGGCACACCCGGAACGGCGCGCGCCGCCGACTCGCGAGCGGCGGCCATCCCTCGCTCGCGGGCCGACCCGGTGGCGACCGGAGGGGGTCCGCTCGTGTCGAGATCCTCGGGAGGCTCGGGGGCGGCCAGCGCCGGTTCGCCCGGCTCGTCGTCGGGTGGCTCGGGGGCTGGGGGCTCGTCGTCCCACGAGGCCGCCGCCTCGGCGGGTGTCACCGCGCGCGGGTTCTCGCGGTCGTTGGCCGGGCGGCTCGGGGTCGCCGCGGAGCGGGCGCGGCCGACGCCTGCTCGCCGAGGATGCCCTCGACCCGCACGTCGAACCCGAGGGTCTCGCGCACGGCACGGGCGACGACGTCCGCGTGGGCGCCGTTGCGGAACGTGGTGGCGAGCGCCGGGTTGTCGAACGCGATCCGCAGGGTCGTCGCGTCAAGGTCTGCCACCTGCGCGTTGCGCGGGTCGATGAGTGCCCACGTGACGCGGCGCAGACCCTTGACGGTCTCCAAGACCTCCGGCCACCGGCGTCGGATGACCTCGGTCTCCTTGCCCGGACCTGCACTGGCTGGGGCCGGCGGCTCGTCGGCGGCACGGGCGGGCGGCACGACGACCTCAGGGGGCGGCACGGCGGCGGGCTCGCGCACCGGCTCCACGACCGCATCCGGTTCGACGGCCGGCTCGACAACGGACTCGGCTCTCGGCTCCGCCACCGCCGGCACAGGCTCGGCGGC
Organism: uncultured Actinomycetota bacterium; assembly: GCA_963753425.1. Taxonomy (GTDB): domain Bacteria; phylum Actinomycetota; class Actinomycetes; order Actinomycetales; family Cellulomonadaceae; genus Cellulomonas. The sequence continues at coordinate 592,795 of CAVWCB010000003.1, forward strand.
CGGCGGCTCGACCAGCACCGGCTCGGCCGCCGCGCGCGCATTCCGCAGCGGCTCAACTACCGGCGGGTGATCGACCGCGTGCTCGACGACGGGTGGGGCGGGCCGCACGGGCTCGGGGGTCGACGCCGCGACCGGGATGCGCACCCCGTCAGCGGGCAGTCCGCGCTCCAGGCGGTCCAGACGGGCACCGATCGACGACCGCGTGTCCTCCGCGGCGGGCAGCAGCAAGCGGGCCATGAGCAGCTCGAGGTGCAGTCGCGGCGAGGTCGCCCCGGTCATCTCGGTCAGCGCGGCGTTGGCCAGGTCCGCCGACCGCGACAGCTCCGACGCTCCGAGATGACCCGCCTGCAGCCGCATCCGGGACAGCTGGTCGGTCGGGACGTCGCGCAGGGCGGCCTCGGCGGCGTCGCCCGACGCCGCGATGACGATGAGGTCGCGGAAGCGTTCCAGCACGTCCTCGACGAACCGGCGGGGCTCGTGGCCGGTGGAGATGACGCGGTCGACCACCCGGAACGCAGACGCTCCGTCGCGCGCGGCGACGGCCTCGACGACGTCGTCGAGAAGCGACGCCTGCGTGTACCCGAGCAGGTCCGCGGCGCCCTCGTAGGCGAGCTCGGCACCGCCGGACCCGGCGATGAGCTGGTCGAGCACAGAAAGGGTGTCGCGGACGGATCCCCCGCCGGCCCGCGCGACGAGCGGGAGCACACCCGAGGCGACCTGGACACCCTCGGAGTCGCAGAGCTGCTGGATGTAGGGCACCAGGACGTCGGGCGGGACCAGGCGGAACGGGTAGTGGTGCGTCCGCGACCGGATGGTGCCGATGACCTTGTCCGGCTCCGTCGTCGCGAAGATGAACTTGATGTGCGGCGGCGGCTCCTCGACGATCTTGAGCAGCGCGTTGAACCCCTGGTTGGACACCATGTGGGCCTCGTCGAGGATGAACACCTTGTACCGGTCGCGCGCGGGGGCGAACGTCGCGCGCTCGCGCAGCTCGCGAGCGTCGTCGACACCGCCGTGGCTGGCCGCGTCGATCTCCACGACGTCCAGGCTGCCGGGTCCGCCGCGGGCCAGCTCGACGCACGACTCGCACACGTTGCACGGGGTGTCGGTCGGGTGCTCCTCCGTGTTCTGCGCGCAGTTCAGGATGCGCGCCAGGATGCGCGCGGACGTCGTCTTGCCGCAGCCGCGCGGGCCGGAGAACAGGTACGCGTGGTTGACCTGCCCGCTGCGCAGGGCCTGCCGCAGGGGTGCGGTGACGTGGTCCTGACCGATCACCTCGGCGAAGTTCTCGGGCCGGTACCGCCGGTACAGGGCTGTGCTCACGCCAGAACCCTAGACGCCCGGGCTGACACCCGTCGGCCGCGCGGCTCGGCGCCTGTGCCGATCCAGCCGGTCGAGGGTCGGGAGTGTCAGCAGAGACTCCTGAGGCGCCTCAGGAGCGAACTCGTGGCTCGGGCGTCACTCGAAGGGCTAATTCGGAACGGACGACACGGCGTCAGTCCGCGCGCACGACCGTGTCGGCAAGCACCGAGCGCAGCAGCGGGCGCGAGGTCTCGGTCGCGACGAACACCAGCGCGCAGCCGACCACGAGGAACGCGACGAGCAGCAGGATCCCGGTCGGGTCGGTGACCGCGACTGTGCCCAGCAGCGGCAGGAACATGACCAGCGCGGTGGCCGCCGAGCCGACCGACACGAACAGCAGCGGCACCAGCACGGTCCGTCGACGCACGGAGTCGAGCAGCTCGACCGGCATCCCGGCCAGGTTCTGCAGCGCGATCTCACGACGACGGTCCAGCACCGCGGCGGCCTGCGCGATCCCGGCCGAGACCGCGGCGAGCAGGAACGCGACGACGAGCGTCACGAGGGCGCCCGTGACCAGGTCGTCCTGCAGGATCGCGCCCTGCGGGTCCTGCGACGCGTCGACGTTCGTCAGGGCCGGGACCACCGCCAGCGCACCGGCCACGAACCCGGCGAGCCCGAGCCCGCCGACCACCCGCCACGCGGCCCGGGGGTCGTCGAGCAGCCTGCGGGCCGCGAGCAGTCGCGCGGGTGTCGTCGCGCGCCGCAGCTGGACCTTGCCGACGAGCCCGAGCACCCACGGACCGACGACGTTGAGCGTCGCGAAGCCGATCGCCATGGCCCCGACCAGCGCACCGATCGCGGCCGCGCCGAACGCGCCGCCGACCGCGCTCACGATCATGAACAGTCCGATCCCGGCGAGCGCGACGATCAGCCGGACGAACCCCATCCCCTTCGGTGACGTCCGCCGCGCGACGCCCAGGGGCGAGATCGCGACCCGACGCAACGAGAACGCCCCGGACAGGCCGGCGAGCACCGGCACGGCCACGAGCGCGACGGCCAGCCCCTGCCACCCGACCCACAGCTCCCCGACCGTGAACGTGGTCCCCTGGAACGGCAGCAGGGCGACCAGAGGCAGCAGCAGCCCGTAGAGCACGATGCCGAGCACCGCCCCGACCAACCCCTGCCAGGCCGTCTCGACGAGGGTCAGCCCGACCACCTCGCGCGACGTCACGCCGAGCAGCCGCAGCGTGGCCAGCCGCGCGTCGCGACGGGCCACGCCGAGCCGGGCGGCACTGCCGCCGAGCGTCAGCAGCGGGACGACGAGCAGGACGACGGCGACCCACGCGAGGATCTCGTAGAGCGATCGGACGTCGTCCTGACCGGGCGCCAGGGGCTCGTCGGCGCGCGCGATGAAGCCGAGCAGGCCGCCGACGACGCAGAGCGTCAGGCCGGTGGTCACGGCGAAGGCGGTGATCGCCAGGGCGGTGGTGACGCGCGAGTCGCGGCCGCCGGCGCGCTGGAACCGGGGGGCGAGGGCGACGACGGGGTTCATCGGGCGGCCGTCGACGAGGCGACGACCACACCGTCGCGCACCTCGATCCGCCGGTCGCACCAGTCCGCGACCTGCGCGTCATGAGTGACGACGACCAGCGACGCCCCCGCGGCCCGCGTCGTCTCGACGAGCAGGCGCATGACGTCGGACCCGGTCGACTGGTCGAGGGCGCCCGTCGGTTCGTCGGCGAACACGACCGACGGCCCGGTGATCAGGGCTCGCGCGACCGCGACCCGCTGCGCCTGTCCGCCGGACAGCTCGCCCGGGCGCCGGCCCTCCATCCCGGCGAGCCCCAGCGAGCCGAGCCACTGCGTCGCCAGCGCGGTCGCGTCCTTGCGGGAGCTGCCGAGCAGCATGGCCGGCAGCGCGACGTTCTCGACCGCCGGCAGCTCGGACAGCAGCTGTCCGAACTGGAACACGAACCCGTAGTGCTTACGTCGCAGGAGCGACCGCTCGCGATCCCCCAGTGCACCGACGTCTTTGCCGCGGAGCGTGACCGCTCCGGAGTCCGGCACGAGGATGCCCGCGAGGCAGTGCAGGAGCGTGGACTTGCCCGACCCGGACGGCCCCATGACCGCCAGCGCCTCACCGTCCGCGAGGTCGACGTCGACGCCCGCGAGGGCTCGGGTCGTACCGAAGGTCTTGATCAGTCCGCGGCCGGACAGGCGAGGTTCGAGGCTCATGCCTCCAGCGTCGTCGGCATGGCGCGGTGCGTCGTCGGCCCACGGGATCGTCGTCGGACCCCGACCGTGCGCCCCTGGGTGGACGCGCCGGACGACTCAGGACCGACGGAAGAAGCGCCTTGCGCGCAGGTTCCACAAGAGGAACAAGACGATGGCCGCGGCGAGGATGCTCGCGATCGAGTTGAACAGCTGGCCGCTGCCGAACTCCGCGAGGTTCCAGAACGACGATGCGATCCGCGCCAGCATCAAGAGGGTCACGAGGAATCGCGAGAACCGGCGCCCGCTGCTCAGCCCGTTCGCCACCGCCGCGGTGACCAGACCGAGCACGAGTCCGATGACCGCGGCGGTCCACGCGGTGGTGCTGGTGATGCCGAGGGTCCTGAGCTCCGCGGGGTCGCGCGCGATGACGATGAAGAGGATCCCGCCGAGCAGGCTCCCGATCGCGGAGATCCAGGTGAGCACCACGGCCACCGTGACGCTGAACGGTCGGCGCGGGCCGTCGACCTCGCCTTGATAGTCAGCCATCTGCCGTCCTCCGCCTCGTCGGTACGGGCAACCTAGCGCGCACCGCGGACACAGACCATGGCCAGTTCGACGTTTCAGACGAGCACCGATACGCCGACCAGCACGATGACGATCGCGCCGGCCACCGAGACCCACGTCCTGGCCTCGTCCGGGAGGCGCATCCCGAGCAACCCGCTGGCCAGCGCGAGAACCAGCTGCCACGCCAGCGACGCGAGTCCGACGCCGACGACGAACAGGGCCGCCGACCCGCTCAGACCTGCCGCCATGCCGACCGCGACGGTCGTGAACGTCACCGCGGTGAGCGGGTTGACGGCCGTCAGTGCGACGAACCGGAGGTAGGACCCGTGCGACGTCGTCGTGGGCCGGACCTCGTCGTTCCGCGGTCGGCGCACCCTCACGAGCCCGAGCACGCCGACGCCGACCAGCACCGCGGCGCTCACTGCCCGGACCGCCTCGTCGTGCGCCTCCAGGACCCTGCTCACCGGCCTCCCGACCGCCACGGCGAGCGCGCCGTACGCCAGGTCGACCGTCGCGATCCCGAGCGCCGCCGGGACGGCCACCCGCACCCCGTCGACGAGTCCGCTGCGCAGGAGCAGCACGCCTACGGGCCCGACGGGCATGGCGACGGCGAGGCCCGCGAGGGTGCCGAGCAGGAGTGCGGACATGGGGTTCAGCGTCCTGCGGAGTTCCGACGAGGTCACGCCGAAACTGCGGAGATCGTCGCAACTCTGCGATAATCGCCGTATGGACCCGATCGACGAGGCAATCCTGCGCGAACTGACCCTCGATGCGCGGATTCCGTACCACGCGCTCGGCGAGCGAGTCGGCCTCAGCCCGAACGCCGCGGCCAACCGCGTCCGACGCCTCGTCGACAACGGGACGATCCGCCGCTTCACCATCTCGACCGGCCCCGCGCCTACGGTGCCCGCGGGCCTGGAGGTCTTCATCGAGGTGCGGATGAAGGAGGGGACGACGAACGAGGCGTTCACCGACGCCCTCGCACGCGCCTTCCCGGAGGTGCTCGACGCCGTGCACGTCACGGGGTCCTACGACTATCTGATCCACGCGGTGGTCGCCGACCCGTCAGCCCTCGACCAGTTCGTCCGCCGCCTGAAACGCGACGCCAACGCCGGCCAAACCTTCACCCGCCTAGCCCTCCGCAGCTGACGCACGCCCCGGCGTCCGCGTCCGCGTCCGCGTCCGACGAGAATGCGATCAGACGCGTCGTGGGCGCCTTTGCCACGTGTCATGACGTTCTCGGTTGCGGATGGGCTGCCGAGCTGACGCGTCCACAGCACCCCGCCACACGCTGGGCGTCGGCTGGTCGGCTTCCGGGTGGCGGCGGGTGGTCCGATCGCCCAGTGATCCCCGTGCGCGAGCCTCCGACGGCCCTCCTGTCGCTCGCCTTCCGGCAGGAGGGACTCGTGTCCGCGCAGCAGTGTGACGACCTCGGCGTCGACTCCGACCGTCGGGCGAGACTCGTGCGACTCAGGCGATGGTCGCGACCGACGTCACGCGTGTTCGACATCGATCCGCAGCGCGACCGCCGAAGGCAGGCGGACCACCGCCGGCGCCGTGCTGCGTGGCTCGGAATGCTCGCGTACGGACCTGACGCGGTCGCCACTGGTTGCTGTGCGCTCGCTCTGCACGGTGCGGGAGGCCTGCCGCTCGATATCGCGGCGGAGGTGGCACTGCCCGGGCGGCTCGGCCCGTCGGAGCCGAGACGGGATTCGCGTCCGACAGCTGCGCGAGATCACCTCGACCAGGTTCGGCGACCGCCAGATCGAGACCGTGTCGTCAGCCCTGCGTACGGCGCTGCCCGAGCTGGGGCGTCGCCATGCGGTCGCGGTTCTCGACGACCTCCTGCATCGAGGCCTGCTCAGCCACCCGGGGCTCGAACGGTTGGCGGGTCAGCTCCGCGGTCGCAGGGGCTCGATCGACGCTCTGGGCTGGCTGGGTCTCGCCGACGGGAGGGCCGAGTCACCACTGGAGACGTTCGCCCGACTGGACTGCATCGACGCTGGCGTGCCGCCCGACGACCTGCAGGTGGAGATCCGCGCCGACGACGGCACGTTCCTCGGCCGAGGAGACCTGGGCTGGCACCTCGAAGACGGCAGATGGCTCATCGCGGAGATCGACGGACGCGAGCCGCACGAGCAGCCCGAGGCCCTGTTGCGCGACCGCTCTCGCCAGAACGCGATGCTGATGCGCGGTCGGGTCACCCTGCTGCGGTTCACCCACGCAGACCTCTGCCACCAGGGCCAGATCGGCGGAACGGTCCGAGCCGCCCTACGCCCCCTCACCGACCAGCGAGAACGCGATGAGACGTCTCAACCGCCCGGATGAGACGCCTGAAGACGTTCTCGGCGGGAATCGGACCGGGCCGGCGCCGGCCTCCGGGCATGCGAGGACCCCCCGCACACCCGCCAGAGCTCACCTGCCCTTGCTGCCTTCCGGCCCTGGGGGAGTTCAGCGAGATGACGCCGCACGAGGGGTCGCCAGAGATTCTAGCCCAGCCAGGCGGGGTCCTCGATCACGTGCCGGAGGTAGCGCCGAGGATCGTCGAGGAAGCCGCGGTAGCGCTGCACGAGCTCCAGGGAGTCCCAGTCGCTGCGTCGCAGACCCCACTCGCCGACCTCATAGATCGTCGCGCCGGGAATCGCGGCCAGCACCGGTGAGTGCGTCGAGAGGAGCACCTGCGAGGGCGTCGTGTTCACGAGGGTCGTCAGGTGGGACACGAGCGCGAGGCAGCCCGTGAAGGACAGCGCCGACTCGGGCTCGTCGAGGAGGAAGAACCCTGGTCGCTTCACCTTCATGCGGTCGGTGACCAGGGCGAGGAACGACTCCCCGTGCGACATCTCGTGGAAGACCGGCTCGGGCCCGCCCGGGTTGGCCTCCAGGTAGGAGTAGAACGAGTGCATCGTCTCGGCGCGCAGGAAGAACCCGCTGCGCGGTCCGCCGATCTCGCGCTCGAGGCGCAGGTGCTGCCACAGCTCGGACTCGGTGCGACGGGTCGCGTGCATCGAGCCGGTCGAGCCGCCTTCGGCGCCCATGCCGAACATCATGGCGACGGCCTCGACCAGCGTGGACTTGCCCGCACCGTTGTCGCCGACGAGCACCGTGACCCGGTCGAGCAGCAGACCCTCGCGAAGGACCTGCGCGATCGCGGGGACCTGGGCGAACCAGGCGTCCCGCGGCACGGGCTCGAGCTCCTGCACGCGGACGGCGCGCACGGGCGGAGGTCCGACGGTCACAGCACCACCTCACCACGTGACGCCGGTCAGCGGGCCGTTTCGAGCCTGACGTCCGCCGCGAGCGCCATGACCGTCCCCGGCTCGAACCTCGCGGCACCCGGCACGAGCGCGTTCGCGCACCCCGCCGCCGTGGCCAGGCGCAGCGCGTCCCCGAGGAGGCCGCCGGCGTCGAGCGCGTGCACGAGCGCGCCGAGCACCGAGTCCCCGCTGCCGACGGGGAACTGTCCGACAACGTCCGGCAGTGCCGCGGTGAACGTCGAGGCCCCGTCGCTGGCGCGGAGCCCGGCGACACCGTCCGTCACGACGACCAGCCGTCCGGTTCGGACCTGCAGGTGCGTGACGGCGTCGGCGAGTGACGTGTCCAGCGGGAGGTCGAGAACCTCGCACGCCTCGGACCGGTTGACCTTGAGCAGGTCGGGAGCACGCCCCGCCGAGAGCAGGGCTCGAAGCGCGGGACCGTGGCAGTCGACGGCGACCTGCGCACCCGCGCCCGCCGCGACGTCGGCGAGCTCGCGCAGCGCGTCGGGACCCAGCGAGTCGGGGAAGCCACCGCTGACCAGGCACCAGCCGGGCCGGGCGACGAGCTGCTCGGCAAGGACGGTCAAGAACTCGTCGAAGACCCGCCGAGAGACGGGCGTGGCGTGCTCATAGATCTCGGTCAGGGTGTCTGTGGAGCGCGCGTGCACGCTGATGCACGTGCGGGTCAGCTCGCCGCCGTCGATGAGACGCAGCTCCAGACCGTCCGCTCGCGCAGCCTCGGCGACGACCGTGCCGGTCCCGCCGCCGAGCACGGCGACCGCGACGACGGTCGACCCGAGCAGGACCGCGGCCCTCGACGCGTTCAGGGCCTTGCCGCCGGCCACCCGATCGACGGACAGCGGCCGCTGGATCCCGGTCAGCTCCTCGACCACATACGTGACGTCGAGGGATGGGCTGACCGCGGCCGCCGTGATCATCGGCCCACGTCGGCGAGCGTCGCCTGCCGGCCCGTACCGCCCGCGCCGAGGGTCGACAGCGACCCGGCGACCGCGGCCCACCGGAGGCGTTCGCCCTCGTCGTCGACACCGTGGGCGAGAGCGGCGAGGTATCCGGCGTCGAAGCTGTCTCCGGCGCCGGTCGTGTCGACGACCTCGACGACCAGACCCGGCGCACGTACCGGTTCCCCGACGCCACCGACGGACCAGCCGCCGTCGGCGCCGGCCTTCACCACGACCCGCGGACCCAACGCCGCAAGAGCCCGCGCGACGTCCACGTCCGATCCCGACGCACCCGCCACGGCGCCCAGCGCGCGCAGCTCGGCCAGGTTCGGCAGCAGGATGTCGACGTGCGCCAGGACGTCGAGCACGCCGTCCCACCGCTCCTGCGGGTCCCAGTTCGTGTCGAGGCTGACCGTGACCCCCGCCGCCCGCACCTCGGCGAGCAGAGTCGGCAGCTCCGCCGCGAGCGCAGGTTGCAGGAAGTACGAGGCCACATGCACGTGGCTCGCACCGTCGAGGGCCGCGCGCACGCCGTCGGCACGCAACGTCGGGATGGTTCCCGGCACCGTCAGGATCGCGCGATCGTCGGCGGTCGAGAGGATGACCGACAGACCGGTCGGCGTGGCGGGATCGACCTCGACGTGCGTCGTCTCGACGCCCGCGGCTGCGAGTGCGTCGAGCTGGAACCGCCCGAACGCGTCGGCACCGACGCGAGCGACCAGCGAGGTCGGCACCCCGAGCCGGGCCAGCCCGCAGGCCGCGATCGAGGCGCTGCCGCCGAGCACGAGCTCGCCGGAGTCCACCAGCTGCTCCGACCTGCCCGAACCGCGGCACGACGTCCCCCCGCAGCACGAGGTCGACGTTCGCGTCACCGACCACGAGCACCGTGCGAGCGGTCATCCCTTGAGACCCGAGAACGTCATCGTCGCGATGAACTGCTTCTGCGCCAGCAGGAAGAACACAATGAGCGGCAGCGTCGCCACCACGTTGCCGGCCATGAGCAACGACCAGTCGGTCCGGCGGGCGCCCTGGAAGTTGGTGATGCCGAGCTGCACCGTGAAGTTCGCGCTGTCGTTGATGGCGATCAGCGGCCAGACCAGGTCGTTCCACGAGCCGAGCAGCGTGAAGATGGCGAGAGTGGCGAGCGCCGGCTTGGCCAGCGGCAGGACCACGCGCCAGAACACCTGCAGCCGCGAGCAGCCGTCGAGCACGGCGGCCTCCTCGAGCTCGGCGGGCAGTGACAGGAAGAACTGACGCATCAGGAAGATGCCGAAGGCGGACGCCAGCCACGGCACGATCGCGGCACCGAGCGTATCGACGAGGCCGAGCCGGGCGAACAGCACGTACGTCGGCACCATGAGCAGCTGGGTCGGGATCATGATCGTCGCGACGATCGCCAGGAAGCCGAAGGTGCGGCCGGGGAACTTCAACCGCGCGAAACCGTAGCCGGCCAGCGAGCACAGGACGAGGTGCGAGACCACGCCGACCGTCGAGACGATCGCGGAGTTCATCAGCCAGCGCAGGATGTCCGACTCGGCGAACAGCTTGGCGAAGCCGTCGAGCGTCAGGGACGTCGGGATCAACCGCGATGGGGAACTTGTTGATCTGCGACGCAGGCGTGAGGGCGGTGAGGAACATCTGGATGAACGGCAGCGCGAACAGCACCGCGACCGGTGCCAGGAGCGACGTGCCACCACCAGTGCTTGCGTCCTCGGCGTCGCGGCTTCGGCAGGTCGACGGGCGTGTCGGCAACGGGCGTCGCGGACAGGATCTGGATGGCCATCAGAACACCTCCACCTTCGTGCGGCGCGAGTACAGGACGACGCCTGCGGTGATGACCAGGGTGACGGCGAACAGTCCGTAGGCGACCGCCGACGCGTACCCGAACTCGAGGTTCTTGAATGCGGTCTCCCACAGGTAGTAGACGATCGTCTGCGTCGCGTTCAGCGGTCCGCCACGCGTCGTCGTGTAGACGAGGTCGAACAGCTGCACCGCCTCGATGAACTGCCACACGGTCACGAAGACCGTCACCGGGGCGAGGTGCGGGAACGTGACGTGCCAGAACGACTGCCAGCGGTTGGCGCCGTCGATGCGCGTGGCCTCGAGCAGCTCGTCCGGGATGTCCTGCAGGGCGGCCAGGTAGATCACCGTGGTGAACGCGGCCTGACCCCACAGGGACATGAGCGTGATCACGAGCATCGCCTGGCTCGGGTTCTCGAGCCATCCCTGCTGCGGCAGGTGCAGCGCGCGCAGCACCGTGTTGGCCAGCCCGAACTGCGGGTTGAACAGGTAGGTGGTGAGGATCCCCGTCGCCGCAGCCGAGGCGACGAACGGGAGGAAGATCGCCGTCCGGTAGGCACCCATCAGGGGAACGTGCGGTTGAGCAGGATCGCCAGGCCCATGCCGAGGAGCACGGAGGCCGGCACGAACAGCAGCGTGTACAGCGGCCGTGTGGCCGACGGCGTCGTGCAGCGCGCTGTCGGTGACCATCGCTCGGTAGTTCTGCAGCCCGACCTGCGTCGGCTCGGAGAAGCCGTCCCAGCTCTGCAACGAGAGCAGGAACGCCCACGCGGCCGGGAAAGATCGACAGGCCGAGCACGATCAGCATCGCCGGTGCGACGAACCCCCAGCCCTGCAACGCCTGACGGCGACGCTGCTTGCGGCTGCCCGGCCGACGCGAGGGCACTGCCCCGGGGAACGGTCCGTTCGCACGCGGGATCAGTGCCCCGCGCCGAACGGGCCGTCGCCCGCTTGCGTCTGCTGTCGTGCTCGACATCACCGTCAGCCTCCGAGGCCCTGCGTGGCGGTCGCCGCTGCCTGCTTGAGGGCGTCGGCCGGGTCACCCTGGCCCTGCATGACCTCCGAGATGGCCGAGCCGATCGCCTCGGAGAGCTTGACGTAGCCCTGCACCGTCGGCCGCGCGTGCTTCGAGTTCTCCATGTTCGCGGCCATCACGTCGAGCCCCGGCAGCGCCTTGACCTGCGCCTGGAACTCGGGCGAGTCCACCTCCGACGCGCGCAGCGGAAGGTTGCCGTACGCCACGTTCCAGGCGATGTCCTGGTCCCTCGACGTCAGCCACTTGGTCAGCTCGTAGGACCAGTGCTCGCGGTTGGCGTCCTGGTGGTCGAAGAGCACCCAGAGGTCGGGGCCCGAGACCGTCTCGTGGTTGCCGTCCGTACCCGGAAGGGGGACCACGCCGTACTCGGTGCCGGCGGTCTGCAGGTCGTAGAGCGTCCAGGGGCCCGACGTGATCATGCCGATCCGGTCGCTCGCGAACAGCTCGGCCGCCTTGGTGTCGGTCTGGTCGAGGTAGATGCTCTTGTCGTCGACCGCCATGTCGCGCAGCAACGTCAGCGCCTTGACGCCGGCGTCGGAGTCGAACGTCGCCGTCTTCTGGTCGTCGGAGAGGATCTCGCCGCCGTTCTGCCACAGGTGCGGCCAGAACTGCCAGGTCGTCTCCTCGGAACCGGCGACCGAGTAGCCGTAGCCGTAGGTGTTCGTCGAGGTGTCGGTGAGCTGCTTCGCCGCGGTCCGGAAGTCGTCCCAGGTCCAGTCGGCCGTCGGGTAGTCGACACCGGCCGCGTCGAACACCTTCTTGTTGTAGAGCAGCGTGATGTTGTCGACGACGGCCGGGAAGCCGATCGTCGTGCCGCCCCCGGGCTGGGCCGTCTGCTGCGCGGCTGCCGGGAACTCGTCCCAGGCCACGTCGGGATCCTTGACCTGCTCGGTGATGTCGAGGGTGCGCTTCGAGGCCTGCAGCTCGCTGGCCCACGATCCGTAGGCGTAGGAGACGTCGGGATACGTCTTGCCGGCGAAGCCCGCCGAGAGCTTCTGCAGGAGCTCGTCGGTCGACGGCGCCCCCGACGACACGTCGACCGTGACGTTCGGGTGCAGCTTCTCGAAGTCCTTGGCGAGGCCCTCGAGGATCGTCTCGGCCTCGTCGGCCTGGCCGGTCCACCAGGTGATGGTGGTCTTGGCCTCGGGGTCGAAGGTCTCGGCGCCCTTGGGCGTCCCGCCGGAGCAGGCCGAGAGCGCGAGGGAGGCGACGGCGGTTGCCGCGGCGAGTGCGGCGAGTCGGTTGCGAGTGGAGCGTTGGGGGGACAACTCGTTCTCCTCGGTTCGATGACGCGCGGTCAGGACAGGACGACGGAACGGGTGAGGTGACGCGGCGTGTCGGGCGACAGCCCGCGACTCTCGGCGAGCGCGACGGCGAATCGCTGCGCCTGGACGAGCTGGACGAGCGGATCGTCCTCGCTCGTCAGCACCCGCGCGCCGGTCGCCTCGATGTCCGCGACGAGGGACGCGTCGGCGGCGCCGAAGATCGTGACGAGCGTGCCCGGGGTGGGCGACGGCGATCGGACCGTGCCGGTAGTCGAGGACCGGGTAGGACTCCGACCATGCCTGAGCGGCCTCGCGGACCTTGAGGGCCGCCTCCTGCGCCAGCCCGTACGTCCACCCGGTGCCCAGGTAGACGACGTGGTCGATGCCGTCCACCGGGACGGGCAGCGGCGCGTCGAGCGCGCGTGCGGCCTCGGCGACCAGCGTCGCCGCGTCGTCGCAGAACGCGGCTCGGGCCAGCACGAGCACCGTCGTCGGGAACCGCGTCTGGACCACCGACTTCTCGTCGGCGTAGTCGAGCAGCAGGAACTCGTCGACGCGGCGGGCGACCGGGACTGTCCGCGACGCCCACGATCGCCGCGGTCGGCGTGCCGGGCTCGACCAGGTCGAGCGCGGCGAGGACCTCGCTGGTGGTTCCGGAACGGCTGATCACCAGGACGCGGTCGTAGCGTCGGCCCGGCCGCCACTCAGAGGCGTAGCCGGCATCGGTCAGGCCGAGCCCGGCCTGCTCGCGCAGGATGGCGAGCGACTCGGCGACGAACGCGCTGGTGCCGCAGCCCAGGACCAGGACGCTCTCCCCGGGCCGCCCGAAGATCGCGCCTGCGGTCGGGATGTCTGTCAGGGCCCGCGCCCACACGGTCGGCTGGCTGGCGATCTCGGTCGCGGTGATGCTGCTGCTCACTGGGGTGCCCTCTCGTCTCCCGGTGCCGTCGTTGACCTGGCGCCGTGTGCGCAATACTGCGTATCGGAATGATCGATCCGCAATGAAACTGCATCAAACGCTCACTTTGGCTGAGCGCTCTCGCGAGGAATCTCCGCATGGGAACGCCCGACTGGACCGCCGCAGCACACCTTCCCCTGGCGGACTGGCACCCGCGCAGCAGGCTCGCGGTCGAACGCACCGAAGTCGCCCGCAGCGCCGTGCCGTCGATCGACGTGCACAACCACCTCGGCCGCTGGCTCACCCCGCCCGGCTGGACCGCGCCCGACGTCGACGCCCTGCTGGCGCTCATGGACCGGCGCAACGTCGCGACGATGGTCAACCTCGACGGGATGCACGGCGAGGAGCTGACCGCGAACCTCGAGCGCTACGACCGGGCCCACCCGACCCGGTTCGTCACCTTCTGCCAGCTCGACTGGGCCCTCCTCGAACGACCGGACGGAGAGGCTCTGCTCGCGGACCAGCTGCGGGACAGCGCCCGTCAGGGAGCCCGCGGGGTCAAGGTCTGGAAGAACCTCGGGCTGACTGTCCGCGACGCCTCGGGGCACCTGGTGCTGCCCGACGACGAGCGCGTCATCCGCACCCTCGCGCTCGCGGGGGGCCTGGGCCTGCCCGTGCTCATCCACGTGGCTGACCCCGTCGCGTTCTTCGATCCGGTCGACGCCACCAACGAACGCATCGACGAGCTGTGCGCGAACCCCGACTGGTGGTTCGGGGACGCCACGGTGCACCCGACCTTCGACCGCCTCCTGACCGCCCTCGAGACGCTGGTCCTCGCGACACCCGGCACCACCTACATCGGCGCGCACGCCGGCTGCGTCGCCGAGGACCTCGACCGCGTCGAGCGGCTCCTGCGGGCGGCTCCGAACTGGCACATCGACATCGCCGGACGCTTGGCCGAGCTCGGCCGCCAGCCGCGCCGGACGCGCCGCCTGGTGGAGGAGTTCACCGACCGGGTGCTCTTCGGCACCGACGCGTTCCCGCTCGACGACGAGGCCTTGACCACGCACTTCCGGTTCCTGGAGACGGCCGACGAGGCGTTCGAGTACGCACCGGGCGACGTCGTGCCGCCGCAGGGGCGCTGGACGGTCTCCGGCCTGCACCTGCCCACGGCCGCGCTCGAGGCCGTCTATGCAGGCAACGCGCGGCGCCTTCTCGCGCTCTGAGCGATCAGGCGGTTCTGATCGTCGCGCAGGTCGAGGCGACGACGTCCGCGACGGCGTCCCGCGCCGGCGCGAGGTACCGGCGCGGATCGGTGAGACGCAGGTCCGCCTCCAGGGCGGACCGGACCTGCGCCGTGAGCGCCACGTTGAGCGCGGTGCCGACGTTGATCTTGCGGATCCCGGCCCGGACCGCCGCCTGGAGCACGTCGGCCGGGACACCGGACGAGCCGTGCAGCACCAGGGGGACCGGGACCGCGGAGGCGAGCCGCTCGATCAGGTCGAGGTCCAGCGTGCCGTGGCGCTCGTCATCGCGTGCGACGAGCCGACGGCGACCGCGAGGCCGTCCACCCCCGTCGCGACGACGAAGGACGCAGCCTCCGCCGGGTCGGTGCGGACGCCCGGCGCGTGGGCGCCGTCCTTGCCGCCGACCTCGCCGAGCTCGGCCTCGACCCACAGGTCGGCCGCGTGCGCCGCGCGGGCCGCTGCGGCCGTCGTCGCGACGTTGTCCTCGTAGCCCAGGTGTGCGGCGTCGACCATCAGCGACGTCACGCCGTACCGGCCGGCGGTCGCGATGCCCTCGGCCACCAGGTCGGCGTCCTGGAGGTGGTCCAGGTGCAGCGCGACGGGGACGCCCGCCGACGCCGCGAGCTCGTGGCATGCGGCGAGCAGCGGCCCCGCCCGGCCCCCGCGGTATCGCACGGCGTTCTCGCTGATCTGCAGCAGGACCCGGCGGACCCGGCCCGTTCGAGACCGGCGACGATCCCCTCGGCGTGCTCGAGCGTGATGACGTTGAAGCTGAGGACGGCGCGTGCGGTCCCGGACGGCGTCGTCGATCAGGTCGCGGGTGCGGGCCAGGGTCACATCGTGCTCGCGGGGAGCGGGGCGCGCAGCGGCTCCGGCAGCAGGTCGCCGTGCGCCACCACCATCTCGTCGCAGAGGTCCCAGATCTGTCGGGCGTCAGGGTCGAGCTCGCGTTCGGGTCGACGAGGAGCCGCTTGGCGCAGCAGGCGCGGGTCGCCGGTGCGCGCGGCCTCGATGGTGAGCTCGGCGACCGACAGGTACGTGCGGTTGAGGGCCGCGCACTGGACGGGCAGCGCGCCCATCGCGACCGGCGTGACCCCGGCCGCGTCGACGAGGGCGGGCACCTCGACGACCGCACCCTCGGGAGGTTGTCGATCAGCCCGCGGTTCGAGGACGTTGACGTGGATCTCGCGCGCGCGTGCCGGTGAGCGATCGAGTGGATGATCTGCGGGGCGTACTCGGCGGCGCCGCCCTCGAGCGGCAGCGGGGAACCGGCCGCGAGCGAGCGTCCGGCCTGCTCGAACTCCGCGACGTTGTCCTCGGCTGATCCCGATGTACTGCAGCGGCTCGATGCGGAACCGCTCGATCTGCTCGTCGGACCGCAGGAACCACGACAGGTACTCCGAGGAGTGCTCACTGGTCTCGGTCGGGTAGTAGCCGATCCGGCGGAAGATCTCGACGCGCACCCGTCGCTCGAGCTCGGGGTCGTCGGCGATCGCGTGCGCGCAGCCGCGGGTAGAGGTCCTGGCCGTCCTGCGTCCAGTCGCAGCAGCCACGCCTGGTGGTTGACGCCGGCGGCGCGGTAGCGGGTCTCGCTCGACGGCGACGCCGACGCAGCTCCGCCAGGTCGTGCGCGGTCCAGTACACGCTGTGGCACAGCCCGACGTGCGTGATGTCGGGGGCGACGACCGAGGCCCACCAGACGTTCATCGCCATCGGGTTCGTGTAGTTGAGCAACCAGCGCGTCGGGGCAGACGGCCGCGCATGTCCGCGAGGATGCCGGTGAGCACGGGGAACGTGCGCAGCGCGCGGAACACCCCGCCGACGCCGGTGGTGTCGCCGATCGTCTGGCGCAGCCCGTACCTGGCGGGGATCTCGAGGTCGGTGCTGGTGCGCGTCGATGCCGCCGACCTGGACCATGTTCGACGACGAAGTCGGCGCCGTCGAGGGCCGCGCGCCGGTCGAGGGTCGCCGTGATCGTCGGCGGGCGGCCGAAGCTGCGCTGCGACCTGCACGGGCGGTGCCCTCGGCGACAGCGAGCCGCTCGGCGTCGATGTCGTGCAGCGACGAGGTCGATCGGTCGAGGTCGTCGAACCGCAGCAGGTCGGCGACGAGCTGACGGGTGAACACGACGCTGCCGGCGCCGACGAACGCGACTTGGTCATGCGCCCGATGATCACTCGGGACTGAGCGATTCGTGCAAGAATGAGCGCTATCGCGCTAAAGTGATCACCGTGATTGCGCGATTCGAGCGAAAGGCACGTCGGATGTCGAGAATCCGCCATGGACGTGTTCGCAGCGCCGGCCGTCGTCGGCAAGCGATCGCGACCGGATGGCTGGCGATCCTCGACCTGCTCGGCCGAGCGCGGCACGTCACGCTCGCCGAGCTCTCGGGCACGCTCGGCGTCTCGCCGGCGACCGTCCGGCGGGACCTGGCCGACCTCGAGGAGCAGGGCCTGCTGGTGCGCACCCACGGCGGCGCGCGCCCGTTGCGACGTCCGCGCGCCGAGCTGCCCGTCGCGGCTGCGCGACTCGCGGTTCCAGGAGGCCAAGCGCGCATCGCCCGCCGTGCCGCGGCCTGCATCCCGCGCCGGCCGTACGCGTCGCCATCTGCGGCGGGACGACCACCGCGAGGTCGCCCGCGCGCTCGCCGGGCGCCACCGAACTCACGATCGTCACCAACTCGCTCACCATCGCCATGGAGATCGCCTCCCGCCCGCAACCTCAAGGTCGTCATGACGGGCGGCGTCCTGCGCTCCGGAGTCGCTTCGAACTCGTCGGGGTGCTCGCCGAGAACACGTTCAACGCGATCAACGTCGGCACCGCGATCCTCGGCACCGACGGCATCAGCGCCGCGGGCGGCGCGACGACCCACGACGAGACCGAGGCGCGCACCAACAACGCCATGGTGACGCCACGCGCAGCGGGTGATCGTGGTCGCCGACGGCGTCCAAGGTCGGCCGCGTCACCCTCGCCAAGATGGCCGACCATCGTCCAGGTCGACATGCTCGTCACGGACTCGACCGCCGACCCCGACGAGCTCGCGCGATCCGGGCCGCCGGGGTCGAGGTGCTGATCGTCGAGGCCTGACCCGACTCGGTGTTCACCTGCTCGTGATTCGTCGGACTCACGCGGGGACCCGAATGTGGGCAGACTGCGCGTATGACCGATGCGCTGGACTCCCCCGTGCCCGACGAAGGTCCCTTCGACTACGACCTGGTCGTCGTCGGCACCGGGCCCGGTGGCCAGAAGGCCGCGATCGCGGCCGCGAAGCTGGGCCACAAGGTCGCGATCATCGAACGCCGGCACATGATGGGGGGCGTCTCGGTCAACACCGGCACCATCCCCAGCAAGACGCTGCGCGAAGCCGTGATGTACCTGACGGGCATGGCCCAGCGGGAGGTGTACGGCGCCAGCTACCGCGTGAAGTCGGACATCACCATGGAGGACCTGTTCGCGCGCACGCAGCACGTGATCGGCCGCGAGATCGAGGTGATCCGCGCCCAGCTGATGCGCAACCACGTCGACATGCTCAACGGCACCGGCGCCTTCGTCGACGCGCACACCCTCTCGGTGACCGAGGAGGGAGCGAGCCCACCCGTCGCTGGTGACCGCGCGGAACATCGTCATCGCCATCGGCACCAAGCCGCACCGCCCCGCCACGGTCGGGTTCGACGAGCGCACGGATCCTCGACTCCGACGGCATGCTCTCCCTGGAGAGCATCCCGGGCTCGATGGTCGTGGTGGGCGCGGGCATCATCGGCATCGAGTACGCCTCCATGTTCGCGGCGCTCGGCACCCGGGTGACCGTCATCGACCAGCGGCCGGCGATGCTCGAGATGTGCGACGCCGAGGTGGCCGAGTCGCTGAAGTTCCACCTGCGCGACCTGTCGGTGTCCTTCCGCTTCGGCGAGCAGGTGGACGGCGTCGAGAGCAACGGGCAGCGGCACCATGACCAGGCTGGCCTCCGGCAAGCGGATCGCGGCCGACACCGTCATGTACTCGGCCGGCCGGCAGGGCCACACCGACTCGCTCAAGCTGGAGGCAGCCGGGCTGTCCGCCGACTCCCGGGGGCGCATCACGGTCGACGAGCAGTACCGCACCGCGGTGCCGCACATCTACGCGGTCGGCGACGTGATCGGCTTCCCGCGCTCGCCGCCACGTCGATGGAGCAGGGGCGCCTGGCCGCGTATCACGCGTTCGGCGAGCCGGCCCGCGAGCTGCCGTCCGTGCTGCCCATCGGCATCTACACGATCCCCGAGATCTCGTACTGCGGACGCACCGAGGAGGAGCTGACCGAGGCGTCGATCCCCTACGAGGTCGGCGTCGCCCGCTACCGCGAGCTGGCCCGCGGCGCAGATCGTCGGCGACTCCTACGGCATGCTCAAGCTGCTGGTGGACACCGACACCCGCGAGCTGCTCGGCGTGCACGTCTTCGGCACGTCGGCCACCGAGCTGGTGCACATCGGCCAGGCGATCATGGCGTGCGGCGGCACCGTCGACTATCTCGTCGACACCGTCCTGAACTACCCGACGCTCTCCGAGGCCTACAAGGTGGCCGCGCTGGACGCGACCAACAAGATCCGCCAGGTGGCCCGCTTCAGCCAGTGAGCGGTCAGCACACACGAAGAATCGGGCTGAGAATGCGATACGCGATGGCAACACATCAGGACTTCAGCGACGTGTCTCGGGTGCCGATGTCCTTGTCACGATGAACACGACTCCTCAGGGCTGGTACCGCGACCCCGCAGACCAGACACGCGTGCGATGGTTCGACGGCCAGACATGGACGGCGAACAGCCGGCCCGCGCCCGCCCCCGGTTCGGCGCCCATGCAGCCACCCTCGGCCGAGCCGGCCGCCACCCGGACCAGCACGGCCGTCGCGACGACACCCGAGCGTGCCGACGAGGTGCCGAGCCCGCGGGCGCCCGTCCCGATGGTCATCCCGATGCTCGAGCCCGACGAGCCGGACGAGTACGAGGACGAGTACGACGAGCCGGTGCCGGAGCCGGTCGTCGAGGCTCCCGTCGTCGCCCAGGCGCCGCAGGCCGCACCCGCGCCCGTTCCTGAGTACGCCGCGCCGCCGCCGTACGTCCCCACCACCGCGAGCCCGCCCCCGTACGCCCCGCAGCCCACGGCTCCGGCCGCCCAGCAGCCCACGGCTCCCGCCGCTGCGCAGTACGGCCAGCCGCCGACCACGGCGCCCTACGGCGAGCCCAGCCCGCAGTACGGGGTGTTCCCGGCAGCGCCCGTCGCGCCCCAGCCGGCTCCTCAGATGTTCACTCCGGCACCACTCCCCCCACAGCAGGAGCTGCAGCCGCAGTACGGCTCGGAGTACGCACCTGCACCCACCGCCCAGTACGAGCTCCCCGCCTACGTCGCCCAGCAACAGGCACCGACCCAGTACGCGCAGCCCGCGCCGTACGGCCAGCCGACCGCTCCGGTCGGCCACGGTTACCCGCCGCCGAACGCACCCGGCCAGCCCGCCCTGCGTGGCAGGGCGCACCGTGGGACGTCCCGCCGACGCCCGCCAAGAAGAGCAACACGGCGCGGATCGTGCTCATCGTTCTCGCGGGTGTGCTGGTGATCGGCGTCGGACTCCTGGTCGTCGGCGCGGTCGCGCTGCCTTTTCTCGCGGACCGGTCGGCCAGCGCACAGGTCGCGAGCCTCGGTCTCGACGCCGTCACCTGCGACCAGGTGGCGACATACGCCGAGCAGATCTCCGCGAGCGGACAGGCGCAGGACGCCGGCCGGCTGGTCTCCATGACCGACCCGTCGCTCGTCCAGGACAACCGCAGCACCGTCCGTGTGCCCGCTGCCGGCGAGGACCCCGCGTTCGTCCTGAGCTGCACCGGTACCGGCACCAAGCCCGACGGCACCACGGCGCCGGTCACGGCCAACCTGTACGTCGACTCGACGACCCAGCAGCTCGTCGCGTACGCCTGGGACAACTAGCCGGTCGGGTGGCATCGAGCGGGTCCGTCCCGATGCCGATGTACCAGCATCGACCGGCGGGAAGGAGCCAGCGATGAGTGGCGCCCCCGGCTGGCACCCGACCCCAAGGACCCCACCCAGGTCCGCTGGTTCGACGGCAGCTCTGGACCGAGCACACCGCGCCTGTGCCGGCAGCACAGCCGATCGCTGAGGCGGTCCGCTGGCAACGCCCCAGGACGGCAGTCCTCGTGGGCGGTGGCGTCGCGGCCGGCGTCGTCACGCTCGCCCTGCTCGTCGCGGCGGCGGTCCCGGTCTACCACGACCAGCGTGCGCGCTCCGCGCTGCGACCCTTCACCTCGATGAACTGCGACGACGTCGCCGGCGAGGCCATCAAGCTGGCCGGTGTCCAGGGCGAGCTCGACCCGCTCGAGTCCATCGCGAGCGCGTCCGTCGTGCGCGACAACCGCCAGATCATGCGGATCCCCGCACCCGGCGACGAGGAGTTCGTCATGAGCTGCGCCGGCATGGGCACCCGGCCCGACGGCTCCACCGCGCCCCTGACGATCGACCTGTACATCGACCACGAGCGCACGCACCTGCTCTGGTACTCCTGGGACCTGTGACTCCAGGCGGTTCGGTCGGGGGCTCGCGTTCGGGTATCCTCTGTCGGCCGGGAGGATTCGCCTAGTGGCCTATGGCGCACGCTTGGAAAGCGTGTTGGGTGAAAGCCCTCGGGGGTTCGAATCCCCCATCCTCCGCCGGTCGAAGGGCCCGTGACCTGCAGTGTTCGCAGGTGACGGGCCCTTCGTCTTGCCTCCGAACCCGTTGCCTCGGGCAGCGCCGGTAGCAGTTTTGGTAGCAGTTTTGCCCCAGCAGACGGTTGGGCCGGGTCGAGCCCCGGCCCGAATAGGCGTTAGTCCTGCCCGTACTCGTCGACGTCAATCTCCGCGCCGAGGTCAAGGGCGAAGCGCATCAGGGTTTCATTCAGATGCCAGCCGAGGAGGCGATGCTGGTACTCGTCAGCCTCGCCGTCCTCGTCGTCGAGATAGCGCACAACGTTCAATGAGATGCCGGCCAGGTCGCCGTCGCCCTCCCGCAACGATCTTCCGAGGGACCGCAGCGCCTCCTGGTACGGCCTGAGCCGGTCGACAAGCAGCTCCAGTTGTTCGTCCACCCCCAAGCCCCGTTCGTTGCAGACCACCCTCCACGTGTGGGACCGCGAGATGGGGTCATCTCCCTCTCTTCTGCTCCCGCGGGCGGGGACCCCGTCTGCCTCGAGTCCTATCGCTGCCGCCATGTCGGCCGCGCTTACACGATTGCTGTACACAGCGAGGTAGACGTACTGCCGGATGCACAAGGTCATGCGCACAGAGTGGCGGCACCACCCCCCTGGACGAACGCATTTACTCCACAGACTCGCGAGAACCGCCCCATAGCGCGGCCGTCATCCGACGATTGGCTTCTTCGACCAACTCGGGCACGACGTGCTGGTATCGCGTCGTCATCGCTGACGACGTCCAGCCGAACATGCTCATCACCACGCGCTGGTCGACACCCTGGACCAGGAGCAGCGTCGCCGCCGTGTGCCGGGCGTCGTGGAGCCGAGCGGGCCGGATGCCGAGGCGCTCGAGGAATGCGGTCCAGTGCACCGAGTGATCACGCGGCGCCACCGGCCGTCCGACCAGGTTCGTGAACACCAGCTTCGAGTCGGTCCACAGCGAGCCGGCGTGGATGCGTGCTTCGCGCTGCCTCTGGCGATGCTGCCGGAGCTGGACGACTAGCGGAGCGGGAATCGGCAGGGTCCGTCGCGACTGCTTCGTCTTGAGCTCGGTGAGCACCAGGCCGCCGTCCTTGCGCTTCGGGCACTTCGCCGCCGACTCATCGCAGGAGAGCGGGTCCTCGCACCCGTGGCGCCAGTTGCGCCGCTCGAGCTGATGCCGGACGGACAACCGGCCCTCGTCGAGGTCGACGTCGGCCCACGCAAGCCCGAGCACCTCACCTCGGCGGAGTCCGAGAGAGATCGCGAGCATGAAGGCGACGCCGTTCGGCTCGGTCTCAGCGGCGGCGAGGATCCGGCGCGCCTCGCCGACCGTCAGGGGCTCGATATCCGGCGCGTCGTACCTCGGCGTGTGCGCGAGGGCGACGGGGTTCCGGGGCAGACGACGGCGCCGAACGGCGTCGTTGAGCGCCTTGTTCAGCGTGCGTCGCACATGGTGAACGGTTCCGGCGTTGAGGCCCTTCTCGAGCAGCACGGTGTAGAGATGCTCGATGTGTTCGGGCTCCAGTGCGGCGAGCCGGTGTCGTCCGATCGCCGGCACGATGTGCCGGGTGACATCGACTCGGTAGCCCGACAGCGTGCTGGGCCGAACCCGCAGCGCAGTCGCAGTGAGCCAGTCCGTGAGCCACACCTCGAGCATCGGCGAGTGCCCCGCAGGTAGGGCGCTGCGCTCGTCGCGGAGCCGTTCGAGTGCGCGCACCTTGCGGACGACCTCGGCGCGAGTCGTTCCGGTGCGCTTGCGCCGGTCGACGGAGCCGTCGGGACGCTGCCCCATCGTCACGAATCCGTAGTAGCGACCGTCGGCTGCGACGAAGATCGAGGACCGGTTGTTGCCGGCGCGAGTACCCACCGTCAATCGTCGGTCGGCGACGCGCTGCGCTCCATGCAGCGCGAGACGAACGCGACGAGGCTGTCGACGGGGACGCGGTGCAGCTTGCCGATGTGGACAGACTCGATCTCGCCACTGGTGATCAGTCGGTAGCAGGATGTCCGGCCGATCGAGAGCCGACGTGCGGCGTCGGCAACGGTCAGCATCAGGCGCGGCGTGTAGTCGATCTCGGTGTCATCCATGGTCGAGCTCCTTCGGGTGTGAGTGGTGGTCACCACCGCTCCAGCGCAGGTCCATGGGGGACCGCGCTGGGCGGGGGCGTCAAGGGGTGCGCGTCATCTGTGGACGCAGCGCCGGAATCGCAGGCTGTGGTCGGTTCGCAGGCAGCGGGGGCTCTTGTCCGTCGGGGTGGTGGGTGGCCCAGGTCTCGGTAGCGGAGATCTCGCCGTGGGTGGTGGCCAGGACCCGGTCCAGGACCTCGCGTGCGCCAGCCGGCTGGTTGGCGGGTAGGCAGTCGGGGTCGGGTCGGTCGGTCGCGACGTAGAGCCGGTTGAGGTCGCGGCCGCGGGTCATGGCGACATAGAGGTCTTCGCGTCCCATGCCGGCGGTGATGAGGTGTGGGTCTCGTCGACCGTCATGCCCTGGGCGCGCGCCGTCGTGGTGGCGTAGCCGAGCTCGACGGACTCGGCCACGTAGGCGGCCGGCAGCCGCAGCGTGGGTGCGTCGGGTGCGTCGGCTGGCCGGACGCGCAGGCCGCCGTCAGGCAGGACGGCGGTGATCTGCCACAGGTCGCCGTTGCGGACGAACCCGTCGGCGGTGCGCAGGCGTCGGTTGTTCTTGCGGGTCATGATGCGGTCTCCGACGCCGCCGAGGAGCCCGTCGGCTAGCGGGATCCCGGCGGGTGCGATCTGTCCGGTGAGGATGCGGTCGGCGCGCACTCGGGAGTTCAGCTCGTTGACGGTCCGGCGATCCGCCGCGGCCAGCAGCACGACGCGTCCTTCGGCGGTGGCGTCGGTGGCGGCGGTGATCGCGCGGTCGAGCATGGCGTCATGGGCGCCGTGGCTGACCCGGTGGTGGCGGATGTAGGCGTCCAGGGCTGCGGGTTGGCCGTGGCGGAGCTCGAGGGTGGCGCGGGCTTCCCAGGGGTGGGTGAACCGCCACAGGGTGCGCAGCTCGGCGGTCGGGCCGCGGCGGGCGAGCATCCCGAACCCACCCCCGGCATCCACCGAGCCGCGTTGCAGGTGGTCCCCGACCAGCAGGACCTTGGCTTGGGCGGCACCGGCCTGCTCGACCAGGGCGGCCAGGGTCCGGGTGTCGGCCATGGAGGCTTCGTCGACGATGACGAGCTGGCCGGGGTGGAACCGCCACGTGTCTTGCTCGGCGGCCAGCTGGTAGCCGCGCTGCCGGCGGCGGTGCGCGCCCAGTGGTCGACGCTGCGGGTCGCCGCGGACGGCCATCGCCCGGGCGCACCTCACCGTGCGTTGACTTGCGCCGTCGCCGACCGATTCGTAGATCCATTTGGCGGTCGTCTCGCAGCGCGCCCCCAATGCCTGGCTGAGGGTGGCGGCGGCGCTGGCTGAGGGGGCCAGGCCGACGACGCCACCGCGCAGCTGCTGCCACGCATCAGTGAGGGCTTTGAGGGTGGTGGTCTTGCCGGTGCCCGCGGGGCCCACGAGCACGTCCAGGGACCGCAGCGAGAGCAGGACGGCTTTGGCCGCCTCGTGCTGATCCGGGGACAGGTTTGCGATTTCGGCGAGCTGCCGATCCGCGCGGCTCTCCGCGAATCGTCCGATGCCCTGCCCGATGTCGGTCTCCGCGGCGTCCAGCAGGGTCCGTTCGGCCGCCAGCAGCTCGGGTGAGGTGAACATCGCCTCCCCGACCCGGCGCCGCTCCGGGTCGACCTGATCGTCGATGCGCACGCACTCGCCGCTGGCCAGTGTCACCAAGCCGTTGGTCAGGGCGAGGCGGTCCTCGAGCGAGGCCATCCGCAGGAGCTTGGAGGAGCGCAGGGCGGCGGCGCCCAGGTTCCACGTCGACCACACCGACCGGCGGGTCGAGACGTCCTGGATGACCTGGGCAACGATCGCAGCCCGGACCTCGGGCCCGACATCCCGCGCCGCCAGCGGTCGGCCGTAGGTGCCGGCCAGGGCGCGGGCGGCCAGGTCGTGCGGCTCGAGCCCGGTCAGCGCTCGGGCGCGGTTGGCCCAGTCGGTCAGCAGGTCGCGCAGCGGGTGGAGCGCCTTGGGCGGGCGGGTCTGCCGGGTCAGGTGCTGCCGCGCGTGGATCGTCTCTATGCGGGACGGATCCCGGCCGCGCTGCTGGGTGAACTCCTCGGCCCAGGTCTGCTCGGCGCAGTGGATCTGCTCGGAGCGGGCGGAGAACTCCGTCAGCAGGGCGTCGTTGATGCCGTCGATCTCGAACGCCGGGTTCCGCCGCGGGCCCGGTCCCGCAGCGACCAGGTCGCCCCGAAGCGCCGGGGGAGCTCGTCGGCGAGGAGGGTGTCGTACAGCTCGGAGACGGTGACCACGGCGGCGTGCACCGTCTTGCCGTCCAGCGACCGCCAGACACCGTCGGGTCCTTGGACCTTGTTGGCGACCACGACGTGGGTGTGCAGGTTCGGGTCGCCGGCCCGGGAGTCCCAGTGGTCGAACGCCGCCGCGACCATCCCTGCGTGCGGACCTGGCGACAGCCCGCCGCGCCGACCCGGGTGCGGATCACCTTGTCCTCGATGTACTGCAACGCCGAGGCCAGCGCCGCCTGGTGGGCCTCGTGCAAGGACGCCCGCGTGCCCTCGTCGCCCAGACCCCATAACACCGAGGCCGACTTGGGGGCGGTGAACGTCAGGTCATACCCGACCACCGGTGGCGCCCCTCCCCGGCCGAGGTCTTCTCATAGGGCGGCCCGAGGGGCTCGCGGGTGATCGGGTCGCGGCCGTCGCGGAACAGGTTCGCCATCCCCGCCTCGCTGACCGCGGTCCCGGCGGGCAGCTCCCATCCGCCAGGGCGTCCAGGCCGGTACCGAGCCACCGACCTGCGGGGTTGCCGGTTTGCTCGTAGTAGGCCGTCAGCGAGTCCGCCGCCGACATGTCGACGTCGCCCGCGGCGACCTGGCGGGTCAGGTAGGTGTACCCGTCCCCCATCGACCAGCTTGTGCATCGACAACACGGCGCCACCCCCCCTCCCAGGCCCAGAGCCGCCTTCTCCTACTGGGTAGTGCGCCCGAGGAGGCGTAACACGCGCACCCGGCCCCGCATTGGCCGGAACCGGTCCCTCTCACAAGCAGGTAGGCGCGACCCACCGCAAGACGCGCAACGCCGTGAGCCGATCGCCACGCAGCACAGGGAGTGCGCCGCGTGCGCACACTGACGAAGGCAGCGACTCGCGCGCCCGTGGTCGTGTTGTGCACGGCGACGTCCGACTACGTCGCGGCGGACCGGCGCTTACGGGCGGGTTGCTGGGCGGCAGGAGGGGACGAGCCCGGGGCCGTCAGCCATGACCCGGTCGTCTACGGTGGAGGGCGTGATGGCTCCGGTCGGTTGGCACGTCCCCCCAAGGGACGAGCTGTTCCCTGTCGATGATCAGCAGAGCTGCATGGTCTCCCGGTAAGAGGACTGGAAGTACGTCTACCTGCTCCTGAACACGCCACAGTGGGTCCAGGCGCTGCCCTGGGCCATCAACTGGTTCGTCGCGCTCTGCGGACCGTGCAACGCGTACTTCCAAACCCGAGACGACATTGCTCTGGCGATCGCATACGAGCGCAGCGACCGAGGCACATCCTCTCCGGACGTCGCCGAGCTCCTGACGGTCATTCGCGCTCGCTCGTCCGAGCCTCCCGTGCCCCGAGAAGACGCGCAGCAAGCGTGACCGCCGCCCGTTGACCTCTCCATGAAGAGACGCATCGCCGGGCTACGTTCGAGATCGATCACATCCCCCGACTCCTCTTGCACTGCGTGCCGATCACGGCCCCTGCGATCGCCGTACGGGAGTCGTCGGTGTCCGGTGAGCGGCGCTGCCGTTCCGGCGACTTGGCCGCGCGGGCGCTGCGGTCAGCAAGGCTGACGCCGTCAACCACACGACCGCATCGGCCGTGGGCGCTCCGGATGCTGGCACTCCCTACTTCT
The DNA here is from genome assembly GCA_963753425.1 of uncultured Actinomycetota bacterium. Taxonomy (GTDB): domain Bacteria; phylum Actinomycetota; class Actinomycetes; order Actinomycetales; family Cellulomonadaceae; genus Cellulomonas. Next base: position 619,991 of record CAVWCB010000003.1, read on the forward strand.
GGCGATCCCATTCCCATACGGCGAGCAACTCGTCCAGGTTGTCGAACACGACTGCATCCTCGTCGGTCGCCGAGACCGAAAGCTTCGCCAGCTGAATCGCTCGTCGAAGCGCCGCTACCAGATTCGGCGGCATGTGAACGGTGAGATAGGCACGCGGATCGACCGCGCTGACCATGGTCGTCCCGTACTTCTGCTGCAACTCGCGGACGAGGGCGTGTGCTTCAGCCTCTTCGAGACCTGGCGTCTCGATTCCCCAAGAGTGCTCGGTCATCATGTGTCTGTCCGTTTCCTATCGACTTATGGGCGCGCATTTGCGACTCATTCGAGGCTCAGTCATGGTCCACTCGACTGCCCGGGTCCTCGGCCCGGTTCACCTTGAGACCCAGTGCATGGTTACCCCTCGTCGAGAACTGTGACGAGCCTAGGACTCGACGTAGCAGCGCGACCGTGCGGCGCGGCTGCGGCGGAGCGATGAGCACCACGCCCACCCGCACGAGCTGCCCGGTGCTGACGAGGGCGGGCCATCGCTTCGGCCAACTGTCGCCGGTAGCAGTTTTGGTAGCAGTTTTGCGCCGTACGAGTCCGTTTCGGCCTAATCGCCAGGGCGCGATGACGCTGAACTGCGCAAACATACATGGAGGCGGCTACCCAGAAACCCCCTCGAAGGCACCTGGAAAGCGTGTTGGGTGAAAGCCCTCGGGGGTTCGAACCCCCCATCCTCCGCCGGTCAGGGGCCCGTCACCTGCAGCGATGCGGGAGACGGGCCCTTCGTCTTGCCTGAGTGGTCAGGACCCGGGACGGCACCGGCAGCGGGTCGCTCCGTGAGGCTCAGCTCCCCGCGGTCGCGAGACGGCCGCCGCCGATCACCGGTCGTGGTCCGACGTCGAAGATGACCGAGCAAGTGGTCGGACCCCGGACGGTTCACAAACCCCGCTCCTGGCCCCCCCGGGCACCACGCAAGCCTCGATCCCTGCTGCCGCGTAATTCCAGCGGCACGCGCCCTCGCTTCCCCGACATCAGTGGCTCGCCAGTCGAACAGCCCGATTCAGCAGGACGCGGAGACATGGACCGGCCCCGCAGGAGGCCCCGGCGCCGGTGCGGTCGGACGTCCGGCGGAACGTCCCTGTCACCCGTCGAAGATGTGCCCTATCGCACGCACTGACCTGCCCCTATGGTGTGCTCGGAGCCACTTCTTCGGCGCTTGGGATAGCCACCTCAGCACCCCGGTATCCGCTCGTCGCTCGTGCCCGACCGGTCCACCGCTGGAGGAAGTCACGCCCCTCGCTCACGCCCGAATCTCTGCGCGGCTACAAGCCCGCCTGGCTTTCTCGGGACGTCATCGCCGGTGTCACGCTCGCGGCGGTGGCCATCCCCGAGTCCATGGGGTACACCTCGATCGCGCAGACACCGGTGGTGACCGGCCTGTACACGATCATCTTCCCGACGATCGTCTTCGCGCTGCTCGGGTCCTCGCGACTGCTCGTCGTCGGGGCGGACTCTGCCACCGCCGCGATCCTGGCGGCGGGGCTCGCCGGGCTCGGCGTCGCCGGGCTGCAGCCCAACTCTGCCGAGTGGCTTGCCTGGACCAGCCTGGTCGCGCTCGTCTGCGGCGTCCTGTTCATCCTCGCGAGGCTCTCCGGCTCGGATTCCTCGGCGACTTCCTCAGCGCGTCGGTGCTCATCGGGTTCCTCACCGGCGTCGGGATCCAGGTGCTGACCGGGCAGATCCCCTAGATGCTCGGTATCCCGAAGGGCACGGGCACCTGGTTCGAGCAGCAATGGTGGACCATCACGCATATGCCCGACGCGAACTCGTGGACCGTCGCGTTCGCGCGGGACTGATCGTGATCATCGGGTTCAAGCGGTTCGCGCCCAAGGTCCCCGGTGCCGTGATCGCCGTCGTGCTGTCCATCGCGTGTCCGCGCGCTGGACGCCGCCTCGCACGGTGTCGCCGTCGTCGGCGCCGTCCAGGGTGGCTTCCCGCCCATCGGGCTCCCGGAGGGGATCACATGGATGACATCCCGGCGGTCATCGGTATCGCGTTCTCCTGCTTCGTCCTGATCGTCGCTCAGAGCGCCGCAACCTCGCGCAGCTTCGCCATGAAGCACAGCCAGCGTGTGGACGTGAACCGCGACATCGTCGGCCTGGCGGCGCCAACCTCGCCGCGGGCCTGCCGGGACGTTCGTGGTGAACGGCAGCCCCACGAAGACCCAGATCCTCGACGAGCAGAAGGGCCGCACCCAGGTCGCCAACATCACCATGCGCTCGTCGCGCTCGTCGTCGTGCTTTCCTCACCAGCGTGCTCACCAAGATGCCCAACGCGGTCCTGGCCGCGATCGTCTTCCTGATCGGCGTCGGCCTCGGTCGACATCGCGGGCTCAAGCGAATCGGCCGCACGCAAGAGCGAGTTCGTCATCGCGCTGCATTACGGCCGTCGTCGTCTTCGCCGTCGGCGTCGAGCAAGGCATCATCCTGGCGATCGTCGCTGTCGATCGTTGAAATCATCCGGCGCGCCTACTCGCCTCAGGACTTCGTCGTCGGCCTCGACGCCGAGGGAGCCGACCTACACGCGCACCCCAGGTGGTCAGAGCCTGCCGGGCCTGGTCGTTTTCCGGTACGACGCTGAGCTCTTCTATGCGAACGCCAGCCGGTTCGTCGACGACATCCAGAACATCATCGCTGCAGCCCCGACCCCGTGCGCTGGCTCGTTCTCGACTGCTCCGCGATGACCGACATCGACTACTCCGCCGGGCTGATCCTGGCCGAGCTCATCGAGTCGGTTCACACGGGCGGAGGGCGTCTTTGCCATCGCCCGCGTCGACCCCGCCTTCTCGCCACGGTCAAGAGTACGGCACCCTCGATGACTTCGACAACGCCCACATCTTCGCCACCGTAGAAGATGCCGTTGCCGCCTTCGGCACAGGTACGCCGGCGCTCATCGAGCACCCCGTCTGCGTCGACCCGGGCACGAGAGAGCGGCTCGGAAAGATGACCTACGGACCGATGGCCGACCAGTGGCGCGATGTCGTGCTCGTCGAGAAGCGGCTATAGCCGCCGCCTTCGGCCGTCGGCTCCGAGAGCACCGACGGCGATGCGAGTGCTTGACGTCCGGTATTCCCTCAACAACTATTGACTCAATGGGGACTGACTGGCACGACGAGATCCGGCGCCGCGCGGCGCTGCACGGCGTGCTGTCCGACCCAGGGCGGCTCGCCGTGGTCGAGCTGCTCTCTCTCGGGGACCGCTCGCCCTCCGAGCTGTCCGCGGAGCTCGGGATGGGGTCCAACCTGCTCGCCCACCACATCGGCGTGCTCGCGGAGCACGGACTGGTCTCGCGGCAGCGGTCCGAGGGCGATGGGCGGCGCACGTACCTGCGCCTCACGCCCGACGCGGCGTGGTGCCGTCGGGACGGCGCTGCCGCGCCCGGGGCGAGTGCTGTTCGTCTGCACCGCGAACTCCGCGCGCTCGCACCTCGCGCTGGCCCTGTGGCGGCGCCGCAGCCGGATCGCTGGTGCCTCCGCGGGCACCCACCCGGGGATCGCGGTCGCTCCGGGAGCAGTGGCCGTCGCCGCCCGCCACGACCTCTCGCTCCGCGACGCGCGGCCGCGCCTCTTGGAAGACGTCCGTCGCGAGGGCGATCTCGTTGTCACCGTCTGCGACAACGCGCACGAGGAGATCAGGGGCGACCTCCACTGGTCCGTGCCTGACCCCGTACGGGCCGACGACGAGTCCGCGTTCGAGGCCGCGTTCGACGACCTCGCTCGGCGCGTCGACGAGCTCGCCCCCCGCTTTGCCCACGCCTGACTCTCGAGGAGACCTATGAGTTCCGCACGCCCCAGCGTCCTGTTCGTCTGCGTGCACAACGCCGGCCGCTCCCAGATGGCCGCGGGCTTCCTGACCGCACTCTCCGGGGGCGCGGTCGAGGTCCGCTCCGCGGGCTCGATGCCCGCCGACCAGGTCAACGTCGTCGCGGTCGAGGCGATGGCCGAGGTCGGCATCGACATCCGTACCGAGCAGCCGAAGGTGCTGACCAGCGAGGCTGTGCAGGCGTCGGACGTTGTCGTCACCATGGGCTGCGGCGACGCGTGCCCGTACTTTCCTGGCAAGCGCTACGAGGACTGGGTGCTCGAGGACCCGGCGGGCCAGGGCATCGAGTCGGTGCGCCCGATCCGCGACGAGATCCGCGGCCGCATCCTCACGCTGCTCGACGAGCTCGGGGTCGCGCCCGCGGTCGTCTGACCCACAGCGGCGGCAGCCTCGTCGGTAAACGCGCAGCCGTTCTGCGCACCTGTGTCTCCCGACGCGGTCGACGTGCTAGACATCACCTCGACCGCGGATGCTGGCCGGCGGAGACGTCGAGCCACGGTCGGGATGCCGAGGGGCATCTCGACCGAGTGACGAACAGCGCCGCGACCCCCTCGATGGAGGTCTCCGATGAGTACCCCTGTGCGACGCCTCGCCGTCGCGATCCTGTCCGGCGCGGCCCTCCTGGTCGGCGTCTGCGCGTCGGCCGGATCAGCCGCATCCACCACGCTGCCACCGGCCAACGGGCAGTTCGACTATCAGATCGGCGGCGCCTACGCACCGTCGGCGACCGTGGCGATCGTCGACCGCGACCGGCTGGCGGCTCCCGCGGCCGGCAAGTACAACATCTGCTACGTCAACGCCTTCCAGACCCAGCCGGAGGACGCCAACTGGTGGAAGACGAACCACGACGACCTGCTGCTGAAGAAGGCCAACGGCGCGTACGTGATCGACAGCGGATGGAACGAGATGCTGCTCGACACGTCGACGGCGGCGAAGCGGACGGCGCTGCTGGCGATCGTCGGCGGGTGGATCGACGGCTGCAAGGCGAGCGGCTACAGCGCGATCGAGCCCGACAACCTCGACAGCTACAGCCGCAGCTCCAAGCGGCTGACCAAGCAGAACAACATCGACTTCGCCACGCTGCTGGCGGCGCGGGCGCACGCGGACGGCCTGGCCATCGCGCAGAAGAACGACTCGTCGATGGCGTCGAAGGGCAAGGCGATCGGGTTCGACTTCGCCGTCGTCGAGGAGTGCCAGGTCTACAACGAGTGCGGCGAGTTCACGTCCGTGTACGGCGCGCAGGTGTACGAGATCGAGTACAAGGACAACGGCGGCACGTCGAACTTCACCAAGGCGTGCAACGCCCGGGGTGCGACGACGAGCGTCATCTACCGTGACCGCGACGTCGTGGCCAAGGGTTCCAGCGGGTACGTCTACCAGTACTGCTGAGGCGCGGCGGCGGGCGGGTCAGCGCGACCCGCCCGCCGACGTCAGTGGCCGGCGCCGAGGTTGCCGGCCAGTCGTTCGTGACGGTCGGCGCTGTCCGGGTTCAGCCCGACGATCGTGACGCTCTTGCCCTTCGCCGCGTACTTGGTGGTGATGGCATCGAGCGTCGCGACCGTCGAGGCGTCCCAGATGTGGGCGTTCGTCAGGTCGATCACGACCTCGGGCGGGTCGCCGACGTAGTCGAACTGGTAGACGAGGTCGTTGGACGACGCGAAGAAGAGCTCGCCCTCGACCGCGTACACCCGCCGCTCGTCCGAGTCGACCGCATCGCGGCTCGTCACGGTGGTGAAGTGCGCGACGCGGCGAGCGAACAGGACCATCGCGACGAGCACGCCGACCAGCACGCCGTAGGCGAGGTTGTGGGTGGCCACGGTGACGATGACCGTGGCGACCATCACGGCGGTCTCGGACTTCGGCATGCGCCGCAGCGTGGCGGGCTGCACGGAGTGCCAGTCGAACGTGCCGACGGACACCATGACCATGACGGCGACGAGCGCGGCCATCGGGATGACCGCGACGACGTCGCCCAGCCCGACGACGAGCACGAGCAGGAACACACCCGCCAGGAACGTCGAGATCCGCGTCCGTGCGCCCGACACCAACACGTTGATCATCGTCTGGCCGATCATCGCGCAGCCGCCCATGCCGCCGAAGAAGCCGGTGATGACGTTGGACGCGCCCTGGCCCCAGGCCTCGCGCGTCTTGTTCGAGTGCGTGTCGGTCACGTCGTCGACGAGCTTGGCCGTCAGCAACGACTCCAGGATGCCCACGAGGGCGACGGCGAGCGCGAACGGCGCGATGATGCGCAGCGTCTCCATGGTGAGCGGTACGTCAGGCAGCATCAGCGACGGCAGGCTGTCCGGTAGCGCTCCCTCGTCGCCGACCGTCGGGACGTTGATCGCGGCGAGCCACGGTCGCTGCGGTGAGCAGGACGATCGCGACGAGCGGGGCGGGGACGACGCTGGTCCACCGGGGCAGCAGGACCATGATCGCGATGCCCACCGCGACCAGCGGATAGACCAGGAACGGCACCCCGACCAGGTGCGGGACCTGGGACAGGAAGATGAGGATCGCCAGGGCGTTGACGAACCCGACCATCACCGAGCGCGGGATGAACCGCATGATCTTCGCGATACCCAGCACACCGAGCACGACCTGGAGCGCACCGGCGAGGATCACGGCGGCGACGAGGTAGTTGACCCCGTGCTCCCGGGCGAGAGGCGCGACGACGAGCGCGACGGCCCCGGTGGCGGCGGAGATCATCGCGGGGCGACCACCGAGGAACGCGATCGAGACCGCCATCGTGAACGACGCGAACAGCCCGATCCGTGGGTCGACGCCCGCGATGATCGAGAAGGCGATGGCCTCGGGGATGAGCGCGAGGGCGACGACCAGACCCGCGAGCGTCTCGGTGCGAAGCCGGCGGCCGGACCGCAGGGCGCTCAGGACGGAGTTGGCTTCGTCAGCTTCGGGCACGGCAGGCGACAGGGTCGTCTCGGTGGGCATGGAGTCCGTTCGATGGAGGGACGCGCGCGCGTCCCGCGGCCGGAGCCGTTGTGGTCAGGGAGCACGCACCGCTGCGCACGAAGAGACCGAGTCTACCGAGCCGCTGAGGTCGACCCTCGCCCCCCTCGGTGGCGGCCGCGTCCGACGCCGTCGTCGTAGGCTCGTCGTCGTGGCCACCTTCTCCTCCGTGACGCGACACAACGTCCTCCAGGCGATCTCCGAGTACGACCAACGCGGCAGCGAGGCGTTCCTCGACCTCTACGGATTCCAGCCCGCCGCGGGCTATCCGCTCGTGCACGAGGGCCACGAGTACGACTCGCGGGCCGTCCTCGGCGTCGCGCACCGATTCGCCACCGGGAGGCTCGCGACGACCGAGGAGTTCCACGGCGGGATGCAGGACGCCGTCGCGATCCTGCGCAAGCGTGGCTTCGTCGTCACCGAGCCTGCGTCTGCACCCCGGTTGGCGCCGGCCAAGGCACCACGCGCACGCCCGACGGCGACGCGGACCCCTCGCACGACCACCGCCGCCGCGCGTGTCGCGGAGCCGATGATCTGCCCGACCTGCCTGATGACCCTGCCCGCGACGGGCATCTGCGACGACTGCGGCTGAGCCCTACCGAGCCAGCGCGCCTCGCGCGGCCACGACGCCGGTGCTGAACGACGCCTGCAGCAGGTAGCCGCCGGTCGGCGCCTCCCAGTCGAGCATCTCGCCGGCGACGAACGTGCCCGGCATCCGCCTCAGCATCAGCGACTCGTCGACCTCCGACCACGCGATGCCGCCCGCCGACGAGATCGCGCGCGCGATCGGCATCGTGTCGGTGACGACCACGGGCACGGCCTTGACCAGGGACGCCACGGCGTGTGCGTCGCTCGGCACCGCACCCGCCTCCCGGAGCAGGCCGATCGCCACCGGGTCGAGCGCGAGGGTGCGGCGCAGCCAGTTCGAGACCGAATCCTTCGGCCGGCGGCGGTCCAGCCGCTCGGCAAGCTGTTCGACGGTGAGGTCCGGCCGCAGGTCGACCTCGACCACGCACCGCCCGTCGGTATCGAGGCCTTCCCGGATCGCGGCGCCGAGCGCGTAGACCGGGCCCCCCTCCAGACCGCTACGCGTCACCATCGCGTCGCCGCGGGCGACCTGCCCGCGGACCGACAGCGCGACGTGCTTCAGAGGCTTGCCCTCGAACCGGTCCGCGAAAACCGGCGCCCAGGCGACCCGAACCCCGACGTTCGCCGCCCGCAGGGGCGCCACCCGCACGCCCTTCTCGGTGAACGGCTCGACCCACCCGCCGTCCGCACCGAGCCGGGGCCACGACGCCCCGCCGAGCGCGAAGATCGTCAGGTCGGACGACACCGCCTCCGTGCCCTCGAAGCTGAGCCGATCTCCGACCCAGCCGGTCCACCGCTGACGCCGCTCGATGACCACGCCGAGCTCGGTCAGCCTCGTCAGCCAGGCGCGAACCAGGGGCGTCGCCCGGAACGACTGCGGGAACACCCGCCCGCTGGACCCGACGAAAGTCGGCTCGCCCAGACCCGCGCACCACTCCCGCAGGTCCTCCGGTCCGAACACGTCGAGCATCGGCGCGAGCCGGTCCGCCGAGCCGCCATACCGCGCGAGGAAGGGCTCGCGCTCCTCGGAGTGCGTGAGGTTCAGCCCGCCGTGCCCGGCCAGCAGGAACTTGCGGGCGGGCGACGGCATCCGGTCGTAGACGGTGACGGCGACCCCGGCCCGCGCGAGCACCTCGGCGGCGATCAGCCCGGCCGGCCCACCTCCGACGACGGCAGCCGTGCTCATCGACCGGGCACGATCGCCAGCACGTGCCGGCGCTCGAACGGCACACGGTCACCGGCCCGCATGCCATGCAGCTCCACCGGATCGCTTCGGAGCGTCCCGACGAGCCCGGCGTCGACCTGCGTCACGACGACCCACACGCGCTCGGCGATTCCCGTGCTCGGCTCGAGGATCACCTTCACGCGGTCGCCGACCTGCAGCGCGGCGGTCGCCTCGTCGGACGGGAGCCGGAAGGTGCCCGGCGCGAGCCGGTTCCGCTCGACGACGTCGGCGAGGGTCCACGGCGTTCGTCGTCGGAACAGGTCAGACCCGAGGAGCGCCACGCCCTGATGGTAGGCACCCGCCGGTCGAGATCAACGTCATGAGCGCAACCCGGCTGCCGCCACACGCGCACAAGGTCGATCTCGTCGGCGGCTCAGACCCCGCGCTCGATCGGGAGCCGTCCCGCCGCGACCGCGTGGACCAACGCCTCGTGGTCGGCCTCCGTCTGCTCGGCGTACGCGAGCGCGAACCGGGCCATCGCCAGGTCGAGCTTCTCGGAGCGGCCCGCGTAGCCCGAGATCATCGACGCGCCGCTGGTCCGCGCGTGCCCCTTGGCCAGCAGCCTGCCGACGATCGCCGCGTAGTCCGCCAGCGCCGCCGCGTCGATCGCGTCGAGGGCGACCGTGCCCTTCATGTTCCGGAACTGACGCACGTAGAACTGGAGGCCGCCGACGGTCGTCCAGCCGAGCAGGGGGTCGCTGACCGTCTGCAGCGCCTGCTGGTACTCGACCACCCGCTGACCCTGGTGTGCGTGCCAGGCGCTGTCACCGTGCACGTGCTGCGCGAGCACCGAGCGACGGGCCTGCTTGAGCTGCAGGAAGACCACGTCGTCGGGACTCGAGCCCTCCAGCAGGGCGATGTAGGCCCGCAGGCCGACGGATCCGACGCCGACGACCTTGTTCGCGACGTCGACGAGCGTGTAGCCGCCCAGGGCGCGACGCCAGTGCGGGGCGAGGGTGGCCAGGTAGTCGTCGAGACCCTGAGCCACCAGCTCCGCCTCCTCGTCGGGCAGCCGGTTGATCAGCGGCGGCTGCTCGACGATCCGGCGCTGCCCGCCCTCCGACGCGGTGAACTTCGGCAGCGCGCGGTCGCTCGTGCGGTTGCGTGCGCGCTTGATCGCGCGGTCGATCTCGGCGGCGAGCGTGCCGTTGGGCGCGCGCTCGTGGATGCGGTCGACGTCCAGCCGCTCGAACGAGCGCGCCAGCAGCGGCCGGTCGGCCAGGTGTCGGATCTCGTCGCGGTAGGCAGCACTGCACGAGACCGCTGCCGACTCGCAGGCGTCCTCGGACGCACCGTTCTGCCGACCCGCCACCCAGATGCTCGCGACGAGCCGACGCAGGTCCCACTCCCACGCGCCTGGGTGGGCCTCGTCGAAGTCGTTCAGGTCGATGACGAGGTCGCGCTCCGGCGAGGCGTAGAAGCCGAAGTTGCCCAGGTGCGAGTCCCCGCAGACGACGGGCGTGATGCCGGTCGCGGGCAACGTCGCGAGGTCGTTGGCCATGACGACCGCCGAGCCGCGCAGGAACCCGTACGGCGACGCGGCCATGCGCCCGACGCGGATCGGGACCAGCCAGTCGAGCCGACCCTGGTGGCTCTCCATGATCTGGCCGACGGGATCACGCTCGGCGGCGACCGCCGGCCACTCCCCCAGCGCGGACCGCGGCACGGTCTCGCGCAGGCGCCGCCCGGTCGCGTAGCGCTCCTCCCGCGTCGCCGGCCGCCGACGTAGCGAGGCGTAGTCGTTGCTGTCCGCGCTCTGCAGGACCACATGCCCGTGCGGCGTTGCCACCATCAGCACTTCTCCCTCGACGCGCACCCGTCCGACGGGCCACGTCTCGCACCGTAGCGCGCGCCCGTCCCGACCGCGCATCTCAGGTCCGTCGTCGCGAAATCCGTCGGAAACAGGCCGTGTGCGACCCTCGACGAACGCCCCCGGGGCCTTGGTTCGAGCATTGCTCCCAGGGTCTCGGGGTGCCTGCTTCGCTCGGTCGATGGCGCGCTGCTCCGCCGCGCACGACACTGGGTGCGACCCAGACCTCGACGCCCACGAAGGACGCTCATGAGCAAGCCCGTCGCCCTCACGCTCGGCACGCTGCTCGTCGTCGTGGGCGGAGTCTTCACGCTCCAGGGCCTCGGCTACCTCGCGGGCAGCGCGATGACCGGGGTGACCCTGTGGGCGATCGTCGGTCCGATCATCGTCGTCGTCGGCCTGATCCTGATCGTGACGGCCCTCCGTGCGCGAAAGCAGAGCTGAGCCCGCCGACGTTCGGTCCTACCAGGCCGCCACCCTGGCGTCCTAGAGTGACGCGATCCGCTCGGTGACGTACCCGATGGCCGAGCCGGGGAAGAGCTGCGCGGGAAAGGCTGCGTAGAGCCGACGCTGTCTCACCCTCAGAAACACGAAATCACCCTTGACGCGCACGTCGTCGAACGTGCGATAGCTCGTCTCGCCGGCGTAGACCGGGACGCCGGACCAGACGGACGCGGCCGGATTGTCGAGCCACACGGATGTCGGACCGACAGCGGCGCGGTACACGGTGCCGACAGGTAGGCGTTCGGCGAAACGACGCGCCACGATTCGGTACTGCCGGGCGAGAGTGACGGCGACCGTCGGCCCCAGGACGACGAGGATGGTCAGGCCGATGAGCGTCTGCCCGACGCTGAACGAGCACGGCCGCGCACAGGACGAAGAAGGCGATCATCGCCCCGAGAGTGCCCATCCGGCCCGGTGTGAAGGATGACTGCCCGGTGATACGCACGGTTCAGCTCCCGCACGTAGTTGGCGTCGGTCGTGAAGGTGGCAACCCCTTCCGTCGGCCACGGGCGTCGCCACCTCGACCCGAGGAAGGACCACGCTCGGAGCGGCAACCCGTACTCGTTCGACCAGGTCGGCAAGCACCTCAGGTGGCAGCGCCGGACGCGGAGCGGCCACGATCAGCTGGGCCGACGGAAGATGCAGCCGTACTTGGTGCCGCCGAACCTTGATCCGGGAGACGGCGCCGTACGGGGCTTCCTGGCTCCCGTGGGGCGCCTCGACCAGGAGCGCGTCCGGCGCGAGCGCAACCCGGAAGACTGAGCCAGCTGGCAGAACGCTGCGCACCCGGCGTCGAGAAGTGACGAAGCTGACGAGCCAGCAGCCGACGATGATCGCGGGCAACAGGAACCACAACGGCTCGCCCGTGAACCCGAGGACCAGGCTCAGCAGGACAACCACCTCGCCCGCTATCAGAACCGGGTGCGCCAGACCGTGCAGGAAGTGCTCGTTGATCAGGCGGCGGCCGTACCGCGCGTCGGCGGTGTAGGTGTGCCAGACGAGCGTCCCGGGTTCCACGCGCCGAGCGTAGGGGTGGGAGCCCTCGGGGTCCCCCGTTCGGTCTCAGGTTCAGCCGGACGCCAGCGATCGGACCGCGTCGATCGTGACTTGTCCTGTGCCGGGTCTTGTCGTCGCGATAGCGCAGAACGAACGTCAGACTCGCCGACCCACGCTGGTCGTCCCCCGGATTGACGCAATCTTGACGGTCCCGCACCAGGTCTTACCGGACCCTTGGCGGCGCACGTGGCTCCTGCAGAGAGATGCTCGAGGCATCCTCGAAGGGAGACCGGTCATGGACCTCAGGTCGCACCGCTCGGTCGTCATCGCGTCAGCGTTCGTCGTCCCCCTCGTCGTCGCCGCGGCGCTCGGCGCGGTGCGCACGGACATCACCGCCACCACCGCCGCGCTGGTGCTGGTGATCGTCGTCGTGGCCGCAGCGGCCACGGGCATCCGGTCGGCCGGGATCGTCGCGGCCCTCTCGGCCGGGGCGTGGTTCGACTTCTTCATGACCCGCCCGTACGGCAGCTTCAAGGTCACCGACGCCGACGACCTGCAGGCGACCGTCCTCCTGCTCGTCGTCGGCGTCGCCGTCAGCGAGATCGCACTCTGGGGCCGACGCCAGCAGGCCCGCGCCAGCCGCCGCGCCGGCTACCTGGCCGGAGTTCTCGGCACCGCGGACGTCGTCGCGCAGCGCACCGAGCCCGCGGCACTGGCCGACCAGGTCGCCCGCCAGATCGTCGAGATCCTGGACCTCGACGCGTGCCGTTTCGAGGTCTCGGACAAGTCGTCCACCACCACGCTCGACCGCGACGGCTTGGTGCGCCAGCGCGGCCAGGTCGTCGACGTCGACCGCCACGGCCTACCCACCGACGACGTCATCAGCCTCGCCGTTGGGCTGACGGGACGCTTCGTCCTCACCTCGTCGACCAGGATCGTGCGTCCGACGCTCGAGCAGCGGCGCGTCGTCGTCCTGCTCGCCGACCAGGTGGGCGCGGCACTCGCCGCGGGCGCGCACTAGCCGCGTGCCTCAGCCGGATGCCAACGCGCGGACCGCGTCGATCGTGTCCGCCTCGGCTGCGGTCTTGTCGTCGCGGTAGCGCAGGACGCGAGCGAACCGTAAGGCGACACCACCCGGATACCGGGTGCTGCGTTGGAGGCCGTCGAACGCGATCTCGACCACCTGCTCGGGACGCAAGGACACGACCCAGTCGTCGCGCGACACCTCCAGCGACAGGAACCGCTCGGTCTGCCACGCCAGCATCTCGTCGGTCATGCCCTTGAACGTCTTGCCCAGCATCACGAACCCGCCGGCCGGGTCGCGCGCGCCGAGGTGGATGTTGGACAGGAAGCCGCGACGCCGGCCCGAACCCCACTCGACGGCGAGCACGACGAGGTCGAGGGTGTGCCGCGGTTTGACCTTGACCCACCCCGCGCCGCGGCGGCCCGCCTCGTACGGTGCGGTCGAGGACTTCACGACGACGCCCTCCTGACCGTCGGCGACCACGGCGGCGAACCGCGCCGACGCCTCGTCGACCGACGACGTGACGAGCCGCTGGACCGCCCACGGACCGGCGACGGCGTCCAATGCGGCCAACCGATCGAGCAGCGGCGCGTCCATCAAGTCGGTGCCGTCCACGTGCAGGCAGTCGAAGAAGAACGGCGTCAGCACCACGTCGGTCGGAGCGGACGCGGACCGGGACGCGGTCTCCTGGAACGGCCGCGGCCGACCGTCCGCACCCACCGCGAGCGCCTCGCCGTCGAGCACGAGCGACGCCGCGGGCAATGACCGGACGATGGCGATGATCTCGGGCACGCGCGCGGTGATGTCGTCGAGCGAGCGCGTGAACACAGCCGACGTCGTCGCCGCTCTTGTGCACCTGGATCCGGATCCCGTCGAGCTTGGTGTCGACGACGACCGGCGGCGTCAGCCCCTCGAATGCGGCGGAGACGTCCGGCGCCGACTGCGCGAGCATCGGCCGTACCGGTCGACCCACCACCAGGCCGAAGGAGGCCAGAGCCGCCAGCGGATCCTCAGAGGTGAGCGCCGCCACCGCGACCGGTTCGGTGGCGCCGGCCAGCATCGCGGCCCGGCGGACCGCGTCCGGTGGCACCCCGGCCGCCTCCGCGACGGCATCCAGCAGGAGCGCGTCCAGCGACCCCTGCCGCAGCTCCCCGGTCACCAGCCCGCGCAGGAAGGGCTGTTCCTCCGCGGTTGCCGCGGCGAACAGCTCGGCGGCCAGCACACCGCGCGCGGTCGACGACCCCGGACCGGACAGCGACGACATCCGTTCGAACGCGAGGTCGACGTCCTGCACGGTCAGGGACGCTTCGGTCGCAGCCGCCGGCAGGTCCGCGACGGACCGCCACCCGAGATCCGTGCGGCGCTGCCGGAGCTCGCCGCCGAGGTAGCGCGAGACGACAGGGACGTCGGCCGGCGGGGTGCGCCGGAGCACGTCAACCAGCAGAGAGCGTTTGGCCAGCCGGGACCGCGTCGCGGCCACGGCAGCGGACGTCGCGGCAAGCTCGGCGAACTGCATCCCCGCATCCTGCCCCGAACCACCGACAGGCACCCGCGGTCGTGGCGCGGTTAATCTCGTGCGCATGGCTTCCTGGAGAGACACGACGCCCGCCGACGCCCTCGCGGACCTCGACACGCTGGTCGCCGCGGCGTTGCGGACAGCTCAAGCGCTGCTCGCCGCGCGCGCCGGCTTCGCGCCGTACGGCCTGGTCATCGACGACACCGGGTCACTGGCCCCGCTCAAGCCGGCGGACGACGCCACGGCGAGCGCGGAGTCGATCGTGGAGAGCCTGCACGCCATCGCCGCGGGTCGCGACGACGTGCGCGCGGTCGCGTTCGTCGCGGACATCACCTACGACGGGTCGGACGCCGTCCGTGCGTCGCTGGAGCACCGCGACGGTGGGCCGGCGGTGTCGGTCATCGCGCCCTACACGCAGACCGAGGACACGGGTGAGGTCACCTACCGCGAGCTCGACATCGCGGAGGCGGCCCGCCGCATCTGGGCGTAGCCGCTCCGCTTGACGCGTCTAGACAGGTCTGTCTACTCTGATCCGGTAGACAGACCGGTCTACTCAATACGCGAGGCGACCATGACTCAGACCGTCCAGCTCGACAGGCCGCCACCGACCCGAAGGGCATGTCCGCCGGCGCCAGCATCGCCGTCATCGCCTCGGTCTTCGTCGCGTTCCTGGCCGCGTCGAGCGCGCCGACCCCGCTCTACGCGGTCTACCAGGCCGAGTGGGGCTTCTCAGCCATCACGACGACCGTCGTCTTCGGTACCTACGCGGTCGCGGTCCTGCTCTCGCTGCTCACCCTCGGCCGGTTGTCGGACCACGTGGGCCGACGCCCGGTCGTGCTGGCCGCGATCGCGATCCAGGCCGTGGCCATGGTGATCCTCGCGACGGCGGACGGCGTCCCGGCACTGCTCGTCGGACGGGTGGTCGGAGGTCTGTCGACGGGTGCCGCGGTGGCCGCCGGCGGGGCGTGGATGCTCGACCTGAACCGCGCCAAGGGCACGCTCGCCAACGCCGCCGCCCCCGGTTTCGGCACCGCGTTCGGTGCGCTCCTGGCGTCCGTCGTCGTCGCGACCCTGCCCGCACCGACGCACCTGATCTTCCTCACCGTGATCACGGTCCTTGCCGTCCAGGCGCTCCTCGTCGCACGGATCCCCGAGACCGCCTTGCGCATGCCCGGCGCGCTCGCGAGCACGCGACCCCACCTCTCGCTGCCCCGGCACGTGCACCGGGCGGCCGTCGCCGCGCTCCCCGTGATGTTCGCGGTGTGGGCCCTCGCCGGCTTCTACGGATCCCTCGGGCCGGCACTGATCGGCACGCTCGTCGGTTCGACCTCGGTCGCGTTCGCCGGGCTCGGCCTGTTCGTCCTGGCCGGCGTCGCCGCGATCACCGTCCTCGTGCTGCGCGACCGCCCCGCGCGCGCCGTGATGCTCATGGGGATCGTCGCGCTGATCGTCGGCGTCACGATCGTCCTCGTCGGAACCGCGACGCTCTCGCCCGTCCTGTTCTTCGTCGGCACCGCCATCGCCGGCGTCGGGTTCGGGGCCGGGTTCCAGGGGGGCATCCGGCTCGTCCTGCCGCAGGCGCATCCCGACGAGCGCACCGGCGTGCTGTCGCTGCTCTACGTGGTGTCCTACCTGGGGCTCGGCGTCCCGGCGGTGCTGGCCGGAGTGGTCGTGGTGCACACCGGCAACCTGCTCACCACTGCCCGCGACTACGGATTCTTCGTGATCGCCCTCGCGCTGGTCGCGCTCGTGGGGCTTCTGCTGCCGCGGCGTAGTGTGGACAGGTCGGTCTAGGAGCGTGATGACGATGGGAACCGCGACCGCGCGGGAGCGGCTGCTGGAGGCGGCCGACGACCTCTTCTACCGGGTCGGCGTGCAGACCGTGGGCATCGACCGGGTGATCGAGCAGGCCGGCGTCGCCAAGGCGTCGCTGTACAACACGTTCGGCTCGAAGGAGGCGCTCGTCGAGGCCTACCTCGAGGGGCGTCGCGGCCGGATCACCGATCGGATCATGCGGCACGTCGACGCTCAGACCGCGCCGCGCGACCGGATCCTGGCCGTGTTCGACGCGCTTCGCGAGCTGGTGCAGGAGCCCACCTACCGCGGGTGCGCGTTCGCGATGGCGTCGGCCGAGGCGCCGTCGGACGGGCTGGTCGTGCAGGCCGCCGCCGGCTACCGCTCGTGGGTCCGCTCGCTCTTCACCGACCTGGCCCGGGAGGCCGGCGCGGCCGAACCGGACCTCGTCGCCCGCCAGCTGCACCTGCTCTACGACGGCACGAGCCAGGCCGTGCGGATGGACCGCAACCTGTCCGCCGCGACCGAGGCCCGCGCAGTCGCGGCGATCCTGCTCGACGCGTCGCTCTAGGAGCGGACCGACTCACCCGGCGAGGGCGTCGATCCCGCCGTCGACATACAGCCACCGGCCGTCCTCGCGGACGAACCTGCTCGTCTCGTGCAGGCGGCCACGCTGGCCGATCGCCGTGCCGTCGTCGATCCGGTAGTGCGCCACGAACTCGACGGTCCCGGACTCGTCCCAGGGGCCGCCCGCATCCGTCGCCATGATGTCGAGCCGACGCCAGATCATCTGCTCGTCCAGCTCGAGCTCGTCCGGCCGCGTGCTGGGGTGCCAGCTCGCCCGCAGGTAGTCGACGTCCCGGCTCGCGAAGGCCGTGTAACGCGACCGCATGAGCGCCTCCGCGGTGGGTGCCCGGCGACCCTCGCGCAGGTAGCGGCCGCAACAACCGGCGAGCGGATCCCCGGACCCGCACGGGCACAGGTCGTCGTCCACGTCCATCGTCAGCTCCTTGCCCCGGGGGCTTCGTGGGCGCGAACCTAGCAGGGCTCGTCGCACTGTGCCGGTCGTCTCGTTTCACGATCGAAACAGTCCTCGCGTACCGGTCCGGCCCATGTTGCCGTACGGTTGTTCCTGTAGTCGCAGTGAATCGCTTGTCAGAAAGCCGCGGGAGACCCGGCAGAACGTTCTCGAGGATCACCTCGGAGCAGGACGACGAACACCGCTACCACCGGTCCCGGTCAGACGGGGTTGTCCATACCGCACGTGAGAGAAGAGAGCATCATGCCTGTTGGCACCGTGAAGTGGTTCAACGCCGAGAAGGGCTTCGGCTTCATTGCCCCCGAGGATGGCGGACCCGACGTGTTCGCGCACTACTCGGCCATTACGACGAGCGGCTACCGCACGCTCGAGGAGAACCAGAAGGTTCAGTTCGAGGTCACGCAGGGCCCGAAGGGCCCGCAGGCGTCGAACATCACGCCTGTCTGAGCCGAATAGCTCACGAGCACGAGACCCCGGCCGCTCAAACGGTCGGGGTCTCGTCGCATCATCGGCTAGGCGCCCGACGATGTTGTTCTCCACGCACGATGGCGCGCCCCGCACGATGGAGGGACACACCTCATGAGCTCTGCCACTGCCCTACCCGCCCGGCCGCGTGACCGCGCCGTCAGCGACTTCACCGAGCTGACCCGCACCGTCCAGGCCGCCGGCCTCATGAAGCGTCGGCCCGCGCACTACGCCGTCCGCCTGTCAGCCGCCGTGCTGGCCGTGCTGGGCCTCATCGCCACGATCATCCTGGTCGGCGACTCCTGGTGGCAGGTGGCTGTCGCTTTCGCCGCCGCCGTCATCCTCACGCAGGTGGCCTTCCTCGGTCACGACGCCGCGCACCGGCAGATCTTCGCCGACGGACGCGCGAACAACTGGACCTCCCTCGTGCTCGCCGACCTGTTCGTCGGCTTGAGCCACGGCTGGTGGCAGCGCAAGCACACGCGCCACCACGCCAACCCGAACAAGATCGACACCGACCCCGACATCGACCTCGAGGTCCTCGCGTTCACGCCCGAGCAGGCCATGTCGAAGACCGGAAAGTGGAACGTCTGGTTCATCAAGCACCAGGGCTTCTTCTTCTTCCCGCTCCTGTTCCTCGAGGGCATGGCGCTGCACATCGCCGCCATCAAGCGGCTGTCGTCGCGCGAGAAGCTCGACCACCGCGCCGCCGAGATCGTCATGATGACGATCCGGCTCGGCGGCGGGCTCGCGCTCGTCTTCCTCGTGATGTCCTGGCCGATCGCGCTGGTCTTCCTCGCCGTGCAGATGGGCGTCTTCGGGTTCTACATGGGCGCCTCGTTCGCCCCGAACCACAAGGGCATGCCGCTGATCCCCAAGGACTCGCGCATGGACTTCCTGCGCCGCCAGGTGCTCACCAGCCGCAACATCGGCGGCGGCAAGTGGGTCGACATCCTCATGGGCGGGCTGAACCACCAGGTCGAGCACCACCTGTTCCCGTCGATGCCCCGGCCGTCCCTGCGCCGCGCCAAGCCGATCGTGCAGGCGTACTGCAAGGAGCACAACATCCCGTACATGCAGGTGTCGCTGCCCCGCTCGTACTCGATCATCGTGAAGTACCTGAACACCGTGGGCCGCTCGGACCGCGACCCGTTCAACTGCCCGATCACCGCCGTCTACCGCGCTTGATCTGAGCGACCGAAGCCCCCGCCTGCCCGGTGCAGCGGGGGCTTCGTTGTGCGCCCCCGAGCCCACCGACGGACCGTTGAAACGCACACGGACCGTCGTCGAGCACCCTCCGTATGCGTTTCGACGGTCCGTCGGGGCGCGGGTCCGAGGGCGGAGACCGGTTACGCCTCGAACGTGTAGCCCATGCCCGGTTGCGTCAGGATGTGGCGCGGGTGGGACGGGTCGTCCTCGAGCTTGCGGCGCAGCTGGGCGGAGTAGACGCGCAGGTAGTGGGTCTCGTCTGAGTAGCCCGGTCCCCAGACCTCCTGCAGCAGCTGGCGACGACCGACCAGCCGGCCGCGGTTGCGCACGAGCACCTCGAGCATCGACCACTCGGTGGGGGTCAGTCGCACCTCGACACCGTCACGCAGGACGCGGGCGCGGGCGAGGTCGATGGTGAGCGATCCGGCGGTCACCACGGCCTCGTCGTCCCCCTGGACCGGGCGCCGCGCGTCGCACCGCCGCCCGCAGCCGCGCGAGGAGCTCGTTCATCGCGAACGGCTTGGTCACGTAGTCGTCGGCCCCGGCATCGAGAGCGTCGACCTTGTCCTCGCCGTGCTGCCGCGCGGACAGGACCACGATCGGCATCCGGCTCCAGGCGCGCAGGGCGGTGATCACGTCGAGGCCGCTCATGTCCGGCAGGCCGAGGTCGAGCAGGACGACGTCGGGGGTGTGCGCCGCCGCGGACCGCAGCGCCGATGCGCCATCGACCGCGGTCTCCACCGACCAGCCGGACGCGCGCAGCGTGATCGCGAGGGCGTGCGCGAGGCCGGGTTCGTCGTCGACCACGAGGATCTTCATGCGAGCGGCACCGTCACGAGCATCGTCAGCCCGCCGCCGGCGGTGTCCTCGGCCGCGACCTCCGCGCCGACGGCCGTCGCGAGCCCCTCGGCGACCGCCAGCCCCAGCCCGAGGCCCGGGCCGGTCGTGTCGCCGAGCCGCTGGAAGGGCGCGAAGAGCTGACCCTTCAAGGCGTCGGGAACGCCCGGCCCGTCGTCCACCACGCGCACGACCATCGCACGCCCGACCACCGACGCGCTGACCACGACGGAGGAGCCGTGCCGGACCGCGTTGGACACCAGGTTGGCGACGACCCGCTCCAGCAGCCCGGGATCGGTCTGCACGTACGGCAGGTCCTCGGGGACGTCGAGCACGACCACGCCGGGCGGGTAGCCCTCGACCGCGAACGGCACGATCTCGTCGAGGCTCGTGGCGCGCAGCACCGGCCGGACGCTGCCGGTCTGCAGGCGGGAGAGGTCGAGCAGGTTGTCGATGAGCCGCTCGAGCCGGGCGGTGGACTCTTCCAGGGTGCCGACGAGGGCCGCGCGGTCGGTGTCGTCCAGCGTGAGCGCCGTCGACGTCAGCCCGTCGACGGACGCGCGGATGGTGGCCAGCGGCGTGCGCAGATCGTGCGAGACGGCCGCCAGGAGCGCGGTCCGCGTGGCGTCGGCCTGCTCGAGGACGCGGGCCTGCTCCGCTGCGGCGCTCAGCCGCTCGTGCTCGAGCACGATGCTGACCTGCGACGCGAACGCCTCGAGCACGCGCCGGTCGGAGGCGGGCAGTACGCGGCCGGTCAGCAGCAGGACCCGACGTTCGTCGACGGTCAGGACCACCTGCGCGTCCTGAACCGTCAGTGCCGGGTCGGGGCCGTCGGTGGCCAGGACCGTCGTCTGGTCCTCCACCAGCGACACCGCCGTCAGCCCGAACGTCTCGCGCAGCCTCGCGACCAGTGCAGCCGCCGTGTCCTCGCCCGAGAGCACCGACCGGGACACGGCGGCGAGCGCGGAGGCCTCGGCCCGCGCGCGGAACGCGTCCGTGGTGCGACGCGCGGCCAGGTCGACCACGGACGCGACCCCGGCGGCGACCAGCACGAACACCACCAGGGCGAGCGCGTTCTCCGGCTTGGCGATGGTCAGCTGGCCGGTCGGCGCGATGAAGAACCAGTTGAGCAGCAGGAACCCGACGACCGCGCAGACGATGGCCGGCCACAGGCCGCCGATGAGCGCGACCAGGACGGTGAGCGCGAGGAAGAGCATGAGGTCGGTGGGCAGGCTGATCGCGTCGCGCAGACCGGAGAGCACGGCGGTGAGGAGCACAGGCCCGAGCAGCGCCGTGGCCCAGCCGGCCCAGACCCGGGACGACGACAGCGACGACCGACGGATCCGCCGACGGCCCGCGCGCGCCCGTTCGTGCGTCACGAGGTGCACGTCGATCACGCCGGCCAGCCGGGCGATCTCGGTGCCGTGCGACTCGGAGAACGCCTCACGCAGCCGGCTGCGCCGCGAGACGCCGACCACGATCATCGTGGCGTTGACGCCGCGCGCGAAGTCGACGACGGCAGTCGCGATGTCCTCGCCGACGACGGTGTGGAAGGTGCCGCCGAGCGACTCGACCAGGCGCCGCTGCGCGGCGATCGTCGCGGGCGCGGCGGTCGGCAGGCCGTCGGTCGCGAGCACGTGGACCGCGAGCAGCTCGGAGCCGGCCGACCGCTGGGAGATGCGGGCCCCGCGGCGCACCAGGGTGTCCACCTCGGCGCCGCCCGGTGACCGCGACGACCACGCGTTCGCGCGCGGGCCAGGGCTGCTCGATCCGGTGGTCGCGGCGGTAGACCGCGAGCGCGTCGTCGACGCGGTCGGCCAGCCACAGCAGCGCGAGCTCGCGCAGCGCGGTGAGGTTTCCGACGCGGAAGTACTGGCTGAGCGACGCGTCGATCTGGTCGGCGCGGTAGACGTTCCCGTGCGCGAGCCGGCGCCGCAGGGCGTCCGGGGAGAGGTCGACCAGCTGGATCTGGTCGGCGTCGCGCACCACGTGGTCCGGCACGGTCTCGCGCTGCTTCACGCCGGTGATCGCCTCGACGTCGTCGTTCAGCGACTCGAGGTGCTGCACGTTCACCGTGGTCACCACGTCGATCCCCGCCGCGAGCAGGTCGTGCACGTCCTGCCAGCGCTTCTCGTGCACGCTGCCGGGGACGTTGGTGTGCGCGAGCTCGTCGACGAGGACGACCTCGGGGTGGCGGTCGAGCACCGCCTGCACCGACAGCTCGGTGAACTCCGAACCGCGATAGGACAGCACCGCGCGGTCCAGTACCTCCAGTCCCTCGACCTGGATCGCGGTGGCCGGTCGTCCGTGCGTCTCGACGAGGCCCACGACCACGTCCGTCCCGCGGGACAGGCGGCGGTGGGCCTCGTCGAGCATCGCGTAGGTCTTGCCCACGCCGGGGGCCGCACCGAGGTAGACGGTGAGTCGTCCCCGTCGCGAGCCTTCACTGGTCACGAGCCCATTGTCCGCAGCGCCAGGTTGAGACGCAGCACGTCGACCCGCGGTTCGCCGAGCACTCCGAGGTCACGGCCGACGGTCGTCTCGTCGACGAGGGTCTGCACCTGCGCGACCGAGAGCCCGTTCTCCCTCGCCACGCGGGCCACCTGCAGGTTCGCGTAGGCCGGCGAGATGTCGGGGTCGAGGCCGGAAGCCGACGCGGTGAGGGCGTCGGGCGGGACGTCGGCCCCCGAGACGCCTTCCGTCGCGGCCACCGCTGCGCGCCGCTGCTCGATCGTCGCGACGAGATCCTCGTTCATCGGCCCGAGGTTCGAGCCGCCGGACGCGAGCGTGTCGTACCCGTCCCCGGCGACCGAGGGCCGCGGGTGGAACCACTGGTCGCCCTCGAACTGCTGGCCGATGAGCAGGGAGCCCACCGCCTGCGACGGCGAGCGTGACCCGCGCGCCGTCGGCGTCGACCAACGACCCGTTGGCCTGCCACCGCAGGGCGACCTGGGACACCCCCGTCACCGCCAGCGGGTAGACGACCCCGAGCAGCACCGTGAGCACGATCAGCACCCGCAGGCCGGCCCAGGTCTGGCGGAGGAAGGACAGCGACTCATTCATCAGGACATCCCCAAGGCAGTGACGATCAGGTCGATGAGCTTGATCCCGACGAACGGCGCGATGATGCCGCCGACGCCGTAGACCAGCAGGTTGCGCCGCAGGAGCGCGGACGCGGACGACGGCCGGTAGCGGACCCCGCGCAGCGCGAGCGGCAGGAGCGCGACGATCACCAGCGCGTTGAAGATGACGGCGGAGAGGATCGCGGACTGCGGCGACGACAGGTGCATCACGTTCGAGCACGCCGAGCTGCGGGAACGCGACGACGAACATGGCCGGCAGGATCGCGAAGTACTTGGCCACGTCGTTGGCCACCGAGAACGTCGTCAGCGCGCCGCGCGTGATGAGCAGCTGCTTGCCGATCTCGACGATCTCGAGCAGCTTGGTCGGGTTCGAGTCGAGGTCGACCATGTTGCCGGCCTCCTTCGCGGCGGTCGTGCCGGTATTCATCGCGACCCCGACGTCCGCCTGGGCGAGCGCCGGCGCGTCGTTGGTGCCGTCGCCGCACATCGCGACGAGCCGACCGCCCTCCTGCTCCTTGCGGATGAGGGCGAGCTTGTCCTCGGGGGTGGCCTCCGCCAGGAAGTCGTCGACGCCGGCCTCGTCCGCGATCGCCTTCGCCGTGAGCGGGTTGTCGCCGGTGACCATCACCGTGCGGATGCCCATCGCGCGCAGGGCGTCGAAACGCTCGCGCATCCCGTCCTTCACCACGTCCTTCAGATGGATGACGCCGAGCACGCGCGCGGGCGCGGACCCCTTCTGCGACGCCACGACCAGGGGCGTCCCGCCCGACGCGGAGATCGCATCGACGGTCGACCCGACGTCGTCGGAGACCGAGCCACCCGAGACCCGGACCCACTGCACGACGGCCGCAGCCGCCCCCTTCCGGACCCGGCGTCCGGGAAGGTCCACCCCGCTCATCCGCGTTCGCGCGGCGAACGGCACCAGCTCGGCGCCCGCGAGGTCGTGCCGCTCGCGCAGGCCGAACTGCTCCTTGACCAGCACGAGGACCGAGCGGCCCTCGGGCGTCTCGTCGGCCATCGAGGACAGCTGCGCGGCATCGGCGAGGTCCTCGGGCGAGACACCCGCGGCGGGCAGCAGGTCCGCCGCCTGGCGGTTTCCCAGCGTGATCGTCCCGGTCTTGTCGAGCAGCAGCACGTCGACGTCGCCTGCCGCCTCGACCGCGCGGCCGGACATCGCGAGCACGTTGCGACGCACCAGCCGGTCCATGCCGGCGATCCCGATGGCCGCGAGCAGCGCCCCGATCGTGGTCGGGATCAGGCAGACGAGCAGCGCGACGAGCACGATCAGCTGCTGCTGCGCGCCGGAGTAGACGGCGAACGGCTGCAGGGTCACGACGGCGAGCAGGAACACGATCGTCAGCGTGGTGAGCAGGACGTTCAGCGCCACCTCGTTCGGCGTCTTCTGGCGGGCCGAGCCCTCGACCAGCGCGATCATCCGGTCGACGAAGGTGTGCCCGGCCGGGGCGGTGATCCGCACGACGATCCGGTCGGACAGGACGACGGTGCCGCCCGTGACGGCCGACCGGTCGCCGCCGGACTCACGGATGACCGGCGCGGACTCCCCGGTGATCGCCGACTCGTCGACGCTCGCCACGCCCTCGATGACGTCGCCGTCGCCGGGGATCGTCTCGCCGGTCTCGACCACGACCACGTCGCCGACCTTCAGCGTGGACGACGCGACCTGGGCCGTCTCGAGCTGGTCGAGCCCGCTGGTCCACTCGAGGGTGTCCTGCGGCGCCATCACGCGCCGCGCCGTGGTCTCGCGCTGGCTCGCCCGCAGAGAGGCTGCCTGCGCCTTGCCGCGGCCCTCGGCGATGGACTCCGCCAGCGTCGCGAACAGGATGGTGAGCCACAGCCACACCGTGATCGCCCACGCGAAGGCCGTGGGTTCGACCACGGCCAGGACGGTGGTGAACGCGGCGCCGACCTCGACGACGAACAGGACGGGGGCGTCCCACAGCCGACGCGGATCGAGCCCCCGGAGCGCACCCGGCAGCGCACGCAGGATCTGCGCGCCGGAGATCGCCCGGTTCGGGGGCGTCGGCGAGCTCGTCGGGACGCGTGATTCCAGGACCGTGCTCATGACAGCGACTCCACGACGGGACCGAGGGACAGGACGGGGATGAAGGTGAGGCCGACGACGACGAGCGTCACCGTGACCAGGAGGCCGACGAACAGCGGCGTGTGCGTGGGCAGCGTCCCGGCCGACTCCGGTACGCGACGTTGCCGTGCGAACCGGCCGGCGAGGGCCAGGACGAGGGCGATCGGCACGAACCGGCCGACGAGCATCGCGATCCCGAGCAGGGTGTTGTAGAACGTCGTACCGGTGGCCGAGGCCCGCGAACGCCGACCCGTTGTTGTTGCCCGCCGAGGCGAAGGCGTAGACGATCTCCGACAGCCCGTGCGGCCCGCCCTGCAGCTGCCCGGCGAGCCCGGCGGGCACCGAGATCGCGATCGCGGACCCGATGAGGACGACGGCGGGCATGGTCAGCACGGCGAGCGCCACCAGGGTGATCTCCTCGCGGCCGATCTTCTTGCCCAGGTACTCCGGCGTGCGCCCGACCATGAGCCCGGCCAGGAACACCGCGACGATCGCGAGGATCACCATCCCGTACAGGCCGCTGCCGACGCCGCCGGGGGCGACCTCGCCGAGCAGCATGCCGAGCATCGCGACGCCGCCGCCCTGGGCGGTCAACGAGTCGTGCATCGAGTTCACGGCACCGGTCGAGGTCATGGTGGTCGACGCGGCGAAGAGCGCGGACGCCGCCTCACCGAATCGCACCTCTTTGCCCTCCATCGCGGCCCCCGCGGCCATCGGTGCGGCACCCGCACCCGCCAGCTCGGCCCAGGTGAGGAACCCGACCGCGGCGATCCAGAGCGTGACCATCGCGGCGAGGATCGCGTTGCCCTGCCGGCGATCGCCCACCAGCCGGCCGAACATGCGCGGCAGGCTGAACGGGATGAGCAGCAGGAGGACGACCTCGAGGGTGCTGGTCCACGGCGTGGGGTTCTCGTACGGGTGCGCCGAGTTGGCGTTGAAGAAGCCGCCGCCGTTGGTGCCGAGCTCCTTGATCGCCTCCTGAGAGGCCACCGGGCCGCCGAGCACGGTCTGCGAGCCACCCGCCAGCGTCGTGATGTCCGTGTGCGACCCGAGGTTCTGGATCACGCCGCCTGCCACGAGCGCCAGGGCTGCCACGAAGGCGAGCGGCAGCAGCACGCGGACCGTGACGCGCACGAGGTCGGCCCAGAAGTTGCCGACGCGTCCGTCGGTCCCGGACCGGGCGAATCCCCGGGCGAGCGCGGCGACGACCGCGATGCCGACCGCGGCGGACAGGAAGTTCTGCACCGCGAACCCGGCCATCTGGATGAGGTTCCCCGCGGCGACCTCGCCCGAGTACCACTGCCAGTTGGTGTTGGTGACGAACGAGACGGCGGTGTTCCAGGCGCCCGCCGGGTCCATCGCCGGCGCACCCATCGGCAGGTGGTCCTGCAGCCGAGCGAGCCCGAACAGGACCACCACGGACGCCAGCGAGAAGCCGAGCACCGACATCAGGTACGTGCTCCAGCGCTGCTCGGCGTCCGGGTCCACGCGCATGACGCGGTAGCCCGCACGTTCCACGCGCAGGTGCCTCGCGCTGGTCAGCGACCGGTAGAGGTAGTCACCGAGCGGCCGATACGCGAGGGCGAGCACCAGCACGACGACGGCGATCTGCAGGACCGAGGCCACGCCGTCGCTCATCGGACCTTGTCCGACCGCAGCAGCTGGACGACCAGGTACACCAGGAGCGCACCGGCCAGGACGAGGCCTACCCAGTCGCTCATGAGTGGTCCGTCCGGCGGGCGAGGAGCGCGACGACCGCGAAGAACGCGACCGTCAGCGCGAGGTAGGCGAGGTCCGGCATGGTGCACCTTCGACGACGGGCGGGAGCGGGCTCCCGACGACCCGACGAGCGGGCCGCACCGCAGGTCTACGCCCGGTTCCGGGGCCCGTCGGCCGTCTTGACGGTTCCCTGACGCCCACCGGCCATTCCTTGCCGGAACCCATCTCGAGGACGGCCCTCACCCGGGCGACCACCCCGGATGATCCGCGTCGCGAAGTGTCCCGTCACGGGCATGCTCCGCTTAGACTCCCCCCGTGATCTTCAAGGCCGTGGGCGAGGGCAGGCCCTATCCGGACCATGGCCTCACCACGGCCAAGCAGTGGGCCGAGGTGCCTCCGCGCCAGATCCGGCTCGACGAGCTGACCACGACGAAGCGGACGCTGGACCTCGACGCCCTCCTCGCGGAGGACTCCACGTTCTACGGCGACATGTTCGCGCACGTGGTCCAGTACCGCGGCGTCATGTACCTCGAGGACGGACTGCATCGCGCCGTCCGGGCCGCCCTGCACCAGCGCCCCGTCCTGCACGCGCGGGTGCTCGTGCTGCCGAGCGACGACCCGGCGAGGGGCGCGGCATGAGCGAGATCGACCGCGAACCGCCAGCTTCGTCGTCGGCACATGCACGAGCGCCAGGCCGTGGTCTTCGGCGTGCTGCTCGCCGTGACTGGCCCTGGTCGGCCTCGGTGCCGCGGCCGTGCTTCACCGGCAAGCTCGACCTGCCCGGGCTCGACCGGGCGATCGCCCAGGCACCCAGCCCGACCGAGGCGCTCGTCGCGTTCCCGTGCCCGCCGGTCGGCGCGATGCCGGTCGCCTACTCCGCGATCACGGTCAACGTGAACAACGCGACCACGCGGGCGGGACTGGCGGGTGCGACCGCCTCGGCGCTCAAGGACCGCGGCTTCGTCATCGGCACCACGGCGAACGTCGAGAGCTACGAGGGCGTCGCGCGGATCTCCTTCGGGATCAACGGCATCGCCCAGGCGTACACGCTCCTGGACCAGTTCGACGGTGCGACCATGTTCCTCGTCGGCGGCGAGGACCCGACGGTCAACGTCGCCCTGGGTGACAAGTTCACCGAGCTGAAGCCGGTCGGCCGACGTCACGCTCGACATGGCGGTCCCGCTCGTTGCGCCCGCGGCGGTGCACGCCCTACGAGCGGCTGGTCACGCCGGCGCCGGTCGCACCCGCAGGCTGACCTCTCCCGAGCGCACAGGTCCTCTGGCTACTCTGTCGCCCGCACTTCTCGGCCCACGTCGGGTCACGTCCTGGGAGGTCCCGCTGCGCCAGAAGCTGCTGAGCTCCACGCCTGCCGTGTGGGTCTCGTTCGTCGTCGTGCACGCGTGGTTGGCGTTCGTCGGCTTGATCATGATCCCGCAGAAGGCGTTCTGGGACCTCGAGCTCTACCGCTACTGGATGTATCCTGGCGCTGCACGACGGCCAGTGGCCGGTGCTCTCCGGCGACTGGGTCTACCCGGCGGGCGCGATCCTGCCGATGCTCGCGGCCGCGCCCTTCGGCACCGGCGGCGGGTCGCCGTACGCGGTCGGCTGGGCCCTGATGGTGACGATCCTGGACGCCGTCGCGCTGGTGTTCCTGCTGCGGGTGCCGCGTCCGGACCGACCCCGTGGCGGCGGCACGACGCTCGGTGCGTGGTGGTGGCTGGCGTTCCTGCTGCTGCTCGGCCCGATCGCGATGGGTCGTCTGGACGGCGTCGTCGCGCCCGTGATCGTCGTCGCGCTCGCGATCGCCCTCAACCATCCCCGCATCGCGTCGTCGCTGCTCACCGCCGCTGCGTGGGTCAAGGTCGCTCCGGGCGCTCTGCTGCTGTCGATGTTCTTCGCCGTGCGGCGTCCGTGGCGCAGCGTCGTGCTTCCCGGCGCCCTGGTCTCTGCCGTGATCATCGGCGCGGTCGCGCTCGGCGGCGGGTTCTCGCACGTCGCGTCCTTCCTCACCGAGCAGGACAAGCGTGGGCTCCAGATCGAGTCGCCCGGCGCGACGCCCTGGATCCTGGCCGGGCTGTTCTCCTCGCACATCCACGCCTTCCTGAACGAGCCGATCGTCACGTGGGAGATCATCGGGCCCGGGACGCAGATCGCCGCGGACCTCCTGGGCATCCTCCAGCCCGTCGTGGTCGCGCTCTGCGGTGCTGCTGCTGTGGTGGCGTCGCGAACGGATCGGGGAGGCGCTGTGGTCCGGCGGCCTGGCCCGCACCGAGATGCTCATCCGCGGCGCGATGCTGCTGACGCTCGTGCTCCTGGTGTTCAACAAGGTGGGCTCGCCGCAGTACATGACGTGGCTCGCGCCACCGGTCGCCGTGGCGCTCGCCCTGCGGTTGCCGGGGTGGAAGTTCACGGCGTGGCTGACGCTCGGGATCGCGGGCGCGACGCAGGTCGTGTTCCCGTGGCTGTACGGCGAGATCATCAACAAGGGCCCCGGCGTCACCTTGACCCTCGCGGCGCGCAACATCGCACTCGTCGTCCTGCTCGTGCACACGGTCGTCGTGCTCGTGCGAGCGCCGCGCGCCGACCCGTCGATCGAGGCGCCGGTGTCGTCGTTGGCCTCGGCCTGACCCGTCAGAGCTGGCTGGCGACCTCCGACGCGACGAACGCCAGGTGGTCCAGGTCGTGCAGGTCGAGCACCTGCAGGTAGATCCGGCTGACCCCGAGCTCGCGGAACGACCCGATCCGGTCCACGATCGCCGACGGCGTCCCCGCGAAACCGGTCTCCCGGACCTCCTCGACGTCGCGCCCGATCGCCGCCGCGCGACGCGCCACCTCCGCGTCGTCGCGACCGGCGCACAGCACGTTCGCCACGGAGATCGTCAGGCTCTGCGGGTCCCGGCCCACGGCCTCGCAGGCCTGCGCCAGGACCTTCACGCGCGACTCGACCTCGGTCGGCGCGGGGAAGTTCAGGTTGAACTCCGCGGCGTACCGGGCGGCCAGCGCGGGCGTCTTGGTCGCGCCGCTCCCGCCGATGATCAGGGGGATGTCGTGGGCCGGCTTCGGCAGCGCGGGCGAGTCCGTCAGGTCGTAGTGCTCCCCGTGGAAGCTGTACGGCCCGGTCGCGCCCCACAGGCCGGTGATCACCTCGAGCTGCTCGGCGAACAGGCCGAAACGCTTCGCCGGGAACGGGATGCCGTATGCGGCGTGCTCCTGCTCGAACCAGCCGGCCCCGAGCCCGAGCTCGACCCGCCCGCCCGACATCTGGTCCACCTGCGCCACCTGGATCGCGAGGATCCCCGGGTGGCGGAAGGTTGCCGACGACACGAGCGTGCCCAGCTTGATCCGGCTCGTCTCGCGCGCGAGCCCGGCGAGCGTCGTCCAGGAGTCGGTCGGACCCGGCAGACCGTCGCCGGGACCCATCCGCACGTAGTGGTCGGAGCGGAAGAAGGCGTCGAAACCGAGGTCCTCGGTGGCCTTGGCCACGGCGAGCTGGTCGTCGTAGGACGCCCCCTGCTGGGGCTCGATGAAGATGCGCAGGTCCATGTGCACCACCCTCACACACTCGGCCGCATCCTTCTTTTCAGGCGCAGGTTCGCCCTGTGCGGGTCCGACGTGCGACCGTGGTTCTCGTGACCGCACCCGCCTCGGCCTTCGACCCTGTGGCCATTGCCGACTGGCGCCGTCGCGTCGCCCAGATGTACGCCGACATCCGGCGGATCTCGGCGACCGACCCGGAGGCCGCGCACGGCGTCTGGGTGCAGCAGCGCGACGAGCTCTTCGCGACGCATCCCGCCTCCCCGCTCGACGTCGTCGCGTCCGCGTCGTTCTCCGGGCTCGACGTCGCGCAGTACGACCCGGCCTACCGGTTCGAGGCGGTCCTCGAGCCGGCCAGCGAGCAGCGGATGGACGTGGCGACCGCGGGTGACGGCATCGTGCCCTTCGTCCGCATCGGCACCGTTCAGCTCGGCGACCTCGGGTCGTTGGCCGTCTGGTCGCTCAAGACGTACGCAGGCGGGCTGTTCGTCCCGGTGCGCGACGCGCTCGCGGGGTCGGCGACGTACGGCGGGGGCAGGTACGTCCTCGACACGGTGAAGGGGGCGGACCACGGGATGGCCGGCAACAAGCTCGTCATCGACCTGAACTTCGCCTACAACCCGTCGTGCGCCTACAACCCCGCGTGGACGTGCCCGCTGGCCACCCGCGCGAACACGCTGAGCGCCGAGGTCCCCGTCGGCGAGCGCGCCTTCCCGTCCGCGTCATGACGGCGTCCGCGACATGACCGTCTCCGCGTTGACCTCGATGTGGGCCTGGGACAACCCCGTGCCGGCCTCCGACGACGCCCGCGGCCGGTCCTACGCGCCCGCGCAGGTCGACGCGTTGGTCGCGTTCTGCACGTCGCGCGGACTCGACCACGTGTTCCTCTCGGCGCCGTGGGCGAGCGACGAGGGACCCGTGGGCACCTGGTTCGCGTCCGCGTGTACCGCTCTTGCGCGCGGCGTCCGTGCAGGTCAGCCCGCTGGGCGGCGACCCGGGCTGGCTGCCGACACCGGATCTCGCCCTCACGTGGGCGCTGGCCGCTCTGCGTTCCGGCGGAGGTTCGATCGTGCAGCTCGACGTCGAGCCGTGGACCACGCCCGGCTGGACGTCGAACCGCCCGCTCGTCTGCCGCCAGTGGCTCGCCCTGCTGGACCGCGTGCGCGCCGGCCTGCCCTCCGGCGTCGGTCTCGGGATCGACGTGCCGTGGTGGCTCGCGCACGAGCCGTACGGCGCGGGCACGCTGCTCGACGAGGTGCTCGCGCGCGCCTCACGCATCGCGGTCGTGGCCTTCAGCAACCACGCCCAGGGTCCCGACGGGATCGTCTCGCTCGCCGGTACGGCAGCCGTCGCGGCCGCCTCGCTCGGCACGCCGTTCACGATCGGGGTGGAGACCGACACGGCCGAGGTCGCCGGTGGACCGCAGTACACCTTCGCAGGCGTCGGCGCGGCCGCCCTCGAGTCCGAGACGCTCGCTGTGCGCGACGCGTTCGACCAGCTGCCCGGGTACCAGGGCGTCACCGTCGAGCACCACCGCGCCTGGCGACGCCTGCTAGGCCTCGACCCCGCCGGCTAGCGCTGGCAGGTCGGGCACCAGTAGAGGTTGCGGGTGGCCATGGTCTCGACGACGACCGGGTTGCCGCTGACCCGGCACGGCAGACCGGTGCGGTGGTAGACCCAGTGGCGCACGGTCGGGTCCGACCAGTGCGGCTGCGTGCTCGGCCGGCGAGAGGTCTCGGGTGAGGATCACGCCTGTCCGGATGCCCTCGGCGAGCAGGACCGCCCAGTCGTCCCAGAGGGCACCGGCGACCTCGCGCGGGACTCGTCGGCCGGGGGTGTGCGGGTCGAGGCGCGCGCGGAAGAGCAGCTCGGCGCGGTAGATGTTGCCGATCCCCGCGACGACCGACTGGTCCATCAGCAGCTGACCGACGGCGACGTTGCGGGTGGTGAGGCGCTCGATCATCGCGTCGCGGCCGGCCGGACCCTCGCCCGCAGGGTCCGGGCCAAGACGTGCCACGGCGGCGGCGACCTCGGTCGGGTCCAGGACCTCGCACGCCGACGGACCCCGCAGGTCCGCGACCGTCTCCGCGGAGGCCAGGCGGACGCGGACCTGGCCGACCGGCGCGGGCGGGAACTCGGCGTCGTCCACCGCAGCGGACGCACGCTCGTCCTCGCCCATGCGGACCGACCGGCGCAGGCGCGGGGCGCCCATGCTGCCGCGCGCGACGTCGCCCGGGTTGAGCGGGGTGAGTCGGCCGAAGAAGTCCCATGCGCCGTACAGGCCGAGGTGGACGCGCAGGACGTCGCCGGACTCGAACTCCAGGAACAGCTGCTTGCCCACCGCCCGCGACGCCACGAGCAGCTGACCATCGAGGCGTCGGGCCCCGGCCGCGAACCTCCCCTGGGGAGAGCTCACGGCCAGGCGACGACCGACCAGGTCGAGATCGAGCTGGCGGGCGATGCGATGGACGGTATGACCCTCGGGCACGCCCGAAGGCTAGGCCACCCGAAGACGTTCCGCCGCCGCGTGCGCCATCGCCGCCGCCGCACCCGCCGCAACGGCGGCACGGTTCTCGGCCTCGGTCTGCTGACCCATCCGCTCCTGCGCGAATGCCGCCGCGTCGAGCACGTCGGTGATCTCCGGACCGATCAGCTCGTGCCTCTCGAGGAGGGCGTCGCGCAGCGCCTCGACCAGGTGGCGTTCCTTGCTCAGCAGCCGGCGGACCGTGCTGCGGGCGTCGTCGAGGACCCCCTCGAGCTGGTCGCGGGCGGACTTGTCGGACAGGACGGCGGAGACCAGGTCGTGCGGGGTCGCCGCGAACGAGATCAGCGAGCCGGTCATGCCGGCCGCACCGACCATCTGGGCGGCCGTGCGCGTGGCGGCGGCCAGGTCACCGGCCGGGCCGGTGCTCGTCTGACCGAAGAACAGCTCCTCGGCCACCCAGCCGCCCATGGCGATCTGCACGAGGGCGCGCAGGTCGTAGTGCGAGCGCGTGTAGACCTCGTCGCAGTCGTTGTGCGCGAGCAGCCCGAGCGCCTCGCCGCGGCGCACGATCGTCAGCACCTCGAGGGTCCGGTTCGGGGCGACGAGCCAGGCCGTGACCGCGTGCCCGGCCTCGTGCGTGGCGATGAGCCGCTGCTCGTGCTCGGTGTAGGTGACGGGCTGGCCGATGCCGACCATCTCGGTGATGCGGGCGTGCTCGATGTCGGCGTAGCTCATGGTGCGCGACCCGCGGCGCAAGGCGTTGACCAGCGCCTCGTCCATCAGGTGCTCGATCATCACGGGGGTCCAGCCGCTGGTCGCGGCGGCGATCCGCTCGCGCAGCGCCTGGTCCTGCAGCTCCTCGTCGGTGGACCGCGAGGCCAAGAAGTGGTCGACGAGCGCCCGTCGACCGTGCACGTCGGGGGCGGAGAAGGCGAGGCAGCGGTCGAAGCGGCCGGGGCGCAGCAGCGCGGGGTCGAGGGCGGCGGCACGGTTGGTCGCGGCCATCAGCAGGATCGGGGCCTTGCCGGGCTTGCGGAGCGGACGCTGGCGCGCGGCGGGCAGGAACAGATTGAGGCGCGACGTGAACCAGTTGACGAACCGGTCGCCGGGCGACGGCACGTCGAACGACTGCATCTGCACGAGCAGCTCGTTGACCACGCCGCCGGTGGCGTCGGAGTTCAGCGGGCTCAGGATGGCGCGCGGGTCCCGACCCATGCGCATCGCGTCGAGCGGGCTGAACGAGGAGCTGCTCATGGCGTCGCGACGGATACCGATGGCGTCGATCTCGTCGATGAAGCCGATCGCGCCGCCCTCGGTGCGGGCGGCCTTGCGCAAGGCCTTGAAGTACGAGCGGATCTTCTTCGCGGTGCCGCCGTAGTAGACGGACTGCATGGAGGTCGCGGAGATGAAGAGGAACGGCACCCCCGCCTCGGCCGCCATCGCCTTGGCCGTCATGGTCTTGCCGGTGCCGGGCGGGCCCTCGAACAGCAGTCCGCGACGCGGCGAACCACCCATCTGGTCGGCGAACTGCTGGTGCGTCTGGAACAGGTCCAGCGAACGCCGCACGTCTTCCTTGACGGCGTCGATGCCGATGACGTCATCGAGCGTGACGTCGACCTGCTCGGGCCGCACGATGATGTGCGACGACCGCGACGTGATGCCCTGGCCGAGGATCGCAATCAGGATCAGCCCGACGAAGAACGCCGTCGTGGTGACCAGGAACGGGTCCATCGGCGGGATCTGGGGAAGCACCGGCTGACCGAGCAGCGGCCGCGCGATGGCCCAGGTCTCGATCACCAGCAGCACTGTCAGCAGCCGCACCACTCGTCGACGGCGGATCTTCTCCCGCGAGCGGGAGATGTCGTGCGAGCCGTCCGTGAACGATGGTGCGGAATCGATCTGCACAGGCATGCCTTTCCCTCGGCGCCTGGGATCAGACGACGCTGCGTCGCGGGACGTGCGATGGCCTCATCGTCAGCCGAATCAGACAAACCCGCAAGATCGGACATATCGGGCCACCCGAATGGTCCAACGGGGTCAGCCTGATGGGTGGCGCAGCCGGCTCACCTGAAGCAGGAGGTAGTCGCGCTCCGCGATGCTCGTGGTGCGTCGCGACGCTGCGAGCAGCTGCTCGGCGGCACCGACCGGATCGCCGGCGCGTTCCAGCAGGTGGCCGCGGACGGCCAGCAATCGGTGGTGCGTCCCCAGGGCTCCCACCAGGGTGTCCAGCACCTCGAGGCCGGCCCGCGGACCGTGCACCATGGCGACCGCGACCGCGCGGTTCAGGCTCACCATCGGGTTGCCGGTCATGCGCTCGAGCAGCCCGTAGAGCGCAAGCAGCTGGGGCCAGTCGGTGTCGTCGGCCGAGGGCGCCTCGTCGTGCACCGCCGCGATCGCGGCCTGCAGCTGGTACTCCCCGACGGCACCCCGGGGCAGCGCCTCCTCGACCAGCCGGACGCCCTCGGCGATCATCGACGGGTCCCAGAGCGAGCGATCCTGGTCGGGCAGGGCGACGAGCTCTCCGTGCGGACCGGTGCGGGCAGGGCGACGAGCGTCGGTGAGCAGGATCAGGGCGAGCAGGCCCGCCACCTCGGGGTCGTCGGGAAGGCTCGAGTGCAGAGCGCGGGCGAGGCGCAGCGCTTCCACCGACAGGTCGGCGCGAGCGACCGAGGGGCCGGACGTGCTGGCGTACCCCTCGTTGAACATCAGGTACAGCACCCGCAGCACGGCCCGCAGCCGGTCGCCGTACTGGTCGTCCGACGGCATCCGGAACGGCCCGTCCAGCTCGCGCAAGGTCCGGCGTGCGCGGGTGAGCCGCTGGGCCATCGTGGCCTCGGGCACCAGGAACGCCCGGGCGATCTCGGCGGTGGTCAGCCCGCCGACCGAGCGCAGCGTGAGGGCGATGGCCGACGCCGGCGACAGGGCCGGGTGGCAGCAGCCGAACAGCAGGAGCAGCGAGTCGTCGCCCATGGTCGAGTCGGCGACCGCCTCCGGCATCGCCACGAGCTCCTCGCGTCGTCGTCGCGACTCCTGAGCCCGCCACGCGTCGACGAGCCGGCGGTGGCCGACGACCACCAGCCACCCGTGCGGGTTGTCAGGCACGCCGTCGACCGGCCACTGCGTGGCGGCGGCGAGCAGCGCCTCCTGCACCGCGTCCTGCGCGTCCGCGAGGTCGCCGGACCGGCGCACCAGCACGGCGAGGACCTGCGGCGCGAGCGTGCGCAGCAGGTCTTCGTCGAACGCGACCTCACTCGGTGACGTCGGGGGCCTCCATGAGCGCTCGGACCTGGAAGACCTGCTGCAGCGGGACGCCGTCCGGTCCCGGCGCGGCCGACGCCTTGGCCGCGATCTCGATGGCTCGGGCCTCGCTCTCGACGTCCACCGTCCAGTAGCCCGCCAGGAACTCCTTGCTCTCGGCGAAGGGACCGTCGGTGATGACGGGCGGGTTGATGCCATCGCTGCGCACGAGCTTGGCGTCGTCCGGCCAGGCGAGGCCCTGCCCGTCCACCAGCTCCCCGGTCGCGACGAGCTCGGCCCCGAGGTCATGCTGGAACTGGATGTGGCGGCGGACGTCCTCGGGCTTCCAGGTGTCGATCGGCTGCACGCCCTCGACGTAGTAGTTCATCAGCAGCATGTACTTCATCGTGCGCTCCCTGTGTGGTGTCGGCGGCGGCCCGTTGCCGACCGTCATCCACTGGTCGGAGCCGCGCGCACGATCTCGACACGCATCCTGTCGTCCTTCTCCAGGCGGTGTCGACGCGGGCGCCCTGTCCGCGCAGAGACCCCCTCAGCCCCCCTGGGCCGACAGCCACGCCATGAGGTAGCTGCGCGAGTTCCCGTCGTCGATGCGCTCGTCGGGAAGCGTGGCGGACTCCTTGTACGCCTTCGCAGCGTCGTCGGGCCCCGCAAGCCCGCTGTACATCAGCAGGTAGTCGCCGAACGTCACGTCGAAGCCGTCCGGGGTCGCCTCCTCGACGTTGGCGCGGATGCGGTCCGGGTCGCCGGCGAGGTAGGTACCCGCCGGGCCGAGCGGCAGGACCTGGATGCCGAGGATCGCGCTCGGCTCGCCGCTGAACCAGGTGGACCAGTCGCGCTTGCCGCCCCAGTTGAGCGACACCACCTGGTGCTCGAACCCCCGGTAGACGGGGTCCTGAAGGTCGGGGTTCGTCCAGTAGGCCTTCGCCGAGGCGGCCTCGGCGGACAGCAGCCACGTGCCCTCCGTCGCGAGCGCGTCCTGCCCGGACGCCTCGCCCCACAGCGCGAGCCCGTTCCAGGCGTTGACGGCCTCGGAGCTGGACTCCTGGTTGTTGCCGTCCGCGAACGGGGACGTGCCGGACGCCCACCCGTGGCCCTGGAACGGGTCGAAGGTACGCAGCACCGGGAACTCGTCGCTGCCCCTCGCGGCCGCGATGTCCTGCGCCAGGAGGTCCATCACCGGTCGGAACGTCTTCGCGAGCTTCGTGTCGTCCGCGGCCAGGATGCCCGCCGCCCCGAGGAAGTACCCGTAGTGGAAGTGGTGGTCGTTGAACTCGTCCGACCCGAACGAGGGCGTGAGGCCGACGATGCCGTGCGCGGACTCGTCGTACTCGAAGCACCGCGCGTCCCGATCTGCGCAGCCCGTCGACTGCGTCCACTCGGTGAGCGCGTCCACCAGCTTCTTCTTCAGCGGCTCGACGACGTCGTCCGCGTCGAGCTGGTGCCCGAGCTGGACGAGCGTCGCCGCCCGGTAGAGGGCCTTGCCGCCGAAGTAGGTGTCCGACGGGAAGGGCTCGGTGCCGGCCACGTCCTTCGCGAGCTGCGCGACGATCTCGTCGCGCCGGTCCTTGCCGACGTCGCCGAGGTCGAGCGCGCCGGCCGGTTCGACGACCGGTGCCCAGGTCGTCAGGCTCGAACCCGTGCAGAGGTCGAGGGTGCCGTAGATGCTGGGGTAGCTGCCGAGGTCGCAGGTGCGGTCGGGCTGATCGCCGGCGCGCTGGTGCGGCATCGTGGTGTAGACGCCGTCCTTGCCCTTCGACTCGTACGTGATCGTCGTCCGCGCGACCTTCTGGTCGACGCCGTACTCGACCTTCGTCCCGGTCACCGGGTGCGCCGCCGCGGCCGCGAGCGCGTCGAGCGTGCCGTCGGTCGCGTCGCCGGGCAGCGGGAACCAGGTGGCCGTCTGACCCTTCGTGAGCTCGATCGACCCGGCGTCCCCGGTGCCGTCGGGCGCGACCAGGCCGTACTCGGTCTTCCCCGCCGTCGCGACGGGCGGACCGTCGCCCGTCGCGGCGAAGGGCGCGTCGACCTGCAGGGTAGTGTCCTGGGCGGCGGTGTAGCTGACAAAGGGAGAGCCCTCCGCCAGCACGACGGTACCCAGGACGGCGTCCCCGTCCAGGAGCTCGATCGTCACGGAGACGGCGTCGTAGGCGCTGACCCGGGTTGACGTGGCGCCGGCCGCGACCGTGACGTCCGGCGTGAACGAACCGACGATCGACGTCGCGCTGGTGACAGGCACCGGCATGCCGAGCTGGAAGCCGTCGGCGGTGAGGCCGAACGACAGCGGCAGAGGGAACACCGGCTGCGGCGCGTCGCCGAAGACCAGCCCGCTGAACCACTTGTTGGTCGGCGGCGCCAGGCCGTCGGCGAGGCGCACGGGGTCGATCTTCGCGACGTCGCCGTGCGCGACGTCCGCCACCAGCGCGGCGGGGTCGACGTCGGGCAGCGCCGCGGTCGCGGGGCCGGCGGCTCGGCGCGGGTCGGAGCCCGGACCGCACGCGGCGAGGCCGAGAGCCATGGCGAGCACC
Source organism: uncultured Actinomycetota bacterium (assembly GCA_963753425.1). Classification (GTDB taxonomy): domain Bacteria; phylum Actinomycetota; class Actinomycetes; order Actinomycetales; family Cellulomonadaceae; genus Cellulomonas. The sequence goes on from CAVWCB010000003.1 coordinate 658,539, forward strand.
GCGACCGCCACCGCTCGCGCTCGGAAGGCGGCCGTCATCAGAAGAACTCCCGCAGGTAGCCCTGGACCTTGTCCGCGACCGTCGTCAGCACCCCGTCGTTCCGGAGGTGGAGCTGGGCGGTCACCGGTGTGCCGGAGGAGACGAGCCCGTTCTCGGCACCGCGCACGAGCTGCTTGCTCGTGACGGTGACGACGGCCTCGGCGCTCCCGTCGTTGGTCTTGACGTCCATGCTGTCGACCGTGCCGGACAAGGCCTTCTGGTTCGGCAAGACGATGGTCACCAGGGCGTTGTCGTCCACGCGGGCGTACTCCGTGGGCGAGAGCGAGAACTCCGCCTCGACCTCGAGCGTGTTGGCGCGGTCGATCTTCGCGAGGATCGTCGAGCCCCGCACGAACGTGCCGGACTGGGCGTCGACATCGGTCACGACGCCGTCGGAGGCCGCCGTGACCACCAGCCGGCCGTCCTTGTCCACGACGGATGCCGACGTTGCGCTGGGCTGCAGGCCCAGGGACACCTCGTTGCGGAGGGCGGCGCTGTCGATGACGAACAGGCTCTGACCTGCAGTGACGGTGTCGTCGTCCTTGACCAGCTGCTCGACGACGAGGCCCGCGTACGGCGTCCCGACGTCGTAGTTCTCGGCGGTGATCGATCCGGAGGAGCTCGTAGCGAGCCCCTTCTCCTTGTTGAGGTGGAGCGTGAGCACGGCGGCGACCGCGAGGACGACGAGCAGCCCTGCGGCGAGCCGGAAGCGGTTGGACCAGGTCATGCGGGACCTCCGAGGGTGGGAGCGGGCTCGGAGCCGGCGCGCGCCGGGCGCTTGAGGCGGTGCGCCTCACGGGCGGCGACCACGACGAATGCTCCGAGGATGAGGGCGTTGGTGGTGTTCCATGCCAGGGCCAGGCTGACCGTGCCGTTCGACATGTCCTTCCAGGCGCCGGCCACCGACGTCAGTGCGAGGAACACGAACATGAGCACCTGCGGGATCATGAAGTTGAAGGGCGAGGCCGCCTTTGCCTTGCTGCCCGTCACGTGCCACTTCTGCTCGCGCTTGCGCATCGCGTTGACCAGAGCACGGCAGTAGATCGGGAAGGACACCGTGGCGAGCATCAGCGTCTCCGGGCGGAACGACCCCAGCGTGTAGAACGCGACCGCGATCTGCATGAGGTAGAACCCCGCGTAGAACAGCACCCAGGTCGCCGGGGAGACCTGCATGTCCATCGGCGACAGGTCGAGGAAGATCGTCATCGGCGGGACGAGCAGCAGGAGCAGTGGCGCGATGCCGGTGAGGTAGTGCGTCGCCGTCACGAGATACTGCACACGCTGGTCGAGCGTGAGCCGGTGCTTGAGGGAGAGCGGGTTGTGGGTGAGCATGATCTCGAACCCGCCGGTCGCCCAGCGCAGCTGCTGCTTGGTGTAGGCCTCGATCGTCTCCGGGGTGTCGCCGACGGCGAGCTCGGTGGGGATGTAGACGGAGCGCCAGCCGTTCTCGTGCAGCTTGAGCGACGTCCAGACGTCCTCCGACTTCGAGTCGGCGTACATGCCGCCGATGTCCTCGATCGCCCTCCGTCGGAAGATGACGTTCGTGCCGACGGAGAACGCGGCGTTGAACCGGTTCCGACCCGGCTGGATGAACCGGTAGAACACTGCCTGCATGTAGCCGGCGCCGCGCGAGATGAGGTTGTTGAGGTTGCCGTACGCCTGGGGCGTCTGGACGAAGGCGACGTCCTCGTTGGCGAAGAACGGCACCGTCTCGAACAGGAAGCTCGGCTCGGGGACGAAGTCCGCGTCGAAGATGACGAAGTACTTCCCGCCGGTGATCGACAGTGCGTAGTTGATGTTGCCCGCCTTGGCGCCGTTGTTGCCCATCCGACGCACGTAGCGCACGCCCAGGTCGGCGGCGAGCTCGCGCACCTCGTCCGACTTGCCGTCGTCGAGGATGTACGTGAGGTGGTCACCGTGGAGCGCGAGGGCCGCCGTGGCGGTGCGCCGGATGGTGCCGAGGTCCTCGCCGTAGGTCGTGATGAAGACGTCGACCGTGGCACGCTCGCCGGCGAGGCGCATCGGCCACCTCGGGGGATCGTGACGCACGCCCGCCTCGCGGACCTCCTCGAGGTCGAAGAGGTTCTCCTGCGCGTGGTGGAACGCGAAGTTGCGCGGGTTGTGGCCGCTCGACAGGACGGTCCACATGGACAGGACCGCCTGCAGGACGAGCACCGTCTCGGCGGCGATGACCATGACCCACGGCAGCCAGTCCCCGCGGTTGGCGGGATTGAGCAGGAAGATGGCGTAGAGGAGCACGCCCGCCGTCGCGAGCATGACGAGGAGCATGAGCGTCGGTGACTCCGACGCGGAGTTGTCTGCGGTGCGGGACGGAGCCCCGGTCACCTTCTCGGTCTGCGACGCCGTGGTGGGCCGCTCGTGCATCGTGTGGGCCATGAGTCCCCCTGGGACCTGGTTCTCGTTGGAGGACCGGAAGGGGATCGCGGGGGCGCCTGGACGTGTCCGGCACCCGGAGTCCTCCCGGTGCGCGACGTCTATGCCGTCGTCAACGTCTCGGGCTGGAAATTTCTCATCCGCGCAGACGCAACACATCGAACGTAACAAGGGTCTCGGCAGAGCGACACCGGGGGCGGCATGGCCTCAGTCACAGACGCCCGCTCCCCGGCCGACGAGGTGGCACGTGCGTTTCCGCAGGTCAGCGACTTGCGCTGCTCGGGCGCTCGCCACCCGATCACGCGTCCTTGCAGGTCACCGCGACGACAGACTCAAGCTTGCGGGCAGCCGTCGGACCCGCCACATCACCCGATGCTGCACGGAACGCGGCGAAACTGAACTGGCTCCGCGCCGGAATGCTGGGTGCCGACGACGGCATCATCTCGACCGCGGGCCTGATCCTGGGCGTCGCGGCGCCACGTCTCTCCGTTCCTGTCACGACGGCGATCAATCCCCTCCACCCAGGCTTGACGCTGCTGCCGTGGAACACGTGCTCTTCTGGTGGTCCAGCAGGTAGGACCACGTCGCGAATGGCCATGCCTCCTCGAGCCACCGCGGAACGAAAGCGTCGAGAGCCGCCTCGAGCGGGGAACCGACCTTGTCGTCGACAACCCACTAGGAGATCTCGGCGTCACATGCATCGTCCTGGGCAGGATCGATGTAGACGCAACCCAGCAGCTGCGTCTCGTCGTGATCGAAGAGTGCGTAGTTGAATGATGCGTGTGCCTCCGCTTCCGCGAAGTGGTGCTTCAGGTCCTCTCGGTCCTGTTCATAGGTCATCGCCGGCGGTGGCCATCCCCACGGGTCGCCGTACAAGGTCCAGAGCCGCTCGCGGGAGCCCATCAGCGAATCACCCACCGCGCCGCACCCAGCACCACGACGAGCAGGGCGACTCCGCCGACCAGCCACCACCTGAGCGGCCGCCCACCGGAGGCCTCTGCCGCGGCGTCAGAGTCGTCGTCGGGCGCGTGCTCGCCGTCGACGAGCTCAACGCCCGGCATCTCGCGCCCCCGCATGCTCGGACCGCACCGAGGACTGACCCGTCGCGTGGCCCGAATCGCAGATTCACCGCGCGGAGCGCCGGAACCCCACGCGTGCCACGCTCCGTCCCGCACGCCAAGATGGCCGCGTGACCCTCTACGCACAGACCCCGTGGCGCCGTACCCGCCAACTCATTGGCGACCTCCTCGTCATCGCGTGGGTCGTCCTCTGGGTCCGTGCCGGGCTGTGGGTGCACGAGGTCGTCGGATGGTTCGGCGCGCCCGGACGCACTCTCGCCGACGCCGGATCCTCACTCTCCGAAAGTATGAGATCCGCCGGCGAGACGGTCGCACGCGTCCCGTTCGTCGGAGACGACGTCCAGGCTCCGTTCACGGCGGCCGGCGACGCCGCGGACTCGATCGCCCGCGCTGGCATCGAGGTGCAACAGGGGGCCAGCCACCTCGCGCTGCTGCTCGGGTTCATGATCGCTGCAGTCCCGATCCTGCTCGTCGTCGCGGTCTGGCTGCATGCCCGCGTCCGGTTCATCAGCCGCGCACGCGCAGCCAAGAGCATCCTCGACTCGGCGGCCGACCTGGACCTGTTCGCCCTACGAGCGATCGCGACTCAGCCCGTCCGAGCACTCGCCCGCGTGAGCAACGACCCGGCGAACGCGTGGCGTCGCGGCGACCCAGAGGTGGTGCGCGCCCTCGCCACGTTGGAACTGCGCTCGCTCGGCCTTCGAGCGCCGACCTGGCCGATGACGCCCTGAATCCCACGGCGCCCTCGCCCCAGGTCTCGGGTGAGTTCCCGGCACCGCGCGCGGCGTCGACAGCCCAGAACCCACCCACGGCGTGTACCACGGTCCGCCGTCCTCAGCCAGGCGCGGGCTGGGCGCCGGCGGCGCGGCTGACCTCGGCCAGGCGCTGCTCCAGGAAGGCGCGCTCTGCGGCGTTCGCCGTGAGCTCCATCGCGCGCCGGTACGACTGAGCGGCGCCGGCGGCGTCGCCGAGGCGGCGCAGCAGGTCGGCGCGGGTGGCGGGAAGGTAGTGGTAGTCGGCGAGCCGCGGATCGGCCGCGAGCTCGTCGAGGAGCGGCAGGGCGGCAGCCGGACCGTCGGCGAACGCCACGGCGGCGGCCTTCCTACTTTGTCGGACACCAAGGAAAGCAAGTGGCGAGCTCTCGGCGATGGGGGCCTCGAGGTGTCATGTGGCCGCGCCGCCGCTACCTGATTCTCGTCATCTGCCCAGGTCACACGGTCAGATCGATCACTCGTGCTGGACCCCACGACGTGGCCGCTCAGCCCTCGCATCGACGGTTGGCCCAGTCGGGTGAGCGTGCCCTGCGACATGGACTTACCCTGCAGAGTCGCACCACTCAACGACGACCAGGAACGGGAATCGTGGCCAGTGACGAGAAGTCCGTCGAGGAGCCGGCCGCCGTGGCAGGCGTGGACCTGAGGGATGGACGGAAGGTCGAGGCGGATCGGCAGCGATCGGCGCGCGCCGGGGCGGGGACGCACTAGTGCTGCGCACCGTCGACGCCGTGGTGATCGGCTCGGGCCCGAACGGGCTCGTGGCCGCGAACGCGCTCGTCGACGCTGGCTGGGAAGTGCTGGTCCTCGAGGCTCAGGACACGATCGGCGGCGCCGTCCGGACCGCCGAGGTGACCGCGCCGGGCTTCCGTAACGACATGTTCAGCGCGTTCTATCCGCTCGCCGCCGCGTCCCCGGTCATGCGCGGGCTGGATCTGCAGGACCACGGCTTGAGCTGGGTGCACGCGCCCTCCGTCCTGGCGCACGCGTTGGACGACGGTCGCGCCGCTGTCCTGCACCACCACGTCGAGGACACGGCCGCGAGCCTGGACACCTTCGCACCCGGCGACGGGGCGGCATGGATGACGCTGTTCGAGGGCTGGCTGCGGATCCGCGACCCGCTGCTGGACGCCCTGTTCACCCCGTTCCCACCCGTGGTGCCGGGGGCCCGCCTGCTGCGTCGGCTCGGCGTCGCCGATGCCCTGGACCTGGCCCGGCTCGCCGTGCTGTCGGTCCGCCGTCTGTCCGACGAGACGTTCGACGGCGAGGGGGGCGGACTTCTGCTGACCGGGAACGCGATGCACGCCGACATCCCGTCGGACGCCGGCGGCAGCGCCATCTTCGGGTGGCTGCTCGCCATGCTGGGGCAGGACGTCGGCTTTCCCGTCCCGCAGGGTGGCGCCGGCAGGCTTGCGGCGGCACTCGCCTCCCGGATCGTCGCCGGCGGCGGGCAGATCGAGACCGGCACCAGGGTCGAGCACGTCCACGTGGTCAACCGCCGAGCGGTCGGCATCCGGACCGAGTCCGGCGACCACGTACGGGTCAGGCACTCCGTGCTCGCCGATGTCGCCGCTCCGGCCCTGTACCGCGACCTCGTCGGCGCCGACCGTCTCCCGACTCGTCTGCTGCGCGATCTCGACAGGTTCCAGTGGGACCACCCCACGTTCAAGGTCAACTGGGCCCTCGAGCGTCCCGTTCCCTGGACGGCAGATGGTGCCCGCGGCGCGGGCACCGTCCATCTCGGCGTGGACCGCACGGGTTTCGTGGACTTCGCGGCGGACCTCTCGACCGGGCGCACACCACAGCGGCCGTTCCTGCTCTTCGGGCAGATGACGACCGCCGACCCCACGCGATCTCCCGCTGGCACCGAGTCGGCCTGGGCCTACACCCATGTGCCCCATGGGTCGAGCTGGTCGGAGGACGACGTCGCAGCCCAGGTCCAGCGCGTCGAGGAGGCAGTCGAACGCGTCGCCCCCGGCTTCGCGGGGACGGTGATCGCGCGGAAGGCCCAGAGCCCGGTCGACCTGCACGCGGCGGACGCGAACCTCGTCGGGGGCGCGATCAACGGCGGTACGGCTTCCCTGCACCAACAGCTGTTCTTCCGCCCGACACCGGGACTGGGCCGCCCCGAGACGCCCGTCGACGGCCTCTACCTGGCGAGCGCGTCGGCGCACCCGGGCGGGGGCGTCCACGGGGCATGTGGCTGGAACGCCGCCCGCACGGCCCTGGCCGCTGCGAGCGCCACGGGTCAGGTGCGTCGGCTTCTCGCGCGGACGGCCTGGGACCGCGTGCTGCGGGACTGATGCCACGCGACGTGGCCCGCGGCGCGAGCTGCGAGCCGGGGCAAGCTCTCGGTGTTCCGTGACACCGGCGCGACCTGCCGCAGGAACGACGTTCACACCTCCGTCCGAGTACGGAGGACGGCACTGTCGGGGTTGCGCGCCCCGTGCCGGACGGGCTGACTAGGTGCATGGCCCTCGTTCCCCGATACGCCCGCCGCACGTCCCCACAGACTCCCGAGGTCGTCGCCGTGACGGGCGCCTCCGGTGGTGTCGGGCGCGCGACGGCGGTCGCCTTCGGGGCCCGTGGCGCGCGGGTCGCGTTGCTGGCGCGCGGGGAGGCCGGACTGGCGGGTGCGGCGGACGAGGTCCGAGCCGCGGGCGGCACGACGGTGGTGATCGGCGCATTGCGTCGATGCTGGCCCTGGCGGCCGGCTCGTCAAGGTACCGGCGGGCCGCGACGACCCGCGCCGGCGTGGCACTCGTCAGCGGGGTGGTGACGGTGCGGGCGGCGCGTCCGGTCCGGTGAGCGGCGGTACGCCCGCGTGGGACGACTTCCCCCCGCAGGTCCTGCGCGAGTACGCGGCGATCGCCGACGGGCGCCGCGGTGCCCTGATCGGCCCGCGAGGCGACATCGTGTGGCTGTGCGCCCCGTCCTGGGACAGCCCCGCCGTCGTGTCGGCTCTGGTCGGCGGCACCGGCGTGTACGCGGTCACGCCGACCGAGCCGTTCGTCTGGGCCGGCTCGTACGAACCCGGCACGTTGATCTGGCGCAGCGGATGGACCACGACCAGCACGCGCATCGACTGCGACGAGGCCCTGGCCTACCCGGCCGACGAGCACCGCGTCGTGATCCTGCGCCGCATCCGCGCCTCCGACAAGGACGCCTCCGTACGCGTGGTGCTGGACCTGCGGGCGGACTTCGGCGGTCACTCCATGGGCGACCTGCACCGATCGGAGGACGGGACGTGGACCGCCCGAACCGGACCGCTGACGCTGCGCTGGGCGGGCGCCGACGGGGCGCAGGTGGACGCGGCCGGCCGACTGGTCACCTCTGTGGTCGTCCCGGCGGGCGGCGTGCACGACCTGGTACTGGAGATCACGGACCGCGAGCTGCCGGCGCCCCCCGACGCGCGCGAGCTGTGGGCCCGCACCCGCAGCACGTGGCAGGCCGCCGTGCCCGACTTCTCCGCGAGCGTGGCTCCACGAGAGGCGCGGCACTCGTACGCCGTGCTTCGGGGGTTGACGGCCGACGGCGGCGGCATGGTCGCCGCCGCGACCCTGGGGCTTCCGGAACGCGCCCGGGCCAGCCGCAGCTACGACTACCGCTATGTGTGGCTGCGCGACCAGGCATACGCCGGCCTGGCGTGCGGGGTCGACGAGGCGTACCCACTCATGGACGAAGCCGTCGCCTTCACGGTCGCCCAGGTGCTCGAGCACGGCGCGGACCTTGCGCCCGGCTACCGGCTGGACGGGTCCGCGATCCCGCACGAGCGCACCCTCGGGCTACCCGGCTACCCCGGTGGCCGCGACGTGGTCGGCAACTGGGTTCGAGGACAGTTCCAGCTCGACTCCCTCGGCGAGGTGCTCCAGCTGCTCGCGGCCGCACATCGGCACGACCACCTCGACGACGACGGACGGCGCGCGATCGACGTCGCCATCCGGGTCGTGGAAACGCGCTGGACCGAGCCCGACGCCGGGATCTGGGAGCTAGACGACGCGTGGTGGACCCAGTCGCGCCTGTCGTGCGTGGCCGGCCTACGGGCGGTAGCCGCCACTCACCGCCGCGCGGGCGATCTTGCCGACGCGATCCTGGCCGAGACCGACCGTCGGTGCCTGGCGCCCGGCGGGTGGTGGAAGCGCAGCCCCGACCACGGCGGCACCGATGCCAGCCTGGTACTGCCGCCGGTACGAGGCGCTCTGCCTGCCGATGACCCACGGACGCTCGCCACGCTCGGTCAGGTCGACGCCGAGCTCGCTCGAGAGGGCTTCGTCTACCGGTTCACGCCTGAGGACCAGGCGCTCGGGGATGCCGAGGGCTCGTTCTTGCTGTGCGCCTACATGATGGCGCTGGGACGCTGGCAGCAAGGTGACGCCGTCGACGCCTTCCGCTGGTTCGAGCGCGCCACAGGGGCCGCAGGCAGCCCCGGCCTGCTCGCAGAGGAGTACGACGTCGCCGAACGCCAGCTGCGCGGCAACCTTCCCCAGGGATTCGTGCACGCCCTGCTCCTGGAGAGCGCGCAACGGCTGGCCGGACCGTCGTGAGAGCGACCGGCGGCCCCTTGCCGGAGTGCGTCGTTCCCCGACCGCGCAGTCGGAGGCGAGCAGTCAGGTGATGTCCGGGCCGGCGACGGTGGTGTCCGGTCGCCGCTTCGCGCGTCGTCGGGCGATCACGTAGGCGACGCCGATCAGGACGATGCCCACGACCAAGATCGCTGAGACGAACCACCACGTCCGCTCGCCTCGCGGCGACGACCCCGGGTTTGACGACTGCTGCTCCGTCGCCACCTCCTGCAGTTGGTCCAGGTGGCGCTGCACCACGGGCGCGGCGGCCGCGGCGAGCCCCGTCACCGTGGGATCAGCCCCGTCAGACCGCTCGGTCTCGGCTGCCTCGAGAGCGGCCCGGTGGTCAGCGATCTGAGAGCTGATCCACGCCTGGTCGAACTGCGTCCGGTCGGTCGCCTGCAGCGCAGCGAGCGACACCTGCTGCTCCTTGCTGGGTGTGCTCGGCACCGTGACGCCCAGCTGCTGGGCGGCCGCAGTCACCTGGGCGTCGAGCTTGATGTGGTCGTCGACGATCATCTGCCCCAGGCGTCTGACGGCGTCGCTGCGTGCGTCGGCGACGGCCTCCCGACCCGCCGCTACCTCCGCGAGGTTGCCCTGATGGGCCACCACCAGCCACGACTGGTCTTGTGCGTTCGGCCCGGCTGCGGCCACGTGCACATCGGCATGAGCGGCGCCGCCGGGCAGGACGAGAGCGGCGGCGCCCAGAACCAGCGTCGCGAGCGTGCGCACGATGGGCATCGGGACTCCTTGTCTCGCACCGGCATCGAGATGATCGCCGGAATCAGCGGTGCGTTGTTGGACCCGACTCGACGCTAGACCGGCTGACCGGTGCCGCAACTGCTATCGGTCGCCGCGAGCTCCGAACCGCGTCAGGCCGCGCTGCAGCGCGTTCGAGCGGCCCCGCACCGGGGCATGTGCGCACGACCTGCCGACGGCGAGGGACAGGTGTATACCTGGAAAAGATCAAGCGGGTCGTCGTGTTGAACAAAGAACTGGTCACGTCGACGCTAACTGTGCGCACGAGCGCCTGGGCCAGAACTGCCCCCATCTCTCTCCCGGAGGTCCTCATGGAATGGTTCCGGCGATCCTCGAGCACCCTCGGCGGGGCCGAGCACCTCGTCGACGTCGTGACCAGCAACATCGCGCACGGGCGGTTCGAGCGGTCGTTGTCGGGCCTCACGGCCGCCGCCGCGGTCATCACCACCGCCGAGGTGTACTTCGAGCACTACAAGGCGAGCTTCGGCAACAAATGGATGTGGTCGCCCATCCTCGTGACGCCCCCGGTAGTGATCGCGGGCATCGCTGGGGTGTTCAGCAAGAAGTGGGCCAAGACCGCGCTCCCGATCGCCGCGGCGATCTATGCGGCCGACGGGCTCGCCGGCGAGTACTTCCACGCCCGCGGCGTGGCGCGCAAACCCGGCGGGTGGAAGCTCGCGACCTACAACGTGCCCATGGGTCCGCCGATCGCCGCACCCGGTCTGATGTCGATCGTCGGTGCGATGGGCATGCTCGCCGCACTGCTGCGGAGGGAGAAGTGATGGTTGACCGCGACAAGGGCGAGCACCTGCCGCACCTGCGCGCCGACGGCAACCCCCCACATCCCTCGTGGCTACCCCGCCAGCGGCGCGGCACCACGCCTCAGATGATCGGTCGCTACCCCGATTTCGACGTGCTCGAGGCGGTGGACACCTGGGACGGGGCCACCACGAAGGTCGTGCTGGCGCGCCTCGCCGAGCCGGCTCCCTTGCGGTTCTTCGCAGCGGACGAGGAGCCCGCTCTGCGCGCCCTGTGCGACGTCACGACCGCGCAGGACCGCGATCCGCGCATCCCCGTCGCGGAGTTCGTCGACGCCAAGCTGGCCGACGGCAAGCTCGACGGCTACCAGTACGACGACATGCCCGACGACCGCGACACGTGGCGCCTCGTCCTCGCCGGGCTGGACCAGACCGCTCGCGTGCGCCACGGGACGACGTTCGCGGGCTGCAGCACCGGCCAGCAGGAGGACATCGTTGCCGACCTGGCTGCCGGCTCGTTGTCCGGCGGCCCCTGGGACCAGCTCAACGTGGGCCGCGCCTGGTCGGTGTGCATGCGCGCGATCCTGGCCGGCTTCTACTCCCACCCGTGGGCGTGGAACGAGATCGGCTTCGGCGGTCCGGCCTACCCCCGGGGCTACATGCGCATGGGTCGCACGAGCGTCCTGGAGCCGTTCGAGACCTCAGGGGCGACCTCCGAGGACCCGGCCGAGGCTGTGGCCGAGCACCCTGAGCAGTTCCGCCGATGAACGCGCGCAACCTGCTCAAGGGATCCGTGGGGCCGACCGCCAACGACTCCCGCTTCCTGCTGGACGTGCACTCGCGCCAGCTGCCCGGCGAAGCGACCATGAAGCGGTACGACGAGTCCGACGAGGTGGACCTGGTGGTCGTCGGGGCGGGGGCCGGAGGGTCGGTGCTCGCGCAGCGGCTCGCGCGTCGGGGTTGGCGCGTCGTGATCATCGAGGCTGGGCCGTTCTGGCACCCCGACGACGACTGGGTCTCCGACGAGGCCGGGTCGCACGAGCTGTACTGGACGCAGAAGCGGATCATCGGGGGCGGTGACCCCATCGAGCTCGGGAAGAACAACTCCGGGCGCGGAGTGGGCGGCTCGATGGTGCACTACGCCGGGTACACGCCGCGCTTCCACCCCTCGGACCTGGAGACGTTCAGCCGCGACGGCGTCGGCGCGGACTGGCCGATCCGGTACGACGACCTGCTGCCGCACTACGAGCAGGTCGAGCGCGAGCTGCCCGTCTCCGGGCAGAACTGGCCGTGGGGGCATCCGCACAGCTACCCGTCGAGCCCGCACCCCGTCTCCGAGGCCGCCGGCAACATCTGGCGCGGAGCCCTCAAGCTCGGCATCGAGATGCGCGTCGGTCCGGTCGGCATCGTCAACGGCACGTTCGGCAACCGCCCGCACTGCATCTACCGCGGCTTCTGCCTGCAGGGTTGCAAGGTCAACGCCAAGGCGAGCCCGTACGTGACGCACCTGCCCGACGCACTGGCGCACTCCGTCGAGATCCGATCGAGCTGCATGGCCTCGCGCGTCGAGCTCGACGAGCACGGCCGCGCGAGAGGCGTGGTCTACCTCCAAGAGGCCGGTGGCGCCGAGCACCTGCAGCGCGCGAAGTTCGTCGCCATCGCCGGGTACTCCATCGAGACCCCGCGCCTCCTGCTGAACTCGACCAGCGCACGCTTCCCCGACGGGCTGGGCAACGACCACGACCAGGTCGGGCGCTACGTCATGGTGCAGGGCGCCACCCAGACCGCGGGCCGCTGGCCCGAGGAGCTACGCATGTACAAGGCGCCACCACCCGAGGTCTCCAGCGAGGACTACTACGAGACTGATCCCGCGCGCGGCTTCAAGCGCGGGTTCTCCATCCAGACCGTCTCCCCTCTGCCGATCGGGTGGGCCGAGCACGTGCTCGCCGACGGGCACTGGGGCAAGGCGATGCGCGAGTACATGCGCGACTACAACCACTGGGCCACCGTCGGGGTGCTCAACGAGCTGCTCGCCCTGCCGGACAACCGCATCACGCTGGCCGACGAGACTGATCCCTACGGGCTGCCGATCGCCCGCATGGACTACACCCTGTGCGACAACGACCGAGCCAACATGGCGTACTCGACGAAGGTCATCACGAACATCCTCGAGGCCGGCGGAGCACAGGACGTGCTCACCATCCACCGCTACGCGCACCTGATCGGCGGCGCGCGGATGGGCAGCAGCCCGGAGCACAGCGTCGTGGACGCCAACCAGCGCTCGTGGGCCGTGCCGAACCTGTTCCTGGCCGACGGCTCGGTGTGCCCGACCCAGGGGGCCGCCAACCCCGCGCTGACGATCATGGCGCTCGCGTCGCGGCTGGCGCAGCGCATGGCCGACGGCACGGCGATGAGCGATGACCCTTCCGTGCGCGCCGGAAGCAGCCCGGTGCGGCAATCGGTCGACGCCGTCCGTACGTGACGCGCGACCACACCGTGCATGACGGATCGACGAGAAGAGGAACCACCATGAGCAGCACCGTGAGCGACTTCGTGATCGACCGACTGATCGAGTGGGACCTGCACCGGTTCTACGGCTTCCCCGGCGACGGGATCGGTGGGTTCGACGGCGCCCTGGAGCGCGCCGAGGCCGACGAGAAGGACTTCACCTACGTCCGGCCCACGCACGAGGAGGTCGCCGCGTTCATGGCGACCGCGCACGCCAAGTTCACCGGCGAGGTCGGGGTGTGCATCGCGACGTCCGGGCCAGGTGCGACGCACCTGCTGACGGGCCTGTACGACGCGAAGATGGACAACCAGCCCGTGGTCGCGATCGTCGGCCAGCAGGGACGCGTGTCGTTCGGCAGCGACACGCAGCAGCAGCTGGACCTCGAGCGCGTCTTCGACGACGTCGCCGGGTTCGTGCAGACGGTCACGACGCCGATGCAGGCCCAGCTCGTCGTCGACCGCGCCGTGCGCATCGCCCACGCCGAGCGCTGCCCCACCGTCGTCATCCTGCCGGCCGACATCCAGGACATGGACATGGTTGCCCCGACCTCGGAGCACTGGGTCTCCCGCACCGGCGTGGGCCACGCCTCCAACGCCCTGACGCCGCCGGACGACGAGCTGCGGCGCGCCGCCGAGGTGCTCAACGCCGGTGACAAGGTCGCGATGCTCGTCGGCGAGGGTGCCCGTGGCGCGACCGACGAGGTCCTCGCGGTCGCCGAGAAGCTCGGCGCGGGTGTGATCACCGCGCTGCTCGGCAAGGACGTGGTCCCCGGCGACGTGCCCTATCACACGCAACAGCTCGGGCTGCTCGGGTCCAAGCCGAGCTACGACATGATGCAGGACTGCGACACGCTGCTCATGGTCGGCAGCAACTATCCCTACGCCGAGTTCCTGCCCGCGACCGGGCAGGCGCGTGGCGTGCAGATCGACCTGGTCTCGCGACGACTCAGCGTGCGCTACCCGATGGAGGTCAACCTGGCGGGCGATGCCAAGGCCACCCTCGCCGCCCTCCTGCCCCATCTGCAGCACAAGGAGGACCGCACCTGGCAGGACGGCATCGTCTCGGCGATGCAGACCTGGAACGAGGTCACCGAGAGGGAGGCCATGACGAAGGCCGACCCGATCAACCCGCGGTACGTCTACCACCTGCTCAACGAGCGACTGCCGCACGACGTCGTCGTGACCGCGGACGCGGGCTCGACCGCCGACTGGTACGGACACCACATCAAGCTCGGGCGCGACATGCGCGGCAACCTGTCCGGGATGCTCGCGTCGATGCTCGCCGCAATGCCGTACGGGTTGGCCGCCAAGTTCGCCTTCCCCGATCGCCCGGTCGTCTGCACCATCGGCGACGGGGCGTTCCAGATGCTGGGGATGAACGAGCTGCTCACCGTCAAACGGCACTGGCAGAGCTGGGCAGATCCGCGGTTCATCGTGATGGTGCTGCACAACGACGACCTCACCCAGGTGTCGTGGGAGATGCGCGAGGTCGGTGACCCGCGGTGGGACACGTCGCAGTCCGTCGAGGACATGGACTACGCGGCGTACGCCCAGCTGCTCGGCCTGACCGGCATCCGGGTCGACGCCCCGGACCAGGTCGCCGCGGCCTGGGACGCCGCGTTCGCGGCCGATCGTCCGGTCGTGCTCGACATCCACACCGACTCGAACGTCCCTCCCCTGCCTGCCCACATCTCGTTCGACGAGGCCAAGGGATTCCTCACCTCGCTCGTCAAGGGCGACCCCGCCGAGGGCTCGGTCATCACGAACTCCCTGCGTGCGGTCGGTGCGCAGCTGTTCGCCTCGGCGAAGGGTGCCCTCTCACGCGACTGAGGCTCGCGGCGCCGCGAGCAGCCGGCCCGCACGCCGCGTTCAGCCGACGCGGAAGCGCGCGACGTCCTGATCTCGCAGCACCATGCCGTGGCCCGCGCGGCCGGTGTCGGGCCGCAGTCGGCCGGCGGCCGGCTCGAGGACGCCGTCGAACAGCATCGGCTCGAGCCGGACGTGATCGGCGAACCACTCCAGGTGCCGCAGCGTTGGCGACCGACGCCGCGCCGTGCACCGAAAGCTGGGGCGCGCAGTGCGCGGAGATGTCCGTGTGATGGGCCGCAGCGACCGCGGCGACCTGCAGCCAGACCGTCAGGCCACCGCACCGGGTGACGTCGGCCTGCAGGCAGTCGACGGCGCCGGCCGCGAGCATGCGCTCGAAGTAGCCGAGCGTCCAGCCGTACTCCCCCGCCGCGACGTCCGCCAGAGCGCCGGCACGCACGCGGGCCAAGCCCGGCAGATCGTCGGACGACACCGGCTCCTCGAACCAGGTCACACCGAAGCCGCGCATCTCGTGCTCGACACGGATCGCCTGCCCGCAGGTGTACCCCCCGTTCGCGTCGACGAATACCTCGACGTCGTCGCCGACGACCTCCCGTGCGAGGGCGACACGACTCAGGTCGCGTGCGACGGCACCGCCCCAGGACTCGCCGATCTTGATCTTGACGGCCCGCACCCCCTGCTCGGCGAGCCAACCCTCGAGCTGACGGCGGGTGGTCGCCTCGTCGTAGGTCGTGAAGCCACCGCTGCCATACACCGGGACGCTCTCACGCACCCGCCCGAGCAGCCCGACCAGCGATACATCGAGCAGCCGCGCCTTGAGGTCCCACAAGGCGATATCGACCGCAGAGATGGCGCACGCGGCGACACCAGGCCGGCCAGCGTTGCGCACCGCGCGCGCCATCGTCTCGTTCGCGCCCGGCACGTCCATCGCATCGCGACCCACCACGGCGTGCTCCAGCAGGCCCGTCACCACGCGCGCGGCCGAGGCGTCGGCGTACGTCCAGCCCAGGCCCGTCGTCGTACCAGAACGGGCGCGGACCGCGACCACGGTCGTCGCGTCCCAGGCTAGGGTGCCGTCCGCCTCAGGCTCGCTCGTCGGAACCGAGAACACGAGCGTCTCCAGCCCGTCCACGACCGCGTCGTGGCGGCTGATGCGCTCGCCGGTCACGGACCCTCCCCCACCGACCTGGTGTGCCGCGCCAGAGGTGCTGGCGACGACGATCACATCCTCGATCTCACGACGGTTCTCCGTCCCTTCTCGTACCGAGGCACCCGCCCACGTTGACGCGACGAAGGAGCGGAGCATTTCGGGCACGGGACGAGCGCGAGGACCCGAGCGAGGCGGACTTCCCCGAGCAACAACGCTAGCCCGGTAGGTGCGATGCTGCAGTGGCCACGGCCACGGGGGAGGAGTGCCGTGGCATAGCAGAGTCCCCCCAGCGCGCGGCCGCCACGCGGGCGAGCGACACTGGAGCGGTGAGTGATGGGCCGGACGAGCACAGCTCCCCCGAGCTGTTTGCCTATCTGAGCTATGCCGATGGCCCGGTCGGCATCGGCTGGCTTGAAGCGATCGGATTTCACGTCACCGCCCGTCAGGACGGCGAGCACGGCGACGTGCTGCACGCCGAGCTGCGGCTCGGTCGTGTCGTCGTGATGGTCGCCAGCTTCGACCAGGCCTACGAGGTGCCGGCTCTGCGCGGCAGGTCCGTGGGACGGGGTCTCTACGTGCTGACCGAATCGGTGGACGAGCTCTACCAGCGCGGGGTCGCCGCCGGTGGCGAACCGGTCATCGCTCCCGAGGACACGGAATGGGGATCGCGACGTGCACGCCTGCTGGACCCCGGCGGGCACGAGTGGTCATTCGGCACGTACCGGCCGGGCGTTGCGACCTAGCGCTTCTCCGGCACGCCGCGCACGTCTTCAGAGCGTCGCGCTGGGTTGATCTCTGACGTTGCACTCGAGCGGCTGGCACTCGTTCGACGCGCGCCCTCGCCTCCCTCACGCCCCGTGAGCACGAGGTTCTCCAGCTCGTCGCCGACGGACTCTCCAACAACCAGATCGCTGCCCGCCTCGTCGTCGGCGAAGGGACCGTCAAGACGCGCGTCAGCCGCGTGCTGACCAAGATGAGTCTTCGCGACCGCACCCAGGCCGTCGTCCTGGCCTACGAGAGCGGCCCAACGTCCTCAGCCGGGCGCGGGCTCGGCGTCGGCGGCGCGGCTGACCTCGGCCAGGCGCTGCTCCAGGAAGGCGCGCTCTGCGGCGTTCGCCGTGAGCTCCATCGCGCGCCGGTACGACTGAGCGGCGCCGGCGGCGTCGCCGAGGCGGCGCAGCAGGTCGGCGCGGGTGGCGGGAAGGTAGTGGTAGTCGGCGAGCCGGGGATCGGTCGCGAGCTCGTCGAGGAGCGGCAGGGCGGCAGCCGGACCGTCGGCGAACGCCACGGCGGCGGCCCGGTTGAGCGCGACCACGGGGGTGTTCCACACCGCGAGCAGCCGGTCGTAGAGGTGCACGACTCGCGGCCAGTCGGTCTGCTCCAGGGATGGCGCCATCGCGTGCACGCCGGCGATCGCCGCCTGCAGGGTGAACCGCCCCGGCGGCCCGGACGCCAGCGCCCCGGCCGTCACCGTGAGCCCCTCCAGGATCGCGCGCTGATCCCAGCGCGTCCGGTCCTGGTCGGCGAGCAGGAGCAGCTGGCCGTGCTCGTCGGTCCGGGTGGCCCGGCGCGCGTCGGTCAGGAGCAGCAGGCCCAGCAGGCCGCGGGTCTCGGCCTGCTCGGGGAGCAGCGCGGCGAGCGTGCGCGCGAGGTGCAAGGCCCGGTCGCAGAGCTCCTCACGGACGAGCGCGTCCCCCTGGCCGGCTGTGTGGCCGGTGCTGAAGAGCAGGTGGACGGCGGTGAGCACGCTGTCCAGGCGCTCGGGCAGCTCCGCCCGGCCCGGAACCCGGTAGGGGATCCGCGCTTCGGAGATCTTCTTCTTGGCCCGGGTGATCCGTGCCGCCATCGTCGGCTCGGACACCAGGAATGCCCGGGCGACGTCGGGCGTGGGAACGCCGCAGACCAGGCGCAGGGTGAGGGCGACGCGGGCCTCGGGGGCGAGGGTGGGGTGGCAGCAGGTGAACACCAGCCGGAGCCGGTCGTCCGGCACCGTGGCCTCGGGCCAGTCCAGGTCGGGCGGGTCGTGCGGATCGACGGTCGCCGGCTCCACGAGCAGCGGGAGCTTGCGCCGCAGCGTGACCTCGCGACGCAACCGGTCAAGGGCCTTGTTCCGCGCCGCCGTGGTCAGCCACGCGCCGGGCCGCTCCGGGACGCCGTCCCGGGTCCAGGTCTGCAGCGCGCTGACGTACGCCTCCTGCGCGCACTCCTCGGCGACGTCCAGGTCCCCCGCGACGCGCACCGTGGCGGCCAGCACGAAGGCCCACTCGGAACGGTGGGCCTGCGCCAGCGCGGCAACGACCGCGTCCGCCTGGATGGCGGACGCGGTCGGCTCGTCGCTGGGAGTGATCAGAACGGATTCGTCGATGGGTCCACGACCGGCCGGACCTCGACGCCGCCGAAGGGGGCCGGGCACAGCTTGGCGATCTCGACGGCGTGGTCGAGATCGCGAGCCTCGACGACGTAGTAGCCGCCGAAGGCTTCCTTGGTCTCGACGAACGGGCCGTCCGTGACCGTGCCGCCATCCTTGATCGTGGTCGCCGTCGTCGTGGACGCGAGCGCCTCCCCGCCCGCGAGGGTGCCACCGAGCGCGAAGACCTGCTGGGTGAACGCGGTGTGCGCGTCGACCAGCGCGCCCCACGCCTCGGGCGACATGGTCGCGTAGCGCGTCTGGTCTTCATAGATGAGGATCGCGTACTTGGCCATGGGACTGCCTCCTGCACTAGGGCGCGGGCCGGGCTGTCCGGCTCCGTCATAAAGGACGACGAACATCCTCCCGCCGGATCGACAGCGAAGCCCAGATCTTCATCACGACAATAATCGGCGCCGTCGCCGTGAGTCGCCCTCGGTCTGATGGGGGTCCGGGGCAGCGATCGGATCCATCGACCACCGGGTAGCGTGGGATCGTGGCCCCCATGGGGACGGGCCACGGCTTCGACGACAGCGCCCTCGACGACGCGCTCCGGGTCGTCGTCTACCGCGGTTTCGCCGCCACGGGGAATGCTCCCGACCTGGCAGCACTGTCTGAGCGCGTGGCGGCAAGCCCTGAACACGTGGTCGCCGCCCTGCGACGGCTCGCCGGTAGACGGCTGCTGGTCCTCGACGGCGCCGAGCCCCCCACGATCGTGATGGCACACCCGTTCTCCGCCATTCCGCTCGGATTCTCCGTCATGGGGCCGCACACGTTGTGGTGGGGCGGTTGCGCATGGGACTCCTTCGCCCTGCCGCACCTCGTGCCCAACACACCGAAGGTGCTTGTGGCAACGTCATGCCCCGCCTGCGGACGATCGTTGTCGTGGTGGGTGGGACGTGACGCCCCGCCCGCGGGCGACGAGGTCGCGCACTTCCTTGTCCCGGTCAGCCGCATGTGGGACGACGTCGTGCACACCTGCTCCCATCAACGCCTGTTCTGTTCGCGCGAGCACGTCGCCGCGTGGCTGGCAAGGCATCGCCTCGACGAAGGGTCCGTCCTGGACCTTGAGACCCTGTGGCAGCTGGCCCGCGGCTGGTATGCCGGACGGCTCGACTCCGACTATCGACGCCGCGAGCCCTCGGACGCGAAGGACTACCTTCGCGCCGCCGGCCTCAGTGGCGCCTTCTGGGGACTGCAGGCACCGACGGTTGATTCCGTACGCGGCCCGCGTCCCGCGGCAGGCTGAACCTCCCGCGGGTTGCGAGGCTTGTTGGGCGCCGCCGTGCGCGCCCTCAGGTAGCTCGACGCGGCAGTCGTGATGAAGCGTTGACGTCGCCCGACGTATTAGGGCGTTTCCCACGTCGTCCGGGTGTCCGCGACGAATTGGCGAAGAGGTGTGGCGCCGGCTCCGGTGAGCCGCCGGATGGACCGGTTCGGGACGGCGGAGACGTTCAGGCGCACGACCTTGTGGATCATCTTCTGCACGGCGATGTAGTCCGCGGGCGCGCCATCGGCGGCGAGCTGGGCGAGGTAGGCGTGCTCGCTGGGGCGCATGTAGCGAATGGGCCGACCCAGGACGTCGGTCATGATCGTCGCGACCTGCCGGTAGGTCAGGCTCTGCTCGCCGGAGAGCGTGTAGGCCTTCCCGAGGTGCCCGGGCTGGGTCAGGGTGACGGCGGCGACCCTCCCGACATCGCGAGCGTCGACGAACGCGGTGCGGGAGCGTCCCGCGGGGACGAAGATCTCCCCGCGTTCCCGGATCGGGCCGGCATAGGTGGTCGCGAGGTTCTGCATGAAGAAGTTGGGTCGCAGGAACGTGGCGGGCGCCCCGGTCTCTCTCAAGTACGCCTCGACGGCATGATGGGGCGTCTTGCGGTTGGCCTGCACGCCCTGCAGGGACAGGAACACGATCTGCCGGATGCCGAGTCGTCGCGCCGCATCGATCACCGGGAACAAGGTGGCCTGCACGTCCGCGATCGCCGGCGGGCGCATCAGGAACAACCGGTCGGCCCCGGCAAGAGCGTTCTCGATGGACGACCGGTCGGCATCGAAGGAGAACTCGCGCGCCTGCGCGCCGTCGGGAAGCCGGGCTGCTTCGGCAAGGGTGTGGAGGCCCGCGACGACGGGTTGGCCGAGGGCGATGAGGTGCTGGACGACGGCAGTCCCGACAGTGCCCGTGGCGCCGGTGACGAACACGGCACTCATCGGTCCACCTTGACGCGGGTGATCAGTGCGGCCAGGACTTCCAGGTCGAGGTCGGACATCTCGGTGAACCAGGGTGCGACCCGGTGCACAGTGGCCGCCTCGAACGCCTGGACCTGAGCCCGTGCGGCGGGGGTCAGGCTCAGCACCCGCGATCGGGCGTCGTGCTCCGCTGCGGTGCGCTCCACGAGGCCCGCCGAGCGCAGCTGGTCGACGGTCTGGGTGATGGCGCCGCGGGTGACCCGCAGGGCCTCCGCGAGCGAACCCGGGGTGACGGGGGAGGTGGCGTGGGCGAGCAGGAAAAGGATGTCCAGCTGGGTGCGGGTGAGCGCCTCGTCACCGAACGGGGTGGAACGGGGGGCCGCCAGAGCTCGGGAAAGTCCGACGACCGCTGTCAGGAAGGCGCCGATCTCGGCCTCCCGTCCGGCATCGATCGGCCGGGTGCTCATGCGCTGACGAACGGCAGTTGGTGCACCCGGGTGTCATCGTCGACCTGGGTGAGGATGAAGTCCGCCAGATCGTCTCGGCTGATCTGGGTGGACGCGTCCACCCCGACCCATCCGACCCGGTACCGGCCGGTGCCCGGTTTCTCGGTCAGGCGTGGTCCGCGCACCACCGTCCAGTCCGCGCCGGACGACTCCAAGACCTCCAGGTGCCCCTCCGCATCCGCCAGCACGTGCCGGACACCGTCTTCAGGAGGAGCCGGATGATCCGATCCGGAGCCTTCGGCCGATCCAGCGGTGCGGACAGGCCACCGCCCGAGAGGGTGACGATCCGCGGCACCCCGTGGCGGGCCATAGCGTCCACGATCAGCCGCGTCCCGTCCGTCTGCAACGTGCGCGGGGAGCCCTTCACGTGCCCGAAGAGGCTGAGCACCACGTCCGAGCCCGCCACCGTCTCGTCCACCGCGGCGGGGTCTAGCACGTCCCCCCGGACGACCGTCAGTGCCGGCGAGGACACCATGAGCGCTGCCTGGGTCGCGCACCAGCGCCCGCACCTGATGACCCGCTGTCAGGGCGCGGGTCAGCACCCGGCTGCCGGTCTTGCCGGTTGCCCCAAACATCGCGATCGTCGACATGCCGATAGTTTAGCCACTAAAGCGAATCGGCGACGCCCCCCGGCCGGTACAGCGTCGCGGTCATCGTGGCGGCCAGGTGCCGGTGCGCAGCGCCAGGCGTCAGCCGGGCCAGACGGACGCTGTCGGCGGCAGCCACCATCAACCAACTCAGCAGGAGTCAAGGATGCCCGCCACCCCCTCGGCAACGAACTGGGAGATATCGAGGGGGTGCTCATCAGCCACGCTCGCTCTTCGAGGTGGAGGTCGCGGAGGGACTTGCGCGAACCTCGGTCGCGGTCACGGTGGACTTCACGCCACGCTTCCGCA
>CAVWCB010000004.1:0-123289 GCA_963753425.1 uncultured Actinomycetota bacterium
ATGACGACGTGGATCGGGGGGCTGCCGGTGGAGCCGGACGGCAGGGTCGAGGTGATCGTCAACTCACACGCTGGCACGATCGGGCGGCCGAGTTCACGGCGTTCATGGCCGAGGTGGAGCCGCTGCTCAATCGCATGGTCGGCCGCTGTGCGGCGACGTGCACCGCGCCGAGGAGCTTGTGCAGCAAGCTCCTGCCTCCGCACTGACGCGGCGTGGCCTCGAGCATGGTCGGGCCACCCGCTGGCCTACGCGCGCAAGACGCTCACCAACCTGCGCATCTACATGTGGCGCAGGCACCGGCGAGAGCTGCGGCTCGACCGCCGCCTCCTCACGCAAGGCCCTAGCCGCCGCCTGCGGGCCGGGCACCCACACTCACGCGCTCACCCGCGCACGTCTGTGGTTCGAGCCCTGCTGCAGCTCAGCCCGCGCAGGCGTCGGGTCGTCGTCTCTGTGGACCTGCTTGACCTGTCAAATTTTGATGTTGCTCATTAGCCTCAGCATCTCTGCGGGCACCTGGAATTCACAGCGTCTGCGTGGTGGTTTCAACCTCAGCCCTCTTGATTATCCTGTCCGTCTCTACTGTTGCTGTCAGCAAGTTCCTTATCAACAAGTTGACCATGCTTTTGTTGCTGCAGATCCTGAAGAACCTTGAGGTTCCGCAGGGACGTCGCTCTCCGTTCATCATCGTCGCGTGCCCTCTTGCAGCTGGTTGTTGGTGACGGTGGCAGTGTGTGTGGCCGCCGTGTCTCTGCGCATCAGCGCGGTTGTGGTCGCGGGCCTGGTCGACCGCGGCCGTGTGGGCCGGATAGCCGGGTCCCCACTACGCGGCTCCGCCAGCCACGTCAGCGCCGCACGGCACCGAAATTCACCCGCGCCGGAGTTGTTGCTGATTTTGGTTTGACGGGGCACTTAGGTTGGTTACTGGTTCTGGGGACTATGCCATTCACGGGGTTTCAGGTCAGCCCGCACCTACCAGGACAGACATCCAGCAGCGTGTCCAGGGTGGGCCTGTCCTGTTGCGGCGAACGGCCCATGCCGGATACGCTATCTACTTGGTCTTTGCAGTCACGTGCCCAGTGGTCCGGGACATGTCCAACGCCCGAACCCATCTGGCATCGTGTTAGGTTCTTGGTCAGTGGGGTACTGTGGTGTACTCCTCCCCTCAATCTATATGCTTGTGACGGCAGGGATTGGTGGGGGTTTTTTCATCTGTGGTTCATGTGTGCGGGTGATGTAGATGTGTGTTGATCAGGTCCCCCTGATGGGTTTGCACTTTGAGCCTGCATTGTTTGATGACATTGCACTGGTGGTTCTTGTGCAGTCCTTGTCTGGCCTACACGGTCTAGGGCTGGGCTGGTGATCGCCGAAGTTGGCTGCTTGCCTCGCCGCTGATCCCGTGGCCGCACCAGCCAACAAAGGCTCCTTGCTCCCCGCCGGAGTCATGAAACTGAGCCTGGAGGAGCATGTGTTGATTGGTTGTCATCGTTATCTGATCGGCTAGTAGTTCATGCAGCGGCGGCGGCAGATGCTGGGCGACATCGACGCGGGGTCAACGAGAGCAGGCCTACTTCGACTCCGCCCCGGAGTACGTGGCCGAATACCGGGCCACGGTGGCCTCGGCGTTGGTAGCCTCGCGGGCGTACCTGGGCTGTTGCCTGGTATTCGAGTACGCCCGCGGAGCCGGGGCGGGCTAGCTTCCGTTGACTCCGGGCCGGGTGGCGCACGGTGTTTCGACCAAGCGGTCGAAGCGTGGGTTGATGTCCGAGTGGAAGGCTTCGGGTCGGTACTGCATACGGGCGTGTCGAGCGCGGGAGGTATGGGTCGTTGAAGCGTCACGAACGCGTGCGGGTCGGGATCTTGCTTCGCAAGCCCTCCTCCTGTGCGTGGGCGCGACGGGCTGCGCGGTCTTCGGTGGTGGCGCGGAGTCGTGCGTCGACTGGGTCACGTTCGAGAGTCCTGCCGAGGTGATGGCGGAGCCACCGTCGTCGCGGTGACGGAGGGGCCAACCGCCTCGGCGAGAACGACCGACATGCTCGGGGCCAGCGCCGCCGTCCACTCGGTGCACGTCGCCGATGTGCTGAAGGGCTCGGACGTGCGCGTCGGAGAGGACATTGAGGTGATCTCCACACCCGAGACGTGCGCCAGCGGGGCACCTATCCGCATGGCAACCCTCTTGACGCCTCGGGCACTCCCGTCCCGTTCCTTTCCCGTGACCAGACATCACGTACTGAGTCTTGCCACGCCGGCTCAGGGCGTTGTTGCCGCAACCGCAGATGGAGAAGTCCCGGTCGCCTGGCCGACCCCGTAGCTCTGCTCTGCCTGACGTGAGGAGCGTTGACGTGGGTCGCCTCGGTCAGAATTTGGTGTGACCCGCCCTCCTGCCAGGCCGGCTAGACAGCTTAGCGGCTTCGCCTGACGAAGCGGACGTCACGACGAACCGCTACCCGGCACTCGGATGGGGCCGTCACCCTGCGGCGGGCACCCACTTTGAATCCGGCTTCATACCGTCGCCCTTTTGGTCAAAGTGCGCCGCTCGAGCGCGGTCAATCTGTTGCGCATCTCGACATTTGTCGAGATGCAAGGTACTTAACTTTTCGGCGGTCCTAGTCTGACTACCCGATTTTTCCGATTTGCCACCACATGCCAGTGACCCCAGGCCAGGAGGCACTGGTGTCGAGATGCAAGGTACTTAGACTTTCGGCCTTCCTAGTCTGACGACCCGGCTTGTCCTGGTCCGCCTTGTCGTTAGCCAGGTGCAGTTGCGCATGAACGAGAAGCGCTTACTGCTGCCTGCGGTCCGTCCGACGGCGTGCTCAGTTGTCGCGTCGCCGGTCTATGGCGTTACGTCTTGGTGTCCGGCCTCCGTGCCGTCGCTGAGGTACCAGGTGACGGTGAAGTTCTCCAACCGATCGCCAGCTTCGGTGGGAATGGGCCACCATGCGGCGAAGTAGCCGTCGGAGACGGTGGTCTCGATGACGGATCCGTCGGCTGGGGTGAGAGTGACTCGCTCGACGTCCGCGCCGGTGTGGCCCCAGGCGGACCGCCATCCGTTCTGGCTCCCGCCGCCGCTCCACTCGGCGTCGTTGGGCCCGAGGTCTGCAGCCGGGGCTGCTGCGAACTCCCCAGACCCGCTGCCGCCCAGATCGGGATTGGCTGGGATGAGGCACTCGAAGATCTTCCCGGTGCCCAGCGCCTGGTCTTCGCTGCTGAGCAGGGTGTAGGTCCAATCGCCGCGGCGCTCGGCCAGGACGGCCTTTGCGCTGAGCAGGTTTGCGCCGACGTCTGGGGAAAGCCAGACAGGAGGCGGACGCACTCCGCGGCGCTCTGAACGGTGTCAGCCTGCGTGACTGGTTCGGGGTCGCCGTCCAGCTGGCGAAGGCGGTGGACGCACCGATCCCGGGCATCAGGGTGACGGCTACTGCTGCGGTTATGGCGGCAGCTGCGGGGAGGGCGAGCCACCGCCACGCGGGACGTCGGGTACGCGCATCGACCCCCGGCCCGGATGCCTCCTCAGCGATGCGAGCCACGAGAAGCGTCCGAGCTGCAGAGAGGTTCTCGTTTCGGGTGGGGGCAGGAGCGAGCGCATCGAGGACGTCGTAGGCGTCGGGACGGGTCATGGCTTGCTCCTCAGGGGGATGGCAGTGGGTGGGGAGGATGAGCGGTCGGCATGTCGTGAGGGCTCGTCATCGCTCGCCGATTGTGTGAGTCGACGTCGGGCCCGCGACAGCCGGACTCTGAAGGCTTCGGGTGAGCAGCCGGCGACGGTGGCAGCAGCTGCAGCCGAGAGTCCGTCCCACGCGGTCAGCAACAGCGCTTCTCGGTCTCGCGGATCCAGGTCGGCCAACGCGGACAGCATCCGTTTCCGCTCACCGGCGGTGACGTCTGCCCCTTCAGCTGGTGCGGCGAGGTGAGCAAGCCGCGCGAGCTCGCCCTCGACGGCGCGCCTGCGATACTGCGACCGACGTTGGTTGGCGATGGTGTTCTTGGCCACGACGAGCAGCCAAGGCAAAGACTCGCCGGGTACATCGGTAAGCCGGCGCCACGCGACCAGGAAGGTCTCTGCCACCACTTCCTGAGCAGTGTGCGAATCAACGTGCCGCATCGCGTACGCGTGAACACGTCCAGCGTTCGCCTCCCACAAAGACTCGAAGCGCTGCGCTTCGAGCTGGGCGGTCCCGTCCGGAGGGTCTGTGTTCACACTAGGAAGTGTCCGGACCCGGCCAGATGTGACAGGGAGGCGCGCACCAGTTCCCGGCGGGTCCCGCTGATGCCGACGACCCAGCTGCCTCGCCGCTGAACACCTTGCTAGCGACCGGCCGAGGCCCCGAAGCCCGTCAAGTACGACGCTCAGCGCCGGTCAATCTGTACCCGACGTGTCATAGCTTGTCCCTCCGTCGGTGCCGACCGCTTGGGCACGCGGCCGTCAGCTAGGACGCGTCGACGTCGACCTCGTGGCACCCCAGGGGCTGCGCTGCGGTGACGGTGTCGGGACAGAGCTGGTGGGTCCATGTCTGGGGCCCGAACCGGTCGGCGGTGCCGTCGGTCCAGATCTCGACACCGACGATCCCCGAGCCGACCCGGTAGAAGGTCCGAATCAGATCGCCCTCGGAGGTCGGGAGGCCGACGATTAGCTCGGCGCCGGCCGGGCCTGCGGCGTCGAGGCAAGCCCACACGTTGCTGGGCGCACTCTCGCCCTGCGTGACGTCGACGTTGCCGCACGAGGGGAGTGTCGGGAGAGAGGCGAACGGCGTGGGAGTTTCCTGGGCGACCTGAGGCGTCGGCCGACTCGGCCCAGTGCACGCAGCCAGGACCACGGCGGACACCGAGGAGCATCGTCACTGCCACGGTTTCCCGCAGCACCCATCCGGTGCGGGCGCAGGCACGGCCCCCTTGCCGTAGTCGACTCATCTGCGCCCCATCGATTCTCAGTATGTGTCGCGACGTCGGAGAATCCTGCTCCGCCGTCCTCTCGGGCCTCCTAGCCTAACTACCCGACTTGTCCTACCACGTACCCCCCAGCCGATGGCGCCACCGCCCGCTGTGCCCCCGGTCCTCACCCGCTGCAGTTCGCTCCCGTGGGGCGCCTCGGAGGCCGTGGCGGTGCTTCTTCGGCGTTCATGTGAGCCGAGAACCGCGGCGTTCTAACCGTGCTCAGCGATGTAGAGCCGTGCGCGTTTCAGCGAGTCCTCGAGCCCGACGCGGATCGTTGTGAGCTCGGACCGATGGGCAGCGATGAAGGGTGCCTGCCGGTCGGCGACCATCTGAGCCAGTTGTTCGACCAGGCCGACGTCTGCCTTGCACTGCGCGTCGGTAACGGCGATGGCCTTGCCCGGCGGCTGGCCGGAATCGTCGGCGACGGACCAGGAGTTCCCAGGGTCGACCCGGTGCAACCCGTGACGAGCGAGGCACGCATCCCAGCTCTGTACGACGGCGCGGCCGGCCTCGCTCGCCAGGACCTGTGCCTCGAAGTCCGGCGATACCCCCTTTAGCGTGCGATTCGGCCAGAACTGCTGGACGGTCGGCGTCTGGTTGCAGGCTTCGAGGATGGCCATCTGGTCGTCCGTGGGTTCGGGCCCGTCGCCCTGCGTCGCCACCGAGTTCGTAAGCTGCGGGGTCTGCGGAACGTCGTAGCCGTATTGCTCGACGGAAGGCATCCACCAGACGCCAAAGAGTCGGTTTCCGGGAATGTTGGCACCAAGGTCTGGCGTGGTCGGGATGTCATACCCCTGTTCAGCCGCGCAGGCGCTCATGGCCAGATTGCTCGCGTGCTGCACTTCCGCTTGCTCCTCATCGGTGAGGAAGTACCGGTCCCACGGGAAGGTGATGGTGCCGTTGGTCCGGTCAACCACGACCCGGCTGTCGTCGGGGTGCACCGCAGGCTGGACCTGCGTGGCACGTCGCAGCTCGTGCACCCCAGCCGGGACGGCGAGAGCGACAGCCGTCGCCCCGACTATTGCAACCAATGAGACGGCTACAGACCGGCGACGCTTCGCGCGGCGGCTGGACAGTAGGACTCGTTCGGGTTCCAAGCCCGAGTGCAGGTCGTCCAGGCGAGCGGACGCTCGCAGCTGCGCGGCGTACTCGTCAGTCGAGAGCGTCATGATTCCTTCGATCGCGTTGGCCCGAGCGTGCTTCGCAGGTTGGCGAGACCGCGCGCAGCTGACGACTTGACTGTGCCGACGGGAATGTCGAGCTCCGAGGCGACCTCCGCCTCGCTGAGATCGAGCAGGTGCCGAAGGACGACCACGCGTCGCTGCTTAACCGGCAGCAACATGAGTGCCCGAACGAGGGCGTCCCGGTCATCGACCGACGACGTCTGCGACGCCGACTTGCCATCGCGCTGCTCGAGTCCCGACAGCACCTCACGCCGGGTCCGCCGCCACGCATCGATGCGCTGGTTCGCCAATATGCGACGCGCCCACACGAGCGGATCGCCTCGACGGGCCGTGCCCCAGGTTCGCCACGTCCGCTCGAAGGTCTGCTGCGTGAGGTCCTCAGCGCGATGCGGATCTCCGCACAACAGGTACGCCATTCGATACAACGGGTCACGCGCGACGTCCACGAAGGCGATGAACTCGTCCTCGTAGCTGGCTCCCGAAGCCACGAGGGCCCAATCGTCCGGTTGTGCGTTCACGGGCTCCCCGTCGGCGATCACCGCTGCGGCGTCTCCGGTCACTGTCACACCTTCAACACGCAGCGAGTCGGCGAAAGGTTCCACTCTCCACACCATCGCTTTTGCATCGGGCATATCGGGTGGTAGGTCCCGTCGGCCGCGCACCTCACGGGTAGGGGAGCTCGGTCACCCCTCCGACGTTGTACGTCGAGTCACCTGGCTCTCCGATGTAGGTGCATGCCTTGGTGCCGTCTGAGTAGTACCTGGTCATCCACAGGGCGTCGTACGCCGCTTCGCACGCGTCTGTGCTGCATCCGGTCAGGAAGCCTGCGAGCGCTGCGGTGATGACGGTGACGGTGATGGTCCGACGGATGAGCATGCACACGCATCGGCACCGCGCCTGGTTGACCTGATGGCGGGTGGTGTCGTCCCTTCGGGTGAGCCCACGGTGCTCCCGACTTCGACGTTGGTGCGCTCATCTATCGCATCGCGGGCGCCGGTGCTGGTCGTTCCCGGGTTGGTCCTGATCGACGGCCGGCCACCTCTACTTTGACTGCCGGCTCATCAGTGGGGCTGCACGGTCAAGTACGCCGCTCGAGCGCGGTCAATCTGCCGTGCATCTCGACACCACGCCCTCGAGTTCTACCGCTCGCTGGGCGGTCACGAGTCCCCGGTCTCCTTCTTCACGTGGGACACGCGGACGGGGCGCACCTAGGCGGCCTCTCGCGCACCCCTCTAGGCTCGGCAGCCATGCAGCCGCTGACGATCCACCGGTACGGCAACCCGGACGCACCGCCGCTCGTGCTCGTGCACGGGGTGACGGACGCGGGCACGAACTGGCCGGATCTGGTCGACCATTGGGGGGACCGGTGGGACATCTACGCCCCGGACCTGCGCGGGCACGGGCTCTCACCCCGGTTCACCGAGGACCAGCTCGTCACTCCCGTCGAGGTGCTGCTCGGGGACGTCGTCGACCTGGTCGACTCGCTCGACGAGCCGGTCGCGGTCGTCGGGCACTCGCTCGGCGGGCACCTGGCGCTGCGCACGGCGCTCGCCCGGCCGGAGAAGGTCTGGGCGCTCGTCGTCGAGGACCCCGCCAAGCCCACCGGCGACTCACCCGACCCGGTGTTCGTCGCCGCGACCGAGGCGTTCCTCGACTCGATGTCCCCCGACCGCCTCCCCGCGCGCGTCGAGGACATGCTCGCCGAGACCTCGTGGAGCCGCGCCGAGATCGAGGCGTGGGCCGCCTGCAAGCCGCTCGTCGACCGCGAGTACATCCACCGCGGGCTCTCGCTCGGCGACCCGGTCTGGGAGGAGCGGTTCAACAGCCTGACCGTGCCGAGCCTGCTGGTCGTGCCGCCGACCTCCGACATGGCGCCCCGCCAGGAGCTCCTGCACAACGACCTCCTGCGCACGGTCGTGATCCCGGACTCGGGTCACTGCGTCCGGCGCGACCAGCCAGAGCGCTACTACAGGGCGGTCGACGCGTTCCTCGACGAGACGCTGCGGCGTCGTCGGGACGCGGTCGACCGCCCGTAGCAAGCCTCCCTAGCTGGCCGCGCAGGTCACTGCGGCCGAGGCGCTAGGGGCGCTACCGGTGCCGATGAACCCGTACGTGGTGCTGGCGCCGGACCCGAGCGACCCGTTCCAGGCGGCGTTGGTCACGGTGACCGTGGTGC
This sequence comes from uncultured Actinomycetota bacterium, assembly GCA_963753425.1. Lineage (GTDB taxonomy): Bacteria > Actinomycetota > Actinomycetes > Actinomycetales > Cellulomonadaceae > Cellulomonas. Next base: position 8,293 of record CAVWCB010000004.1, read on the forward strand.
CCGACTGGGCGTAGACGCCGGACCAGCCGGACTGGACGGAGCCGCCGGCGGGCAGGGCGAACGACGTCTTCCACCCGCTGATCGCGGACGTGCCGGCCTTGAGGGTCACGGCTGCCTGGTAGCCGCCGGGCCACGAGTTGCTCACGACGAGAGTGGCGGTGCACGACGCGCCGGGAGGCGGGGTCGTGGGCGCGGGTGTCGTCGGTGCCGGCGTCGTCGGTGCCGGGGTGGTGGGCGCGGGTGTCGTCGGTGCCGGGGTGGTGGGTGCCGGGGTCGTCGGCTGCACGCCGCCGTAGATCTTCGCGGTCACCGCCGTCGCCTTGATGCCGTTGACGCCGTTGAGCACCTTCTGGCCCCACGGCGAGAGGTTCGCGGGGTTGAAGCCCACCACCATGTCGAGCACGGGGTCGGTGTTGCCCGACCACGACCAGCCGTAGTAGCCGATGTTCCGCTTGACCGCCTCGGCCATCACCGTGGCGTCGTCGACGTCGGCGGAGGTGGACCGGTAGCCGAACTCACCGATGATCAGCGGCAGGCCTGCGGTCTTGAACGCGTCGAGGTAGGTCGTGATCGACGAGGCGGAGGTGTAGACGCCGTACATGTGGATCGAGAAGAGCGTGTTGGAGTCGGGGTCGGCAGCGGCGACGGTCTTCGCGCTGTCCCGCATGATGTTCTTCCAGTCCTGACCCCAGGCCGGAGCGTCGACCACGATGTTGTGGTGCAGCCCGGCCGCGCGCAGCTTCTTGATCGCCGCCGCCGTGTCGCCCGCCCACCTGGTGTTCGCGGTGTCGTTGTTGCCGAAGGGCTCGTTGCCGATGTTGATCTGGACGTAGTCCTCCTGCCCCTTCAGTACCGACGCCAGCGAGATCCAGTAGTCGGCGGCCGTGTCGAGGCTCGCCGCCGCGCCCTCCTCGCCATAGCCGGTCGTGTCGTGGTCCTCCAGCATGCAGATCAGCTTGTTCGCCTTGCACTGGGCGATGATCTTGGCGACGTCGATGGCATCGTTCTTTGTCCAGCGGGTGCCGTCGGACAGCACGACCCGCAGCGCGTTGGCACCCGCGGCACGGATGGCGGGGATCGCGGTGGCGGTCTGGGACGTGTACCAGGTGTGCGCGTGGCTGACGCCGCGGGCGACGAACGGGGTGCCGTCCTTCTCGACGAGCTGGGTACCGGAGACGTGCAGTCCGGGCGGGGTGGCGGCCTGGGCGGCGGTGGAGAACAGCGACGTTGCGCCGAGCGCGACGACGGCGGCCGTCAGGGCAGCGGCGGGCAGCAAGGATCTACGCGACCTCATGGGACTTCCTCGTTCCATCGGCATCTGATCGGACCGCTCGGGCGGTCGACGAGTGGATGCACCCACCCGCCGTTCCGCGATCGTTCGACGGGCGGGTACGCCGTCACACAACCAGGCCGGTCACCCGACCGGCACGGCCCGAAACGCTTCACATGAGTGGCCCGCACCCGACGGACGCGCGTCGGGCTCGCCGCGCCTGCGCTCCGGGTCCGCTCAGGATGGGCGACGATGGTCCGGTGAACGGTCAGCCGCAGCGCCAGCGCATCCTGGACAGCGCCCTCTCGATCCTGGCCGCGCAGGGGCCGGAGATGCTCACGGTGCGGGCCGTCGCCGCGGCGGCGGGGTGCTCGACGACGGGCATCTACACCTACTTCGGCGGCAAACCGGGCCTCCTCGACGCGCTCTACGCAGACGGCGTGACGCTCTTTCGGGCGTACGTCGGTGTCGCCGACGAGCTGACCGACCCGGCGGCGCGACTCCTCGATGCATGCCGGCGGTACTGGTCGTGGGCGTTGTCGCACCGCACCCAGTACCAACTCATGTTCGGCACGACGGCGGCGAGCTTCGTGCCGTCGCCGGAGTCCGTCGAGCTTGCCTGGGCATCGTTCGGCGACCTCGTCGCGCGGGTGCGCGACGCCCGCCCGGACCTCGTCGGCGACGAGGTGGAGGACGCCGCGCACCACCTGTGGGCGATGCTGCACGGCTACGTCATGCTCGAGCTGGTGTCGGTCGGGACAGACGAGACGGAGGGGGCGAGGCGGTTCGAGCGCGGTGTGCTCGCCATGCTCCGGACCGACGCGGGCTCGCGGGCGTGACGGGTCAGGAGCCCGCCGGCGGTTGGTAGGAGAAGGTGCCGGCCAGCTCGGCGGCCTCGAGGACGTGGCCGGCGCCTGCCGCGAGCACGTCCGCTTGCGGCGCCTTCGGTGCGACGTTCAGCGTGGTGTCCAGGGCGTAGACGCTGAACCAGAGCTCCCACGACTCGCCCGCCTTCGCGCAGGGCCCGATCATCCGGTCGCCGCGCAGGCCGTTGGCTGTCGCGATGCCGATGTCGGGGTTCTCGGCACCTGCCGGCAGCGACGTGACGTCGGCGGGCACGTCGACCAGCGTCCAGCGGTTGAGCGGACCGCCGCCGGGCGCGGTGAACGTGACGACCACGCTCTTCGTGCCTTCCGGCACGCCGTCCCAGTGCAGCTCCGGCCGCACGTTCTGACCGTCGCACCCGTACGCGTCGAGCTCGATGCTCCGAGGAAATTCGGTTCCCTGCTCGAAGTCGGTGCTCGCGAGCGTCATCGTGCCGTCGGCGGTGGCGGGCGCCCACCCCGGCCAGAGTCGCAGGGCGGCGGCCGAGGACGTCGGCGTGGGCGCCACCTCCGTCGGGTCGGCGGCCGCGTCGGCATCGGCCGCGCATCCGGCGAGCGTGAGCGCAGCGAGGAATGGCATGACGACCAGCGGCGCGGCGTGGGGCAGGCGGTTCATCGGTCCTCCAGGGACGGTACGACGTAACAGTGTTATGAGGCGTAACAGTGTTACGGATCGTAGCGGCCTCGCGCCACCCCCACGCGTGTTTCGTGATCGCCGCACGGCCTGACCTGCCCGGCGGCCACGGCGCAGCACGAGCAGCGGCCCCGGTGGCCGTCCCCCGAGGGACGATCACCGAGGCCGCGCACGGGCTGTCCGCCACTCCCGAGAGCGGACAGCCGGTCAGGTGGTCTGCGTCAGCAGGCGCTCCGGGCGTCGGTCAGCCGATCTTGGCGAGCTGCCACTGCTGGTTGGTGCCGTTCCAGTCGGAGTACTGGACGATGTTGCCGCCGTCGGCCGTGGAGGCGCCCTGCACCTCGACGGCCTTGCCGCTGTTGCGGGCGATCAGCTGCACGTATCCGTCGATCGTCTGGATGCTGAACTGCTGGTTGGTGCCGTCGTTGTCGGTCCACTGCTCGATGATGGCGCCGTCGGCCGTGGACTTGGCGGTCACGTCGAGGACCTTGCCCGACAGCCGCGACTTCAGCTGGTAGTAGCCGTTGCCGGAGCTGACGAACTGCCACTGCTGCTGGTTGCCGTTGTTGCGCGACCACTGCTTGATCGGGGCGCCGTCGGCGGTCGATAGGTTGTAGACGTCGAGCGCCTTGCCGCTGTTGCGGTTCACCAGCACGTACCAGGCGTTCGTGTCGATCGAGCGTTCGAGCCGGGCGGGGTGGTCGGCCGTCGGTCGTGCCGCCCGCGTTGAGCGCGTTCAGCGTCGAGGTGTAGGCGGCCTTCTTGTTGCCGGTGCCGTCGAACAGCAGCGGGTTGGCGGCGGTGCCGCGCCACGAGTCGGTGTCACGGACGCCCCAGACGGTGATGCCGTTGCAGCGGGCGATGGCCAGGCAGGCCTTGGTGACCGTCTGCGTAGATGTTGGCCTGGTTGCCGCCCTGCTCGACGTCGAGCTCGGTGATCTGGACGTCGACGCCGAGGTCGGCGAAGCGCTGCAGGTTGGCCTGGTAGTCGCCGGAGGATCTCGTGCCGAGGTGGGACTGGAAGCCGACGCAGTCGATCGGGACGCCGCGGGACTTGAAGTCCTTGACCATGGTGTAGACGCCGGTGGACTTCGCGTTGATGCCGTCGGTGTTGTAGTCGTTGTAGCAGAGCTTGGCGTTCGGGTCGGCGGCGCGGGCGGCGCGGAACGCGGCTTCGATCCAGTCGTTGCCGGTGCGCTGCAGGTTGGAGTCGCGTCGGCTGCCGCGGCCGTCGTCGGCGAAGGCCTCGTTGACCACGTCCCAGGCGTAGATCTTGCCCTTGTAGTGCGGTGGCGACCTTGGTCACGTGGTTGATCAGCGGCGTTGCGCAGGGCGGTGCCGGACATGTTCTGCGCCCAGCCGGGCTGCTGGCCGTGCCAGAGCAGGGCGTGGCCGCGGACGCGCTTGCCGTTGCTGGTGGCCCAGTTCAGGATCCGGTCGCCGTTGGTGAAGTTGAACTGGTTCTGCGACGGCTCCGTCGCGTCCCATCTTCATCTCGTTCTCGGGCGTGACCATGGAGAACTCACGGTTCGCGATGGTCGTGTAGGCCGAGTCGCTGAGCCTGCCGGCCGCGATCGCGGTCCCGAAGTAGCGGCCCTTCTCTGCGGCCGAACGCACCGAGCGTCGTGCCCGCCTGGGCCGGGTTCGCCAATGCCACGAACGTCGCCATCATCAAGCCGGCCGTGGCGACGAGCGCTGTGGCTCGTCGTCGAGAACCGTGCCGCCGTTCCTTTGTCGCATTCATGATGTCTCGCTCTCTGAGGGGACCGCGCTCGGTTCGCACGGTGAACGGGGATCGAGCCGACCGGCGCGTCAGGGCGTGGTCAGGTCGAAGCTGCGGACCGTGACGGCTCCGCCGAGTGCCTGGGTGGCGTAGTTGAAGATCCCGAACCGGTAGCCCATGAAGAACTGCCACGCGTTGTTCAGGACGAAGGCCGGGCCCGAGCGGGATGAAGTTCGTCCCGTCGGTGCTGTAGGAGAACGTCGCCTGCCGGCCGGAGCCGGGACGGATGTCGGCCGTGGACCGCAACCAGATCCGGCCGCCGGACACGTTCGCCCCTGCGCGTTCGCTTCCGGTGCCGGTGGTCGCCCACGTGCTGTTCATGGTGAGCCCGTCGGTCATCACCACGCGGGTGGTCCCGTTGTCTTGACCGACACCGATCCAGGCGGAGGACTGGCGCAGCATCGCGAGCCCGGACCGGTCGCCGTTGGCCATGGCCGAGTAGTCGAGCTCGACGGTCGCGGTCGACGACGGGCCCTGGATGCGGTGGGTGAGCGTGTTGCGGGCGTTGTACAGGTCGTTCGTCACGGTGGCGGTCTGCAGCCGCAGGCCGTTGCCCACGCTGAACCGGTTGGTGTCCGGGTTGTGGTTCCACTCCCACGCCGGGCCCGAGCGTGGAGCCGGTGAAGGTGTCCGTGCCGATCATCGAGGCGACGGTCTTGGTCGTCGTGATGTTCGGCGTCGGTGTACGTGGTGCCCCAGCGCCCGTTGACCGTCTGGAGCGACGGGCCAGCCGTCCGCGCTCCAGGTGATCGGCGCCGAGCGTCGGGACCCGGCCGCCCGGGTAGGCGTCGGTGAAGGCCATGTAGTACCAGTCGCCGTTCTGGGTCTGCACCAGGCCGCCCTGGTGCGGCACGCCGCCGCCGGAGATCGGGCCGGGCAGGTTGAGCAGCACCTGCGCATCTCGTACGGGCCCCACGGGGCTGTCGACCGCAGCACGTACTGGCCGTTGGCCGGCCGGGTGAGCCAGATGTAGTAGTAGCCGCTGCGCTTGTAGAACCGCGAGCCCTCGAGGGTGCCGACGCTCGACGGCGTCTGGAAGACCTGCTGCGCGCGCACCTGGGCGGTGCCGTCGGCGACAGCTGCGCGACGCTGATCGTGCTGTTGCCGTAGGCGACGTACATGGTGTCGTTGTCGTCGATCAGCAGGCCGGCGTCGTAGTAGCAGTTGTTGATCCGGGCCTTCTTGGACCACGTGCCGTCGACCGCGGTCGAGGTGTAGACGTAGGTGCGGTTGAACTCGATGCAGCCCAGCCAGTAGTAGGTGCTGTTGCTCGGGCGGTAGTTGAGCGTCGACGCCCAGATGCCCTTGACGTACGCGCGGCCGCCGGTGAGGTCGTACCGGCGTCGTCGAAGTCGAGTCGGGGCACCGAGTGGCCGGCGTACTCCCAGTTCACCAGGTCGTAGGAGCGCAGGATGGGCGCCCCGGGCGAGTAGTGCATGGTCGACGCCGAGTAGTAGTACGCGTCGCCGACGCGGATGATGTCGCCGTCGGCGAAGTCCTGCCAGACCACCGGGTTGGTGAAGGTCCCGGTGGTGGGCGGGTTGGTCGGCGTGGTGCCGCCGTCGACCCGGACGAGCTGCCACTGCTGGTTGGTGCCGCCCCAGTCGCTGTACTGCACGATGTTGCCGCCGTCGGCGGTGGACGCGCCCTGGACCTCGAGGGCCTTGCCGCTGTTGCGGTTGATCAGCGGGACGTAGCCGTTCGTGGTGTCCTGCAGCCGCCACTGCTGGTTGGTGCCGTTGCCGTCGGCCCACTGCACGATCGGGCCACCGTCGGCGGTCGAGAAGTTGGCGACGTCGAGGACCTTGCCCGAGAGCTTGGACTTGATCCGGTAGTAACCATCCGCCGGAGTCGACGAACTGCCACTGCTGGTTGGTGCCGTCGTTGCGCGTCCACTGGGTGATGCGGGCGCCGTCGGTGGTGGCCTTGTCGTACACGTCCAGCGCCTTGCCGCTGTTGCGGTTGACCAGCACGTACGACGCCGACGTGTCCACCGTAGCGGCGCTCGCCGCCGGCGCCACGACGACCGCTACCGCACCAGCGGACGCGACCGTCAGCGCGACGAGCAGAGCCGCCCAGCGTCGGCCTGTGCGAGAGGTGCTGCGCTGCTGCTCGAGATCCTGGTCGACACCGTTGTCGCTCATTGCCGTCTCCTGCTGCCGTCGTGGGGCGCCGTCATCGTCAGCGTGTGAGCGCTAACATTCGGGTCGGCGCCAGCCTGTCACCGGAGCATGCGGGGATAGACCCCGCGAAACGTTTCACTGTGGGCGGCCTGTGCGCCGCCCGGCTCGCAGGTCCTCAGCTCCCGCACACGCTCACCGCGTACGGTGGCGTCGATGTCGGGAGAGCGTGATGCGGGACGCGGTGCGCCGCTCGTGGTGCCCGTCGTGGTCGGCGCATTCGCCGCCCTGCTCTACAGCAACTTCCTGATCGACTGGGCGCTGCGCGGGTTCACGGGCATGGACGACGTGGTCAGCTGGCTCGAGGTCCCCGGCCAGCGGAACGCCACCCTGCTGCGCGTCACGGATGTCGTGTGCGCGGTGCTCGTGGTGAGCCTGCTGCCGAGCGTGCGGCGCAGGCTGCCGCCGGGGCTCTGGCGAGAACTGTTCGTGGGGCTCACCGTCGTGTTCGCACTCGGGGCGTCGTTGGCCGCGTTCGTCCCGTCCCCGTGCGAGCCCGACGGGCCGTGCGACGTCGCGAACGCGGTGCAGATGACCCAGGTGCACGACGGCAGCAGCATCGTGTCGGACACCGCCCTGTTCCTCGGCGCCGCGGCTGTCTGGTTCGCCGTCCGCACCGTCGGACCGCTGTGGTTCAAGCGGGCCGCGTTCTGGGTCGTCGTCCTCGGCGGGATCGTGGCCAGCCTCGTGTTCGGCTACTTCGAGCGGACCGGGGAACCGGGGCCGAGCGTCGGAGCGAGCCAGCGCGCGCACATCGTGAGCATCAGCGTGTGGATCTTCTGCCTCGGCTTGTTCGCGGCGCGACGACTCCCGGAGCCTGCCGACTGAACTGTCAGTCCTCGGCCTGGGGCAGGATCGCGATCGCCTCGATCGAGACCAGCAGGCCGCGCGGCAGCTTGACGTTCGCCGGCGCCGAGCGGGCCGGCGGAGGGGTCGGCATGTGCCGCGCGTAGACCGCGTTGAGTGCCGCGAAGTCGGCGACGTCGGAGTAGAAGATGGTCGTCTTGACCAGGTGCTCCATCGATGTGCCGGCCGCTTCGAGGATCGCGGCGATGCTGCGCAGCGCGAGCTCGGTCTGCGCCTCGATGCCCTCCGGGATCTCCCCGGTCACCGGGTCGATCCCCGCGGTGCCCGAACAGAAGACGAAGCCTCCGGCGATCACCGCCTGGCTATAGGGGCCCAGGGCGGCGGGGGCGTCGTCGGAGTGCACTGCCTGTCTGCTCATCGGGTCTCCAGGGTTGTGCCTGATGTGTCCCGCCAGTGTGCCGCGATCCCGTCGTGCTGCCTACGCTTCGCCCATGGACCACGTCGAGCACCGGGAGTATCGCAGCGACGGCCTCGATGAGGCCGATCTCGCACCCGACCCGTTGCAGCAGGTCCGCGCGTGGGTCGCGCAGGCGCAGGAGCGCAACGAGCGGTTCGGTGACGTGCCGGAACCCACGGCTTTGTCCGTTGCCACCGTCGACAGCGCGGGTCAGCCGAACGTCCGTACCGTCCTCATGCGGTTTCTCGACGAGGCCGGGCCTGGCTTCGTCACCGACCTCGGTTCCGCCAAGAGCGCCGAGATCGCGGCGACCGGCGGCATAGCGGCCGCTCTGACCTGGCCATCCCTCTACCGCGCGGTCCGCTTCCGAGGGCGCGCGGTGCCGCTCGCCCGCGCCGAGGTCGCCGACTACTTCCGCTCCCGGCCGTGGGGCTCGCGCATCAGCGCGTGGGCCTCGGAGCAGTCCCGGCCTGTCGCCGACCGCGCGGCCCTCGTCTCCGCGTACGACGCGTTCGCGCAGCGGTTCCCCGACACCGGGTCGCCCGACGACGTGCCCGTACCCGACGGGTGGGGTGGATGGCGGATCGACTGCGACGAGGTGGAGCTCTGGGCCGGTCGGCGCGACCGGTTGCACGACCGGCTCGTGTTCGTGCGGACGGGACCTGGCGGCCTGGGTGAGGCGTCTGCCTGGGGCGTTGTTCGACGCCAGCCCTGAGTGCCGATGTTGTCCACAGGTCTGTTGTGTGTCGGGGGCTGTGGTCGGGTCAGCGCGGGTGTTTGTGCAGGTCAGACATGGTTTCGGGGTTGACGGCGTCGCTTCTGGCGCGTAGCATCGAACACGTGTTCGAAGCATCGGTGAGTGAGGTGAGTGTGGCATCGCGGGTCCGCGACGCCGCCACCACCCTTGCCCTCGACACCCGCGGCTGTGCCGCGTGGACCGCGTCGGATCGGGCCGCGGCGTTGGCGTGCGTGCGTGCCGCGGAAGCCGCGTTGGCCCAGGCGCGGGCGCACCTGCTGGTCGCTGCGCGGGACACCGGTGAGCTGGAACGGCCCGGGGACCGGTCCTTCGAAGGTGCCCTCGGACGCTCCACACGTGCCGGGGTGGTGGAGGCGGGCCGGTTGGTCCGCCAGGCCGACGCCCTGACGTCCATGCCCGCGGTGGCGGCCGGGGTGCGGGACCTGCTCGTGCCGTTGACGCACCTGGACACGTTGGCGAAGGTCGCGGCCAGTGCGACCCCGGAGATCGCCGCCCAGCTTCGCTCCCCGGCCGCGCAGGAGCACGTGGTGGTGATGGCGCAGAACCTGTCCGCACCCGACTTCGCCAAATCGCTGGCCCAGTACGTCGCGGCGAAGGACCCCGCCGCGGTGGAGGTCGCGTTCGAAGCGCAACGCCGCGAAAGGTACCTGAGCATCTCGATCCAGTCCCACGGTGCGTTCCTCAAAGGACGCCTCGACGTCATCGCCGCCGAAACACTGCGCATCGCCCTGGACCTCATGGACCAGCACCCCGACCACGACCGCACCGCCGGCCAAGCCAGCGCCGACGCGTTGACCCTGCTCGCCGAACACGCCTGCGCAGGCACGACGGGCACCGCGAGCATGGCGCAGGGAAGCGCGCCATCAGCGGCGCGGGTCGCTCGCGCCACCGCGACCGGGGACGGAGACGCCGGCACCGCTCTCAGCGACGAGCAACCCGCCAGCCAACGCGCGACGGGCACCGTCGCCCGCCCGCACCTGTCGCTACTCGTACCCGCCGAGACCTACGTCGAACTCATCCGCCACCAAGAGGCCTCGACACCGCTGCCGAGAGCCAGCGGAGAGGTGAAGTCGGTGGCGGCGAGAGAGAATCCATGAAAGGGATGGAGGCGGCAACCTCGACCTCGACCTCGCGGTCCCGGCGAGGCGGAGCGTGTTCCGCGGATCGCGCCGCTGATCACCCCACCATGGTCAACGGTCGCGCCGTGGGACCCGGTCGCCACCCGCGACCCTCGAGGACGGCACCCCGGTGCCGATGACCGAGCTCGCCCGCGCCCTGTGCACCGCCGACATCAGCCGCATCGTGATGTCCGCCGAAGGGATACCCCTGGACGTCGGACGAACCAAACGGCTGTTCACCCCCGCGATGCGCCGCGCCGCCGTCGCCCGGGACCAGCAATGCATCTGGAACGGATGCACCACCCCCGCCTCACGCTGCGAGATGCACCACCTGCGCTGGTGGACGCAACCACCACGGCCCCACCTCACTGACCAACTCCGCACTGCTCTGCGGCCACCACCACCGCCTGATCCACCAACTCGACCTGAGCATCGAACGACACGCCATGCCGCCCGGCTGGACCAAGCGACAACAAGCACTCGGCAACCCGATCGACCCCAGCACCCCCGGCATCGACCACAACCCCATGCGGTACACCTTCCGCGACCCCACCGGAGCAGCCGTGAACAACCCGGCTGATGCTCGAAGCGACGAGGCTCGATCCGCCCAGTGGGCAGCGGTAGACGGCCGCAAGCCCTCGTCGGGACGGTCGCTATACGACCGTCAGATCTGCCGGTCCGTGACGATGTCGCTTCGACCTGTTCAGATCCGCCGCTCCATGACGATGGGTCGCTGCCTATGACGAAGCGGCACTGTGATCTGCCTTGCCGAACTCGCACCATCCCGCTGTTCGCTGACCTGATGTCGGAGCCGCTCGACTTCCTCGCTCGGTCGGCCGAGGAGCTCGCGCTGCTGTCGGGCGAGTTGGCGGTGCACGAGGTCGCGCTCACCGACGACACCTGTGGACCAGTTCTGCAGGGTCGGGGTCCGGTGGCACGATCACGCCGTGACCACGGAATCCCGGCACCTGAGCGTGCGCATCCAGCTTCGGGCGCGAGCTCGTCTACGCGTTCGTCGCCGACCCCGCGAACCTGCCTCGGTGGGCGCCCGGCCTCGGGAGCGAAGTCGTACAGGAGGGTGATGCGTGGTTCGTCGTCACTCCTGCAGGTCGCGTACGGGTCGAGTTCGCACCGGACAACGTGTTCGGTGTGCTCGACCACGTCGTCACGACGCCGACCGGCCAGACCGTGTACGTCCCGATGCGGGTGATTGCCGACGGCGACGCGTCCGAGGTCGTCTTCACGCTGCGTCGCACGCCGGGGATGTCGGACGCCGACGTCGAGCGCGACGTCGCCCTCGTGACGGCGGACCTCGAGCTGCTCAAGGCCGTCCTCGAGCCGAGGATCGGCGACGACGAGCCGCAGCGGCCGGACGTGCTGGCACTGCTCGACGAGCACCTCGCGGACATGTACGCGACGTCGCCGGCCGAGTCGGTGCACGCCCTCGACCCGACCGCACTGAGCGGACCGGACATGTCATTCTGGACGGCGCGTGACGTCGACGGCGGGCTGCTGGGGTGCGTCGCGCTCAAGGAGCTCGGCCCGACCGACGCCGAGCTCAAGTCGATGCGCACGGCGACGCGGTCCCGTGGGCGTGGCGTCGGCACGGCACTGCTGACGCATGTGCTGCGGGTGGCGACAGAACGGGGATACGCGTCGATCCTCCTCGAGACGGGCACGCAGGACTACTTCGCGCCGGCGCGGCGGCTGTACGAACGCGCGGGCTTCGCCGCGTGCCCGCCGTTCGCCGACTACCGGCCCGATCCGAGCAGTGCGTTCTACCGCCTCGCCCTGAACGCGGCCGACTCGTCCGCGCGAGCACGAGACTTCGCTCACGAACCCGGTAGGGATGACCGATAGTTCCAGAGTGCCCGTAGCCCCCGACGACCTGCCGCGCTCCGCGACCGGTCGGATCCCGCAATGGGTGATCGACGAGCGGTCGGGGATCTCGGTCGTGCCCGCACCGTGGGCGACGTTGCCGCCGCCACAGCACCGCCACCGACGAGGCGGCGTCGCGGCGGTCGGGGAGTCTGGGTGCTGCTGCTCGTCGTCGTGACCCTGGGTGGGGCCTGGTGGTACGCGGGCGGTTCGCCGCTCGACCACGTCGGGGACGTGCTGGGCCAGACGCAGCCGGCGCCGCCCCCGCCCGCCGATGTCGTCGCGCTCGCGGACGCCGCACACCTGTCGGACGAGGGTCGGCAGATCTTCTACGGCACGCGCCCCGAGGTCCTTGATGCGACGGCTTTCGCCGGTCGGTGCACGGACGCCGGGGTGTCGTCACGTCTGAGCACCGACCATGCTGTCGGCTGCTACCAGCCGGGTCCCGACACGATCGTGATCTACCGACCGGCCGATCCGCGCCTCGCGGGCCAGGCCGTCACGACCGCCGGACACGAGACGCTGCACGCGGCCTGGGCCAGGCTCGCCCCGGCCGAGCAGGCGACACTGGCGCCCCTGTTGGAGTCCGCCGCGTCGGCGATCCCGGCCGACGACGAGATCCACGAGCAGATCGCCGGCTCGGTCGGCACCCATCCGGAGACCCGGCCGACGGAGCTGTTCGCCTACCTCGGCACCCAGGTCGACGGACTGGACCCGGTGCTTGAAAGGCGTACGCGCAGGTTCGTCGCCGACCGCCCTGCGCTCGTCGCCTCCTACATCGGCCTGCAGGCGTTCTTCGACCAGATGAACAGCGACGTGCAGGCCTCGTCGCAGGCGCTCGTCGCCGTCGAGTCGACCAACGCCCGGGACCGCGGGCAGCTGACGGCGGACGTCGCATCACGCGACTACTACCGGTCCGCCTACCAGACCAAGGTCGACGAGGTTGCCGCGATGTCGGAGGGCCAGCGCGCGCGGCTGCGGTTGTCGTGGGCAGTGGTGGGACGGCACCGACCTGCCGATGGCGCCCGCCGACGAGACGCTCGCCGCAGCGGCAGCGCTGCTCGCCCGCGACGACGCCGCGCTGCCCGTGCGCGACGCGGCGATCACCGCGGCCGAGGCCGCAGCGGCGGCGGAGCGGACGCGCATCGACGGGCTCGTCGCTGACTTCAACGCCCTCCAGGCGCAGCTCGACCCGACGCCCTGACTCGTGCGCCCGTAGCGGCGGCGTGGTCCCCCCTTGACCGCACCCCGTGCGACCGGGAACGGTTGCCCCATCGAGCGAGGGAGTGACCATGGCGAAGGACGCGGCGCGCGGCGCGGGGGGTGGCGTCGTATACGGCTTCGGCTTCCTCGGCGCCGCGGTGTACTACTTCCAGCAGGCCGACACCTTGTGGCTGTACCTGCTCGCGATCCCGAAGGCGCTGATCTGGCCGGGCGTCCTGGTCTACGAGCTGCTCAAGAGCGTGTACGGCGGCTGAGTCCGGCTCAGCCCTTCAGCGCGCGGCCGTGGGCGTCGCGGGCGAAGCGTCCCCGTCGCGCCGCGAGGTAGATCAGGCCCTCGATGAAGCCGACGAGGCAGACGGCGAGCGCCGCCAGTCCCAACGTGAAGAACCCGCCGACGACGAAGATCGCGAGCATCGTCAGCCCGCGCTTCCAGTAGCCGAGGTACATGCGGTGCAGCCCGAGGCCGCCGAGGAACACGCCGAGCAGTCCGGCGGTGACGCGGGAGCGGGTCCACACCCACTCGCGGCGCGCGCGGACGCGCGGTGGCCGTGCCGGTCGGGCGGCGGTCGGTGGGGGTGCGTCCTCGAGATCCGGCACCTGACCGAGCGGGTAGCGGACGGTGGCCGACAGGGGTGCGACGGGGTCGACGGCGGGTCGCGGAGGCATGCGCGTCACCACCGGACGCTCGAACCAGTCGTCGAGGTCGTCGATCAGAGAACAGGTTCGAAGAGGTCGGTCACGGGTGCTCCCTGGTGCGGATCTCCAGATCGTAAGCCTCGGCCGCCCGGTCCGACAGGGGTTGTCGGGGGTCCGCCCTAGCCTGAGGGACATGGGCGACGCGACGCAGTCAGCTGACGGGAGCACGGGCATGGAGTTCGAGAATGCCGACCTCACGGGCGCACGGTTCACCATGGTCGACCTGTCGGGCGCCACGTTCCGGGCCGTCGGGTTCCACGGCGTCGTGATGCGAGACGTCGAGGTCTCGAACACGTCGATCGACGGCGAGGTGGCGGGCCTCGTGATCAACGGCGTCGACGTGGCGCCCCTCGTGGACGCCGAGCTGGACCGGCGGTATCCCGAACGGCCGCTGTTCCGCGCCACCACGCCGGACGGGTTCCGCGAGGCGTGGGACGTCAACGAGCGGCTGTGGGCGGCGACGGTCGCGCGGGCTCGCCTGCTGCCCGAGGACAAGCTGCACGAGTCCGTCGACGAGGAGTGGTCGTTCATCCAGACCCTGCGGCACCTCGCGTTCGCCTCGCAGTCCTGGGTCGGCCGCGGGGTGCTCGGTGACCCGAGCCCGTGGCACCCGCTGTCGCTGCCGTGGGACCAGATGTCTCCGCGGGAGGGTGTGCCGCACGACCGCGATGCGCGGCCGTCCCTCGACGAGGCGCTCGCGGTCCGGCTGGAGGCGATGGCGCTCGTCCGGGGGGTGGTCGACGGCCTGACCGAGGAGCAGCTCGAGCGCGAGTGCCCGCCGCTCGTCGGCGTCGGGTGGCCCGACGAGGGCGACACCCTCACGGCCCGACAGGGCCTTCGGGTCGTGCTCAACGAGGAGTGGTGGCACCGCCGGTACGCCGAGCGGGACCTGGAGGTGCTCGAACGGGAGGCGTGATCGCCGCCAACCCGGGACGACGACGTGGGCCCAAAGGCCTGATGGCGGCGCTCAGGTTCCCCTACGCTCGGTCGCGGCCCCTTCCACGGCCATGGTCGACGTCGCCCGCCCGAAGGAGAAGCGCTCAGTGAACGCCCACACGTCGAAGGTCGGTGCGCGCTGGGTCGGCGCGATCGCCCTGGCCACCACCCTGCTCCTGACGGGCTGCACCGGAGCAGCCAACGACGCACGGTCCCCGAGCGCCAGCGCGCTCTCGCCGGTCGCCGTCGCGCAGGCCAACGTGGACAAGGCCCAGAAGGAGCTCGACGCGGCCAACGCGGCCGCGACGGACGCCTCGGCGGCGTTCTGCACCGCAGCGACCGACTACGTGACCGCGATCGACCGGTACGGCGACGTCATCACCAAGACGGGGGTCACGGTCGGCGACGTCCGGACCGGCGGCGCGGACCTCAAGGACCCGAGCGACGCGGCGATGGTGGCGGGCAAGGCCGTCACGGACACCCGCGACGCGGTCGTCGCGGCTCAGCAGAACCTCACGGACGCGCAGAACGCGCTCGCCGCCGCGCAGGCCGAGGCCGCGGGCGAGCCGGCGCCGGACCCGGTCGAGAGCGAGACGCCGGCGGAGCCGATCCTGCCGACGGCCACGGTCGACCGCATCTCTCAGGCGGAGGCCGACTTCGCGACCGCGTCGGGGGGCATCGACGACGGCACCCCGCTGACGCAGGCCGCCGAGGAGTTCAACTCCGCCGCGGTCGCCCTCGAGATGGCCTGGATCCAGCTGGTGGTCCAGTCGGGCTGCCTTTCCGACGAGCAGCAGGTCACGGCCGCCAACTCGATCAGCTCCTACACGCTCGCGCTGCAGCAGCAGCTGGCGAACGCCGGCTATTACACCGGCCCGATCGACGGGATCTACGGCCCGTTGACCGTCGCCGCGGTCAAGGCCCTGCAGGCCGAGGCCGGACTGCCGCAGACCGGGACCATGGACAAGGCGACCGAGGAAGCCCTGCGCGCCAAGCTGGCGGAGAAGGATGCCGCGGCCGCGACGGCCTCGCTCACCTCGACCGCCGCGCTCCAGCAGACGCTCAAGCTCGCCGGGTACTGGGACGGCCCCATCGACGGCCTCTGGTCGCCCGAGCTCACGGCTGCGGTGGGTGCGGCGCAGAAGGATCTCGGGGTCCCCGTGACCGGCACGGTCGACGCCGTCACCATCGCGGCGTTCCAGGCTGCGGTCGCTGCCGCCAAGGCGACGCCGGAAGCGACGCCCGAGCCCTCCGAGACGACCGAGGGCTGACGCCAGCAGGTCACCGTGGTGCGGCCGCCCGACCGGTCAGGTGCTTCGGCACCACCGGTCGGGCGGCCGTGCTGTGTCACAGCTCGCGGACCATCTCGATCTCCGGGCCGATCACGCTCGTGAACGCGACTCCCGACGGCGCGAATCCCTCGCGGCGGTAGGCACCCTGAGCCCGAGCGTTCTCCCGGTGGACGTCGAGGAACAGCTGCCTGAACCCGCGCTCACGCGCCCAGCCCGCACCTGCATCGACGAGAGCCGTGATCAGCCCGTCGCCCCGATGCGTCGGTCGCACGTAGACGCCCACGAGCATGGCCCGACGCTGCGGGACGACGGCGCCGTGGTGGTCGAGCGATCCGGGCGCCTGCACGATCACGGTCACCGAGCCCAGCAAGGAGTCCCGCGCGTCGACGCCGACGAACTGAGCGACGTGGTCGCCCACCGCCGCCGCGGCCGTGCGACTGTGCCAGAACTCGTCGGGACGGGCTGCCGCGTCGTCGTGACTCTCGAGGAAGGCGAGCGGGGCGTCCGGATCCCGGAGCGCCTCGAGGCGCAGTGTCCGGAGCTGCAGCCACTCGTCGGCACGCACGCGTCGAACCACCGGACCCCGCACCGCTGTTTCCATGCGCGCGACCGTAGCGGGGCATCCCGCCCGGGCGCACAGCTATTGGGGACCCGGAGGCGCGTGCTTCACGCGCCTGCGAGGACGTCCCGCGCAAACCGCACGGACCGCTCGCGCAGCCCCTCGATACGACGCAGGACCACACCCTCGGGATCGTCACCTGCCTCGACGATCCGCGGGATCCGACGAACGTTGCGGGAACAGCCGAACTTCGTGCAGATCAGGGTGCCGATCGTGTCGCCGTTGCGGCCGGACGCGCCGGCCCGGCGGGCGACGTAGAGCGAGACCTCATCGGTCGCGTAGACGTCCTCGCACCACGCGCACACGGCCCGCCGGCGCTTCCCGGCGTCCTCCGGCGCGCGCAGGGCGATGCCGACGAGCGTGTCGTCGACGTTCACGACGAGGTAGGAGCGCAGCGGCGCCTTGCGGTCGATCCAGCCGTAGTAGTCGAGGCGGTCCCAGGGGGTGTCGTCGAGGTCAGCGGGCAGGGTCAGCTTGGACGCCTCACCGCGCGAGCAGTTGACGAAGGAGGCGCGGATCTGGGCTTCGGTCAGGGGGAGCATGGCGAGGTCTTTCGGGTCGGACGGTGGGTGGGCAGCACGAGACGACCCGCCGGCCGGTGTCAGGCCGCGGGCGTCGGGACCGTGCCCGAGCAGGCCAGGACGGCCGCCTCGCTTCCCCGCTGCATCGTCATGCGCTCCGTCGTCGTGGCCCGCGCGCTCGTCCCGCGGCACCGTTCGCAGTCGATGATGCGCCGCGCCGTCGCGGGAGTCCACCGCGATACGCCATCTGCAATGCCTGGGTTGCGTTCGACGGTGACGATATGCAACTGTGGAGTTGCATCCAACGCCCAGCCCGTCGAGAGGTCCCACCCATGAGCCAGCCCCCCGCCGTCATCGACGCCGAGACCTTCACGGTCACCCGCACCGTGCACATCAAGACGACTCCGGACCGCGTCTGGGCGGCGCTCACCCAGTCGGACCTCATCGCCCAGTGGCTGGGAAACACGGCGGACCTGCCCGACCTGCGGGTCGGTGGCGAGGGCACGTTCGGGTTCGATGGCTATGGCGTGTTCCCGGTCCGCATCGACGAGTTCGACGAGCCCGCCGTGTTCACGTTCACGTGGGGGACGCCGGGGGAGCCGATCGCCCCCGAGAACTCGACGCAGGTCCGCTTCACGCTGGTGCCGGACGGCGACGCCACGATCCTGTCGGTGGTCGAGACCGGGTTCGCGCTGCTCAGCCGGGACCCGATCGACGCGATGAACTCGAACCGCGAGGGCTGGACGTCCGAGCTGGACGAGCTCGTCGCCTACCTCGAGGGCTCCGCGTGAGCACGACCCTCGTCCCGGTGTTCGCCGCGCTCGCCGACGACACGCGATGGGCGATCCTGGCGGAGCTCGGCCGCGCCGACCGTTCGGCATCCGCACTGGCCACGGTCGTGCCCGTCACCCGGCAGGCCATCGCCAAGCACCTGACCGTGCTCTCCGAGGCCGGGCTGGTCGAGCCGA
Source organism: uncultured Actinomycetota bacterium (assembly GCA_963753425.1). GTDB lineage: Bacteria > Actinomycetota > Actinomycetes > Actinomycetales > Cellulomonadaceae > Cellulomonas. The sequence continues at coordinate 26,317 of CAVWCB010000004.1, forward strand.
TCCGGGTCGGCCGGGAGATCCGCTACCGCGCCCTGGGCGCCCGCCTGAACCAGACGGCTCGTGCCCTCGAGGCCATCGGCGCCGAGTGGGACCGCCGGCTGTCCGCGATCGCGCGCATCGCTGAGTCGTTCTCGTCGGACGAGGTCACGCCTCGGCCGTGACCTCGGCGATCACGTGCCGCGCGTTCGCGGCGAGCACGAGGTTGGTGTCGCGGTAGTAGGGCAGCTGCACGAGGGCCTGCGCGAGGGCGCGGGCCCTCGCGCGCTTCCAGTCGACGTCGTCGACCCCGAGCTCTGCGCGGAAGACCGCGCGCGCCGGTGGCGGGAGCAGGTTCCACGCGATGCCGAGGTCGAGCGTCGGATCGCCGACGCCGATCCCGGCGAAGTCGATCAGCCCGGCGAGACGTCCGTCGACGAGGAGGAGATTGCCCGGGGCGATGTCGCTGTGCACCCAGGTCCGCATGCCGTTCCATTCGGCGGTCGCGAGCGCGTCTTCCCAGATCTCGGTGACCCGGCGCGTGTCGATGTCGTCGACGAGCGCCGTGATGTCCCGACGCACCTGGTCGTCTCGATCGGCGAGCGGACCGGCCTTCGGGACGCCTCCCTCGAGGTCGAGAGCACGCACGGCCCGGACGAGCGACGCCACGTCCCGGGCGAGGCCCTCCGGATCGTCGAGCCCCCCGAGCACCGGGTTCTCGCCGGGCACCCAGGTCAGGACCGACCACGTCCACGGGTATCCGTGCGCCGGGGTCCCGACGGCACGCAGGCGTGGGATCGCGATCGGGAGCTCGATGCGCGGAAGCCATTCGGCCTCGTGGTCGACACCACCCGCAGCCCAGTGGATCCGCGGCATGCGGACGACGAGCTCGTCGCCGAGCCGGAACATCGCGTTGTCCGTACCGCTCGACGTCACGCGCCGGATCGGCAGGCCGGCCCACTGGGGTACCTGGTCGGCGACGAGACGTGCGACGAGGTCGACGGGGATGTCGAGCTCGTCGGCGTGCATGCGTGCGGTCATCCGCCGAGTCGAGCAGGTGCGCGTGCGCCGGGCAACGGGATTGCCTCGATAGCCTGCCCTCGTGAGCGCCGACACCGACGACGACCCTGCGCGCGACCAGGTCCGCCGGCAGTGGCTCATGGACGTCAACGACGGCCTGATCGCGTCGGCGGGCATGGTCGAGGGTGTCGCGCGGGCGGGCGCCGAGCCCGCCGTGATCCTGGTGACCGGACTGGCGACGCTGCTGGTGGGCGTGGTGACCGTGGGCGGTATCCGGTTCACGGAGGCGTCGGACGAGCGGGACGCGCGCGATGCGGTGATCGAGGCCGAACGCCGGCGCATCGACCTGGACCCCGCGGCCGAGCTCGCGGAGCTGACGGCGATCTACGAGGACAAGGGTCTCGAGTCGGCGCTGGCCCGCCGCGTCGCCGAGGACCTCAGCGCGCGGGACGCGCTCGCGGCCCAGCTGGACGCGGAGTACCGCCTCGACGCGCTGTCCACGGAGCATGGGCCGTGGCGGGCAGGCGCCCGCGCGGGAGGAGCGTTCGCGCTCGGGGCGCTGCTGCCGCTGCTCGTCGGCACGGTGACGCCTCAGTCAGCCCGGATCATGCTGACGGTGGCCGCGGTGCTGGTCGCGCTCACCGTCAGCGCCGCGCTCGCGGCACGCTCCGGGCGACTTCCCGTCGGGCGTGCTGTGCTCCGGACGGTGAGCATCGGCGTGGTCACCATGCTGATCACGATCGCGCTCGGCAGCCTGCTCGACCTCAGCAGTGTCGAGGTCGACCTGGATCTCGATCTGTAGCTCAGACCGATGGGGCAGGTCGGCGGCTGATGCGCAGCGCGGGCGGCTTCAGTCGTGCGCACCGCGGGAGTCCCTGGTCGTCGGTGAGGTGGACGTCCACCGTGACCGCATCGGCGCCGGCCGGCAGGTCGGACAGCATGAGCTTGGCTCGCCGGAACATCGCGAACGCGCCGTCGGTGTACTCGCCCCACGTCAGGTAGACGAACCGCTCACCGCGTCGGCCATGGACCGCCGGCCCGTGGAAGTCGCCGTCTCCCGTGCGGATGTCGAGCGTCCAGGTCGCTGACGCCGCGTCGCCCGGCACCAGCTCGGACGGTTCGTCGCGCACCTGCACCCCGACGTGGATGTCGTGGTGGGAGCCGCAGGTGCGGCCGGGCAGGTCGTGGCCGTGGATGGTCAGAAGCACCCGGGCAGTATCCACCCGCCGGTGCGGCCGTACCCCGGGTTGAGCGCGCGACGGGTCTTCGCGATCCTGGGATGATGGAGCTGGAGATCACCGGGGAGATCGTGCACTGGCGCGGTCCGGCGCCTTACCACTTCGTCACGGTCCCCTCACCGCAAGCCGCGTCGATCAAGGCGGTGGCATCGGCCGTCACGTACGGCTGGGGGATGATCCCGGTCCGCCTGCGCATCGGCGCGACCTCGTGGGACACCGCGCTCTGGCCGCGGGACGGCCTGTACGTCGTACCGCTCAGGAGCTGGGTGCGGGAGGCCGAGGAGCTCGAGCTGGGCGACACGGTCACCGTGCGCATCACGGTGCTCGGCCCACGCTGAACGGCCACGGTGAGTCTCACGCGAACGCCGCGCGCCAGAAGTCGGTGAAGATCGGCGTCGGCTGCGGGGAGGTCCACGAATCCGTGGTCAGCAGGATCGCGATGGTGTCGGTCACCGGGTCCGTCCACCAGGTCGACCCCAGGCCGCCGTCCCAGCCGTAGGTGCCGGCGTGACGACCGTCGACCCGGTCCGCCACCGCCACGCCGATCCCGAGCCCCCACCCCTCGACCCCGTCCGGGTCGTGCGCGCCGCCGGATGCGGTGACCATCAGTGCGACGAGGTCCGGCGCGAGCAACGAGCCGTCGCGCAAGGACCGGGCGAACGCGTGCAGGTCGGCGACCGTCGAGACCAGGCCGGCGGCCGCATCGAAGAACACCGGCCGGCTCGACCACTGCCCGTCGGGTTCGTCGTACACCGTGTCCCCCATCCACACCGGTCCGAGCCGGTGCGCCGGTGCGTGGAAGGCCGTGTCGGACATGCCGAGCGGACCTGTCACGCGCGTGGCGAGCAGTCGGTCCAGCGGCATCCCGGTCGCCCGTTCCAGAAGGACCCCGAGCACCTGCGCGCCGGTGTTGTAGAGCCAGCGGGCGCCGGGCTGCGCAGACAGCGGCACCTCGCCGACGATCCGCATCCACTCGTCGGCAACCGGGAACTGCTGCGGTGCGGGAGGCCCGACGGGCAGCCCGCGCTCGAGGAGCGCGCCGAGCACCGCTCCTGGGTACGGACCGTCGAAGTCCATGCCGAGCCCGAGCCGGAACTCGAGCACGTCGCGGACGGTGATGGGTCGCTCGGCCGGCACCGTGTCGTCGAGCGGGCTGTCCGGGGTGCGCAGCACACGCCGGTCCGCGAGCTCGGGCAGCAGAGCGTCTACGGGGTCGTCCAGGACGAGCGTCCCGTCACCGACCAACGTCATCGCCAGTGCAGCGGCGATCGGCTTGGTCACCGACGAGATCCGGAAGAGCGAATCCAGGTTCGCGGTGCCCGCCGCTCCGGTCGACACAGATCCGGCCCGGTCCACGAGCCAGGCGGCGCCGTGCACCTCGACTCCGACGTGCCGTCCCACCGCTTGCCCTACCGCGTGTCCGAGCTCGCCCATGCGCACCACTGTGCCCCAGCCCGCCGACACTCCGCTCGTGCCGAGCCCGAGTCCATCACGAGGGCCCCCGGACGATCGTGCGGATCGACGAGGTGCCCTGCTGAGCGAGGCGATCGGGCTGCTCCTCGCGTTCGGCTTCGCGGTGGCGCTGAGCCCGTTCGCGGTCGTCGGCTGGTAGCTGCGAGAGACTGGCTGGGTGAGGGGTTCCGGGTTGGCCAACCGTGGCGTACAGGCCGGACTGCTGTCTGCCGCGCTCTTCGGTGCCGGTACGCCCCTGGCCAAAGGGCTCCTCGGCGACGTGAGCCCATGGCTGCTGGCCGGCCTCCTCTATGTCGGCTCGGGAGCTGGGCTCGGGCTGGCCCGGTTATGTCGACGGGCGCCTCGGGTACGCCTGGCACGGGTCGACCTCCTGCCGTTCGCGGGCGCAGTCGTGGTCGGCGGCATGGTGGCGCCCGTCCTGCTGATGGTGGGGCTGACGCGGGCGCCGGCGTCCGGCGCGTCCCTCCTGCTCAACGCCGAGGCTGTGTTCACCGCGCTGCTCGCGTGGGTCGTGTTCCGGGAGAACGTGGATCGCCGCGTCGCTCTCGGAATGGGTGCGATCGTCGCCGGTGCCGTCGTGCTGACCGTGCCGGCCGTCGTGCAGCTCGGCACGATCTGGCCGGCGCTCGCGATCGTGGGTGCCTGCCTGTGCTGGGCGTTGGACAACAACCTGACCCGCAAGGTGGCACTCACGGACGCCACCTGGCTCGCCGCGGTGAAGGGCGGCGTGGCCGGTCCGGTCAATCTCGTGCTCGCGTTCGTGCTCGGCGCGCAGCTTCCTGGCCCGGGGACGGTGGGAGCCGCGCTCGTCGTCGGCTTCTTGGCCTACGGCGTAAGCCTTGCCCTGTTCATCGTCGCGATGCGACACGTCGGTACGGCGCGCGCGGGCGCGTACTTCTCGATCGCGCCGTTCTTCGGTGCGCTGCTCGCGGTCGCGCTCGGCGAGCCGATCTCGTGGTCGCTCCTCGTCGCGGCCGCGCTGATGGGTGTCGGCACGTGGCTGCACCTGTCCGAGCGGCACGAGCACGAGCACACGCATGCGGCCCTGACGCACGACCACCTGCACGCGCACGACGACGGTCACCACGACCACGAGCATGCGGAGCCCGTCACACCGGGGACGCGACACTCTCATCCGCATGAGCACGTCTCGGTGACACACGCGCACGCGCACTATCCCGACGCCGACCACCGGCACGCGCACTAGCCCTCGACCGATCGGGCGGCCTTTGCTAGCGTTCTGCAACAGCGTTGCAACTTGCAGCAACGTTGCAACGCTCCCAGGGCCAGGCAACGGTGCCGGTCCGTCCGAGAGGGACCACGTGATGCGAACAACGACGATCGCCACCCGACACCACCGACTGGCCGCGCTCGCGGCCGCAGCCGCCCTCGCCGTGACCGGCCTGGTCGCCGCCGGCGCTCCGAGCGAGGCGACCGCCCCCGTGCACGGCAAGGGCGACGTCATCCTCAACATGTTCCAGTGGACGTGGAACGCCGTCGCCGCCGAGTGCCCGGCGAGCATCGGGCCGGACGGCTTCGGCTACGTCCAGGTCTCCCCACCGCAGGAGAACGTCACCGGCCCGCAGTGGTGGACCTCCTACCAGCCGGTCAGCTACAAGATCGAGTCCAAGCTGGGCACGCGCGCCGAGTTCAAGGCGATGGTCGACTCGTGCGCCAGCGCGGGCGTCGGCGTGATCGTCGACGCCGTCATCAACCACACCACGGGCGCCGACCGGGGCAGCGGCATCGGCGTCGCGGGCACCACGTACGGCATCGACTCCGCGCCCGGCGTGCCGTACGGCTACGACGACTTCAACACCTGTCGCACCGACATCGCGAACTACGGCGACCGCTACCAGGTGCAGAACTGCCGGCTGAGCTCGCTGCAGGACCTCAAGACCGGCTCCGACTACGTACGCGGCAAGATCGCGGGCTACCTGAACGACCTCATCGGGCTCGGCGTCTCCGGCTTCCGCATCGACGCCGCCAAGCACATCCCGGCAGCCGACCTGCAGGCGATCAAGTCACGGCTGACCAACCCGAACATCTACTGGGTGCAGGAGGTCATCGCGGCCGGCGGTGAGCCGATCCAGCCGGCCGAGTACTTCGGCGTCGGGGACACCCATGAGTTCAACTACGCCCGCACCCTCAAGTCGCGCTTCGAGGGGAGCATCAAGGACCTGCGCACGATCGGTGACGGCCTCATCCCGTCCGGCGAATGCCGGAGTGTTCGTCGACAACCATGACACGGAGCGCAACGGACAGACCCTCACCTACAAGTCGGGCGCGCGCTATCACCTGGCCAACACGTTCATGCTCGCCTACCCCTACGGTTCGCCCGCGGTGTACACGGGCTACACGTTCAGCAACGGTGACGCGGGCGCGCCCGGAGCCACCGATGCAACGACGTCCCGGACGCGAGCTGCGCCTCGGCGGACTGGACCTGTGTGCAACGGTGGACCGACATCAAGGGCATGGTCGGCTTCCACAACACCGTGGCCGGCACGAGCCTGACCGACTGGACCGACGACGGGTCGAACCTCATCGGCTTCGGCCGCGGGTCCAAGGGCTATGTCGCGATCAACAACTCCAGCTCGTCCGTGACGCGGACCTTCACCACGTCGCTGCCGGCCGGAACCTACTGCAACGTGGTCGCCGCCGCCGACTGCTCGGCAAAGGTCACGGTCAGTGGCGGATCGTTCACGACGACGGTGCCAGCCAACGGCGCCGTCGCGCTGCACATCGGCGCGACGACACCGGAGGTACGGACCCGGGGACAGGCGCCTCAGCGACGACCGTCTACTACTCGACGGCTACAGGTTGGTCGACGTACAAGATCCACTACCGCATCGGTACAGGTGCATGGACGACGGCTCCGGGCGTCGACCTGGCGGCCGCGTGCAGCGGGTGGGTGAGCCGGACCATCACCACCGGCGGCGCGGCGATCACCGCGGCGTTCACCAATGGCGCGGGGACGTGGGACAACAACGCGTCCCGCGACTACACGCTGACCGGTGCGAACGCCGCTGTGTCCGGCGGGACCGTGACCGGCACGAACCCGTGCGCCGGAGGCGGGCCAGTGACGTCGGTGGGGGCGACGTTCAAGGTCACGGCGAGCACCGTGCTCGGCCAGAACGTCTACGTGGTCGGCGACGTCTCGGGCCTCGGCTCGTGGAACACCTCTGCGGCGAAGCCGTTGTCCGCGGCCGCCTACCCGGTCTGGTCGGCGACCGTCGACCTGCCCGCCGGCAGCACGTTCCAGTACAAGTACCTCAAGAAGGACGGCGGCGGGAACGTGACCTGGGAGAGCGGCGCCAACCGGGTCGCGACCGTGGGCGCAGGCGGTGCGGTGACCCTCACAGACTCCTGGCGCAGCTGAGCCACGACGGCCGCCGCTCCCGTCTAGTCCAGGGGTGCGGCGGCCGTCGACTCGCGCACGATCAGCTCCGGCGCGAACAGCAGCTCGGTGCGACTGACGGGGTCGCCGGCCAGCTCGGAGAGCAGGGCATCGACGGCGGCACGGCACATCGCGTCCACGGGCTGGCGGATCGTGGTGAGCGGGGGGTTGGTGTACGCGACGAACGGGGAGTCGTCGTAGCCGATGATCGAGAGGTCCTCGGGCACGCGGAGGCGAGGGACCGGGCCGCGCGGAACGCGCCGAGCGCCATCACGTCGGATCCGCAGATCACCGCCGTGTGCCCGCTCGCCAGCAGCTGGGAGGTGGCAGCCTGGCCACCCTCGAGCGTGTAGAGCGACGTCGCCACATGGGTCCCGGCCTCGGCGGCGTCGGCGGCCAGGCCCTGGGCGACGAGCGCGTCGACGAAGGCGGCGATCTTGCGCTGGGCGGGCACGAACCGCTCCGGCCCGATCGCGAGCCCGATCCGACGGTGCCCCAGCGAGAGCAGGTGCCGGACCGACAGGTCGATGCTCGCGACGTCGTCCGGCGACACGAACGGCGCGTCGATGTCGGGCGCGTACCCGTTGATGAGCACCATCGGCATCGCGCTCGCGCTCAGCCTCTTGTAGCGCGACAGGTCGGCGCGCGAGTCTGCGTGCAGCCCCGAGACGAAGACGATCCCGTCCACCTTGTGTCGCAGCAGCACGTCGACGTACTCGGCCTCGGTCGTGCCGCCCGGCGACTGCGTGCACAGCAGGGGAGTGAACCCGCGCGCGGCCAGCAGCGTCTCGATGACCTGGGCGAACGCGGGGAAGACCGGGTTGGTCAGCTCGGGGACGATGAGCCCGATCAGTCCGATCGGCGCGGCTGTGAGGCTCGTCGGCCGCTCGTAGCCCAGCACGTCCAGCGCCGCCACGACCCGCTGGCGCGCGTCCTGCGAGACTCCCGGCTTGCCGTTCAGCACGCGCGAGACCGTGGCGGTGCTGACACGTGCCTGGATGGCGAGGTCCGCCAGACGTGTCCGCATGGGCGCACCGTACCGCCTGGGCGAAGCGCTCTGGTGCGGCGCCCCCCGCGGCGCCCCGTGTTCCACCCGACCGAGGTACCCGGGAGCGTCACCCTGGTCGGCGCCGGGCGGTCCTGGGCCGTGAGTTCGCGCCGCGGCCGTGCGATCTGCGGCTCCCGCCGGAGAGTGCACTCGCCTGGCGGTCCTGGGCCGTGAGTTCGCGCCGCGGCCGTGCGATCTGCGGCTCCGCGCCGGAGAGTGCACTGATCAGACGCGGTCGAGGACCGGGGTGACCCCGTCCCGCGCGCGGCGCCCGTCGAGCACCTGTGCGGCGACGACCACCACCAGACCCGCGAGGGGCACGACGAGCAGGCCGACCCGCAGCGAGGTCTCGTCGGCGATCAGGCCGACGACGGGCGGCGAGAGCAGGAACCCGACCCGCATGAGCCAGCCCAGGACGGCCAGGCCGGTACCCGCGCGCAGGCCGGGCAGGCTGTCGGCGCCGTGCATGGCGGACGGGACCAGGGTCGCGATGCCGAACCCGGCGGCTGCGAAGCCTGCGATCGTGCCGGGGACGGTCGGGAACGCGAGCGCGAGGCCCATGCCGACGGCGACGAGCGCGCCGCCGGTGCGGGCCATCGCCCGGTGCCCGAACCGGTCGACCATCCGGTCGCCGATCGAGCGGCCGACGAACTGCGCGCCCGTGAGCGCGACGAACCCGAACGCGGCGATCGACAGCGGGGCGCCGAGCGAGCCGGAGAGGTAGACGGCACCCCACGTGCTCCCGGAGTCCTCCACGATCGAGCCGGCGGCGGCGATCAGGACGAGCGCGGCCATGCTCCCGACGAGGGTCAGCGACCAGCCGCTGCGACCTGCGTGCTCGGCGGAGACGGGCCGATCCTCTTCGTCGTGACCCGGGAGCAGGTACCGGTAGGCCACGAGGACGACGACCGAGAACAGTGCCGCCGAGATGCCGAGGTGCAGACCGCGCGACATCCCCACGGCGACCGCGGCCGCCCCCATGAGGCCACCCGTGACGGCGCCGATGCTCCAGACCGCGTGGAACGAGTTGAGGATCGAGCGGCCGTACCGGCGTTGCACGCGCAGGCCGTGGGCGTTCTGCGCGACGTCCGTGATGGCGTCCATCGAGCCGGCCGCGAACAGGCCGAGAGCCAGCAGCAACCAGGTGCTCGAGACGCCGGCCGCGAGGACGCCGAGGGCGGTCAGGATCGTGCCGGCGACCGCGACGCGCGACGAGCGGAACCGGCGGATGAGCACGCCCGCGGCGAGGCCGGCCGCGAGGGCGCCGACCGGGAAGGCGGCGATGGCGAGGCCGTACTGGGCGTTGCTCAGGCCGAGATCGGCCTTGATCGTGGGGTACTCGGGGAACAGGTTGGCGAAGATCGCGCCGTTGGTGAAGAACAGGGCGGCGACGGCGACGCGGGCGCGGGTGTTCTGGTCCCTAGGCAACGTGCACCTCGAGTCCCGCGCGTCGGACCTCGTCGAGGGTGTCCCGCGGGGTCTCGTCGTCGGTCACCAGCACGTCGAAGTCGGTGAGCGGGCAGACGACGGCCAGGGCGGTGCGGACGAACTTGGCGGCCTCGCCGACCAGGATCGTGCGCCGCGCGCTGGCCATCGCGGCGCGTTTGGTCGCCGCCTCGACGTCGTCGTACGCGGTGACGCCGTCGGCCATCGACAGGCCGCAGCAGCTGATGATCGCGGTGTCGACGCGCAGCGCCCGCAGCGAGGCCTCGGTCATCGGGCCGACGAGCGACCCCTCACCGAAGCGCGACGTACCGCCGGGGACCTTGAGGGTCGTCTCGGGGCTCGCGGACAGGACGTGCGCGGCAGGCAGCGAGAGCGGGATGACCGTGAGCCTGCGGTGCTGGAGCCGTCGCGCGATGGCCAGCCCTGTGGTGCCGCTGTCGAGGATGACGGCCTCGCCGTCGGCGATCAGCCCCACGGTCAGGGCGGCGATGGCCTCCTTGGCCTTGGACGACTCGACCTCGCGCAGCGCGAACGGCAGCTCCTCGCCCCGCAGCAGCAGGCTGACGGCCCCGCCGTGCACCCGTCGCAGGGCGCCGGCCGACGCGAGAGCGTCCAGGTCGCGGCGGACGGTGACCTCGGAGGTGTCCAGCTCGACGGCGAGGTCCGCGACCTCGAGCCGCTCGGTCTCGCGCAGACGCTGCACGATGAGGTGCTGGCGGGTGGGGCTGTCCATGGGGCAAACATACGACACGACGTTACGAATGAAAGAATCGGGTGTGTGTTTCACCGTCGAGCACCCGGCGTCGACGACGAATAGTCTCGACTCATCCACCCGAGAGGACACCACCGCTGTGAAGACCTTCACCCTGCCCGGCACCGACATGGTCGTCCCGAACGTCGTCCTGGGCCTCATGCGCATCGCGGACAAGTCCGACGACGAGGTCCGCGAGCTGGTCGGTGCGGCGCGCGACTCCGGGATCGCGTTCCTCGACCACGCCGACGTCTACGGCAACGAGCTGCACGGGTGCGAGCGTCGGTTCGCGGAAGCGCTCCAGCTCACTCCCGCCGACCGCGCCGAGCTGATCATCCAGACGAAGGCGGGCATCGTGCCGAGCGGGCCGTACTTCGACTTCTCCTACGAGCACATCGTCTCGTCGGTCGAGGGCTCGCTCGCGGCGTTGCAGACCGACTACATCGACATCCTGCTGCTGCACCGCCCCGACGCGCTGGTCGAGCCGGACGAGGTCGCCCGCGCGTTCGACGAGCTCGAGGCGTCGGGCAAGGTCCGCGCGTTCGGCGTCTCCAACCAGACGCCGGGCCAGATCGAGCTGCTGAAGCGATCCGTGACACAGCCTCTGGTGGCCAACCAGCTGCAGCTCTCCATCACGCACGCGCCCCTGATCGCTCAGGGGGTCGCGTCGAACATGCTGGGCGAGGACCAGTCGATCTCCCGTGACAGCGGCATCGTCGACTACTGCCGCCTGCACGACATCACGATCCAGGCGTGGTCCCCGTTCCAGGCGGGCTTCTTCACGGGCGTCTTCCTCGACTCCGCGGACTACCCCGAGCTCAACGCCGTCATCGACCGGCTCGCCGCCGCGTACGACGTCCCGCCGATCGCGATCGCGACCGCGTGGATCACGCGTCACCCGGCGCAGATGCAGGTGGTCCTGGGCACGACGAGCCCCTCGCGGGTGCAGGGCGCCGCGCTCGGCTCCGAGATCCCGCTGACCCGGGCCGAGTGGTACGAGCTGTTCCGCGCGGCGGGGCACATCGTCCCGTAGGTGGGTCGTCGCGGCAGCGACGCTCGGTCGGGTGATGGAGCACCGGCCCTCCACCGCGGGGGAGAGGGATCGATACGCTGGGGAATTCCTGGCAGTCGATCGGCGCGAAGGGCAGTCCATGTCGTTCCAGGCGTACCTCGACACCATCGAGGACAAGACCGGCCTGACCCCCCAGCAGTTCGTCGATCTCGCGCACGAGCGCGGCTACGACGAGCCGTCGGTGAAGTCAGGCGTCATCGTCGCGTGGCTCAAGGACGACTACGACCTGGGCCGCGGCCACGCGATGTCGCTCGTCCACGTGATCAAGAACGGGCCGGCGATCAGCACCAAGCACGTCGGTTCGGACGGCACCCATCGGGACGAGTCCGAGACCCTCTGGCTGGCGGGCAAGGCGACGAACCCCGCTCGCACCTAGGCGAGCCCCGCGGCCACGCCCCGGGACGCGGTGAGCCGGTACGGTTGCGACCGTGCCTCAGCTCGCGACCGGACCCGTGCGCCTCGTGCGTGCGTCCGTCGTCGCGCTCATCACGGTGGCGCTGGCCCTGCTCGCGCACGTGCTCGGCGGCGGAGACGTCCCGCGCGCGATCGTGCTCGTGCCGCTGGCCGCGGTGGTGCTCGCCGCAGCCGTGCCGTTCAGCGGGCGACGGATCGGGCCGCTCGGTGCCGTGGTGCTGGTCGGCGTCGGTCAGCTGGCACTGCACCACGCGTTCGGCCTGCTCGGCACCATGGGCTGTGAACCCGCCGCCGAGATGGTCGGGCACTCGCACACGGTCCAGCTCGCCTGCACCGCGGCGCCCGAGCACATGGCGAGCTCGGGCGGAGCCGGGATGTTCGCGCTGCACGTCGTCGCGACCTTGGTGACCGCCCTGCTGATCGCCGGAACCGACCGAGCGATGTCGTGGATCTCGGCCTGGTTGCGTCCGCTCGTCGCGCTGCTCGCACCGGTCGTCCTGCCGGCGTCGGCTCCCCTGCCCGTCCGCGTCGAGACCTCCCGGGCGGTGGGTCGGCGCGACGTCGGCGTCGTCCCCCTGCGCGGACCGCCGACGGTGATCGCGCACCTCACGCTGGCGGCCTGACCTCTCGGAGGACGGGTCGGCCCGGTCGTGCGCGCCTGCACACCCTCGTCGACCACCCCTTCCTCAGGAGTACTCCCATGTTCACGATCCACCGCACCACCCGCGTCGCCGCGGTCCTCGTCACCGGTCTCGCGCTCGTCGCGCTCCCGGCCGCGGCCGCCTCGGCTCACGTGCACATCGACCCCGCCGAGACCGCCGCCGGGGGCTTCACCGTCCTCACGGTCCGGGTCCCGAACGAGTCGTCCACCGCCGGGACCAGCACGGTCGTCGTCGACCTGCCGACCGACCACCCGCTGCTCTCGGTCTCGACCAAGCCGGTCCCGGGGTGGACCGCGACCGTCGCCAAGGCCCCGCTGCCGGCGCCGGTCGACTTCTACGGCACGACCCTCACGGAGGCCCCCGCGACCGTGACCTGGACCGCGACGCCCGGCAACGAGATCGCGGACGGCCAGTTCCAGGAGTTCGAGATGTCGGTCGGACCGCTGCCGGACGCGGGCACCGAGCTGGTGCTGCCCACGCACCAGACCTACACCGACGGCACGGTGGTGGACTGGGCCGACCCGACGCCCGCCAGCGGCGAGGAGCCCGAGCACCCGGCACCGGTGTTCACGACGACCGCCGCGGAGGCCGAGGGTCACGACCACGCCTCGTCCGACGAGGCGACGCCGAGCGACGGGCCGACCGTCTCGGCTGAGGCGACCACGACGGCAGCCGCGACGCAGGACCAGTCCGACACCGTGGCGCGCACGCTCGCGATCGTCGCCGTCGCACTCGGCGCCGGGGCCCTCGTGGTCGCGCTCGTCTCGGCACGCCGCCGCCGGACGGACGCCTGATGTCGGCCGGGTCGGTGCGCGCGCGGCGGGGTGTCCTCGCAGCTCTCGTGATCGGTGGGGTCCTCTGGGCCGGGGGCGTGTTCGGCGCGACCGCGGCGCAGGCCCACAACGTGCTGCGCAGCACCGACCCGGCGGACGGGTCGACCGTCGCGACGGCGCCCGAGCAGATCACGCTCACGTTCGACGAGCCCGCCCTCGCGCTGGGCACCCAGATCGAGGTGCGCAGCCCGGACGGGACGCTGGTGAGCGCCGGCGATCCGGTGCTCGTCGACGACACCGTGTCCGAGAAGCTCGGCGGCGACCTGCCGGCGGGCGACTACACGGTCGCGTGGCGCGTGACGTCGGCGGACGGCCACCCGATCACCGGCCAGTTCACCTTCACGACGACCACCGCGACGACGATCGGCGATGCGGCGGTGCCGGACTCGACGCCGTCGCCCAGCCCGTCCATGGCGGCGAGGGGCGACCAGGAGAGCAGCGGCAGCAGCACCGCGCCGGTGATCGTCGGCGGGATCGCCGTCGTCCTGGTCGGCGCGATCTCGTGGCTGCTCTGGCGGCGTCGCCGACCCCGGGAACGCAGGCTGACGCGTCAGCCGAGGAAGAGCTGTCCGCAGAGCTGACCGTTCGGGCCGAGAGTGCAGCCGACGCCGATCTGGGTGAAGTCGGGGTTGAGGATGTTGGCGCGGTGGCCGTCCGAGCCCATCCAGCCCGCGACGGCCGACGCGGCATCGCTGTACCCGAGGATCAGGTTCTCGCCGATGCTGTGCTGCATGCCGCAGGCGGCGATGACCGGGTCGAGCGCGTCGTGCTCGAAGCGGCCCTCGGCGACCAGGACCGCCGTGCGCTGGTTCGACTGGTCGGTGAGGCACGAGTTCACGGACAGGGGCGCGAGACCGGCCTGGGTGCGTTCCGCGTTGGTGAGCGCCACGATCTGGTCGGTCAACGCGCCCTGTGGCTGGGGCACGACGACCGGCGCGGCGGGAGGTGCGGCCGGCGGAGCGCCGGGCGCCACGGGGGCGGCGCCGACGACAGGCGGTTCGGCCTTCGCGCTCGGGCTGGCGGTCGGACGCGATGACGGGCTGGGTGCTCCCGTCGGACGTCGTCCGCCGTCGGCGTCGCCGAAGGGTCCGCGGAGCGGGCGGCGGTGGCGGTCGGCGTCGAGAAGCCGAGCGTGTCGGCCTGGGGCGCGGGGCCGTCCTTCGGGTTGTCGACGGCGCTCGTCGAGGCGCCGTCTCGCTGGGACAGGCCGGCCGGCACGGCGATGATCGCGAGGGCGAAGGCGCTCAGCGCGACGATCCGGGCGACCCGCCAGAACCTCGACCCGGTCGTGCGGCTGTGCTGGGGTCCCGGGAAGGGGCCCACCGGGACGTAGGTGGTCCGCGGGACCGGCTGGGTGCGGGCCCCGGGGGTCGTGGGTTCGTCAGAAGGGGACGAAGTGGACATTTCGGGAACTTACCTGCTGCCCGGCGACTAGTGCGAGGGCGTAGGAGCTTCTGGACGCGACGCGAAGAGGTTCAGCCCGAGCGCCCCGGAGAGGAATCGGGTGGCGAGCTGCCCGCGGACGCTGTTGCCCGCGGCGTCGAGTCGCGGCGAGAACGTGGCGAGCGAGCCCTTGCCGGGGGCCACCGTGACGATGCCGCCGGACACCCCGCTCTTGCCGGGCAGGCCGATGGAGAACAGCCACTCGCCGGAGCGCTCGTACAGCCCGCTGGTCGCGAGGGCGGCCAGCACGTAACGACACACGGACGGGTCGACGACGCGTTCCCCGGAGATCGGGTTGACGCCGCCGTCGGCCAGGGTGGCGCCCATGACGGCGAGGTCGTGGGCGCTGACCCGCAGTGAGCACTGCCGGGTGTAGACGTCGGTGACCTCGAGCGGGTCGTGCCGGATGCGTCCGTAGCTCTCGAGCAGGCGGGCGATGGCCTGGTTGCGTCGGTTGTGCGCGGCCTCCGAGGCGTACACCTCCTCGTCGAGCCCGAGCGGGTGGCCGGCGAACGCGGAGAGCCCGTTCCGCACGAACTCCCACTTCTCCGCGGCGGAGTCTCCCGGCACCAGGCTCGTCGTGGTCAGCGCGCCCGCATTGACCAGCGGGTTCATGGGGCTGCCGTCGTTGAGCTCGAGGGCCATCACGGAGTTGAACGGCAGTCCGGTGTTGTTCACGCCGACGGCGTCGAGGACCGCCTCGGGGCCGAGCGCGTCGCAGACGAGCGCGAACACGAACGCCTTCGAGACGGACTGGATCGAGAACTCGTGCAGCGCGTCGCCGACGCTGTGCGAGATCCCCTTGACGGACACGACGCTCACGCCGAACAGCGCGGGGTCGGCCTTGGCGAGGGCCGGGATGTAGTCGGCGACCGCACCGTCGTCCACGCCCGCGTACCGGTCGTGCGCCTCCTGCATGAGCTGTTCCACCAGCTCGCGCTGCGGCAGCGTGCCGGTGGAGACCACTCCCGGGTCGATGTCCTCGCTCGTCATGTGCCCATATCAGCACAGGTCAGGGCCCGGATCGGGCGCTACGCCGAACTCGTCGTGATCCAGTCGAGGGCGGCTTCGGCGGCCGAGAGCACGGAGACGTGCCCCGCGCCGGGCACCAGGCGGATCGACGATCCAGGAACGTGCGCCGCAAGCCACACGCTGTGGGTGCTGGGCACCATGCGGTCGTCGAGCCCGTGCAGGAAGAGCACGGGCCGTCGGACGGCCGTCGGGTCGAAGCCCCAGGGTGCTGACCAGTGCGAGGTCGTCGTCGATCATCCCGTCCGGTCCTGCGGCCATGGCGGCACCGGCGATCTCGCCGAGCCACGCCCAGTCGACCCTCGAGGGCGGCGTAGTCGGCGGCGTTGAACATGTCCGGATCGAACTCGCCGCTCGCCAGCTGCTGCGCCAGCGCCTCCCGTCCGGCGCCCGCGGCCGTGAGCTCCGCGCGCCCCGACGAGCCCATGCCCGCGAAGTAGTCGAGCCCATCCGCGTCGAACGGTGCGGGCGACGAGCCGCAGACCGCCGCCGTCACGCGGTCGGGCAACAGTGCCGCACACGCCAGGGCGTGCGGGCCACCTCCGGAGTGGCCCATCACCGCGAATCGTTCGATGCCCAGCGCGTCCGCGACCGCAGCGGTGTCGCCCGCGACCGAGGCGATCGAGCGGCCCGGGTTCGGTGAGGATCCGCCGTACGACGGCCGGTCGTAGCCGACCCAGCGGATGCCGCGCTCGCGGGCGGCGGCGAACAGGGGCTCGGGAGGTTCGCCGGTGTTCGGTGTGCCCGCGTGCCAGAACACCGCGAGCTGTTCGTCGGGAACGGGACGTCGTACGCGCGCAGGGTCCGACCGTCGGCGAGGGTCACATCCACAGTTCGAGCCTAGGCGCGCTCCGCGGCGGAAGCTGTCAGAGGGTTGGCCTAGTTTGCTGGGCATGGCCGCCGCAGAGGTATCCGCCGTCGAGATCGCGCTACGTGGGACGTTCGACCTGGCGCAGAGCATCAACTTCGGGTTCGGGGGGCGCGACGCCGGCACCGGTGACGTGATGCGGCTCGCGTTCTGCCTCGACGGGTACGCCGAACAGGTCGCGGCGGGCGTGACGCAACCGTCGCCCGGAGCGCTGCACGTCGAGGTGCTCGGCGATGCCGATCCACGGCGCGTCGCGGACCACGTCGCGCGGATGCTGTCGGCGGATGTCGATGCCACGGGCTACGACCAGCTGGGCGAGCGCGACCCGATCGTCGCAGCGGCGCAGGCCGCGCGCCCGGGCCTGCGGCCACCACTGTTCGCCTCCGCCTACGAGGCCCTGCTCTGGTCGGTGCTGTCGGCCCGCCGTCCCCAGCGGCAGATGGCGTCCGTGCGGGACCAGCTCGCCCGGGCGCACGGTCGGACGTTCACCGTCGGCGGGACCTCGCTCGCGGCGGTGCCCCTGCCGGAGCAGCTGCTCGCCGTCCGCGAGTTCCCGCAGATTCCCGAGATGAAGCTGCACCGCATGCACGCGATCGCCCGGGCGGCCCTGGACGGCGCGCTCGACACGGCGACGCTGCGCGACCAGGACCCCGACCGGACGCGCGCACAGCTCCAGGCGTTCGAGGGGATCGGACCCTTCTACGCGGAGCTGGTCCTGGTGCGCGCGCTCGGTCACACCGATGTGCTCGCCGTCCACGAACCGATGGTCCGGGGTGCGGTCGCGGCAGCGCTCGGAGAGGAGGATCCGCTCGAGCCGGATCGGCTCACGCAGGTCGCTGAGGCCTGGAGGCCGTGGCGGACGTGGGTCAGTGTTGCGCTGAGAGCGGCCAGCGGGCACGCGCCACGAAGAGCCCGAGCCTAGGGGGCAACCGGAGGGGGATC
Organism: uncultured Actinomycetota bacterium; assembly: GCA_963753425.1. GTDB lineage: Bacteria > Actinomycetota > Actinomycetes > Actinomycetales > Cellulomonadaceae > Cellulomonas. The sequence continues at coordinate 43,929 of CAVWCB010000004.1, forward strand.
GTCGCGCGGCTCGTAGCCGAGGCGAGCCCGTTCGGACGCGACCACGGCCCGGGCGAGCTGGGCCTCTGTCACGTCGACGGCGCGCACGGTCGCGTCGGCCAGGCTCGACTCGCGCACGAACTGGTCGAAGACCTGCCGCTTGCCGGCCAGGATCTCCGTGATCCGTTCGTCGACACCGCCCTCCGCCAGGAGCCGGTGCGCTCGCACGCTGCGCACCTGACCCATCCGGTGCAGCCGTGCGAAGGCCTGCGCCTCGGCGGCCGGGGTCAGCTGCGGCTCGCAGAGGATGGCGACGCTCGCGGCCTGCAGGTTCAGCCCGACCCCGCCGACCGTCACCTGTGCGACGAGGATCGCGTTGGTGTCGGCCACCGAGAAGGAGTCGATGATCGCCTGTCGCTCGTCGGGTGGGACGTCGCCGGTCAACGGGCCGAACACGGGCCGGTCCGCCAGCGCGCGCATCACGGTGTCGATCACGTCCCGGAAGTAGCTGAACACCACGGTCCGGTGCCCGTTCGAGCGCGGCGTCGTCGACGATCTCGAGCAGCCGCTCGACCTTGCTGGAGTCGGCGCCCAGGAACGCCGCGCGCCGCATCGCCATGAAGTTGCCGCTCTGGACGGCGGCGCGATACGCCTGCGCCCCAGCCTCGGTGAGCTCCTCCCACTCGTCGACCACCACGAGCTCGGGCAGCTCGACCAGCACGTCCTGCGCGTTGCGCCGCAGGTAGACGGGCGAGACCGACTGCCGGAACACGTCCGCGCCGACCAGTCCCAGGTGACGCGGGCAGCATCTGCGCGAGCTCGGGCTGCAGCAGCCGCACGAGCGCGAGGAAGTCCTCGAGCTCGTTGTCCAGGGGTGTGCCGGTCAGGAACGCGACCCGCCGCACCTGCGCGGTCCACTGCGCGACGAGCATCGAGCGATGCGCGTCCGGGTTCTTCACGTAGTGCGCCTCGTCGACGACGAGCAGTCCGACCGGGGACACCGGGACGTGCGCGAGCCCCTCGTAGGTGGTGACCCCGACGCCGCCGGTGGCCAGCCATGCCTCGATCGCCTCGTCGCGGCCGGTCCCGTGCAGGCGGTGCGGCACGAGCGCGCTGTGCGACGAGATCTCCCGCAGCCAGTTGACGAGCACGCTCGCGGGGCACACGACGAGGAACCGCCGGTCACCGCCCGCGGCCAGGGTCGACATCGCGGCCAACGCCTGGACCGTCTTGCCGAGTCCCATCTCGTCGCCGAGCAGCGCGCGCCCCTGCCGCAGCACGAACCTCGCCCCGAACGCCTGGTACCCGCGCAGCTCGACGCGCAGCTCGGAGGTGTCGAGGGGCTGGGCAGCGACGAGGTCCGCGAGCTCCGTGGTCAGCAGGCCGCGCGCGGCGAGGACCTGGTCGCCGACCGGCACGATCGACTCGAGCGTCGAGTAGTAGAGGGGGCTGTGCTGCTCGAAGTCGGCCCAGAGGTCGGCGGCGGACGGGTCCGGTGCCCGGGCCGCGACGAGCAGGGTCGCGACGAGCTCGGGCAGGTCGGCCAGCCGCGCGTCCCACCCGGCGAGGGCGGCGAGCGCGGCGCGGGCGCGGATCTTGGTGCGACCTCGCGACAGGGCGAGCCGGAACGCGTGGGTGCCGCGGCGCGCGTCGGGCAGCTGCTCGTGGATCGAGCTCGTGTACTCCGTGAGGCGTCGGCGGTGCGGTTCGACCAGCGGGCGGAGGCGGCGCACTCGATGCAGCAGCCGCAGGAGCTCCGCGTCCGACGACGTGTCGCGGCGCCCGGTGCGGTCGGGTTCGATGCGGATCGACGTGCTGGTGCGAATCGTGTCGGCAAGCTGCTCGATCGCGGCGACGACGGTCCGGGCGGTCTGCAGCCCGACCCCGGGCACGGCGTCGAGCTGTTCGGGCGTGCGGCCGAGCAGGTCGGCGGCCGTGGCGTACCCGGCGTCCGCGAGCGACCGGAGACGCAGGTTCTTGTCGGTCAGGTCGCCGAGCCGCTCCACGTCGACCCGGGTCAGCTCGGCGCGCACGCGGTCCTCGCGCCTGGCGGACACCAGCTCGATCACGCCCGAGAGCGCGTCGTCGACCGCAGCGAGCACGACGGTGGCGTCTGCGGCGAGGGCAGAGTGCCGTTCGACGAGAACGCGCGGGTCGCTGGGTGTCATGGCGTTGCCGCCGAGGGGAAAGCTCGCCGCGAGGCGAGGACCACGAGCAGCCCGGCCGCGATGATCGTCGCGCCGAGGTACGGCAACCGGGCCATGCCCGAGCTGGCGAGCACGAGCGCGCCGAGGGCCGCGCCGCCGCCGATGCCGATGTTCGCCGTGCTGTTCACGAGCGCACCGATGATGTCCGGCGAGGCTCCCCGGGTGCGGATGGCGGCCGTCTGGAAGATCGACGCGACCGCGCCGAAGCCCGCGGACCAGACCGCGGCCGCGACCAGCACCCCCGACAACGTCGGGAAGACCACGCCGAGCCCGAGCAGACCGAGCGCGACCGCGGACAGGACGAGGATCGTGCTGCGACGCGGATGCTTGTCCAGGGCGGTGACCGAGTACGCCGTGCCGATCAACCCGAGGGCCCCGAGCCCGAGCAGCACCGGGCCGACGGCCACCTCGCCGAGACCCGCGCCGAGCAGCAGGACGGCGATGTACGTGTAGACGGTGTACTGGCCGAGGTAGACCAGAGAGTTGGTGGTGGTGACGATCGCGAGCCGCGCCCGGTTGGTGCGTCGAGCCCCGTCGGCAGCGGGTGCCCCGCCACCGGCGACCGCCGGAAGGTAGAGAGTGACGAGGACGAGCGGCGATCGCGCACGCCCCGGCGAGCACCCCGAACGCCGCCCGCCACCCGACGGCCGTGCCGAGCGCGGTCGACAGCGGCACCCCGAGCACGAACCCGGCGGACGCACCGGCCGTGACCAGGGCCAGGGCGCGACCCGTGTACTGCGGGCCGACCAGCCGCGACCCGTAGCCGATCGCCACGGAGAAGAAGATCGCGTGCGCGACACCGCCGAGCGCGCGGGCGCCGGCAACGACTCCGAACGACGGTGCGATCGCGACGAGCACGTTGCTGGCCGTGTAGGCGAGGAGCGTGCTCAGCAGCAAGCCCTTGCGCGGCGCCCGGCGGGTGGCGAGCACCAGAGGCACGGCGAGCGCCGCGACCATCAACGCGTAGACGGTGACCAGCAGGCCCGCGACCGACTCGGTGACCTCGAGGTCGTCGCTCATCTGGGGCAGCAGGCCGACCGGGACGAGCTCCGTGGTGATGGCGACGAACGTGGCCAGAGCCAGAGCGGCGATGCCGCCGCGGGCGGCGCGCACCGTGCCGGGCTGCCAGTGCTGCGCGCTCGTCACGACCGCATGCTCGCACGCGCCGACGACAACCAGTCGCCCGGACCGGGAAGATCCCCCGCCGAGCCCCGCTGATCTTGTATCTTGCGAGCGACCGTCCGGACATCATGCGAAGGAGCGCGCCCGATGGCTTCGCCTCAGGGCCTCGCGCCCGCCACCCGAACCCTGCTCACCCTCGCCGCGTTCGTGGTGACGCTCGCCGGGGTGCACGCGGCCGGCGGCTTCCTGGCGCCGATCATCCTGGCCGTCGTCCTGGTCATCATCTGCCACCCGCTGCGGATCCCCTTGGAGCGTCGCGGCTGGAAGCCGTGGATGGCCACGACGGCCGTGATCGTCTGCGTCTACCTCATCCTGGCGATCCTCGTCGCGATGCTCGTCTTCGCGGGGATCCGGTTCGCCGACCTCGTGCAGAGCTACAGCGACGAGCTGCAGGCCTCGCTCAAGGAGCTCACGACCTGGCTCGCGTCGATCGGCGTCGACCAGGACACGGCGAGCTCGATCACGAGCGGGATCAACCCCTCGCAGGTGATCGGGGCCGCGCAGTCGGTCGGCTCGGCGGTGCTCGGCATCGCGGGGTCGTTCTTCTTCGTCCTGGCCTACGTGATCTTCATGGGTGTCGACGCCGCCCGGTACGACCGCGGTCGCTCGGCCTTCATGGCGACGAAGTCCGACATCCTGGAGCGGGCCACGATCTTCAACCGCGGGGTGCGCAGCTACTTCGTCGTCAGCGCGACGTTCGGCGCGATCGTGGCCGTCATCGACGGCTTCGCGCTCTACCTGCTGGGCGTCCCTGCGGCGGTCGTCTGGGCGATCCTCGCGTTCGTCACCAACTTCATCCCGAACATCGGCTTCATCATCGGCCTGATCCCGCCGATGGTCCTCGGGTTCGTCGTCGGCGGATGGCAGCTGGCGCTCGCGGTGCTCGTCGTCTACTGCGTGGTGAACGTGACGCTGCAGGTGATGGTGCAGCCGCGGTTCGTGTCTGACGCCGTCAACATCACCCTCACGCTCAGCTTCGTCTCGGTCGTCTTCTGGACGTTCATCATCGGCCCGCTGGGTGCGATCCTCGCGGTGCCGATGACCCTGCTGACCCGCGCGCTGCTGCTGCAGAAGAACGCGTCGAACGGGTTCTTCTTCTGGATCTCGGGCGAGACCGGCGCGAAGGAGCCGACCTCGCCGGACGACGCTGTGCCTGAGGACGCTGCTCCGCGTCGGCGCCGTCGTCCGGCGAGCCCGCCGGCGCTCCGGCCTAGCGCGTCAGGAACGCCTCGATCCGGTCGAACGCGCCCACCCAGGCCATCGAGGCGAAGAAGTCGCGGACCTCGACCGACGGGAAGCCGCTCTGGACGACCGTCATCAGCGTGCCCCCGTCGACGGCCTCGAACGTGACGTCGATGTGCGTCGACATCGTCTGTCCGTCCGGGCTGCTGCCGGAGGAGTCGGTGACGAGCCGCCCGCCGCGGTCGCCGTGGGGCGGCTCGATCACCAGGAACGTCTGGGTCTCGCGGAACAGGGTGTCGCGGTCCGGTCCCCAGACGGCGGTCTGGGTCCCGCCCACGCGCAGGTCGACGTCGATCTCGACGATGCCGGGCGTCTCGTCGAGGATCGAGAACCAGATCGTCTGCTTCTCGGCGTCGGTGTAGGCGTCGAAGACCGCCTCGGGTGTCGCGGGGAGCACGCGCGTCATGCGCAGCTCGATGGTGCCTTCGTCTGTGGCAGGGCTGGTGGTCATTCCCTCGTTCCCTTCTCGAGTGTGAAGTAGGCGTCCAGGCCGTCGAGCCGACGCTCCCAGAGCCGCTGGTAGAACGTGATCCAGGCCATGGCGTCGTCCAGTCGCTCGGTGCCGAGGCGGCACTGCCGCGACCGGCCGACCTTCTCGGTGCTGACGAGGCCGGCATCCTCGAGCACCTGTACGTGCTTCTTCATGCCGGTCAGGCTCATCTCGTGCGGCTCGGCGAGCTCCCCGATCGTCGCCGGGCCCTCGCCCAGGCGGACAAGGATGTCGCGACGCGTCGAGTCGGCCAGTGCCGAGTAGAGCCGGTCGAGAACCTGTTGCTGAACCATGTGGTTCACCATACGACACTGAACCAGTTGGTGCAACAACTCACCTGTCGGTGAGTGCGAGCTTCGCGCTCAGAGCGACGAACGCGCCCGCGAAGCTCCGCCGCATCCACAGGACGACGCGGGGTCGACGCGCCACGTGCGTGCGGACCGCCGCCGCGAACACCCCGTAGAGCGCGAACACCACGAAGGTGGCGACCATGAACACGCCGCTCAGCAGGGCCAGGTGCGCGAACGCGCCGGGCTCGTCCGGGTGGACGAACTGCGGCAGGAACGCGAAGAAGAAGATGGTCAGCTTCGGGTTGAGGATGTTCAGCACGATGGCCGACCAGACGACGCGGCCCGCGGACCGGGGTGCCGCCTCGTCGTCGACGACGATCTCGGACCGGTCCCGCCACATCCGCACGGCCATGTAGAGCAGGTAGGCGACCCCGAGGAACTTCAGCGACTGGAAGGCGATCGCGCTCGCGTTCAGCACCGCGGCGAGGCCGGTGATCGCGGCGATCACGTGCGGGACGATCCCGAGGGTGCACCCGAACGCAGCGACCAGGCTCGCGCGCGCACCGCGTGAGAGGCCCGCGCTCAGGGTGTAGATCACGCCGGTACCGGGCGTCGCGACGATGACGAGCGTGGTCAGCAGGAACGCGAGGGTCACGGGTCCATCGTGCACCCGCCCCTCCGCCGGTGGCCGAGAACCGATTCGACCGACAGACTCGCCCCGTGACCACGCACCCCGAGAACGCCGCCGAGCAACGAGTCGACGACGCGCCCTTGCGCTCGGCGGTGATCGTCAACCCGAACCGCGTCACGGGTCTCGATGAGCTCCGGGACGAGGTCGACGCCCAGGTGACGGCCGCCGGATGGCCCGCGCCCGTCTGGCTCGAGACGACCGCCGAGGACCCGGGCACCGGGCAGGCGCAGCAGGCCGTCGCCGACGGGGCCGAGGTCGTGTTCGTCGCCGGTGGGGACGGCACCGTGCGCGCCTGCATCGAGGGCCTGGCGGGGACGGAGGCGGCGCTCGCGGTGCTGCCCGGGGGCACGGGCAACCTGCTCGCGGTGAATCTCGGCATCCCGACCGAGACCATCGACGGCGTGCAGATCGCGCTCGACCGCGGCCGGCGCGCCGTGGACGTCGGGGAGGTGGACCTCGGTGACGGCACGAGCCAGGTGTTCGCGGTCATGGCCGGGATGGGGCTGGACGCCGCGATGGTCGACGACGCACCGACGGGCCTCAAGGCCCGCGTCGGCTCGCTCGCGTACGTGTACTCGGCGCTCAAGCACCTGGCCGACGACGAGATGCGCGTCGAGGTGCGCGTCGACGACCAACCGGTGCTGCGCCGGCGGGCGCGGAGCGTCGTCGTCGGCAACGTCGGTCGCCTGCAGGGTGGCGTCAACCTGATGCCGGACGCCGAGCCGGACAACGGGCAGATGGAGGTCGCGGTGCTGGCGCCGCGGAACTTCGGCCACTGGGTGCAGCTGGCCGTGGGCGTGCTGCGCCGCAGCAACCGCGTGCCCAACATGGAGGTGCTGCGCGGCTCGCGGATCGTGGTGACCAGCGACCGGGCCCACCCGCGCCAGCTCGACGGCGACGTCATCGACCCGGCGGACCGGCTCGAGATCTCTGTTCGACCGCAGGCGCTCTGGGTCTGCGTGTATCAGCCCGACACGTCGGACGACCTGGCGGACGGCGCGCCCGAGCAGGGGTCGTCCAGCTAGTACCGCGCGATCAAGGTGGCCAGCTGGTCCGGGGTCATCGTCAGGCCCATGCCCCGCAGCACGCCGTCGAGCTCGTCGTCCGACACCGTCGTGATCGACTGCCGGCCGGCGGGGGACTCGACCACCAGCTCCCGGCCGGTGAGCAGGTGGGCGAGCGACTCGTCCTTGCGCTGGACGACGAGCTGCGGGGTGAACCGGGAGGTCGGCGAGGTCGAGGTGAACCAGTTGGCCGCGGTGACGTCGACCATGAACGTGTCCTCGGGCGGAACCGTGTAGTGCGTGACCCAGTGCCCCGACCGCCGCTCCTGCAGCTGCCAGCTGCCGTCGGGCAGGAGAACGGTGCGGAAGGTCCAGCCGCCCTGCGTCGTCTCGTTGCCGGCGATCAGCGGCACGGGGGACAGCAGCCCGGTGCCGTAGCCGGTGTCGGCGAGCTGCCAGGAGTCGTCGACGAGCACGAACAGGACGAGGTGCGAGCGCGGCCGCGGCGTCACCGACGGGTCGCCGATCCGCGCGAGCCGGCGGTGCACCGGGTACCCCAGGCGTTCGAGGGCGGCGCCGAGCAGCAGCGCCTGCTCGTAGCAGTAGCCGCCGCGGCCGCCGAGCACGAGCTTGCGCTCGATGTCCGGCAGGTCGACGCTGATGCCCGCGCCGAGCAGCACGTCGAGGTTCTCGAACGGGATCGCCGCCAGGTGGGCTCGGTGGATCTCGGCCAGCGAGGCATCGGCGGGCCGGCCGATGCGTTCGAGGTAGGCCCCGAGGATGAGGCGGTCGGCCCCCCACTCGTCGGTCACAGGACTCCGTGCGGCACGACGAGCACCGGCACCGGCGAGTACCGCACGATCTTGGTCGCGCGGGTGCCGAGGAAGACCCGGCGCAGCGTCCCGCTGGTGGACGAGCCGAGGACGAGGAGCTCGTTGGGCAGCCAGTCGACCGAGGCCAGGGCGTCGGACCAGCTCGTCCCGGAGGCGACGACGAACGACGCGTCGTCGTCCAGCTCGGCGCCCAACGAGGACTTCAGGGCGGCCTGTGCCTCCGTGATCTGCTCCTGCCACTGCGCGTTGACCTCGGACTCGATGTCCATGCCGATCTCGGGCGGGTACATCGTGTGGGCGCGCACGCCGAACGACGCGACCCGTAGCCGCACCTCGATCTCGCGGGTCAGAGCAGCCGCCCAGCGGACCGCGAGCGCCTGGTCCGACGTCCCGCCGAACGAGCAGGTCAGCCGTTCCGCGGTGTCGCCCGAGGCGCCGCCCGCGCACTCGTAACCGCGCGGGGCGATGGCCAGCGGCACCGGCGACGAGTGCAGCAGGTAGTCGGCGGTCGACCCGACGACGACCCGTCCGTGCGCGCCCCCGTCGGTCGCCGAGCCGAGGACCAGTGCCGTCGCGGCGCGTTCCTGGGCCAGCCGGGCGAGCGCACGCGGCGTCGAGCGGTCGCTGAGCCGCACGAACTCGACGGTCACGTCGTGGGCGCGCGGCCCGAGGAAGGTGAGGGCCGCATCCTCGGCGGCCCGCGTGCGCTCGTCGAGCCACGCCTGCATCTCGCCGTCGACCTTGGCCATCGACGGCACCTGCCACCCGGGCGGCACGACCGTGGCGATGACGAGCTCCATCGGGCGGGTGGCCTCCGGCAGGGTGCGCACCAGCGACATGCCGAGATCGATGGCGGCCCGCGTGTCCCCGAAGGGGTTCGCGCCGACGACGATGGTCACGCGTCGACCTTGTCGTCGTCCGAGGCACCGTCCTGCGAGAGCCCGCGGCCCAGCAGCGAGTGCCGACGACCCCACAGGAAGTAGAACCCGAGGACGACGCCGAGCCAGACGAAGAACCAGGCGTACGTGTACCAGTGCAGGCCGGACAGGATGTAGAGGCAGGCAAGGATGGCGAGCACGGGTGTGACCGGATAGCCGGGGACCTTGAAGCCGCGGGGCAGGTCGGGGCGCGTACGGCGCAGGATGATGACGCCGAGCGAGACCACGATGAAGGCGACCAGCGTGCCGATGGAGACCAGGTCCCAGAGCGCGTCGAGCGGCACGAACGCGGCAAGGCTGCCGACGACGATCGCGACGATGACCGTGTTGTTCACGGGCGTGTGCGTGCGCGGGCTGACCTTGGCGAACGTCTTGGGCAGCAGGCCGTCGCGACCGATCGCGAACAGGATGCGCGTCTGGCCGTACATGGTCACCAGCGTCACCGAGAAGATCGAGATCACCGCGCCGGCGGACAGGATCGTGCCTGGCCAGGTCGCGCCGACCACGTCCTGCAGGATCTTGGCCAGTCCCGCCTCGCCCTGCGCGGCGTCGCCGAACTCCTGCCACGGCTGGGTGCCGAGAGCGGAGACGGCGACAAGGATGTAGATCGCCGTCACGATGCCGAGCGCGCCGAGGATCGCCCGCGGCATCGTCTTCTGCGGATCCTTGACCTCGTCGCCGGCCGTCGAGACCGCGTCGAGCCCGATGAACGTGAAGAAGATCGTGCCGGCCGCCGCCGTGATGCCCGCAATGCCCTTGGGGGCGAAGTCGTCGAAGTTGTCGGAGTTGAAACCCGTGAACGCGATGGCCACGAACATGACCAGGACGGCGAGCTTGATGACGACCATCGTCGCGTTGACCTTGGCGGACTCCGACGCCCCGCGGATGAGCAGCAGCGCGCAGCACGCGATGAGGAACAGGGCGGGCAGGTTGATGATCCCGGGGTCGTCGGCCCACGGTGCGGCGGACAGGGCGTTGGGAACCTGGAACCCGAACAGGTTGTGCAGCAGCTGGTTCAGGTACCCGCTCCACCCGACGGCGACGGCCGCCGTCGAGACGCCGTACTCCAGGAGCAGGCAGGCCGCGACGCCCATCGCGACGACCTCGCCGAGCGTCGCGTACGCGTAGGAATAGGTGGAGCCCGAGACGGGGACCGCCGAGGCCATCTCCGCGTACGACAGCGCCGACAGGCCTGCCGCGATACCGGCCAGGACGAACGAGATGATCACCGCCGGGCCGGCGTCGGGAACGGCCTCGTGCATGACGAAGAACACGCCCGTGCCGACCGTCGAGCCGACGCCGAACATCATCAGCGTGAAGGTGCCGAGCGAGCGCTCGAGGCCCTCGCTCGACGTGGTGGAGTACGCGGTGATCGGCTTCTTGCGCCAGAGCTGGGTCCGCAGGGACGTGGTCGGTGCGCTCATGTCGGGGCCTCTCTGCGGAGGGCCCTCGACCACGGGCCGTGGCTGCCACGGTAGGAGCGGGGACGCACCTGAGCAACATCTCCGGACAAAACACGCATTGCGGCGGGACTTCTCACGACGGAGAAGGCGCCGTCCGGATCCATGAAGAACTCGTGAAGAAATTCTGCGAAACCGGCGTACGCCGGGCGACTGCTGTCGCTACTGTTCCGCGCATGCACACACTCTTCGCGGACGTGGCCGTGACCACGACATCAGCCAACGTCAACTACGGGGCGTACTTCTTCGTGTGGGTCATCGCCTACATCATCGCCGTCATCCCCCTCTGGGTGATCTTCACCAAGGCGGGCGAGGCGGGCTGGCAGGCGCTGATCCCGATCTGGAACACCTGCGTGCTGCTCAAGGTCGCCGGCAAGCCGATCTGGTGGATCATCCTGTTCCTGATCCCGATCGTGAACATCGTGATCCTGATCCTCATGTACCACGGCCTGTCTCTCTCCTTCGGCCATGGTGCCGGCTTCACCGTCGGGCTGTTCTTCCTGAGCTTGATCTTCTTCTACATCCTCGCGTTCAGCTCGAACGAGTACCGGGGCCCGGCCGGTTCGGCGGCTCCCGCGGGCTACGCCACCGCCTGATCTTCGCCTGAGGACGGCCGCATCCCCCGGGATGCGGCCGTCCTTGTGCGTGCCCGTTCCGTGTGCGGCCTAGGGTGAGTTGCTCCGGGCCTGAGAGGACGTCGTGACCCAGCTGTCGTACGAGGTCGTCGTGCAGATGTTGCGCACCGCCGGATGCGTGTTCGCGGAGGACGAGGCGACCCTGCTGCTCGAGTCGGCGCGGTCGGCCGACGAGCTCGCCGCGATGGTCGAGCGCCGGATCGCCGGTGAGCCGCTCGAGGTCGTCGTGGGGTGGGCGTCGTTCTGCGAGCTCCAGATCGAGATCGACCCCGGCGTCTTCGTGCCGCGCATGCGCACCGAGTTCCTCGTCGACGAGGCGGCCCGGCTCGTCGAGCTGGTGCGGCTCGTGCTCCCGTCGGACGAACCGGTGGTGGTCGTCGACCTGTGCTGCGGGTCCGGCGCCCTGGGCGTCGCCCTCGCCGAGATCCTCGACGCTCCCATCGAGCTGTACGCCACCGACATCGAGCCGGCCGCGGTCGCGTGCGCGCGTCGCAACGTCGAGCCCGTCGGCGGGCGGGTGTTCGAGGGTGACCTCGACGGGCCCCTGCCCGACCACCTGCGGGGCCGCGTCGAGGTCCTCCTCGCCAACGTGCCCTATGTGCCGACCGAGTCGATCTCGAGGTTGCCGGCCGAGGCTCGGCTCTACGAGCCACGGGTGACCCTCGACGGCGGGCCCGACGGGCTCAACGTGCTCCGTCGCGTCGCCGCGCTGGCTCCGGAGTGGCTCGCGCCCGGTGGGCACCTGCTCGTCGAGACGAGCGAGGCGCAGGCCGACGTCGCGTGCGCCGTCTTCGAGCGCGCGGGCCTCGGCGCCCGGGTGGCGGTCGACGTCGACCGCGAGGCGACGGCGATCGTCGGGACGCTCCTTCGGGTCTAGCCCGGCGGGTGTCGGTGGGCGTCGGTAGCCTGCGCCCATGGTCACCGAAGGAACGTTCACCGTGAGTGGGTTCACCGGCGTGCCGGTGGAGGAGCTCCATCCGGTGCAGACGGCGCTCGGCGTGGGCATCGCCACGATGCAGAAGCAGTACGAGGGAGCCGTCGAGGGGCGGTCGACCACCCTGTTCACCTCGGCGTTCGATCCCGAGCGGGGTGTCGGCACGTATGTCGCGCTGGAGTCGTTCGTCGGCTCGCTCGACGGACGCTCGGGCGCGTTCAACTTCGCGCACGCGGCGTCGACCAGTGGGAGCGATCGCTCCGACGAGTACTTCACGATCGTCGGCGGCAGCGGCACCGGGGAGCTGTCGGGCATCTCGGGAGGCGGGGCGTTGGTGGTCGACGCCGACGGGACGCACCGGATGCGGTTCGACTACACCCTCGGCTGAAACCCGTCAGGACGGGAGCGCGCGCACCCGGTTGTTGCGGGCGTCGTGCGTGAGCTCGACCAGGCCGAGCGACTCGAGCAGGGGCGGCAGGTACATGCCGAACCGCCCTCGGAATCCCTTGCGCAGCCCGTACCAACCGCCGACGGGATTGGCCTCGTCGCGACCCCAGGCCTCCACCGTCCCGTCGGCCGCGGGCTTGTTCTCGTCGGCAGCTCCGAGCGGCACCCAGTCGCCCTGCGCGAGCAGCCACGCGTGCAGGTCGTCGACGGCGCTCAGGTGGTACTTCAGGGTCGTCGACCCGACCTGGCACACGAGGGCCGGTGGATCGGCGGTCTCGTCGCGGTACATCGTGTACGCGGACGAACCGGGAGCGGTCGTGAGCTGCCACGGGTCGTCCCGAGCTCCGGTGCCGGCCATCGCGTGTCCTCCTTCTGGCGTCGGAGTCTCGCCCGCGGCCGTCCGCGACGGCCGATCGGCGCGATCCGCACGAGCACCACTATGCCCCCTTCCGCCCGCGTGAGCGGTTGGGCCGGGGCCGCTTGTCGCTTACCCACTCGTAAGACTTACTGACCTGTAAGGGTTGACACGGGCTGTCCGATGAGTGAGTTTTGTCCCGGCCGGCATCACGTCCGGTGCACGGCGCCAATGACGGCGCCCCTGCGTGCAGGGTCCGTCGCGTCGACGTGCCCCTGTGCGGAGAGAGGTACGCCCCATGAGTCTGCGTCCACGTGAGATCGCTCCGCGCACACGGCCGGGTCGTCGGCGATCGGTACTGGCCGCCGTCACGGCCGCCACGGCGCTCGTCCTGGTCACCCTCGTCTCGGCCCCCGCGCAGGCGCACGGCGGGAGCGCTCCGGTCGACCTCGGTCCGAACGTGATCGTCTTCGACCCGAGCCAGCCGATCGACCAGATCCAGGCGAAGGTCGACGCGATCGCGGCCCAGCAGGTCGACGCGCAGTTCGGCGACGGCCGCTACTCCCTGCTGTTCAAGCCCGGGACCTACGGCAGCGTCGAGCACCCGTTGCGCTTCCAGGTGGGGTACTTCACCGAGGTGGCAGGTCTGGGCCAGAACCCCGACGACGTCGTCATCAACGGGGCCATCCAGGTGTTCAACCGGTGCTACCCGACGGCACCCGACGCGGCCACGGACTGCACCGCCCTGAACAACTTCTGGCGCTCGCTGTCGAACCTGAAGATCCACATCACCGCCGGACCCGACGACGGCTGCCACAGCGGCGCCAACTTCTGGGCCACCTCGCAGGCGGTCTCCGTGCGACGCCTCGACGTCGACGGCGGCAACTTCTCCCTCATGGACTACTGCACCAACCCGGCGTACGCCTCCGGTGGCTTCATCGCCGACTCGAACCTCCCGTTCGTCATCAGCGGGAGCCAGCAGCAGTGGCTGACCCGCAACAGCGCGGTCGCCGGCTGGAGCAACGCGGTCTGGAACCAGGTGTTCTCCGGGGTCGTCGGAGCGCCGGCGCCGACCGGCCGGCGGGCTGAGGGTGACCTCTGACGAGCAAGTACACGACGCTCGACACGACGCCCGCGTCGAAGGAGAAGCCGTACCTCTACGTCGACGCCAAGGGCGCCTACAACGTCTTCGTCCCGTCGGTCCAGACGAACTCGGCAGGCACCACCTGGGCCAACGGTCCGACGCCGGGCAGGTCGCTCCCGCTCAGCGCGTTCTACGTGGCCAAGCCGGGCGACTCGGCCAGCAAGATCAACACCGCGCTGGCGTTCGGCAAGAACATCCTGTTCACGCCCGGCGTCTACCACGTGAACCGCACTCTCAACGTCCTCTACCCGAACACCGTCGTGCTCGGCATGGGCCTGGCGACGATCGTCCCCGACAACGGCGTGATCGGCATGCAGACGCTCGACGTCCCGGGCATCGACATCGCCGGCCTCATGTTCGACGCCGGCACGGTGAACTCGCCGGCGCTCCTCCAGCTGGGCACCAAGATCTCGACGCTCGACGGCAAGACGAAGAAGCCGCGCCTGAGCAGCGCGAGCAACCCGACCGCCGTGCAGGACGTGTTCTTCCGCATCGGCGGCGAGCACGTCGGCAAGGCCACCCAGAGCCTCGTCGTCAACACGAACCAGACGATCATCGACCACACATGGGCCTGGCGCGCCGACCACGGCGACGGCGTCGGCTGGACGGTGAACACCGCGGACACGGGCGTGCTCGTCAACGGCAACGACGTCCTGGCGACCGGCCTGTTCTCCGAGCACTACCAGAAGTACGACGTCGATCTGGAACGGCGAGCGCGGCAAGACGATCTTCTTCCAGAACGAGATGCCGTACGACGCGCCCAACCAGGCTGCCTGGCAGCACGACGGGATCCTGGGCTATGCCGCCTACAAGGTGGGCGACAAGGTCAAGACCCACGAGGCCTGGGGCATGGGCAGCTACATCTACACGAACGTCGACCCGACCCTGCACGCCACCCAGGCGTACGAGGTCCCGACGACACCCGGCGTGAAGCTGCACAACATCCTGACCGTCTCGCTGAACGCGGCGGGCACGATCGACACCGTGGTCAACGGCATCGGCGACCCGGTCACGCCGACGGTCCAGGGCCCGAGCGTCGTCCTGGAGTACCCGCAGCCGTAGTCGGGAAGGACTAGTCCGCCGACCATGACATGGGTGTCGTCATCGAACGCCACGACGGCACCCATGTCATGGTCGGCATCTTTCTTGTGGGGTCGTGTCGAAGGACGGTCCGGGCGTTCGACGTAGTGGTGAAGGCCCGATCCCGGCACTAGCGTCGGGACGGCATCCACAGCGAGGGAGATCGCCATGAAGGTCCTGGTCATGATCAAGGGTGACGGTGCGGACGAGGGGCAGATCGCGCCCACCCAGGAGATGTTCGAGACGATGAACGTCTACAACGAGCAGCTGGCGAGCGCAGGGATCATGCTCGGCGGCGAAGGCCTCAAGCCGAGCTCGGCAGGCGCCAAGGTGGTGTTCGAGGCCAGCGGCGAGACGTCGGTGGTCGACGGGCCGTTCGCGGAGGCCAAGGAGATCATCGCCGGCTACTGGATCTGGCAGGTCAGCTCCCTCGACGAGGCGCTCGAGTGGGCCAAGAGGTGCCCGTCGACGCCCGGCCTGCGCTCGGTGCTCGAGGTGCGGCCGTTCTTCGAGATGGAGGACTTCGCCGAGATCGTCTCGCCGGACCTCCTGGCCAAGGAGCAGGACATCATGGAGCGCGCCAAGGCCAACGAGGGCGCCTGAGTGCCATGGCCGACGCGCGGCGGACGGTCGAGGTCGTCTGGCGGATCGAGTCGCCTCGGCTGATCGCGTCGCTCACCCGCCTGGTCCGGGACGTCGGTCTGGCCGAGGAGCTCGCGCAGGACGCGTTCGTCGCGGCCCTCGAGCAGTGGCCCGACGAGGGTGTCCCGGACAAGCCCGGCGCCTGGCTGCTCACCACGGCCAGGCGTCGGGCGATCGACCTCATCCGACGAGAGCAGAACCGCGACGCGAAGTACGCGGTGCTGGCGCAGGAGCTGACCGATGTGTCGTTGACCGGCACAGCCCCGGCCGACGCCGGTCGTCGACGACCCCATCGGCGACGACCTGCTCTCCCTGGTCTTCCTCACCTGCCACCCGGTCCTGCCGCGCGAGTCCCGGATCGCGCTGACGCTGCGGCTGTTCGGCGGTCTGACCACCGACGAGATCGCTCGGGCCTACCTGGTGCCGAGCCCGACGATCGGCCAGCGCATCTCGCGCGCCAAGCGGACGCTCGCCGAGGCGCACGTGCCGTTCGAGGTGCCGCAGCCCGACGAGATGCCCGCGCGGCTGGGTTCGGTGCTCGAGGTGATCTATGTGATCTTCACGGAGGGCCACGCCGCGACGACCGGGGACGCGTGGGTGCGTCGGGACCTCGCCGACGAGGCCATGCGCCTGGGCCGGGTGGTGACGGGACTGCTGCCGCGCGAGCCCGAGGTCCACGGCCTGGTCGCACTCATGGAGCTGCAGGCGTCACGGTTCGACGCGCGCGGTGCCGGCGTGCTGCTGCAGGACCAGGACCGGTCGCGCTGGGACCGGGCGCTGATCGAGCACGGCCTGCGGGCGCTCGATGCGGCGATCGCCCTGCGCCGACCGCTCGGGCCGTACGCGGTGCAGGCGGCGATCGCCGCGTGCCACAGCCGTGCGCCCAGCTTCGAGGCAACCGACTGGGAGGCGGTCGTCGCGCTGTACGACGCCCTCGCGCAGCTGGCTCCCAGCCCGGTGGTCCAGCTGAACCGTGCGGTCGCAGTTCTGCACGCCGACGGGCCGCGAGCGGCGCTCGACGCGCTGGACGCCGTCCGCGACGACCCGCGGATGGCGCGCTACCACCTGCTCGGTGCGGTGCGGGCGGAGGTGCTGACCCGGCTCGGGCGGCCCGACGAGGCCGCCGCGGAGCTCGAGCGCGCGGCGGACCTGGCGCCGACGCAGCGCGAACGCAACCTGCTGCTCGAGCGGGCCGCGGCCGCGGTCGCCGACTAGCCCGTCAGGCCGAATCCCGGGGCGTGCGGCGAGTGAAGACCAGATGCAGCGCTCCGGAGGGCGACGGGGTCGCCTCGATGTCGAAGCGTCCTTCGAGTCCTTCGAGCCCGTCCCAGAGGCGTTCGCCGCGGCCCAGGACGATCGGCACGACGACGATGTGCAGGTGGTCGATCAGATCGGCCGCCAGGAACGCTCGGATCGTGCTGACCCCGCCGCCGATCCGGACGTCGCGGCCACCGGCCAGGACGCGCGCCTGCTCGAGCGCGGCGACGGGGTCGGCGTCGACGAAGTGGAAGGTCGTCCCGCCGGCCATCTCGAGCGTCGGGCGGGGATGGTGGGTCAGCACGACGACGGGGGTGTGGAAGACCGGGTCGTCGCCCCACCACCCTTTCCACTCCTCGTCCGTCCAGGGCCCGCGCTGCGGGCCGAACTTGTTGCGCCCCATGATCTCCACGCCGATGCCGGTCGCCCACTGGCTGGCGAACGCCTCGTCGACGCCGTAGGACGCCGGCGACTGCCCGTGCAGGCCCATCTCGCGAAACGTGCGGGTCTCGAAGGCCCACTCGAGCAGCCGCGAGCCGGCGTGACCGAACGGGGCGTCGAGCTGCTGGCCCTCGCCGGTGCCGAAGCCGTCGAGCGAGATCGAGAAGTTGTGCACACGAACCCGGGACACGGGCGTCTCCTGTCGTCGAACCGGTAGAGTGTCGGACGGCATCTCGCGGCGATCGCCCGAGAGCCCTTCCAGGGCGGTTGCCTCGGTCAGGCAGTATGTCTCACGTGATCAGCGACTTCACCCTGACAGGTCGGCACGTCCGGCTCGAGCCGCTGGGGCTCGACCACGTCGACGGTCTCGTGCGGGCCGCGCAGGGCGAGCGCGGCAGCTACGGGTACACCCGGGTGCCGGACGGTCACGAGGAGACGGCGGCCTATGTCCGAGAGGCCCTCGACATGCCCCGGTCCGTTCCGTTCGCGGTGCGACGGCTCGCCGACGACGCGATCGTCGGCAGCACGCGGTTCCTGGACCTCGAGGTGTTCGAGAGCCCGACGCCGTGGCCCCCGGGGGTGGCCGTGGGCAGCGAACCGAGCGACGAGCGGCCGCCGTCCGTGGCCGAGATCGGCAGCACCTGGTACGCGGCGAGCGCGCAGCGGACGGCAGTCAACACCGAGACGAAGCTGCTGCTCCTCACGCACGCGTTCGAGGTGTGGAACGTGCTGCGGGTGACGCTGAAGACCGATGCGCGCAACAGCGCGTCGAGGAAGGCCATCGAGCGGATCGGCGGTCGGTTCGAAGGCATCCGCCGCGCCCACACGATGGCGACCGACGGGACCGTGCGCGACTCGGCCTACTTCTCGATCCTCGCGTCCGAGTGGTTCGTCGTCCACGAGGGGCTCACGGGCCGCCTGCGGTGAGGAGCGCGTCGCGACGGGTGCGCAGGAACGCGCGCTCGGCCTCGTTGTCGCTCAGCGAGCCTGCGGTCTCGTAGGCGACAGCGGCCTCCGCGGGCCGGTCCAGGCGGCGCAGCAGGTCCGCGCGGACGGCGTGGAACAGCGCGAACCGCTCGAGCGGCAGGTCGTCGACGAGCGCGAGCCCCGCGGCTGGTCCGTCGACCTCCGCGACCGCGACGGCGCGGTTCAGCGCGACGATCGGGCTCGGCGCGGCCGCGAGCAGCTGGTCGTAGAGCTCGACCACCTGCCACCACGGCGTCTCGGCCGTCGACGGTGCGGACGCGTGCACGGCCTGGATCGCCGCCTGGAGCTGGTACGGCCCGGGTTGGTTGCGTCGAAGCGACTCCCGCACGAGCGCGAGTCCCTCGTCGACCAGCTCGCGGGACCACAGCGATCGGTCCTGGTCCGCGAGCAGGGTGCCCGTGGACCGGGCCGGGCGGCGGGCGTCGACCAGGAGCATGAGCGCGAGCAGGCCGGCGGCCTCCGGCTCGTCCGGCATGAGCTCGACCAGGAGGCGAGCGAGCCGGACGGCCTCGACGCACAGGTCGTCGCGCACGAGCCTCGCCCCGCTCGACGCGTGGTGGCCCTCGGTGAACACCAGGTAGACGACCGCGAGCACCGTGCGCAGCCTGCCGGGCAGGTCGGCGTCGGACGGCACCCGGTACGGGATCTTGGCGTCGCGGATCTTTCCCTTGGCCCGCACGAGCCGCTGCTGCATGGTGGGCACCGGCACGAGGAAGGCATGTGCGATCTCCTCGGTGGTCAGCCCGCCGACCATCCGCAGCGTGAGGGCGACCTGCGCCTCCACCGAGAGCGCCGGGTGGCAGCAGGTGAAGACGAGCCGCAGCTGGTCGTCGCGCACCGGGCCCACCTCGATCGGTTCAGGGGGTACTGCGAGCAGGTCGGCCTGCGCGTGCCGGTCGTGGCGCACGGCGTCCCGGCGCAGACGGTCGATCGCCTTGCGACGGGCCGTCGTGAGGATCCAGCCGGCCGGGCTCGGCGGCAGCCCCTCGGTCGGCCAGTGCTGCACCGCCGCCAGGAACGCGTCCTGGACGGCCTCCTCGGCGATGTCCAGCGACCCGAACGACCGGGTCAGCACCGCGACCGCGCGGCCGTGCTCCGCGCGGAACACGGCCGCGACGTCGTCGCGAGTGCAGGTCACTCCCGGAACGGCCGCACCTCGATGGGCAGCGTGGTGGCGACGGACAACCGGCCGCCCCAGGCCAGAGCCTCGTCGAGGTCCGCCACGTCGACGACCGTGAAGCCGCCCAGGTGCTCCTTGGCCTCGACGTAGGGGCCGTCGGTGGTCAGCACCTCGCCGTCCTTCGACCGCAGCACGGTGGCGGTGCTGGGGTGGTGCAGGCCGCCCGTGAACACCCACACGCCCTCGTCGCGCATCGCCTGGTCGACCTCGCCGACGGCCCGCATGATCGGCTCCAGGAACTCCGGAGCCGGCATGGGGCCGTCGGGCTCGATCACGCTCAGCAGGTACTGGCTCATGGCGTCCTCCTCGGGGTTCGGCGCCGGCCTCGCGCCAGCGTCTCACCCCTATACGGACGACGACAGGTCAGATCGACACGTCAGGGCTTCGGGACGTAGTCGAACGTGTCCGGGTCCGGACCGGTGCGCTCGTCGCGGTTGAGGGCGTCGATGTCGGCGAGGTCCAGGTCGCTCAGCTCGAAGTCGAAGAGCGCGAAGTTCTCCTCGATCCGGCTCCGGGTCACCGACTTGGGGAAGATGATGTCGCCACGCTGGATGTGCCAGCGCAGCGTCACCTGGGCGGGGCTGCGCCCGACGGACTCCGCGATCCGCATGATCGTCGGGTCGTCGAGCACCCCGCCCTGCGCGATCGGGGACCACGCCTCCGTGGCGATGCCGTGCTCGGCGCCGAACGCCCGCACCTCGGACTGGGTGAGGTAGGGGTGGACCTCGATCTGGTTGACGGCCGGCGTGATGGTCGACTCGGCGTGCAGGCGACGCAGGTGGTGCGGCTGGAAGTTGGAGACGCCGATCGACCTGGCGCGACCGGAACGGTAGAAGTCCTCCATCGCCTTCCAGGTCTCGACGAAGTCGCTCACCATCGCGATCGGCCAGTGGATGAGGAAGAGGTCCACGTAGTCCAGGCCGAGCGTGTCGAGGGTGAGGTCGAACGCGATGGCAGCGTCGGCCGGCTCGTGCGCGTCGTTGTTCAGCTTGCTGGTGATGAACACGTCGCCCCGGTCCAGTCCGGACTCCCGCACGGCCTCGCCGACGCCCGCCTCGTTCTTGTACATCTGCGCCGTGTCGATGTGCCGGTAGCCCACCTCGAACGCCTCGAGGACGGCCTTCTTGGTCTCCGCCGGGTCGATCTGGAACACACCGAACCCCAGCTGGGGGATCTCGTTGCCGTTGTTCAGGGTCACGTTCGGAACTGTGGTCATGCCTCTATTCGACCGCGGACGGCCGCCGCGTGCCTCTCGAGAACCTGTCCTGACCACCCGTTTCGTGGGGAGGAAGCGTGAAGACTCGCCCGTTACCCCGCGCGTGTCACCCGGTGGTGGGAGGCTCGGGCGGAGTTTCTGCCCGGTGCTCAGGGCAGGTCGACGGACGACGAGAGGGTGGCATGCGGTTCGCAGGGGGACGAGGCAGGGTGTGGCGAGGCGTGGCAGGGGCCGTGGCCGCGGGGGCGTTGGTCGGGTTCGGCCTGGCGGCGTGCTCGTCCGAGCCACCGGGGCCGGACGCCGCGGCGAAGGCTCTCGCGGCCGCGCTCACGTCGGGAAAGTTCGCGTCGGCACCCCTCTCGAGCGCCGACGCCGGCACCGCCGCCGAGCAGCGGACCGCCGCCTACCAGGGGCTCGAGCCCTGGCAGCCGAAGGTCACCGTGGCGGCGAGCACCGTGGACGCGAAAGACAAGGACTCCGCGAAAGCGACCCTCCACTTCGCCTGGGACGTCGACGAGAGCGACGCCGACTGGACCTACGACACGCACGTCACGCTGACCCGCGGCGACGACGACACCTGGCAGGCCGCCTGGGCACCGACGATCCTGGCCCCGGACCTGGCTCCGGGCGAAGCGCTGAGCGTCACGCGGACGCCCGCGGACCGCGCCAACATCCTGGGCGCGGGTGGTGCGGCCATCGTCGAGCCGCGACCGGTGCAGCACGTCGGCGTCGACAAGACCCACGTGACGGACGCTGCGGGCCAGGACGCCGCCGCGCGGGCGCTCGCGGGCGCCCTGCAGATCGACCCCGACGCGTTCGCGGCCAAGGTCGCGGCCGCGGGACCGAAGGCGTTCGTCGAGGCCATCGTGCTGCGCGACGGGGACCCGAGCTACGACCTCCCGGCGCTGCTCGCGATCCCCGGTGTCAGCTCGGTCGCGGGCACCCTGCCGCTCGCACCGAGCCGGAGCTTCGCTCGCCCGATCCTCGGGTCCGTCGGCGACGCGACCGCGGAGATCGTCGAGAAGTCCGACGGCGCGGTCGCGGCGGGCGACCTGGCAGGGCTGTCGGGGCTCGAGCGGCAGTACGACGCGCAGCTGCGGGGCCTGCCGGGACTCGCCATCGTTGCGACGAACGGAGCCGCGCAGCGCGAGCTCTATACCGTCGCGCCGACCGCGGGCACGCCCGTGCAGACCACGTTGGACCTCACCCTGCAGCAGGCAGCCGAGAACGTCCTCGTCGGCGTGGGCCCGGCGAGCGCGGTCGTCGCGGTCCGTCCCTCCACCGGCGACGTGCTGGCTGCGGCCAGCGGTGCCGGCGGCGAGGGGATGTCGACTGCCACGCTCGGGCAGTTCGCACCCGGCTCGACGTTCAAGGTGGTCAGCGCCCTCGCGCTGCTGCGTTCCGGACTGACCCCGGACTCGCAGGTCACCTGCCCGACGACCGTGACGGTCGACGGTCGCGAGTTCGAGAACTTCCCCGGCTATCCCACGGACAAGCTGGGTGACGTGCCGCTGCGGACCGCGTTCGCCAACTCCTGCAACACCGCCTTCATCTCGGCGCGCGACTCCGCGACGCAGGACGCGCTCATCGACGCGGCCGGCTCGCTCGGTCTCGTGCCCGACGCTGCGCTCGGGTTCCCCGCGTTCCTCGGCGCGGTGCCGGGGGATTCGGACGGCACCGACCACGCCGCGTCGATGATCGGACAGGGCCGGGTGCTCGCCTCGCCGCTCGGCATGGCGACGGTCGCCGCGTCCGTGGCCCAGGGGTCGACGGTGGTGCCGCGACTCGTCGTGCAGGACGCCCCTGCCCCCAAACCGAGCGACAGCCCGTCGAAGCGCCCGCAGGTGCCGCTGACCGCCGACGAGGCGGCGACGCTCAAGTCGCTCATGCGCAGCGTCGTGACCGAGGGCGGTGCCACGTTCTTGCAGGACGTGCCCGGCGACGAGGTGGCCGCCAAGACCGGGACCGCGCAGTTCGGCGACGCGGGAAACCTGCAGAACCACGTGTGGATGATCGCCGTCCAGGGCGACCTCGCGGTCGCCGTGTTCGTCGACGTCGGCGACTACGGGTCGACCACGGCGGGTCCGCTGCTCGAGGCGTTCCTGCGAGCGGCGCAGCCGTAGGGGTAGGGATACGACGGGCATGGCCGAAGATGGGTCCGTGACCGCCATCCTGCTCCCGCGTGACCTGCCGATCGACCAGCTCATCCCGTACGTGCAACGCGCCGAGGCGCTCGGGTTCGCCGAGATCTGGGTGGTCGAGGACCTGCCCTTCCGTGGCGGCATCGCGCAGGCCGGTGCCGTTCTTGCGGCGACGCAGCGCATCCGCGTCGCCGTCGGCATCCTGCCTGCTGCGGTCCGCAACCCGGTGTTCGCGGCGATGGAGGCCGCGACGCTGGCCGAGCTGTATCCCGGGCGCCTGATCCTCGGCGTCGGGCACGGGATGCCGGGTTGGATCCGACAGGTCGGCGCGTGGCCGGCCAGCCCGCTGACCATGCTCGAGGAGCACGTGAGCGCCCTGCGGGCGTTGCTCCACGGCGAGCGTGTGACGGTCGACGGACGCTACGTACAGCTCGACGACGTCCAGTTGTACGCGGCGCCGGCCGAGCCCCCGCCCGTCTACGCCGGGGTGCGCGGACCGAAGTCGCTCGCTCTGGCCGGCCGGGTCGCCGACGGCATCGTGCTCGCGGAGCCGGTGACACCGGAGTACCTCGCGGTGGTCCTCGAGAGTGTCGGCCGGCCGATCCCCGTCGCCGCCTACTGCGTCGCCGCCGTCGACGACGACGCCGACGCGGCCCGCGCACTCGTGCGACCCGCGCTCGAGTGGGTGGGCGACCCGGACTGGGAGCCGCACATCGCGCCGTTGCCGTTCGCCGACGAGTTTCGCGCGACGCGTGCGTCGTCGAGCAGCCGGGCGGAGTTCATGGCACGGGTGCCCGACGGCTGGGTCGACCAGCTGGCCGTCGTCGGCACACCCGACGGCGCGCGTGAGCGGCTGCGCCAGCTGGGCGAGGCCGGCGTCACGAGCGCGGTCCTCATCCCGGCCGGCCCGGATCCCCTGCGTGCCCTGGAGCGGCTAGCGTCGCTGGTATGAGTCGAGTAGTAGTCACGGGCGGCAGCGGCAAGCTGGGGCGGGCGGTCGTCACGCACCTGGCCGAGCAGGGGTACGACGTGGTCAACGTGGACACGGCTCGGCCGCCCGCGAACCAGCCCGCGCTCTTCACCCGAGTCGACCTGACCGACCTGGGCCAGGTGACCGAGGCGTTCGCGGGGATCGACGACCGCTACGACGGGGTCGACGCCGTCGTGCACCTGGCCGCGATCCCGGCACCTGGGCTGCTGACCAGCGGCGCGACCTTCGCCAACAACGTGATCGCCACCCATCACGTCTTCTCCGCGGCCCGCCGGGCGGGGATCCGCAACGTCGTGTGGGCCTCGAGCGAGACGGTGCTGGGCCTGCCGTTCGAGACGCCCCCGCCCTATGCGCCGGTCGACGAGGAGTACGCGGTCCGGCCGGAGAGCACCTACTCGCTGGGCAAAGCGGTCGAGGAGGAGATGGCGCGGCACTTCACGCGCTGGGATCCGTCCGCCAAGCTGCATCGGGCTGCGCTTCTCGAACGTCATGGACGTCGAGGACTACGCCGAGTTCCCGTCGTTCGAGGACGACCCGCGGCGCCGCATCTGGAACCTGTGGAGCTACATCGACGCCCGCGACGGCGCCCTCGCCGTGCAGAACGCGCTGGAGTCCGACCTCACGGGGTTCGAGGCGTTCATCGTCGCCTCGCCGGACTCGGTGATGACGACGCCGTCGGCCGACCTTCTGGCCGCGTACTTCCCGGACGTGCCGCTGTCGCGGACGGTCAGCGGTACCGAGACTCTCCTCTCGATCGACAAGGCACGCCGGATGCTGGGCTACGCACCGACGCACACCTGGCGCAACCACGTCTGAGACCCGCGTCCGGCCCGCCTTTCATGAGACCGTTCAGCGTGAGCAGACGATGACGGTTCGACACGCCCTCGCCCGCGGTTTCTGGCGGGTCAGCCGCTGGACGCTGAAGACCGAGCGGGTCCCGACGGACGGCGCGGGGCTCCTGATCGGGGCACCGCACACGTCGAACTGGGACTTCATCCTGATGCTCGCGATCTCCTGGGAGGCGGGTCTGCCCATCCGCTGGCTCGGGAAGAACGGGCTGTTCCGCGGGCTCGGTGGGCCGATCATGCGCGGGCTCGGCGGCATCCCGGTAGATCGTTCGAACCCCGCCGGTCTGGTCGACGACCTCGTCGCGCGGATCCAGAGCGGCGATCGCTTCTACCTCGTCGTGACGCCCGAGGGCACGCGCAGCGGCGACGGTTGGAAGTCGGGGTTCTACCGGATCGCCCGCGCCACGGGTCTGCCCGTCACGCTCGGCTACGTCGACCGCACGACGATGACCACGGGACTCGGGCCGACCCTCCAGCTGACCGGCGACGTCCCGGCCGACATGGACGTGATCCGCGCGTTCTACGCCGACAAGGCAGGCTTCGTACCGTCGCGCCGCACCGAGCCGAGGCTCCGCGAGGAATCTGTCTGACAGCCCCTTTGCCGGGCGCGTGTCAGCGGCCTTCGCTAACGTCGTTTCGGTGACGTCCTCCACGGAGTTCGACTGGTCGCTGACCGAGATCCCGACGGCCCGCGCGGCAGTCCGTAGCCAGCTGGAGTTCTCGTGGTTCGAGCTGAGCGAGCGCCTGGCTAGCGTCACGCAGGCGGAGTTCTGCTGGGAGCCGGTGCCGGGCGCGCTCAGCGTCCGAAGGCGATCCGAGTCCACGGCCGCCCGCACGTTCGGGGCGGGCGAGTGGGTGGTCGAGTGGCCCGCAGGCTCCGACGAGCCCGGCCCTCGCACGATCGCGTGGCTCGTGGCGCACCTCACCGAGGTGCTGACCGAGCGGTGGGACTGGACGTTCGGCGAGCATCGGCTCCGGCGGCCGGACCTCACCTACTCCGGCGAGGTCGGTCCCGCCGTGGCTGCGCTGGCGTCCGTGGCTGACGCAGTGGCGGTCGGGGATCGCGAACATGTCCGACGACGACATCTTCACCGTCGGCCTCAGCCAGGCCACGTCGATCGACGCGGCCGCGCCGTTCGCGCAGCTGGTGCTGCACATCAACCGGGAGCTCATCCATCACGGGTCCGAGATCTGCACGCTCACGGACCTCTATCGAGCAGGAGGTCGACATGGCTGAAGATCTGGTGGCGCGGGCGGTCGTCGAGGTCCGGGCGTCGGCCGAGGACGTCTGGTCGGTGATGGTGGACCCGGCGGCGAGATGGATGGTCGGATCGCAGGTGACCAGCACGTACGCCGTCGGCGACCCCATCACGTTCGACGGCGAGTGGGAGGGCAAGCCGTTCCAGGACCACGGTGAGATCGTCGAGGTGGACCGACCGCGGCTGCTCAGGTACACCCACTATTCGCCCCTATCCGGGCAGCCGGACGTGCCCGAGAACTACCACCACCTGACGTTCACGCTGGAGGAGTCGGGCGGCTCGACCACGGTCACGCTCGAGCAGGACGGCAACGGCTCGGCCGACGAGGTGGCCCACTCCGAGGGGCTCTGGCGACAGGTTCTGGAGGCGCTGGCGGCCGCGTCCGCTCCAGATGCGACGGCGCAGGAGCGGACGTAGCGTCGAGGTATTGCCAACCCGAGAGGAGTCGGACTGATGGGTCTCGACGACAAGATCTCCAACGCAGCACAGGACGCCAAGGGCAAGGTGAAGGAGGCCACCGGCAAGGTGACCGACGACGAGCGCCTCGAGGCGGAAGGCAAGGGCGACCAGGCCGGAGCCAACCTCAAGCAGGCAGGCGAGAACGTCAAGGACGCGTTCAAGTAACCACGCGCCTCGGCCAGGCCCCCGCTTCTCGACGACGAGAGGCGGGGGCTTTCGTCTGTCGCAGCGGCAAACGTGCAATAGATGTTGCGCAATGACTCTTGCGCAATGATCGTTGCGTGTCGTACGGTCGTCCCATGGAGACCGAGCGCACCGACGAGTCGCACCCCTTCGCGGGTGCGGAACGGACCAGCGACCCCGAGCGGATTCGCGCCCTCGCACACCCGCTGCGTCTCGCCTTGCTCGGGTACCTCGACGACGTCGGCGAGGCGACGGCGACGCAGTGCGCGAAGCACACGCACGAGACGGTCGCCAATTGCTCCTTCCACCTGCGGGTCCTCGCCCGCTACGGCTTCATCGAGCCCGCAGCCCCTCGCGGCCGCGAGCGCCCGTGGCGGCTCGTCGAGAAGCGGCAGCTGTTCTCCCCGGACGAGTCCGTCCCCGGATCGGTGCACGCGGTCGTCGAGTTCGCCGAGATCGCGGTGCGCCAGGAGGCCGACCGGTTCATCGACTTCCTCCGCGAACGCGCGGACCGAGCCGACGAGCTCTCGGGGCAACGTGCCTCCGTCGTCCTGAACCGCGAGTCGTACTGGGCCACGCCGGACGAGGCAGACCAGCTGCACGAGGCCATCGCGGCCTTGATCGAGCCCTACCTCGCGCGCGCCGCCGACCCGTCGTCGCGCCCCGCGGGCGCCCGTCTCATGCGCTGGTTCTCCACCAGCCACCCCGACCTTGCCTACCCCGAGACACCCGACGGCATTCGTCCGGAGGCGTCCGACGCCCCCCAGCAGACAGCTCCCCACTCCCGCGAGGAGGCGTGACATGGTCGCGCTGACGTACGACGTGCGCACGGTGCGCATCCCGATCCCTCGACTCGTGATCGGCGCCGGCCGCAGACGCCTGCAGCGGGCACGACGCCCGGTCGTGCACGGTCCCCACTGGGTGCGGGCCGAGCGTGCTCTCACGGACCGTCGCCGCGATGCGCACCGCGATGCCGCCCTCGCCGCGCGGGTCGGCGCGGGGTTCTGAACCTCAAGGACCCACGGAGCAATCCGGATCGCCATCCGCACCGAACACCCTTGTGACACGTTCCTTCAACGCTCGGGTGCCTTCATGTCTCTCGTCCTGCCAGCGGCCCCCGCCGCACGCGGTTCGTCCCCTCGCGGCCCTGCCGCAGAGCGAGCCGCTGCACGGTGGGGCACACTGGCCCGCGTGGAACCAGCCTCGAGACCTGCCGGTCCCGCCGCTGATGTTGTCGCTCCCGCGGATCCCTTGACCGCCGAGGGTCTGCTGCAAGCGGTCGCGGCGGGAGACGACCGTGCCTTCGCCGCCCTCTACGACACCCTGGGTCGCAGCGTGTTCGGCACCTGCCTGGGCGTGCTGCGCGACCCGGACCACGCGGCCGAGGTCGCCCAGGAGGTCTGGGTCGAGGTCTGGCGCCAGGCACCCCGGTACGACGCCGGCCGCGGATCCGCCCGCACCTGGGCGTTGACCCTCGCGCACCGTCGCGCCGTCGACCGCGTCCGCTCCGTGCAGTCGCAGCGCGACCGCGACCAGCGCGACCTCGACCTGAGCGCCGACCGACCGTTCGACGTCGTCGCCGACGAGGTGGAGTCCGCCCTCGAGCAGACCCGCGTCCGGGATTGCCTCGGCACCTTGACGTCGACGCAGAAGGAGGCCGTGGTGCTCGCGTACTACGGCGGCCGAACCTACCGTGAGGTGGCCGACGAGCTCGCCGCGCCGCTGCCCACGGTGAAGTCGCGCATCCGGGACGGCTTGCTCCGTCTCCGCGACTGCCTGGGGGTGAGCGCATGAGCGAGTACCGAGACGTGGACGACACGGTCTCCGACGACGCCCGTTCGCTCCTCGGCGCCTACGCCGTGGACGCCGTCGACGACTCCGAGCGCGACGCGGTCGAGGCGCTCGTCGCCCGCGACCCCGACGCCGCCCGCGAGCTCGCCTCCCTGCTCGCCGTCGCGGCGACCCTCGGCGACTCGGTCGCCGCAGACCCGCCGCCCGCGCTGCGCGCCTCGGTGCTGGCCGCGATCTCGACGACCTCGCAGTTCGGCCCGCTGACCGGACCGCGCCATGCGGTGCCGGACGTCGAGGCCACTGCTCCCGTACTGGTGCCCGCACCGGTGCTCGAGACGTCGTCGGCACCCACGACGAACGTCACCGACCTGGCGTCGCGCCGCCCCTCGCGGACCCGCTGGCTCGCGATCGCCGCGGCCGTCGCGATCGGTGCGGCGATCCCGACCGCGCTCGCGGTGCAGCAGGGTCAGCGCGCCGACCAGGCCGAGCAGCAGCAGCAGGCGTTCGCCGACCTGCTGACGGACCCGTCCGCGGTCGTCGTGCACGGCACGATCCCCGGGGGCGGATCCGCCACGGGCGTCCTGACCGACTCGAAGGCGCTGATCAGCGCGTCCGACCTGCCGGACCCCGGCGACGGGCACGTCTACCAGCTCTGGGTGGTCAGTGGTGACCAGGCCGCATCGGCCGGCATCCTCGCCGAGGGCGGCGGCAACGCCCGTGCGCTGGCCGACGACTTCGCCGCGGGCGACGCGCTCGCGGTGACGGTCGAGCCGGAGGGCGGCTCCACGCAGCCCACCACGACGCCGGTCGTCGTCCTCTCCGCTACCTGACCGGGGCACCGAACCGTGCGATGCAGTGCCACAGCCGCTTGAGCTCCTCCGCGTCCTCGGTACCTCGAGCGGCTGCCCGCCCGAGCACTGCCGCGTCCAGCACCCCGTGCTCCGCAACCCGGTGGCCGGCGGAGACGATGTGAGGTCCACGGAAGTCGGGATGCCGGTCGAGCTCGGACACGGACAGGCGTCTGCCCTCGTGCCATTCGACCGGTACCCCTAGGGCGCGCGCCTGGTTCTCGGTCTCGGTACACCGAAAGGACGGGTCGAGGACGAGTGCCTCGACGTCGGAGGCTGAGCTCGATCACGCCGTGCACGTGCGCCTCGATGTAGTCGTCGAGCTGACCGCCCTCGGTGGCTTCCCGGTCATCGGTGCGCTCGAGCCGGTCGAACTCGTCGGCGAGGCGGACCAGGTCGAACCGGCCGGCCGTGGCGAAGTCCTTGGGCTCGAGAACGGAGTCGGGGAAGCAGAAGGTGGTGCGAGCCAGAACCTCACCGGTCAGTCGTAGGTGCGCGGAGCCGAACCGGGGTGCCGCGCCGACGCTGCGTCGGCGGTGGTTGAGAGCTCCGTACTTGGGCCGTTCCGCTGCGGGGGCATCGTCATAGGCGCCTCCGAAGATGCGCTGCTCCCAGTTCCAGCGAGCTCCGCCCGGCCGTGCAGTGAGACCGCCGTTGCTCGTTCCGGTCTCGAACTGCGAGCGGTAGACACCGTCTCGACCGAGGAGACGCAGGACCGAGTCGGCGCCGACGAGGCGTTCCGGGTGGAAGTTCACGGTCACGCGCATCGACGGGTCGAGCGGCCCTCCTGAGGCTCCCCGAGCCACATGGTCCACGGCCGCACGGGCCCATCTGCTGATGTCCTCGCGCATAGGGCCATGGTGCCTGAGTCCCGCCCAGGCACGACAAACCCCCCGCGCCGTACCCAGCGCGGGGGGTGTCGTGCTCACCGGTCGTCAGGGGACAGACCGGGAGCTGGCGGGTCACATCGTCGGCATGAGCACCGAGTCGATGAGGTAGACCGTCGCGTTGGCGGTGTGGACGCCGCCGCAGATGACCTTGGCGCCGTTCACCGTCATGTTGTCGCCGGTGCCCTCGACGTCGACCGTGCCGCCCTCGACGGTGGTCTGCGTGCCGTCGATCATGTCCGGCGACAGCTGCCCGGGCACGACGTGGTAGGTCAGGATCTTCGACAGCGTGGCCGAGTCGGTCTTGAGGGACTCGATGGTGGCCGGGTCGATCTTGGCGAAGGCGTCGTCGACCGGGGCGAAGACGGTGAACTCGCTGCCGTTGAGCGTGTCGACGAGGTTGACGTCCGGGTTCAGCTGGCCCGAGACCGCCGCGACGAGCGTCTTGAGCAGCGGGTTGTTCGACGCCGCGACGGCGACCGGGTCGGTCGACATGCCGGTGACGGAGCCGGGGCCGTCCGGGACGGCCGTGGCGTAGGCGGCACAGCCGGGGCCGACGAGGTCAGAGGCGGGGTCGGCCATCGTCGTGTCGTCGGTGGCCATGTCGTCCGGGGTCGCCGACGGCTCGGTCATCGCCGAGGCGTCGGAGCCGGAGCCTGCGGTGTCGTCGTTCGACGAGCTGGAGCAGGCGGTGAGCGCGAGGCCCGTGAAGCCGGCGAGCAGGACGGCGGCGATGCGAGTGCGGTTCGTGGTGCGCATGATGACTCTCCCTGATGGTCGTGGTCCGGGTGCTGGTCACCCGGTCGTCCCCTGTCGCAGGGTGGTTCGGGACGGTCGCCATGCCGGATGGGTCCGGATCGAGATCAATTTCTCGACGCCCCACAACGCCTGGGAGTCGAAGCGGCAGCCGGGTTGTGAGGAGCGCGCGCGAGGACGCCGATCGCCGGTCGACCCATCCGCGCGGGCCGTCGTGGCGAACTCCCGCCATGGACCTCCTCACGCTCGCGCTCATCGGCCTCATCGGTGGCCTCATCACCGGCATCTCGCCGTGCATCCTCCCCGTGCTCCCGGTGGTGTTCTTCGCCGGCGGAGTCGAGGCCGCGCGAGATCAACCCAAGGAACCCAAGAAGGCAAGTCGCGCCGGCGCCGGCGGCGACCCACCCGGTCGACCTGCCGTCGCCACGAAGGCGGCACCGCGCGGGATGACGGTGGGCGCGATGGCGCAGCCGTCCTTCCTGAACCGCGCACCGGCTGCGGGTGGCGACGACAACTCGAACGACGGCGCCGTCGCGGTCCTGGACCGGCCGGAGCCTGATGAGAAGCGCGACCGCGCGGCAGCCCGCCGTCCGTACCTCGTCATCGCCGGCCTGGTCACGAGCTTCACGCTGGTGACCCTCGTCGGCACGGTCGTGCTCAACCTGCTCGGCCTGCCGCAGGACCTGCTGCGCTGGGCGGGGATCATCGTGCTCGCCCTGCTGGGCTTCGGCCTGCTGATCCCGCGCTTCGAGGAGCTCCTCGAGCGCCCGTTCGCTCGGCTGACCCCGAACCGCGTGCCGGGCAAGGGCCGGGGCGGGTTCGTCCTGGGCCTCGGGCTCGGCGCGGTGTACGTGCCGTGCGCCGGCCCGGTGCTCGCCGCGATCACCGTCGCCGGAGCGACCGGGACCGTCGGGCTGAGCACGATCGTGCTGACCGTGACCTTCGCGCTCGGCGCGGCTATCCCGCTGCTGATCCTCGCGCTCGCGGGCCGCAAGGTCGCCGAGCGGATCGCGGCGTTCCGCACCCACCAGCGCGGCATCCGCGCCGCGGGCGGGGTGCTGATGATCTTGCTGGCCCTCGCGCTCACGTTCAACGTCACCGACGCGATCCAGCGTGCGCTGCCCGGGTACACGGATGCTCTGCAGTCCAAGGTCGCGTCGAACGAGACCGTGCAGAAGCAGCTCGACCTCGGCGGGCTCGTCACCTCGGAGAACGAGAAGATCGGTGACTGCACCAACAACTCCGCCACGCTCGAGGACTGCGGCCCGGCTCCCGCGCTGCGCGGCATCGACACGTGGCTGAACACCGCGGACGGTGCGCCGATCGACCTGGCGTCACTCAAGGGCAAGGTCGTCCTGCTCGACTTCTGGGCGTACTCCTGCATCAACTGCCAGCGCTCGGTCCCGCACGTGACCGCGTGGGACAAGGCCTACAAGGACGACGGCCTGGTCGTCATCGGGGTGCACACCCCGGAGTACGCGTTCGAGCGCGAGACCCGCAACGTGGTCGACGGCGCCAAGCGTCTCGGCATCACCTACCCCGTGGCGCAGGACAACTCGTACGCCACCTGGACCGCATACCGGAACCGCTTCTGGCCGGCGCACTACCTGATCGACGCCTCGGGGACGATCCGCCAGGTCTCCCAGGGTGAGGGCGGCTATGTCCAGACGGAGGCCCTGATCCGCGAGCTCCTCAAGGACGCCGACCCGAGCGTGCAGCTTCCCGACGAGACCGCCGTGGCCGACTCGACCCCGGTCGACGACGTCACCCAGGAGACGTTCCTGTCCGTCAGCAAGCACCGCAATGTGGCTGGCGACTATCGCGAAGGCACGTCGACATACACGCTGCCTGACGACCAAGAATCGGACACGATCGCACTCGGTGGAACCTGGACGACCGATTATCAAGGCGCCACCGCGGGCCCCGATGCCGTGCTGCGGCTGCGTTATCACGCGGCTGTCGTCCAGATTGTGCTGGGCGGCACGGGCACTGTGACATCCGAGAGCGTCGACGCGAACGGCAAGTCCTCGGATCCGCAGCAGGCCGATGTCTCGGGACCGCCACGCGCGTACCCGCTGGTCACAGGGTCCACGACGGCCGAGGGCACGCTGGAGATCCACGTGCCTGAGGGTGTCCAGGTCTTCTCCCTCACGTTCGGGTGACCGTCCACGGATGTGGTCGACCGTCCGGATTGCACCGGGTGAAGCCACAAGGAGTCCTCAGAAAGGGCTCAGATACCGCCAAGCGGGTGAAAAGGTCGTCTGTCCGGAATTGCGCAGGTCCGACCACTTCCGTCACGGACACCGGTCGTCTAATGTCGCAGTTGTCAGCGAAACGGCAAACCCTCCGCAAGGAGGGGACGCAAAGCCACGGGACCTACACGGTCAGCCGGGCTACCGAACAGACAGGACAGCACCATGGACCAGCGCGGCTACTCAGTTGACCCGACCGAAGCGTCTATCCCGGTCAAGGTCTCGTTTCCCGCCACCCGCCTGCAGGCGTGGGCCGGCCTCGCGGCTCGCGGCAAGACGGTCGAGCTGATTCCGGCGCAGCGCGAGCACGCAGCAGCCTGACTCGACGGCACGGGACGCACCACCACCGCTCACGACCAGACCCCCGGATCCTCACGGATCCGGGGGTCTCGTCATGCCCGCGACGCATGCCTCGGGAGGAGTGGAACCGCGTTGTGGCGGGTTTGTGCAGATCGTGCGGTGACTCAGTTAGCATCTGCCGCAGCGGATCGGCCACTCGGGGCAGGTCCTGGTGGAGAGAAGGACGCATGAACAGCTTTTCGCAGTGGTTCTGGCTGCTGATCTGGTGGTTCCTGATCGTCGTCTACTTGATGATCCTGTTCCAGATCATCGGAGACCTGTTCCGCGACCACAAGCTCAGCGGCTGGTGGAAGGCGCTCTGGATCATCGGCCTCGTCGTCGCGCCCTTCCTGATCGCGCTGATCTACCTCATCGCGCGTGGCAGGGGGATGGCGGAGCGCCAGATCGAGGCCATGAAGACGGCCCAGGCGAGCACGGACTCCTACATCCGCGAGGTCGCCGGCAGCAAGTCGCCGGCCGACCACATCGCCGACGCAAAGGCGCTGCTCGACTCGGGTGCGATCTCGCAGGACGAGTACACGGCGCTCAAGGCCAAGGCGCTCGCCTGACCTAGCCAGACAGCCAGACTCCGGGTCGGTACCCCTGCGGGTGCCGGCCCGGAGGTGTGTCCGGGCCGCTGCGGGCTAGAGCTCGCCGCGCTTCTGCAGGTACTGCATGGCGACCCAGCCGATGGGGATGCGCAGCCAGTAGGTCACCACGCGGAAGACGACCGCGATGGACGTCGCGATACCGGCGTTGATGCCGGTGATGCTGGTGAGCGCTCCGGCCAGCGCCAGCTCGATGGTGCCCATCCCGCCGGGCGTCGGGATCAGGGCACCCGCGGTGTTGCCGACGAGGTAGACCAGGGCCACCTGGATGAGGGTCGCGTGCTGCCCGAAGGCCTGCATCGCCGCGTAGAACGCGAAGATGAACCCGAGTGTCATGAGCAGGTTGCCGGCGAGCGCGAGCGCGAGACGCCACGGCTGCCCGAGCACCTCGATGAGCCGGGGCCAGGTCTGGCGCAGCGTCGGCAACGTCTTGGCGAGCACCCACTGGCGCACGCGCGGGATCAACAGGGACGCGGCGACGAGCGCGGCGACGATGCCGATCACGACGAGCACCGCGGGCGAGATCGGCAGTGCCGACTCCTTGTTCCCGGACGCCAGCGTGAGCACGAGCAACAGGGCCAGCGTGACGATCAGCTGGCTGACCTGGACGAGCGCCACGGTCGCGGCCGACAGGGTGGCCGAGACGCCGCGCTTGGTGAGCATCCGCAGGTTCAGGGCGGCCGGTCCCAGGCCGGCCGGCGCCGCGAGGGCGACGAAGGCCGCGGCGGTCTGCACGAGGACCGTGGTCCACAGTCTGAGCTTGACGGGCGAGAACGCGACGAAGGCGAGAGCAGCCCCGAGCAGGGTGAGCATGCCGAGCAGGAAGGCGACGGCGGTCCACCGCCAGTCGCTCTGCGCAAGGGCGCTGGAGATCTCGTCGATGTTGATGCTCGTGACGACGAACAGCACGGCGACGATCGGCACGACGACGGTCAGCACCGTGCGCGCGCCGAACCTGACCAGCTGCTGCGGCGCGACGTCGGCCTCGGGCAGCCGCGCGACCAGAGCCGAGCGCAGCTCCGCGAGCACCTCCTTGTGGGCGCGCATCTCGTCGCGGGTCAGCCGCGGCAGCGAGATCGTCTGCAGCAACGGACCGATCGCCCCGATGTCGTCGTCGGGCAGGACGCCGGCGGCCGAGCCCACCGCGCGCGCGGCGCCGACCCGCAGCGCGAGGAGCGCCACGAGCTGGGTGACGTCCATGCGCCGGGCGAGCTCGGAGGACGCGACGTCGCCCAGCTCCCAGCTCGTGATCCACACGACGGGTCGGCCGACGACGTCCTCGACCAGGATCACGTCACTGGTCAGCGCGCGGTGCGCGATACCCGCGTCGTGCGCGAGGCGCAGCTGGGCCCAGATCTCGGCGAGCAGGTCGTCGGTGAAGTGCTCGGGATCGATGTCGGCGAGCGGGACGGCTCGGCTGGGTCGCTCCTGGACGAGCAGCATCGAGTCCTCGGACTCGGCCAGGCTCAGCAGCTTGGGGGTGCGGACGCCAGCGGCACGGGCGGCGTAGGCCAGCAGAGCGGCGCGTTCGCTCGCCTGCCGCAGGGAGACGACCGACCGCCCCTCGATGCCGCGCATCCGCAGCGTCCGCCACAGGCGCGCGAGCATGCCGACCACCTGACGGTCGCCGTCGATGACCACGAGGTCGAGGTCGTCGCCGGCGTCGGTGGTCAGCGTGTAGACGCGGTCGCGGGTGGACCGGGTCAGCGCGCGAGCGGCCGGGTCGGTGCCCAGGGCCGGCAGCGGGACCTGGGAGACGCGGGCCTCGGCGTCGGTGGTGGGGTCGGCGACGCGCACCAGGCGGACGGGCTCGAACCCGGCTCGCCGCACGCCCCCGACCAGGCTCTCGCCGTACGCCCGCTCGGACAGCACGCCCGACAGGTAGCGCACGCCCAGGCCCGCCACGCGTCCGATCAGGAACGAGACCAGCAGGCCGGGAAGCGACACCCCGGCGGTGATCAGCAGGACGCCGACCGCCACCCAGAGCAGGTTCCACGACCACTTCACGGTCCGCCGACGCGAGCGTGGCCCGACGACGGTGAGCAGCGCCACCAGCAGCGCGACGTACGCCGGCAGCGTCACCACCCACGCACCACCGGACCGGATGGACAGGCCGATCGAGAGCTCGGTGGACGCCAGCTGCTCGACGCCGTACCGCGCCATCTCGTTGAGCACGACCGCCACGAGGCCCGCGAGCAGACCCTCGAGCAGCTGTCGTCCGAGGCGTCGGAACGCGAGCTCCGTGATCACGGCCAGCGGGACCACCAGGGTCACGAAGCCCTCGAGCACCTGCACGGGCACGAAGAGGATCTGCGACAGCAGGCTGGCGAAGCCTTGGACGTCCTCGGCCACGCCGGTCGTCGTGTTGTGCGCGTAGGTGGCCAACACCATGACCAGCACGATGGCGAGCGCCGACAGGATCGTGCCGAGCAGGTCGCTCGGGTGGTGCACGCGCGAGATCGGGATGTCGATG
The DNA here is from genome assembly GCA_963753425.1 of uncultured Actinomycetota bacterium. GTDB lineage: Bacteria > Actinomycetota > Actinomycetes > Actinomycetales > Cellulomonadaceae > Cellulomonas. Next base: position 80,398 of record CAVWCB010000004.1, read on the forward strand.
ATCTCGATCGGGGTGCGGGGCGGCTCGTCGGCGGGGGCGGTGTCCGAGGTCGACGGTGCCGGTGGATCGTCTGCGGCCGTGACCAGGCCCGCGGCGGCGAGCTCCTCGGCGGCCGCGCGACTGGCGGACGGCGTCGCGGACATAGGGGCGAGTCTAGGCAGCGTGGCCATGATCGCCCGGTACGTGGCGCGGTCCCTGACGCGTGGTCCTGCGCACACCGCGACGCACCCTCACCACGACCCGTCGGTACGCCGTGCGCCGCGGTCGGTCGACTACCGTGGCGCACGAGCCGGCGTGCGAGCGCTGTCGCCCCGAATCTCGTGGAGGCATGATGTCCAACCCGTCCGCCGCCGAACTCTCGGCGCAGATCAAGCGCGTGTGGTGGGTGCCCGTCGTCCGCGGCGTGTTCCTGCTGATCCTGGGCTTCATCATGCTCGCCAACCCGCTGTGGTCGGTGAAGGCGCTCGTGTGGATCTTCGGGGTCTTCGCGATCCTCGACGGCATCATCGCCCTCACGGAGTGGTTCACGAATCGCAAGGAAGCCGGAGCGGGCTGGTGGCTCGTCTCCGGTCTGGTCAGCCTCGCGATCGGCATCGTCGCCGTCGTGTGGCCCGGCCCGACGGCCAGCGTGATCTTCTACCTCATCGCGATCTGGGTGCTGCTGCTCGGCATCCTGCAGATCATCGCGTCCGTCCTCCGCTACCGCGCGAAGGACGACGGCTGGGCCTGGGTGCTCACGTCCGGGCTGGTCTCGTTCCTGTTCGGCCTGATCATGATCACGCACCAGGAGACGTCGGCGAAGGTCATCGTCATCATCCTGGGCCTGTTCGCGTTCGTCGCGGGCGTCCTCCTGGTCGTCGGCGGCTTCGCGACGAAGAGCATCGGCAGGAAGCTCGGCACGACGGTCTGACACCTGCCGTCGCTAGTTGACGTGCAGTGCCGCGAGCCAGGCGGCGGGGATCAGCGAGTAGCCGACGAACACGACCGTGTCCATGATCGTGTGCGCGACGACCAACGGCATGACCCGCCGCCTGCGCGTGTAGTAGAACGCGAACAGCACGCCCATGATCGCGTTGCCGACGAACCCGCCCCACCCCTGGTACAGGTGGTACGAGCCGCGCAGCAGGGCGCTGGCCGCGATGATCACGGGCACCTTCCAGCGCAGCTCACCGAGCCGCTCCATGAGGTAGCCGACGACGATCACCTCCTCGAGCAGCGCGTTCTGCAGGGCCGCGAGGAGCAGGACGGGGATGGTCCACCACGCGGCGTTGAGCGCCGAGGCCTGCACCTCGACGGCGAGCCCGAGCGCGCGGGCGCCGGCGTAGAGCGCCAGGCCGGGAATCCCGATGCAGGCGGCGAGCGCGACGCCGACGCCGAGGTCGCGCAACGGTCGCGTGAACGTCAGGCCGATGCGACGGACCGCGGACCGGCCGTTGGCGGACAGCAGGTAGAGGGCCAGCGCGACGGGGATCAGCGCGAAGCCGATCTGCAGCATCTGGTAGGTCAGGTCGAGCCAGGGGCGCGGGGAGCGGCTGGGGTTGAGGGTCGTCGTCTGCGACCCGAGCGACTGCTCGCGCGTGAGCCGGTCGATGATCGCGACCACCGCGTACAGCCCGGACTTGCCGAGCGAGAGCCCCAGCACGATCCAGATCTCGGTGGTGATCCGTCGCCGGTAGGCCTTCTCGCTGATCGGGGGCAGCGGCTCACGCATGGCGAGGGCCGTGCCGGTGCCGCGGGTCGTCGGCCCGGCCATCCGCGGGGGGCGTCAACGGCGCAGTCATGGCCCGAGACTAGGGGCGGTCGCTGAGGGTTTGCTGGACGCTCGCTGAAGGATCCTCGTCAGGCGAACGTGCGCAGCCGCAGCGAGTTTCCGACGACGAGCACCGACGAGAACGCCATGGCCGCGCCCGCGATCATGGGGCTGAGCAGCCCGAACGCCGCGAGCGGGATCGCCGCGACGTTGTACGCGAAGGCCCAGAACAGGTTCTGCTTGATCACGCGCAACGTCCGCCGGGCGAGCCGGATCGCGTCGCCCGCGGAACGCAGGTCGCCGCGGACGAGCGTCACGTCGGCGGCCTCGATCGCGACGTCGGTGCCGGTGCCCATGGCGAGGCCGAGGTCGGCGGTCGCGAGGGCGGCGGCGTCGTTGACCCCGTCGCCGACCATCGCGACGAGCGCACCCTCGCGCTGGAGGCGCGTGACCACGTCGACCTTGTCGGCAGGCAGGACCTGCGCGAACACGTCGTCGTCGGGGATGCCGACCGAGCGCGCGGCCTCGAGGGCGGCACCCCGGCTGTCGCCGGTCAGCAGGATCGGCCGCAGACCCAGGTTCCTGAGCTCCTCGATCGCCTGCGCCGACGTCGGTTTCACCGGGTCCCGCAGCACGAGGACGCCGCGGGCGGTGCCGTCCCACGCGACCATCACCGCGGTCGCGCCGCCGGACTCGGCGGTCTCGAAGGGCTCGCGCCAGTCCGTCGTCGCCACCCCGTGCTCGTCGAGCCACGCCGGCTTGCCGACGAGCACCCGACGACCCAGGCCGACGCCCGAGTGCGCGGCGCGCACCACGCCGGAGACGCCGTGCCCGGCCTCGGAGCGGAACTCGTGCACCTGGTCCGACCCGATGACGACGCCGTCCGCGCCGGTGTCGCCCGAGACCCCGGTGAACGCCGAGGCGATCGCGCGGCCGATCGGGTGCTCGGCCAGCTGCTCGACCGCGGCCGCGTACCGCAGGACGTCGTCGCCGCCGAGGACCTCGACCAGCGCCATCCGGCCCTCGGTCACGGTGCCGGTCTTGTCGAGCACCACGGTGTCGATCGCGCGCGTCCGCTCGAGCACCTCCGGGCCCTTGATGAGGATGCCGAGCTGCGCGCCCCGACCGGTGCCGACCAGGAGCGCGGTCGGCGTCGCGAGCCCGAGGGCGCACGGGCAGGCGATGATCAGCACGGCGACGGCGGCGGTGAACGCGTCCTGCGTGCTGGCGCCGCTCAGGAGCCAGACGCTCAGCGTCGCGACCGCGAGGACCATGACGACCGGCACGAAGATCGACGAGATCTGGTCGGCCAGGCGCTGCACCGGTGCCTTGCCGGTCTGCGCGGCCGCGACCAGGCGGCCGATCTGCGCGAGCCGCGTCTCCTCGCCCACGCGCGTCGCCCGCACGACGAGCGCGCCCGAGGTGTTCAGCGTCGCGCCGGTGACCTCGTCGCCCGGGCCGACGTCGACCGGGACGGGTTCACCGGTGAGCAGGCTCGTGTCGAGCGCCGACGTGCCGCTGACCACGACGCCGTCCGTCGCGACCTTCTCGCCGGGGCGCACGACGAACTCGCTGCCCTCGGTCAGCCGGTCGACCGGCACGCGCCGCTCGGTGCCGTCGACCAGCAGCGCGACGTCCTTGGCGCCGAGGTCGAGCAGCGCACGCAGCGCGTCCCCGGCCCGCCGGCGCGAGCGGTGCTCGGCGTACCGACCGGCCAGCAGGAACGTGGTGACCACGGCGGCGACCTCGAAGTAGAGCTCGGGGGCAGGCGAGAACAGCAGCTCCCACAACGACCACGCCGTCGCGGCCGTGATGCCGATCGAGACGAGGGTGTCCATGGTCGACGCGCCGTGCCGGGCGGCCCGGACGGCGGCGCGGTGGAACGGCCAGGCCGCCCAGGTGGCGACCGGCAGGGCGAGGAGGGCGACGACCCACTGCCAGCCGGTGAAGTGCAGCGCGGGGATCATCGACAGGAGCAGCACCGGGACGCTGAGCACGATCGCGACGCGCAGGCGTCGCAGCAGGTCGGCGCCGCGGGCGTCGGTCGGGGCGGAGGTGTCCTCGTCGGGGTCCATGTCGTGGCCGGCCGGCATCGAGTGGCCCGAGAGCGCGTGCTCGTACGGGTCCATCTGGTGGCCGTGGCCCGACATGCCGTGCCCGGACATTCCGTGGTCGGCGAGGTCGTGGCCCGGGACGTCGTGGGTGGCGTGCGTGGGCGCGGCCGGAGCGGACGTGTGGGTGACCGTGGCGTCGTAGCCCGCGGAGCGGACGGCGGCGACCAGCGCGTCGGTGTCCGTGGTGTCGGCGCCCGCGTCGGAGAGGTCGATGCGGACGTGCGCCGACTCCAGAGGAAGGTTCACCGTGGCCTCGACGCCCGGGAGCCGGTTGAGCTTCTTCTCGACGCGCGCGACGCACGAGGCACAGGTCATGCCCTCGATCGCGAGGTCGACGGTGTCGGTCGTGCGCTCGGGGGTCACAGCAAGGACCTCCGCGGCGTCACCGCGTACCCGGCCTCGACGACCGCCTGGCTGACGTCGTCGTCGGACAGGGGTGCGTCCGACGTCACGGTGACGGTCGACGAGCCGCCGACGGTCAGCCGGATCGCGACGTCGTGCACGTGGGGGAGGGCGGACAGCTCGGTGGTGACCGCGGAGACGCAGTGGCCGCAGGTCATGCCGTCGACGCCGAACGTGGTGGTGGTGCTCATGGCGGTGTGCTCCTCAGGAACGGACGAGCCGTGCGATGGCGTCGGAGGCCTCGCGGACCTTCGCCGCGCCCTCCTCGGGGGACTGGCGGGCGGCATCCACGACGCAGTGCGAGAGGTGGTCCTCGACCAGGCCGATCGAGACGGCCTGCAGGGCCTTCGTCACCGCGGCGATCTGCGTGAGGACGTCGATGCAGTACACGTCCTCGTCGACCATCCGGGCGATGCCGCGCACCTGGCCCTCGACGCGTCGCAGGCGCTTGAGGTAGTCGTCCTTGGCGTCGGTGTAGCCGTGCATGGGTGCTCCCGAGGGTGAAGGTGTCGTGTTTCGCGCAACCAGCATACCCCTAGGGGGTATTCCGCGCGCGCCGAGGCGGCACAATCGACCGCATGCGGGTCTCAGCGAAGGCGGACTATGCGGTGCGGGCGTGCGCCGAGCTGGCGGCGTCCCCGCAGGGTGACCCCGTCCGGGCCGACGACCTCGCCGCCGGGCAGCAGCTCCCGGTCGCGTTCCTCGAGCGGATCCTCGGCGACCTGCGCCGCGGCGACGTCGTGGTCTCGGTGCGCGGCCGCTCGGGCGGCTACCGCCTGGCCCGGCCCGCCGACGGAGATCACGCTGGCCGACATCATCCGTGTCCGTCGACGGTCCGCTGGTCACCGTCCGCGACGAGCGCCCGACCGCCCTGGAGTACGCGGGCTCGGCCGAGGCGCTGCTCGAGGTCTGGGTGGCGCTGCGCGTGAGCGTCCGCGACGTCCTGGACCGCGTGACGCTCGCGAGCCTCGTCTCGGGCGAGCTCCCGCCGTCCGTCCACGACCTGGCCGCCCGCCACGACGCCTGGATCAACCCGTAGCGCGCGACCCGCTGGTCGTCTGCGCCGCCACACGGGCCCGTCAGCCACGACCGACCCTGCGGCACCTGGGACGGACGTGACACGGAGCAACTGGTGAGGCGACTCACCGGTCCCGACGGCCCCACGAGTCGAGCCGCAGGGTCGCCGAGTGGCGGCTGCGCGTGCGATCAGCCGCTGAGTGGCTGGGTGGTGGGCGTTGCTCAGAGGCGCCCAGGGCACACCAGTCCCACGCGTCACGAGCGGTGGGGCGCCGCACGGCTTCGCGACGAGCAACGACACGCCGGCGCCGGCGCCCGCCGATCCCCTACGGCTGGGTGGCGCTCGCGGCCGCGTGGACGGCGGCCGGGAGGGCGCCGACGATGCGGTCGACGGCGGCGTCGTCGTGCGCGGACGAGACGAACCACGCCTCGAACGGCGACGGCGGCGCGTAGACGCCGGAGTCCAGCAGCGAGTGGAAGAACGGCGCGTAGCGCCACGACTCGGTGGCCCGCACGGCGTCGTAGTCGCGGACACCCTGGGCCGCCGACGCACCGAAGAACGTGCTGAACAGGTTGCCGGCCCACTGGATGGTGTGCGGCAGGCCCTCGCGGGCGAGCGCCCCGTTCAGCTCGGTGCGCAGGTGACCCGAGACGGCGTCGATGTGGTCGTACACGTCCTGGTCGGCCAGGCGAAGGGTGGCCAGACCCGCGGCCGTCGCCACGGGGTTCCCGGACAGCGTGCCGGCCTGGTAGACGGGTCCGGTCGGGGCGAGCTGGCGCCATGACGTCGCGCCGACCGCCGACGGCCGCGACGGGCAGACCGCCACCGATGACCTTGCCGAACGTGTAGAGGTCCGCCGACCAGCCCTCGCGCAGGCCCTCGAGCCCCCACCAGCCGGAGTACCCGACGCGGAACCCGGTGAGCACCTCGTCCTGGATGAGCAGCGCTCCGTTGGCGCCCGTGAGGCGGCGCAGCGCGGCGTTGAACCCGGGCAGCGGCGGGACGACGCCCATGTTGGCGGGCGACGCCTCGATGATGACGGCGGCGATGCGGCCCTCGTACTGGGCGAACGCGGCCTCGACGGCCTCGACGGAGTTGTACGGCAGGACGATCGTCTCGGCGGCGACCGCCGCGGACACGCCGGCCGAGTCCGGCAGGCCGAGGGTCGCGACGCCCGAGCCGGCAGCGGCCAGCAGCGCGTCGACGTGCCCGTGGTAGTGGCCGGCGAACTTGAGGATCAGGTCCCGGCCGGTGAACGCGCGCGCCAGCCGCAGCGCCGTCATCGTCGCCTCGGTCCCGGTGGAGACCAGCCGGACCTTCTCGGCGGGCGGCACGCGGAACCGGATCTCGTCGACGAGGTCGACCTCGGTGACCGTCGGCGCGCCGAAGCTCAGGCCGCGGCCCGGCCGCCTCGCGCACGGCCTCGACCACCGCGGGGTGCGCGTGACCGAGCAGCGCGGGTCCCCACGAGCCGACCAGGTCGACGTACTCGTGCCCGTCCACGTCCGTGACGTACGGGCCGCGGGCCGAGGCGAGGAAGCGCGGCGTGCCGCCGACGTTGCCGTACGCGCGCACGGGGGAGTTCACCCCCCCGGGGATCACCGCCTGCGCGCGCTCGAAGGCGGCGGTGCTCTGGGTCAGGTCCGAGGTGGTGTCGTGGACGGTCATCAAATCTCCTCTGCCAGCCATCCGGCCAGCTCTGTCGCAGAGTACGTAAGCACGTGATCGGCACCCGCGCGTCGGATGCTGAGCACGGACTCCAGAATCGCCCGTCTGCGCTCGATCCACCCGCGCTCGGCCGCTGCCTCGATCATCGCGTACTCCCCCGACACCTGGTAGGCCGCGACGGGGACGGTGCTCGTGGCGGCGACGTCGGCGAGGATGTCGAGGTAGGCGAGCGCGGGCTTGACCATCACGATGTCGGCCCCCTCGGCGATGTCGAGGGCGACCTCACGGACGGCTTCACGACGATTCGCCGGGTCCATCTGGTACGTCCGTCGGTCGCCGTCGAGCTGGGACTCGACGGCGTCGCGGAAGGGTCCGTAGAACGCGGAGGCGTACTTGGCGGCATACGCGAGCACGGCGACGTCGTCGCGACCCGCGGCGTCCAGCGCGTCCCGCACGAACCCGACCTGGCCGTCCATCATCCCGGAGAGCCCCACCATGTGGGCGCCCGCCTCCGCCTGCGCGAGGGCCATCTCGGCGTAGCGCACCAGCGTGGCGTCGTTGTCGACGCGGCCGTCGCGGGTCAGCACGCCGCAGTGGCCGTGGTCGGTGAACTCGTCGAGGCACAGGTCGGCCTGCACGACGAGGGCGTCGCCGACCTCCGCGACCGTGTCGGCGATCGCGACGTTGAGGATGCCCGCCGGGTCGGTCGCCTGCGAGCCGACGGCATCGCGGACCGTGGGGATCGCGAACAGCATGACGCCGCCCAGGCCCGCACCGGCGGCCTCGGCCACGGCCTTGCGCAGCGAGTCGCGGGAGTGCTGGTAGACGCCCGGCATCGACGCGATCGCGTGCGGCTCGGTCAGCCCCTCCTTGACGAACACCGGCAGGACGAGCTGCGACGCGTGCAACCGGGTCTCGGCGGTCAGGCGGCGCATGGCCGGGGTCGCGCGCAGCCGGCGCGGGCGGATGCGGCGGGCGGTCACGGGAGCTCCTCGGGGCTGGGGATCTGTTCGGGCATGACGGTGTTCGCGGCCTTCGTCAGGGCGTCGACCAGGCCGGTCATGGTCTGCTCGGTGGCGACGCCGGCGAGCGGGAGGCCCAGGCGGGCGGCCTCGGCGGCGGTGCGTCGGGCCGATGCCGACCAGGAGCGTGCTCGTGGGTGGTGGGCCGAGCTGGCTGTTGAGCTCGCGGACGGTGCTGGCCGACGTGAGCAGGGCGCCGCGGATGGACCCGTCGACCCAGGCCTCGCGGATGTCGGCCGAGGGGGCCTGCGCGGCGACGGTCCGGTAGGCGATCACGTCGTCCACCCGCCAGCCGCGCGCGCGCAAGCCCTCGGCAAGGGTGGGCGCGGCGAGGTCGCCGCGGGGGAACAGGACGCGCGGGCGGTCCGTCGCCGGGGCCGGGAACCGCCCGACCAGCGCGCTCGCGGTCGACTCGCCCGAGGGGACGAGGTCCACGGCGATCCCTGCCTCTCGGAGCGCCCGGGCCGTGCCCGGCCCCACGGCGGCGACGCGCACGTTCGCGACGTCCAGGCCGCGCTCGACGAGGATCGGGACGGCGGCGGCGCTGGTCAGGACCAGCCACTCGTACCAGCCGGCCGCGAGCGCCAGGAGGGCGTCGTCGAGCGGCGTGGTGTCCTGCGGTGGCACGGTCTCGATGAGGGGGACGACGACGGCCTCGGCCCCCGCGGCCGCGAGCGCGACGACGGCGGGGCTGCGGCCGGCGGTCGGTCGGGGGACCAGGACGCGCCAGCCGGCGAGCGGGAGCGCCGTCACAGGACCGCACCCAGGCCGGCGAGCTCGGCGGCGCCGTGCTGCAGGAGCTCGTCGGCGAGGAGCGTGCCCAGGCGCCGGGCATCGTCTGGCGTCTGCGCGGGCAGGGACATCCCGCGCCGGAGCGTCGCGGTGCCGTCGGGACGCGTGACGACGGCGTCGAGGCGCAGCGTGCTGCCGGTCAGCTCTGCCCACGCGCCGATCGGCGCGGCGCAGCCGGCCTCGAGGCGCGCGAGCAGGGCGCGTTCGGCGGTGACGGCGAGCCGGGTGGGTCGGTGGTCGAGTGCGGCGAGGGCCTGCGCGAGGGGTCCGTCGACGTCGGGAGCATGCGAGCGGACCTCGATCGCCAGCGCGCCCTGTCCCGGGGCCGGCGCCATGACGTCCGGGTCGAACGCCTCGGTCACGGAGTCCAGGCGACCCAGGCGGGCCAGGCCCGCGCGCGCGAGCACCACGGCGTCGAGGTCGGTGCCGATCCGGCCGAGGCGGGTGTCGACGTTGCCGCGGATGTCGACGACGTCCAGGTCCGGGCGGGCAGCGAGGAGCTGGGCCCGGCGGCGGGGCGATCCCGTGCCGACGCGCGCGCCCGGCGGCAGCTCGAGCAAGCGTGCGTCCGCCGCGCGCGCACAGCGCGTCGGCCGGGTCCTCGCGCAGCGGGATCGCGCCGAGGACGAGTCCGTCGGCGTCGCCCGTCGGCAGGTCCTTGAGCGAGTGCACCGCGACGTCGCACCGACCGTCGAGCAGCGCGTCCCGCAGGGCGGTGACGAAGACCCCTGTGCCGCCGAGGGTTGCGAGCGAACCCCGGAGCCGGTCGCCGTCCGTGCGGACGTGGACCGTCTCGAACGTCAGGTTGCCGAGCGCGGTGAGCGCATCGACCACGTGACCCGTCTGCGTCGTCGCGAGCACGCTTGCGCGGGTCCCGACGAGCACGTGCTGAGGCATGTCGTCCAGTCTCCCCCGCTACCTGCGCCGCGCGAAACGCAGCGCCGACAGGCACGGCCACGAGGACCACCCCGAGCACGACGAGCCCGGCTGCCCACCACGTGCTGCTCGGCGCGAACAGCTCGGCGGTGACCCCGGGCTCGCGGGCCCAGTGGCACGTCAGTCCGCCCGGCAGGAAGTGTCGGGTGACGGTCACCGGGCCGAGGTCGGACCCTGGCTCGAGGCCGCGGGCGGCGGTGCACTGCGCGACGGCGTTCCACGGTCCGACCAGGAGCAGCACGTACGAGAGGACGCCCAGCAGCACGAGCATCAGGCCGAAGGCGACGGTCAGGAGCGGGAGCAGGCAGCCGACGATCCGCCGAGGGCGTGCGGGGGCGGCGTCAGGAGTCATCGCCGGACGACGTTATCGGGTGCTCGGTATTTCGTCGCGACCCGGTCCTGACAATCTGTCAGGTAAATTCGCTGAGGGCACCCTAAGAATGTGACCGACGCCATTCTCGTTTTTATCCGGCAACTCGTCAGAAAGCGTCGCGGACGTCATTTGTGCCCAATACCCGCAGCGCGGCGCTCCGGGCGTCGGGCACGACGGACGCGAGTCCGTTCCCCGCCACCCACGCGCCGCACACGGCCGCGCCGGGCAGCTCGGCGACGGCCGCCCGCACCTGCGCGACGGCGGCCCGGTGCGTGGCGCTCGGTCGCGGCAGCGCTTGCGACCAGCGCACGGTCGCGTGCCCGAGCACCTGGTCCCGCCCGAGCGGCACGCCGAGCAGCGTGCTCGCGTCCCGAAGCGCGGTGTCGACCGTCGGTGCGGCGTCCGACGTGCCGGCGCGGCCGTAGGACAGGCGGACCACGTGCCGGCCCGGCCCCGCGTCTCGCGCCAGCCAGGCCCACTTTGCGGTGCCGTGCGTGAGTGCCTTGGCCGAGACGTCACTGACGCCGGGCGGCACCAGGACGCCCGTTCCGCGGGGGGCGCCGTCGAGCGCCGGTGCCTGGAGCACGAGGGTGACCAGGGTGACCTCGGCCCCGGGGTCCGTCGCCGCGACGTCGAGACCCAGCAGCACGGGAGCCTGTGGGGTGGCGAGCACGAGGCGGTGCGCGGACTCGTCGGGCCCGTCGTTCGTCACCTGCCAGACGTCGTCGACCCGGCGGGTGGCGCGCACGGTGACGCCCGTCCGGACCTCGCCGCCGTGGGCGCGTACGTCGGCGACGAGGGCGTCCACCAGCAGGTGCATCCCGCCGTCGATCCCCTGCGCGGCGGCTCCGGCCGGCGCGCTGGCGCGCAGGGTGCGCACCGCGCGGGCGAGCGACCCGCGGTTCCGCGCGCCCGAGAGGCCCGGTGCCACGGCGTCGACCGCGAGGTCGTCCGGGTCGGCCGCGTGCACCCCGCCGACGATCGGGCGCACCAGACGGTCCAGGACGCGAGCACCCATGCGACGTCGCACGAGCGCGCCCAACGTCGGCGGGTCGTCCGTGCGCGGCAGGACCAGGTCGAGGGACGCCCGCAGGGCCCCGACCACACCGAGGGTCCGGCGGACGTCGGATGCCCACGGGTGCCCGGGAATGCCGAGCAGGCCGGTGCGCGGGAGCGGCCCGTCACCTGACGTCAGGTGCACCCACGAGCCCACGGGTTCGGGCGAGACCACCGGCAGACCCAGCTCCTCCAGCAGCGCCGCGACCGCGCCCTGGCGGGTGGCAAACGACTCAGCCCCGGCGTCGAGTCCCACGCCGGCAACGGTGTGCCCGCGGACCGCTCCCCCAGCGACGGGCTCCGCCTCGAGCACCAGGACTCGCAGCCCGTGCCGGCCGAGCTCCCGGGCAGCGACCAGTCCGGCGACACCGCCGCCGACGACGATCGCGTCCCAGGTCACGTGCGGGTCAGATCCCGTGGACGAGCTCGACGATGCGCGTCAGCACGGTCGGGTCGGTGTCCGGCGGGACCCCGTGGCCGAGGTTCACGACGTGCCCCGGCGCGCTCTCGCCGCGGGCCACGACGTCGCGGACGTGGGCCTCCAGGACCGGCCACGGGGCGGCCAGCAGCGCGGGGTCGATGTTGCCCTGCAGCGGCGTGCTGCCGCCCAGTCGACGGTTCGCCTCGTCCAGCGGCAGCCGGTAGTCGACGCCGACGACGTCCGCCCCGACGTCGCGCATCGCGCCCAGCAGCTCGCTGGTGCCGGTGCCGAAGTGGACCTTCTTCACGCCCAGGTCGCCGATGTGGCCCAGCGCCCGCGACGAGGCGGGGGCGACGTGCGCCGTGTAGTCCGACAGGCCCAGCGAGCCGGCCCACGAGTCGAACAGCTGCGCCGCGGACGCCCCGGCAAGCACCTGCGCCCGCAGGAACGCGCCCGGTGACGTCGGCCGCCCAGTCGGTCAGCTCGGCCCAGGTGACCGGGTCGGCGTGCATCAGCGTGCGGGCAGCCAGGTGGTCGCGCGACGGCCCGCCCTCGACGAGGTAGGCCGCGAGCGTGAACGGGGCGCCGGCGAACCCGACGAGCGGCGTCTCGCCCAGGGCGTCGACGGTGAGGGCGACGCCCTCGGACACGGGGGCGAGCGCTTCGGGGGTGAGGGACCCGAGGTCGCGCAGCCGAGCCACGTCGTCGCGCGTGCGCACCGCCGACCCCATGACCGGTCCGACGCCCGGCTTGATCTCCACGTCGACCCCCGCGAGCTTGAGCGGGACGACGATGTCGGAGAAGAAGATCGCGGCATCGACGTCATGCCGACGGACCGGCTGCAGGGTGATCTCGGACGCGAGCGAGGGCGTCAGGCAGGCGTCGAGCATCGCGGTGCCCTCGCGCGCTGCGCGGTACTCCGGCAGCGACCGTCCGGCCTGGCGCATGAACCAGATCGGTCGACGCTCGGGGCGCTCGCCGGAATATGCGCGGACGAGCGAAGAATGCGTCGTGCGGCCGTCGACCAGGGGGTGCGCGGAAGGAAGGTTCACAGCGTCGATTGTGCCGGACAAATGAACAGATGATTGAATCGGCCACGTGGTGCTGTTGTCCCTCGTCGCCAGTCACCACGACCTCGACCTCGATGTGCTGGAACGTCTCTCGTCGGACGTGCAGGCCGTCGCGTCCGAGCTCGTGCACTCGGCCGCGTCCGTGTCCGGTGCCGTCGTCCTGGCGACGTGCAACCGGTTCGAGCTGTACCTGGAGATCGACGACGCCCAGGACGCCCCGAAGGCCCGCGTCGCCGCCGCCGCGACCGTCGCCGACCGGTCGGGCTACACCGACGTCCAGGTGGCCTCCCACCTGCGCGTCCTGTCCGGCGACGACGCCGCCTCGCACCTGTTCGCCGTCGCGAGCGGCCTCGACTCGATGGTCGTCGGCGAGCGCGAGATCGCGGGGCAGGTCCGCCGGGCCCTGAGCACGGCACGCCGCGAGGGCACGACGACGAGCGGTCTCGAGTCGCTGTTCCAGGCGGCCTCCCGCGTCTCGCGCGTCGTGGAGTCGCGCACCGGTCTGGGGGCGACCGGGCGGTCGGTGGTCGGCGTCGCGCTCGACATCGCGCAGCCCGAGCTGCCCGACTGGTCCTCGGTCCGCTGCGTGCTGATCGGCACCGGCTCCTACGCGGGCGCCTCGTTGGCGCAGCTCAAGGCCCGCGGCTGCACCGACATCCGCGTGTTCTCGACCACCGGCCGCGCAGGCGCGTTCGCCGCCGCCCGCGGGGTCCGGTCCCTGCCGTCCGGAGCGGACCTCGCGGCCGAGGTGGCCGACGTCGACCTCGTCGTGGCGTGCAGCGGAGCCCCCGGTGCGGTGCTCGGGGTCGACGCGCTCGCCGCGGCCCGCAGCGGCGCCGCGCGCCCGCTGACCGTGTGGACCTGGCGCTGCGGCACGACGTGGACCCCGGCGTGCGATCGCTGCCCGGGATCCGGCTCATCAGCCTGCACACCGTCGCCGAGCACGCGCCGGCCGAGCACGCCGCCGTCGAGGCCGCGCAGGAGGTGGTCATCGCCGCCGCGGCCGCGTACGAGGCAGACCGCCGCGTCCGCGAGTGGAACCCGGCCGTCGTCGCCGAACGCACCCGCGTGCTCGGGGGACTGGAGGCCGAGCTGGTGGACCTCTCCGACGAACGCACCGTGCGCGCCCTGCGCCGGCGCACCCGCACGGCCCTGCACGGCCCGACGGTCCGCGCCCGCGAGGCCGCCCGCGCGGGCGACGCGGCCACCTACGCGCAGGCGCTCGCGGAGCTGGCCTCGATCCCGGTACCCACCCGCGCCGACGCCGGCTGACCGGCCTCCGCCCGCCGGCCCATCGCGCCGACGGACCGTCGATGCGCAGAGGGACCCTCGGATCAGCACACTCCGCGTGCGTGAGGACCCTCCGTCGGCAGCACTCGAGCCTGTTCGCCTCCACCGTGGGGTGGAGCATCAGCAACCCTCGAGGCTGAGCCGAAGTCACGGCCCGCTCTCTAGGCTGCTCGTGTGTCGCACCCCGCTGCCCCGATCCGGGTGACCCCTGTGCCCGAGGCGCTGCTGCACCCGCAGCTGCAGCCGTGGTCGACGGGTCTGGCGTTACCTGCTCGCGGTGCTCGGTGGGTTGTTCGCCTGGGGGCTGACCGCGGCCGAGCAGCTGAGCTGCGGTCCACGTCCCGTCCGAGCAGGACGCCATCGGGCTCTGGCTGATCGCCGACCTTGCGCTCGGGGCCGTGTCCGTGGCGCTGCTGCCCTTGCGGCGCCGAAGGCCGTTCCTCGTGGCCTGCGTCGATCATCGCGCTCAGCGCGGTCTCCGCCGCGAGCATCGGGGCGTCGATCCTCGCGGTCGTGTCCATGGCCACGTGGCGGCGGCGGAACTGGGTCGTCGTCACGGCGGTCGCATGGTTCGTCGCGGGCGTCGTGCAGATGGTCGTCTACAGCCTTCGCGACTGACGTCGACCGACGACAACATCTACGTCCTGCTGGTGAACCAGGTGCTCAGCCTCGTGATCTTCGGCCTGGCGGTCGTCACCGGGTTCTACGTGCGCGCCCGTCGCGAGCTCGTCGCTTCCCTGCACGAGCGCGTCGCGACGGCCGAACGCGAGCAGGCCCTCACGACGGAGGCCGCGCGGGACGCCGAGCGCACACGCATCGCCCGCGAGATGCACGACGTCCTTGCCCACCGGATCTCGCTCGTCGCGATGCACGCCGGCGCGCTCGCCTACCGCGAGGACCTGACCCGCGAGCAGACCGCCGAGACCGCGGCGACGATCCAGGCGAACGCGCAGCTGGCCCTCGCCGAGCTCCGGCAGGTGCTGGGCGTGCTGCGCGCCGGCCGGGTGAGCGACGGGGTGGAGGCGCCGCAGCCGACGCTCGCCGAGCTGCCGGCGATGCTGGCCGACGTCCGCGAGGCCGGGTCCCAGGTGCAGCTCGACGTGCTCGGGCTGCGCGGGGCCGACCTCTCGGCGATCCCGGTCACGCTGTCGCGGACGTCGTTCCGGATCGTCCAGGAGGCCCTCACCAACGCCCGCAAGCACGCGGTGGGCGAGCTGGTCTCGGTGCGGCTGGAGGGGGAGCCCGGGGGATTCCTCGAGCTCGAGGTGCGCAACCGGGTCGGCGTCTCGGTCGGCGCCGCGTCGTCGGCGGGCGTCGGGCTGACGGGCATGACCGAACGGGCCGAGCTGTCCGGCGGGGCACTGACGTACGGAGGGCAGCCCGACGGGTCGTTCCTGGTGAGAGCGAGGTTGCCGTGGAACCCGTGACCCCGATCGATCAGGGTCGTGCTCGTCGACGACGACCGCCTGGTGCTCGCCGGACTGCGGATGATCCTCGGCGGCGCACCCGACCTGGAGATCGTCGGCGAGGCGTCGGACGGGCAGGCGGGCATCGAGCTGGTCGAGCGCGAGGCGCCCGACGTGGCCCTGATGGACATCCGGATGCCGCGGATGGACGGCCTGCAGGCGACGCGCGCGCTGCGTTCGTCGACGACCCGCGTGATCGTCCTGACCACGTTCGACACCGACGAGATGGTGCTGACCGCGCTGCAGAACGGTGCGTCGGGGTTCCTGCTCAAGGACACGCCGCCGGTCGAGCTCATCGAGGCCGTGCGCCGGGTCGCGGGCGGTGATCCGATGCTCTCGCCGAGCGTGACGTCGCAGCTGATCGCCGCCGTGACCAAACCGCAGGACGACGATCGCCGACGAGCCGCGCGGTCCGCCATGGCGCGGCTGACCGACCGTGAGCGCGAGGTGGCCGTCGCGGTGAGCGAGGGCAAGACGAACTCCGAGATCGCGCAGGAGCTGTACATGGGCGTCGCGACCGTCAAGACGCACGTCGGCAGCGTGTTCACCAAGCTGAACGTGACCAACCGGGTCCAGGTCGCGCGATACGTCCACGACGCGGACGAGCTCTGATCAAGGGGGAGTGAGAGAGCGTGCCGGGTCGGAGCTGAGGACAAGGGGAGCGTGCCGGGCCAGAACGGGGGGGAGGGTCTGGCCCGGCACGCGCCCGTTGGAGCCGCGACATCGTCGTCGTGACCCCAGCTCGGGGGCTGTGCGCTAGCTGCTTCGGACGACCTGCTGCTGCGCGGCGGGCCCGGGGGCCCACGTGTGCGGGACGACCTGGTTGGTCTGGATGTCGGTGAGCTCGGCCGCGTAGACGATGCCCTCGTAGACGCCGGCCTCGACGCGGTTGAGCTGCAGGCGCTCGGCGCGCTCGATGTCGTCGCCGAGGTGCGAGATCCGCGCGACGACGTAGCGCTGCGCGTCCTGCCACTGGTCGACGACGCGCACGTGCAGGCCGTTCCACCGGGCGGTGAGGTCGAGCTCGAAGAGCTCGCTCACGTCCTCGCGGGCCACGCGGCGGAACCAGCGGCCCGACGCCGACTGGTGGAAGCCGGTCTCGGCGAGCGGCGGGTTGGCCAGGGCGAGGACCACGGTGTGGCCGCCGTCGACCACGTCGGCCTCGAGGTAGGCGCCGTGCCACTTCGCGACCGGGCCGACGCACCGGGACAGGGAGGCGAGCGACGGGCGCGGCGCGCCCAGCTGCGTCACGGTCCAGCCGGCGCCGACGTCTCCGTAGCGGGCCAGGAGCGTGGACGTGCCGTTGTCGTAGACGCGGACCAGCTCGGCGCCCGGGGGGATGCGCGAGTGACGCAGCCACCACAGCGGGAGGATGTAGCCGGGGACGTCGCGATACTGGAGCTGGGGCGAGCTCTCGAACCGCAGGACGTCGATGGAGCGGTCGATGGGGCTGAACGGCGAGCCCTCGTAGCCGAGGCCGTGGACCTCGAACAGCTGGGCGGGGGTCGTCGCAAAGGCGACGTCCTCGGCGCGCACCACGTATCCCGCCAGACGGTCGTGGCCCGCGGTCAGATGCGCGCGGGTCAGCGCTGGAGTGATCGCCTTCTGCATGAGCGTCACGATGGGCATCCTTGCCATGAGGGGATGAACAGGATGAGTCGAGGGGACGAACCGGATGAATCAGACGGCTCGATGCACGATTGTGCAGGGCATTTAGGGCACCTGTCCAGATGGCGACACCATTCGGGGTGACGTAGCAGGTCAGGGGACCCTTCGAGTCGTCGCGAGAGCGCTCCCGAACGGGTGAAAACTTCCGCCGAAAGTCGGACAAAAGCCTCAGACGTCGAGATAGGTCGCGACGAGCTCGCCGGCGAGGCCCGTGTAGCCGGCCGGCGTGAGCTCGGCGAGCCGCGCGGCGACGTCCTCGGGGAGCCCGAGACCGCCGATGAACTCCCGCATGTCGTCGGCCGTCAGACGGCGGCCACGGGTCAGCTCCTTGAGCCGCTCGTACGGGTTCTCCATGCCGGTGACACCCGCGACGGAGGCGGCGCGCATGGCCGACTGGACGGGCTCGCCGAGCACCTCCCAGTTCTCGTCGAGCTCGCGCGCCAGGAGCACCCGGTCGACGCTCAACGCGCGAAGTCCTCTCGCCACGTTGTCGAGGGCGAGCAGGGAGTGGCCGAACGCCGGCCCGATGTTGCGCTGGGTGGTGGAGTCGGTGAGGTCGCGCTGCAGCCGGCTGGTCACGAGCGTGCTGGCGAGCGTGTCCAGGAGTGCCGACGAGAGCTCGAGGTTGGCCTCGGCGTTCTCGAACCGGATCGGGTTGACCTTGTGCGGCATGGTCGACGATCCCGTCGCGCCGGCCACGGGGATCTGGATGAAGACGCCGCGCGAGATGTAGGTCCACACGTCGGTCGCCAGGTTGTGCAGCACCCGGTTGAACCGTGCGACGTCCGCGTACAGCTCGGCCTGCCAGTCGTGCGACTCGATCTGGGTGGTCAACGGGTTCCAGGTGAGCCCGAGGTGCTCCACGAACGACCGGGACACCGCCGGCCAGTCCGCCCCGGGCACCGCCACGACGTGTGCCCCGAACGTGCCGGTCGCGCCGTTCAGCTTGCCGAGGTACTCGTCGGCAGCGATCCGCCTCAGCTGCCGCCGCATCCGGTGCGCGAGGACCGCGAGCTCCTTGCCGAGCGTCGTCGGCGTCGCCGGCTGCCCGTGCGTCAGCGCGAGCATCGGCTGCGCGGCCTCGTCACGCGCCAACGCCGCGACCTGGTCGGTGAGGGCCTGGGCGGCGGGGAGCCAGACGTGCGTCACCGCGCCGCGGACCATGAGCGCGTAGGACAGGTTGTTGATGTCCTCGCTCGTGCAGGCGAAGTGCACGAGCTCGCCGACGGCTCGCAGCGCGCTGTCGGCGGGCGCGTCCGCGAGTCGCTTCTTGAGGAAGTACTCGATCGCCTTGACGTCGTGCACGGTGACGCGCTCGATCTCGGCGAGCTCCGCGATCTCGTCCGGACCGAACGTCGCCACGACGTCGCGGAGGTAGCTGACGTCGTCGTCGGTCAGCGACGGCGCCCCGGGGACGACCTGGTGAGACGTGAGATGGATCAGCCACTCGACCTCGACGTGCACGCGCTCGCGGT
Source organism: uncultured Actinomycetota bacterium (assembly GCA_963753425.1). Lineage (GTDB taxonomy): Bacteria > Actinomycetota > Actinomycetes > Actinomycetales > Cellulomonadaceae > Cellulomonas. Next base: position 98,919 of record CAVWCB010000004.1, read on the forward strand.
TCAGCGCAGCCTCGCTCAGGTGGTCGACGAGCGGCGCGACGGCGGACCGGTAGCGCCCGTCCAGCGGACCGAGCGCGATCGGCGGCGTGACGTCGGCGAGCCGGACGCGAGCGTCGGTTGAGGTCATACCGACATCATCCCAGAGCGGACTGACGCCGCGGCGCGGTGTCTCGAGCGTCGGTAGCCTGGCCCGACACCGGCAGGCCGCCGGTCCCAGCAGCGAGGAGCCCGGTGACGCCCGCACGCAGGCCCGGTCCCGTGCTGCTGGTGGGTGCGTTGGTGGCGGTGGCGGTGCTGATGGCGGCGCTCGCCGGGCCATGGCAGCTGGCACGCCGCAGCGTGCCGGACGCGACGCCGCCGGTGATCACGATCCCGCCCCAGACGCAGGCGCCGCAGCCGAGCAGCAGCGCGACGCCGCGGGAGATGATGCCGATCGCGCAGGAGCGCTGGATCTACCTCGTGATCCTCACGGTCCTCGGACTGCTCGCGGTGCTGCTGCTCGCGTTCGTCATCCGCAGGATCGCGGAGCGCATGCGGGAGCGGCGGGTGGGCAAGGAGATCGACGACGTCGAGCCCGACATCGCGCTCGAGGGGGACGTGGTGGACCTCGCGACGCCGGCCCTGCGGCAGGGGGTCCGCGACGCGGCGCAGGTGCTCGAGCAGGAGGTGCCCCCCGGCGACGCGGTGATCGCGGCGTGGGTCGCGCTGGAGGCTGCGGCGGAGCGGACCGGCATCCACCGGGAGCGCGCGCAGACCGCGACCGAGTTCACGCTGGCGGTGCTCGACGGGACGCATGCCGACCCGGCCGCGGTCCGGACGCTCCTCGACCTCTACCTCGCGGCCCGGTACAGCGAGCACCGGCTCACCCCGCAGGACGTCGAGGACGCCAGGAACAGCCTCGCGACGATCGCCGAAGGGCTGGAGCCGTGAGGGACTGGCGGCTGTACGTCGCCTTCGTGGTCGCTGCGGTGGGGGCGTGGACGGCGGGGCTCTCCTACGTCACGGTCGCGCTCGTCGGGGTCGCCGCGGTCGCCGCGGTCCTCGTGCTCACCCGCCTCGAACCGGCGCCCGACCCCGGGTTCGACCGGCAGCGCCACGACCGGCGGCACGGTGCGCGCGGCGAGGTCCAGGAGCTGGCGTGGGCGATGGTCGCGCGCGACGGGCGCGTCAGCGATCGGGTGCTGCGGCGCGTGCGCGAGGTCGGTTCGGGGCGGCTGGCGCGGCACGGGCTGGACCTCAGCGACCCGGCGGACGCGGACGCGATCGCCGCCCTCGTCGGCAAGAACGTCCTGCGCACTCTCACGCGCACGAGCTCGCCGCACCCGAAGATGGCCGAGATCAAGCAGGCGATCGACACGCTCGACACAATCGGCACCACAAGGAAGAGCGGGGACACATGACCGAGACACTGACCGTCGCGCAGGTTGCCGAGCGTGGCGGCGCGATCCTCGACGAGGTCGCGACCCTTGTCGTCGGCATGCGCGACCCGCTGAAGACCGCGCTCGCGGCGGTGCTGGCGGGCGGGCACGTGCTCTTCGAGGACGTGCCCGGGCTCGGCAAGACGCTCGCCGCCCGGAGCCTGGCCACCGCGCTCGGGCTGACGTTCCGGCGGGTGCAGTGCACGCCCGACCTGCTGCCGTCGGACATCACGGGTTCGAGCGTCTTCGACCCGGCGACGTCGAGCTTCACGTTCCGGCCGGGTCCCGTGTTCGCGGGGCTCCTGCTGGCCGACGAGATCAACCGCACCGCCCCCAAGACGCAGTCCGCGCTGCTCGAGGCGATGGCCGAGCGTCAGGTCACCGTCGACGGGACGACCTATCCGCTGCCGGAGCCGTTCCACGTGGTCGCGACCTCGAACCCGGTGGAGTACGAGGGCACCTACCCGTTGCCCGAGGCCCAGCTCGACCGGTTCATGGTGCGGCTCGCGGTGGGGTACCCGGGGCGCGACGACGAGGTCGACGTGCTGGAGCGCAGGCTCGCGCGCCGCACCGAGGTGGGTTCGGTGCGGACGATCGTCGACGCCGCCACGCTGCGCAGCATGCAGGCGGGTGTCGAGGCCGTGAACGTCGAGGGCGACATCCTGCGGTACTGCGTCGACCTCGCCGCGGCCACGCGCGCGCACGCCGCTGTCGAGGTGGGCGCATCGCCGCGCGGCTCGCAGGCGCTCGTGCTCGTCGCTCGGTCGCTGGCGGTGCTGAACGGTCGGGACTTCGTGACACCCGAGGACGTCAAGGCGGTCGCTGTGCCGGCCCTCGCGCACCGGCTGTCGCTGACCCCGCAGGCGTGGGCGACCGGGGCCGCGCCCTCCGGGGTCGTCACCGACGTGCTCGGGCGGGTCGCGGGTCCGACGACGACGCGGCGGTCGGCCTGACCATGGACTGGGACCGCTCGCGCGCGGCGATCGGCGGGGTCGTCGCCGGCCTCGTGCTCGTCGTCGTGGGCGCGTTCGCGGGTCGCCCCGACGTGGCCGTGCTGGGTGCGGCACCGGTGGTCGCGGGGTTCTGGGACTGGCGACGACGCCCGTCGCGGGAACCGTCGGTGCGGGTCGAAGGATCCGCCGCGGAGCTCGTGGCCGGGACGCTGGCTGTGGACGCGGTCGTGTCCTCGCCGAGCGACGCCGTGCTGGTCGGGGTGCGGCGGGGACGCGCGGACGTCGCCGAGGTCCTCGTGACCGTCGACGGCACCCGCCGGTTGCCGATCGTCGCGCGCACGGTCCGCACGGGACCGCAGGAGGTCGCGATCGTCGACGTCCAGGGCGTCGGGCCGGGTGCGGCGAGCGTGTCGGAGGCGTCCGCGCCCTCGTCGCGCACCGCGCTCGTCCTGCCGTCGACCCGTCCGCTCGGCGACCTCCCGCTGCCGCCGCGGCTGCGTGGCCTGACCGGTGCGCACGAGTCGCGACGCCCCGGCGAGGGGGGCGGTCTGCGCGACGTGCATCCCTACGCCCCGGGCGACCGGCTGCGACGCATCGACTGGCGTGTCACCGCGCGGCGCGCCCCTGACCTGCACGAGCTCTACGTGCGGCGGGAGCACGCGCTGGCCGAGGCCGTCGTGATGCTCGTCGTCGACTCGCGCGACGAGGTCGGACCGGACCCGATGACCTGGCGCGGGTCGGTCGAGCCACGGCCGCAGGACCCGACGTCGCTCGACCTCGCGCGACAGGCGGCGGCGTCGGTCGCGGAGGGGTTCTTGTCGCTCGGGGACCGGGTGGGTCTTGACGACCTGGGCGCCGTGCGGCGGCCGCTGCCGCCCGGGGGCGGGCGTCGCCAGCTGTCCCGGATCCGGCACGCGCTCGCGCTCACCCATCCCGAGGGCGAGCCGATGCGCCGCTTGCGGCCGCCCCAGATCGCGTCCGGAGCGCTCGTCCTGCTCTTCTCGACATTCCTCGACGACGAGGCCGCGGTGGTCGCCGCGACGTGGCGGCGAGCCGGGCACCGGGTCCTCGCGGTCGACGTGCTGCCGACCGTCCGCGAGGCGCACCTGGCCGACCGCGAGCGGCTCGCGCTGCGGTTGATCCTGCTCGCCCGGGAGGACCGGTTGGCGGGCCTGACCGACCAGGACGTCGAGCTCGTCGCCTGGCGGGACGCGCCGAGCGTGGCGTTGGCCGGGCTGGCGCGCCGGACGCAGCGGCGGGCGGGGGCGTCGCGATGAGGCTCCCGTTCGCGCCGTCCCGCCAGGTCGAGGTCACGCTCGGCCCGGCGGTCCCTGCTCTCGTGGTGCGCCTCGTGCTCGGCGTGCTCGGCCTGGCGGTGCTCGTCGTCGCCTTCGGCGGTCCTGGTCCGGCCCCGCACGGGCTGCTCGCCTCGGCGTTGTTCGCGCTCGTCGTCGCGGTCGTGCTCCGGCCGGAGGTGGGCCTGGGTGCGCTCGTCGTGCTGGTCGCCGGCGTGCGGCTGCTCCTGTCCGACCCCCCGCCCTTGCTCGAGGTCCTCGCGCTCGTCGTGCTCGTGCACCTGTTCCTCTGGACCGCCGCGTTCGCGGCCCGGACCACATGGCGCGCGTCGATCGAGTGGGGCGTGCTCACCCGGGGTCTGCGCGACGTTGCGGTGGTGCAGGTGTTCGCACTGGTGCTCGCGGTCGCGGCCTACGCCGCCGCGGGCACGTCGCTGGGAGCCGCGGACCTGTGGCGGGCCGTGGGGGTGATCAGCGCGATGGTGCTGACCGTCGTGGTGCTGCCGCGGGCGTCGACGGCGGACTGACCCTCGAGCCGACCACAGCCCCCGGCCGTCGGGCTGGCGCGACGAGGCCGGTTCCGGTGCCCACGGCCTGCCTAGCGTCGGTCCCATGGTGCAGACATCGCTCGCGGGGGCCTTGAGCTCGGCCACCCACGAGGTGCAGGAGGCGCGGCGTGCGCTCGCGCGGGCCTCGAACGTGACGTGGTCGTCGACCGCCGCCGACCGGTATCGGTCGGCGCTCGACGAGGCAACCGCACAGATCGACCGGGTCGCCCGCCTGCTCGAGGGCGCGGCCGTCCCGGTCGCGGCGACGACCACCTGGCGGCCGTACGTCTGGCCGGCGCCCTGAGCGGCGACGGCTATCGCCTGACCGGGAGGCCGACGGTCGCCGATCTCGACGAGCTGGCACACGCCTGCGCGATCCTCGACGCGGCGGCCGACCGGTTGACGTCGGCCGGGTCCGTCCTCTTCCGGGCGGTGCTGCACAGCTCGGTCCTCGACCCGTCGACCGCGCACGCGGTCGCGTCCCTGCAGACGGTGCAGCGCGCGGTCTGGCGCGCCGTCGACGACATCGGCTCGCTCGCGGGCGGGCTGCGCCGGGCCGTCTCGGCCTACGCCGACGCGGAGTCGGAGGTCGGCGGCCTGTTCCGGGGCGTGGTGGCCGTCACGTCCGACCTGCTCGGGGAGTCCGCGCTCGCCTTTCCGGTGCTGGGGCTGGCCGCCGCCGAGGTGCTGGTGATCGGCGAGCTGCTCAGCCCGTCGACGCTGGCCGACCAGCGAGGCTCGGTGGCGATGCTCGGGGCCGCGTCGTTCCTGCGCGCCGCGAAGCCCGGCCTGCAGATCCCGTCGCTCGACCCCGTCCCGTCGGTCGCACGGGACGTCGCCACGCTGCTGCCGGCGGCCGGCCCGACCGTCACGATCGCGCGGGCCGACCCACCCCAGCTGCCTGTGCCGCGGAGCGTCTCGGACGTCATCGCGAACATCGGCCGGACGTATGACGGCTCGACGGCGACCGGTGTGGCAGGCACGCCGAAGGGCGTCATCAGCCTGCAGCGGCTGACCCACCCGGACGGCACGCGCGCGTGGGTGGTCGAGATCCCGGGTACGCAGGAGTGGACGCCCAACACCTCCAACCCGATGGACATGACCACGAACCTGCGCCTGATGGCGGGCCTGCCGGACGACCTGAGCACGGCGGTGGTGCACGCGATGGCGTCGGCCGGGGTCGGCGCCGACGAGCCCGTGATGTTCGCCGGCCACAGCCAGGGAGGCATGGCGGCGATGGCGGCCGCGGCGCTCGTGGCGCCGGCGTACACGGTCCGGGCCGTCGTCACGGCGGGATCGCCGGACATCCCGCGCGCGGTCCCGGCCGAGGTCCAGGTGCGGCACTACGCGCACGACGAGGACCTGATCCCCCAGGTCGACGGCGCCGGCGACCGCCGCTCGACCAGCGAGACGGTGGTCCATCGGGACCTCGGGCGTACGGGGGCCCCGGCGACGCCGGCGCAGGCCCACAGCATCGAGCGCTACGCGCAGACGGCGCAGGACGCGCAACGGGCATTGGCCGACGACCCGTTCATGACGCCGTTCGACGACGCCGCTTCGTCGGTGCTCGGCCCGCCCGGCACGACGGCCGTGACGCTCCAGTACCAGACGACGCGCGACCCGGGGGTGGTCGGCTCCGTGCAGCCGACGATCAGCCAGGGCTAGCCGTAATAGCTGACCTGGACCTGCTGGCCGTCGGTCGGCTTCGGTCGCGGCCCGGGAATGAGGATCGAGAGCACGAAGCTGACGATCGAGATGATGATGGCGCCCCAGCACGCGGTGCCGAAGTTGGCGATCCGCAGGCCCCAGTTCGTCGCCTCGGTGATCCACGCGGTGAGCATGAGCATCAAGGCGTTCACGATGATGGTGAACAGGCCGAGGGTGAGGATGTAGAGCGGGATCGAGAGGAACGCGACGATCGGCTTCACGATCGCGTTGACGATCCCGAAGACGAGCGCGATCAGCAGGATGATGCCCAGCTGCTGCCATCCGCTGTCGGCGCCGACGATCGACAGACCCGGCAGGACTAGCTGGGCGAACCAGATGGCGACACCGTTGATCAGGACGCGGAAGGCGAAGTACATGCGTCGATCCTGCCACCTCGAGGCCGACCGGTACACGGCCGGCGTTCGCCAGCGGGTCGGACGCCATCGGCGGATGGCATGCTGTGCGCGTGAGCCGCGTCCAGCTTCGCCAGGCCCTCTCCGACGTCCCGCCGTACGTACCCGGGGCGCGCGTCCCGATCGGCGCAGCGGCCTACAAGCTGTCGTCGAACGAGAACCCGTTCCCTCCGCTGCCGTCGGTGCTGATGGCGATCTCGGACGCCGCGGCGGACGTGAACCGCTACCCCGACATGTACGCGACCGAGCTGGTCGGCGCGATCGCCGGTTCGTTGGGGGTGGCGCCCGAGACGGTCGTGACCGGCTGCGGGTCGGTCGCGGTCCTCGGGCACGTGCTCACCGCGGTGTGCGAGCCAGGCGACGAGGTCGTCCTGCCGTGGCGGTCGTTCGAGGCGTACCCGATCGCGATCACGCTCGCGGGCGGGGTCGGCGTCCCGGTGCCGGTCGACCGTGACGGGCGCCTCGACCTCGAGGCGATGGTCGCGGCGATCACCCCGCGGACCAAGGTCGTGCTGGTGTGCACCCCGAACAACCCCACCGGCCCTGCGGTGCACTCCGGCGAGCTGGCGACGTTCCTGGCGGCCGTGCCCGGCGACGTGCTCGTCGTGCTCGACGAGGCGTACGTGGAGTTCGTGCGCGACGAGCGCGTCGCCGACGGGCTCGCCGTGTTCGCCGAGCACCCGAACGTCGTCCTCCTGCGCACGTTCTCGAAGGCGTACGGGCTGGCCGGGCTCCGGGTCGGCTATGCGGTCGCCCGGCCCCGCCTCGCCGCCGGGATCCGGGTGGCGTCGACGCCGTTCGGGGTCTCGCACGTCGGCCAGCTCGCCGCCCTCGCGTCCCTGCGGGCGTCCCGCGAGCTCATGGCCCGGGTCGACGAGGTCGTGGTCGAACGCCGTCGGCTCCTGCGGGGACTGCGCAAGCAGGGTTGGGACGTGCCCGACAGCGAGGCCAACTTCGTCTGGCTGGCGCTCGGCGAGCAGGCGTCGCCGTTCGCCGATCTCGCGGGTCGCGCGGGTGTGCTCGTCCGCCCCTTCGCCGGCGACGGGGTCCGGGTCAGCGTCGGCGAGCCCGAGGCGACCGACCTGTTCCTCGAGGTGACCGCCGACTGGCTGGCCCGCTGACGGGGTCCGTCTGACGCTCGTGGTGAGCGTGCGGGGGTCGTTCTCTCGGCAACCTACGGTCCCGTAGGCTACGGTGTCGTAAGTTACGGGCCCGTCGCCCGCGACCCACCATCCGGAGCGGCCCCGACCGCTGCACGCGAAGGAGAACCGCGTGGACTCGAACGGCCCCGTGACCGAGGACGGCCTCGTCCAGCTGCTGACCCCCGCGGGCCGGCGCACGGCCCACCCCGACTACGACTCCCGCGTGGCCCACCTGGACGCCGAGGCGCTGCGCGGTTTCTACCGCGACATGGTGCTGGTCCGCCGGTTCGACAACGAGGCCACCTCGCTGCAGCGCCAGGGCGAGCTCGCCCTGTTCGCGCAGGGGCTCGGCCAAGAGGCCGCGCAGATCGGTTCCGGCCGCGCGCTCGCCAAGCACGACCAGGTGTTCCCCAGCTACCGGGAGCACGGCGTGGCGCACACCCGGGGCGTCGACCTCGCCGACATCCTGCGGCTGTTCCGGGGCGTCGATCACGGCGGCTGGGACTCCGAGAAGTTCGGCTTCCACCTGTACACGCTGGTCATCGGCTCGCACACGCTGCACGCCACCGGTTACGCGATGGGCCTGCAGCGCGACGGAGCGGTCGGCACGGGCGACCCGGCGCGCGACTCGGCGGTCATCACCTACTTCGGCGACGGGTCGACGTCCCAGGGCGACGTCAACGAGGCGCTCGTCTTCGCGGCCGTCAACAACGCGCCGGTCGTCTTCTTCTGCCAGAACAACCAGTGGGCCATCTCCGAGCCGACGACGCGGCAGTCCCGGGTGCCGCTGGCCGACCGCGGCAAGGGCTTCGGCATCCCGAGCGTCCGTGTCGACGGCAACGACGTGATCGCCACCTACGCCGTCACCGCCGAGGCGCTGGAGCGGGCCCGCAGCGGGGGCGGACCGACGTTCATCGAGGCGTTCACGTACCGGATGGGCGCGCACACGACCTCCGACGACCCGAGCCGCTACCGGTCTGCGGCCGAGGAGGACCACTGGCGCCAGCGCGACCCGATCGACCGCCTGCGCACCCATCTCGACGAGCGCGGGGAGCTGCCCGCGGACTTCCTCGCGACGCTGGAGGCCGAGGGCCACGAGCTGGGCGAGCGCCTGCGCGCGACGGTCCGAGCCATGGGGCGTCCGTCGGCGGCGTCGATGTTCGAGCACGTCTACGCGTCGCCGCACTCGGTGGTCGAGACCGAGCGCGCCTGGTTCGAGCAGTACGAGGCGTCGTTCATGGACGCCAGCCACTCCGGAGAGGGGAGCCACCGATGAACGCGCCCATGCAGACGACGAGCTCCACCACCGGCGTGCAGAAGGTCACCATGGCCAAGGCCATCAACCTGGGCCTGCGTCGCTCGCTCGAGTCCAGCCCGAAGGTGCTCCTCATGGGCGAGGACATCGGCGCGCTCGGCGGCGTCTTCCGGGTGACCGACGGCCTGCAGAAGGACTTCGGCGGCGACCGGGTCGTGGACACCCCGCTGGCCGAGTCCGGCATCGTCGGCACCGCGATCGGTCTCGCGCTGGCCGGCTACCGCCCGGTGTGCGAGATCCAGTTCGACGGTTTCGTCTTCCCGGCATTCGACCAGATCACGACGCAGCTCGCCAAGATGCACTATCGCTCGCGCGGCCGGCTCAACCTCCCCGTCGTCATCCGGGTGCCCTACGGCGGCGGCATCGGCGCGATCGAGCACCACAGCGAGTCCCCCGAGGCCCTGTTCGCGCACACGGCCGGCCTGCGCGTGGTCAGCCCGTCGAGCCCGGCCGAGGCGTTCACCATGATCCAGCAGGCGATCGCGTCGCCGGACCCGGTGATGTTCTTCGAGCCGAAGGGCCGCTACTGGGAGAAGGGCTCGGTCGATCTCGACGCCGCGCTGAGCGCCCCCCACCCCGGGCTGGACACCGCGAAGGTGCTCCGCCAGGGCACCGACGTCACGCTCGTCGCCTACGGGCCGACCGTGCAGACCGCGCTGAAGGCCGCCGAGGTCGCCGGTGCCGAGGGCAGGAGCATCGAGGTCGTCGACCTGCGCGCCCTGTCCCCGCTCGACACGGCCACCGTGGCGGCGTCGGTGAAGAAGACCGGCCGCTGCGTCGTCATGCACGAGGCCCCCGTCCTGTACGGCACGGGCGCCGAGGTGGCCGCGCGGATCGCCGAGGACTGCTTCTACCACCTGCAGGCGCCGGTGCTCCGGGTCGGCGGGTTCCACGCCCCGTATCCCGTCGCCAAGATCGAGCACGACTACCTGCCCGGGCTGGATCGCGTCCTCGACGCCGTGGACCGCTCGCTCGCCTTCTGACGTCTTTCTAGGAGACCCGTCGTGCCGACCTACCAGCAGTTCCCGCTCCCCGATGCCGGTGAGGGCCTGACCGAGGCCGAGATCGTCGCGTGGCACGTGGCCGTCGGCGACGAGGTCACGGTCAACCAGACCATCGTCGAGATCGAGACCGCGAAGTCGCTGGTCGACCTGCCGAGCCCGTGGTCCGGCGTCGTCACGCGGCTCCTGGTCGAGCCGGGGCAGACGGTCGACGTCGGCACGCCCATCATCGAGGTCGACACGGATCCGGCCGGCACCCCCGCCGACGACGGGGCACCGCACGAGCGGTCACAGGCCGGGATCGCCGACGAGGCGACCGGGGCGATCGAGCACGGGCACCGCGGGCGGCCCAACCGTCACGACGGCGTCGAGCCCGGCGGTTCCGACGAGATCGAGGCCGCGCGCGCGGGCCGTGCCGGTGACGGCGCACCGACCGCGCACGCGGCGACCGCCGCCGCGTCGTCGGAACCCGAGGACGTCGTCGTGCCAGATCCGGCCGAACCTGCTGCCGAGCGCAAGGCCGTCCTCGTCGGCTACGGCGTGGCAGAGGCAGGCAACGGTCGTCGCGAGCGCTCGGTCAACGGCACCGGACCAGGCAACCGGCCGCACGCGTTGGCCAAGCCGCCCGTACGCAAGCTGGCCCGCGAGCTCGGCGTGGATCTCGACTCCGTCATGGCGACGGGTCCGGGCGGGATCGTCACCCGTGAGGACGTGCTCGGCCGGGCCGCGCAGGCGGAGGCGCGCACGCTCGCGACCTACCCCGGCGACGACGCCCCGTGGCTGGCCAGCGGGACGGTCTCGCCGGACGGTCGCCAGACGCGCGTCCCGGTCAAGTCGGTGCGCAAGCGCACGGCCGAGGCCATGGTCGCCAGCGCGTTCAGCGCCCCGCACGTCACGGTGTTCCACACGATCGACGTCACGGCGACCATGAAGCTCGTCGAGCGCCTCCGCAACGACCGCGAGTTCGCCGACGTCCGCGTGACCCCGCTGCTGATCGCGGCCAAGGCTCTGATGCTCGCGGTGCGTCGCCACCCCGAGATCAACGGCTCCTGGGACGAGCGGTCGCAGGAGATCGTCTACAAGCACTACATCAACCTCGGCATCGCGGCGGCGACCCCCCGCGGGCTCGTCGTGCCGAACATGAAGGACGCACACCGGCTGAGCCTCAAGGAGCTCGCCGTCGCGCTCTCCGAGCTCACCTCGACGGCGCGCGCCGGCAAGACCACGCCGGCGGACATGTCCGACGGCACCATCACGATCACCAACGTCGGGGTGTTCGGCATCGACACCGGGACGCCGATCCTCAACCCGGGCGAGGCGGCCATCCTCGCGTTCGGGGCGATCCGTGAGCAGCCGTGGGTGCACAAGGGCAAGATCAAGATCCGCCACGTCACGCAGCTCGCGCTGAGCTTCGACCACCGGCTCGTCGACGGCGAGCTCGGGTCGCGGGTGCTCGCCGACGTCGCCCGCATCCTGCACGACCCGGCGCAAGGGCTGGTCTGGGGCTGAGCCGCGCGTGTGACAGGCTCCGCGCATGAGCTCCGTGCGGACCCTGTCGGTGGACGACGACCTCGCCCTGGCCCGCGTCGGCTACGAGCGCGGCGAGGTCCTGGTTCCCGACGACGGATCGCCCACCGCGCACCGGTACCGGGTCGACCCGACCAGCAGCCTCGTGGCGGACGGGCTCGTGCGGGTGGAGTCGTCGGGCACTTCGACCCGGTTCCTCGACACCAACGGGGTCGCCCTGACGGTCCGGGACCTGCGACGGTTCCGGATCCTGCTCAAGGTCGCCGACGCCCGGCCGCCCGCACCGACCGACGCCGCCCCGCCGCCTCCCGTCCGGGACGCCGAGCCTGACCTGGTCGACCTGCGCGACGACGCCCTCGACAACGATCTGCTCGACGGGGTCGACTTCGCCGTGGTCGGTGCGAGCGGGTCGATCGGCGAGGAGTGCATCGTGTTCGAGGACGGGCCGGACGGGTTCGTCGTCGCGTATCGCGAGCGGGGCGTGACCAGCACGCTCTTCGCCGCGCGGTCCATGGCACAGGCGCGGGCCGTCTTCCTCGACGAGGCGTGCTGGCTCGGCGCGGAGCGCGGCCGGGGGACGTACGTGGGCCGGTCGCAGGCCGTCGGCACGGAGGACTGGACTCCCGCGCAGGTCGTCGCGGCCTACGAGCGGCGGCTGCTCGGCGACCTCTGACCGGTCCTACGCGTCGACCAGCGACGGCTCGTTCGCCGGGCGACGCTCGACCAGGATCGCCGCGATGCCGAGCACGATGGCCCCGATCTCGGAGATCGCCGAGAGCCACACCGGGATCCCGACCCACTGCTCGTGCACCTGGAAGAACCCGCCGGGCGTCGTCGAGATGAGGAAGGCCGTGAGCGTCGCAACGCCGAACCCGATCGCGCCGAGCAACGGCAGCCAGTGGCGCCAGACCAGCACCAGCACGCCGAGCACGATCCCGCCGATGCCGTTGAGCAGGAACGCCGGACCGACCACGGAGAGCGTCTTCATGCCGTTGGCCCACAGGTCCAGGTGGACCACGGCGGAGAGCATCACGCACGCGCTCAGCAGGGCGCGCAGGACGTCCGAGGTGGCCTGCTGACCGCGGTGCCACGTGCCGAGACCGGCCATGGCTCAGGCCTTGCCCGCGAGGACGGCACCGTCGGTGACGTGCACGTCGATGCCCGGCAGCGGTGTGGGTGCCGGGCCCGAGACGTTGTCGCCGTTCAGGTCGAACACCGAACCGTGGCACGGACACGTGAGCTTCTTGCCGTCCGGCGCGACCGTGCAGCCCTGGTGCGTGCAGATCGCCGAGAGCGCGACGACCGTGCCCGCGGTCGGCTGGGTGAGGATGATCGGCTTGCCGTCGGCATCCTTCGCCGCGATCGCCCCGCCGACCGGGACGTCGGAGAGCTGGGCGAGAGCCCCGCCGGCGGCGGCCGAGCCGCCCCCGGTTCCCGGTGTCGAGCCGCCGCTGCTGCAGGCCGCCAGCACACCGGCGGCGGCGACGCCCATCGTCACCACGCCCGCGCGCACGAGGATCGCTCGGCGGTCGAGACATCCGTCGCAGCCGGTGTCGTGGGCGTCGTGCTGCGGGTCGGCCGTGCTCGGGGAATCCACCAGCGAGGACATCTCCACCTCCGTGTGCGGGGCTGCGGGCTGCGCCCGTCATCAGTTGTCACGAGACGCGGGGGGTCGAGGTTCACCGCTCCCGCCACCAGTTTCCTCGGACGGTAGCGTCGATCCGCCCGTTCGGCAGTGTGCACAGGCCAAACCTGTGGTGCGACTTTCAGAGGTGCCGTGACGCGCGTCGTCGTCCCGGCGGACGCCTCTGGATGCGGCTCGACCCCCCGCAGACGAGCTGCGAGGGGTCGAGCGTTCGGGAGCTGCTGGGCGTGCACGTCGAGGCGACGGTCGAGCCGAGCTGTCCGGCGTTCGGTCTGCCGGTCAGCTGGACGTCGAGCTCGGCGCAGGTGCCGTGGCGGTCCGTTCGACGGCCGCCTGGTCGGCGACGATCGCCGCCACACCGCTGACCGCCGTCGCGCCTGCGGCGGTCGCACCTGCCGCTGCCGCGGCGTCATCGGCGGCATCCGCGTCCAGCCGACCCTGGATGCCGGAGACGTTGCGCAACGGCAGCTCGGGCAGCATCGCGGTCAGGATGATTCCGAGCGCGATGATGCACGCCGCGACGAGCAGCACCAGGTCGATCGACTGCGAGAAGCCGTCGAGGAACGGCAGCGCGAGCCTCGGGTCGAGGTCGTTGATGAACGCCGAGTCGTTGAGCGACGGCAACGCTCCGCCGGCTCCCTTCACCAGGTCGAGCACCGGCGAGTTCGCGGGGTTGCCCTGCACCGCGGGGTCCGCGAGCGCCGCCTGGAACGCCGGCGTCCTGACCGCCGCTGCGAAGGCCGTCTTGATGTTGTCGCCGACCGTCGAGAACAGGATCGACAGGAACGCCGCCGTACCGATCGTCCCGCCCATCTGTCGGAAGAACAGGGACGACGAGGTCGCGACACCCATGTCCCGCACCGGCACGGCGTTCTGCACGGCGAGCACGAGCGGCTGCATGGTGAAGCCGAGACCGAGCCCGAACACGACCGAGCAGGCGAAGATGAAGTTGATCGACGTGTCGGTCTGGATGCGCGAGAACATCAACGAGCCGCTCGCCATCAGGACGGTGCCGAACACCGGTAGGGCCTTGTAGCGTCCGGTTCGCGAGGTCGTCTGCCCGGCGATGATCGAGCCGGCCATGATCCCGAGCGTGAACGGGATGAGCGTCAGACCGGCCGAGGTCGGCGTCTGCCCCTTCACGATCTGCAGGTAGAGCGGCAGGGTGGCCAGGCCACCGAACATGCCGAGGCCGATGACGACGTTGGCGCCCGCACCGATCGAGAACGTGCGGTTGCGGAAGAGGTAGAGCGGCAGGATCGCGTCGGCCTTGGCGAGGTGCTCGGCGAAGATGAACCCGAGCAGGCCGAGCACCGTGATGGCGTAGCAGGTGATCGCGTAGGTGGAGCCCCAGCCCCACGCGCGGCCCTGCTCGGCGACGAGGAGCAGCGGCACCAGGGTCACGATGAGCAGCAGCGCGCCGGGCCAGTCGATCCGGTGCGCGACCTTCTTCAGGGGTGGCAGGTGCAGGACGCGCGAGATGACGACCAGCGCGATGATGCCGATCGGCACATTGATCAGGAAGACCCAGCGCCAACCAGAGATGCCGAGGATCGTCTCGGTGCCGGCGAAGAACCCTCCGACGACCGGGCCGAGCACGCTCGAGACGCCGAACACGGCGAGGAAGTACCCCTGGTACCGCGCACGCTCGCGGGGCGGCACCAGGTCTCCGAGGATCGTGATCGCCAGCGCCATCAGACCGCCGGCGCCCAGGCCCTGCAGCGCGCGGTAGCCGGCCAGCTCGTACATCGAGTTCGACGTGCCGGACAGCAGCGAGCCGAGCACGAACAGCGAGATCGCGATCATGTACAGCGGCTTGCGTCCGTAGATGTCGGAGAGCTTGCCGTACAGCGGCGTCGAGATCGTCGCGGTCAGCAGGTACGCCGTGGTCACCCACGCCTGCAACGACAGCCCGTTGAGGTCGTCGCCGATCGTCCGGATCGAGGTGGCGACGATCGTCTGGTCCAGGGCGGCCATGAACATGCCGAGCATCAGCCCGCCGAGGATCGTCAGGATCTCGCGGTGCGTCGGAGCCGTGAAGCCGGAGCTCGAGGGGGGTGCGCCGGCGGACGTCGAGGCCGGTGCCGCGGTGCTCTGCTGTGTCATGAGACCTTCTCGAAACGGGGGTGCACGCCGTTCAACGACGCTACGTGAGGGGTACGACAGCCCAAAGTGGTTGCGCAGGACAACCATTGCGCACCCACAAGACAACAACGACCCCCCGGGATGTGTTCCCCGTCACGCCCGCTCCACCGACCGCGGCAACTTAGGCTGAGCAGGTGAGTGCGCCGGCGACGAGCACCGGTCGAACCGGTGCCATGAGTGGTCCGTGGCGCGTGGTCGTCCTCCCGGTGGCCGCCGTCGCGTGCGCGTTGCTGGGCATCTGGTTCTCCGGCGCCGCCGTCAAGACCCTCCTGCGCGACCCCGGCCCGCTCGTGCGGTGGGGGCTGCCTGCGTCGTCGACGCTGTCCGAGCTCGCCGGGTCGGTCACGATCGGGGCGCTGTTCCTGGCGGTCGGCATCCTGCCGCGCCTCACGACCGGCGGTCGTCCGGCCCGGAACTCCCGGGCCGGCGTCGGCACCGCGGACGGTTCCGCGTATCCCCGCAGCCTGGTGGTGGCCGGGGTCGCTGCGGGCGTGTGGACCGTGATGTCGATCGTGCACCTGGTCCTCACCTACGCGGACGTCGCCGGGCAGCCGGTGTCCTCCGACGACTTCGGGCAGCAGCTCGGCGTATTCGTGACCCAGCTCGACCTCGGCCGGACGCTGCTGATGATCACGACGATCGCGGCCGTCGTCACGGCGCTCTCGCTCGTCGTCGCGACCCCGACCGGCGCCGCGTGGACCGCGGCCCTGGTGCTCGTCGCGCTCTATCAGCAGGCGCAGCTCGGGCACGCGTCCGGCGCCTCCGGGCACAGCATCGCGACGTCGTCGATGGTGGTCCATCTCGTCGGCGCCGCCCTGTGGATAGGGGCGCTCGCGGCCCTCGCGCTGCTCGTCACGCGCGTGGGCACCGACCTGTCCGTGTCCGTCGCGCGGTACTCCGTGGTCGCGGGCTGGTGCTTCGCCGCCGTTGGCGCGTCGGGTCTGGTCAACGGGCTGCTGCGCACCAGCGGGTGGGCCGACCTGACCACGACCTACGGCATCCTCCTGCTGACCAAGGCGTTCCTGTTCGGGGTCCTGGGCCTGCTCGGCCTGGCGCACCGGCGTCGGGTGCTGCCGCGCCTCGCGGGTGGGGCCGAGGGCTCGGTGCGTCGCGTCGGCGGGCTGCTCTTCTGGCGGCTCGTGCTCGTCGAGCTGTTCGTCATGGGAGCCGTGTCGGGCGTCGCCGTGGCCCTGGGTGACACCGCGCCGCCGGTCTCGCAGGAGCCGCCCGCAGACCCGACGCCCGCCTACCAGATCACCGGGCACCCGCTACCGCCCGCGCCGACCGGCCTGCGCTGGGTGACGGAGTGGCGCTGGGACATGATCGTCGCCTTCGCGGTGGTGGCCGCGCTCGTCGTCTACTGGCGCTGGGTGCTTCGGTTGCGTCGCCGCGGTGACCACTGGCCGCTCGCTCGAGCGATCTCGTGGACGGTCGGGATGGCGCTGTTCGGGTGGGCGACGAACGGTGCACCGAACCTGTACGGGCACGTGCTGTTCAGCGGCCACATGGTCCAGCACATGACGATCGCGATGCTCGTGCCGCTGTTCCTGGTCATGTCGGCGCCCGTGACGCTCGCGCTGCGCGCCCTGCCGGTCCGGACGTCGATCCTGCGCTCCGACGACTCCCGCGGACCGCGCGAGTGGATCCTCGTCCTGGTGCACAGCCACGTGGGCTCGTTCCTGGCGAACCCGCTGGTCGCGGCCGTGAACTTCATCGGGTCGATGGTGCTGTTCTACTACTCCGGCCTGTTCGAGTGGTCGCTGCGCAGCGACGTCGGGCATCTCGCGATGGTCGTGCACTTCACGCTCGCCGGGTACCTGTTCGTCAACGGGCTCATCGGCATCGACCCCGGGCCGCGCCGCTGGGGCTACCCGCAGCGCATCCTCCTGCTGTTCGGCACGATGGTGTTCCACGCGTTCTTCGGCGTCACGCTGCTCACCAGCGACTCCCTGTTCGTCGCCGACTGGTTCGGCCTCATGGGCCGCCCGTGGGGGGCGTCGGCCATCGCGGACCAGCAGGCCGGCGGCGCGATCGCGTGGGGGATCGGCGAGCTGCCCACCCTGGTCCTGGCCATCCTGGTCGCCGTGTCCTGGTCTCGCGACGACGAACGCACCGCCCGCCGCCGAGACCGCCGCGTCGACCGCGACGGCGACATCGAGATGGACGAGTACAACGCGATGCTCGCCACCCTGGCCGCCCGAGACACAGCCCCACCGTCCTGACGGCTGCGGCGGGCGCGTCGGCGCCGAACATGACATGAGTGTCGTTATGGCCGCAGATGACGCCACCCATGTCATGTTCGACGGGTAGTTGGGGGTGGGGACCCCGTCGGTGGTGAGCCGTCCACAGCGCCTTTGCCGCAATTAGTGACCTCGGGTCGCGTGTGGCGGGCCAGGTGTTGCGTCTTATGGGCTGATGAAACCCGTCGCGAAACCGCCGTTGGCTCTGCTTGGCCTCGCGGATCGCCAGGGCGGGCTCGTGTCGGCGACGCAGTGTGGGGACGTCGGGGTGGGCGCACACTGGCGGGCACGGCTGGTCAAGAGTGGCGAATGGAAGCATGCCTCGCACGGGGTCTACGACCTCGGCCCGGCGGCTGTGTCCGACCCAGAGCAGCGGCGCCGGCGGGCGGCGTGGCTCGGGCTGCTTGCCTTCGGCCCGGGCGCCGTGGCCGTAGGCCAGAGCGCACTCGCGCTGCACGGCATCAAGGGACTGCCGACCGACATCGTTTCCGAGGTTGCGCTCCCGCGAGGGACGCAAGGGCGTTCCCGGGACGGAGTGCGAGTGCGCCAGTACCGGCCGACCCCCACCCACAAGATGGGAGAGGGGCGTGTGGTCACCGTGGTGACGGCCCTGGTTCAGGCGCTCCCTGAGCTGCCCCGGAACAACGCGGTAGCCGTTCTTGACGACGTCCTGCACAGGCGGCTCGTGACCGACGACGACTGCGCCGCCCTGCGATCGCAGCTGATCGGGCGGCGTGGTGCTGCGCGGGCCGCCGGCTGGTGGCGGCTGGTCGACCGACGGGCGGAGTCGCCGTTGGAGACCTTCGCTCGGCTCGAGTGCGTTGACGCAGGAATTCCGCCCGACGAGCTCCAGGTGGAGATCCGGTCCGACGATGGTCGGCTGCTCGGCCGCGGAGACATGGGTTGGCACATCGACGACGACCGGTGGCTCATCGCGGAGATCGACGGGCGCGAGTTCCACGAGATGCCGGACGCCCTGCTCCGCGATAGATCCCGGCAGAACGCACTGATCGCCTCGGGCCGCGTCGAGGTCCTGCGCTTCACGGCAGCGGACATCGCGAGACGGGGCACGCTCCCATCAGCCGTCCGCCAGGCGCTCGCCGGCCTAGGAGCCGACGCGAGCCGCCGAGCATGACATGGGTGTCGCCCACGCGTGCCTTGACGGCACCCATGTCATGGTCGACAAGCGACGAAGCGACGAGCGGGAGCGGGGGCGGGGGGTCGGGTGGTAGGACGGGGGGATGGGTGAGACCTCCTTTCATGACCTCGACGACTACGTCGCCATTCCTCGGCTGAGCGGGCTGGTGCTGAACGCGGACGGGACGCGGCTGGTGACCAGCGTCGCGACGCTGGACACGAAGAAGACCAAGTTTCTGACCGCGCTCTGGGAGGTGGACCCGGAGGGTGTCGAGAAGCCGCGGCGCCTGACCAGGAGCGCGAAGGGCGAGACCGGCGCCGCGTTCACGCACGACGGCGACCTGCTGTTCACGAGCGCGCGGCCGGACGCCGACAAGGCCGACGACGACGACCCCGTGCCCGCGCTGTGGCTCCTCCCGCGGGACGGCGCCGAGGCACGCGTGGTCGCCGACCGGGCCGCGGGCCTGAGCGACGTGCGCGTGGCGCGGGATGCGCCGGTGGTGCTGCTGGGGTCGACCGTGCTCCCGTCGGCGAGCGACGACGCAACCGACGCGAAGCTCCGCAAGGCGCGCAAGGACAAGAAGATCGCGGCGATCCTGCACGACGCCTACCCGGTCCGGTACTGGGACCACGACCTGGGTCCCGACGCACCCCACCTGTTCACGGCCGCGCTGAGCGAGCACGTCACGCAGCCGCTGGCCGGCGCAGCAGACCCGCGCCTGACGCTCACGGACGTCACGTCGGACGCCCGAGGCCACCTGGTCGAGCAGGAGTCGGCGATCAGCCCCGACGGGACGACGGTCGTCAGCGGATGGACGGTCCCGCAGGCCGCGGGCTCGCAGCGCAGCCGCCTGGTCCGGATCGACGTCGCGACGGGCGAGCGCGCGATTCTCGTCGACGATCCGGGGGCCGACCTCGGGAGTCCGGTGATCTCGCCGGACGGTCGCTGGGTCGCGTACTCGCGCGAGACGCTGTCGACGCCTTTCGAGGCGCCGGTGGTGCGCCTGGCGGTGGTCCCGCTCGCCGGGGGCGAGCCTCGGATCCTGGCCGACGAGTGGGACCGCTGGCCGCACGGCGTCGTCTGGCTGCCGGACTCGCAGAGCATGCTGGTCACGGCCGACGACGACGGCCGCGGTCCGATCTTCCGCATCGACCTCGCCACGGGCGCGAGCCGGCGAGTCACCAGCGACGACGCGACGTTCACCGACGTCTGCGTCAGCCCGGACGGCCGGACCGCGTACGCGCTGAGGACCTCCTACGACGCACCGTCGCACCCCGTCCGGATCGATCTGACGTCGGACGCGGCGCAGCCGAGCACGCCGCTGATCAGCCCGGTCGCGACACCCGAGCTCCCCGGCACGCTCGAGGAGATCGAGACGACGACGGACGGCCGGCGAGTCCGCGCGTGGCTCGCCAAGCCGGCGGACACCAAGGCGCCGCTGGTGCTGTGGATCCACGGCGGTCCGCTCGGGTCGTGGAACGCGTGGTCGTGGCGCTGGAACCCGTGGATCCTCGTCGCGCGAGGGTACGCGGTGCTGCTGCCGGACCCCGCACTCTCCACGGGCTACGGCCAGCAGTTCATCCAGGACGGCTGGGGCGCCTGGGGTGGGGCGCCCTACACGGACCTGCTCGCGATCACCGACGCGGCGGAGGCGCGGGACGACATCGACGAGACCCGCACGGCCGCGATGGGTGGGTCGTTCGGCGGGTACATGGCGAACTGGGTGGCCGGGCACACGGACCGGTTCGCCGCGATCGTCACGCACGCGAGCCTGTGGGCGCTCGACCAGTTCGGGCCGACGACGGACGCGGCCTACTACTGGGGCCGCGAGATGACCGAGCAGATGGCGCTCGACAACTCGCCCCACCTGCACGTCGGTGCGATCAACACCCCGATGCTCGTCGTGCACGGCGACAAGGACTACCGGGTGCCGATCGGCGAGGGTCTGCGGCTCTGGTACGAGCTGCTCGCCACGAGCGGCCTGCCCGCCGACGACGAGGGCAAGAGCCCGCACCGGTTCCTCTACTTCCCCGACGAGAACCACTGGGTGCTGAGCCCCCAGCACGCGATCGTCTGGTACCAGGTGGTGGAGGCGTTCCTCGCGCAGCACGTGCTGGGCGACGACGCCTCGTACCCCGACACGTTGGGGTGATGCCGGGCTCTCAGGATGCGGCCCACGTGGATCGCCGCCAGACTCGCCGGTCATGGACGGGCCACTCGGTGCCCGCCGCGACGGAAGGACTGACATGGGTATCGGAGGCGGCATCGCCCTCATCGTGGTCGGCGCGATCTTGTCGTTCGGCGTCAGCGACCGGATCGAGGGTGTGAACCTCACGGTCATCGGCTACATCTGCATGGCGGCCGGGGCGGTTGCGCTCATCCTCGCGATCGTCCTGAACTCGCAGCGCAGCAACACGACCCACCGCGCGGTCGTCGAGCAGCGCACGACCCCGCAGGCTCCGGCGGCTCCGCCCGCCGCCGCCACGCCGCCGGCCCCGCCGGCCGGCCAGGCCCCGCCCGCTCCGCCGGCCGTCTGACCGGCGCGGACGCCGCTCGCACGAGGCCAGCGGCGTCCGGCGGCGGCGATCATCCCGCCACCGGCGACGCCGTCACGACGACGTTGTCCGAGTAGTGCCCGGCGGCCCGGATCCACTGGCCGCCGCAGGTCACCAGGACGAGCCGTGGTGTTCCGGTCCGGTCGAACCACTCGTCCACGGGTGCCTCGTCCTTGGGGGTCTTGACGACCGACGCGACGACGTAGGAGTGCGCGACGCCGTCGGCGGTCGTGAGGGTCAGCGGCGACCCGACGGTGACCTCGCGCAGCCTCGCGAAGGGACCGATCCCGGTGAGCCGGCTGTCCACGTGCGCCGCCACGAGGGTGGAGCCCCTGGCGTCCGACGGGGTCGGCCCGTACTCGTACCAGCCGGCGCGGTCGGCGTCTTCGGGCAGCTCCATGGTGCCGGCGTCCGTGACCCCGACCGGGTCGACCGACATGTCGATCCCGACGCCCGGCACCTCGAGCCGGACCGGCGCCGGAGGTGCGTCCGGAACCTGCGCCGCTGTCAGGGCGGCGTCGCGGATCGGCACGTGGGGCACGACGGGTGCGGCCGTCGCGACAGGCGCCGGCTCCGGGGGCACGTACAGGTTCGGGGCGGGCGCGTTCCAGTCCGAGGCACCGCACCCGGCGAGCAGGACGGCGACGAGCGCACCACCCACTGCCGCGACGCCCACCCGGGAACGCGCGGCCAGCGCACTCGCGGGGGACGACACCATCCCGATCATCACCGGACCGTGCGCGAGCGGTCAGCCGACAGACGATCGCCGACGAGCGAGCCCGGCACCGAGCAAGGCGATGAACGCGAGCCCGGCCAGCGCGAACGGCCACGTCGGCGTCCCCGCAGGCTCGGCCGCGAGCCCGAGCTCGCCGGCGTCGACGCCGGACGGGTTGTCCTGGAGACCGTCGATCGACTGCGTCGCGAGCTCGATCGAGGTCGGCGACGACCCCCACGCGTAGACGATGGTGTTGGTGCCTTCCGTCACGGGCACCTCAGCGGGGGCGGCCAACAGGGAGGTCGCCGTGCCCGCAGCCGCCAGTCCCAGGGCGATCTTTCCCACCGGCAGCGTCCGCTTCTCGTCGGCCTGGTTGGCCAGCGCGGGGATGAGCACGACGCCACCGACGGTCACGTCGACCGCCGGCGCGGCGGCGACGTGGCGCACGGTCACGCGCCCCTGGCCCGGCGGGGTCCGCGAGATGTCGTTGGTGAACAAGGTCGCGGTCTTCGCGCCCGAGGCGTCCTGGTGCGCGACGAGGGTGTAGTTCTGGCCGGCAGACACCTTGAGCGTGATCGGGCCGATGAGCGCGACGGAGTCGTCGACGGCATCCGGTGCGGTGATCACGACGGTGTACTCGCCCGCGGCGAACGGCAGCGGTCCGGCCAGCGAGCCGGGCGTGAAGTTGTCGAGCGTGAGCTTCTTGTTCACGTAGACGTCGACGTTCTGCCCCTGGATCGCGTGCAGCACGGAGAGCTGAGCGGAGGCGGCGGCCGAGGCGGGAAGGCTGCCCAGGGCGGCGAGGCCGAGGGTGCCGGCGACGATGCCGGCCAGGAGTCGAGCGCGCATGGGGCATCCCTTTGCGAGGGCCGGCGAGGTGCTGACCTGCTCACCCTCCCAGAATCGAGAGCCCGCGCGCGCGAAAATCAGGAGCGAGTTGCCTGCAGGATCGCGTCGGCCAGGTCCGCCGGACGCGACCACATCGGCCAGTGCCCGGTGGGCAGGTCGACGTAGGTGACGTCGAACTCGGACAGCTCCGTGAAGAACGGCGGCCCGCCGTCGGCCATCGGCTTGAGCTGCTCGGACGACAGGCTCGTGCAGATCGCCGTCACCGGGACGTCGAACCGCGCAGGGTTGACGACGCGGACCGGACCGCGGCGCGGACCCGCCGGATGCGGCACGGCTCGGAGCGCGAACTCGGCGAGGTCGTCGTCGGACAGGCCCTGGAGGCTGGTCTCGCCGAGCACGTCCCAGTCGGGCAGCGGCTCCTCGGCCTGGTCAGCGGCGATGCTCGGGTTCGGCACCGCGCCGTCGATCTGCGGCCCGCTGTCCACGTAGATCGCCCGCCGGATGCGCTCGGGCCGCTGGTCCACCACCTCGCTGAGCACGGAGCCGCCCGCGCTGTGCCCGACCAGCACGACGTCGCCGTCCAGCGAGTCGACGAGGTCGAGGACCGCTCGCGCGTGGTCGTCGAGCGTGATCGACCCCGCGGTCGGTGGCGTCGGGCTCGAGACCCGGGAGGGTGACGGGGTAGGCGTCGAGACCTGCATCGCGAAGCGGCCGACGACCCGCTCCCACGCCCACGCTCCGAGCCAGGCGCCGGGGACGAGGATCACGGAGGGCTGTGTGCTCATAGTTGATGGTGACGCGACCGACGGCCGATGGCGAGGCGCGCGGGGACAGCCGCATGTCACCTTTGTGTCACCATAGGAGCACCACGAGGGAGGTCTGGCGTTGAACAGGACCGACCGTTTGTACGCGCTCACGGAGGAGCTCCGCCGCGTCGGACCGGCGGGTACGACGAGTGCACGCCTGGCGCGGCTCTTCCAGGTGTCGTCCCGCACGGTCAAGCGCGACGTGTCGACGCTGCAGCAGGCCGGCCTGCCGGTCGTGGCGCAGGCGGGGATCGGCGGGGGTTACGCGCTCGACGGCTCCCTGGGTCTGCCGCCCGTCAACTTCACGCCCGCGCAGGCGGTGGCCCTCGCTCTCGCGGTGCGCGCGCTCCCGCCGGGCAGCCCGTTCGGGACGGACGCCGACGCCGCGCGCGCCAAGGTTCTCGACGCCTTGCCGCCGGAGGCCCGCAGTCGCGCCGACGCCCTGGCCTCGCGTCTGGTCCCGCCGCTTACCCGCACAGGGCCGTCGGCCTCGGTGGTGCGCGCGGTCGAGGTGGCGTTGGACCGCTCGCAGGTGCTGGCGATCGAGTATGCGTCTGCGGACCGGTCGGTGAGTCGGCGGCGGATCGAGTCGATCGTCCTGGCCCGGACCGGGGACGCCTGGTACTAGTCGCGTGGTGCCGCCTGCGCGACGACATCCGATGGTTTCGGCTCGACCGCATCCTGCGCGCCGACCTGACCCCCGAGGTCCACGTCCCACGGCCCGTGTCGTCCGTCGGAGAGCCGCCACCCGACGCCCGCCCGGTCTCGGCCCGGCCCTCGGATCCCTGATCCTCCACGTCCTGCTCGCGGGGCGGGTGTCGGTGGCGACCGGCAGACTGGCTTCCGCCCGGATCAACCAGGACATACGCAGGCGAGGGATCGCCGACGAGGGGGGACCGAATGGACCAGCGCGAGGCGCGCGAGGTCAAGGCGCAGATGGTCGACTACACGCGGCAGCT
>CAVWCB010000005.1:0-161463 GCA_963753425.1 uncultured Actinomycetota bacterium
GATGACCCACCGCGCATACATGTCGTCGGCGAGCAGGGTCGTACCCGGCGACGACCACGACGCCTGGCACGATCACCACGAGGAACTCCCCCGACGATGTCGCCCAGGGTGCATCCCGCCCCGCAGTGGCTGGCACCGGTGGCGATCGACACCCATGTCGGACGTTCCTCGTCGCGGTCGGACCGCCGGCCCCACCGGAGGTAGAACCAGAGCCACAGGACTCCCCCGAACAACATCGTCAACGGCCAGACGAACGCCATCACCCGCATCGCTTGCGGGTGTCGCACCACGTCGAGACTCACCCACGCCGCGCAGCCGAACGCCACGACGAGTGACACCGCAGCCACGACCGTGAGCCACGTCGGGAAGTCGCCGAGCGGCGGCTGAGCGTCGACCGCGCCCGCCACGACGGCGGTGGTCAGCGCCACAGGGTCTCCTGCTCGTCGCCAGATCGGACCCAGCCCGACGCTAGGCGCGCCCCGCCGCGGCCGCGAGCGGGCGGTCCCGTCCTCGTGCACACGACCGACCAGGTTGTCAAAATCTTCGGGTCCGAAATGTCCGGTTGGGTGTAGACCAGATCTGTTCGGCCCAACGGAGGGCCGTGAGCGAAGGGTGAGGCTGATGAAAGCAGACATGCGGCTCAGGGTGTTGGGCGCCCTGGCCGTCGCGGGAGCGCTCGTGCTCTCGGGTGGGCCGGCGATGGCCGCCGACCACGGCACGCGAACGCCGACGGGGTACACCTGCACCGGTGGAGACATCCCCTCAGGCCACTACGCCAGCATCGCGGTGACGGGCGTCTGCGACGTACCGGCCGACGGGCGTGATCACAGTCGCCGGGCAATGTCAACGTCGCGGCCGGCGCCCTGCTCCGACGCGCAGAGCGCGCCGTCGACGATCACGATCGGCCGCAACGTCACCGCGGGCCGAGGCTCGACCGTCGGGCTGGGCTGCCAGCCGCCCTCGTACACCGGCAACTCGGCTCACGAGTGCGCCGTCGAGCCCGAGGGACAATCGACGATCACCGTCAACGGGAACGTCACCGGCATCGGCGCCGACGCGGTCCTGCTCAACGGGGTCACGGTCAGGAGGAACGTCACGCCCTGGGGCGGTGGCTCAGACATCCCGTGGTCGATCAAGAACAACACGATCGGGGGGAACCTCACCGCCAGCGGGAATGACGACCGCCGTGGCTCGGCGTGCTGTTCGGACGATGCTCGGTGGCAACGTGACGCTGCTGCACATCAGGGTGAACGACGTGGACCCGGGGGCGCCCGGTGTCTTCATCGTCCAGAACACCGTTCGCGCGGAACCTGACCTGCCTGGGGCTCACCCCAGGAGTGTCCGGCGGGTTCGTCCCCGGCAGCGTGAACATCGTCGGCCGTCACGCGATCGGTCAGTTCGTCTTTCTGGTCTGACCTCGTTGCCGCGCCGCTGTCCGTCGTCCTCAGCATGGTGGCGGACGGACGCGCGCCAGCATCGCACCGCACCGCTCGGAACGCCCCCCGACGTATCAGTCGTGCTTCTCCAGGGGTCTGCCGTCGCCCAGCTGGCTGGTCGGGATCACGCTGAGCGAACCGTCGGTCTCGAGCACCACGAAGGCAACCAGATCGAGTCCGCCGATACCGCTGCTCCGCACCGCTTGGCGCAGCTCTGCCGACGTGAGCCGTTGCGCGGACAGTGCCCGGTGGTCGATGGTGCCGTGCCGAAGCAGGGTGGTGGGCCGAGATGTGACGACGGATCGTCCGGACACGAGGTGCGACGTGGTCCACGACACCACGAGCTGCAGCAGCACCAGGACGCCCAGGGCCGCCGCGCCCTCGGACCAGGAGACGGTGCTGCTCAGCAGGATGCTCGCCAACGTCGACCCGAGCGCCACCGTCACGACCAGGTCGAAAGCGTTGAGCTTGACCAACGTGCGCTTGCCGGAGAGCCGCAAGAGCACCACGAGGAAGACGTAGGCCGCAGTCCCGACGGCGGCCACCCGCAGCAGGTCGCTCCATGAGTCGAACCACATGTCTGGCCTCCATCGTCGCTGAAACACCACTGTGCGCGCCCCGCGACCGACGGACCAGCGGACGCGCCCCAGAGGCGCGCACGCCGCAGCGGTCATAGCGTCGTGCACACGAACGACGGACGCCGACGAGGCCCGTGCGACCGGCAGGCACACGACCCATCCGGAGGCAAGACATGACCGCCGCCGCAGGCGACCGCAGCACCGACAGGCAGTTCGCACCTGAACCCGACGCCGACCGCAAACCGGACTCCCCCGACGAGATCACTGCGCGATCGTGGAAGTACATCGCGCGCAAGACCGTGCGGGAGTTCATGGAGGACGAGTGCATCGACACGGCCGCGGCGCTGACCTTCTTCGCCGTCCTGGCGATCGCCCCGGCGCTTCTGGCGGTCATGTCGATCCTCGGGCTCGTCAGTGACCCGCAGACCGCGATCGACCGGTTGCTCGCCGTCGTCGAGCAGGTCGGGCCAGACTCCGCCGTGGCCACCGTGGAGCCGGTGCTGACGCAGCTGAGCCAGGCGCCCTCGGCCGGCCTCGCACTGGTCCTCGGCCTCGCGGCCTCCGTGTGGTCTGCCTCAGGCTACGTCGCGGCCTTCGGTCGGGGCATGAACCGCATCTATGAGATCGACGAGGGGCGTCCGATCTGGAAGCTGCGGCCCGCGATGCTTCTCGTCACCGTGCTCCTGCTCGTGATCGCGATGGTGGTCGTGGTCGCCGGCGTGCTGTCCCGGGGCGTGGCGCGCTCCGTCGGAGAGGCTTCGGCCTCAGCACCGTGAGCGTCACCGTATGGAACGTCGCACGGTGGCCGCTCGTCGTGGTTCTGGTGATCGTTGCGATCGCGGTGCTCTACAACCTCACCCCCAACGTGCGGCAGCCGAAATTCCGGTGGATCAGCCTCGGCGCGGTCGCCGCGGTGATCGTGTGGGTGGTCGCGTCTCTCGCGTTCGCCTTCTACGTCTCCCACCTCGCCAGCTACGGCAGGACATACGGGTCGCTCGCGGGCTTCGTCGTGTTCCTGCTCTGGCTGTGGATCACCAACCTCGCCCTCCTGGTGGGTGCCGAGCTCGATGCGGAGCTGGAGCGCGGACGCGAGCTGCAGGGAGGT
Source organism: uncultured Actinomycetota bacterium (assembly GCA_963753425.1). Lineage (GTDB taxonomy): Bacteria > Actinomycetota > Actinomycetes > Actinomycetales > Cellulomonadaceae > Cellulomonas. The sequence continues at coordinate 3,120 of CAVWCB010000005.1, forward strand.
ATCAAGGCGGAACGGACGATCCAGCTGCCGCCGCGGGACACCGAAGCGAGCGAGAAGCGACAGGACCAGCAAGAGGAGGACCGGCAGCGCGGTCGCGCCCTGCGTCGGGCGCACGCAGACAAGGCGGACGACCCACCGGGCGGATGAGGGCGCCGTCGACGACGAAGCCGGTCGCCCGTCGGTCGATGAGGCACTTCTATACCCCCCGGGGTATGCTGGTGGAATGAACAGCCGAGAAGAGTCCGGTGCGGTCGCCCGGCGTCACATCGTCATCGTCGGCGGGGTCGCCGGCGGCATGAGCGCCGCAGCCCGCGCCCGGCGGCTCGACGAGAGTGCCGAGATCGTCGTGCTGGAGCAGTCGGACTACGTTTCGTTCGCCAACTGCGGGCTGCCGTATCACCTCTCCGGTGAGATCGTCAGTCGCGACGACCTCCTGCTGCACACGCCGGCCAGCCTCGACGCGGCACTCGCGCTCGACGTACGCACGGGGCACCGGGTCACCGGCATCGATCGCCTCGGCCGGACCGTGTCGGTGAGCACCGCCGACCGCGCCTACGAGCTCCCGTACGACGCACTGCTGCTGAGCCCCGGCGCCGTCGCGGTGCGTCCCCCGATCGAGGGCCTCGACCGTCCGGAGGTGCACGCGCTGCGGACGATCCCGGACCTCGATGCCATCGAGCAGCATGTCGGGCGCCTGCTCACCAGCCACACCGGGGCCGACAGGCCCCGCGCGGTCGTGGTGGGCGCAGGCTTCATCGGTCTCGAGGCCGTCGAGTCGCTGGTCGCCCGAGGTCTGGACGTGGAGGTGGTGGAGCTCGCCGACCACGTGCTCCCGCCCCTGGACCCGGAGCTGGCCCCGCTGCTTGCCGACGAGCTCCGGTCGCACGGTGTGAGCCTGCGCGTCGGCGTCGCTGCTCGAAGTGTCACGCCGGCCGACCACGGAGTCCGCGTCACGTTGTCCGACGGGTCGGAGCTCGGTGCCGACCTGGTCCTGGTCAACGTCGGTGTGCGGCCCGCCAGCGACCTGGCTCGTGACGCCGGACTGGTGCTCGGGCGCTCCGGTGCGATCCGGGTCGACAACGACCAGAGGACCTCTGATCCGCACATCTGGGCGGTCGGGGACGCCGTGGAGGTCGTGCACGCTGTCACCGGTAGCGTCGGCCCTGTGCCTCTGGCCGGGCCCGCCAACCGGCAGGGCCGGCGCGCCGCGGACTCGATGTGCGGTCGACGATCCACGCCTCAGGCGCCCGTGCTGGGCACGGCGATCGTGCGGGTCTTCGGACTGACCGCGGCTGTGACAGGAGCGAGCCAGCGGGAGCTCGGCCGTGCGGGGATCGCGCACGAGGTGGTCCGCATCCACCCCGGCCACCACGCGGGCTACTTCCCCGGAGCCGAGCAGATCCACCTGGTCGCCACCTTCGCCCCCGACGGCCGGCTGCTCGGCGCCCAGGCGGTCGGACGCGCGGGCGTCGACAAGCGGATCGACGTCCTGGCCACCGCGTTGCGCGCCGGCATGTCCGCCGACGACCTCGCCGAGCTCGAGCTCGCGTACGCACCGCCCTACGGGTCGGCGAAGGACCCGGTCAACATGCTCGGGTTCGTCGCCCAGAACGTGCTCGACGGCACGACGCCGCAGTGGCACGCCACCGAGCTGGACGACGTCGTGGCCGACACCCTCGTCCTCGATGTCCGCAGCGCCGCCGAGTTCGACCTCGGCCACCTCAAGGGTGCGCTGCACATCCCCCACACCGAGCTGCGCGGCCGCCTCGGCCAGGTGCACGCGGCCGCGGCGGGACGCCCTGTCAGCGTGCACTGCGGGTCGGGCGTCCGCTCCCACATCGCCACCCGGGTGCTCCTCGCCGCCGGCTTCGACGCACGCAACCTCTCGGGTGGCTGGCTCACCCTCACCGCCGTCCGCCCCGACCTCGTCGCGTGACCTCGTCCCCTCACCGCTAGGAGCCCGACCATGTCCCTCACCAGCCAGCTCCGCCGCCTGTTCGGCGGCACCGACACCGCCGACGGGCTTCGACCGACCGTCGACGGCGCGACCGCCGTCGCCCTGGTCCGAGACGGCGCGTCGCTCCTGGACGTGCGCGAGCGGTCCGAATGGAACTCGGGCCACGCCCCGCAGGCCGTGCACGTGCCGCTCGGCGACATCGAGAAAGCCCCCCGCCGGCTCACCGTCGGCACACCCGTCGTCGTGATGTGCGCGTCGGGCATGCGTCCCGCACCGGCGCCAAGCGCCTGCGGGCGTTGGGGTACGACGCGACCAGCCTCTCGGGCGGGATCGGCGCATGGCAGTCCGCCGGCGGCGCCGTCCGGCGCTGAACCGCGCACACACCACGACCCCGTGCCGGCGCGTCCGGCCGATGAAGGAGAACCCCGATGTGCAGTCCCGTTCGGTGCCCCCGCTGCGGCAAGACCACCTGGTCCGGTTGCGGCATGCACGTGGACGCGGTCATGGCCGACGTCCCACGCGCGCAGCAGTGCACCTGCCCCGAGCAGTCGACACCGTGAGTTCCACGTCGCCGGCTTCCCCCGGGAGGCTGTCCTCCCGCGTATCGTCGTGCCCCCTCGAGAGGAGATGTCGCCATGCAGCTCGACAAGGATGAGATGTCCAAGGTGTCCAACCGGCTCAAGCGGGCACAAGGCCAGCTAGCCGGCGTCGTGCGGATGCTCGACGAGGGCCGCGACTGCGAAGACGTCGTCATGCAGCTCTCGGCGGTCTCGCGCGCGCTCGACCGGGCCGGCTTTGCGATCATCGCGACAGGCATGCGCCAGTGCCTGGTGGAGCCTCAGCAGGGCGAGGCAGGCACGCTCGACGTGGCCAAGCTCGAGAAGCTCTTCCTCTCGCTCGCCTGAGCTGCTGCGTCCTCGTGGGGCGGTACGACGAGGCGTCGGGTCAGCGCGAGCGCACGGCTCAGCTGATCGCCGAGGCCGGGCTCGCCGAGGCCAGGACCGCCCGGTAGGCGCGTACCGGCCCCGGCTCGGCGTCCAGCGCGCGCGCGGCCGACGTCAACGTCGAGGCGCCCGCGCCCGAGTGGTGCAGGAGCCGGTCGATTGCGGCCTGGAGGTCGGCGACGGATGCTGCGTTCGGGTCGAGGGCCTCGCCGACGCCCGTGCGCTCCACCGCCGCGGCACCGGCGAACTGGTCGGTGGAGAACGGCAGGACGAGCAACGGTGTCGCGGTGGCGACGGCCTCGGTGACCGAGTTGTTGCCGCCGTGCGTCACCAGGACGCGTGCCCGACGTAGCAGGCGGACCTGAGGCAGGTACTCCCGCACCAGCCAGTCGGGCGGGAGGCTGCCCAGGTCAGTGGGCGGGGTGGAACCGGTTGCCACGGCAGCCCGGACCCCGGACGCGCGCAGCGCCTCGGTCACCCGGCGCAGGACATCTCCTCGCACGGACAGGAAGCTCCCGAAGCTGACGTACACGAACGGCTCGTCGTCGCCGCTCAGCCACGCGTCGACCTCGGCGTCCGCCGGTTCGTCGCGCAGCGAGCCGCCGAGGTACGTGTGCGGCGGCAGGGCGGCGGCCCGACCGGGCGCCGCGAGCTCGGCGGGGTAGTTGTAGAGCACGTGCGGGCCGTGCAGGGCGAACGCGTCGGCGACCGGGGGCAGTCCCGGCGCGAGCCGCTCGGCGGCCCGGTTCCACTCGGCGGTGAATCGCGTCGGCGACGCGACGGCAGAGCTCGTCGAGCTGCGCCAGCTCGCCGGGGTCCGGCCGGAACGCCCGCGGCCATTCGGGCGGCCTGCCGTAGACCTCGTCGCCGACCGGCAGCGCGGTCGGGTGACCGAGCACGACGTCCACGTGGGGGACGTCCGCCGACCAGAGCGCGAGGCGTGCGCCGTACGCGAGGTGGTCGACGATGATCTGGTCCGGACGCACGGCGTCGATCACGTCGAGCGTGGCCCGTGCCGTCTCGACCGGCCGCCACATCAGGTCGACGAGCCGCTCGCGCGCCTGGTAGGTGAGGGTCGCGACCATGCCCTCGCGGGTGGCGTCGAAGAAGCCGCGCAGCGAGTCGGCCTCGTCGTCGGGCTGGTCCTCCGCCCGGATCACCCCGCCGTTCGATCCGCGGCCGAGCTGCAGGTGGACGCGCTCGTAGCCGAACGACGACACGAGGTCGGCCGTGGCCGGACCGGACGCGACGACGACCCGCTCCCCCGCGTCGCGCCAGGCCGAGGCGATCGCGGCCAGCGGCAGCAGGTGCGAGGCGTAGTCGGGGCTGATGACGAGCAGGGTCATCGCGGGGCGACCAGCGCCGAGCGTGCCGCGCGCTCGTCCGCGTCGACGCCCGGCGTACACCTCGGCGAGCAGCGCCGCCATGCGCTGGATGGAGAAGCTCTGCTCGACGGTCGACTGCGACCGGTGCACCCGTTCGTCGTCGGTCTCGGCCAGAGACGCGACGAGCGCCTTGTCGATCGTCGCGGCGAGCCGGTCACCGTGCCCAGGTGGCCGTCAGGAAGCCGGTGACACCCTCCTCGACGTAGGTGGCCGGGCCGCCGCCGTCCGGCGCGACGACCAGCAGTCCCGACGCCATCGCTTCGAGCAGGGCGATGCCGAACTCCTCCTTGACGCTCGCGCACACGTAGATGCCCCGCGGCGCGCTCAACCCGGGCAGCCCGCACCGCACGGCGGCGGTCCAGCGAGCGACGACGTCGTTCGGTCGGTGGCCCGGCAGGATCAGACCCGCGGCCGGACGCCCGTCGGGATCGACGACCGCGTCGATGAGGGCGAGCTGCTCGCGCTCGTCGTCCGACGGGTTCGCCAGGTCGCCGCCGACGACGAGCAGGTTGGCCCGGTCGCGCAGGTCGCTGCCGGCCCAGCTCTGCACGAGCGCCGCCATCCCCTTGACCCGGTGGAGCCGCCCGACGCTGACGATCAGCGGGAGCGCGCGCCGGTCCGGCGGCATCGCCTCGACCAACGCGCGCAGCTGCAGCGACGGCCGCCGAGGGCGGTGCGCCGGCGGCGTGTTCCGCGGCCTCGGCCACGGCGCGCTCGACCACCTGCAGGTCGACGCCCTCCGGCACCACCGTGTGCCGCTCGGGGTGGGCCTCGATGTCGATGCCGACGAGCTCGAGCATGTCGCGCCGCAAGGCGGGACGCGGGAAGAGCACGGTGTGCGCGGCGTTCGCGGCGAGCCGTTGCACCAGCCGGGCGCGGAACCAGAAGTGCTCGGCCTCGTCGACGACGCCGAAGTTCTCGCGCGTGAGCCGTCCGGCGACGTCGAGCGACCGGATCACGGCGTGCGGGTCGGGGGCCACGGTGAAGACGACCGGGATGTCGAGGTCGCTCGCCACCTCCGCCGCGGCCAGGCTCCCGACGTCGGCCATGCGCAGGTGGAGCAGGTCGACCCCGCCGGCCGCGCGCAGCACGCGCCGGATGCCGCGACGCGCGGCGACGCGCAGCGGCCAGGCGGCGGGCATGGGTACCGGGTCGGTGTAGAGCGGGACCGCGCCGTACAGGTGTCCCTCGCCGGCGAGGGAGTGCAGTCCGGCCAGGGCGTCGGACGCCGACCCGCGCGACATCGTGAGCACGGTCGCCACCGGCGGCCGACCGTCTCCGGGTGCGACGAGGGCGTCACCGAGCCGGACGAGCAGGGTGGCGATCCCGCCGTTGTCGCCGGCGCCGGCCGACGTCAGTGCGGCGTCGATGTCCGCGTGCAGGAAGAGCTGGGCGACCGTGATCCCGTCACGGCGCGCCGCCGGCTGCCACGATGCGCCCGCGGCGATGTCCACGACGGCCAGCCGCGCGACGTCCCCGAGCGCATCGTCGCCGAGTGCGAGCCCGTCAAGCACGCGCGTGACCGCCGTGTCACCCGGCCGCTGGCCGAGAGCGGCGACGGCCGCGACCCGCACCGGCTCGGCCTCGCGGGTGTCGCCGGCGAGCTCGAGGAGCCGGCGGACGGCGATCGCGTGCCGGACCAACCCGAGCGTCTCGACCAGTCGCGCGCGCGCGGCGGGTTCGCGGACGCCCAGCAACGCGGCCTCCAGCCCCACGGCCACGGGCTCGGGTGCACTCGGCAGACCACTGCTCCAACGTGCGCTGCGCGAGCATCCCGCCGAAGCCGCCCGAGGCCGTCATCTCGATCAACCGTGCGACCGCGTCCGCCCGCGGCTGCCCGGAGCCGAGCACCCATGCGGCGTGCTCGCGCACGAACAGCCGGCCATCGGAGAGCAGGCGCGCGACCGCGCGCGTCGCCTCACCGTCAGCGATCGTGCCGAGCGCGTGCACGGCGGCGATGACGACCAGCTGGTCGGTGTCGTCCAGCGCCTCGGTCAGCACGCGGATGGTCCGGACGCCCGGGTCACGACTGCTCTCGAAGGCGAGCTCGTCCGCGGCACGCATCGCGTCGACGATGCGGTCGGCCGCGCGCAGCGCGTCCAACGATGTCTGGATACCCACGGCGCTGCGCTCCCCTACGTCCTGGCGCCAGAGGTCAAGGCGACTGTCTGAGCGGCTCCGCGATCGTAGGTCGGCCGCCGCCGACCGGCCCGTCGAGCCGAGGGCGTCACCTGAGAGAGGTCTCAGACCCGCGCGTGGCCGGACTCCAGCACTCACCGATTCTCCGTGCGGCCATCGGGAGTACTGTCAAAGCAGTCCCGGACCCCAGGCCCTCGGCTCACCTCGGACAACGGCGTTCGTCGCTCGGCGCGAGAGGCGGCTCGATCATCCCCACTTCTCCAGGAGCTGAGCACCATGGCTGGACAGCACAGCGCTGACGACCACGCACACCACCGAGGCCGAGAAGATCGGCTCCGACCATCTGCACGGAGCCCATTCCGAGCGACCACTCCGCCGAGACGCACACGTCCGAGGGCACCAAGATCCGGTCCGACGGACTGCCTGCGGGTTCCGGCGACGAGACTGAGGTCACGGACGAGGGCCACAAGATCGAGTCCGACGGGCTGCACGACGCGTCGACCCACGTCAGCGGCCACTACTCCGCCAGCACCGAAGCGGAGAAGATCGAGTCGGACGACCTCCACTAGGGCCGGATCCGAGGAGCGCCTGACAGACTGCACGAGTGCATGCTCGTGACCTCGCCCGACCCGTCGACGTCCTCGACCCGGACGACGGTGTCGACGCTGCGCTGCGACTGATCGGCGCCTCGCGTCGGCCTGCGGTCGTGGTGCGCGGGCGCCGGGAGTTCGTCGTGGTGCCGGCCTCCCAGGTCCTGCGCGTCGCGCTGCCCCGCTACGTCCTCGACGACCCGGCGCTGGGCCGCGTCTGGGACGAGGCCTCCGCGGATCGCCTCGTCGACCGCGTCGCGGCCCTGCGCGTCTCGGACCTGCTCGCCGCCCAGGAGCGGCACGGACAACGGCACTGGGTCGACGGCGACGCGACCCTCGTCGAGGTGGCCGCGGTCATGGCGGCCGGCCACGTCCCCTGGTCGCCGTGGTCACGGGCGGTGAGCTCCTCGGGCGCGATCAGCGCGGACGAGCTGATCGCGCACCTGACTCGATGACCGGCGTCGCCTGGCTCGCCGTCGCGATCTTCGTCGGCGCGTACGTCCTGATCGCGACCGAGCGGATCCATCGCGTCGCCGCCGCCCTCGGCGGTGCCGGCCTGGTGCTGGTGCTCGGCATCCTGAGCTCGAAGGAGGCGTTCTACTCCGAGGAGACCGGCATCGACTGGGACGTCATCTTCCTGCTCCTCGGGATGATGCTCGTCGTCGCGGTGCTCAAACGGACGGGCGTGTTCGAGTACGTCGCCATCCGCGCCGCGAAGCTCGCCGGCGGGCGCCCGTTCCGGGTGCTGGTGCTGCTCGTGCTGGTCACGGCCCTCGCGTCGGCGCTGCTGGACAACGTCACGACGATCCTGCTCGTCGCCCCCGTGACACTGCTCGTCTGCGACCGGCTCGGACTGCCCCCGGTCCCGTTCCTCATCGCCCTGACGCTGGCGTCGAACATCGGGGGGACCGCGACCCTCGTCGGCGACCCGCCCAACATCATCATCGCCAGCCGCGGCGACCTGACGTTCACCGACTTCCTCGTGCACCTCGGGCCGATCGTGCTCGTGATCCTCGCCGCGTTCCTGATCCTGTCCCGGTTCATGTTCCGGTCCGCGCTGCACGGCGGAACCGATCGCGGGGAGGCGCTGCTGGCGCTCGACGAGCGCGAAGCGATCACCGACCCGCGGCTGCTGGCCCGCAGCCTCGTCGTCCTCGCACTGATCCTCGTAGGGATTCCTGCTGCAGCGGCAGACCGGGCGTGGCGCCGGCCGTCGTCGCGCTGGTCGGTGCCGGACTGATGATCCTGCTCTCGCCGCTGTCGGTGCGAGACCTGGTCGGGGACGTCGAGTGGGAGACGCTGCTGTTCTTCATGGGCCTGTTCATCCTGGTCGGCGCGCTGGTGCACGTCGGTGCGCTCGACGCCGTCGCCTCGGGGCTGGTCGACCTCACGGGCGCGGAGCTGGTGCCCACGTTGCTGGTGGTCCTCGTCGGCTCGGCGGTGATCTCCGCGATCGTCGACAACATCCCCTACGTCACCGCGATGTCACCGGTCGTGGCCTCGCTCATCGAGACCAATCCGGAGCTCGGGCACAACGGCGCGCTCTGGTGGGCGCTCGCCCTGGGAGCCGACCTCGGCGGGAACGCGACCCTGGTCGGTGCCAGCGCGAACGTGGTCGTCGCCGGGGTCGCCGCCCGCAACGGCCTGCGGCTGACCTTCGCCGGATGGCTGCGTTACGGGCATCCCGACCGTCGCCGTCTCGCTGGCGTTCTGCGTCCCGTACGTGCTGCTGCGCTACACCTGACCTGCGCCGAGAGGGCCGTCGACCGACTCGAGCACGTCGTCGGCCCACTGCCGGACCCGGAGGCGGTCACGCGCGGCGATGTCGTCGCGCAGCTCGACCGAGTCGACGACCGCGTCGACGTGCGTGCGGACCGCGGATCCGGACCTCCTGCGACGCCGCGTGCGTAGCCGACCCGACCGAGCAGGTCGAGGAGCTTGCCGACGACCGCAGGATGGCCCGACGCGTAGGGCCGGATCAGGTCGATCGTCGTGGTCGAGCAGCTCGACCGCCGACAGTCCGGCGAGGCGCACCCGCACCGTGCCCGCGCTGTCGGAGAACGTCGACGCGGGCTCCGGGCGCGACGCGATCGTCGACCAGGCCGATGGACAGCTCGTCGAGGGCGTTCATCGCGGTGACGGGGTCGTTCGTCCCAGGGCTGAGCGCGCGGACGACGAGGTCGACATGCTGCTGCACGACGAACCCGATGTCCTGGTAGGGGGTGCGCGAGGCTCCGATCAGGACCCCGGACCGCACCGCCTTCCCCAGCGCCGCACGGCGGTCGCTCTCGTCGTCGGCATCCGCGTCGAGGCGACGCGAACGCGATGGGTTCTCCCGCGAGGCAGAAGTCACCGGGGCGCACCATCACCTCGAGACGGACGCGGTGCTTCTCGGCTGCCGCACACAGCGCGCGACGATCGATGCCCTGCACGTAGCCGGCGCCGCGGCTCGCCACCGGCCACGACGACCTCTCGTCCCGGTGGAACGCGGTCTGGGGCTCGTCGCCGTCCCGTTCTTCTGGATAGATCTCCTCGATCAGCTCCGACGTGCGTGCGGACACGGCTCCGGAGAGCGTGGAGACCTGGATCGAGACGCTGATGTGGTGGATGAAGTAGACGAGCGCGCTCATGCTCACGACCGCCAGGAGCACGGCGACGTTGACCGCGACGTGCGGGACGAAGGCGGAGTCGTCGGAGCTGCAGGTCGAGGACCCGGATGTGGCGGAGCAGCAGCAGGGCGTACAGCGACGTCGCGACCAGGACGCCCAGCACGAGCTGGTTGCCGCGGTCGGACATGAAGTTGCCGACGAGCCGGGGACCGTAGTTCGACGAGGTCAGGGCGAGCACGGCGATCGTGATCGAGAACATCGTCGCGGCGGCGGCGAGCATGGAGGTCGCGATCGCGGCGAGCAGCGCTCGGCTGCCGGACGCTCCGGCCTGCAGCAGCACCCAGCCGAAGCCGAGGTCAGCGTTGCCCAGGCGTCGGTCGAGCCACGTGAGCGACTCGACGAGGACGACCGAGACGAGCATGCACAGCGCCGGGATGAACCAGAACGAGTCCCGCACGGTGGCGACGAGCTGCCCCGACCTCGTCGTGTGCCCGCTCACAGGATCGACAGGACTCGGTCGTCGGTCATGGGTGCCGCTCCTCAGTGCTCCACGGGGGTCACCCGATCCTCCCGCGCGTTCGGTCCTCGCGCCTGCCGAGACCTCCACCGACAGGCTCCGTCAGGTGAACTGCAGCCGCGACCACGTCCGCACGGTTCCCCACCACGCGACCGCTCCGACCAGCGCCACGAGGCCGACACCCACGCCGGCCACTCCCGCGGCACCAGCCTCTCCGGCGCTGCCGACGAGGAGCGACGGCACGGCCCACGGGAACCATGCCCCGCCCCCGAGCAGGACGACGACCTGGCTCACCATGACGGTGCCGAGCAGCGCGCCCACGGCGGGCAGGTAGCCGCGCCCGACGGTCGCCACCCAGGCGAACGGCAGCGCGAGCCACGCCGAGGCCGTCGCGGCGAGGACCCCGTCTCCGAGGGCTGCCAGCTCGCGCGGCGTCGGCATCCCGAAGCCGGCCGCCACACCGCCCCGCGAGCGTGAGGGTCCCCGCGGCCGCGGCGGTGGCGGCCGACCACGCCAGGACGACGCCGACCTTGGCGAATGCGATCCGGCCGATGGGCGTCGGCAGGCCGAGCAGCTGCGCGAGCGTGCGGTCGGCGTACTCACGACCGCAGCACCATGCGGCGACGATGCCGGTACCCAGGAGCCACAGGACGGCGACGACCTGGCCGAAGCCGCTGGTGATCGCCGCCCAGCCCGCTCCGTGGACCATCGCGGCGATCTTGGCAGCGGCGAGGCTCGTCGGGTCCGCCTCACTGCGTCGGAGACCAGGAGGGCACCGCCGACGGCGAAGACGGGCGCAACGAGCGCCATGGTCAGCGCTGCGGTCCGCGTGATCGGCGAGCGACGTACCTTGAGCAGCTCGACGGACCACTGCGGCACTCATGACGACGCCTCGGGCGCAGCCGCCCGGTCGGCTCGTCGACGTCGAGGCCGTCGGCGGCGGCGAGCATGGCGAAGAGCTTGGCCTCGAGGTCCACGCCACCGGGCGGGAGCTGGCCGACGACAGGCCCCGGTGCAGCACGGTGATCCGATCGGCGATCCGGGCCAGCTCGTCGAGGTGGTGGCTGGACACCAGCACACCCACGCCGTCGTGTCGCGCCCGCTCGAGCAGCAGGCGGCGCACGGCGAGCACGCCCGCCGGGTCGAGCCCGTTGGTCGGTTCGTCGAGCACGAGGATGGCGGGACGGTGCACCAGCGCCGAGGCCAGCCCGAGGCGCTGACGGTTGCCCAACGACAGGCCGCGCGCGCGGCGATGCACGAGGTCGCCGAGTCCGAGGGCCAGGGCGGCCGCGCGCACCTCCTCGTCGATCCGAGCGATGGGATGTCGCGCAGCAACCCGGCCGCCCGCAGGTTCTCGGCCACGGTCAGCTCGGGATACGCCGCCGGCACGTCGATCAGGTGTCCAACGGTCCGACCGAAGAGGCCAGGACCGGCGACGACCCCGCCGATCCGGACCTCGCCCGAATCCGGGCGCAGGACACCGGCGAGCATCCGCATGAGCGTGGTCTTTCCCGACCCGTTGAGGCCGACGAGCGCGTGCACCTCGCCGGGTCGCACGTCGAGGTCCACCCCGTCGACCGCCGTCACCGGTCCGAACCTCCGGACCAGCGCGCGGCCCGACAGGCCGGTCACGGCTGCACCGCCAGCACGTCGAGCGCGCGCCGAAGATGCTCCGCGAGGCCTGGCGCCCCGCCCTCGTCGGCCGCGCCCCAGTCGAGCAGGGCCGACGTCGTCGCGCCCAGGCATGCCCCGACGGCCGCGCCCGCGGTGATCGGTCGACCCCCTGCGCGACAAGAACCGTGACGACCGCGTCCTGCGTCCGTTGCATGTTCTCCCACAGCCGCGCTCGCAGCGACGGGACGGCGGACGCCAAGCGTAGCCGCTGCCTGACTCCCGGTCGAACGCCGCCGAGTCGATCCGTTGCAGGCTGTCGACCAGTCCGCGGCGGACCCGTTCCAGCGCGGGCAGGTCCACGGCCTGGATGCCGACGGCCTGCGCGAGCACGGGGTCGTAGGGGTCGTCGAGGACGACGTCCTCCTTGGTGGGGAAGTACCGGAAGAAGGTCATGTGCGAGACCCCCGCGGCCGCCGCGATGTCGCCGACGGTCGTCGCGTCGAACCCGTCGGCATCGAAGAGGCGCAGGGCATGTGCCTGGAGTTTCGCCCGCGTCGCCTCGTGCCCGCGCTGAGGCCGATCTACACCATGCCCCCATGTTAGTTACTCACTAACATTTGCGCAAGCTCATTCCAGCTGACTCAGCGCGCGACGCTCGACCTCGTCGAGCACCTCGTCCGCCACCTCCGGGCTCACCCGCCCGGCACCGCGAGCGTCCAGGACGACGCCGCGTTCCACCTCGCTGACTGCGCGGAGCAGCGCACCGACCGCGTCGTCGTCGCCCAGGTCGGCGCCGTCATGCTCCCGCCCGCGCCGGGCCGTGCCGATCGCCTCCTGCGCGGCCAGGTATCCCTGGTACTGCAGTCGGACCGCACCCCTGACCCGCTCCGGATAGTCGGCACCGGTCGGGCCGTCGACGGCGTCGAGGACGGCGACCGTCGCCTCGTGGCGCAGCTGGCGCCGCTCGTCCTCCGTGTCCGCCGACGCGCCGACGCCGAGCCGTTTGACCAGAGGGGCGAGGGTCAGCCCCTGCAGGACGAGGGTGACCAGGACGGTGACCAGGGCGACGACGACGAGGGACTCGCGGTCGGGGAACCCGTCTCCCGAGGCGACGATGCTGGGGATGGCCAGAGCAGTCGCCACGGTGACCACACCGCGCATCCCCGCCCAGGACGTCACCACGGCCTCCCGGCTGCCGAGCGGCATCGCCTCCCCGCGTCGGCGTCTCGCCAGCAGCGCGCTGGAACCGAGCACCCAGGCGAAGCGCACGAGGATCAGGACGACACACGTCCACCCGGCCAGGGCGAGCGCGACGTGCCGATCCGGGACTGGAGCGAAGGATCTCGGTGAGCTCGAAGCCGATGAACACGAAGACGAAGCTCGTGATCAGGTAGTCGGCGTACCGCCACACCGCCCTGCCCAGCAGCCATCCTTCCGAGGTCAGCGAGCGGTGCGCGTACGTGCGCAGGTAGATGCCCAGCGTCAGGACCGCGAGAACCCCCGAGCCGTGCAGCTGGTCGGCGGCGAGATAGACCGCGAACGGCACGGCGACGGTCACGGTCGTCTCGGCCGCGGCCGCGTGCAGCCGGGCCAGTGCATACCTCGTCAGGACGGCCGCCGCCAGGCCGAGCCCGATGCCGACGCCGATCGCGAGCAGGAGACTCACGCCGAGCTCTCCGGCCGTCACGGAGCCCGCCACGACGGCCGCCACCGCGACGTTGTACAGGACGAGCGCGGTCGCGTCGTTGAACATGCCCTCGCCCTCCAGCACCGTCACCAGCCGACCTGGCAGCCGCAGCCGCCGGGCCACGGCGGTCGCCGCCACCGGGTCGGGCGGGGCCACGACGGCGCCGAGCACCGCCGCCGGTCCCCAGCCCAGACCTGAGGCGTGCGCCAGCACCGCGACCGCGACAGCGCTCGCCATGGTCAGGCCGACGGCGAGCAGGAGGATCGGGCGAGCGTTCTCGCGGTACTCACGTGCGGTCGCACGCTGCGTCGCCGCGAACAGCAGCGGGGGCAGGACGAGCGGCAGGATCAGCTCGGGCTCGATCGTCAACGCAGGTACGCCCGGCAGGAGCGGGACCGCGAGACCGAACAGGGTCAGCAGCACCGGGTACGGGATGCGCAGCCGGTCGGCGAGCGGTGTGAGCACGACGATGCCGGCGACCAGCAGCGCGATGAGCAGGACAGTCGACAACAGAAAGCTCCTTGGTCCGGCACGCAGGCAGCCGAGTCCCGACGTGGTTCGAGGCTAGCGTCGCACTCCGTGCCGATGCCCACCGAGGTCCCGCGCACGATGACGGGCGCCTCCTCGACGAGCGCCCGGAGCCCCGCAGGCTTACGCTCGCCGCCCTGGCACGACGAGGGTGAGGAGCACACGATGAGCAGCGACGAGAGCACCGTCCCGGACGCCGAACTGACGGACGCCGAACTGACGGACGCCGAGAAGATCCAGGCGGACGGCCTGCAGGACCAGGAGACCGACACCGTCGGCTGACCCGGGGCACGACGAGTGGCAAGGGGCGCCGCACCCACCCGGGTGCGACGCCTCTCGTGTGCCCGCCGGACGGGTGGATGACAGCCTGCCCACAGCAAGCGGCCCTAGTCTGCCGAAGGAGGAACCCGCCCCAGGAGGACACCGTGACATCAGAGTCGAACGCCGCCGAGCCAGCACCCGCCGCCGAGCCGCAGGCGCCGCCGCCTGCTGCACCGCTCGATCCCGCGCCGCCCACGACCTTCGTGCCCTACGCGTCGCCAGCGCGCCCCGCCTTCGTCAAGGCGCCCGTCGGCTGGACGATCGCGGCGATGCTCACGTTCTGGCCGACCGGGATCCCCGCGCTGCTGGCATCGCACCGCGCGGCCGTCGCGTTCGGTGCAGCGGACCACGAGACCGCCCAGCGGGAGTCCTCCAACGCGCGGCGTTGGGGAATCATCTCCGTCATCGTCGCCGCGGTGATCCTCGTCATCAACGCGCTCCTGGTGACGGCCTGGGTGTTCTTCGCCCTGATCGCCGTGCACTCGATCAGCGACGACGGCGGGTGGCACGGCGGGCGCGAGTGGTCGAACGAGCAGCAGCGCGACAACCCGTTCGCGCCTGACCCGCAGGGCTGAGTGGCACCCGGCCCGAGGTGTCGACGCGCTCCCCGGTGGGCCAAGCGGGTGAAAAGAGGACGAATGTCCGGTAATCCCGGCTGTAATGACTGGTGTCACGAACTAGATCACTTACAGTAGGGAAAGTCAGCGAGACCGCAAACCTGCTGCAAGGTGGGGACGCAAAGCCACGGGACCTCCACGGTCAGCCGGGCTACCGAACAGACAGGACAGGGACATGGATCAGCGCGGATACCCGGTCGACCCGTCGGAGCAGACCACGACCAGCGGACTTCCCGAGGTGCGCCTCGTCGCCTGGGGCGCGCTGGCCGCGCGGTTCGGCGCGATCGAGCTCGTCCCGGCACAGATCAACTCCGCCGCGGCCTGACTACTTCGCCCGCGCGTCACGCCGGTGCCGCGCTCCCGACGTAGACGGTGTTCGTCGCCGGACGGCCCTGCAGCGGGTTGTCGAAGGCCACCACGACGGCCGCGACGTCGATGAACACCTCCGCCATCGTCGCCTCGAACGCCGTGTCGGGCGGATCGTTGGACCACAGCGCGAAGACGCCGCCCGCCCGGAGCTGTCCGCGTACCTCGCCCAGGCCGGCGGCGGTGTAGAACCGGGCGTTCTGCGGGGCCAACAGGTGACTGGGCGAGTGGTCGATGTCCACGAG
Source organism: uncultured Actinomycetota bacterium (assembly GCA_963753425.1). Taxonomy (GTDB): domain Bacteria; phylum Actinomycetota; class Actinomycetes; order Actinomycetales; family Cellulomonadaceae; genus Cellulomonas. The sequence continues at coordinate 18,639 of CAVWCB010000005.1, forward strand.
CACCGCGTCGCACGGCCGGGCCGGACCACTCGGGTCGAACCCTGCCCCGGCAGCGGCAAGGGCGAAGAAGTCGCCGTGCACGAGCCGGCAGCGCGGATCGTCGACGAGCCCGCGACCGAGCGGGACCAGGCCCGCCCGGTGCCAGCTGATCACCGGCTCGAGCGCATCGACGACCACGAGCTCCGCCACCGCTGGATGGTCGAGCACGGCCCGGGCCGTGTAGCCCAGCCCGAGGCCACCGACCACCACCGAGAGATCCGCGCGACCGGTGAGGCGGTCGAGGCCGATGTCGGCCAGCGCGACCTCCGCCTCCGTGAAGAGGCTCGACATCAGGAAGTCGTCGTCGATCTTGACCTCGTGCACGTCGCGTCCCGTGGCCGGTTCGATGCGCCGACGCAGGCTGATCGCGCCCAGCGGCGTCTGCTGCCAGTCGAGCTCCTCGAACCTGCGGCGGGGAGCTGGTTGCGGGACCTCAGTCATGTGCGCGCTCCTTCGACGGCCCCACCCTAGCGACGGGCGCGTGCTCGGAATCACAGTCCGCGGCCTTGCCCCGTTCGTTGCAGTCACTGCATAATTGCACCTACTGCACGACGCGAACCGAGCGTCGGCCATCGCCGAGGGCAGCACATGAGCCAGCCAGGACTTCGCGAGCGCAAGCGCGCCGCGGTCTTGCTCACGGCGGAGCGCGCCGCCGTCTCGCTCGCCCTCGAGCACGGGTACGAGCACACGTCGATCGAGATGATCTGCGAGGCGAGCGACATCTCGCCCCGTACCTTCTACAACTACTTCGGCACCAAGGAGAGCGCGTTCCTCGGCGCCGCACCGCTCCTGCCGGACGACGACACGATCGACGCCTTCGTTCTTGCCGAGGGCGACGACGTGCTGCGGGACTTCCTCGCCATGCTCACGGCCTCCTTCGTCGATTCGGCGCAGGAGCACGACCTGGCGCTCCACCGTGACCGACGACTGCTGCTGCGCCGCACGCCCGAGCTCGCGAACCTGCAGATCGCTCGCGTGTCCCCCGTCAAGCAGCAGCTGGCCGCCCTGGTGCTCCGCCGGGTCAGCCGGGACGCCCCGACCCTCACGCCGGAGCTCGAGGACGAGGCGCAAGTCATCGTCGCCGTCGCACTCGGCGTCATGCACTTCATGATGCAGCGCTGGTTGCGCGAGGACTTCACCGGGACGCTGCCCGGCCTGGTCACCGACGCGATCGCCCAGGTCCACCGACTCACCGAACCGACCCACACCCAGAACGACACCCGGGAGACCCCCGCATGACCGAGATCGCCACGCCCGCGCCCACGCGCGCCGGTACGGAGCCGGAGCCCACCAGCAACCGGCACATCCTGCTCATCTTCGCCGGCCTCATGGTCGCCATGCTGCTCGCAGCGCTCGACCAGACCATCTTCAGCACGGCCCTGCCGACGATCGTCGGAGACCTGCACGGCGTCAACGAGATGCTCTGGGTCACCACGGCCTACGTGCTGGCCTCGACGATCACGCTGCCCGTCTACGGCAAGCTCGGTGACCTCATCGGCCGCAAGGGCCTGTTCATCTTTGCGATCTCGATCTTCGTCGTCGGCTCGATCGTCGGCGCGCTCGCGGCCGGGATGGACCAGCTGATCCTCGGCCGCGCCATCCAGGGTCTCGGCGGCGGCGGTCTGCTCATCCTCGCGCAGGCGATCATCGCCGACGTCGTACCCGCCCGGGACCGCGGTCGCTACATGGGCATCATGGGCGGCGTCTTCGCCTTGTCGTCGATCGCCGGTCCGCTGCTCGGCGGCTGGTTCACGGACGGCCCCGGCTGGCAGTGGGCCCTGTGGATCAACGTGCCGCTCGGCATCCTCGCGATCGCCTCGGCCTGGTTCTTCCTCAACCTGCCGAAGAAGAACCGCGGTCGCCCGACGCTCGACCTGACCGGCATGGTCCTGCTCGCCATCGCGTCCGCCGCACTCGTGTTCCTGTCCACCTGGGGCGGCACCACGTACGACTGGGCCTCGCCGCAGATCATCGGGCTCGGCCTGGTCACCGTCATCGCCGGGTTCGCCTTCTGGGCGACCGAGCGTCGTGCCGCCGAGCCGATCATGCCGATGCACCTGTTCAAGGAGCGCAACTTCGTCCTGACCACCATCGCCGGCCTGATCATCGGCATCGCGATGTTCGGTGCGCTGGCCTACCTGCCGACGTACCTGCAGATGGTGACCGGCGTCGGCGCCACCGAGGCCGGCCTGCTCATGATCCCCATGATGGCCGGGCTGCTCGTCACGTCCATCGTCTCGGGTCAGATCGTCAGCAAGACCGGGCGGTACAAGTACTTCCCCGTCGTCGGGATGCTCCTGCTGGCTGCCGCCCTGGTGCTGCTGTCGACGATGACCCCGACGCTGCCGATCTGGGTCCTGTGCTCGTACCTGGCCCTCATGGGCATCGGGCTGGGCATGTCGATGCAGATCCTCATCCTGATCGTGCAGAACACGTTCCCGAACTCGGAGGTCGGCACCGCCACGGCGTCGAACAACTACTTCCGCCAGATCGGTGCGTCGCTCGGCGCCGCGGTCGTCGGCAGCATCTTCGCCGCGAACATCACCCGCTTGCTCGCCGAGCGGATGCCTACCGGCGGCGCGATCTCCGGGGGCGCGAACTCGCTCACGCCGGCCATCGTCCGCGACCTGCCGGCCGCGCTCCGCGACGTGATCGTCGGTGCGTACAACGACGCGCTGACGCCGGTGTTCCTGTACATGGTGCCACTCGTCGCGCTCGCCTTCCTGCTCCTCCTGTTCGTCAAGGAGAAGCCTCTGGCCACGACGATCGACCGGGACGTCCCGGTCGAGCTCGGGACTGTGATCGGGCACGACGCACCGGCCGAACCGGCTGATGTCGAGTCGACGGACGCACTCGCCGACGAGGCCGAGCTCGAGCTGGAGCCCGCACGCTCCTGACGAACGACGAACGACGACGGGGCCGCCGCGGATCACCGCGGCGGCCCCGTCCGACGTCCTCAGCCGTGCGCCCACCGCTGGTTGGAATCACCGTTGCACGTCCACAGCTGGAGCTTGGTGCCCGTGCCGGTGCCGTGGTCGACCGCATCCAGGCACTTGCCCGACGCGACGCTCACGATCGTTCCGTCGGCCTCGACCCTCCACTGCTGGTCGGCACCCGCGCGGCAGGTCCAGATGAGGATGGGTGTGCCGTTCTCGGTGCCGCGGTCCTTGGGCGCGAGGCACCGCGCACCGTAGACGACGAGCTGCTGGGAAAAGGTCGAGGTCCAGCTCTGGCCCGGCCCGCCCGTGCAGTCGCCGAGCGTGACCTGGGTGCCGCTGAGCTGGGTGAAGCCGGGCAGGTCGACGCATCGCCCCGACTCTGCTCCCTTGACCGGGCTCGACCGACCCGCAGGCGTGACGCCGGGGGCCGCGCTCGGCGGCCGCACCGGCACCATCGCCGACGCCTGGGTCGGTCCCTGCGAGGGCGTGGGCGCCGCGGGAGCCGTGCTCGGGACCGTCACCGCAGGCGCCGCGGGACCGGGACGAGTCGCCGGCGCGACGTTGCCCGAGGCCGGCGCCGGGGCAGGGGCCGGGTTTACTGTCGTCGGAGGCTTCGGCGCAGTCACGGGCGGCTTCGGGTTCGCGCTCGGCGTCGCGACGGGGGGCTTGCTGGTCGCCGTCGGTGTCGGGGCCTTCGGCGTGGGTTTCGGCGTCGCCACCGGAGCCTTCACCGTCGGCGTCGGGGTCGGCGTCGGCGTCGGGGCCTTCGGCGTGGGTGTCGGCGTGGGCTTCGGTGTCGGTTTCGGCGTCGCCACCGGGGCCTTCACGGTCGGCGTCGGAGTCGGCGCCTTTGCCGTCGCGCTCGGCGTCGCCACCGGAGCCTTCGTGGTGGCAGTCGGAGTGGGCTGTGCCGCCTCCGCGACGTTCGCCACGGTCAGGAGTCCGCCCAGACCCAGGACGAGGGCTGCGAGCACCGACATCGACCGTCTGAGCCGCACAATGCGCATCGGACCTTCTCGGCGGACGTCAGGGGATCGCACGGAGTCGCAGACCCGACACGGTTCCCGAATGGGTGAACTGTGCGGATCATGTCGTGCAGTCGGCGGCCGCCGGAAGCGCATCTTGCACCATTGGTCCAGATGGCCTCGCCCATAGCGGGCGGAACCCGACGAAACCGACCGACCGTCCGAACCCCCGATCAGCGCAGTCGCGAACGAGAGCAGGCCCATGAGCAGCCAGGTCACCGCCATCACCGCACGTCGGTGGCGCAGCAGGCGGTCCGCAGCGGTGGGCGGGATCGTGTTCGCGGTGCTGCTGATCACGGCGCTCGTCCTGATCCGATTGACCCTGGCGGACGCCCAGCCGGCCGAGCTGGCCGAAAGCTCCAGCAATCTGAGGCTCCTGCAGTTCGGACTTCACCTCGTGCCGTTCGCGGGCATCGCTTTCCTCTGGTTCATCGGCGTGATCCGCGACCAGCTGGGCGACACCGAGGACCGCCTGTTCTCGTCGGTCTTCCTCGGCAGCGGTCTGCTGTTCCTGGCGATGCTGTTCCAGGGCGCAGTGAACGCCACCAGCCTGGTCCGGATGGTGTCGGGGCCGAATCTCGACGCCGGGATCTGGGACTTCGGACGCCACTCGACGACAACGCTCGTCACGGTCTACTCGATGAAGATGGCGGCCGTGTTCACCGCCACCGTGAGCACCGTGATCCTGCGGACCGCGGCGGTGCACCGGGGACTGGCGTTCAGCGGCTACGCAGTCGCCCTGGTGCTGCTGCTGTTCGCCGGGAACCAGCAGTGGGTCGAGCTCGTCTTCCCGTCCTGGGTCCTGCTGCTGAGCGTCGGCATCCTGTTCAGTCCGCGACGGTCCCCGGAACCGGCCTAGAACGTCACCGCGTCCCGGGCGATCGGGCAGGTCATGCAGTGTCCCCCGCCGCGACCCCGCCCGAGCTCGGCGCCCGTGATCTCGAGCACCTCGATCCCCGCCGCGCGCAGCAGCGCGTTGGTCGTGGTGTTGCGGTCGTAGGTGAACACGACGCCGGGCTCGACCGCGACCGCGTTGTTCCCGCTGTCCCACTGCTGGCGCTCCGAGGCGTACGCGTCTCCCCCGGTCTCGATCACCCGCAGGCCGGGCAGCCCGAGCGCGCCCGCGACGACGTCGACGAACGGGGTGCTGCCCTCGTCCGTCACGTGCACGCCCGACGGCCCCCCTGGCCGCAAGGTGAAGGCGTGGATCGAGTCGACGATCCGCGGGTACAGGGTCACGACGTCGCGGTCGGCGAAGGTGAACACGGTGTCGAGGTGCATCGCCGCGCGCAGCTTGGGCATCCCCGCGACGACAAGACGGTCGGCGGCCCCTTGCTCGAACAGAGCGACCGCCAGCTGGGTGATCGCCTGCCGCGAGGTGCGCTCGCTCATCCCGGTCAGCACGGTGCCGTTGCCGACGGGCATCACGTCCCCGCCCTCGAGCGAGGCCTGGCCCCAGTCGCGTTCCGGATCGCCCCACCACACCGTCGAGCCGACGAAGTCCGGGTGGAACCGGTAGACCGCCTTCATCAGGAGGGTCTCGTCGCGGCGTGCCGGGAAGTAGAGCGGGTTCAGGGTGACTCCGCCGTACAGCCAACAGGTCGTGTCTCGCGTGTAGAGGGTGTTGGGCAAGGGCGGCATGAGGTACTCGCGCGCATCGGGCGAGGACGCAGCGAGCCCGAACTGACCCGAGCGCCCGTCGTCCGGCAGGTCTTCCACGGCCAGCCCACCGATCAGCCGCTCGACCAGCGCGGTTGCGCTGAGCGACTCCAGGTAGGCGCGCGTCGCATCGACCAGCTCGAGCCCGACGAGGTCAGGGACGATCTTGCGGTCGAGGAGCCAGTCCCGGGCCCCGGGGACGGCCATCGTCTGCGCCAGCACGTCGTGCAGCTCGAGCACGTCGACGTCGCGCACCTTGAGCTCGTCGACGAACGCCGCGTGGTCGCGCAGCGCGTTCTCGACCCACAGGACGTCGTCGAAGAGCAGGTTCTCGGCGTTCGTCGGGGTGAGCCGACGATGCGCCAGTCCGGGCCGGCAGACGAGCACCGTGCGCAGCCGTCCCACCTCGGAGTACACGCCGTATCCCGCGGCCGTCGTCGACATCGCTCGCTCCGCTCGTCGGCGACCCGAGTGGGTTCGCGGCTGCACCCATTGACCCTGATCCAGACGGCCCCCGGTCAACCCGCGCCCAGCCCCTCGACAGGCACAAACCCTGCGGATGCGGCACGATCCACCACGAACCCCCAAGAACCGGCACGGCACGCGAAGGAGCGGTCCATGAACGTCTTGCCCACCCGCCTGCGGCGGCGCCCCCGTGCACTGATCGCGGCGCTGGCGGCAGTGGCGACGCTCGCGACGATGCTCGTCGTCGGTGCCGGCGTCACGAGCGCCTCGGCCGCCGGATCCACGATCGTGGGGGTGGCGTCCGGGCGATGCCTCGACGTCACCGGCCAGAGCCACGCCAACAAGGCGCGGGCGAACATCTACGACTGCAACGGTCAGAGCAACCAGGCCTGGTCGTTGACCGCGGCCGGCGAGCTCAAGGTCTACGACTCCGTCACCTGTCTCGACGTGGCCGGTCGGTCGACTGACAGCCGGCGCGGTCGTGCAGATCTACACCTGCAACGGCGGTACCAACCAGAAGTGGAAGCTCAACCCGAACGGCACGATCACGGCCCAGAACTCCGGCCTGTGCCTCGACGTCACGGGCAACAAGACCGCGAACAGCACCCCCGTCGCCGTCTGGACCTGCAACGGCCAGAACAACCAGAAGTGGACCTCGTCGCTCGCGGCGCCCGACACGACTCCTCCGTCGGTGCCCGGCAACGCGCGCACGAGCAACCTCACCTGCGACGCGGTGACCTTCGCCTGGAACGCCTCGACGGACGGCGTCGGCGTCGCGTTCTACGACGTCTACCACGACGGTCAGCTCATGACGACGGTCAGCGGCTCGACCCTGAGCACGAACCTCACGGTGGTCGCGGGCGTGAAGTGGGGCCTCTACGTCAACGCGCGCGACGCCGCCGGCAACGTGTCGCAGGCCAGCTCGACGGTGTACGTCACGCCTCCGCAGTGCCAGGTCGACACGACTCCGCCCTCGGCCCCCGGCACCCTGGTCGGCACCGCCTCGGGCACCACGGTCACGCTGACCTGGGGTGCGGCGAGCGACGACGTCAGCGTCCGGGCGTACGACGTCTACCGCAACGGCACCAAGGTCGGCGGGACGACGGGCACCGCCACGGTGCTCCCGAACACCACGTTCGTCGACAGCTCGCTGATCGGCCAGCACGAGCTACGCGTACTACGTCGTCGCGCGGGACGGCCAGCTGAACTACGGACCGAACAGCAACACCGTCAACGTCACGACCGGCGCGGCATGCGCCAACTCCGTCTGCGCCGTCACGCAGATCGGGACCGACAAGGACATCCCCTGGGGCCTCGCGACGCTGCCCGACGGCTCGATCCTCTACACCCGACGCGACGCGCAGAACATCGTCCGGCTGAACCCGACGACCGGTGCGACGGTCAACGTGGGCACCGTTCCCAACGTGCAGTCCACGGATGGTGAGGGTGGCCTGCTGGGTCTGGCCATCTCGTCGTCGTTCTCGTCGGACCACTGGGTCTACCTCATGCACACCTCGCCCACCGACAACCGGATCGTACGCATCAAGCTCGAGAACGACACGCTCAACCTGAGCAGCGAGCAGGTCCTGGTCAGCGGCATCCTGCGCAACAAGTTCCACAACGGCGGACGCCTGCGCTTCGGGCCGGACGGCAAGCTCTACGCCTCCACCGGCGACGCGCAGAACGGCGACAACGCGCAGAACATCAACAGCCTCAACGGCAAGGTGCTGCGGATGAACGTCGACGGGTCGGTGCCCTCGGACAACCCGTTCGGCAACCTCGTCTGGAGCTACGGCCACCGCAACCCGCAGGGTCTCGCGTTCGACTCCCAGGGACGCCTCTGGGAGCAGGAGTTCGGTAACTCGGTCATGGACGAGACCAACCTGATCACCAAGGGCGGCAACTACGGCTGGCCGGCCTGCGAGGGCACGACCGGCACCTGCGGTACGGCCGGGTACATCGCGCCCAAACGCACGTACCCGACGTCGGAGGGCTCCTGCTCGGGCATCGCGATCGTCCGCGACGTCCTCTACATCGCCTGCGAGCGAGGCACCCGCCTCGTCCGGGCGCCGATCGTCAACGGTGCGCTGCCGACCGCGGCCGTGTACTTCAACGGCACGTACGGCCGCATCCGGACCGTCGAGCCGTCGCCGGACGGCGGGCTGTGGATGACCACGACGAACCTCGGGGACAAGGACAGCATCGCGAACAACAGCGACGAGATGCTGTTCCACGTGACGCTCGGGAACTGACGCCCCTGCGCGGCCTATAGATTGCGGCCCATGAACATCGTCGTGGGCGCGATCATCGTCATCGTCGTCACCTCGATCACGTGCTCCGTGATGCTCTACGTCAGGCGGCGTGCGCCGCACGGCAGCTTCTTCACGGACGGCGACCGCGCGTCGGGGGTCTTCGGCGTCCTGGCGACCGGGTTCTCCGTGCTCCTCGGCTTCATCATCTTCCTGGCGTTCGACTCCTACGACCAGGCACGGTCCGGCGCCGAGGCGGAGGCGACCATCGTCACGCAGCAGCTCGAGACCGCCCAGTTCCTGCCGGCCGGACACCGCGCAGGAGCTCAGCGGACAGCTCGTCTGCTACGGGCGGTCGGTGGTGGGTGCCGAGTGGCCGGCGATGGCGGACGGCACGATCGGCGAGGGCGTGAACCCGTGGGGCGTCGCGATGTTCCGCACGATGCAGTCGTTCATGCCCAGCACCGACACCGAGCAGTCGGCCTACGACCGCTGGATGGACCAGACGGCCAACCGGGAGCAGGCCCGCGTCGACCGGGTGCACGGCGCCGAGGGCCTCATCCCGTTCCCGTTGTGGCTCGTGCTCTACGTGATCTCCGGCGTGATCTTCGCGTACATGCTGTTCTTCGCCGACCGCGGCGAGTCCGCCAAGACGCAGGTGATGCTCATGGGCAGCGTCACCGTGGTGATCACCCTGCTCCTGCTGCTGCTCACGTTCTTCGACCACCCGCACGGTTCCGGCCTGGGCAAGCTCGAACCGACGGCCATGCAGCGCAACCTGGTGGTCATGGACCACGAGATCGCCGCCGTCAAGCTCGACCTCGACGTGCCGTGCGACGAAGCGGGCGCTCCGCCACTGAGAGCAGGGCACCCTCGTCGTGCGTGAGGGTGCCCCGCTGTCCTGCCGTGGATCACGCGAGGTCGAGGTCCTCCGAGGCGAGCAGCCCGATCTCGACCAGGTCCAGCGGATGCACCCAGTTGTCGCTGATCGGCACGCCTCCGGCACGGGCGATCGCAGCGCGCAGGGGCGTGGCCCAGAGGTGCTCGATCAGGGCGATCGCCGCCGCGCTGCCGTTCGGGATCTGGTCGGCGATGTCCCAGACCCGATCGTCGTCGATGACGTGGCCGTCCGAGCCAGCCTCGAAGCCGGCCAGGGCACCGGCTTCGGCACCCTCCTCGCCGGCAAGGCCGAGACCCAGGAGGGCACCGATCGTGGCGCCGACCTCCTCCGCCTCGTCGATCGACAGGTCACTCCACCTGAGCGCGACGATGTCCCCGTCGAGGGTCTTCTCCACGGCGAGGACGTCGATCAGACGAATGGTCTCGCTGTCTCGCAGGCGCGTCAGCTCGTCGAGGATCTCGCCGGAGAAGGTGGGCTCATCAAAGCCGACGACGAGTAGTTGGACTGGTCCGATAGTCATGCAGAACTCCTGTTCACGCCCGGGCGGTACCCGGACCTTTGGGTCGTGGGCGACGACATGCCGAAACGTCAGGCGTTGAGGAGCTTTGCCTTCTGCGCGTCGAACTCCGCCTGGGTGAGCACGCCGGCGTCGAACAGCTCCTTGAGCTTGGCGAGGTCGGCGTAGACGTCTTCGTTGCTCGGCGCAGCTGCGGGCGCCTCGACGGGTGCCGCGACCTCCGCGGGAGCAGCCGCCTCCTGCTGGGCATTCTGAGCATTCGCCTTGGCTTCGCCCCTGTTCGAGGCGACGTGAGCTGTGGCTCCGAGAACTGCTGCGCGACGTAGCATCCGCGGCATCGTGTGCTCCTTCTGGTGCGGCGGCGAGCTCAAGGCACGGTCGCCTGGGAATGTGTCTGGTCGCACCCGCGCGACGCGTCAGCGATGACGTCCATCGGTGCGGTGGTCCCTGCACGCCTCGATGGGGGCGCCAGGCGTCGGGGGGCGAGCCGCGTCCACGGTCGGGACCGCTCCTACCGGAGTGGCACGCCACCGAGAATAGCTCCGCCTCGTTCGGTGCGGATCATCCGTATCTCACCCATTTCGGGTGAGATTCCTGGGCGCTCTGGCCGACTATAGGATCATCCTCACCCGGACCACCTGGGTTCCAGACCGCACGAGCCGGACGCTCGATCGACGACCTTCCCGCACTTGGAGAATCACGACACATGAATGCAACAACGACGTTCGGCAGCGGCGACATCCTCCTGTTCATGCTCGAGTTCTTCCTCTTCGTGATCTGGTTCTGGCTCCTGATCGCGATCTTCTCGGACCTGTTCCGGGACTCGAAGACCGGCGGTGGGGTCAAGGCCCTCTGGGTGATCTTCCTGATCCTCCTGCCCTTCCTCGGCATCCTGCTCTACCTGATCTTCCGCGGTAAGGGCATGGGCGAGCGTGGCGCGGCGCAGGCCGCAGCGGCACAGAAGCAGTTCAACGAGCAGATCCGCACCGCGGCCGGCTCGTCCGACTCGGCCGCCGACCAGATCAGCAAGGCGAAGGCCCTGCTCGACGCCGGAGCCATCGACCAGTCCGAGTTCGACAAGCTGAAGGCCGCGGCGCTCGCCTGAGTCCCACGTCGAGCCGGCTGAGCACCCACCGCCCTCAGCCGGCTCGACGATGCCGATCCTGACGGTCGAGGGCTGTGCTGACCGACACCGACCGTCAACCGCGGGTCCGGGACGCCCTCACCGAGTGACCCGTCGGACGCCTCGCGTCGGCTCAGCCGTGAGCGGGTCCTGCGGCCACGCGTGCTTCGGGTAGCGACCGCGCAGCTCCGCCCGGACCTGCGGGTACCCGGTCCGCCAGAACGAGGCCAGGTCCGCCGTGACCGCCGCGGGCCGACCCGCAGGTGACAACAGGTGCAGCAGCACCGGTACGCGCCCGTCGGCCAGTCGCGGCGTCTGGCGCCAGCCGAACGTCTCCTGCAGTCGCACCGCCAGCACCGGCTGGTCCGCCTCGTAGTCAACCCGCACGCTCGACCCGCTGGGCACCACGAGCCGCTCGGGCGCAAGAACGTCCAGCCGTGCGGCGTCGGGCCACGGTAGGAGCCTGCGTAGCGCGGATGTGACGTCGATGCTATGCAGGCCGGTCCGGACGCGCGCCAGGTCTGGGCCCAGCCACGACGGCAGCGACGCCAGCAGGGCCTCGTCGGACACGTCCGGCCAGGGCTCGCCCAGTGCCCGGTGCAGGAAACCGAGGCGCTGGCGGAGGGCGAGCGCGCCCGGTGACCAGCGCAGCGCGCCGAGCCCGTCCCGTTCCAGGCCGTCGCGCACCGCCGCGAGCACGCGTGCGGGGTCCGGGTCGGCCAGCCTGGTCGACGACAGCTCGATCGCGCCGAGCGCGCGCACCCGGCGCGCGACGATCCGGCCGTCCTGCCACTGGACCTCGTCGTCGTCGCGCAGCAGCGCGGGTGCCGCCTCGATCGCCAGATCCACGTCGAAGGGGGCCGCCGAGCGGATGATGGCGTCCCTCCGGGAGGCGCCACGGTCGGCGTCGGCGACCGCGAGCCAGGTGAACCCCGTCAGCGGGGAGCCCGCGGGCAGCGTCGCGCCGGTCCCGGACGCCATGAGGTAGGTGCTGCCGCCGGGTCGCAGCCGTGCGATGCGGTCGGGGTGCGCGAGGGCGACGACGAAGGCCGCGGCCACGTCGTCGGACAGCTTGCCGGCCGGCACCCGCTCGGGAAGCTGCGCGAGCAGCCGCTCGGTCTGCGCCCTCCATCGACCCGCGTCGGGTCCGCCACGGCGCAGACCGCGGATCGCTGCCACCAGGTCACCGCCGGGCGCCCGCAGGTCGTCGGAGAGCAGGGCGACGACCTCGGCGGCGCGCCGGGCGCCCACCACCGATGCCCCGTCGAGGAGCGCCCGGGCCAGGCGCGGGTCGGCCGGCACCGCCGCGACCGCGCGCCCGCGCTACCGTGACCGTGCCGTCGGCGGCGACGGCGCCCAGGCCCTGGAGCGTCCGGACGGCCGTGTCGAGCACGGCATCGGGCGGCGGGTCGAGCAGGGCCAGGTCGGCGCCCCGGGGGCTCCCCCAGCAGGCGAGCTCGAGTGCGAACCCCGTGAGGTCGGCCGTGCGGATCTCCGGCTCCGGGTGCGCGTCGAGCCGCGCGTGGTCGGCCTGTGTCCAGCAGCGGTACACCGCACCGGGCCCTTCACGGCCCGCGCGTCCGGCGCGCTGCTCGGCCGCGGCCCGGCTCACGCTCACCGTCACGAGTCCGGCGAGCCCACGTCGGTGGTCGGTCCTCGGTTGCCGCGAGAACCCCGCGTCGACCACCACCCGCACGCCTGGAACGGTCAGCGACGACTCGGCGACGGCCGTCGAGAGGACGACGCGTCGGCGCGGTCCGGTCGTCAGAGCAAGGTCCTGGTCCGCGCTCGACAACCGGCCGTGCAGCGGTCGCACGTCGACGCCGAGACCGGTCAGCCGGTGGGTGACTGCCCCCACCTCACCCGCCCCGGGAAGGAAGACGAGGAGGTCGCCCACGCGCTCGTCGAGGGCGCGGCGGACGGTGGAGGCGACGTGGTCCAGGAACCCGGGCGTGATCCCCCGGTCGTCGGTGCGGGCGACCCGTGCGGGCGGCGGGCACCACAGGACGTCCACGGGGTACAGCGCCCCGTCGACCGCCACCACCGGGGCGTCGCCCAGCACGGCAGCCGTCCGGCCCGCCTCGACCGTCGCGGACATCGCGACGACCACCAGGTCGTCCCGCAGGTTCGCCCGGACGTCCGCCAGCAGGGCGAGCGCGAGGTCCCCGTCGAGATGTCGCTCGTGGACCTCGTCCAGCACCACGGCCCCGACGCCGACGAGCTCCGGATCACGTTGCAACCTCCGGAGCAGGACGCCGGTGGTCACCACCTCGATCCGCATCGTCGCGCTCGTCCGGCTCTCGCCTCGCACGCTGTAGCCGACCGTCCGGCCGACGTCCTCACCGAGCAGGTGCGCGAGCCGACGGGCCGCCGCCCGGGCGGCAATCCGACGTGGCTGCGTCACCACGACCAGACCGCGGACGACCGAGGCGACCGCGGGTGGGACGAGCGTCGTCTTTCCGGTGCCCGGCGGTGCCTGCACGACCGCGATCCCGTGCCGCGTGACCGCGGCGACGACGTCTGCGAGGGCAGTGCGGACGGGCAGGTGTGGCGGGTCCGCCAGCAGCGTCGCGATCGGGTCGTCGTGCACAGGCCGAGTCTGCCCTGGCTGGGCCTCGCCCCGGGTACGCACCTCGCCGGTCAGCCTGGTGCGGGCCGCCCGCCGTCGAGATCGTGCAGCGGAACCTCACGATGTTCGGTCAGGAGCGGCGCGTCGGGCGCGTCCGTCGCGGTGTGGTTCTCGGCGCCCGCCAGCGCATACTCGTCGGGCAGGGCCACCAGCGCCGCGCTACGACGCCCGGTCGCAGAGGCGGGCGCGTACGGCCTGCTCGCAGCCCACCAGCACGCCAGCACGAGCCCACCACCGGCGACGGCGTCCAGGATCCAGTGGTTCCCCGTGAGCACCACGACGGCAGTCGTCATGGTCACGTAGCCGAACGCGGCGATCTTCAGCCACCGCCGGCGCGCCAGGCACGCCAGGACGACGCTCACCCACAGCGCCCAACCGACGTGCATCGACGGCATGGCCGCCACCTGGTTGGTCACCGTGCTCGTGCTCTGCGCCTGCTCGGCCGCCGACGGCCACCAGCCGTACTGCGCCGTCAGCGACACGGTGTCGAGGTATCCCCCGGTCAGCCTGGGCGGGGCCGTCGGATAGAACATGTAGCCCAGGAGCGCAATGAACGTCGCGGCGAACAGGGCAGTGCGCGCGGGGCGGTACAAGCGTGGGCCGGCGGATGTAGAGCACCACCAGCACGGTCCACGTGACGATGAAGTGCATGGTCGCGTACCAGTACGCCGAAAACACCGCCAGAGGCGTGATCGGGGTGATCGCGTGGTTGATGGCATGCTCGACATCGACGTGCAGGAACTGCTCGATGTTCACGATGTCGAGCGCATGGTGACGCGCCGCACCCCAGTCGCCGCCGACGACGAACCGGGTGGCGCTGTACGCGGCATAGAGCGCGATGACGAGCGCGATCTCGCGCACGGCTGCGCGCCTCGCGAACGTGCCTTCAGAGCGTGGTTCCACCATCGGGAATGAGGCTAGCGGACGGCTACGACATGAATTGAGTGCCGGGGCCCGCCTGTCGGTGTGACATCCGTCAGGATCTCGTTCGTCGCCAAGGCCGCGATTCGGGTCGCGCTCGTCGACCTGACCGGTCTGCTGGCCAGGATGTTCCACGGCCGACCGCTCAGGCGGCCGTCGTCGTCTCAGGAACCCGGTCCCGCGCCGACTCGACCGGCAAGAGGATCGCGCCCAGCAGGAAGCACACTGCCCCGACGAACGTGCCCAGGTTGACGAGCTGGAGGTTGGCCAGCTCGCCCGTCGAGCGCAGGTAGCGCGAGGCGATCGCCGACGCGCCGAAGGCGATCGAGCCCGAGGAGGTTGAGCGCGCTGATGCGCCATCCCGTCGAACGGTCGGAGCGGGGCAGGATCCCCCGGTTCACCTCGGAGTAGGCGAACCAGCTCGCGACGAGGAACGCCACCGACCCGAGCACGTCGGGCGCCCAGATCAGGTGGCGCTCCTGCGCGAGGGTCAGGTCGGCACGGGTGCCGGCAAACGTGGTGACGTTGAAGAACAACGTCCCGATGAGCTGGATCAACGCGGCCCAGAAGTCGAGCCGACGAGGCTTCCAGCCGATGAGCCGGCGCAGCGGTCCGCGGGACTCCTTGTCGAGGAAGATCCCCTCGGGTGCCGCCACCGTCTCGCGGAACACCAGGTACCCGGCGCTGGTGAAGAAGAGCGAGCCGACGAAGAACGTCCACGCCACGATCGGCGCGGCGATGTTGTTGAAGTAGACCGGGAGCGAGCCGAGCGCGAAGCAGATCGAGCCGATGGCGAACAGCGCGCCGATCCACCAGCTCATCGCCGCTCGGACGGCCGGCCCAGGTGCGCGCGGGGTCGAGGACGCGGTCCTCGAGGAGCCCGAGCCCCTTGCGGTGCCGACGCGAGCTCCAGTGCACCCGGGTGCCGTCGGGACGCTCCAGCACGGCGCTCGTGACGAACGAGGCCGGGCCCGAGGTCTCGACGACGGACCATCCCGGCGGAAGGTCCGGGACGGTGGTGCTGGTGCTCACCTCTTCTTGGTGAGGCCCGTGCGCGCCTTGCTCTTCGCGGCGGCGTGCGGCGGGCGACGTCCAGAGGTCGGGCTTGGGGGTCGGCTTGTGCGTCGGCTGCTCCGCCGCGAGCGAGTCGTAGGCGTGGAAGAGGTCCTTGAGCAGCTGCTCGATCATGAGCCGGCTGAGGTCCAGGCGGACGACGACCCGCATCAGGTGCGTCTCCTGGGCGTCCGGCGGCAGGCTGTAGGCCGGCACGATCCAGCCGTCCTCGCGCAGGCGCGACGACAGGTGGTAGACGTCGAAACCGGGGTCACCCTTGAGCGTGAAGGTCACCACCGGCTCCGCCAGGCCCGGATTGAGGATCTCGAACTTGCCGCTGTCGACCAGGCTCTCGTTGAGGAACCGCGCATTGGCGAGCATCGTCTCGACGATCGAGGTGTAGCCGCTGCGGCCGAGGCGCACGAAGTTGTACAGCTGGGCCTGGATCATGGCCGAGCCGCGCGAGAAGTTGAACGTGAACGTCGGCTGGGCGCCGCCGAGGTAGTTGACGCTGAAGACGAGATCCTCGGGCAGCTTCGATCCGTCGCGGAAGATCAGCCAGCCGACGCCCGGGTAGACGAGGCCGTACTTGTGCCCGGACGCGTTGATCGAGGCCACCTGCTCGAGGCGGAAGTCGAACTTGAAGTCCGGCTCGGAGAACGGGGCGATGAACGCACCACTAGCGCCGTCGACGTGCAGCGGCACGTCCCAGCCCTTCTCCTTCTTGATCCGCACGAGCAGGTCGTTGATCTCCTCGATCGGGTCCGACTCGCCGATGTGCGTGGTGCCGAGCACTGCACCGACGGCGATCGTGTTCTCGTCGACGAGCGGCTCGACGTCCTCGTGCGCTGATGACGAATCGGTCCTTCTTCATCGGGATCTTGCGCATCTCGACGTCGAAATAGTTGGCGAACTTGTCCCAGACCACATGGGTCTCTGCGCCGAACACCACGTTCGGCTTGTCGGTGGGCAGCCCCGCCGCGGCGCGGCGGTTGCGCCAGGTGCGCTTGTGGGCCAGCAGGCCGAGCATGATCGCCTCGGACGAGCCGATCGTCGCGACGCCGACGACCTTGGCGTTGTCCGGCGCGTTGAACAGGTCGCCGAGCATGTGCACGGCCGCCTCTTCGACGAGCGACGCGGCGGGGTACTCCTCGTGGTCGATGTGGTTCTTGCGGATCGTGTCGTGGATGAGCTTCTCGGCCTGGGGCTCCATCCAGGTGGTCACGAACGACGCCAGGTTGAGCGTCTCGCGCCCGTCGAGCATCAGACCGGTGTGGAGGAGCTCGTAGGCCTCGTCGGCGTCGATGCCGTGGGCGGGAAACGTGCCGCGGTCGATGTGTGAACTGAAACTGGGTCGCCCGTGGATCGGGCCGAACACGTCGTCACTCTCAAGCCTCTTGCTCACCGTTGCTCCTCGAGTTTCTTCCGCGGCGTCGCGTGGCCAGCAGCTGGAGGTGCCCCGGCCTACTCCGCCGAACGTAGCAGCCGAATCCGCACAAACCGCCTGGTTCGAGCGGAGAATTACCCGCCGTCGGTACTGTCCCCAGAGGGGCGGGTCACGGTCGAGGAGGCGGCGATGGAGTGGTACCAGACGACCTTCGTGGACAGCGGTCGGTCACCGGCGCTGTGGGCACTGATCGGGTTTCTCGTCACCTTCGCCCTGGTTCGCACGATCACCCGCAGGATCCACGCGCGGTCGGCGCGCACGGAGGCGGACGCCGAGCAGTCGGGTGGCGGCCCGATCAAGGACATCTACATCGGCGGCGTCCATGTGCACCACCAGGTCTGGGGCATCATGCTCGTCCTGGTCTCTGCGCTGCTGGCGTTCCGCTTCCTCCCCAGTTCGCCGGCGATCGACGTCCTGGCGCTCGTCTTCGGCGCGGGTGCGGCCCTGACGCTCGACGAGTTCGCCCTCTGGTTCCACCTCGACGACGTGTACTGGAGCAACGAGGGCCGCAAGTCGATCGACGCGATCCTCATCGCGGCGGCGCTCGCGTTCGCGCTCCTGCTCGGCGCCTCACCGATCGGGAACACCCTCGACGAGGGCGAGTCGGGCTGGATCTTCTCGGCGTACCTGGTCGTCCACATGGTCTTCGTCCTCATCAGCCTGCTCAAGGGCAAGCTGGCCACCGGGCTCGTGGGCATCGTGGTCCCGATCTTCGCCTGGGTGGGTGCTGCTCGTCTGGCCACACCCCAGTCGTGGTGGGCGAAGAGGCGGTACCGGGACAAGAAGCTCGCGCGGTCGCGCGCGAGGTTCGGAGAACGGTACGAGGCGCGGCACAACCGGATGCGCGACCTCGTCGGCGGGCGCCCGGAGGCTCGGCCGAGCGGGCCGGTAGACTGAGTCACCCCGCGCCCGGCTCTCGTGCTCGCTCTGCAGCGTGCCCGTCGGCAGCATGCTCGTTCGACGACCCGCTAGGAACCGCACGATGACGACCTTGACCACCTCGCCCACGACCGACGAGGTCACCCCGGAAGACCTCGAGACGTTCCTGCGGGTCGCCGGGCAGATCAGCGTCCTGCCGTCGGACCATCCCCACCTCGCACTGGCTCGCCGCGCCACCTCCGCGCTGTTCAAGGCCGCGAAGAAGCAGCGCCGCGCAGAGAAGCGCGACTCGATCAACGAGGCGGACCGCGCCGTGGTCGCGGCGACGGCCACCGGGAGCCCGGGGCGGATCGACGACGAGACCAACGGCATCCCGCTGGTCTCCTCCGCCCGGGGCGCGACGGCAGGGACGCTGCTCAGGGCCCGGGCGTGCTACATCTGCAAGGATCCGTACGTCGACGTCGACGCGTTCTACCACCAGCTCTGCCCCGCGTGCGCGCTGCTCAACCACGCCAAGCGCGATGCCCGCACGGACCTGACCGGCAAGCGCGCGCTGCTCACGGGCGGCCGCGCGAAGATCGGCATGTACATCGCACTGCGGTTGCTGCGGGACGGCGCGACGACCACCATCACGACGCGCTTCCCTCGGGACGCCGCCCGTCGGTTCGCGGCCATGCCGGACAGCGCGGACTGGCTGGGCCGGCTGAGCATCGTCGGGATCGACCTGCGCGACCCGGCGCAGGTGGTCGCGCTCGCCGACGAGATCGCGTCGCAGGGGCCGCTCGACATCCTCATCAACAACGCCGCACAGACGGTCCGGCGCTCCCCCGGTGCGTACTCGCACCTGGCCGACGCGGAGCTGGAGGCGCTGCCCGACCGGCCTCTGCCACCAATCACCACCTTCGGGCGCTCGAGCAGCGCCCACCCGCACGCACTGGCCGGCTCGGTCACCGAGCTGACGAGCATCGCGACGGGCGCCAGGGTCGCCGAGCTCGCGCTCACGGCGGAGGCTGCGTCCCTGGCCCGCCTGGTCGCGGGCACCGCGATCGACGCCGGCGGGCTCGTGCCGGACACCGCCGAGTCGAACAGCTGGGTGCACACCGTCGACCAGGTCGACCCGATGGAGCTGCTCGAGGTGCAGCTGTGCAACCAGACCGCGCCGTTCATCCTGGTGAGCCGGCTCCGGCACGTCATGCGCCGCGAGTCGGGGCGTTCCTACGTCGTGAACGTGTCCGCGATGGAGGGCGTCTTCTCGCGCGGCTACAAGGGCCCGGGTCACCCGCACACCAACATGGCCAAGGCGGCGCTCAACATGCTCACGCGCACGAGCGCCAACGAGCTGGCCCACGACGGCATCCTCATGACGAGCGTCGACACCGGTTGGATCACCGACGAGCGCCCGCACCCCACCAAGGTCCGGCTCGCCGAGGAGGGCTTCCACGCCCCTCTCGACCTCGTCGACGGTGCCGCCCGCGTGTACGACCCGATCGTGCGCGGCGAGGCCGGCGAAGACCTCTACGGCTGCTTCCTCAAGGACTACGACCGCGCCGCCTGGTGACGCTGGTCACACCCGAGCGCTGATCCCTGCGGAAGAGAGGCGAACGACCCGCAGATCGACCACGATCAGCGCATGCACCGCGAGATGAGCGCCCACCTGGTCCTCGACGTGACGGCCCCCGCCACCCTGGCGTTCGAGCTGGCGGTCTCGACCCAGTACACGGTCACGGAGGCCCTGACCATCTCCATCGACGGGTGGTTCGTCGAGCCGAAGTCCGTGCTCGACCACCACGGCACCCGCCTCCACGTGCTCGAGGCCGGGGTCGGTCGTCTGATGCTGGACTACTCGGCGACGATCGAGGGCCGCGCCACGGACGGCCCGTCCGACGAGGCCGACCTCCTGCGCTACCTGCGCCCGAGCCGGTACTGCGAGTCCGACTCGCTCGGCCCGACCGCCCACGCGGAGTTCGCCGGCCTGGATGGGTTCGACCTGCTCTCTGCGGTCAGCTCGTGGGTGGGGTCTCGGCTGTCCTACGTGCCCGGTTCCAGCCTGCCGACCGACGGTGCCGTGCGGACGCTCCTCGCGCGCGAGGGCGTCTGCCGCGACTACGCCCACCTCGTGGTCGCCCTGCTGCGCGCGCTCGATGTCCCCGCCCGACTCGTCTCGGTGTACGCGCCCGGCCTGCAGCCGATGGACTTCCACGCGGTCGCCGAGGCCTACCTGGACGGGCAGTGGTACGTCGTCGACGCGACGACGCTGGCCCCACGCTCGACGCTGGTGCGCATCGCGACCGGTCGGGACGCCTCCGACACCGCCTTCCTCAACGTGCACCACGGCATCGCCAACCTGCTCGAGATGGAGGTCACCGCGGTGGCCGGCACTCTTCCCGACGACGACGTGCGCGACCTGGTCGTCATCGGCTGACCGGCCTCACCAGATGTCCGGCCCGCTGCTAGCCTCCGGGACGTGACGGAAGATGATCCTCGACCCGACAAGCCCGAGGCGCCGGCGAGACGCAGCTGGTCCGAGCGGCGCCACGAGCCCGACCGGTTCGCCCTCGTCCTGACCCTCCTGGTCGCCGCGTACATCCTCTCCGCGCTCGGTACCGAGGACTGGGTGCAGGTGCTCGTCGCCACCCTGTACGTCGGCGCCCTGGTCGTGGCCATCCGGTCCTCCCGGATCGAGGGCCGCATGAAGGTCGCGGTGCGCGCCATCCTGCTCGCGGCCGTCGTGCTGACCGTGCTCGCGTTCGCGTTCCTCCCGCACACGACCGCCTACGGGATCCTCAACGCCACCGTGGGGATCATCCTCATCACCGCGCTCGTCGTGATCCTCGACCGGATCCTGCGACGAGCGGCTGTCACGCTGCAGTCGATCTTCGGCGCGCTGAGCGCCTACCTGCTGATCGGAATGATCTTCACGTCCGCCTTCGGCATCCTCGCGTGGCTCGGCCCGAGCGCGTTCTTCGCGGGCGGCCAGGCGACGAGCCAGCGCGCCCTGCAGTACTTCTCGTACACGACGCTCACCACGCTCGGCTACGGCGACTACACCGCGGCGCAGTTCCCGGGACGGAACATCGCGACGTTCGAGGCGCTCGTCGGGCAGATCTTCCTCGCCACTCTCGTGGCACGACTCGTCGCCTCGTTCACCGTGTCCCCTCGACGATCGGCACGCGAGCAGGACGAGGACGACACCGAACCGGCAGCGTCCACCGACTGAGCTACGCGGTGATCCCCGACGTCGAGGCGACCACGTCGGCGATCTTGCGGGAGAGCGCCTCGTAGAACATCGACAACGGGAACTCGTCGTCGAGGACGGCGTCCGTCAAGCCCTTGGGCGGACCATCGAGAGGCAGGTCGCGCACGGCCCACCTCGAGGCCGGGTGCGGGGTGAGCGTGCCGGCGACGAGGTCGTACGCGGCGAGCCAGTGCGCCGTCTTCGGGCGGTCGATCGAGCGCCAGTAGAGCTGCTCGATCTGCTCGGCGAGCGCGATGACCGTGCCGGGCACCTGGGGCCAGTCGATGGTGAGCCGTGAGTCGGTCCAGTGCAGGACGTGGTGCTGGTGCAGCCACGCGAACAGCAGCTGACCGCCGAGCCCGTCGTAGTTGCGGACGCGGTTGCCCGAGAGCGGGAACCGGAAGATGCGGTCGAAGAGGATCGCGTACTGCACGTGCCGCGCGTGGGGCACGCCGTCAGCCTCGAGCCGCACCGCGGCCCGGAAGGCCGTCAGGTCGCACCGGAGCTCCTCGAGCGAGTACAGGAAGAACGGCATCCGCTGCTTGATCATGAACGGGTCGAACGGCAGGTCGCCCCGCATGTGCGTGCGGTCGTGGATCAGGTCCCACAGCACGAACGTCTCTTCGGCGAGGTGCTGGTCGTCGAGCAGGCGCGTCGCGTCCGGCGGCAGCGCCAACCGGGTGGTCTCCGTGGCGGCGCGCACCACGCGGCGGAACCGGGCCGCCTCACGGTCCGCGAAGATCGCACCCCAGGTGAACGTCGGGACCTCCCGCACCGCCACCGTCTCGGGGAACAGAACCGCCGAGTTGGTGTCGTAGCCGGGAGTGAAGTCGAGGAACGTCACCGGGACGAAGAGGGCGTTGCTGAACTGCGTCGACTCCAGGTCAGCGACGAGATCGGGCCACCGCACGCGCAGGAGGACCGCCTCGACGCGACGATCGGTGCTGCCGTTCTGCGTGTACATGGGGAACAGGACGAGGTGCGGCAGCCCGTCGACGCGCTGCTTCTGCGGCTGGAAGGCCATGAGCGAGTCGAGGAAGTCGGGCACACCGAAGCCC
The DNA here is from genome assembly GCA_963753425.1 of uncultured Actinomycetota bacterium. Taxonomy (GTDB): domain Bacteria; phylum Actinomycetota; class Actinomycetes; order Actinomycetales; family Cellulomonadaceae; genus Cellulomonas. Next base: position 40,778 of record CAVWCB010000005.1, read on the forward strand.
TGGTCGGACCATCTCATGAGGTCCTTGCTGACGGTCGTGAGGTAGTCGTCGTCATGCGGCAGCTCGGGGGCCAGCGCGACCAGCGCTGCGCTGATCCCGGAGACGAGCTCGGCGGCCCGCCCGTGGTGAGCCTCCTGCGGCACCGAACCGTCCTTGATCTGCAGGCCCTGCAGCTCCGTGGCGTCCCGCTTCAGGGCGACCCACGCGGGGTGCTCGACGAGGTACCTGTCGACCGTCGCGGTCACGGGCGAGGTCGGGCGAGCCGCCCAGCCGAGCACGTTGAGCAGCACCTCGGCAGAACCCGGGACGTCCGCGGCCGGGTCGACCCCGAGCACGACGAGTCGACCACCGCTGTCGTGCGCAGCGGCGACGACCGGGCCGGACCCCACCCGGAGAAGCGGTGTCGCGGTGCTCCCGAGCGTCAGCTCTGCCCGGACCGGCAGCGCGGCGTCTGTGGTCCACGCGAGCAGGTCGTCGGCCGTGAGGTCGGTCGGGGCGAGAACGCCTGTGTGCTCGGTCGGTCGCGCGCTGATCCCGTGCTCAGCGAGGAGTGTCGTCACCCCGGGAGCGTCCGCCCCGTCGACCAGGACGACAAGTCCAGCTCCCTCACCCCGCTCGACCGGGTCGGTCCCGGGAAGCACCAGCACCACGTCGGGGTCGTCGTGCGGGCCGACGAACGTCAGCCCGTGACCCTCGAGGTGGGCGCGGTGGGCCGGCGGGAGATCACCGGTGGAATGGACGGTCGGGAACAGGCTCATGCGTGCATCTCACTATCCGGACGGCAGCGTTACTGCACGGTACGGTCCGATGCCGTTCGGGTCAACGACGACCCTCGACCACGTTTCGACATCGGGTCGCGTGCCTCTCCTCACGATGCCCTTGCCGAGCAGAGCGGGGCCCGCTCCCCCACACTTGGCCGATGCGAACGATGGGCGTCGAAGAGGAGTTCCTCCTGGTCACACCGGAGGGTCGCCCGCAGGCGGTCGCGACGGCCGTGCTGCGGTACGCGGCGCAGGAGGAGTCGTCGGACGAGCCGGGCGGCGACGTCGAGAAGGAGTTCAAGCAGGAGCAGATCGAGACGTCGACCCATCCGTGCACCGACCTGAGCACGCTCGTCGACGAGATCCGCGCCGGCCGCGCCCGCACGGACGAGCTCGCGAGCCGCGCGGGCGCCCGCATCGCCGCGCTCGCGACCGCCCCGCAGCTGGTCGAGTCGACGGTTCTGCCGGACAAGCGCACCTACGCCATCCGCGCAGAGTTCGGCCAGACGGCCCGCGAACAGCTCACCTGCGGTTGCCACGTGCACGTCGGGGTCGCCGATGACGAGGAGGGCGTCCGCATCCTCGACCACCTGCGCCCGTGGAACGCGATCCTGCTGGCACTGTCCGGCAACAGCCCGTCGTGGCTGGGGTCGAGCACGGGGTACGCCAGCTACCGGTCGCAGGTCTGGGGTCGCTGGCCGACGGCCGGTCCCACTGCTCCGTTCGGGGACGCCGAGGGCTACCGGTCCGTGATCGCCGACCTCCTGCGCTCGGGCGCGATCCTCGACGAAGGAATGGTCTACTTCGACGCCCGCCTCTCGTCGCGGTATCCGACGGTGGAGGTGCGCGTCGCGGACGTCTGCCTGGACGCAGCGGACGCCGCGCTGCAGGCGGCACTGGTCCGCGGCCTCGCCGACACGGCGACCGACGGTCGGGCTCCCGGGCCTGCTCCGCGGGCCGAGCTGCTCCGGGCGGCGACCTGGCGGGCCGCCCGGTCGGGTCTCTCCGGCGACCTCGTCGACCCGATGTCCGGCAAGCCCGTGCCGGCCGCCGACGCGGTCGGAGCGCTCGTGGAGCACGTGCGAGCGGCGCTCACCGCGAACGGCGACATCGACTGGGTCGAGCGGCAGGTCGCCACCGTGCTCAGGCGTGGGAACGGCGCGATCGAGCAGCTCGGCTGGCGCGCGCAGGACGCGGACGACGACGAGGTGGTGCGGCGCGCCGTCACGCGCACCCAGGTCTAGACGAGCTCCGTCAGCGGCACGTCGGGATCAGCCAGCCGCTCGGAGTCGATGACAGACCGCGACCGGATCAACGCCTGGACGTCGTCGACCACGTCCCAGACGTTGAGGTTCATGCCGGCCAGCACGCGCCCCTCGCGCAGCCAGAACGCGACGCACTCCCGACCGGCGACGTCGCCGCGCACCACGACGCGGTCGTACCCGTGCGGTCCGACCCAGCCGACGTACTCCATCCCGAGGTCGAACTGGTCGGAGAAGAAGTACGGCAGTGCGTCGTACGGTTCGTCACGCCCGAGGATCGTCGCCGCCGCGGTCGCCGGCTGGTTCAGCGCGTTCGCCCAGTGCTCGACGCGCAGGTGCGTGCCCAAGAAGGGGTGATACGCCCGGGCGATGTCGCCGACCGCAAGGACGTGGGGGTTCGACGAGCGCAGGTGGGCATCGACGACGACGCCGTCCTCGACCGTCAGGCCGGCGTCCCGGGCGAGGTCGACACGGGGGGCTGCGCCGATGCCGACGACGACGAGATCGGCCTCGACGAGCGTGCCGTCGGTGAGCTCGACCGCACCGACGTGCGTGCCGCCGCCGTCGGCCACGAGCACGCCCACCTCCGCGCGGACGCGCAGGTCGACACCGTTGCTCCGGTGCAGGTCGGCGAACGCCTCGGCCAGCTCGGTGCCGAGGACGCCGAGCAGCGGGAGCGGGTCGCGCACCAGCACGGTGACCTCGCACCCGGCGGCGCGCGCGGCGGCGGCGACCTCCAGACCGATCCACCCGCCGCCCACGACGACGACGCGCCGACCTCCCGCCAGGGCCGCGCGCAGGCGGTCGGAGTCGTCGACGGTGCGCAGGTAGACCACACCGTCGAGGTACGCGCCCGGCACCTGCAGGCGTCGCGGCTCGGATCCGGTCGCCAGGACGAGATGGTCCCAGCCGGTGCGGGTGCCGGACGAGTCGAGCACGTCGTGCGCATCCAGGTCGAGGGCGGTGACCGCGTCACCGAGGCGCAGGTCCACCTCGTGCTCGGCGTACCAGGCGGCGTCGTGGACGAAGGCGCCGTCCCGCGGGTCGGTGCCCTGCAGGTAGCCCTTGGACAACGGCGGTCGCTCGTAGGGGCGCTCGGTCTCTGCGCCGAACAGGACGATGTCTCCGTCGTAGCCCTGCGCGCGCAGCAACTCGGCTGTCTTCGCACCCGCGAGCCCGCCTCCGACCACCACGACCGAACCGTTCATCGCTGTCCTCCCCGACGCGTCGGATGCCAGCGCACCAGGTCCCGCCCACATCCGCAACGGCTGGGTGTGTGTCGAAGTCCACCCGTGCTTCCCCTGTGCACCACGCGCCAGATGGGTCCGGGGCTGGCACTCTGGGGCGCATGCAGATGTGGCCTGGACGTCCTTACCCACTGGGCGCCACCTACGACGGGACAGGGACGAACTTCGCCCTGTTCTCCGAGGTGGCCGAGCGGGTCGAGCTGTGCCTGATCGACAGCGACGGGACCGAGACCCGCGGTGACCTCATCGAGGTCGACGCCTTCGTCTGGCACGGCTACCTGCCGGCGATCTCTCCGGGGCAGCGCTACGGGTTCCGGGTGCACGGTCCGAACGACCCGTCCCAGGGCAACCGGTGCAACCCGAACAAGCTGCTATTGGACCCCTACGCCAAGGCGATCGACGGCCAGATCGACGGGGACCCGTCGCTCTACTCGTACCGGTTCGATGCCCCCGACGAGCCCAACGACGACGACTCCGCAGCCCACACCATGACCTCCGTCGTGATCAGCCCCTACTTCGACTGGGGCAACGACCGTCCGCCGCAGCACGAGTACCACGAGTCCGTGATCTACGAGGCGCACGTGCGCGGTCTGACCATGCAGCACCCGGCCGTCCCCGAGGAGCTGCGCGGCACGTACTCCGGCCTCGCGCACCCCGCGGTCATCGAGCACCTGACCTCGCTCGGCGTCACCGCGGTCGAGCTCATGCCGGTCCACCAGTTCGTCAACGACCCCTACCTCGTCGAGAAGGGCCTGTCCAACTACTGGGGCTACAACACCATCGGGTTCTTCGCGCCCCACAACTCTTACTCCGCCTTCGCGGCGTCCGGGCAGCAGGTGCAGGAGTTCAAGGCGATGGTCAAGGAGCTGCACCAGGCGAGACATCGAGGTCATCCTCGACGTGGTCTACAACCACACCGCCGAGGGCAATCACCTGGGCCCGACGCTGAGCTTCCGGGGCATCGACAACGCGAACTACTACCGGCTCGTCGACGAGGACCAGGCGCACTACTTCGACACGACGGGCACCGGGAACTCGCTGCTCATGCGCTCGCCGCACGTGCTGCAGCTGATCATGGACTCGCTGCGCTACTGGGTCACCGACATGCACGTCGACGGCTTCCGCTTCGATCTCGCCGCCACCCTCGCCCGGCAGTTCCACGAGGTCGACCGGCTCTCCGCGTTCTTCGACCTGGTCCACCAGGACCCCGTCGTCTCGCAGGTCAAGCTCATCGCCGAGCCGTGGGACATCGGCGAGGGCGGCTACCAGGTGGGTGGCTTCCCACCCCTGTGGTCGGAGTGGAACGGCAAGTACCGGGACACCGTGCGCGACTTCTGGCGTGGCGAGCCGTCGACTCTCGGCGAGTTCGCCAGCCGGCTGTCGGGCTCGTCGGACCTCTACGAGCACACCGGCCGCCGGCCGATCGCGAGCGTCAACTTCGTCACCGCGCACGACGGCTTCACTCTGAACGACCTCGTGTCGTACAACGAGAAGCACAACGAGGCCAACGGCGAGGACAACAACGACGGCGAGAGCCACAACCGGTCCTGGAACTGCGGCGCCGAAGGTCCGACCAAGGACAAGGACGTGCTCGTGCTGCGGGCCCGCCAGCGCCGCAACTTCATCGCCACCCTCCTGCTGTCGCAGGGCATCCCGATGCTCGCCCACGGAGACGAGCTGGGCCGCACGCAGCAGGGCAACAACAACGTGTACTGCCAGGACAGCCCGATCGCCTGGGTGGACTGGGATCTGGACGAGACCCAGAACGCGCTCCTGGAGTTCACCCGACGCGTCGTGCGGCTGCGGCAGGACCACCCGGTGTTCCGCCGGAGACGCTTCTTCGCCGGCTCGGCCGAGCACGGTGGGGAGTCCGACCTGCTCGACATCGCGTGGCTCTCGCCCGACGGGCAGCACATGAAGGACGAGGCCTGGGGGGCCGACCAGGCGCGGGCCGTCATGGTGTTCCTGAACGGCGACGCGATCGTCGAGCCCGACGACCGGGGTCAGGACATCGTCGACGACAGCTTCCTCGTGCTCTTCAACGGGCAGCCCGACACCGCGACGTTCACGGTGCCGGACTCGGCCTACGGCCAGACGTGGACGGCTGTGTTCGACACCGACTCGCAGGTCGAGTCCGGAACGACGTTCGAGGCGGGCAAGGACCTGACGCTCGCCCAGAAGTCCGTGGTCGTGCTCACACGTGCGCCGATCAGCCCGACGGCGTCGTCGTCCGGCACCGGAGCGGCCGCGGCGGCGTCCCGCGAGGCTGCGAAGCAAGCCGAGCGACGCACCCAGTCGAAGGGCGCCTCGGACGAGAAGCCGAAGCGGCGCACGACCCGGCCGCGCTCGACCGCATGAGCGAGCCGCGACCGACCCCGACCCGCCGCCTCCCGACGGCGGGTCGGCCCGTGCCCGTCTCGACCTACCGCGTGCAGCTGGGCACGGACCTGACGCTCGCCGACGTCGCCGACCGGGTGCCCTACCTCGCATCCCTCGGCGTCTCGCACGTGTACCTGTCGCCGATCCTGCGTGCGGCGCCCGGCTCCACGCACGGATACGACGTCGTGGACCACGACGAGGTCGCCCCCGAGCTGGGCGGCCTGCCCGCCCTGGAGCACCTCGCCGACGTGGCGCACGACGCCGGCCTCGGGCTGGTGCTCGACATCGTGCCCAACCACATGGCCGTGCCGACGCCCGTCTGGCACAACCGCGCGCTCTGGTCGGTTCTCGGCGAGGGCCCCGACTCCCCCTATGCCGACTGGTTCGACGTCGACTGGTCCGCCGGCGACGGCGCGGTGCTCATGCCGGTCCTCGGTGACCGGATCGGTGCGGTGCTGGGCCGCGACGAGCTGCAGCTCGAGGAGGTCGAGATCCCCGGGGAGGGTGTGCGCACGGTGCTGCGCTACTACGACCACGTGTTCCCCGTCCGGCCCGGGACCGAGAACCTCTCGCTCGCGGAGCTGGTGGAACGCCAGCACTACCGGCTCGCGTACTGGCGGGTTGCCGACGAGGAGCTCAACTACCGGCGGTTCTTCGACGTCGGCACCCTGCTCGCCGTGCGCGTCGAGGACCCCGCGGTGTTCGACGCGACGCACCGGTTGGTCCTGCAGCTGCTCGACGACGGCGTGATCGACGGGCTGCGGATCGACCACCCGGACGGGCTCGCCGACCCCGCGGGCTATCTGGCGCGGCTGCGCGAGGCGTCCGGGGGCGCCTGGGTGGTCGTCGAGAAGATCCTGGAGGGCGACGAGACCCTGCCGCCCGACTGGGAGACCGCCGGGAGCACCGGGTACGAGGCGCTCTGGCGGATCCAGCAGACATTCGTCGACCCGGGCGGTGCCGCGGTCCTCGGCGCCGTCATGCACCGCCTCACGGGCGACACCTCCGACGCCTTCCCGGAGATCGCGGAGCGGGCCAAGCGCGAGATCGTCGACGGGCCGCTCTACGCCGAGGTGCACCGGTTGACGTCGCTGGCTGCGGGCATCTGCCACGACGACCTGCGCCTGCGCGACCACACCTGGCGCGCTCTGGAGGACTGCCTGATCGAGCTGCTCGTCGCGTTCGACCGGTACCGCGCCTACGTCGTGCCCGGCGAAGCAGTGCACCCCGAGTCGCTCGAGGTGCTCCAGGCCGCCGCACGGCACGCCCGCCGACAGCTCTCCCAGGAGCGGGCGGCGACCATGGACGTCGTGGTCGACCTGCTGCTCGGCCGCGAGGTCGGCAGCGCCGGACAGACCCGCGGGGCCCGCCGGGACGAGCTGATCGTCCGTTTCCAGCAGACCTGCGGCGCCGTGATGGCCAAGGGCGTCGAGGACACCGCGTTCTACCGCTGGACCCACCTGGTGGGCCTGTGCGAGGTCGGCGGGGCACCAGAGCAGTTCGCCCTGGCGCCGACGGACCTGTCCGCCTGGGCCGCCGAGATGCAGGTGTCCTCGCCGCTGGGCATGACGACCCTGTCGACACACGACACCAAGCGAGGTGAGGACACCCGCGCTCGGCTCGGCGTGCTCAGCGAGCTGCCTCGCGACTGGGCGATCCTCGTCGACGAGCTGCGCGCAGCCTCCGCCCCGTACCGCAGCGCGCTGCTCGACGGGCGCACCGAGTACCTGCTCTGGCAGACGCTCGCCGGAACGTGGACCGACAGCGGCCCGATCTCGCAGGACCGCCTGGTCGAGTACCTGACCAAGGCGATCCGCGAGGCCAAGTCGCGGACCACGTGGACGGCGCCCGACGAGCCGTACGAGCGGGCGGTGCTCGACGCGGCTCGCCGAGCGCTCGACGACCCGGCGGTCCAGGCCCTGTTCACGGACTGGGAGGTGCGCACACGCCCGGCCGTCCGCGCCGCGACCCTGGGCACCAAGCTCGTCCAGCTCACCGTTCCCGGCGTCGCCGACGTCTACCAGGGCACCGAGGTGCCCGATCCTGTGCTCGTCGACCCGGACAACCGCCGGTTCGTCGACGTCGCGCCGCTGGCGGCCCGCCTCGTCCGCCTCGACGACGGTGCGGGGCCGCGGGACCTCGCCGACGAGAAGCTCCTCGTGACGTCGCGCGCGCTGCGCCTGCGGCACGACCTGCCGGAGGCGTTCGTCGGGCCGTCCGCGGGGTTCCTGCCGCTGGCGCACTCGTCGGGCCACTCGCTGACCTACGCCCGGACCGTCGACGGGGAACCGCGGGTGGCGGTCGTCGCCACCCGCCTCGCCGCGGCAGTCGACCGTGTCGGGGGCTGGGCGGACCACACCGTCGCGCTGCCCGAGGGCGACTGGTTCGACGTGCTCACCGAACGCCCCGTGCGCGGCGGTGTGATCGACGTGGCGGCTCTGCTGGACCGGTTCCCCGTCGCCCTGCTCGTGCGGGCCGAGGGCTGAGGATGCTGCCTCGGGTCTGGGCACCGAACGCCTCGGAGGTCGATCTGGTCGTCGGTGCGGAGCGGGTGCCGATGGTGCGCGCCGACGCCTGGTGGGAGACCGACCGTGACCTACCACCGGGAACGGACTACGCGTACTCCCTCGACGGCGGTCCCCCGCTGCCCGACCCGCGCAGCGCCTGGCAGCCCCACGGCGTGCACGGCCCGAGCCGCGTGTTCGACACCGGGGAGCTCGACTGGTCCGACGAGTCGTGGGCCGGGGTCGACGTCCGCGGAGCGGTGCTCTACGAGCTGCACGTCGGAACGTTCACGCCCGGCGGGACTCTGGACTCCGCCGCGGCCGAGCTGCCCGCCCTGGCAGCCCTGGGGATCGACGTCGTCGAGCTCATGCCGATCGCCCCGTTCGACGGCGACCGCGGCTGGGGCTACGACGGCGTCGGGCTGTACGCGGTCCACGACGCCTACGGCGGCCCGCGAGCGCTCCAGCGGTTCGTCGACACCGCCCACGGCCTCGGCATGGGCGTGTGCCTCGACGTGGTCTACAACCACCTCGGCCCCGCCGGCGAACTACGTCGGCAACTTCGGTCCGTACTGGACGGACGCGCACGAGACGCCGTGGGGCGCGGCGATCAACCTCGACCAGCCGGGTTCCGACGAGATCCGTCGCTGGATCATCGACAGCGCGGTCCGCTGGCTCACCGACTTCCACATCGACGCCCTGCGCCTCGATGCGGTGCACGCACTTGCCGACGACCGCCCGGTCCACCTGCTCGCCAACATGGCCAACCGGGTCGCGGCCCTGTCATCGACGATCGGCCGGCCGCTGTCCCTGGTCGCCGAGACCGACCTGAACGACATCGTGTCGGTGACCCCGACGGCCGTCGGCGGCTGGGGCATGACCGCCCAGTGGGCCGACGACGTCCACCACGCGATCCACGCCCTGCTCACCGGCGAACGGCACGGCTACTACGCCGACTTCGGCACACCGGCGGCGCTGCGCAAGGCCATGACCGGGGTGTTCGTGCACGACGGCTCGTGGTCGACGTTCCGCGGCCGGACCTGGGGCCGACCGGTGCCGTCCGACACGGACGGTCACCGGTTCGTCGTCAGCGTCCAGACCCACGACCAGGTGGGCAACCGGGCGATCGGCGACCGCCCGGCGCAGCAGCAGCCCGACGTCGGGCCGCTCGCAGTCGCGGCCGCGCTCATGATCCTGTCGCCGTTCACGCCGATGCTCTTCATGGGCGAGGAGTGGGGCACGCGCACGCCGTTCCAGTTCTTCACCGACCACACCGACCCGATCGCTCGCGGCCGCCGTCCGCGAGGGCCGCACGCGCGAGTTCGGCGGCCACGGCTGGGCGGAGCTGTACGGCCAGGACATCGAGGTGCCCGACCCGCAGGCCTTGTCCACGTTCGAGGCCTCGATCCTTCGGCGCACCGAGCTCGCCGAACCCGGCCACGCGCGCATGCTGGACTGGTACCGGACCCTGCTCGCGCTCCGCCGCTCCGTGCCCGACTTAGCCTCGGGCAACCTGGCTGCGACCGACGTGACCTTCGGCGGTGGCGCGCAGGACGGTCCGTGGGACGGGTGGCTCGTGCTGCACCGTGGGTCCGCGCGGGTCGTCATCAACCTGTCCGACCGGCCGCTGCCCCTCGGTGCGGCGAGCAACGCCTCGCTGAGCGTCGTCGCCGCGTGGGGCGAACCAGGAACCGGACCGGACGCCGTCGTGCAGCCCCGGTCGGTCGTGGTACTCGCCTGACCTGGGCCTAGGTCCCCGGCGCCGTGGCGAGCAGCTCGACGCCCCGATGAGATGCCGGTAGGTGCGGATCCGCCGAGGCTCAGCCAGCGAGCGCCGCCTTCACCAGCGGCCGAGAGCTTCTTGCCGTCGGCCGCCGTGCCCGCGCGTGCGGTCGCCTCCTTCATGACGCCGCCCATGTCGCGGATGCTCGTCGCGCCGACGGAGGCGATGACGTCGTGCACGAGGATGGCGAGCTCGTCGTCGGACAGCTGCGTCGGGCAGGTACGTCTCGATCGCGTCGGCCTCGCGGGTCTCGACCTCGGCACGCTCGGGGGCGCCCGCGTCGGTGTAGATCTGCGGCGCTCTCGCGGCGCTTCTTGACCTCGCGGGCCAGGACCTTGAGCACCTCGTCCTCGGTGAGCTCCTTGGCGACGGGACCGGCCTTCTCCTCGGCGCGGACGGCGCCGATGACCTGGCGCAGGATGCTGGTGCGGTCGGCGTCGCGCGCCTTCATCGCGGTGGTCAGGTCGGCGGTCAGCCGGGCGAGGGTGTCGGTGGTCATGCTGGCCATCGTGCCCGTCCCCGCAGGTCTGCGCACCGGCATTCCGGCGGTGGAGCCTGGTCAGCCGACGAGCGCGGCGCCGTCCGCGGCCAGTGAACCGAGCCGCGACAGGGCGCGGTAGTACTTCTTGCGATACCCGCCGGCGAGCATGTCGGCGGAGAACAGGTCCCGCTCCCCTGCGCCGCCGAGCAGGACGGGGACGTCGCGGTCGTAGAGCCGGTCCACCAGCACGACGAGCCGCAGGGCGACGTCCTGGGTCGGCACCGGTCCGACGCCGGTCAGGCCGACGAGCCCGACGCCGTCGAGCAGGGCGCCGTACCGGGACGGGTGGACTGTCGCGAGGTGCGCGAGCAGGGCGTCGAAGTCGTCGAGCGTCGCATCGGCGCGACCCGCAACTGCCGCGCGGACGGCGGCATCCTTCAGGCCGGCGGCGTCCGTGACGAGCGAGCGGTGCCGGTAGTCGTCGCCGTCGACGCGCAGCACCTCGAACCGTGCCGCGAGTGCCTGGATCTCGCGCAGGAAGTCGTCGGCGGCGAACCGACCCTCGCCCAGCGAGCCGGGCAGCGTGTTGGAGGTCGCCGCGAGCGCGACCCCTCGGTCGGCGAGCTCCCGGAGCAGGCGGGACATGAGGACGGTGTCGCCCGGGTCGTCGAGCTCGAACTCGTCGATGCAGACGAGCTTGCGGGTGGCGAGGACCTCGACGGTGGGCAGGAACCCGAGCGCGCCGACGAGGTTCGTGTACTCGACGAACGTGCCGTAGGCGGCGTCCTCGACGGCTCGTGCCAGCGACGTGAGCAGGTGGGTCTTGCCGACGCCGAAGCCGCCGTCGAGGTAGACCGCGGGCGCGGCTGTCTTCTTGCGCCACCGTCGCGGGGAGCCGTCGCGGATGAGCGTGGCGACCTCCGACAACCGCGCCACGGTCGCCTGCTGCGACGGGTGCGCCGGGTCGGGCCGGTAGGTGGCGAACGACTCGTCGGCAAAGTGCCGTGGCGGGACCATCTCGGCGAGGAGGCGCTCGACCGGGACGCGAGGGCTCCGGTCGACCAGCGCCGACGGCTCCCCGGCGGCGCGGGACTCGGAGACGGACACGAGGTCGAAGCGTACGTGCCTGCCGCCGACCCGCACGATCGACCCAACCCACCCGGGCGGCCACGAGATGATGTGGCATGCCCGAGCACTCCGCGGCGTCCGTGCCCCCGTCGACGACCGATCCCGACAAGCGCATCGCGCTGACCTTCGACGACGGCCCCGGGCCGTACACCGCGACGCTCTTGGACGAGCTGGCCGCCAAGGACGTGCACGCGACGTTCTTCCTCGTCGGCAAGATGCGTCACCGACTACCCGGAGCTGGCAGCCCGCCAGCGGGCCGAGGGACACTCCCTCGGCAACCACACGTGGGACCACCGCGACCTGCGCACGCTGTCGGTCGACGAGATCAACGCAGAGCTCGACCAGGCGGCGGAGGCGATCCAGGACGCGACGGGTGCGACCACGACGCTGGTGCGCCCGCCGTACGGCGCCACGAACGACACGGTGACGCAGGTGCTCGCCGACCGGGGCGCCTCATCGATCCTGTGGAACGTCGACACCGAGGACTGGAAGAACGCGGACGTCGCGATCACGACGCAACGGGCGTTGGACGGAGCCAAGCCGGGCGCGATCATCCTCATGCACGACATCCACCCCACGACCGTCCAGGCCGTCCCGCGGATCATCGACGCGTTGCAGGCGCTGGGCTACACACTGGTCACCGTTCCCCAGCTGCTCGGAGACGACCTCGCACCAGGCTCGACGCACTTCTCGCAGCGGCAGTAGGGCGGACGTCCATATGTCGGTAACGGACATCTCAGATGTCGGGACGGCTCTCCCGAAGCGCGCGATCGTCAGTCATCCTCGGGGGGTGATCATGTCCGGGACGTCCGCCTGTCGGTGCATCAGCGCCGCCGCGGTCCTGCGCATGCGCAGCTGCTGTCCGCGGAGCAACTGACCCCGCCCACGTCCCCTCGGGCGCGCGGTCTGCGCCCGATCGCGCTCGCCTCCGAGCGCTGGCTGCAGCCGCACGTCCATGTTCACTCCGGAGGTAGCGCCCTATGGCGCAGACCAGGATCGCCCCGCCCGCTGCTCGTCCCGAGGGCCAGTGGGCGTTCGACCAGCGCGAGCCGCTGAACGGCAACGAGCTGTTCAAGCAGCAGGACGACGCCCTCAACGTCCGGCAGCGGATCGAGGACGTCTACTCCCGCGAGGGCTTCGCGTCGATCGCGCCCGAGGACCTGCGCGGGCGGATGCGCTGGTGGGGGCTCTACACGCAGCGCAAGCCCGGGATCGACGGCGGCAAGACGGCCACGCTCGAGCCGCACGAGCTCGACGACGAGTACTTCATGCTCCGCGTCCGCTGCGACGGCGGCGCCCTGAGCCTGCAGCAGCTGCGCGCCATCGCGGACATCTCGGTCGAGTTCGGCCGCGGCACGGCCGACGTCACCGACCGGCAGAACATCCAGCTGCACTGGATCCGCATCGAGGACGTCCCGGAGATCTGGCGTCGGCTCGAGGCCGTCGGGCTCAGCACCCAGGAGGCCTGCGGCGACTGCCCGCGCGTCGTCCTCGGCTCCCCCGTCGCCGGCGTCGCCGCCGACGAGATCATCGACGGCACCCCCGCGGTCCGCGCGATCGTCGACAACTACATCGGCGACCCGCGGTTCTCCAACCTGCCGCGCAAGTTCAAGACGGCGATCAGCGGCTCCCCGCACCACGACGTCGCGCACGAGATCAACGACGTGGCGTTCGTCGGAGTCGTGCACCCCGAGCTCGGCCCGGGCTTCGACCTGTGGGTCGGCGGCGGTCTGTCCACCAACCCGAAGCTCGGCGTTCGCCTCGGCGCGTTCGTCACGCTCGAGCAGATCCCCGACGTGTGGGTCGGCGTCGTGAGCATCTTCCGCGACTACGGCTACCGGCGGCTGCGCACCCGTGCCCGCCTGAAGTTCCTCGTCGCCGACTGGGGACCTGTCGTGTTTCGCCAGGTGCTCGAGGGCGAGTACCTCGGTTTCACGCTCCCCGACGGCCCCGAGCCCCCGCCACCGCCCACGGGGAACCGTGACCACGTCGGCGTGCACCCGCAGAACGACGGCAACTTCTACGTCGGCGTCGCCCCGACGGTCGGTCGGATCTCCGGCGACCTTCTGCAGCAGCTGGCCGACCGCGTCGAGAGCGCGGGCTCCGACCGCATCCGGTTGACCGTCGAGCAGAAGATCGTCGTGCTGGACGTCGCACCCGAGAAGGTCGACCCCCTCGTCGACGAGCTCGAGTCGCTGGGGCTGCCGGTCCGCGGGGCGTCCCAGTTCCGCCGCGGCACCATGGCGTGCACCGGGATCGAGTTCTGCAAGCTGGCCATCGTCGAGACGAAGGCGCGCGCCACGCACCTGATCGGCGAGCTCGAGAACCGGCTGCCGACGTTCGACCAGCCGATCACGATCAACCTGAACGGCTGCCCCAACTCCTGCGCCCGCATCCAGACCGCGGACATCGGCCTCAAGGGCGCGCTGGCGGGCGGCGAGGACGGCTACCAGGTGCACCTCGGCGGCGGCCTGGGCATGACGAGCGGCCTGGGGAAGACCCTGCGCGGCCTGCGCGTTCCGGCTGAGGACCTGCCGGACTACATCGAGCGCGTCGCGACGAAGTTCGACCAGCAGCGCACCGAGGGCGAGCTGTTCGCCCAGTGGGCACAGCGTGCGGACGAGGAGGACCTGCGATGAGCGGAACATCGGGTGAGCGGGCGGTGCCGTACTACTGCCCCTTCTGCGCCAGCGAGGACCTCTGGCCCGCCGGCGAGACCCACGGTCAGTGGGAGTGCCGTTCGTGCACGCGCGCGTTCGCGCTCAAGTTCGTGGGGTTGGTGAGCCGCTCATGAGCACGTTGGACACCGCGACCTTGCGAGACCTCGCCGAGCAGGCAGGTCGCGACCTCGAGGGCGCGCACCCCGAGGAGATCATCGCGTGGGCGGTCCGGACCTTCGGCTCCGACCTGGTCGTCGCGTCGTCGATGGGCGACGAGATCCTGGTGCACATGGCCGCCAAGGCCGCGCCCGGGAATCGACGTCATCTTCCTCGACACCGGCTACCACTTCGCGGAGACCCTCGGCACGCGCGACTACTACGCCGAGTTCACCGAGATCAACCTCCGCACCGTCCTGCCGCTGCGCACGGTGCAGGAGCAGGACGCCGAGTACGGCGAGAAGCTGCACGACCGCGATCCGAACCAGTGCTGCGCACTGCGCAAGGTCGAGCCGCTCGAGCGCGGGCTCGCGCCCTACGGGGCGTGGATCACGGGCATGCGCCGCGAGGACGCCCCGACGCGCACCGACATCACGGTGGTCGGGTGGGACGTCAAGCGGGACAAGGTCAAGCTGAACCCCCTGGCCGCGTGGACTCAGGCGGACGTGGACGCCTACGTCGAGGAGAACCACGTCGTCCTCAACCCGCTGCGCCAGGCGGGGTACGCGTCGATCGGCTGCGCCCCGTGCACCCGAGCCGTCGCGCCCGGCGAGGACGCGCGAGCGGGCCGCTGGTCCGGTACCGGCAAGATCGAGTGCGGGTTGCACACATGAGCACGGTCACCCTGACCCAGCTCGATGCCCTCGAGTCCGAGGGCATCCACATCATGCGCGAGGTGGCGGGCGAGTTCGAGCGGCCGGTGCTGCTGTTCAGCGGCGGCAAGGACTCGATCGTCATGCTGCACCTGGCGCGCAAGGCGTTCTGGCCGTCCCCGGTGCCGTTCACGCTCATGCACGTGGACACCGGTCACAACTTCCCCGAGGTCATCGAGTACCGCGACCGCGTCGTCGAGCAGTACGGGCTCCGGCTCGTCGTCGCCAGCGTCCAGGACGCGATCGACGACGGCCGCGTGGCCGAGCGTGCCGACGGCTCCCGCAACGCGTTGCAGACCGTCCCGCTGCTCGACGGCATCGTCGCGCACAGGTTCGACGCGGTGTTCGGCGGAGGTCGTCGCGACGAGGAGAAGGCCCGCGCCAAGGAGCGCGTGTTCTCCCTGCGCGACGAGTTCGGCCAGTGGGACCCGCGCCGGCAGCGCCCGGAGCTGTGGGACCTGTACAACGGTCGGCACAAGCTCGGTGAGCACGTGCGCGTGTTCCCGCTGTCCAACTGGACCGAGCTGGACGTCTGGCGCTACATCGAGCGCGAGAACATCGAGCTCCCGTCGATCTACTACACGCACGAGCGCGAGGTCTTCCTGCGCGACGGCATGTGGATCGCGCCCGGCGAGTGGGGCGGCCCTCGGGTGAACGAGACCCTCGAGACCCGGACCGTTCGCTACCGCACGGTGGGCGACATGAGCTGCACCGGCGCCGTCGAGTCATGGGCGGCCACGGTGCCCGAGGTCATCGCCGAGGTCGCCGCGAGCCGGCTGACGGAGCGCGGCGCGACCCGGGCAGACGACCGCGCCTCCGAGGCCGCGATGGAAGACCGCAAGCGCGAGGGGTATTTCTGATGGGTGCTCAGTCACGTGACCGAGCACGCGACGCGGGACCTCCTGCGCCTGGCCACGGCCGGGTCCGTCGACGACGGCAAGAGCACCCTCATCGGGCGGCTCTTGTTCGACACGAAGTCGGTCCTCGCGGACCAGCTGAGTGCGGTCGAGGCCGCAACGGCCGCGCGTGGTGGCGGACAGGTCGACCTGGCGCTGCTCACCGACGGCCTGCGCGCCGAACGCGAGCAGGGCATCACGATCGACGTCGCGTACCGGTACTTCTCCACCGCGACGCGCGCGTTCGTGCTGGCGGACACCCCCGGGCACGTCCAGTACACCCGCAACATGGTCACCGGTGCCTCGACCGCCGAGCTCGCGATCGTGCTCGTCGACGCACGCAAGGGAGTGCTCGAGCAGACGCGTCGGCACGCGACGATCACGGCGCTGCTCCGGGTCCCGCACGTGGTTCTCGCGGTGAACAAGATGGACCTCGTCGACTTCGACGAGCCCACGTTCCGCGCGATCGCCGACGAGTTCACGGCCTACGCCGCCGGTCTCGGCATCTCGGACGTCATCGCGGTGCCGCTGTCGGCGCTCGCGGGCGACAACGTGGTCGACCGCTCCGCGCGGATGCCCTGGTACGACGGCCCGACGCTCCTGGAGCACCTGGAATCCGTCGAGGTCGGCCGCGACGCGCAGCTCGAGGCGTTCCGGTTCCCGGTGCAGGTGGTCATCCGGCCGCGGTCGCCCGAGTACCCGGACTACCGCGGGTACGCGGGCCGGGTCGCGTCCGGGGTCGTGGCTCGGTGGGCGACGAGGTCACCGTGCTGCCGTCCGGCAAGACGAGCGTCGTCGTCGGCATCGACACGTTCGACGGCCCGCTGCAGGAGGCGCACGCGCCGCAGTCGGTGACGCTTGCGGCTCGCCGACGACGTGGACGTGGCCCGCGGTGACGTCCTGGTCCCGACCCGCTCCACCGTGACCGTCGGGTCCGACCTGGTCGGCACCGTCTGCTGGCTGGCCGAGAAGCGCAGCGTGCTCGGCGCCCGCCTGCTGGTCCGCGTGGGCACCCGCACCGTCCGGGCGCTGCTGCGCGAGGTCAACGCACGCCTCGACGTCGACACGCTCACGGTCGACGCGCTGGGACGGCATCGACACGCTGCACGCGGTCGACGCCACCGACACCTCCTCGGACATCCCGCCACGGGCGCTCTCGCTGAACTCGATCGGGCGCGTCAAGATCCGGCTGGCCGAGCCCGTCGTGCTCGACGAGTACGCGACCCACCGACGCACCGGCGGGTTCCTGCTCGTCGACCCCGCCGACGGGACCACCTTGGCAGCGGGCATGATCGGCGAGACGCTGCTCGACCGGCTGACACCGACGGACTCTCCGGATGACGACACGGACTGGATGGCAGGCGCGGGGATATGACCGGTCGCCACCCCCTGCTGCTCGACCTCGCCGGTCGACGCGTCGTCGTGGTCGGCGGCGGGCCGGTCGCGGCCCGTCGCGCGGCGCGGCTGGTCGAGGACGGCGCCGCGGTGCTCGTCGTCGCGCCAGCCCTGTGCGAGGACCTGGTCGAGCTCCTCGACCGGGTGACCTGGGCCCAGCGGGACTACCTCGCCACCGACCTCGACGGCGCGTGGCTCGTGCACACGGCGACCGGCGACCGTGCGGTCGACGACGCCGTGGCCGCCGATGCCGAGGCGGCGCGCCTGTGGTGCGTCCGGGCGGACGACGCCTCGGTGTCGAGCGCCTGGACCCCCGCGGTCGCACGCTCCGGGGACGTCACGGTGGCGGTCGGCGCGGGCGGAGACCCCCGCCGGGCGGCCGCGCTGCGCAACGCGATCTCCCTGCTGCTCGACACCGGCGGGCTCCCTCTGCGGCGGCAGCGCCCGACCACCGGGAGCGTCGTGCTGGTCGGCGGCGGCCCCGGCGACCCCGGCCTGATCACGACCCGCGGTCGGCGAGCACTCGCGGAGGCCGACGTGGTCGTCGTCGACCGCCTCGCGCCGCGCGCCCTGCTGGCCGAGCTGGATCCGTCGGTGGAGGTCATCGAGGCCGGCAAGTCTCCGCACGCGCACACGCTCACGCAGACCGAGATCAACGCGGTGCTCGTCGAGCGCGCGCAGGCCGGTCACCGGGTAGTGCGGCTCAAGGGCGGCGACTCGTTCGTGCTCGGGCGCGGCGGCGAGGAGGTCCTCGCGTGCCTCGCGGCCGGGGTTCGGGTCGAGGTGATCCCCGGGGTGACCAGCGCGCTCGCGGTGCCCGCCGCCGCCGGCATCCCCGTCACGCACCGCGGCCTGGCCCGACAGCTCACCATCCTGTCCGCGCACGACACCACCCCGGACTGGGCGACGCTCGCTCGCCTGGACGGCACGCTCGTGCTCCTCATGGGCGTCGCGCAGCTCGGCGCCCACACCAGCGCGCTGCTCGAGCACGGCAAGGACCCGGGCACGCCCGTGGCGATCGTCGAGAACGGGACGCTCGCGTCACAGCGCACGACGGTCGGCACCCTGGCGGACATCGCAGCCCGGGCGAGCGAGCGCGGCGTCGGCAACCCGGCCGTCGTCGTCGTCGGCGATGTCGCGGCCCTCGCGGACGTCCTCGGGCCGACGGCCTGACCCTGCCCTAGCGTGGGGGCTGTGCCCGACTCCCCCGCGCTCGACGTGCTGCTCCCGCTCGGTCGTCCCCGGCTCGATCCTCAGCCCGGCGAACCCGACCTCATCGCGCTCTTCGGCCACGACCCGTGCGTCCGCGCCAACATGGTCAGCACCGTCGACGGCTCCTCCGCCGGATCGGACGGCCTCTCCGGCTCGATCAACAACCCGGCGGACTTCCGCGTCTTCCGCGTGCTGCGCGCGCTCGCGGACGTGGTCCTGGTCGGCGCCGGGACCGTGCGGGCCGAGGGCTACACGGCCTTGGACGTCCCGGACGACCTGCGCGCCGCGCGCGCGTCCCTGGGCCTGCCCGACGAGCTCGAGCTCGCGGTCGTCTCGACCTCCGGGGACCTCCCCGACGCGCTGCTCGACGGCCCCCGCCCGCCGCTCGTCCTGACGGCCACCGACAACCCGGAGCTGCGTGCCCGGATCGGCGCCGACCGCGTGGTCGTCGCGGGCGACGGGCGACACGTGGACGCGCGCTCCGCGGTCGGCGCGCTGGCCGAGCGTGGGCTCACGCACGTGCTGGCCGAGGGCGGCCCGTCGCTCCTCGCGCGGCTCGTCGACGCCGACGTGGTGGACGAGGTCTGCCTCACGTGGACCCCTGCGCTCGTCGGTGGACCCGCCAGCCGGATCCTGCACCAGTCGACGTGGTTCTCCCCGGCCCGGCCGGTCGAGCCGCTGCACCTGCTCCACGCGGACGGCGTGCTGCTCGGGCGCTGGCGGTTGACTAGGCTCAGCGCGTGACCGACACGATCCTCGTCCTCACGGAGGACACCCTTTCCAGCTCCGACGTCGAGCATCTGCTGGCGCTGCACGCCGACGAGACCTACGCGTACCGCGTCCTCGTCCCGGCGGACACCGACCAGCCGCTCGTCTCGACGATCATCGACAACCTCAGCATGGGCGAGCTGCGTGAGGCGTGGAACCGCGCCCGCGGTAAGGAGCCGTCCAAGCCCGAGGCGAAGGCCACCGCCGACGAACAGCTCGCCGGCAGCATCGCCGCGTTCGTCGCGGCCGGTCGCGAAGCCACGGGCTCCGTCGTCGACGACGACCCGCTGCCCGCCCTGAAGTCCGCCGTCGCCGACGGAAACGTCGCCGAGATCGCCGTGGTGACCTACCCGCACGCCGTCGAGGACACGTTCCACCGCGACTGGGCGTCCCGCGCCCGCGAGGAGCTCCAGGTCCCGGTCCTGCACCTGTACTCAGGCACGAGCGAGCTCGGCTGACCTCCGCCCGAACACCGAGAAGGGTTCGTCGCGCCTGGCGCGACGAACCCTTCATCGTGTGAGGGACAGCGCGCTCAGAAGCCCGTGGACGTGACCTCGGGGTAGTACCGGCGGAACTTGCGGACCTGGTTGACCAGCGCCATCGCCACGTACAGGCGTCGGCGCGGGGACAGGTCGCGGGCGTAGCGCAGCGGGTGGACGGCCGCCTTGGTGCGGACCAGGCGACGCACGCGCGCGTTCAGCGTCGGGTCCTTGACGTATGTCAGCAGCAGGCGGTGCGGCAGGATCGAGTAGAGGATCTCCCGGTCGACGACGACCGGCTCGACGGCCAACCCGTCGACGTGGTCCTCGACGACGAACCGCATGGGGTTCGCGCCGGCCGCCGTCACGTAGTAGTTGTTCCGGCCGATGCGCGGGTTGACCTCGAAGAACCGGAACTTCCCGGAGCGCGGGTCCACCTTGACGTCGAAGTTGGCGAAGCCGCGGTAACCGGTCGCGGTGAGGAACCGCCGGGCCTGGTCGAGCATCGCGTCGTCGCGCGTGGTGATCATGGCGGCCGGGTTGCCCAGCCCCGACGGCGTGTGCTCCTCGAGGAGCACGTGCGCCGAGCACAGCAGCGTGATCTCGCCGCGCGAGTCGACGTACGCGGTGATCGAGCGCATCTGCGTGTCGTCGCCGGGCACGAGCTCCTGCACGACGAACCGGCCCCGGAACCCCGCCGCGCGCAGCGCGTCCCAGAGCCACGCCAGCTCGTCGGGGGTCGCGATCTCGAAGACCTTCTTCTTGCCCTCGAACTCGACGTCCTGGTAGTCCGCGCTGCTGGCCGCCTTGGCGATCAGCGGATAGTCGAGGTCGACCGGGACCGCCGCCCACTCGGAGGCCCCGAACTCCTGCACGAGGGTTCGGGGCACCGAGATGTCCAGCCTCGTGCAGATCTCCGCGAACGTCGCCTTGTCGGAGATCTGGTCGAGCACGTCCGCCGAAAGGAACGGGACGACGTAATACGCCTCGAGCTCGATCCGGTGCTGCACGACGACGCGGACGAGCCAGTCGGAGTTGGCCATCAGCAGCAGACGCGCATCGGGCATCCGGCGGGCGACCTCGAGCAGCCGGTCGACCAGCTGCCGGGGGTCGTGACCGTCGGAGACGATCTCGTGCCGGACGATCCGCGAGTGGGCCACGGGACCCAGCGCGGCACCTGCGACGACGACCGACGTCACGCCATAGGCCTCGTGGAACGAGCGGGCCAGGGCGTACACGCCGATGTCGGCGCCGAGGATGACGGGCTGCAGCGGTCCGGTTCTCGAGGTGAGCGACCCGCTCACGCGGGCTGCTCGGTCCGGTCGCCGGTCCAGAGCGTGTGGAACGTGCCGTCCTTGTCGGTGCGCCGGTAGGTGTGGGCACCGAAGAAGTCGCGCTGCGCCTGGATGAGCGCGGCCGGCAGGCGCTCGGCGCGGACGCCGTCGTAGTAGGCCAGCGACGACGAGAACGCCGGGGTCGGCACGCCGGCCAGCGCGGCGCCCGAGACGACCCGACGCCAGGCGGCCAGGCCGTTGCCGACGACACCGGTGAAGTACTCGTCGGCGAGCAGGAGCGGCAGGTGCGCGTCGCGCTCGTAGGCCTCGGTGATGCGGTTGAGGAAGCGCGCGCGGATGATGCAGCCGCCGCGCCAGATGCGGGCCATGGCGCCCGCGGTCGACGTCCCAGCCGAACTCCGCGCTGGCGGCGGCGATCTGGTCGAAGCCCTGCGAGTAGGCGACGACCTTCGACGCGTACAGCGCGAGCCGGACGTCCTCGATGAACGCGTCGCGGTCGGTGATCGTCCCACGGCGTCGGCGTCGCGCGGGCAGCGCGGCGAGCGCCGGCCGTGCGCTGCGGGACCGAGCCGGACAGCGCACGGGCGAACGTGGCCTCGGCGATGCCCGGTGATCGGCACGCCGAGGTCGAGCGCGTTCTGCACGGTCCAGCGGCCGGTGCCCTTCTGCTCGGCCTGGTCCAGGACGACGTCGACGAACGCGCTGCCCGTCTCCGCGTCCACGTGCGCGAGCACGTCGGCGGTGATCTCGATGAGGAACGACTCCAGGTCGCCCGTGTTCCACTCGGCGAAGATCTGCCCGATCTCCGCGGCGGAGGCACCCAGCCCCTGGCGCAGCAGGTCGTAGGCCTCGGCGATGAGCTGCATGTCGGCGTACTCGATGCCGTTGTGCACCATCTTCACGAAGTGGCCGGCGCCGTCGGGGCCGATGTACGTGCAGCACGGCACGCCGTCGACCTTGGCGGAGATCTTCTCGAGGATCGGGCCGAGCGACTCGTAGGACTCCTTGGTGCCGCCGGGCATGATCGACGGACCGAGCAGCGCACCCTCCTCGCCGCCGGAGACGCCGGAGCCGACGAAGTGCAGGCCCTTCTCCCGCAGCGCGGCCTCGCGACGGATCGTGTCGGGGAAGTGCGCGTTGCCGGCGTCGACGACGATGTCGCCCTCCTCCAGGAGTGGCACCAGCTCGTCGATGACCGCGTCCGTGGGGCCGCCGGCCTTGACCATGATGATGATCTTGCGCGGCTTGGCCAGCGACGCGACGAAGTCCTCGACGGACTCGGACGGGACGAAGTCGCCGTCGGTCCCGTGGTCGGCGACCAGCGACTCGGTCTTGGCGTAGGACCGGTTGTGGATGGCGACGGTGTAGCCGTTGCGGGCGAAGTTGCGTGCCAGGTTGCGGCCCATCACCGCCATCCCCGTGACGCCGATCTGCGCTGTTCCTGTGGCGACCATTCGGGTGAGCTCCTTCGGGGACGTCGGCCGGTTCGACTCGTCCGGGGCTGCGTCGGAAGCTGCGCGGTCGGGGTGTCCGGCGGGGTGCTGGGTGCGCTGGCAAGCCTAGTCCGCAGCCGCTGCGCACGGAGCGGCGTGCCGGACCGCAAGACGACACCGCCGTGCGTACGCTCCACACCGTGACTCCCGCTGGTCCCGAGGACGTTCCCGTCGAATTCGTCGAGCGCACTGCGCTCGCTGCGTCAGGTGACCGTCCGTCCCGAGGTGATCCTCGACGAGGTGCCCGGTCCGGCACGCATCGCCCCGTTCTCCGCGGCCCTGACGGCCGAGATCCGCACCGCTCGCCGATCGGTGGCCGCTGCGGAGCTCGCCTCGGGCCGGTTCGTCGTCCTGTTCGATCCCGCAGGGCAGGAGGCCTGGGAGGGCAACTTTCGGCTGGTGACGCTGGTGCGGGCGACGCTCGAGGCCGAGGTGGGCGCCGACCCGATGCTCGCCGAGGTCGCATGGAGCTGGTTCATGGAGGCGTTGCGCGAGTCCGGGCTGGACCCGCACGCCGCCGGGGGGACGGTGACGCGCGTCCTGTCGCAGAGCTTCGGCGCGCTCGACCGTCGCTCCGAGCAGACCGAGCTGGAGATCCGGGCGTCCTGGACCGCCGCCGACGAGGACCTCGCACCGCACCTGACGGCCTGGGCGACGCTGCTCTGCACGGCCGCCGGCCTCGAGCCGCTGCCCGAGGGTGTCGTTGCACTCGGCCCGCGCCGCTGACAGGTCGTTCCCTCAAGTAGGTCGGTGCGGGTGCCGATGAACGGCACGTGAGCATCGAGCCCCTGCGACGAGACCTGGCCCCTGCGCGCGGGCCTGTGCTCCGGCGCACCGTGCCCGCCTCGCGTCCGGCCGGAGCTGCGACCGCGGGTCCGGGTGCCCCGTCGACGCAGCAGATGTGCGTCGTCGTGACCGAGGTCGCCGACGGTGACGGGGGCACGCTCGTGCGCAACCTGCGACGTCGTGGCGCTCCCCGGGTCGTCGTCCTGACGCGTCGCGCAGCCCGACCCGAGATCACCGTGCTGCTGGCCGGCGGACTCCGGGGGGCCATCGCCGGTGCGACCGCCCCCAGCCTGCCCCGCGCCGTCGCCCCGGCTTCGGCACCGCCGCCGCTGCCCGAGCTCACCGCCCGCGAGATCAGCGTGCTCAAGCTGGTCGCCGACGGCCGCACCAACCGGCTGATCGGCGAGGACCTCGGGCTCTCCGCGCTCACCGTCAAGAGCCACCTCGCCCGCATCTCGCGCAAGCTGGGCACGGGCGACCGCGCCGAGCTGGTCGCCATCTCGATCCGCGGCGGCGTCCTGTCCTGACCGCTCGATCACCGCGTCGACGTGCGCGGCGTGCGCTGCTGCGTCGGTCTCGTCGCTTACGGTGGGGCTCATGCGACCTGAGGCGACCCCCGACCTCCCCGCCGGGGGTTCCGAGGCGCTCGTCGTCGTGCCCGTCGAGACGCCCGAGACCCCGCAGGTCGTCATGCTCACCGAGCCGGCCGAGGGCATTCCGGCCGTCGTCGAGACGCCCGAGGCCCTCGCCGCCGTCGTCGCCGCGTTCGGCGCCGGCACCGGACCCGTCGCGGTCGACGCCGAGCGCGCGTCGGGCTACCGCTACGGGCAGCGCACCTACCTCGTCCAGATCCGCCGCGAGGGCGCCGGGACGGCGCTGATCGACCCGATCGCCGTGCCGGACCTGTCGTCGCTGTCCGAGGCGCTGGTGGGCGTCGAGTGGGTCCTGCACGCCGCGTCCCAGGACCTGCCCGGACTCGTCGAGCAGAATCTGATCCCCAGCCGCGTGTTCGACACCGAGCTCGGCGCCCGGCTGCTCGGCATGGAACGCGTCGGGCTCGCCGCCGTCGTCGCCGACGCCCTGGGCCTCGGGCTCGCCAAGGAACACTCCGCCGTCGACTGGTCCACCCGACCGCTGCCCACCGAGTGGCTGCGCTACGCGGCCCTCGACGTCGAGGTGCTGGTCGAGCTGCGCGAGATCCTGGCCGAGCGGCTGGCCGTCGCGGGCAAGGCCGAATGGGCCGCGCAGGAGTTCGAAGCCGTTCGCACCGCGCCGCCGCCACCGCCGCGGGTGGAGCCCTGGCGTCGGGTGTCCGGGCTGCACGCCATCCGCGACGCGCGTCGCCTCGGCGTGGTGCGCGAGCTGTGGCTGACCCGCGACCAGAACGCCCGTCAGCGCGACATCTCCCCGGGGCGCGTGCTGCCCGACCACGCGATCGTCGCCGCCGCGCAGGCGCTGCCCAGCACGGTCGCCCAGCTGACCGCGCTGCCCGCCTTCGCCGGCAAGGGCACCCGGCGCCGGGCGGCGCTGTGGCAGCAGGCGATCGACCGCGCGATGGCGGAGCCGGACTCCGACCTGCCCTCGGTGCGCGGCCCCAAGAGCGACGCGCCGCCGCCGCCGCGCGCCTGGGCCGAGAAGGACCCAGCGGCAGCAGCCCGCCTGGCGGTCGCCCGCGAGGCGGTCGCCGCGCTGTCGACGGAATGGTCCGTGCCCGCCGAGAACCTGTTGCAGCCCGACCTGCTGCGTCGGCTCTGCTGGACGCCTCCAGC
This sequence comes from uncultured Actinomycetota bacterium, assembly GCA_963753425.1. Taxonomy (GTDB): domain Bacteria; phylum Actinomycetota; class Actinomycetes; order Actinomycetales; family Cellulomonadaceae; genus Cellulomonas. Next base: position 65,945 of record CAVWCB010000005.1, read on the forward strand.
GACGCTCGACGTCGACGGGATCAGCGGCTTCCTGCAGGCGGGTGGCGCCCGACCGTGGCAGGTCGAGCTGTCCGCACCGCGGCTCGCCGACGCGTTCGCGACGTTGTAGGCAGGACTGTTACCGGCGAGTAACTTGCGGCTCGCACGGATCCCGGTACCCGGGGTATCGTCTAGTTGTCGCGGGCTCGCATTCGCCTGTCCGCCGGACACCGTCGTCCCGCTTGGAGGCCTGGATGCCCACCCCATCCCCGCGAGTCCGTCGCGTCGTGTTCGTCGACGGGGTACGCACCCCGTTCGGTCGTGCACGCAAGGACGGTCTGTACGCGAACACCCGCGCCGACGACCTGTCGGTCAAGACGATCCGCGAGCTGCTGCGCCGCCACCCTGAGCTGCCGCCCGAGCGCATCGACGAGGTCGCCATCGCCGCCACGACGCAGCAGGGCGACCAGGGCCTGACCCTCGGCCGCACGGTCGGCGTGCTGGCGGGCCTGCCCCGGTCCGTGCCCGGCTACGCGATCGACCGCATGTGCGCGGGTGCGATGACCGCCGTGACCAACACGGCCGCCGCGATCGGCGTCGGCGCGCAGGACGTGGCCCTGGCGGGCGGTGTCGAGCACATGGGCCACCACCCGATGGGCTTCGACGCCGACCCGAACCCGCGCTTCCTGTCGGAGCGGCTCGTCGAGAACGACGCCCTCAACATGGGCGTCACGGCCGAGAACCTCCACGACACGTTCCCGGCCCTGACGCGGGAACGCGCCGATGCCTTCGGCGCGGCCAGCCAGGCCAAGTACGCCGCAGCGCTGGCCGCGGGCAAGATCGACCCCGACCTCGTGCCCGTCGCGCTGCGCGACCCCGAGAACGGGTGGGGCCTGGCCACGGCCGACGAGCCGCCGCGTCCCGGCACCACGGTCGAGGCGATCGGCAAGCTGCCCACCCCGTTCCGCCCCGGCGGCCGCGTCACGGCCGGCACCGCGGCGCCGCTGACCGACGGCGCGGCGTCCTGCCTGCTCGCCGCCGAGGACACCGCCGCCGAGCTCGGCCTGCCCACCCGGATGCGCATGGTCACGTTCGCCTACGCCGGCGTCGAGCCGTCGATCATGGGGATCGGCCCCGTCCCGGCCACCACCAAGGCGCTCGCGCGCGCCGGGCTGTCGATCGAGGACATCGGCCTCTTCGAGATCAACGAGGCGTTCGCCGTCCAGGTGCTCTCGTTCCTCGACGCCTTCGGCATCGCCGACGACGACCCGCGGGTCAACGAGTACGGCGGCGCCATCGCCGTCGGGCACCCGCTGGCGTCGTCCGGCGTCCGGCTGATGACCCAGCTCGCCCGGCAGTTCGCCGACCACCCCGAGGTCCGCTACGGCCTCACGACGATGTGCGTCGGCCTCGGCCAGGGCGGCACCGTCATCTGGGAGAACCCGCACCACGCCGACTACGAGGCCTACGACGAAGGAACCGCCCTGTGAGCACCGAAGCGCGCGCCGAGCGCGTCACCCACGCCGTCGCCCGCGACGTCCGCCTGCCCGGCGGCGCGGGGACCCTCGCGCTGGTCACGCTCGACAACGGGCTCGACCACACCAAGCCGTCGACGCTCGGGCCGCTCGGGAATCGCGTCGTTGACCGAGACCCTGAAGGCCGTCCAGGTCCGGGTTGCGGCCGGCGAGCTCGCCGCCGTCGCCGTCACCGGGAAGCCGTACTTCCTCGCCGCCGGCGCCGACCTGACCCTCATCGGATCCATCCCGGACCGCGAGGCAGCGCTCGCCCTGGGCCGCAACGGGCACGCGGCCTACGACATGCTGCACTCGATGGGCGTCCCGACCTTCGCCTTCGTCAACGGGATCGCGCTCGGCGGGGGCCTCGAGCTCGCGCTGAACTGCGACTACCGGACGGTGGCGTCCGACGTCCGCGCACTCGCCCTGCCCGAGACGGGCCTCGGCCTGGTCCCCGGCTGGGGCGGCGCCTACCTCGTGCCGCGGCTCGTCGGCATCGAGAAGGCGCTCGACGTGATCCTCACACGCCCCGCGGCCAACAAGCCGTTCGCGGCCGCCGAGGCGGCGTCCGTCGGGCTGGTCGACGTGGTCCTCGACCCCGCCGACTTCCTGGAGGAGTCCATCCGCTGGGCAGCCCGCGTGCTGTCGGGCGAGGTCGTCGTCTCCCGACGCCCGCTCGACGACGCCCCGCTGTGGGACGGAGCCGTGACCATGGCGCGCAAGCGGCTCGACGCCGTGGTCGCCGGGTCCCGGCCGGCGCCGTACCGCGCGCTCGACCTGGTCGCCGCCGCGCGCGACGCCTCTCGTGAGGAAGCGTTCGCGGCCGAGGACGAAGCACTCGCCGACCTGATGATGAGCGACGAGATGCGTGCCAGCATCTACGCGTTCGGGCTGGTCTCCGGAGGCAAGAAGCCCGTCGGCGCACCCGACCGCTCGCTCGCGCAGCCCGTGACCCGCGTCGGCATCGTCGGTGCCGGGCTGATGGCCGCGCAGATCGCCACCCTGTTCGCGCAGCGGCTCGGCGTCCCCGTCGTCATGCGGGACCTCGACCAGGAGCGCGTCGACAAGGGCCTCGCGGCCGTGAGGTCCACGGTCGACCGGCTGACGTCGACCGGCCGGATGAACCAGGCGACCGGCGCGCGGCTGCTGGGCTCGATCCACGGCACCACAGACCTGGCCGAGTTCGCCTCGTGCGACCTCGTGATCGAGGCGGTCACCGAGGTGCTCGACCTCAAGAAGCGCGTGTTCGCCGAGCTCGAGACGGTCATCGCGCCGACCGCGATCCTCGCGACGAACACCTCGGCGCTGTCCGTGAGCGCCATGGCGGCGGACCTGCAGCACCCCGAGCGCGTCGTCGGGCTGCACTTCTTCAACCCCGTGGCCGCGATGCCGCTGGTCGAGGTCGTGCAGGCCGAGCACACCTCGCTCGAGGCGCTCGCCACCGGGTTCGCGGTGGCCGCCAAGCTGCGCAAGACCGCCGTGCTCGTGGCCGACCGCCCGGGCTTCGTCGTCAACCGGCTGCTCGTCCTGCTGCTCGGCAAGATCGTGGACGCCGTCGAGCACGGCACACCGGTCGAGGTCGCCGACCGGGCACTGCGTCCGCTCGGTCTGCCCATGCCGCCGTTCGAGCTGTTCGACCTCGTCGGACCCGCCGTCGGACTGCACGTGCTCACGTCGTTGAACGAGGACCTCGGCGACCGGTTCCCGCGCTCCCCCGGCCTCGAGAAGCTCGTCGCGGACGGCACGCGCGTCGTTCTGCCCGCGCCTGCCAAGGGGCTGCCCAAGCCGGTCGACCCGGCGATCCAGGCGGTGTTCACCGGCCCGGCCGACGCGCCGCTGGACGAGGCGGGCGTGCTCGACAGCGTGCTCACCGCGCTGACGGTCGAGGTCGGGCACATGCTCGAGGAGGGCGTCGTCGCGACGCCTGCGCAGATCGACCTGTGCATGATCCTGGGCGCGGGCTGGGGCTTCCACCTCGGCGGCATCACGCCGTACCTCGACCGCACCGGCTACTCGGAGCGCGTCCTGGGCCGGCGGCTCCTGCCGGACGGCGCGGCGAACGTCCCCACCAGCTGACGCAGCAACGAGTGCGCCCCGGTCGGATGATCCGACCGGGGCGCACTCGTCAGGGCTCCTCCACCTGTGCGGTCAGCTCTCCCGCCGGCGCCGGGCGAGCAGGAGCAGGCCGGCACCCAGCACCAGCGCGAGCACCCCCGCCGACAGGACCGGGCCGACGTTCGCGCCCGTCGCGGCCATCTCGGAACCCTCGTCCGCTGCGAGCGTCTCCGTCGTCACCGACGCCTCCTCGGAGACGAGCACCTCGTCGTCGGGCGAGGTCGCGGTCGCGCTCGCGACGTTCGTGCGACCCCCGGCAGCGACGTCCGCCTCATCGATGGTGTGCTGCGGCCCCGCGCACGTCACGGACGCGCCCGGTGCGAGAGTCGTCGTGGCGCAGCCGTAGGTGACGCCGGCGTCGACCACCGAGACGGCCGAGAGCGTGACGTTGCCGGTGTTCGTGACCACGAACGTGTAGCGGACCACATCTCCCACCTGCGCCCCGCTCGTCACCGACGCCTCCTTGGCCAGGGCGAGGGACGGCGCGGCGGCGACGGCGGAGACGACGACCGTCGACGGGTCGGACGCCAGTGTCGCGCCGGCCGGGTCCTGGCCGTCGGCGACGGCGGTGTTGGTCACCGAGCCGGTGTCGACGTCGGCCTGCGTCACCGCGTGCGTCGGGCCGGAGCATGCCGTGCTCTCCCCCGGCGCGAGCACCGACGCCGCGCAGGAGTAGCTGGTGCCCGCATCCAGGACGCCGACGTGGGAGATCGTCACGTTGCCGCTGTTCGTGACCGCGAACGTGTAGGTGACGGCGTCGCCGACCTGCGACGCCTGTGGTGACGTCAGCCGACTTGACCAGGGTCAGCCGGGCGTTCCCGACGACCGTGTCCACGACGACGGTCGAGGGGCCCGAGCCCACCGGGGCACCCGAGGGCGGGTCGGCCGCCGCGGTCGCGGTGTTGCTGATGCTTCCCGCGTCGACGTCCGCCTGCGTCACGGTGTGCACGGGCCCGGCACACGAGGTGCTCGCGGCCGGCGCCAGCGTGGCTGCGCACGAGTAGTCGGTGCCGCCGTCCGTGACGACCACGTCGTGCAGCGTGACGTTCCCGTGGTTCGTGACCACGAACCCGTAGGTGACGGTGTCACCGACCTCGACGCCCGCCGTGACGTCCGCGCTCTTCACAAGGCCGAGGACTGGGTCGGCAGCGACGGTCGTGACGTCGTGGGTCGCGGGTTGGGACGTCACCGGTGCATCGTCCGGGTCCGTGCCGGACGCGGTTGCCGTGTTGGTCACGACCCCCGTGTCGACGTCCGCCTGGGTCACGGTGTGCGACGGTCCCGCGCACGTGGTGGACTCCGTGGGGGCCAGGACGGCGACCGCGCACGGGTAGTCGGTGCCGGCGTCCGTGACGACGACCGAGCCGACCGTCACGTTGCCGATGTTCGTCACGGCGAAGCCGTAGGTGATCACGTCACCGACCCCGACGCCCGCATTGAGATCGGACGACTTGACGACCGCCAGCCCGGCACCCGCGACGACGGTCGAGACCCGGACCGTCGATGGCGTCGAGCTCACCGCGGTGTCGGACGGGTCCGCACCCGTCGCCGTCGCCGTGTTCGTGACGACCCCCGCGTCGACGTCGTCCTGGGTGACCGTGTGCGTCGGGCCGGCACAGGTCACCGACGCCAGGGGCGTGAGCGAGGCCGGGGTGCACGGGTAGGTCGACCCGTCGTCCGTGACGACGATCGAGCCGATCGTCACGTTGCCGATGTTCGTCACGGCGAACGAGTACGCGATCTGGTCGCCGACGGCGACGCCGGTGTCGGGCGTCGCCGACTTCACGAGCGCGAGCGCGGGGTGGGCGGCGAAGAGCACCGTCGCCGTCGACGGGTCGGAGTTGACCGATCCGCCTGGCGCGGAGCCTTCTGCGATCGCGGTGTTCTCGATCCGGCCGGAGTCCACGTCGGCCTGCGTGACGGTGTGCGTCGGCCCGGCGCAGGTCGTGTCCTCTCCCGGCGCCAGCGAGGCGACGGCGCAGGAGTAGCTGGCGCCGGCGTCCGTGACGGCGATGTCAGCGATCGTCACGTTGCCGGTGTTGGAGACGGCGAAGGAGTACGTCAGGACGTCACCGAGCACCGCGCCGCTGGCGGGCAGCACCGACTTCACGAGCGTCAGCCCGGGCGACGCCGGGATGGTGACGTCGACCGAGGCGGGGTCGGATTCGACCGCGGCGTCCGCCGGGTCGGCGCCCGTGGCGGTCGCCGTGTTGTGGACGACGCCCGCGTCGACGTCGGCCTGGGTGACGACGTGCGACGGACCCGCGCAGGTCGTGCTCTGCGTGGGCAGCAGCGCCGTCTGGAGGCAGTCGTACACGACGGCGTCGTCGGTCACCGAGATGCCGTCGACGGTCACGTTGCCCGAGTTGGTCACCGCGAACGAGTAGACCAACGTGGTGCCGACCTGGGCGCCGGTGCTCGGCGCCACGGTCTTGACCAGAGCGAGAGCGGGCGCGGCGGCGAACGTCACGTCGACGGTCGACGGCGGCGACGTGATCGTGCCGCCGCCCGCGGGCGCCTGCCCGGACGCCGTCGCCGTGTTGGAGATCGAGCCGGCGTCCACATCCCCTTGGGTCACGACGTGGCTCGGACCGGTGCAGGTCGTCGTGTCGCCGGGAGCGAGCGCCGACGCCGCGCACGCGTACGTGACGCCGGCGTCGAGCACCGCGACCCCCGTGAGCGTCACTGTCCCCGTGTTCTGCACTGCGAACGCGTACGTCAGCTCGGTGCCGACGACGGCCCCGCTGCTCGGGGTCACCGACTTGACGACGCTCAGGGCGGGAACGGCGGCGATCGAGAGGGTGACCGTGGACGGGACGGAGTCGACCACCACGTCGAGCGGATCCTTACCCGAAGCGGTGGCCGTGTTGCTGATCGTGCCCGCATCCACCTCGGCCTGCGTGACCACGTGCGTCGGTCCGGTGCACGTCGTGCTCTGCCCCGGCGTCAACGTCGAGTCCGGGCAGCCGTACGCGACGGTCGCGTCGGTGACACCCACGCCGTGGAGGGTCACGTTCCCGGTGTTCGTCACGAGGAACGAGTACGCGAGCGACGTCCCGGCGACGACGCCCGTGCTCGGCGTCACCGACTTGACGAGCGTCAGCTCCGGCGCCGCGCCCACCGTCGAGACCACGACCGTGGACGGCTGCGACGTCACCGTGACCGGGCCAGGCCCGGTGCCGCTCGCGGTGGCCGTGTTGCTGATGCTCCCGCGGTCGACGTCGGCCTGGGTGACCGGGTGCGTCGGCCCGGCACAGGTGGCGCTGGCACCCGGGGCGAGCGGCGCCGACGGGCACGCGTACCCGACCAGGTCGTCCGTGACGCCGACGGAGCTGATCGTGACGTTGCCGATGTTCGTCACGACGAACGAGTAGGCGACGACGTCCCCCACGGCGACGTTCGACGCGGGCGTGGCCGACTTGACGATCGCGAGCGCCGGACCCGCGACGGCCGTCGTCACGTCGAGGGTGGTCGACGGCGAGGCCACGGGTGAGGTGCTCGGGTCCGTACCCGTCGCCTTCGCCACGTTCCGCACCCGACCCGCGTCGACGTCGGCCTGGGTGACGGTGTGGGTCGGACCGGCGCAGGCCGCGACCTGGCCAGGTGCCAGAGATGCAGGCACGCACGGGTACGAGATGCCGGCATCCAGGACGGCGACCGAGCCGATCGTGACGTTGCCGGTGTTGGTCACCGCGAACGAGTAGGTGAGGACATCCCCCACCGACGCGCCCGCGGTGACGTCCGAAGACTTGACCAGGGCGAGACCGGGCGCGGGGGCGACGGTCGACACCCGGACGGTGGCGGGCAACGACGGCACCGCGGCACCGGACCGATCCGTGCCGGCCGCGGTGGCCGTGTTCGACACCCCGCCCGCGTCCACGTCCAGCTGAGTCACGGTGTGCGTCGGGCCGGCGCACGTCGCCGACTGCGCCGGTGCGAGGTCGGCCGGCGTGCATGGGTACGACACGCCGGCGTCGGTGACGGAGATCCCGAGCACCGTGACGTTGCCCGAGTTCGTCACCGTGAACGAGTACGCGATCTGACCACCGAGGGCGACGCCCGCGGTCGGGCTGGCCGACTTCAGGAGCGTGAGCGCACCAGCGGCAGCGACCGTGGGGACCGTGACCGTCGAGGGTGCCGAGCTGACCGAGCCACCCGCGAACGGGGTCGCGCTGGCGACAGCGGTGTTGGTGACCTTGCCGGCGTCCACCTCGGCCTGCGTCACGACGTGGGTGGGGCCTGTGCAGGTCGTCTGCTCGGTGGGCAGCAGGCTCGTCGCCGGACACGGATAGACCACACCGGCATCCGTCACGAAGGGGGTGCGCACCGTCACGTTGCCGGTGTTCGTCACCGCGAAGGCGTAGGTGACGGTGTCGCCGAGCGCTACCCCGGCGGTCGGGGTCGCCGACTTCACCAGGCTGACAGCAGGGGTCGCGGCGGCCGCGGTGATGACGACCGTCGACGGCGGCGAGGTGATCGCCGCGCCGGTCGGCGGGTTCCCGCTCGCGGTCGCGGTGTTGGTGACCTTGCCCGCATCGACGTCGGCCTGGACGACGGTGACCGTCGGCCCCGCGCAGGTCATGCTCGCGCCCGGCGCCAGCGCCGGGTTGGGACACGAGTACAGGACCCCCGCGTCGGTCACGACGACGGAGTGCATGGTCACGTTGCCGCTGTTGGTCACCGCGAAGGAGTACGTGATCGGGTCGCCCACGACGAGGCCCGAGCTACGGGTCGCGGACTTGACGATGGTCAGCGCGGGCGCCGGGGTGAACGTCACGACGACGGTCGAGGGCGCCGAGGCGACGGGCGAGCTGTCGGGGTCGAGCCCAGCGGCCGTCGCGGTGTTGCTGACCGTCCCGGCATCCACGTCGGCTTGCGTGACGACATGGGTGGGGCCGGCGCAGGTCGTGGTCGCGGCCGGTGCGAGAGTCGAGGCCGGGCACGTGTTGGCGGAACCGTGGTCGGTGACCCCGACGCCGTGCACCGTGACGTTGCCGGTGTTGGTCACGACGAACGAGTAGGCGAGCGACGTGCCCACGACCGCACCCGTGCCCGGCGAGACGGACTTCACGATGCTCAGCGCTGGAGCCGCGGCGACCGTGGTGACGACCACCGTCGACGAGGGCGACGTGACGGTGATACCTCCGGCACGCGTGCCCTTGGCCACCGCGGTGTTCGTGATGCTGCCGGTGTCGACGTCGGACTGGGTGACGACGTGGGTCGGCCCCGTGCAGGTCCTGCTGGCGGCGGGCGCGAGCGACCCGGCCGGGCAGCTGTAGGTCACGCCGGCATCGGTGACGGTGGGCGTCCCGATCGTCACGTTCCCGTTGTTCGTGACGACGAACGAGTAGGTCACGGAGACACCGACCGCGACGTTCGCGTTCGGGCTGGCCGACTTCACGAGCGACAGCGACGGCGCCGCGACGGCCGTCGAGACGTCGATCGTCGTCGGGTCCGAGGCGACAGGCACGTTCCCCGGAGCGGTCCCGGACGCGGTCGCCGTGTTCCGGACTCGCCCGGCGTCCACGTCAGCCTGCGTCACCGTGTGCGTCGGGCCCGGGCAGCTCGTCGTCGCCGCCGACGGCGCGAGGCTCGTCGGTGCACACGGGTAGACGACCCCCGCGTCCGTGACGACGACGGAGCCGACGGTGACGTTGCCGGTGTTCGTCACGGTGAACCCGTAGGTGACGATGTCGCCGACGCGCACACCGGCCGCGGGCGTCGCGGTCTTGACGATCGCGAGACCGGGCGCTGCGGCGACGGTCGGCACCGACACGGTGGACGGCGGCGAGGTCACGGCCGCGCCGCCGGGCGCCGTGCCCGAGGCGGTCGCCGTGTTGGTCACGCCACCCGCGTCGACGTCGGCCTGGGTCACGGTGCGGGTCGGTGCCGTGCAGGTCGTCGTCGCGAGCGGTGCCAGCGTCGGGCTCGTGCAGGTGTACCGGGTCCCGGCATCGGTCACTCCGACGCCCGAGACGGTCACGTTGCCGGAGTTCGTGACCGAGAACCCGTAGGTGATGACCGATCCGACGACGACCCCGCTCGTCGGGCTCGCGGACTTCACGAGGGTGAGGGCGGGTGCGGCGGCGACCGTGGGGACGACGGCGGTGTCGACGTCGGTCACTGTGCTTCCGTTGTAGGTCGCGCTGGCGGTCGCCGTGTTGGTCACCTGGCCCGCGTCGACGTTCGCCTGCGTGACGGTGCGGGTGGGACCCGTGCAGGTCGTCGACACTCCGGCCGCGAGCGAGGCGACCGTGCAGTAGGTCGCGGTCCCGTCGACCACCCGCGGCGCCTGCACGGTGACGTTGCCCGTGTTGGTCACCAGGAACGAGTAGGTGATCGTGTCGCCGACGGCGACGCCGGAGCTCCGAGAGGGCGTCTTGATGAGCGTGATGCGGGGGATGTTCTGCAGCGGCACGGTGACCGACGACGGCTGCGAGGTCGACGTCGTCCCTCCGGGCAGCGTGCCGCGTGCGGTCGCGGTGTTGGTCAGGGTGGGACCGGCGGCGACGTTCGCGGCCGTGACGGTGTACGAGCCCGTACAGATCGTCGACGCGCCCGCCGCCAGCGTCGTCGACGGGCACGAGACCGACGTGATCAGCGGGTCGCTCACGGCGATCCCGGTGAGGCTGGTCGTGCCGGTGTTGTAGACGAGGAACTGGTACGGGATGACGTCTCCGGCGACGTACTTGTCCTTCATGGTGCCCGCGACCTGCTTGGCGATCGTCAGGTCCGACAGCGGCTCCAGGGAGCTCACCGTGACGTTGCGGATCAGGTGGATGTCGGTGGCACCGCCCGTGGAGGCTGCCCAGCCGAACTTGTACGTGGCCGGGGCGCGGGTCGGCATCACGGTGGTCGTCGCGTGGCCCCAGGTCGTCTCGCCGGGGAACTTCAGCTCGACGGTGACGCGCGGGCCGGTGGTCGAGGTGGCGTCCTGCGCGTCGACCGTCACGCGGACCTTGCGGACGAACTGCGCCTCGGTCGCCGCCGTCGGCCGCACGGTCGAGGAGTAGTAGAGCGACGGCTGCTGGTTGTACGCCGGGCTGAGCTGGTTCGACGTCCCGACCCGGCAGTAGCCCTGCGTCCACTGGGTCCCGCTGAGCCGTCCAGGCCCCCGCAGGACGACCGCGTTGGTGGTCCGGGTGCCCGCGTTGGCCGCGTTGCAGCCCGTGCCGCGGCCCTCCTGGTCGTTGGAGTAGTTGCCGTAGACGTCGAGCCCGACCCCGAGGTAGCCGCCGACGGCGCCCTGTGCGTCGCCGCTGCCGGTGCCCGAACGCTGGGCGTACCCGAGCGCACCACCGTACGCGCCGGTGCTCGTGAGGTTGTACGTACCGTCGCTGAGGAAGAAGCCGATGCCGTCACCGGTCGCCGACGGGCTGCTGCCCGTATAGACGGTCCCGCCGTACTGGGCCTGGTCGAACTCGACGACGAGCCCCGCGGCAGCCGGGACCGCGCGGTTGTACACGACACCGCCCTGCACGAACGTTGCGGCGTCCGTGAGTCGCAGCCACCCGTTGTCGGCCGGGAGCGGTACCGGCCCGCTCGTCGTCGCGCACTTCCCGAGGGCGCCGCCCGTTCCGGCGGCGGTGGCCTGGGTCAGGCACGCGCTGTTCAGCGCGATGAAGTTCGGGTCCGCGACGGTGGACCCGGTGAAGGACTCCGAGACGAGCGTCGTCCCGACGGCGGACGCGGGCGTGGTGCCCACCAGGACCACACCGAACCCGAGGATCGCGACGAGGGCGACGACGCACACCTGCGCGACGACACGTCTGGCGGCAACACGGCGGCGGCTGAGGCGCACGGGGACGAACCTTCCGAACATGAAGCAGTCACATGGACGGAGGTCCAGTCACAACGAAGACTAGGCCCGCAGGTGGGGTTCTCGACCCACGCCGCAGCGATGCGGGGTGGTACGTCCGAACAGTTCACCCGGTTCGGAGCCCGCACCAGGTCCGGACGACGCCAGCTACCCCGGTCGGGACCGCGCACGGCAGCCGGTGAAGCACCCGGGGCGGCGGACGTCGGCGTCCGCCGCCCCGCGCGCTAGCGCCTGCGGAGCGCCAGGATCCGCTGCAGGACCACGAAGATCAGCAGCAGAGCGCCGATGAAGATCTTGGTCCACCACGAGCTGAGGGTGCCCTGGAACGTGATGATCGTCTGGATCAGGCCGAGCACCACGACGCCGAGCACGGACCCGAGCACGAAACCGCTCCCGCCGGTGAGCAGGGTGCCGCCGATGACGACCGCCGCGATCGCGTCGAGCTCCATCCCCACACCCGTCAGGGAGTAGCCCGAGCGGGAGAACACCGCGAAGAGCAGACCCCCGATGCCGGCGCACGTCCCGCTGATGACGTAGACGAGCACCTTGGTACGTGCGACGGGCAGGCCCATCAGACGGGCCGACTGCTCGCCGCCGCCGATCGCGTACACCGTGCGGCCGAATCGCGTGTAGTGCAGCGTCACGAACGCGATCAGGACGACGACGAGCGCGATCACCCCGCTGGGCGTCAGCGCGAACGTCCCGAACAGCGGCCAGCGCGTCGTCGAGAGCGCGACGATCGTCGGGTTGTCGATCGGCAGGGACTCGGGCGCGACGACGTAGCACAGACCTCTGGCCAGGAACATCGCCGCCAACGTGGCGATGAAGGGTTGTATCTCGAACACGTGGACCATCACGCCGACGGCCAGACCGATCAGCGTGCCGACCAGGATCGCCGCGGGGATCGTGACCGCGGCACTCCAGCCGTGCGTGAACATCCACGCCGAGACGCACGTGGACAGGGCCAGCACGGCTCCCACCGACAGGTCGATGCCGCCCGTGAGGATCACGAACGTCATGCCGACGGCGAGCACCACGAGGAACGAGTTGTTGATGAGCACGTTGGCCATGACGCGGCCGGTGAGGAAGTTCTCGTAGCGGGCGCCGCCGATGGCGAGCATCGCGATGAGCACGACGACCGTGCCGAGCACGGGGATGTAGCGCTCGTCGATGTGGAACCGCCGGGGACGGGCGCCGGAGCCGGTCACCGAGCCCGTCGGGGCTGTGAGCTGGTCGGTCGCCATCAGGCCGGAACCTCCATCTGGGCCGGCGCAGCAACCGCGACGGGTTGTTTGCGACGTCCCCACGAGCTGTTGCGGACCTTCGGCGACTGCAGCAGGCAGACCACGATGACCACGAGCGCCTTGAACAGGGACACCGCGTTGGCGGGGATGCCCAGGATCGTGATCGCCAGGGTGAGCGTCGTGATCACCATGGCACCGACGAGCGTCCCGGCCAACGAGAACTTGCCACCGGCCAGGGAGGTCCCACCGATCACGACCGCGAGGATCGCGTCGAGCTCGATGAACAGGCCGGCGTTGTTGGCGTCGGCCGCCATGGTGTCTGCGCTCTTGATGAAACCGGCGATGCACGCGAACAGTGCGCACAGGATGTAGACGGTCCAGATGATCGTCCGCGCCCGGACGCCGGCGAGCCGGCTGGCGGACGGGTTGATGCCGACCGCCTCGATGAGCACGCCGAGGGCCGTCCGCCGGGTGACCAGGGCGGTGACCACGAAGAAGAATCCGGCGATGAGCGCCGCGTTCGGCAGCCCGAACGTGAAGCCCGAGGCGAGGGCCTTGTAGGGCGCGCTCGTGACGGTCGTGATCTCCCCACCGGTGATGAGCATCGCGATGCCGCGACCCGCAGTCATGAGCACCAGGGTCGCGATGATCGGCTGGATGCCGACCACCGAGATCAGGAAGCCGTTCCAGACGCCGATGACCAGGCAGACGAGGAGCGCCGTGCCCATCGCGCCGGCGACGGTGGCCACCGAGCCCGGGTCCGGCGACGCCGCGATCTGGGTCAGCGCGACAGCGCCGGCGATCGCCATCACGGCGCCGACGGACAGGTCGATGCCGCGCGTCGCGATCACCAGCGTCATGCCGAGCGCCACCAGGAGCAGCACGCTCGTGCGCCGGATGATGTCGATCGGCCCGCCGTACAGGTGGCCGTCGCGGACCTCGATGTCGAGGAACGAGTGGGACTTCAGGACGCTGGCCAGCAGCAGGACGACGAGCGCCACGACCGGCCAGAACAGACGGTGTCGGGTGATGCTCACTCCTCACCACCCCCGCTCGCTATGAGATGGACGACGTCGTCGGTGGTGACGTCGTCGGAGTTGACGAGCTCGGCGACCTTGCGTCGGTCGCGCATCACGGCGATCCGGTGAGACAGCCGCAGGACCTCCTCGAGCTCGGCGGAGATGAAGACGACCGCCATGCCCTGCGAGGCCAGCTCGGCGACGAGCTTCTGGATCTCGGCCTTGGCGCCGATGTCGATCCCGCGGGTGGGCTCGTCGAGCAGCAACAGCTTGGGTTGCGTGGCGAGCCACCGGGCGAGCAGGACCTTCTGCTGGTTGCCGCCGGAGAGGTTGCCGGCGATCGCGTCGGGGTTGTCGGGGCGGATGCCGAGGGCCTTGATGTAGCCGTCGACCACCTCGTCGGTCTTGCGCCGCGACACGCGCCGGAGCCAGCCACGCTCGGCCTGCAGGCCCAGCGTGATGTTCTCCCGAACGGTCAGGTCGCTCACGATCCCTTCGGTCTTGCGGCTCTCGGAGGAGTAGACGATCCCCCGGGCCAGCGCGGTTCGCGGGGTGCGCATCTTGAGCGCCTCCCCCTCGACGCGGAGCTCTCCGCGGTCGGCGCGGTCGGCGCCGTAGAGCAGACGCGCCAGCTCGGTGCGTCCGGATCCGAGCAGGCCGGCCAGTCCGACCACCTCGCCCGCGTACACCTCGAGGTCGAAGGGTTCGATCGTGCCCTTGCGTCCCAGGCCGATGGCCTGCACGAACGGGGTCGCGTCGGAGTTGATCGCAGATCGCCCGTTTCGGCGCCTCCTCGAGCTGCTCGAGGACCGCGAGCTCGCGCCCGATCATCTTCTTGACCAGCTCGACCCGGGGCAGCTCGGCCGTGCGGTACTCCCCCACGAGGGCGCCGTTGCGCAGCACCGTCAGGCGGTCGCTGATCGCGTAGATCTGGTCCAGGAAGTGCGACACGAAGAGGATCGCGACGCCGCGGGCGCGCAGGGTACGCACCACGTCGAACAGTCGCGCCACCTCCTCGGCGTCCAGGCTGGACGTCGGCTCGTCCAGGATGAGGACCCGGGAGTCGACCACCATCGCGCGCGAGATCGCGACCAGCTGCTGGACGGCGAGCGAGTGGGAGTCCAGCGGTGACTTCGGGTCGATGTCCAGGTTCAGGGTCGCCAGGTGCTTGCGGGCCTCGCGGCGCGTGCTGCGCCAGTCGACGAACCCGGCCCGGCGGACCTCGTGCCCGAGCATGATGTTCTCGGCCACGGACAGGTTGTCGCAGAGGTTGACCTCTTGGTACACGGTGCTGATGCCGGCGTCCTGCGCCTGGGCGGGACCCGAGAACGAGCGTTCGGCCCCGTCGACCACGATCTGTCCAGCATCGATCGCGTAGACCCCGGTCAACGCCTTGATGAGCGTGGACTTCCCGGCGCCGTTCTCGCCCATCAGGGCGTGCACCTCGCCGGGGAAGAGCCGGAAGTCGACGCCGTCGAGCGCCTTGACCCCGGGAAAGCTGAGGGTGATCCCCGTCATCGTGACGATCGCGGGGACGTGCTGCTCGTCGGTCGCAATCGACGGGCTGTCAGTAACGGTCATCATCGACCTTTCGTCCGAACCGGTACCACGCGTACCGGCAGGCTGAACTGCGCCCGGGGCGCGGCACACGGCCACGCCCCGGGGGCAGTGCGGATCAGGTCAGGTCAGTACTGCCGGTCGGGCAGTGCCGCCTTCGCCTGCTCCTGGTCGAACGCGCCGTCCTGCGTCACGATCCGGGGCTCGACGGTCCCGCCGTCGTGCAGGGTCTGGATGATCTTCGCCAGGTCCGGCCCGAGCAGCGGGTTGCACTCGACGATGTAGTTGATCTTGCCTGCGGCAAGGGCGGTCATGCCGTCCTTGACGCCGTCGATCGAGACGATCTTGATGTCCTGGCCGGGAACCTTGCCCGCGGCCTCGATCGCCTCGATGGCGCCGAGCGCCATGTCGTCGTTGTGTGCGTACACCACGTCGATGTCGGGGTAGGCCTGCAGGAAGCCCTCCATCACCGTCTTGCCCTCGGCCCGAGTGAAGTTACCGGTCTCGGAGGCGATGACCTTGACGTTGGGGTTGTCCTTCGTGGCGTCCTCGAACCCGGACTTGCGGTCGTTGGCCGGTGCAGATCCCGTGGTGCCCTGGAGCTCGACCACGTTGATCGGCTCGGTGCCCCACGTGTCCGACACATACTGACCGATCCGCTGGCCCTCCTTGACGAAGTCCGAACCGATGAACGTCTGGTAGAGCGACGTGTCCTTCGAGTCGACCGCGCGGTCCGTGAGGATCACGGGGATGTTGGCCGCCTTGGCCTCCTCCAGCACACCGTCCCAGCCGGACTCGACCACCGGCGAGAACGCGATGTAGTCGACGCCCTGCGCGATGTAGGAGCGGATCGCCTGGATCTGGTTCTCCTGCTTCTGCTGAGCGTCGGAGAACTTCAGGTCGAACCCGGCGTCCTTCGTCAGCGTGTCCTGGATGGACTTGGTGTTCGCTGCACGCCACCCGCTCTCCGAGCCGACCTGGCTGAAGCCGACGGTGATGGCGTCGCCGCTGCCGGATCCGGCACTCGCGTCACCGCTCGAGCCGCCGCTGCTTCCGCTGTCGTTGCTGCTGCTGCACGCGGCCAGACCGAGGGCGAGAACCGCCACGCTGGCCGCGATCGCACGCGTCCTGAACTTCCTGCTGACCATCTGTTTCTCCTCCTTGAGAACGCAGTCGCACGCAGGGCCGGCCCACGCCGGCCGGCCCGCGCTGCCGCCCCACGACACCGGGCGGCCAGCACCGCTGGTGCTGGCTCAGCCTGTGCGTCAGCAGTGCGGCTGGTTTGCATGTTAGCGCTCACATTGCGGTGGCACAGCCATCATTCAGGTTGCATTAAGGTCACGGTTGTCGCGGCAGTTCAGGCCTCGCGCACGACGACGACACCGCGCGCAGGGACGTCGGCGCCGCTGGGGTGCGTGCGTCCGGCGACGAGGTCCTGGCCGGTCGCGTGCAGCGGCAGGTCGTGCTCTGTGTGGTTCATGGCGAACAACCAGCTGCCGCCCGCGCCCGTCCGGCGGACGACCTCGAGCCCACCCGGGTCCGAGACCAGAGGCCGCACGTCCGCGGCCGCCAGGATCCGCCCCAGCAAGCCGGCGAGAGACACGCCGTCGAGTCGCGTCGACAGATACCACGCCGACCCGCCGGACCGGGTGGTGCGCCGGGTGAGGGCCGGGCCGCCCGCCGACGGACCGTCCGCGTACGTCGCGAGGACCTCGGCGTCCGGGGCCGTCAACCGCTCCGTCCACACCTCGCCGACGCTCCCGTCGCTCAGCACGGTCGTGCCGTGCTCGGGCAACGGCGCGAACTCCTCGACGCGCACTCCCAGCAGCTCCCGGAAAGCCCCGGGATACCCGCCGAGCAGGACACGGTCCTGCGCGTCGACGATTCCCGAGAAGTACGACACCAGCAACTTCCCGCCCCGGGCGACCACCTGCGTCAGGCGGTCCGACAGGTCCTCTGGCGCGAGGTAGAGGGTGGGGACCAGGACCACGTCGTAGCCGTCCAGCGACGACCCGACCGGCAGGACGTCCACCGCGACACCCGCGTCCAGCAGGACGCCGTGCATCCGGCGCGCGAGATCGAGGTAGTGCAGGTCGACCGTCGGGTGCGCCTCGAGCTCGGCCGCCCACCACGCCTGCGTGTCCCAGAGCAGTGCCACCCTGGCCTTCTCGACCACGCTGCCCCGGACCTCGGCGAGCCGGCCCAGCGTCGCGCCCAGGTCCACGACGTCACGGAACAGCTGGGAGTCCCGACCGGCGTGCGGCACCATCCCGGAGTGGAACTTCTCGGCGCCGGCGCGCGACTGCCGCCACTGGAAGTACAGGACGCCGTCCGAGCCACGGGCCACGTGCTGCAGGGCGTTGCGCAGCATCTGCCCGGGTCCCTTGGCGATGTTGCGCGGCTGCCAGTTGACCGCGCTCGTGGAGTGCTCCATCAGCAGCCAGGGCTTGCCGCCGGCGAGCCCCCGCACGCGGTCGGCGCTGAAGGCGAGCTCCGCCCAGCCACGCGGGTCCTCGCCCCAGAGGTAGTGGTCGTTCGAGACGATGTCCAGCAGCGGCGTGGTCTGCGTGTAGTCGATCTGGTGGAAGTCACCCATGACCATGTAGTTCGTGGTCACGGGCAGGTCTGGGGTGACCTCGCGCAGCACGGCGGCCTCGGCCTCGAGGTGGGCCACGAACGCGTCGGAGGAGAACCGCTCGAACGCGAGGCGCTGCCCGGGGTTCGGGATCGCGGTGGTCCGACGCGGCGGCAGGATCTGCGCGAAGCTCGAGTAGCGCTGACCCCAGAATGCCGTGCCCCACGCCTGGTTGAGCGCGTCGATGTCGGCGTACTCCTTGCCCAGCCAGTCGCGGAACGCGGCCGCGGACACGTCGCAGTAGCAGCGGCCGTTGTGGCAGGCGAGCTCGTTGGAGACGTGCCACATCTTGACCGCGGGATGGTGCCCGTACCGCTCGGCGACCACGCGGGCGATCCGCGTGGCATGGTGCCGGATGATGGGCGAGCTGACGCACCACGACTCCCGGCTGCCGTGCGTGAACCGCATGCCGTCGGCGTCGACGGGCAGCATCTCCGGGTGGGCCAGGTGCAGCCACACCGGCGGCGCGGCGCTGGGCGTCGCCAGGTCGACGCCGATCCCCGCCTCGTGGAGCAGGTCGAGGATCTGGTCCAGCCAGCCGAACTCGAACTGACCCTCTGCCGGCTCGAGCTGACCCCACGAGAAGATGCCGAGGCTGACGAGCGTGACCCCGGCCTCCTGCATCAGCGCGATGTCCTCCGGCCACACCTCCTGCGGCCACTGCTCCGGGTTGTAGTCCGCGCCGAATGCGATCCCGTCGGTGGGCCAACGGCCCGACCAGCGGCTCATCGGGACACCGCCACGAGGACGTCCCACGCGCCGAGGGCGACGGTCGCGCCCGCGTCCACGTCGGGGCCGGGCGCGTCGGCCGGCGGCGGGTCGGCAGGTACCTGCCCGCGGGGGGCGACGAGCACCTCGAGATCGGTCGGAGCGGTCACGGTCACGGCCTCCCAGGACCAGTTGTGCACGATGTGGACACGGGTGCCGTCCGGTCGGGTCGAGCTGTGGACGGTGACGCTCGGTGGCAGGTCGGACCAGCCGGCGAGCGGTGTCGGTACGAGCCAGTGCGCCAGGAGCGCGCAAGGTCAGGTCCGGCACGGTGCCGACGACCGTCATCCGACCGGCACCGTGCGCCCGCGGTGGTGATCGCCGCCCAGGCTCCCAGGTGCGGGTGGTCGTAGGTGGCAAGGACGTCGGCGCCGTCGGCGACGAGGCACTCGGCCCAGGCCGTGGCCGCCGCGCCCACGGCGAGCGGGAGCCCGGCGGACCCGCGCACCGGGACCGGCTCGTCGAGGTTGCAGAACTCGTCGTACCAGGCGCCGGCCGGCTCGGACAGCCCGCGGGCTGGGTCTCGGCGCGCGCGCGGGCCTCATCGTCCGCGTAGCCCGTCCGCGGGCCGACGACGAGGTGCCCGCCGGCTTCGGCGTACCTGCAGGAGCCAGTCCAGGTCGCGTCAGAGGCCGGGTAGTAGCCCGCCGCGACGAGGACCGGGTGGGTGCGGGCGGCCTCCGCCGGCGTCTCGTCGAAGAGGTAGCGCGGGCGGAGCACTCGCACCTGGAGCCCGGCATCGAACGCGCCGCGGTAGAACGCGCGACGATCCGCGGATAGCTGTTCGCGGTCCCGCGTGCCGTCGTCGAGCTGCAGCGGCGGCTGGCCGGCGAGCGCGAACCGCGACTCGGTCGACGACAGGATCGCGATGTCGGCGTCGGGTGTCGCGTCGGCGATCGCGCCGCCGGCGCGCGCGAGCTCCGCACCGAGGCCGCGCGATCTCCGGATAGGCCCGACCCGGGCAGCCCGCTGTGCGGCAGCACGCCGCCCCAGTACGTCTCGGTGCCGTAGTGCAGCGTGTGCCAGTGCCAGTACTCGACCATCCGCGCACCGCGGGCGACGAGCGCCCAGGCAGCCTGACGCCACTGGCCCGGGTAGGCCGGGTAGTTGGTGCTCGGGCCGCCGATCGACTGGGCGTCGGTCTCGGTCACCAGGAACGGCTCGCCGCGGCTGGAGAACATCGCGTCGCCCGACTGGAACAGGGTCCACGTGCCGTAGGTCGTCCAGTCCTGCGGCACGACGGCTGCGCTGGGGTGCGCGAGCCCGTCCTGCATGCGGTAGTACGGGTTCCCGCTCGTGACGTCGAGGACGGAGGCGAGGTCGGCGTCCTCGAGGGCTGGGCGTTCGTAGGAGATGCAGGTGGTGACGAACTGGTCCGGGCGGGCCAGGGCGCGGACCGACTCGGGCCTGCCACTCGATCATCTCCGTGGTCAGGGCGGCCTGGAACCGTGCGCCACGCGAGGTCGTACTGCGGCTGGGCGTTGCCGTCCGGGGTCCACAGGTCCGCCCAGGACGACAGCCGGTGCGACCAGTAGACCAGGCCCCACTCGCGGTTGAGGGTCTCGACGTCGCCGTAGGTGTGCCGCAGGTGGTCGACGAACCGCTGGAACACGCCGCGGTTGTGCAGCAGGTGCAGCCCGGGCTCGTTGTCCACCTGGAAGCCGATGACCGCGGGGTGGTCCCGGTAGCGCTCGACGATCTTGCGCAGGATCCGCTCAGCGTAGAAGCGGAAGACGGGGTGCGTGAAGTCGGCCTCCTGCCGCGCACCCCAGCCCATCGGGCTACCCGGTGCGGTCCTCGCCGGCGACCTCCGGGTAGCGGCGGACCATCCACATCGGCAGCGCGTACGTCGGGAGTGCCGATGACCACGTCGATCCCGCGGGCGAGCGCCCCGTCGAGGACGGGTTCGAGCCAGTCCAGCTCGAACCTGCCCTCGTCGGGCTCCCAGCGTGGACCAGACCGACTCCCCCACCCGGATCACCGAGAACGCCGCGGCCTGCATCAGGTCGAGGTCGCGCTCCAGCGTCTCGGGCTTCGGGTCCTGTCCCGGACCCGCGTACTCGTAGTAGTACGCCGCGCCGAAGCGCACTCGGTCGTGCTGCACAGCCATGGTTGCTCTCCGGGGTGGTGAAAGTCTGCGCAGCGAACCGGTCGCCGACGGGATGCACTCCCGTCGGCAACTGGTCCGCCTCGGTCCGGGCCTGGTCTAGAGGAGCCCCCGGAAGGCGAACCGGAACATCAGCTCGGTCCCCGTGGGCAGGCGGTACTCGGATGGGTCTGCGCACCCCAGGAGTCGTCGCCACCGACGCCGCGCCGCATCAGCGCCGGGCGCAGCACCGTCTGGTAGATCGGCGGCAGCTCGGTGGGGTGCGCGGCGTTCTCGATCTCGAACGGCGTCCACGGCAGGGCCGAGAACTCCATGCCCTGGTCGGACTCGAAGCGCAGGCCCGTACCGCGGTCGTCGGTCACGGTCGCCCACCGCACACCGGTGTGGCTGCCCGCCTCCTGCGGACGGAGGTACGGCGTCAGCGCCGTGCGGACGTCCGCCTCGTACACATCGAGCCGGGCGCCGGCTCGGCGGTCGACGTAGCACTCCTCGGGCCCGTCGCCGTACCAGCGCAGGTGGTGGAGCTCGGCGTCGGTCGGTAGGAGCAGGCCGAACTCCGGCATGTCCGGCAGACCCACGCCGGGACGCACGGTCATGGTGACCTCGACCCGGCCGTTGCCGAAGACGCGGTAGGCGAGCTCGCACTTGCTGGCCGGGGTGGTCGGCAGCACGTACCGGAAGCGGCACTCGACGCCGGCGTCCGTCTGCTCCGACCGCGGGCTGGTCCGGGCCTCGGACGGCCATCGCGTACCGGCTGGCGAGCAGCCACTGGCCGTCCGCGCGGCGCGCCCCAACCCCGCTCGTTGGACGTGGGTGCGTGCCAGAAGTTGGGCTGGGGGACGGAGCTGCAGCAACTCCGTCCCGCCGTCCGGGGTCAGCCCGTAGCGGTAGGACCAGTCCGCCGTGCAGCCGCGAGAACAGTGCGATGAAGTGCCGCCCCCGCACACCCGATGTTGTGGATGCCGGTCGATCACCTCGGCGGGCCGCGGCCGGCGTGCCGGCGCTCGGGCCGGGGACGACGACGACCGACTGCTCCTGCGCGATCTCATGCCCGGCCGGCGCCCAGCGCGTGGTGCTGCCGCAGGCGGAAGGACACGTCGACCGCGTACTCGCCGGGCTGCGGCCGGGATCGAGAACGGGCAGCGGGTAGACCTGCGACGCCCCGGGGGCCACGGATGTCTCGACACCGGTCCTCGGCCAGGACCGCTGCCCTCCCGGGACAGGGTGACCACGCAGTCGTAGCGCCGACGACCGTGTGGCAGGTGGCGGTTCTCGACCTCGACCTCGTCGCGGTGATCGAGATGCCGGAACCCCTGGTAGAGGTAGCTTGACCTCCTGCGACGTCGGCGTGAGCGTGCGGTCGGCGAAGACGATGCCGTTGGCGCTGAAGTCGTAGTCGGTGGGGCGCTCGCCGCAGTCGCCGCCGTACCCGAAGTACTCCCGTGCCGCGTCGCGTCGGTGAGCCGGATCGCCTGGTCTGCGAAGTCCCAGATGAATCCGCCCTGGAACAGGGGCTCACGAGTAGGCGAGGTCGACGTACTTGTCGACGGCGCCGAAGGAGTTGCCCATCGAGTGGGCGTACTCGCACAGCATGAACGGCTTGTCGCGGTGCGTCGTCAGCCACTCCTCGATCTCGAGCAGCCGGCGTGTACATCTGGCTGACGACATCGGTCGTCTCGGGATAGCCGTGGGTCCCAGTGGACGCCCTCGTAGTGCACCGGGCGGGCGTCCACGCTCGCGCAGGTAGGTCTGCGACACGGCGAGGATGTCCGTCCCGCCGAACGACTCGTTGCCGCAGGACCACATGACGATGCTCGGGTGGTTCTTGTCCCGCTCGACCATGCTCGCTGCCCGGTCGAACAGGGTGGGCAGCCACTCGGGCCGGTCCCCGGGCAGGGCCTGCTCGACGGTCAGCTCACCGGTGGTGACCCGGTCCCACATCGCGTGCGACTCGAGGTTCATCTCGTCGATGACGTACAGGCCGTACTCGTCGCACAGCTCGTAGAAGAAGGAGTTGTTCGGGTAGTGGCTGGTCCGGACGGCGTTGATGCCGATGCCCTTCATCAGCCGGACGTCCGCCTCGGTCTGCTCCCGGCGTCATCACCCGGCCCTGGAGCCCGAACTCGTGGCGGTTGACCCCGCTGAAGACGACGCCGTGCCGTTGATGCTCAGCATGCCGTCCTCGATGCCGAACCGGCGCACGCCCATCTGCACGGGGATGTGCTCGGTCAGCGTGCCGCGCGCGTCGCGGACCTCGATCGTCAGGTCGTACCGGAACGGGTCCTCCGCGCTCCACAGGTGCGGTTCGGTCGATCGGCAGCTCGAGGCTCCCGTCGCCGGCATCGACCAGCTCGGTGACACCGGCGAGCCCGGCTCACGGTGAGCGCTGCCCGGACGGTTCCCGCGACAGGTCAGGGCGACACCGACTCAGGTGGCTTCGCTGAGGTCGTCGGAGACCGTCGTGGACACCCGGATGTCCTCGACGTGCACGGCCGGGCGGCGGTACAGCACGACGTCCCGGAACAGCCCGGAGAACCGGTAGAAGTCCTGGTCCTCGATCCATGACCCCGCGCTCCAGCGGAACACCTGCGCTGCCGAGCTTGTTCTCCCCGTCGACCAGGGCGTCGGTGAGGTCGAACTCAGACGGCGTGAACGAGTCCGTGCCGTAGCCGATGTAGGCGCCGTTCACCACACGGCGACCGCGCTCTCTGCGCCCTTGAACGACACGCTGAGCCGCTCACCCGTCTGCGAGCGGGTGCTCGAGCGTGAACAGTCTTCACGTAGCTGCGCCACCGGGTTGTACCGCTGCGGGCACCGCACCCGGCTCGACGGCCTCCTGGCCGTCCCACGGGTACTGGACGTTGGTGTACTGCGGGCGGTCGTAGCCCTGGAGCTGGATGTGCGCCGGTACCGGAATGTCGTCCCAGGACGAGCAGTCTGCCTCCAGCCGCTCGAAGCCGGGGACGACCAGGGCGGGGTTCTTCGCGTAGTGGAACTTCCACAGCCCGTTCAGGCACTGCTCGAAGCTGCTGGCTCCGGTGAGGCGCCTCGCTGCGAGTTGCGGAACCAGCGGTGGTCGGAGTGGGCCGGTAGCCGGTTCTCGGGAACGTACTCGGGGTCGGCGATCCGGCGTGAGGTCGAAAGTCACTTGATAGCTCCTGTAATGCCTTCGGCGAAACTGCGCTGCAGGACGAGGAAGAGGACCATCGTCGGCAGCGATGCGAGCAGCACGGCGAGCATGAGCACCCCGTAGTCGATGACGTATCCGGCGCGCAGGTTCGAGATCAGCATGGGCATGGTCTGGTAGGCGTTGTCGATCAGCACGACCTTCGGCCACAGGAAGTTGTTCCAGGCGGCCATGAAGGTGATCACGGCTGCCGCGGCATAGCGTCGAGCGCATCGTCGGAAGGAAGATGCGCGACGAAGATGCCCAGTTCGCTGAGCCCGTCGATGCGCGCCGCCTCGATGATCTCGTGCGGGAACGACCGGGAGGCCTGCCGGAAGAGCAGGATCGAGGAACGGGGTGGCGATCGCCGGCAGGATCACCGCGGCCGTCGGTGTTGATCATCCTGAAGTTGCGCGAACATCTGGAACAGCGGAATCATCGTCGCGGCGAACGGGATCATGATCGCCAGCAGCAGGAAGCCCATCAGGCGGTCCTTGCCCGGCGAGTGGTAGACCTCGAACGCCATAACCGGCGAGCGAGCAGACCACCAGCGGCGAGCACAGTCGTCGCCGACGGCGTTGACGGCCGAGTACCACATGGCCGAGGCGAGCGGCTGCGACGACGCCAGGGCCTGGAAGTTCTCCAGCAGATGGGTGCCGGGGAGCAGTTGTGAGCCGAGCGACCTCCTGGCTGGTGTTCGTCGCCGAGACCACCATGAAGTAGAGCGGGAATACCGAGAACAGCGCCGCGCACCGTCAGGAACAGGTAGCCGGGGACACTGGCGCAGGCGCCTAGTCACGCTTGTCACCGATCTTCATCTGGATTGCGGCCAGGACGGCCACGATGATCAGGATCGCGTAGGAGATGCGCCGCAGCGTAGCCGAAGTTGGGGTTCTTCCGGAAGGACAAGTTGTACAGGTAGTGCGACATCGTCATGGACGTGTTCGCCGGGCCGCCGTTGGTCAGGTTGCAGGACTCGTCGAAGAGCTGGAGCGTGCCGTTCGTCGACAGGATCGCGGTGAGCAGGATCATCGGCTTGAGCTGCGGGACCGTCACGTACCAGAACGTCTTGAACGCGTTCGCGCCGTCGATCCGGGCAGCCTCGAAGGTCGAGCGGTCGATGGTTCTGCAGTGGCGGCGAGGTAGAAGACCATGTTGTAGCCGGTCCAGCGCCACAGCAGGCCGAGGATGAGCACCATCCGGGCGGTGGCGGTCTGGCCGAGCCAGTTGACCGGCGAATCGATCGAGTGTAGCGATTCATGAGCAGGTCGTTGACGAGGCCGTCATTCGCGAACATCGTGCCGGAACACCAGCGAGTACGACACCAGGCCGACAGCGCAGGGCAGGAAGATCGCCGTCCGCCAGCAAGCCCTTGAACCGCAGGGTCGTTGCTGTTGAGCAGGTTCGCGAGGACCATCGCGAGGACCAGCATGATCGGCACCTGGACGACCAGGTAGATGAACGTGTTCTCAGCGTCAGCTTGAAGATGTCGTCGTGGAACAGGCGCTGGTAGTTCAACCACAGCGGCTCGGCGAAGTTGAGCCGGGTCCCGCGTCCGGTCTGCAGCGACAGGATGAAGGCCTGGATCATCGGCCAGAAGTTCACCAGAGAGATCAGCAGCGCGCCGGCAGCAGGAACACCCAGCCCGGTCAGGCTGCGGCGGCGCTCGATGCGGGACAGGGGCGGTGGCCTTGGGCGCCGGGCGGACCGGGATGTCCGTCCGCGCGGGCGACGCGCCGGCGCGCGGCCTCCTCGGTCGGTGCGGTGGGAGCGTGACACGAGGAGACCCACCTCTCTTCTGAGGGTGACGGACGAGCAGGAAGCGGGCGGCGGGGCCGTGTCTGGCCCCACCGCCGCGAGCTTGGGTCACTTCATGGCGAACTCGACGGTCTGCTGCGCCTCGTCGAGCGCCGCTGTCGGGTCGGCCCCGTTCATGATGTTGGTGATGGCGACGCTCACGGCGTCGCGACCCTCGTAGTAGTAGGCGCCCGTGTTGTTGCTGGGCACCTGTGCCGCGAAGCTCGAGCGACCTTGGCGAAGATCGGCTCGCCGCCGAAGAACGGCTGCGGCTCGCGTGTAGACCGTGCTCGGTCACCGGCCGGCAGCCAGTTGGCGAGTGCGCCGGAGGACGGCAGGATCGTGTCGTAGAAGTCGGTGGAGCCGGCGAAGGTCGCGGCAAGGAAGTCGGCCGCAGAGCTGGTGTTGGCGTTGGCGCTGATGGCCCAGGACGAGCCGCCGTTGGCGGAGAAGTTGGTCGCGCCCGCGACGCCGTCGATCTTCGGGAGGTTGGTGATGGCCCACTTGCCCGACTGGTCCTCGGCGCGTCTGGATCGAGCCGGAGATCCACACGCCGTTGATGGTGCCGGCAACGTTGCGAGTTCACGATGCTGTTGATGTACTCGTCCCAGGAGTTGACCTCGACGAAGACACCGGACTTGACGAGTTCCTGTGTACATGTCGATGGCCGCCATCAGGGCGTCGTTGTCGCTGATCGTCGGGTTGCCCTCGTCGTCGAAGAGGCTGGCGCCCGCGCTCTGCAGCATCATCATGATCAGGTCGGACGGAGCCGGCCTGGCCCGTGAGCAGCGGCTTCCCGGTCTTGGCCAGCACGTCCTTGCCCTTGGTGATGAACTCGCCCCAGGTGATGTCGGTGAAGTCGTCGACCGTGTAGCCGGCCTGCTCGAGGAGGTCCGTCCGGTGCGCGCTGATCGCGGTGCCGTTGTCGAACGGGAGGCCGTAGTTGGTGCCGTCGACCGTCGAGTAGCGGTCACGACGGCCTCGGGGAACTCACTGAAGTCCACGTCGGAGTCGGAGAAGTCGCTGAAGAGGTCCGGGTAGTTGATGACGTTCTTCTGGAACGCGTTGTTCTGCATCAGGAAGATGTCCGGCAGCTGGTCGGTCTCGCCCGACTGGGCCAGCGTGGTCAGCTTGGTCTGCAGGTCGTCCCACGGCGTCTCGACGATGTCGAGCGTGAAGTCCGGGTGGTCGGCCTGGTAGATCTTCTCGGCCTCCTGCAGGGCGTAGATGTTGAAGGCCGGGTCCCAGGCCCAGACCGTCAGCTTCGCAGCTCATGGCCGCTCGCGCCAGTCGTCGGGTCCGCTGCCGAGCCGCCATCTCCGCTGCTGCAAGCGGCGAGCGTGAGGCTGAGCGACAAGACGGCGCCCAGCGCGCCGAGTTTGCTTGTCTTCTTCATCCGATAGGTCCCTTCGTGCTGTCGGTCGTCCCGTGAACCGTCACCGGCTCTCGCCGGGCAGCCGGCTCCCGCTGCCACCGCGACGTCGCGGCGGCTGATCGGGCCAGGTCGACGGCTGTTGGAGGTTGTGCGCCGTGCTCTCGTTGAGGCGTTGCGGCTCAAAACCCAGAGGTCTCGTCCACACCGACCACGAGCAACGACGGCGTCGCTCGGACCTCTCTGGCAATTTGGTGACGTCACCATAGCAGTGTCGACCGGTTCGCCTCGGCAACGCTTTCGTAACGGTCAGGTACCTGTTCGAACCGCCCATGTCGGGAATGGTGACGTCACCATCGCCGCGACCACTACGATTTCGGCCATGACCACCACGACGCGCCCGGCCGCCGCCGACCGGGTCCGTCGATCGAGCGACGTCGCCCGCCTCGCCGGCGTGTCGCCCAGACGGTGTCGCGCGTCTCGACCGGCGCCGAATCGGTCAAACCGAGCACGCGTGACGCGTCGTGCACGCGATGGGCCAGCTCGGGTACTCACCGAACCGGGCCGCCCGGCGCTGCGCAACGGCACGTTCGGCACCATCGGGGTGATCGCACCGGGTTCCGGCGCACCGGTGAGGCACTCACCGTCGAGGCCGTGCTCGAGGCCGCCGCGGCGGAGGACTACTCGGTCACTCTGTTGACGTGCGCAATCCGGCAGCGGAGAGCTGGGACAGCGCCGCGCATCGGCATCTCGCACCAGGCCATCGACGGCCTCGTCATCATGCGGGCGGAGCGGGCTCGCCGGCGACGCTGGCGCTGCCCGCCGGCATGCCGGTGGCCGTGTCCTTCTCCAAGTTCGCGGGCCACTACCCGACCGTCGCCGCCGACCAGGTCCAGGGCAGCGAGGACGCGGTGCGCCACCTGCTCGGGCTCGGACACCGCACCATGCACCACATCGCCGGTCCGCGGGACTCGGAGCCGCCCTGGTGCGCAGCGGCACGTGGCGCCGCTGCCTCCTGGAGGCCGGGATCCGCCCCCCGAGCCCGTGTGCGGAGACTGGAGCGCGCAGGCGGCTACGAGGCGGGGCTGCGGATCGCCGCCGATCCCGAGGTCACGGCCGTGTTCTGCGCCAACGACGAGATGGCGCTCGGCCTGCGTGCGAGCCCTGAACGAGGCCGGCCGCCGCGTCCCCGACGACGTGTCCGTGGTGGGCTTCGACGACATCTCCGTCGCCGCGTGGACCTCGCCACCCCTGACGACCGTCCGGCAGGACTTCCACGCCATCGGCCGCGCACTGATCACCCTCGTCGTCGGTCAGCTCCGGTCACGGTCGATCCCACCGGCGGCACTCACCGTCGTGCCCACGGAGCTCATCGTCCGAGCGAGCACCGGACCGCCTCCACGCTGAACGGCGGACAACCCACAACGCGACGGTGAGGACTCGATGGAGAGCATCACGAAGAACCGCCAGACGCCCGCCACGCTGCGGGCGATGGTCGCCCGTGCCTACGGCGCCGACCAGGTGCCCACGGGCGGGCCGGACACCTGGCTGGAGGAGCTGGGGCACGGCTGGTTCAACGTGGCCTACCGCATCCTGCTGCGCGACGGCCGGGCCGTGGTGGTGAAGATCGCGCCGCCGCGGGACGTGCCGGTGCTGACCGCCGAGCGCGGCGCGATGCGCATCGAGCTCGCCTCGCTGGCGCTGATCGCGGCACGCACCGACGTCCCGGTCCCGCACGTCGACCACGCGGACCTGAGCCACGAG
This sequence comes from uncultured Actinomycetota bacterium, assembly GCA_963753425.1. GTDB lineage: Bacteria > Actinomycetota > Actinomycetes > Actinomycetales > Cellulomonadaceae > Cellulomonas. The sequence goes on from CAVWCB010000005.1 coordinate 94,801, forward strand.
CTCGTCGACGCCGACTACTTCTTCATGCCCTTCGTGGACGCCGAGAACTTCGGCATCGTCTCGGCGGGCCTGCGCAGCGATCAGCGCGACGCGTACAACGAGGCGCTCGGAGCCGCCAACCGCGAGCTGAACTCGATCCGTGGGAGCTGGTTCGGGCCGCTCGCCGGCCCGGGTGACCCGTCGTGGCGGGTCGTGTTCACCGGCCTCGTCGAGGACGTCCTGGCCGACGGGGAGGCCCGCAACGTCGACATCGGCCGCGACTACGACGAGATTCGCAAGGTGGTTGCCCTGCACGCCGACGTCCTTGACGACGTCCTCGAGCCGAGGTTCGTCGAGTGGGACCTCTGGGACTCCAACGTCATGGTCCGCGACGGCAGGATCGTCACGATCATCGACCACGAGCGCGCCCTGTACGGGGACCCGCTGATGGAGGCCGGCTTCGCCGGCACCCAGCTGTCCTACTTCGGCGACCCCGCCGCGTTCATGCGCGGCTACGGCCAGGAGCAGCTCACCCCGAGGGAGCAGACGCGCCGTCGCCTGTACTGCCTGCACCTGGTCGTGATCATGGCGATCGAGACCGTCTACCGCGGGCACACGACCCCCACCCAGTACGACCAGGCCCGCGAGAACATCGACCAGATGATGCGCGTGCTCACCGAACCGTGAGCGGCCAGGGGCGCGACCAGCTCGTGCGGCGGCACCGCACGCTCGACGCCGCCGCCCTGGGCGAACGGCCCGTCGGGCGGCTGCTGTGGCAGGCCTGCACCCAGACCACCATCGCGGTCGGGGTCTACGGGATCTACGCACTGACCAACGCCTGGTTCGTCGCCCGCGGCGTGGGGACGACCGCGATGGCGGCCGTCAACCTCGTCGCCCCGTTGCTCCTCGCGCTGGGAGCGGTCTCGACCGCCCTCGGCGTCGGAGCCGCCTCCGTCGTCTCCCGGCACCTGGGCTCCGGCGACACCAGCACAGCCGGACGCGCGGCGGGGAACGCCTTCCTCATGTTCTGGGTCGCCGCCGTCACCACGACCGTCGTCGGACTGAGCGGGCTCGAACCGCTCCTGCGGCTGCTCGGCACCGATGGCGAGACCGTCGGATACGCACGCGACTACGCCACGATCATCCTGGCCGGAGCGATCGTCTCCACCGGGTTCTCCAGCCTCGTCCGCGCCGAGGGCAGGATGCGGTTCGCCACGATGCTCTGGGTCGTCCCGGTCGCCGTCCAGATCACGCTCGATCCGCTGTTCATCTTCGGACTGGACCTCGGCGTCCGCGGAGCGGCCCTGGGGACGGTCGGCGGCCAGGCCGTCTCTGCCGCGATGAGCCTGTGGTTCTTCTTCGCCCAGAAGCGCCGCCCCTACCGAGTCCGCGGGTCCGACCTGCGTCCTCGCCTCGCGACCGTCCGCACCATCGTCGGCATCGGCGCACCCTCGTTCCTCGCCGGCTTCGGTGCCACCCTGCTCGTCGTGGTCGTCAACACGAGCCTGACCGGACCGCCGGCACCACCGCGGCGCTTGCCGCGTTCGCGATCTGCGCCCGCATCCAGACGTTCGTCTCGATGCCCCAGCTGGGGATCAGCCAAGGGATGCAGCCCGTCGTCGGGTACAACGCCGGCCGCCGGCTCACGGCACGCGTCCAACGCGCCCGAACCCTGTCGTTGCGCGCCACCCTCGGCTACAGCGTCGTCGCCGCCGGTGCCGTCGCGTTGCTCGCCGGTCCCCTCACCTCCGCCTTCGTCGACGACCCAGCCGTGCAGGCCGAAGCCGTCGACGCCCTGCGCATCCTGGCGATCGGGTTCGCCGCAGCGGGCGTCACACCGCTGGTCTCCGCCTACTTCCAGGCCCTGGGCAGACCGCGACCGTCCTACGTCCTGTCCGTCGGAACCCTCCTGCTCGTCAAGGTCCCCGTGGTGCTCGCCCTGGGCCACACCGGCCCCGTCGGCACCTGGGCCGGCCTGGCCGCCGGCGAGCTCCTGTCCGCGGCCGTAGCGCTGCTCGTCCTTCGCCGCCTCGATGTCCCCACCGCCCGGCGCGGAGCGCCGAGCTCGACGACGACCACGGTGGGCCTGCCCCTCATGGGGTAGGCCGTCGACGCCGAGGGTCCGCTCAGCCCCGGCGGACGGCGATCCGGACCGCTGCGGCCATGCCGCCGTCGCCGTACGAGACGTCCCCGACCGGCAGCGACCGGTCCGCGGCCACGAGCTCCTCCCACCGTCCGGCGGCGTCCATGGCGCGTGCCTCGAGCGCCAGCAGCACCTCCCGCAGGTGCCGCTCGAAGACGGCGCGATGCTTGTCGACGAGCCGACCGTAGAGCTCGAGCCGGGAGTCCATGGCGCGGAGGTTCGCGGAGGAAGGCGCCGTCCGGTACTCGATGCAGCGCCTCCGGCACGACGGTGACGTGCCCAGCACCGCCGACCAGCGACAGGAAGAAGTCCCAGTCCTCGAACCCGCTGCGCATGTCCTCGTCGTAGCCGCCGCACGCACGCCAGGCGTCGCGGCGGAACACTGCGGTCGCAGGGCAGGCGTTGCGGTGCAGGAAGTCGACCGCCGACCCTCCGCCGGGCCGCACGACCGCATCGATCGCGCCGTGCGCCCGCAGCCACGACGAGGCGGCGAGTGCGCCGAGGTCGCCCTCGAGAACCGCGGCCGTCCGCTCGAGGAACGTCGGCGCGAGGCGGTCGTCGCCATCCAGCACGGCCACGAGCTCGGTCTGCGCCGCGGCGATCCCCGCGTTCCGGGCCGCGCCGACCCCACGGTTGGGCTGACGCAGCACGCTGACCCGACCGTCCCGTTGGAGCCGCTCGATGACATCGACCGACTCGTCGTCGGTCGAGCCGTCGTCGACCACGATGACGGCTTCCGGGAGGCGGGTCTGGCGCAGGATCGACTCGACCGCTTCGGCGACCAGCTCGCCCTGGTCGAACGCGGTGACGATCACGCTCACACTCAGCACGCCTCATGCTGGCACGAGCGGACCGATGGCGGACTCAACGCGCTCGGGCACCTGCCTGACGCGCGGCGACCAGCGCGCTGGCCCCGGCAGCGGCTCAGCCCTTGTCCTGCGAGCGATACCCGGTCGGGCTCGTGCCGTGGATGCGCCGGAACTGCCGGGAGAAGTACAGCGCATCGGTGAAGCCGACCTGGGCGGCGACCGACGCGATCGTGCGGTCGGTGGTGTCGAGGAGCTCGCGTGCGGCACCCATGCGGAGGCGCGTCTGGTACTCCAGCGCGCCGGAGCCCGTGGCCCGCCGGAACAGGGCCGAGTAGTGGGACACACTCATCCCGGCCATGCCGGCGAGGTCCTCGAGCGAGATGCGGGTCGCGACGTTCGCGCGCAGGTGCTCGATCGTCGCCTCGATCGGGTCAGCCCGCTGCCCGCTGACCGTGCGCCGGTCGGCTGCCAGGAGCGCCATCGCGTGCCACGCAGCACCGGCGGACGCCAGGAGCGTGTTCGCCGTCTCGTCGCGCTCCATGCGCCGGATGATCGTGTCGATCAGGGCGACGATGCGCGCCGGGTCGCCCACGCCGAAGCCGGCTGGTCCGGTGTGGCGCCGGTCGCCGCACAGAGCGGGAGGACCTGCTGGCCGACGAGGTGCATCCACCAGATGGTCCACGGATCCACCGCGTCCGCCTCGTACCGGTGCGGCACGCCCGCCGGGATCACCAGCGCCTGCCCGGCCCGGACCTGGTGGACTCCCGAGGGCAGCGTGCAGGTCCCCCGACCGGCCGCGCAGATGATCACCACGTGCTGCGCGGCCCCGTTCGTGCGGGCCAGCCCGTGCGACGAGGCACGCGGAAAGTAGCCGACGTCCGTGACGAGCAGCTGCGACATCGGTGCCGACGACGAGCGCGCTGGCGACCAGGGGACGCGGGAGGACCCGCATGCGCTGACCGGGAAGCCGTCGCGTCGACGGGCCTGCGGTTCACGCGTTGAGATCATTGATTCGTCCATATCGCTCGCCGGATCTGCCATTCTGCACCGGCCGCGCCGAAGCGTAGCGTGCGGCACATGCCCGAAGAGGAGTCCCGCCTCGTCCTTCCGGAGGTACCGGCCCATCTCGTCGGCGAGGGCGTGGCGGCCTGGCGCCAGCCCGTCACCATCGACACCTACCTGCCGGACCCAGCGGACCGCTACCCCGCATTCCTGGCGAACCGCGTCTACCAGGGCTCGTCGGGCGCGTGTACCCGCTGCCGTTCCACGACCGCATCAGCCAGACGAGCGCGCCGCAGCGCGTGGGAGGCGGTCCACCTCGAGAACCCCTGGCTCCGGCTGATGATCCTGCCCGAACTCGGCGGGCGCATCCAGTCGGGCACGACAAGGCCAACGGGTACGACTTCTTCTACCGCAACAACGTGATCAAGCCCGCCCTGGTCGGCCTCGCGGGTCCGTGGATCTCCGGCGGCGTCGAGTTCAACTGGCCGCAGCACCACCGCCCCGCGACGTTCCTGCCGGTCGACGGCGACGATCGAGCACGAGCCCGACGGCGCCGTCACGGTGTGGTGCTCCGACCACGACCCGTTCGCCCGGATGAAGGGCATGCACGGCGTCCGCCTGCGGCCCGACTCGCTGCGTGATCGAGCTGCGCGTGCGGCTGTACAACCGCACCGACGACGTCGCAGACCTTCCTGTGGTGGGCGAACGTCGCCGCCGCCGTCCACGACGACTACCAGTCGTTCTTCCCGACCGACGTGCACTTCGTCGCCGACCACGCCAAGCGTGCGATGACCGCGTTCCCCGCTGCCGACCGGCCCGTACTACGGCATCGACTACCCGGCGCGCGCAGGACGCGGTGCACGGCGGCCCCGGACGGCGACCGGATCGACTGGTACCGCAACATCCCCGTGCCCACCTCGTACATGGCGCTCGGCACCCAGGCGGACTTCTTCGGCGGCTACGACCACGCGCCGGCGCGCGGGCTTCGTGCACTGGGCCGACCACCAGATCGCGCCCGGCAAGAAGCAGTGGACCTGGGGCAACGCACGAGTTCGGCTACGCGTGGGACCGCAACCTCACCGACGACCGACGGTCCGTACATCGAGCTGATGGCCGGCGTCTTCACCGACAACCAGCCGGACTTCGCGTTCCTGGCCCCGGGCGAGACGAAGACCTTCAGCCAGTACTGGTACCCGATCCAGGAGATCGGGCCGGTCCACGCGGCCACGCTCGAGGCCGCCGTGCGACTCGACGCGAGCCCGGGCGCCACCTCCACCGACCTCCGCGTGGCCGCAGCGGTCACGCGGGTGCGGCCGGGGGCCACGGTGCGCGTCGCCGGACCCGACGGAACGACGCTGTGGCAGGTCACGCACGATGCCGCTCCGGATCGTCCGATCGTGCATGCCGTCGCGCTCGACGGTGCGTGGCACGCGGAGAGTCTGACCGTCGTCGTGGAGCACGACGGCGAGGAGCTCGTCGCGTGGCGACCCCGTGCGGCGGACCACGCGCCGGCCCTGCCCGAGCCCGCGCAGGAGCCCCCGTCGCCGGGGGACGTCCCCTCCGTCGATGAGCTCTACCTCACGGGCGTCCACCTGGAGCAGTACCGGCACGCGACGCGATCGCCGGAGCCCTACTGGCTCGAGGCGCTCCGGCGCGACGACGGCGATCATCGCTCGCACACCGCTCTGGCCGCCCGGCTGTACCGGGCTGGGCTGTACGACCAGGCGGAGCACCACCTGAGGGCCGCGCTGGCGCGCCAGACACGGCTGAACACCAACCCGGGCGACGGCGAGACGACGTTCCGCCTCGGCCACGTGCTCGCACGCACCGGCCGTCTCGACGAGGCCTACGAGATGTTCGGCAAGGCGCGGTGGAACCGGGCGTGGCGAGGTGCGGCATCCCTGGCGATGGCCCGTCTGGACGCGTCGCGCGGTCGCGACCGCTCTGCGCTGGAGCACGCGCGCAGCGCGGCCGGCGACGACCCGGACAACCTGCAGGCGCGGTGCGCGCTCGCGGTCCTCCTGCGCCGCGCCGGCCGCGAGGCCGAGGCCGCCGCGGTGCTCGCGAGCACCGTGGAGCGCGACCCGTTGGACGTCTGGAGCCGCGACCTGGCGAGCCTTCCCGTCTCGACCGACGCGCCCACTTTGCTCGACGCCGCCCTGGAGTACGACTCGTTGGGCTGCTGGCGAGACGCCGTCCGCCTGCTCGAGGTCGCCGCCGGGATGGAGCCGACCCTCGGGCAGGTCGAGGTCCGGCCCCTCGTGCACCTGCACGCTGCCAGGATCCTCGAGCGGGCCGGTGACGGTGATGCGGCCGAGCGGCATCGCGGACTGGCGCGCAGGGTTCCTGCCGTGCACTGCCTGGCCTCGCGCCTCGACGACGTCGACACCCTGCAGAGCCACCTGGCGAACCACCCGAGGGACGCCCGGGCCTGGGCGATCCTCGGCCATTGGCTCTACTTCCAGCGCCGCCACCACGACGCGATCGCCGCGTGGGAGACGTCCTGCGACCTCGACCCGAGCGACCCCGTCGTGTGGCGCAACCTGGCCGTCGCGGCGTTCAACGTCCTCGGCGAACCCGAGACGTCCCGGGGCTTCTACGAGCGGGCGCTCGCCGTCTCCCCCGGTGATCCTCGCCTCGTCTACGAGCGCGACCAGCTGGCCAAGCGTTCGGGTGCGACGCCCGGCGAGCGCCTCGCGCAACTCGGCGGCGAGCGTGCGGCCGTGGACGCCCGCGACGACCTCAGCGTCGAGCTGGCGCAGCTGCACACCGCGACCGGCGCTGCCGACGCCGCTCTCGAGCTCCTCCGCGCCCGGTGGTTCCAGCCGTGGGAGGGCGGTGAGGGACAGGTGCTCTCCGCCTGGGAGGAGGCATTGCTCGCCCTCGCTCGCCGGTCCCTCGAGAACGGAGAGGGTGCCGTCGCGCTGGACCAGGTGCACGCCGCACTCGAGCCCGTCGCAACCCTCGGCGAGGCCAGGCACCCGTTGGCGAACACGGCCCACCTGCACCTCGTGCTCGGCGACGCGCTCGCGGCGACCGGCGACCACGACGGGGCGCTCGTGGCATGGTCCCGCGCCGCCAGCTCGACGGGTGACTTCCAGAGCATGGCGCCGGTCGAGCTCTCCGAGCTGACCTACTACGCCGTGGCCGCGATGCGCCGGCTCGGCGACACCGTCCGTGCTGACTCTCTGGTCGACGACCTCGCAGGGCATGCGGAACGGCTCCGCTCGACTCCCGCGACGGTGGACTACTTCGCCACCTCGCTGCCGACGCTCCTCCTCTTCCAGGAGGACGCGCAGGCGTCCCGGACGACGACAGCGATGCTCCTCGAGGCGCAGGTCGCCGCGCTGCGCGGAGACCACGAGACCGCCAGGCTGCGCCTCGCCGAGGTCCTGGTTCGCGAGCCCAGCCGGTTACGCGCCCTCGACCTGCGACGGGGGCTGCCCGGCCGCTCGGATGCGGACGCTGCCCGATGACTGTCCCGAGCCGCACGTCGAACGCCAGGCAGGTCGGACGGTTGGTCTGCCTGGCCTCACAGGATGGGCGGACCGACGCGACCGTCGACCTGCGCGGCGGTGGGCTGCACAGCCTCACGCTCGACGGCGAGCCGCTCGTCCACACCTACGACGCCGCGGGATCCGCGCCGTTCTGCTCGGGCGCGCTCCTGTTTCCCTGGCCCAACCGGGTGCGGGGCGGGCGGTGGTGGCGCGACGGCATCGAGCACCAGCTCGAGGTCGACGAGCCCGAGCTGGGGCACGCGAACCACGGCCTCGTGCGGGCGGCCACCTTCCGCGTGACGTCCGTGAACGCGGAGAGTGTCACCGTGTCGACGGTGGTCGAGCCGAGGCCCGGCTACCCGTTCCAGGTCGGACTCGACACGACCTACACCACCGAGGCCACAGGGCTGCGCGTGGACCACGCGATCCGCAACCTGTCGGCGGGACCAGCGCCGGTCGCACTCGGAGCCCACCCCTACGTCCGCGTCGGCGCGGCTCCGGCCGAGGACCTCCAGCTCACCGTCCACGCCGCGCGCCACCTCCCCGTCGACGCGACGCTGATCCCCGTCGGCGACGAGCCGGTCGACGGCAGCATCGACCTGCGGGAGGGTCGGGTGCTTGCCCGGCGAGAGGTCAACACCTGCTACCACGCGCTGGTCCCACAAGGAGACGCCTTCCGACACCGGGTGACCGCGGCCGACGGGCGAGCGGTCGAGGTCTGGACGGACACGTCGTTCGCCTATGTGCAGGTCTACGTTACGGACCAGTTCCCGGACTCCGGCCACGGGCTGACGCGCGCGCTCGCACTCGAGCCGATGACGGCGGCGCCTGACGCGCTCAACTCTGGTCGTGGCCTGCGGTGGCTCGCCCCCGAGGAGAACTGGGACCTCAGCTGGGGCCTGCAGGCACGCGGGTGGTAGGTCGGCCTCACGTGGACACGTTGCGGCAGGGAGAGACATGACCGACGACACTCGCGCGACCACCCTCGTGGCACCGCACCACCTGAGGGTCACCTCGCCGACAGCCCCTCGCCGAGGCCACCTGCGCATGGGCGAGTCCCCGAGCGACGGCGACCGGATCGAGGTCACCAGCAGGTGGATCGAGCGCGGTGGCAGACCGTGGTTCCCCATCACCGGCGAGATCCACTACTCGCGCATCCCGCGCGACCGCTGGCCGGACGTCCTCGGCCACGCTCGCGCCGGCGGCCTGACGTCGGTCGCCACCTACGTCTTCTGGCAGGCTCACGAGCCAGAGCCCGGACAGTTCCGCTGGGACGGCCAGCTCGACCTCCGCGCGTTCATCGACGAGGCGGCGGCGCACGGCCTCGACGTCCTCGTGCGGCTGGGACCGTGGGCCCACGGCGAAGCACGGTACGGCGGCTTCCCCGACTGGCTCATGGAGCGCAAGCTCCCGACCCGCACCAACGACCCCGACTACCTCGAGCTCGTGCATGCCTTCTACGCCGAGACCATCGCGCAGCTCCGAGGTCTCTCGCACGCGGACGGCGGGCCCGTGATCGGCGCCCAGATCGAGAACGAGCTCTACGACCAGCCCGAGCACCTGGCCCGGCTGCGGGAGCTGGCCGAGGAGCTCGGGCTCCAGGTCCCGATCTGGACGGCCACCGGCTGGGGCGGCGCACAGGTCCCCGAGTCGCTCCTGCCGGTCTACAGCGCGTACGGCGACGGCTTCTGGGACGACGAGTCGACCGAGTGGCCCGAGTTCTCGGCGTCCCACTTCCGCTACAGCGCCGTCCGCGACGACCTCTCGGTCGGGGCCGACCTGCGCGAGGCGCTCGACGGCATCACCATCGATCCGGGTGCCGGGTCGCTCGACGACGACGCGGTTCCCTTCGTGACGTGCGAGCTGGGCGGCGGGATGCACGTCGCCTACCACCGCAGGCCGTTCGTCACCCCCTCCGACGTGGCCGCGCTCGCCCTGGCCAAGGTCGGTAGCGGTTCGACCTGGCAGGGCTACTACATGTACGCCGGAGGATCACAGCGGACCGGCCCGCACGGCTCGGAGCAGGAGTCTCACGCGACGGGCTACCCCAACGACGTGCCGCGGGTGACCTACGACTTCGCCGCCCCGATCGGCGAGCACCAACAGATCCGCGCCCATCACCACCACCTGCGTGCCCAGCACCTGTGGCTCCAGTCCGACGGCCACCGCATCGCCGCGATGGCCGCCACGGTCGGAGGCGGCAGCGCCGACCCCGAGGACCTGCGGTGGGCGGTGCGATCCGACGGGCACAGCGGCTACCTGTTCGCCTCGACGTACCAGCCCGCGAAGGCACCCTTGCCCGAGCAGGACGATGTGCAGTTCACCGTGACGTTCGACGACGGCGAGGTCACGGTCCCCACGCGGCCGGTCACGATCCCCGCCGGTGTCTCCCTGGTGTGGCCGCTGCGGTACCCGCTCGCTCCCGGCATCGACCTCCGCAGCTCGACCGCCCGGGTGATCACTCGCCTGACCGCCGACGAGCGCGAGGTGATCGTGCTGGGCGCCTACGAGGACATCCCCGTCGAGCTCGTGCTCGACGGCACCCACGACGTCGGCGGATCGGGTGCAGCCGCCCACCGCGACGGCGCGACGATCGTCTCGCTCACCGTGCCGCCCGGCCCGACGTGCGTCGTCGAGCTGGAGGAGGCGCGGGTCATCGTCCTGGACGAGGCGAGCATCGACCAGCTCTACGTGCTCGAGGTCGGCGGCAGGGAGCGTCTGGTGCTGTCGACGGCGCCTGCCTACGCGCTGGATGGCCGGATCGTGGTGCAGACGGAGGATCCCCAGCTCAGCATCTCGATCCTCCCGGCGCCCCCCACCCTCCGGGCCGAGGGCGCGGACCTGGGTGAGCCGCTCTCGCAGGGGCCGTGGCTGACGTGGCGCATGGACGCGCGGTACGCGGGCCGCCACACTCTCCTCTCCGGGCTCCACCCGGAGGCGCACGCCCCGCGTCCCGAGCGCGGCGGTCCGCTGCACCGGCTCAGCGCTCCCACGGACTTCTCCGGCGCCGCCGTCGTCCAGGTCGACGTCGCCCCCGAGGTGTTCGACGGCTCCGACCGCACACTGCTCCGGCTGCGATGGACGGGCGACGTCGGTCGGGCGTACGTGGGCGACGAGCTGATCAGCGATCACTTCTGGCACGGACGAGACTGGGATGTCGACCTGACTCCCTGGGCGGCCGCCATCGCTCGTCACGGCGTCCGGTTCGAGCTCCTGCCGTGGACGCGCAGCACCGGCGTCTGGGTCGACCCGGTCGTCCGGGAGATCCCCGACGGGGTGCACATCGCCACCGTCGACGTCGTACGGGTCGGCCAGGTCCGTCTCACCGTCCCGGCGTGAGAGACGAACGACCGGCCTGAGTCTCAGAGACCCTGCGCCACCCGGTAGTAGACCTGGTTCCACCGGACCTGGTCGCGGAAGCCGCGCCGGGTCGTCGACTCGTCGATGACCAGGAGCTCGGTGCGGGCGATCTCCGCGAAGTCCTCGAACGCCTCGATCCCGACGGCCGTGGTCAGCACCGTGTGGTGAGCACCACCGGCCGTGAGCCACGCCTCGGCGGACGTCCGGAAGTCGGGCCGCGGCTCCCAGACGGCACGCGCCACCGGCAGGTGCGGCAGCGGCGCGGAGGGCGCGACCACGTCGACCACGTTCGCCGTGAGGCGGAACCGCTCGCGCATGTCGGCGAGCGAGACCACGACACCCTCACCCGGGTCCGCGGAGAACACCAGGCGCACCGGGTCGTCCTTGCCGCCGATGCCGAGCGGGTGCACCTCGAGGCTCGGCTTGCTGGTGGTCAGCGTCGGGCAGATCTCGAGCATGTGCGCGCCGAGGATCCGCTCGGACCCCGGCGTGCAGGTCGTAGGTGTAGTCCTCCATGAGCGAGGCGCCGCCGGGCAGGCCTGCACCCATCACCTTGGCGGCACGCACGAGGATCGCGGTCTTCCAGTCCCCCTCGGCGCCGAAGCCGTACCCGTCGGCCATGAGCCGCTGCACCGCGAGCCCGGGCAGCTGGCGCAGGGCGCCGAGGTCCTCGAAGTTCGTCGTGAAGGCGCGGGCACCGAGCGACTCGAGCAGGGAGCGCAGCGCGAGCTCCTGCCGGGCGCCGTAGCGCAACGACTCCTGCCGCTCGCCCCCGCGCCTCAGCTCCGGCGCGACGTCGTACAGGTCCTCGTACTCGGCCACCAGAGTCGCGATGTCCGCGTCCGGCACGTCGTCGACGGCCGCGACGAGGTCGTTGACGCCCCAGGTGTTCACCGAGACGCCGAACCTCAGCTCGGCCTCCGTCTTGTCCCCCTCGGTCACCGCGACGTTGCGCATGTTGTCGCCGAACCGCGCGAGCCGCAGGTCGTGCGTGGCAGCCCAGCCGGCGCAGGCCCGCACCCACGTGGCGATCGAGGAGGTGACGGCGGGGTTGCTCACGTGCCCCGCGACCGTCTTGCGGGCCGCACCCAGGCGCGTGGCGAGGTACCCGAACTCGCGGTCGCCGTGCGCGGCCTGGTTGAGGTTCATGAAGTCGAAGTCGATCGTGTCCCACGGCAGCTCGACGTTCGCCTGGGTGTGCAGGTGCAGCAGCGGCGTGCGCAGCGCGTCCAGCCCGGCGATCCACATCTTGGCCGGGGAGAAGGTGTGCATCCACGCGATCACGCCGATCACGGCGTCGTCGGCGTTCGCCTCGAGCGCGGTGCGGCGGATGGCGTCGGAGCTCGTGAGCACCGGCTTCCAGACCAGCCTCGCCGGGAGCTCCTCGCCCAGGACGCGGGCGATCTCCTGCGACTGCTCGGCCACCTGCCGCAACGTCTCCTCGCCGTAGAGACCCTGGCTCCCGGTGAGGAACCAGATCTCGCGGTCGGCGTACGGCTTGCTCATCAGTGGTCCTCAGGGTCGATGGAGGCGGGGCTCTGTCCGTAGACGTTCTGGTAGCGGGCGTACAGCGCATCGATGTCGGCCTGCTCGATCGGGATCGTCGGTCCGAGCTGGCGGGCGATGTGCACCGTCCGCGCCACCTCCTCGACCATCACGGCGGCCTTGACCGCGGCCTTGGCGTCGCGGCCGATGGTGAACGGACCGTGGTTGCGCATGAGCACGGCCGGGCTGCGGGAGCCTGTGAGCGTCTCGACGATGCCGCGGCCGATCGAGTCGTCGCCGATCAGGGCGAACGGGCCGATCGGGACGTCCCCGCCGAACTCGTCGGCCATCATCGTGAGCACGCACGGCACCGGCTCGCCGCGGGCGGCCCAGGCGGTCGCGTACGTCGAGTGGGTGTGCACGACACCGCCGATCTCGGGCATGTTCCGGTAGACGTAGGCGTGCGCCGCCGTATCGCTCGACGGCGAACGCGTCCCGTCGACGAGCGCGCCGTCGAGGGTGCAGACGACCATCGACTCCGGCGTCAGCTCGTCGTAGCCGACGCCCGAGGGCTTGATGACGAACAGGTCGTCGGGACTCGGTCCGGACGATGGGTCGACGAGCACGCGCTGCGACACGTTGCCCGCGGTCCATACCACCAGACCCCAGCGCGGCAGCTCGGCGTGCAGGCGAGCGACCACCGTGCGGGTGCGTCCGACCTCGTCGCGCACCGGGCCCGGGTAGGCAACCAACCCCGTCTTCTCCGCCATCGCCTAGACCGCCTCGACCGCGGCGCGCTCGATCGCGAGGCCCGCGCTGTAGCGCTCGAGGTACGTGTCGAACCCGCGCAGGTCGCCCTCGTCCGGCTCCACCGTCTCCGCGACGGCACCCCCGAAGACGTGGGTGCGCAGGTACGTCGCGAGGTCCTGCTCGGGCGCCGCACCCAGGTACGAGGCGAGCACCGCGATCCCCCAGGCGCCGCCCTCGCCCGCGCTCTGACCGACGGTCACCGGCGCGCCGACCGCGGCGGCGAGGAGCCGCTGGGCGACCCCGGCGGTACGGAACAGGCCACCGTGGGCGTACATCGAGTCGAGCTCGACCCCCTCGTCGGACAGCACGCGCATCCCGAGGCTCAGGGTGCCGAACGCGCCGTACAGCTGGGCGCGCACGAAGTTCGCGAGCGTGAGCCGGCTGTCGGGGGTCCGCACGACGAGCGGACGCCCCTCGGGCAGACCCGTGATGGGCTCGCCGGACAGGTAGTTGTAGGCCAGCAGTCCGCCACCGTCGGCCTCGCCCGCGAGCGCCTCCCGCAGCAGGGCCGCGAACACGTCGTCGGCGGACGTCTGGTGGCCGAGCGCCGCGGCGAACTGCCCGAACACCTCGGCCCAGGCCCCGAGCTCGCTGGCCCCGTTGTTGCAGTGCACCATCGCCACCAGGTCGCCGGACGGAGTGGTGACGAGGTCGAGCTCGTGGTGCACGGTGGTCAGCGGCTTCTCGAGCACCACCATGGCGAAGATGCTCGTACCGACACTGACGTTCCCGGTGCGCGGTGCGACCGCGTTCGTGGCGACCATGCCGGTCCCGGCGTCTCCCTCGGGCGGGCACAGCGGGATGCCCGGCTGCAGGGCACCCGTCGGGTCGAGGAGCGCGGCGCCGGCGGCGGTCAGCCGCCCGGCGTCCTGGCCGGCGAGCAGGATCTCGGGGAGCACGTTCTCGAGGGCCTGGCCCGGGTACGCCGCGAGCATCTGTGCGTCGTACGCCTTCGTCGTCGGGTCGACCGGGAACATGCCGGAAGCGTCGCCGATCCCGAGCACCCGGCGGCCCGTCAGCTGCCAGTGCACGTAGCCGGCCAGGGTGGTGAGGAAGCGCACCTGCGAGACGTGGGGCTCGGCATCGATCTCGGCCTGCCGCAGGTGGGCGATCGACCAGCGCTGGGGGATGTTGTAGCCGAACAGCTCGGTCAGCTCGGCGGCCGCCGACCCGGTGCTGGTGTTGCGCCAGGTTCGGAACGGGACCAGGAGCTCGCCGGCCTCGTCGAAGGGCAGGTAGCCATGCATCATCGCGGAGATGCCGAGGGCGCCGACCGTGGTGGGCCGTACCCCGTACTGCCGCTCGACGTCCGCGAACAGGGCGGCGACGCACTCCTGCAGACCCGTCCACACGGCGTCGAGCGAGTACGTCCAGACCCGGTCCACGAACTGGTTCTCCCAGTCGTGGCTCCCGATCGCGAGCGGCGCGTGGTCCGGGCCGACGAGGATCGCCTTGATGCGCGTCGACCCGAGCTCGATGCCGAGGGTCGTCCTCCCGCTCGTCAGGGCCTCGATGGGGTCGACCGTCATGACGCCGCTGCCTCTCTGCAGAGTGCCGCGGCGGACGCCGGCGGCCGGAACGATGTTAACGCTAACATCCGTGGCTCGTGTGCGTCCCGATGGTCTCGATTTGGACTCATTCGCCCACGCGTCAGGCAGGATGGACGGAGCTCGCCCGGACCACCAGCTCTGCCGGGAGGAGGCGGTGCACGGACTCCTCCCCCGCGAACGCGGCCTGCAGCGAGGACACGGCGAGCCGACCGAGCGCCCCGAAGTCCTGTCGGACGGTCGTCAACGGCGGCGTGTAGTGCGCCGCTCCGACCTCGTCGTCGAACCCCACGATCGCGACGTCGTCCGGGACACGCACGCCCGCCTCCCAGAAGGCGTGCAGGAGGCCCAGGGCGAGCTGGTCGTTGGCCGCGAAGATCGCGGACGGCAGTCCCTCGCGCACCAGGCGGCGACCGAGCTCGTACCCGTCGGCCGCGTCCCACCCGGCCTCGATGTGCTCCGGCGCCCCCGGGCCGCTGATCTCACGCCATCCGGCCAGCCGATCCTGCGCGTCGAACCAGTCCTGGGGACCGGCGACGTGCAGCACCTCCGAGTGCCCCTGGTCGAGCAGGTGCTGGGTGGCCAGCCGCGCGCCGTGCCGTTGGTCGACGCCGACGCCGTGGAGGTGCGCATCGGCGGGCAGGTCCGAGGCCGAGGAGATGAGCACGACCTCGACGGGGAGGTCGATCGAGGCGATCGCCTGGGCCACCTCCGTGGTCGGGGCGATGATGGCGATGCCGTCCACCCCGTGCCCCAGGAAGTGCTCCACCGCGGCGTGCATCGACTCGCCGTCGAAGGTACGGATCGTTGCCAGCGCGACGTACCAGCCGACCTCGCGTGCCGCCTCCTCGAGTCCGACCAAGGTGCTCGTGGGTCCGTGCAGCGCGGTCGCCGGGGTGACGACGCCGAGGACGCCCGAGCGTCGGGTGACCAGGGCCCGGGCGGCGCTGTTGCGGCGGTAGCCGAGCTGCACGATCGCCTCGTTGACCCGCTCCCGCGTCGCCGGACGCACGCTCGGGTGGTCGTTGAGCACGCGCGAGACGGTCTGGTGCGACACGCCCGCGAGCGCGGCCACGTCGCTCATCGCCGGGGGGCGGGCCGTGGACGTGCCGGTCATGTGCCTACCTTTGGTCCGCCGAGAGGTGCGACGGCCCGACGGCGCGCCCCGGTCGATCTCGTCTGCGAGGTCCTGCAGCGCCCACGCTAGTGGTTACCCGGGCTCAGTTGGCAGTCAGCCCTCGCGCACGGAATGTCGCACGGACCTCCTCGACCTGCGAGGCCGTCGGGGGCACCGCGTCCTCGAGCTCGTAGCGGAGCCCCAGGTCGGCCCACTTGTCGCGACCCATCTGGTGGAACGGGAGCACCTCGACGCGCTCCGCTCCCCCGAAGGCGACGATCGCGTCCGCGGCCGCGGCGACGTTCTCCGGTGCGTCGGTCAGTCCGGGCACGAGCACGAACCGGACCCAGATCGCGATCCCGCGGTCGTTCAACCTCCGGCCGAAGTCGAGCGTCGGCGCGAGCTCACGGCCCGTGGTGCGCCGGTACGTGTCCGGCAGCCCGGACTTGACGTCCAGGAGGACGAGGTCCACGTCGTCGAGCATCGCGTCCGTGCACCGCGCCCCGAGGAAGCCCGAGGTGTCGAGGGCGGTGTGCAGCCCGAGCTCCCGCGCGCCCCGCAGGAGGCTAGCGGTGAACGCCGGCTGCATGAGCGGCTCGCCGCCGGAGACGGTCAGGCCGCCGCCCGTGGCCTGCAGGACCGTGCGGTAGCGGGTCAACCGATTGAGGATCTCGCGCGCGCTCACGGTCTTCCCGCGGCGCATCTCCATGGTGTCGGGGTTGTGGCAGTAGAGGCAGCGCAGCGGGCAGCCGGACAGGAACACCGTCATCCGGGTTCCCGGTCCGTCCACTGCCGTCACCAGCTCCCACGAGTGCACCGACCCCAGGGCGCCCGCCCGGATCGCCGTCAGCCGGGTATCCCGGTCGACGTCGGTCTCGGACAGGCCGGCCGTCCCGGCGCGTGCGCGCGGGATCCCGAGGTGCACCGGCAGGGTGGTGGTCATACCGACCCGTGGAAGGTGCGGGAGAGCACGTCCAGCTGCTGCTCTCGGGTCAGTCGCACGAAGTTGACCGCGTACCCCGATACCCGGATGGTCAGCTGCGGGTAGTTCTCGGGGTGAGCCATGGCGTCCTCGAGCGTCTCGCGGTTGAGGACGTTGATGTTCATGTGGAAGCCGTCGGAGAGCGTGTACGCGTCCAGCAGGCCCACGAGGTTGCCCACCCGCTCGGCCGCGGTACGGCCGAGGCCCGCCGGGAGCACGGTCGACGTCAGGGAGATGCCGTCCATCGACTGCTCGTACGGGATCTTCGCCACGGACAGCGCCGAGGCCAGCATGCCGTGGGAGTCGCGGCCGTTCATCGGGTTGGCGCCGGGCGCGAACGGCGCACCGGCCGGTCGACCGTCCGGGGTCGAACCGGTCGCCTTGCCGTAGACCACGTTGGACGTGATCGTGAGCACCGACTGGGTCGCGACCGCGCCGCGGTAGGTGTGCAGCCGGCGCAGCTTGCCCATGAACGTCTCGACCAGACCGACCGCGATCATGTCGGCCGCGTCGTCGTCGTTGCCGTAGGTCGGGAAGTCTCCGTCGATCACGTAGTCCGTGATCAGGCCGTCGGCCGAACGCACCGGGTGCACCTGCGCGTACCGGATGGCCGAGAGCGAGTCCGCGACGACCGAGAGGCCGGCGATCCCGCAGGCCATGGTCCGCAGCACCTCGCCGTCGTGCAGCGCCATCTCGAGCCGCTCGTACGCGTACTTGTCGTGCATGTAGTGCACGCAGTTCAGCGCGTCGATGTAGGTCTGGGCCAGCCAGTCCATCGTCCGGTCGAACTTGGCCACGACGTCCTCGTACACCAGAACATCACCCTGGACCGGGTCGGTCACGGGTGCGACCTGGCGCCCGCTGACCTCGTCGCGACCACCGTTGATCGCGTACAGCAGCGCCTTGGCCAGGTTCACGCGGGCACCGAAGAACTGCATCTGCTTGCCCACCCGCATCGGGGAGACGCAGCACGCGATCGCGGCGTCGTCACCCCACGCCGTCCGGATGAGCTCGTCGGACTCGTACTGCACGGCCGAGGTGTCGATGGAGACCTGCGCGCAGAACCGCTTGAAGCCGTCCGGCAGCCGGTCGCTCCAGAAGATGGTGAGGTTCGGCTCCGGCGCCGGACCCAGGTTGTAGAGGGTCTGCAGGTAGCGGAACGAGGTGCGCGTGACCAGGGGCCGGCCGTCCTCGCCGAGGCCGCCGATCGACTCGGTCACCCAGGTCGGGTCGCCGGAGAACAGCTCGTCGTACTCGGGCGTGCGCAGGAAGCGAACGATCCGCAGCTTGATGACGAAGTCGTCGATGAGCTCCTGGACCTGGCTCTCGGTCAGCACCCCCGCCTCGAGGTCGCGCTGCAGGTAGACGTCCAAGAACGTCGACGTGCGGCCGAGCGACATCGCGGCGCCGTTCTGCTCCTTCACGGCGCCCAGGTAGGCGAAGTAGAGCCACTGGACCGCCTCGCGGCCGGTCGTCGCCGGCGCCGAGATGTCGAATCCGTACGACGCCGCCATGGTCTTCAGCTCGCCGAGCGCGCGAATCTGCTCGGCGTTCTCCTCGCGGGCGCGGATGACGTCCTCGGTCGAGCGGCGGGTGTCGAGCTCGGCCCGCTCCTCACGCTTGGCCGCGATCAGGATGTTCACGCCGTACAGGGCGACGCGGCGGTAGTCGCCGATGATGCGGCCGCGGCCGTAGGCGTCCGGCAGTCCCGTGATGAGGTGCGACGAGCGCGCTGCCCGGACGTCGGGCGGGTACACGTCGAAGACGCCGTCGTTGTGCGTCTTGCGGTACGTGCCGAAGATCTTGCCGACCGCAGGGTCGGGGTCGAAGCCATAGGTCTCGAGCGACTTCTCGACCATCCGGTAACCGCCGTTGGGCATGATCGCGCGCTTGAGCGGCGCGTCCGTCTGCAGCCCGACGACGAGCTCGTTCTCCTCGTCGATGTAGCCGGGCAGGTGCGACGTGATGGTCGAGGGGGTGTGCGCGTCGATGTCGTAGACACCGCGCTCGCGCTCGGCGGGGAACATCGCGGTCAGCCGCGCCCACAGGGCCGTGGTGCGGGCGGTCGGCCCGGTCAGGAACCCGGCGTCGCCGGCGTAGGGCGTGTAGTTGCGCTGGATGAAGTCGCGGACGTCGACCCGGTCCATCCACCGTCCCGGCTCGAACCCAGCCCAGCCCGGCACGCCTTCGTGGGTGCTGGTGGTGGTCGGCACGGTGGTGGTGGACATGTGCGCTCCTCTGTCAGTCGGTACTTCGACAGTAGGAGCGCGCAAAACCGGTCGTCCCGGGCCGAAAGGCCCTAGGCGGACGGGACGTGCGTCACACCCGGCGACCCAGGGCCGCCAACGCGTCCCGGGCGATGTCCGCGGGGCGCAGCCGCAGGGTGTCGACGAGCTGGTCGCGGGTGGCGTGATCGAGGAACGCGCGCGGGATGCCGAACGCCTGGACCGGGGTGCCGACCCCCGCCTCGGCCGCGCGTTGCGCGACCAGTGCGCCGATCCCGCCGTCGACCACTCCGTCCTCGATCGTGACCACGTGGTCGTGCTCTCCGACGAGCTTGGTCAGCGCCTCGGGGACCGGAAGCACCCACCGGGGGTCGACGACGTCGACGCGCAGCCCGTGCGCCGCCAGGATCTCCGCCACGCCCAGCGCTGTGCCGACCATCGAACCGATCCCGACGACCAGGACCGACTTCTCGTGTCCCGGCCCGTCGTGGCGGGCCAGCGAGGTCGACGCCGTCCAGGTCCTCGAGCGTCGGGATCGGATCGGTGAGCGCGCCCTTGGGGTAGCGCACCACCGTCGGCGCGTCGTCGACGTCGACCGCGGCCTGCAGGGCCGCGCGCAGCGTCGGCTCGTCGCGCGGGGCGGCGAGCCGCAGGCCGGGGACGATCGCCAGCATGGCCATGTCCCACATGCCGTTGTGGCTCGCGCCGTCATCGCCGGTCAGGCCGGCCCGGTCGAGCACGAACGTGACCCCGGCCTTGTGCAGGGCGACGTCCATGAGCACCTGGTCGAACGCCCGGTTCAGGAACGTGGCGTACACGGCGACCACCGGGTGCAGGCCGCCGAACGCCATGCCGGCCGCCGACGTCGCGGCGTGCTGCTCGGCGATGCCCACGTCGAACACGCGGTCGGGGAACTCGGCGGCGAAGGGTGCGAGGCCGACGGGCTGGAGCATCGCGGCGGTGATCGCGACGACGTCCGTGCGACGACGCCCGATGCGGACGATCTCGTCGGCGAACACCCCGGTCCAGCCGAACCGGGACGGCGCCAGCGGGAGGCCCGTCTCCGGGTGGATCCGGCCGACCGCGTGGAACCGGTCGGCGACGTCCTGCTCGGCGGGCGTGTAGCCGCGGCCCTTCTCGGTGATGACGTGCACGATCACGGGACCGCCGAAGGACTTCGCGCCGCGCAGGGCCTGCTCGACCGCGCCGATGTCGTGCCCGTCGACGGGGCCGACGTACTTGATGCCGAGGTCCTCGAACATGCCCTGCGGGACGAGGACGTCCTTGAGGCCGCGCTTCATGCCGTGCAGGGCGTCGTAGGTGGCCCGCCCCGGACGGCCCGCCCTGCGCAGCGTCCGCTTGCCCCAGGTGAGCACGTTCTCGTAGCCCTGGGTGGTGCGCAGCGTGTCGAGGTGGCGGGCCATGCCGCCGATGGTCGGGGCGTACGAGCGGCCGTTGTCGTTGACGACGATGACGAGCCGCCGGTCCTGGCCGTCGGCGATGTTGTTGAGCGCCTCCCAGGCCATACCTCCGGTGAGGGCGCCGTCGCCGATCACCGCGACCACGTGCCGGTCGCCGCGCCCGCGCAGCTGGTTGGCCTTCGCGATGCCGTCGGCCCAGCTCAACGCGGTCGACGCGTGCGAGTTCTCGACGACGTCGTGCTCGGACTCGCCGCGGCTGGGGTACCCGGACAGCCCGTCCCGGCTGCGCAGCCGGGAGAAGTCGCTGCGACCGGTCAAGATCTTGTGCACGTAGGCCTGGTGCCCGGTGTCGAAGACCATCGTGTCCAGGGGCGACTCGAAGGTCCGGTGCATGGCGATGGTCAGCTCGACGACCCCGAGGTTGGGTCCGAGGTGTCCGCCGGTGCGCGAGACGGACTCGACCAGGAAGGTGCGGATGTCGTCGGCCAGCAGGCGCGCGTCGGCCGGCGTCAGCGCGCGCACGTCAGCCGGTCCGCGCAGCCTCCCGAGGAGGGATCGTGATCTGGCCATCGTGACCCCTTCGCCGTCGCGGCGGCCGGCGACCGGGTGCCGGCGGCGTCTGTTGGACCACTGTAGGGCCCGGCGCCGACGCGTTCCTGGTCAGACGGGGTGAGTCTGCGAGGCTCACACGATCTTCACGGGGGCGGTGGTGTTCACCCGCGGGACCCCCGCCGAGTCCACCGACACCTGGAACGGGTGGCGCCCCAGGCGCAGTCCGCTCGCGTCGATCGCTCCGAGCGGCGAGGGATGCAGCGGGTGCACCCCCAGCGCGCCGCCGGGCACGTCGGGGCGCAGCCCGAGCACCGCGGACAGCAGTGCGACGGAGCTCGCGGCGGACCACGCCTGCGGACGGCATGCCGCCGGATACGGGACAGTGCGGCCGGCCTCGGTCCGCGCGTCACCTGACCAGAGCTCAGGCATCCGCCCGTCGAAGTCCGCCCCGGCCTCCAGCAGACCGTCGACGAGGGACGCCGCCTGCGCGGTGAAGCCCCCGCGTGCCAGCCCGGCGACCACCACGGCGGTGTCGTGCGGCCACACCGCACCGCCGTGGTAGCGCAACGGCCAGTACCCGGCCGACGCCGAGCTCATCGTCCGAAGTCCGCGGCCGGAGTCCATCTGCGGGCTGCCGAGCAGCTGCGCGACGGCTCGCTCCTCGTCCGCGTCGAGCAGGCCCGTGCCGAGCAGGTGTCCGATGTTGCTCGTCAGGGTGTCCACGACGGCCTTGTCGCGATCCAGGGCGATGCCCGGGTAGCTGCCCTCGGGCGTCCGAACCCAGAAGGCCTTCCGGAAGCGAGCCGCCAGTTCGTCCGCCCATGCGCGCCACCGGGCACCACCCGGTCTGCCGAACGCGTCCAGCAGCGCGGCCCCACCGATCGCTGCCTCATAGGCGTAGCCCTGCACCTCGCAGAGCGCGATCGGTCCCGTCGCGAGTCGCCCGTCGCGCCACTGGACCGAGTCGCCGGAGTCCTTCCACCCTTGGTTGGCCAGACCGTGACCGGTCTCGTCGACGTACTCCAGGAACCCGTCGCCGTCGGCGTCACCGTGCGAGACCATCCAGGCGAGCGCCGCCTCGGCCGCCGGGAGCAGGGCCTCGACCTCGTCCGACGGCATGCCCCAACGCCATGCGTCGTGCAGCAGGCACACCCACAGCGGGGTGGCGTCGACGCTGCCGTAGTACAGGGGAGGCAGGGCCAGCCCCTCCTCTTCCAGCACCAACGAGGTGCTGCGGAGCTCGTGCAGGATCTTGCCCGGCTGCTCGGCAGTCGCCGGGTCGACCGCGGTGCCCTGTCGAGCGGCCAGTGTGCGCAGCGTGCCGGCCGGCGAGGTCGGTTCCGAGCGGAAGCAACATCCGGGCCGCCCAGATCGAGTCACGCCCGAACAGGGTCAGGAACCACGGTGCGCCTGCGGCGACGAATACGTCGTCCGGGCTGAACGAGGCGGACATCCGCAGGCTGGACAGGTCGTCGAACGCGCGGCTCGAGCAGGATCGCCAGGCGGCGGTCGTCCGCGACGACCTCGGGTCTGGCCCATTCGGGTTCGGCCTGTGCAGGCGCGCCGACCGCGCCGCCCTGGTCGGTCACCGCGATCGCCCAGGAAACCGTCGCGGGGCGGCCCGTCGCGGCCTCGACGTCCCAGGCGAGCACGGCCGTGCCGGCCGTGCGGTCGACGGTGGTGCGGGCCCCGTGGGCGTCCACAGCGACGCCCAGGTCGTCTCCGGCCGCGCCACCGCAACGGGCCGGCGCTCGATCGCGACGGCCGATGACCGGTGCCCCTCCTTGACCTGCCCCATCGGAGTCGCGTCGGTCCGCAGGTGGATCTCGACGGTCGCGCGCACGGGGTCGGCCGTGGAGCAGGAGATCGTCAGCTCCTCGTCGACCGAGCCGGCGCTGACGTGTCGGCGCAGATCGAGCCGCGCCGTCGGATCGGCGCCCGGCCCGTCGACCGCGCGCACGAGCGCAACCACATGCGTCCGACCGGGACCGACCGATGCGGCGCTCACCGACCTCGGGCTCGGCACCGCCGACCCGGATGACGGCCTCGGCCACGACCCGCACGTCGCCGTGGTAGATGCCTTGGGCGCCCACGGCGCGGATCTGCCCGTCCCGGCCGGACCACACCTGGGTCGGCGCCTGCACCGTGGCCAGCAGGTCGTGCAGCAGCGGCTGTCGGCTCGCCATCTGTCCCCCTCGTCCCCGTCGGCTCGACGATCCGTGACTCAACCGTGATCCCAGGCGACCCGGTTCGAGTTGACAGCGGCCCGCGCTCGTTCGACTGTAAGCCTGAACACTTGAACGTTCCAATCGACGTCTTGAACGATCCAAACCTCAATGATCCGTCCACGGACGGCCGGCAGCGAAGGAGCAGCCATGGAGCCCGTCGACCGCCCGACGCTGGTGGACGTCGCCCGAGCGCGCCCAGGTGTCCCGCCAGACGGTCTCGAACGTGATCAACTCCCCGCACCTCGTGCGCGGCGACACGTCCGCTCGGGTCAAGGCGGCGATCGACGACCTGGGATACCGCCCGCACCTTGCGGCTCGCCAGCTGCGCACGCGCCGATCGCAGACGCTCGGGTTGCGCATCGAGCCGGTGCAGGGACGGCATCAACGGAGCCGTCCTGGACCGATTCCTGCACAGCTTCACGGAGCACGCCCAGACCCGCGGCTACCGCGTGCTGCTGTTCACGGCGACGGACGACCGTCGCGAGATCGAGCAGTACGCCGAGCTCATCGACACGGTCGACCTCGACGGGTTCGTCCTCACCGGGACGCACAGCGGCGACATCCGGACGCGTTGGCTCACCGACCGCGACGTCCCGTTCGTGACGTTCGGGCGCCCGTGGCCGGGCACCGAGGCCGGGCCCGTGCAGTACGACGTCCACCCATGGGTCGATGTCGACGGCGCGGTCGGCACACGTGCCGCCACCGAGCACCTCCTCGAGCTCGGGCATCGACGCATCGCCCTGCTCGGCTGGCCCGACGACTCCGACCTCGGCGCCGACCGGGCCCGCGGTTGGCGCGAGGCGATGCGCCGCGTCGGGACGTCCGAGTCGGACATCGAGGCGCTCCACGCGCGCATCCGGGACGGCGTCGGGACGGCCGCGCGCGCGACGACAGAGCTGCTCGAGCGGGCCGACCCGACCGCGGTCGTCGCGGTGTCGGACTCGCTCGCGCTCGGCGCCTACGGCGTGGCGCGCACGCTCGACCGCCCGTTCGCCGTCGTCGGGTTCGACGACACCCCGGTCGCCGGCGCCCTCGGGTCTGTCCAGCGTGGCGCAGCCCCTGGCCGAGGCGGCCGACCGCGCGCTCGACCTGCTCCTGCGCCGCCTCGACGGCACTCCCCCGATCGACCAGCACGTCCTGCTCGCCCCTCACCTCGTCGTCCGCGCGACGAGCACGCCGCCGCCCGGCGGATTCCACTAGCACCACCACGGCCGCCGCGATGTCGCGACGGCCCGACGAAGGAGCACCACCGCAATGAAGCGCACCCCGTTCCGCACGCTCGCCGCCATGACCGCCGGCGTGGCCCTGCTCACCCTGACCGCGTGCTCGGGCGGCGGCGGCTTCGACAGCGGCAGACAGCCCCAGCGCCGTGAGCTCGGGCGGCGGGGACCTGCGGGTCCTCATCGGCTCCAGCGGTGACGCGGAGACCGCGGCAGTGAACGCGCAGGTCAAGGACTGGTCCGACTCGTCGGGCACCAAGGCGACGGTGTCCGTGGCCTCCGACCTGAGCCAGGAGCTCGCCCAGGGCTTCGCCTCGGGCCAGCCGGCCGACGTGTTCTACGTCAGCGCGGACGCGTTCCAGGGCTACGCCGCGAACGGCTCGCTGCTGGCGTACGGGGACAAGCTCGCCGCGAAGGACGACTTCTACCCCTCCCTCGTCGACCAGTTCACCTACGACGGCAAGCTGTACTGCGCGCCCAAGGACTTCTCGACGCTCGCACTCGAGATCAACACCGACATGTGGACCGCCGCCGGCCTCACCGACGCCGACATCCCCACCACGTGGGACCAGCTCACATCCGTCGCCCAGAAGCTGACCGCCAACGGGGTGACGGGACTCGGGTTCTCCGGCGAGTACGCGCGCATCGGAGCGTTCCTGGCGCAGGCCGGCGGCACGATGACCAACGCGGACGGCACGACGGCCACCGTCGACAGCGCCGAGAACCTGGCGGGACTCACCTACGTCCAAGACCTGCTGAAGAGCAAGGCGGGCGCGTACGCCTCCACCCTGGGCGCCGGGTGGGGCGGTGAGGCCTTCGGCACGCAGAAGGCCGCCATGACGATCGAGGGCAACTGGATCACGGGTGCGATGGCGAACGACTACCCGGACGTGAAGTACAAGGTGGTCGAGCTGCCGGCAGGGCCGGGCGGCAAGGGCACGCTGCAGTTCACGAACTGCTGGGGCATCGCCGCCGACTCCAAGAACCAGGAGGCCGCGATCGCGCTGGTCGAGAAGCTCACGTCGACCGACGACCAGCTGGCGTTCGCCAAGGCGTTCGGCGTCATGCCCTCCGTGAAGTCCGCCGCCGACGGCTGGAAGGCCCTGTACCCGGACGGGGGCGCGTTCATCGACAGTGCCGACTACGCGCAGAACGTCGTCAACGCCAAGGGCGCCTCGGACGTCATCACCGACTTCAACGCCCAGCTGGAGGGCCTCGAGACGGGCGACCCGAAGGCCATCCTGAGCTCGGTCCAGACCAGCCTGCAGTCGGTGCTCGACGCGGACAAGTAGGACGTCGTGACCACCCTGAGCACGAAGGTGCCCACGAAGCCGGCGCGGGTCAGCAGCCCGCGCCGGCGCGGGCACGGCCCGGCCGGGCGACAGCAGGCGGCCGGCTGGCTGTTCATCACCCCGATGCTCGTCATCCTCGGGCTCTTCCTGGTCGTGCCCGTGCTCATGGCGGCCTGGGTGAGCGTCTCGGACTGGACCGGTCGCGGCAGCCCGTTCGCGGCCAGCGTCGGGTTCGTCGGCGCGAAGAACTACACCAACCTGCTGTTCGGCACCGGCCTGTCGACCAAGGACTTCGGCACGTCCCTGCGCAACAACGCCTACTACGTCCTGCTCGTCGTGCCGTTGCAGACGGGCCTGGCGCTGCTTCCTCGCGGTGATGGTCAGCCGCAAGATCCTGCGCGGGCGGGGCGGCTTCCGCACGGCGTTCTACTTCCCCTCGGTGACCAGCTCGGTCGCGATCACCGTGCTCTGGTTGTTCCTGTTCTCCACGAGCGGCGTGGTCAACGGCGTGCTCGCCCGGTTCGGCATCAACGGCCCGAACTGGTTCAACGACCCCCGCGGGCTCCTGCACATCCTGTTCTCCGCCGTGGGCATCGATCAGGCTCCGGCCGCCCTGGCGAGCCACGGCGCGCTCGGCATCAGCTGGTGGGACTGGTTGGCCGGGCCGTCGGTCGCGATGTTCGCGTTCATCCTGATGGCGGTGTTCACCACGTCGGGCACGTTCATGCTGCTCTTCGTCGCCGCCCTCCAGCAGATCTCGGGCGAGGTCGAGGAGGCCGCGATGATGGACGGCACCTCGGCGTGGCAGCGGTTCCGGCTCGTCACGCTGCCGATGATCCGGCCCACGCTGTTCACCGTGATCACCCTGGGCCTGATCGGCTGCTGGCAGGTGTTCGACCAGATCTACACCGGCACCCAGGGCGGCCCGGCGAAGACGACGCTGACGCCCGCGTACCTGTCGTACACCGCCGCGTTCAACAACCAGGACTGGGGCACCGGCGCGGCGATCGCCTTCATCCTGTTCGCCATCATCGTCCTGTTCACCGTCGTCCAGCGGTACGTGCTGCGTGAGCGGGCCCTGCCCAAGCGACGGCGGTTCCGGCTCGCGGACGGCACCCTGGCGGCCGAGTCAGGCAACGCGTCGACGCCGCTCGCGACAGCCGTGCGTGCTGCACCCGACGAGGAGGCGTCATGACCGCCGAGACCACGGCCGCGCGACCGTCGACCACGACCACCGCCCCTCCCGCAGCGCCGGCGCCGGGTGCGCCCCGCGACCGTCGCGGTCTACGTGATCCTCGTCGGCCTGGCGATCGTGTACCTCTACCCGTTCCTCATCCAGGTCTCGACGTCCTTCAAGACGGACTCCGAGGCCGCGAACAACCCGCTCGCGCTCATCCCGCAGACCTGGTCCACCGCCGCCTACCAGCGCCTGTTCCTGCACTCCGACTTCCCGTTGTGGTTCCGCAACTCCGTCATCGTGACGCTGTGCGTCACCGTGGGCCGCGTGTTCATCGACTCCCTCGCGGGCTACGCCCTCGCGCGCCTGCCCTTCCGCGGCCGGGGGCTCGTGTTCGCCGGGGTGCTCGCCGTCATGGCGGTGCCGGGCGTCGTGCTGCTCATCCCGAAGTTCCTGGTGCTCAAGCAGATCGGGATCTACAACACCTTCGCGGCGCTGATCATCCCCCTGTTCGCCGACGCCGCGGGCGTCTTCATCATGAAGAACTTCTTCGAGTCGATACCGCCGAGCGTCGAGGAGGCGGCCCGCCTCGACGGTGCCGGCCCGTTCCGGATCTGGTGGTCCGTCGTGCTGCCGATGGCCGTCCCCGCGCTGGTGACGATCACGATCCTGTCGTTCCAGGGTTCGTGGAACGAGCTGTCGCACTTCATCATCGCGTCCCAAGATCCCGGCCTGGTGACGCTCACGAAGGGGGTCGCGCAGCTCGCGTCCGGCGCGCTCAGTGCGGGGAGCCAGTACCCCCTCAAGCTCGCGGCGGCCGCCATCATGACGATCCCGGTCGCGGTGCTGTTCTTCATCTTCCAGCGCCGGATCATGAACTCGAGCGGGGGCGCCGTCAAGGAGTAGCGGCCCCGGTAGACTCGGGCGGAAAGGGGAACACCCATGCGCTTCCTGCCTGGCCACGCGGCCACCTCCGACCTCACCTACGGCGACGTCTTCCTCGTCCCGTCGCGTTCCGAGGTCACCTCTCGCTTCGACGTCGACCTCACCTCGACCGACGGGACCGGCACGACCGTGCCGATCGTCGTCGCCAACATGACGGCCGTCGCCGGGCGCCGGATGGCCGAGACCGTGGCCCGTCGCGGGGGGATCACGGTCCTGCCCCAGGACGTCCCGACGGACGTCGTCGCCGAGGTCGTGGCCTCCGTCAAGGCCAAGGACACGGTCATCGAGACCGCCGTCGTCGTCGGCCCGCACGACACGGTGCACACGGCCCTGACGCTCATCGGCAAGCGATCCCACGGCGCCGCGGTCGTCGTCGAGGACGGCCGCCCCATCGGCGTCGTGACCGAGGCCGACTGCGGCGGGGTCGACCGGTTCACGCAGGTCGGTGCCGTGATGAGCGGCGAACCGACGACCGTGGACCTCGCGATCCTGGAGCGGGGCGGACTGCGCGGCCTGGAGGCGGCGTTCGAGCAGCTGCACGCCGCGCGCCGCCGGTTCTCTCCCGTCGTCCGCGACGGCGAGCTGGTCGGGATCCTCACGCGGCTCGGCGCGTTGCGCTCCTCGATCTACCAGCCGGCCCTGGACGCCGAGGGTCGGCTGCGGGTGGCCGCGGCGGTCGGCATCAACGGGGACGTGAAGCAGAAGGCGTCCGAGCTGCTCGAGGCCGGGCGTGGACGTGCTCGTCGTCGACACCGCGCACGGCCACCAGCGCAAGATGCTCGATGCCCTGAGCGCCGTGCGCGCGCTCGACCCGCAGGTGCCGGTCGTCGCGGGCAACGTGGTCACGGCGGAAGGCACGCGCGACCTCATCGAGGCCGGGCGCGGACATCGTCAAGGTCGGTGTCGGCCCGGGCGCGATGTGCACGACGCGCATGATGACCGCGGTCGGCCGCCCGCAGTTCTCCGCGGTCCTGGAGTGCGCGGCCGAGGCCCGACGGCTCGGTCGGCACGTGTGGGCCGACGGCGGCGTGCGGCACCCCCGCGACGTCGCGCTCGCCCTGGCGGCCGGCGCCTCGCAGGTCATGGTCGGCTCCTGGTTCGCCGGCACGCACGAGAGCCCGGGCGACCTGCACGCGGACGGCAGCGGACGGCTGTACAAGGAGAGCTTCGGCATGGCCTCGGCACGCGCCGTCGCGGCCCGGACCCAGGGCGGTTCCGCCTTCGAGCGCGCGCGCAAGGCGCTGTACGAGGAGGGCATCTCCTCGTCGCGGATGTATCTGGACCCGGCGCGGCCGGGCGTCGAGGACCTGATCGACCACATCACGGCCGGCGTGCGCTCGGCGGCGACCTACGTCGGTGCGACGTCGCTCGACGAGCTGCACGAGCGCGCCGTGGTCGGCATCCAGTCCGCTGCGGGCTACGAGGAGGGGCGTCCGCTGCCCGACGGGTGGTGACCGGCATGCGGCCCGTCCTGATCCTCACGCACGCGCCGCACGAGGGCCCGGCCTGATCGCGCGCGGCCTCGACGCGCCGGTGCGGGTGCGGACGGTCCTCGACCTCGAGGACGCGCGGCTGCCCTCGCTCGACGAGGTGTCCGGCGTCGTCGGTCATGGGCGGCAGCATGGACGCCGACGACCTGCGCGAGCACCCCGGGCTGGCCGCCGAGCGCGCACTCCTCGCGGCCGCGGTCGAGGCCGACGTCCCGGTGCTCGGCATCTGCCTGGGCATGCAGCTCCTCGCGCTCGCGCTCGGCTCGCGGCTGCGACTGCGGACGGGCACCGAGATCGGGTTCGCCCCGATCGACGTCGTCGCGGACGACCCGGTGCTCGGCGCGCTCGGGTCACGTCCGACCGTCCTGCACTGGCACGCCGACTCGGTCGACCTGCCGCCGGGTGCGACCTTGCTGGCCTCGAGCGACCTCGACGCCGGTGCAGGCGTTCCGCGCGGGCAGCGCCCTCGGCCTGCAGTTCCACCCCGAGCTCGACGCCGGCATGCTCGACCTCTGGCTCTCGACGCCGGACATGGTCGGCACCCTGAGCGACGACGAGATCGACACGATCCGCTCCGCGGGCGCCGCCGAGCTGCCCGTCCTGGTGCCCGCCGCCGAGAAGGCGTTCGCGGTGCTCGGGGAGCTCGTGCGGGCGCGCGGATGACGGCGCCGGACGTCCTCGGAGCACGCGACGAGCTCGCCGATCTGTGCGCCCGCGGCATCGACTGGCGCGTGGACCCGGCCCGCGTGCTGTCCGATCCGGCCGACGCCCGGCCAGCTGCGGTCCTCGTCCTGTTCGGCGAGCTCGAGGGCACCGGACCACTCGCGACCGCGCACGATCTCGACGTCCTGCTGCAGCGCCGCGCGACCGGGCTCGGCAGTCACGCGGGCCAGATCTCGTTCCCCGGCGGACGCCTCGAGCCGGTCGACCGCGGACCCCGGGAGGCGGCCCTTCGGGAGGCCGTCGAGGAGACCGGCCTCGACCCGCGCGGCGTCGACATCCTCGGCACCCTGCCACCGCTGCCGGTGCCGGTGAGCAACCACCTCGTCACCCCCGTCCCGGCCTGGTGGACGCGGCCGTCGCAGGTGGCGGCCGTGGACCACGCCGAGACCGTGGACGTGTTCCGGGTCTCCGTGTCCGCCTTGCTCGACCCCAAGAACCGGGCGAGCGTCGAGCACACCCGCTGGGGTCGCACCATCCGCACGCCCGCGTTCGTCGTCGACGGCGTCCTGGTCTGGGGGTTCACCGGCATCGTGCTGGCCCGCATGTTCGACGCGCTCGGCTGGGCCGTGCCCTACGACGAGTCCCGAACCGTCTCCGCCCGCTGACCGTGCATCCCCTTCCCGAGATCGACATCACCGAGGCGCTCGCCCGCGCGCTGCTGCGCGAGCAGCACCCGGACCTGGCCGATCTGCCGCTGACCTGGGCCGGGACCGGCTGGGACAACGCGTTGTGGCGCATCGGCGAGCACCTCGCGGGCCGCTTCCCGGTGCGCGCGCTGGCGGCGCCGCTGGTGCACCACGAACAGGACTGGCTCCCCGTCCTCGCCCCGGGCTTGCCGGTCGACGTCCCGGTCCCGGTCCGGGTGGGCGTGCCGTCGTCGATCGTACCCCTGGGGCTGGA
The DNA here is from genome assembly GCA_963753425.1 of uncultured Actinomycetota bacterium. GTDB lineage: Bacteria > Actinomycetota > Actinomycetes > Actinomycetales > Cellulomonadaceae > Cellulomonas. The sequence goes on from CAVWCB010000005.1 coordinate 125,705, forward strand.
GCGTCGTGCCGTGGTTCGACGCGGTCCCTGCGTATCGGACCACGGTGCCGAGCCGCGGGGCGTGGGCCGGACACCTGGCCGACGTCTTCGTCGCGCTGCACCGCCCGGCCCCCGTCGACGCGCCCCTCGAACCCGTTCCGCGGCGTCCCCATGGCCCCCCTGGAACCCACCCTGCGGGGGCGCCTGGACGCGCTCGACCTGCCCGACTCCGACCGCATCCTCGAGCGTTGGCGGGACCTCGCCACGGCGCCGGACTGGTCGGACGCGCCCGTCTGGCTGCACGGCGACCCGCACCCGGCGAACCTGCTGGTCCACGACGGGCGGCTCCGGGCAGTCATCGACTTCGGCGACGTCACGTCCGGGGATCCCGCCTCCGACCTGGCCACGGCCTGGTTGACCTTCGATGCCGACGGTCGGGCCGAGTTCCGGGCGCGGATCGACGCGGGCTCCGGCTGGGACGACGCCACCTGGCGGCGTGCGCAGGCGTGGGCGCTCTACTTCGCCGTCGTCATGCAGATGTACCCCGTCGACCATCCGGCGCTGGTGCCGGTCGGTCGGCACGCCGTCGGCCAGGCGCTCGCCGACTGACGCCCCGGTTGCCCGGGCGAGGGCGTCGCACGGCATGATGTGCGCCGTGACCGACTCGACGACCACCGCTGCCGGCCTGCGTGCGTGGCTCCGGCGACCTCGGCGCCGTCGTGTCGCACGGTGCACGGCTGTGGGTGCGCACGTGGCCGCTGCTGCTCGTGATCTCGTTGCTGGCCACAGCCGGGCGGCACGCGGCCGGATGGGCTGCAGTCAATGCCGCGACCGTGAACAACACGCTCGGCTGGGCGGTGCTCGTGCTCGCGCCCCTGAGCATGGTCGCGGGGATCGTCGCGATGCTCCACGTGCTGCGTCGCGACCTTCCCGCGCTCGCCGCGATCGGCCGCTCGCACGGCCCCGACGACACGACCTCGGGGCACGAGCGCGGCCTGGTCGACGTGCTGGCGTCGGTGTTCGTGCCGTTCCTCGCGCTGTACGCGTCGTACGGGCTCCTCGCCGAAGACCGGTCACGGTTCCTCAACACCGCGGCCTACCGACAGTTCATCGAGAACGGGTTCTCCCTGACCGGAGACGGTCCGGACGCGAGCTTCGTCGACCTCGCCACGGGCTGGGCCCTGGTGGCCGTGGTCGTGGTGGCCGTCGTGCTCCGTTGGCTGCTCGGCCGGTGGGAGGGGCGGAGCCACCGACGCGTCCTGGCCTTCGCCGGGGCGTACGTCGAAGCCTTCTGGCTGCTCGCCGTGGCGACGTTCGCGAGCCAGTTCCTCGATGGCGCATGGGCGTGGATCGAGAGCCGCAGGGCGGTCTCGATCGTCCTCGACTGGTGGCTCACCTTCCTCGACGCCCTCGGCCCGGTGGCAAGGCCCGTCGACGCGGTGGTCGACACGGTCGCGGGCGTGCTCGGCAACCTCGACGACCTCGTGGTCATCCCCCTGGCGTGGCTCACGGTCGGCGCGGTCGTCTACGGGCACAAGCTCGCGGCGCTGCCGAAGTCCACGCCGCGGGTCCGCCCGAGCGCGTGGCAGCGGGTGCCGCAACCGGTTCGGCGCCTGACCATCGAGGCCGCGGCGCCCGTCGTGGGCGACGTCCGCGGGCGCTTCACCGCACTCGTCGACGGGCTGCGTCGGCTCGCGGTCGCCGGCCTCGGTCCCATGCTCGTGTTCGCGTTGGCGTTCCTCGTCGCGACGAGGATCGAGGAGGGGATCCTCCTGCTCGGCCGCGCCGTCAGCGGCCCTCAGGACGTCGACACGTGGCTCGCGTTCGCGCCCATGGTGTCCTCGGTCGCGACGGCGGTCGGGCTGACCGTGACGATGGCGCTGCTCGCGGCCGGCGTCGACCGGATCCTCGCGGGCCAGGCGTCGGTCCCGGCGCAGCCCACGCTGGTCCCGTCGACGGACTCGGCCTAGGAGACGTCGAGCCGCACGTACTGCGGCATCTGCCACCAGAGCACGACGTCGGCGACGTCCACCCCGTCGGGGACGACGACGACGCGAGAGACCGACCAGGTGGCCGGCCGCGCCGGGGTATCTGCCTCGCTCAGTGTGTCGTCCAGGTCACCCAGCGACGGCGACGGCCCGGGGGTGTCCTCGGGCACGCACGGCACCACGGGTTGAAGCCCGCCCCAGCCGTTCGAGACGTAGTCGAACCGCGTTCCGTCCGCGTCCCGCACGGCCAGCGAGCAGCTCGCGAGCACAGCGTCCGGGTCCGCGCTCAGGGTGAGGTCCACCTGGACGGCGCGGGCGCCTGCGGGCAGGACGAGATCGTCGGGCAAGGTTGTCGCCTCGCCGACGTGGTCGAGGCGGACCTGGACATCGATCGGGGCCGTGCCGCCGAGGCCGTCGTACACCCGCTGGTGAAACTCGACGTCGTCACCGGCGTCGGCCGCGCTGGGAACGCGCAGGTCCTGCTCCCACCACAGGGTCCGCACGCGGTCCCCCGAGGCGAGGAGCACGAGCAGCAGCGCGACGGGCAGCGCGACGAGGGCCCAGCGGTTGCGGCGCCACCATCCCGGGGCCGGTGACTGCTGCGGCGCGACGGTCTCGGTGCTCACTGCTCCCCCGGTGGTGCGTCCGACCAGGGACCCGCGGGCACGGGCGCCCCGTCCGCCGCCCACGCGTCCGCGTCGGCCTGCGTGAGTCCGAGGTCGATCTCCGCGACGTCGTCCCGTCGTTGGTCCTTCTGCTCCAGACCGACGCGCAGCACGGCACCCGGCAGCGCCTCAGGCGGGACCTCGACCCGGAGCGTCGCGTACCGGGGAATCCCGGGCTGCGCAGTGCCGGGCACGAAGGACGAGCGCCCACCCGTGAAGACCAGGTAGGTGCGGCCGTCACCGCCGACCAGCTCCGCGAAGCCCAGCAACCGCGGCTGCCCGACGGCCTCGATCGTCAGGGGGACCGCGAGCCACACGCCGGGTGTGGCGAGCAACGACCCGTCGTCGGGATCCAGGACGGTCGAGCCACTCGGCTCCCCCGCTGTCAGTCGGGCGTACCGCAGATCGACCGGCACGCCCACCGTTGCCGGTCGGACGAACGACGCCTGCACCCGCTCGTCGACCGGGAACGCCGTCACCACGACGTGGCCGACGGCCAGTGCCGCGAGGACCGCTGCGCCCGCGCCGACGGTCCGCAGGCGGGTGCGACCGGACCTGCGCGTGGTCTCGACAGGCGCGGGGATGCTCACGAGTCCTCGCCCTCGTCGGACACGGCCTCGCGCACGTCGAGCTCACCCCGGAGCGCCGTGGTCGGGTCCCACCACGCCTGCGTCGGGTCGAGGCTGCCGCGGCGCCAGGTCTGCTTCTGCAGCAGCACGGTCGCATCCGTCGGCGGCGCGACGGACCCGTCCTGCTCGAACAGGAAGACCGCCTCGTACGACATGCCCGGCTGCACCGGGCTCAACGACGATCCGTCCTCCAGCAGCGCGACCGAGGAGGCCCGCACACCCGGTACCAGAGGGCCGGTCTCCTGGACGAGGCCGTCGACGTCGGTGAGCGTCAGCGCGTCCAGCAACGTCCCGCCCAGGACGCCCGCGTCGCTCGTGTTGCGCACCGTCGCGACGACACCGATCCAGCGGTTGCCGTCCGCCGAGAGGTACTGCCCCGGCAGCTCTGTGGTCCACACGACGCGCTTCGCCGTCAGCTCGAACGGCGCCACGTCGACAGGCGTGTCGACGGCGAGCACCTCGGGTCCGTCCTGCGCCTGCGGCCGCAGCCCACCGAACGCGGCCGTGACCGCGAGGAGCACGACCGCACCGGCGATCCCCACGCGCCGCAGCGGCTGGTCCAGGACACGTTTCGCGACCTTGCTGCGACTGCTCCGGACGCGGGCGCGCAGCTCAGGAGGGGCGGCGGGTCCGGACACGCGCGCCAGTGTAGGTGCTGGCGAACGGCGGCCGATCCGGGGACCGACCGCCGTTCGCGATACCTCAGGCCTTGACCAGCGACCGCAGCACGTACTGCAGGATGCCGCCGTTGCGGTAGTAGTCCGCCTCGCCGGGGGTGTCGATGCGCAGCACCGCGTCGAACGCGACGACGGTGCCGTCGGTCTTCGTCGCCGTCACGGCCAGCGTGCGCGGCGTCGTGCCCTCGTTGAGCGCGGTGACGCCCACGATGTCGAACGTCTCCGTGCCGTCGAGGCCGAGGGTGTCGGCGGACTCGCCCTCGGGGAACTGCAGCGGGAGGACGCCCATCCCGATGAGGTTGGAGCGATGGATCCGCTCGAAGCTCTCGGTGATGACGGCCTTGACGCCCAGCAGGCTGGTGCCCTTGGCGGCCCAGTCGCGCGACGAGCCGGAGCCGTACTCCTTGCCGCCGAGCACGACGAGCGGGATCCCGGCCTCCTGGTACGCCTGCGCGGCGTCGTAGATCGACGACTGCTCACCGGTCAGCAGGTTCTGCGTGAAGCCACCCTCGACGCCCGGGACCAGCTGGTTGCGCAGCCGGATGTTCGCGAACGTGCCGCGGATCATGACCTCGTGGTTGCCGCGGCGCGAGCCGTAGCTGTTGAAGTCGCGACGACCCACGCCGTGCTCGGCGAGGTAGAGGCCCGCGGGGCTGTCCGCCTTGATCGAGCCGGCCGGGCTGATGTGGTCGGTGGTCACCGAGTCGCCCAGCTTGGCCAGCACGCGCGCGCCGTGGAAGTCCACGACGGGCGCCGGCGACGCCTGCATGCCCTCGAAGTACGGGGGCTTGCGCACGTAGGTCGACTGCGGGTCCCACTCGAACGTGTCGCCCTCGGGCGTCGGCAGCGAGCGCCACCGGTCGTCGCCGGTGAACACGTCGGCGTAGTCCTTGGTGAACATCGCGCGGTCGATCGACGCGTCGATCGTCGCCTGGACCTCTTCCGGGGTGGGCCAGATGTCCGCGAGGAAGATCGGCTGGCCGTCCTCGTCGCGACCGAGCGGGTCGGCCGCGAAGTCGAAGTCCATGGTCCCGGCCAGCGCGTACGCGATGACCAGCGGCGGGGAGGCGAGGTAGTTCATCTTGATGTCGGGGTTGATGCGCCCCTCGAAGTTGCGGTTGCCGGACAGCACGGCGGCCACGGCGAGGTCGTGCTCCTGCACGGTCTCCGAGATCTTCTCGTCGAGCGGACCCGAGTTGCCGATGCAGGTGGCGCAGCCGTAGCCGACCAGGTGGAAGCCCAGCTTCTCGAGATACGGCCACATCCCGGCCTTCTCGTAGTAGTTGGTCACCACCTGCGAGCCCGGTGCCATCGAGGTCTTGACCCACGGCTTGGCGGTCAGGCCCTTCTCCACCGCCTTCTTCGCGACGAGGGCCGCGGCCATCATCACCGACGGGTTCGACGTGTTGGTGCAGCTCGTGATGGACGCGATCGCGACCGCGCCGTGGAACAGGTCGAAGGACCGGCCGAGGGTGTCGGTGGTCGGGAACACCCGCGTGGCCGACGACGTGATGGCCGGGGAGTCCGACGCCGGGAACGACTCACGCTCGGCCTCGTCCACACCGTTGGCGGCCTCGGGCGCGTACGTGGGCAGGTCGCGCTGGAACTGCTCCTTGGCCCGCGACAGCTCGATGCGGTCCTGCGGGCGCTTCGGGCCGGCGATCGACGGGACGACCGTCGACAGGTCCAGCTCGAGGTACTCGGAGAACACCGGCTCGACGTAGGAGTCGAGGGTGGGGTCCAGCCACATCCCCTGCTCCTTGGCGTACGCCTCGACGAGCGCGAGCTGCTCCTCGGAGCGGCCGGTCAGGCGCAGGTAGTCCAGCGTCACGCCGTCGATCGGGAACATGGCCGCCGTCGAGCCGAACTCCGGGCTCATGTTGCCGATGGTCGCGCGGTTGGCCAGCGGCACCGACGCGACGCCCTCGCCGTAGAACTCGACGAACTTGCCGACCACTCCGTGCAGGCGCAGCTTCTGGGTGATGGTCAAGACGATGTCCGTCGCGGTCACGCCGGACGGGATGGTGCCCGTGAGCTTGAAGCCCACGACGCGCGGGATGAGCATCGAGACGGGCTGGCCGAGCATGGCCGCCTCGGCCTCGATGCCGCCGACGCCCCAGCCCAGCACGCCCAGGCCGTTGACCATCGTGGTGTGCGAGTCGGTGCCGACGCAGGTGTCCGGATATGCCTTGCCGTCGCGAACCATGACGACGCGCGCCAGGTACTCGATGTTGACCTGGTGCACGATGCCGGTGCCCGGCGGGACGACCTTGAAGTCGTCGAACGCGGTCTGGCCCCAGCGCAGGAACTGATAGCGCTCGCGGTTGCGCTCGTACTCCAGGGCGACGTTGCGCTCGAACGCGTCGGCGCGGCCCGCCACGTCGATCTGCACGGAGTGGTCGATGACCAGCTCGGCGGGCGCGAGCGGGTTGATGCGCGTGGCGTCGCCGCCCAGGTCCACGACGGCCTCGCGCATGGTGGCCAGGTCGACCACGCAGGGAACGCCGGTGAAGTCCTGCATGATCACGCGCGCCGGCGTGAACTGGATCTCGGTGTCCGGCTGCGCGTCCGGGTCCCACGTCGCCAGTGCGTTCACGTGGTCGGCGGTGATGTTGGCGCCGTCCTCGGTGCGCAGCAGGTTCTCCGCGAGCACCTTGAGGCTGAACGGGAGCTTCTCGACCCCCGGGACGGCGGAGAGACGGTAGATCTCGTAGGAGGCTTCTCCCACCTCGAGCGTGCCTTTCGAACCAAAGCTGTCGACGCTGCTCACGGGGGCTCCTTCGCTGGCGAGAACGTGCCGGGGATGGGGGTCACCCGGACGGCTGGGGAGTGCGTCCTGTCACCCTAGGGGGCGCGGGCCGCAATGTATCTCGACATCAAGATACATCTTCCGGACGCTCTCTGCACACCCTCCCGCCGAGCCGACGGCGCCCGCATCACGCGACGGCGCCCCGTACTGGTGGCGCCGTCGCGTGTGACGGGAGCCCTGGGCGGCGCAGCGCTCCGGGGCTGGCTCACTCGGACTCGGAACGTTCCGCGTCGACGGCTTCCTGGGCCTTGTGCTGGGCCTCGACGGCCCGCTGATGGGCGCGGGGGTCGTACTCGGGAGTGCCCTGCTTGAACAGCTCCTGGGTGGCCAGCTTGTTCGCCTCGGCCAGTCGGCTGTGCGCGTCCTTGTCGCTCATGCCGCCTGCTCCTTCCCGCCGGACCGCAGCGGACCGGCTACCCGATCCACGCTAGCCCCGGTGGGCGGGAAATGCTCAGCGCGTGAAGACCGCAACCGCCTCGAGGTGGTGCGTCATCGGGAACAGGTCGTACGCCTGCAGGTCGGCCAACGTGTAGCCGTCGTCGGCGAACAGCGCGATGTCGCGGGCGAGGGCGGCCGGGTCGCAGGCGACGTAGACCACGCGCTCGGGACGCAGCGCCGTGATGCCCGCGACGACGGCTCGCCCGGCACCGGTGCGCGGCGGGTCGAGCACGACCGCGTCCGCGTGCACGACGTCGGAGTCGGCGTCGACCCGCCCCGTGAGCACCTGGGCGACGTCTCCGGAGTGCAGCTCGACGTTGGCGCGGTCGTGCAGGTTGCGGCGGGCGTCCTTCACGGCCCGGGCGTCCCCCTCGACCGAGACGACCTCGCCGGTCTCGCCCACGGCGTCGGACAGCGGAGCCGTGAACAGGCCCGAGCCGGAGTACAGGTCCAGCACCGCGGCACCGTCGACGTCGCCGAGGCCCGCGAGCACCGCCTTGACCAGCAGCTCGGGCGCCTCGCGGTGCACCTGCCAGAACCCCGCGCCGGCGACGCGGAACGTGTACGCACGCTCCCCCAGCTGCACGTGCTCCCGCACGGCGGTGCGCGCGTTGGTGCGGCCGTCCATGCGGCCGCGGCCCAGGTCGAAGGGCGCGTCGTCGACGAGGACCATCGGGGTGTCGCCGCTGGACGGCGCGATCGCCTCGACGCGTGCGCCCGCGCTCCAGCGCCGACCGAACAGGTCGAGGGCCTCGATCGCGTCGTTGGCCAGCGGCATCGAGTCCAGCACCTTGATCGTGTGCGAGCGGAAGCCGTGCATGCCGGCCCGGCCCTCCGCGTCGGCCACCAGATCGATGCGCGTCCGCCAGCCCAGACCGCCGCGCTCGTCGTCGCCCGGCGCCGCCTGCACGGGCACGTCGAGGTCGAGCTTGGCCAGGCGCTGCAGCTGCTCCGCCAGCACGGCCCTCTTCCAGGCACGCTGACCGTCCAGGGAGACGTGAGCGAGCTCACCGCCGCCGACGCCGCCGGCGCCCGCGGCAGGCCACACCGACTCCACCCGATCGGGCGAGGCGTCCAGGACCTCGATCGCGTCGGCGCGCCAGAACTTCGCGGTGTCCCCGAGGTCGGTCAGGCGCGCACGAACCCGCTCACCGGGCAGCGTGTGCCGGACGAAGACGACCCGACCCTCGTGCCGCGCCACGCAGTGCCCGCCGTGCGCGACGGGCCCGATCTCGAGCTCGACGACAGGTGTTTCAGGGTCAGTAGCCACGCGGAACGGTACCCCGGACCGGGTCCTCGAGCCCCGTCTGCCCCTCGCTGGAGGCGAGCTGCCACGGCACCGAGGCGACCACGACACCCGGCGTGAACAGCAGACGACCCTTGAGCCGCAGTGCGCTCTGGTTGTGCAGCAGCTGCTCCCACCAGTGCCCGACGACGTACTCGGGGATGTAGACGACGACCAGGTCGCGGGGACTGTCGCGGCGGATCGAGCGCACATAGGTGAGGACCGGGCGCGTGATCTCGCGGAAGGGCGAGTCCAGCACCCGCAGGGGAACCGGGATGGCGAGCTCCTCCCAGAGCGTGCGCAGCGCCTCGACGTCCTCCGGGTCGACGCCGACCGTGAGCGCCTCGAGGATCTGCGGGCGCGAGGCACGGGCGTAGGACAGTGCGCGCATGGTCGGGCGGTGCAGGTGACTCACCAGGACGATCGCGTGCACCCGACTGGGCAGTGCGCGTGCGGAGCCGGCGTCGGCCCCCAGAGCGAGCTCGGCCCGCACCTGGGCGTAGTGCCGGTGGATCGCCTGCATGAGGATGAACACGAAGGCCATCGCGAGGATCGCGATCCAGGCGCCGTGCGTGAACTTGGTGATCAGCACGACGACGAGAACGGTTGCCGTCATGACGAACCCGACAGTGTTGATGACGCGCGACCGCTTCATCTTCGCCCGCACGGCGGGGTCCGACTCGGTGCGCAGGTTCCGCGTCCAGTGCTTGACCATGCCGAACTGGCTGACGGTGAACGACACGAAGACGCCGACGATGTACAGCTGGATGAGGCGGGTGACCTCGGCGTCGAAGGCGATGATCAGCGCGATCGCGGCGAGCGCGAGGGTGACGATGCCGTTGGAGTACGCGAGCCGGTCGCCGCGGGTGTGCAGCTGGCGCGGCAGGTAGCCGTCCTTCGCCAGGATCGAACCCAGCACGGGGAAGCCGTTGAAGGCGGTGTTCGCGGCGAGCACGAGGATCAGGCCCGTGACGATCGAGACGATGACCGCCATCCACGGGATGTCCTGGAACACCGCCGTGGACAGCTGGGCGATCACCGGGTGCTGGATGTAGGTCGCCTCGACGGCCTGCCCGTTGCGCGTCAGCTGAGTCATCGGGTCGTCGGCGAACGTCACGCCGGTCGCCCGCGAGAGGAGCAGGATCGCCATGATCATCGTCACCGAGATCCCGCCGAGCAGTGCGAGCGTCGTCGCCGCGTTCTTCGACTTCGGCTTCTTGAACGCCGGCACGCCGTTGCTGATGGCCTCGACACCGGTCAGGGCCGCACACCCGGAGGCGAACGCGCGCAGGATGAGGAAGAACCCGGCGATGCCTGTCAGGCCCTGATCGAGCCCCTCCCCGGGCAGCAGCTGCAGGTCCGCGCTCTCCGCCATCGCCAGGTTGCCCGTGACCATCTGGATCGCCCCGACGACGGCGACGGAGCCGATCGCGAACATGAACAGGTACACCGGTATCGCGAACAGGTTTCCCGACTCCTTGACGCCACGCAGGTTCGCGACGGTCAGCAGGATGACGAGCCCCACGGCGAAGGCGGCCTCGTGGCCGCGCAGCGGCGGGAACGCGGTGGCCGCATATTGCGCACCGGACGAGATCGACACGGCCACGGTGAGCACGTAGTCGACCAGCAACGCACTGGCCACGGTGACGCCGGCGTTCGGGCCCAGGTTGGTCGTCGCGACCTCGTAGTCTCCACCGCCGGAGGGGTAGGCGTGCACGTTCTGCCGGTACGACGCAACGACCACGAGCATGACGAACACGACGGCCAGACCGACCCACGGCGAGATCACCAGGGCGGACGCGCCGGCCAATGACAGCGTCAGCAGGATCTCGTCAGGGGCGTACGCCACGGACGAGAGTGCGTCGGACGCGAACACGGGCAGCGCGATGCGCTTGGGCAGGAGCGTGTGGCCGAGGTTGTCGCTGCGGACGGGACGTCCGAGCAACAAGCGTTTGGCGGCATCCGAGAGGTCCGACACGATGGCACATGCTAGGCGGCTCACGAGCTCCTGACACCACCTGCGCACAGCACATCTGGACCCAGGCCTCACGAACGCCCCTCGGCGTATAGCGTGCGCACTGTGCACTTCGTGATCATGGGCTGCGGACGGGTCGGCGCGACGCTCGCGCAGAACCTCGAGGAGAACGGCCACTCCGTCTCCGTCATCGACCAGAACCCGGAGTCGTTCCGACGCCTCGACGCCGGTTTCGAGGGCAACAAGGTCACCGGCCTCGGCTTCGACCGCGACACCCTCAAGCAGGCCGGGATCGAGGAGGCGTTCGCCTTCGCCGCCGTCTCCGACGGCGACAACTCGAACATCCTGGCCGCGCGCGTGGTGCGCGAGACGTTCGGGATCGAGAACGTGGTGGCACGGATCTACGACCCGCACCGCGCCGAGATCTACCAGCGCCTCGGCATCCCGACCGTCGCGACGGTGCGTTGGACCGCGTTCCAGGTGCTGCGCCGGCTGCTGCCCATGGGCGCGACGGACGAGTACCGCGACTACTCGGGCAAGATCCAGCTCTCCCAGATCGACATCCACCCGGGCTGGGTGGGCAAGCCGTTGCGCACCTTGGAAGAGGCGAGCGGCGCCCGCGTGGCCTACGTGACCCGCTACGGCGAAGGAACCCTGCCCACCGCCGCCACCGTCCTGCAGGAGAACGACACCGTGCACGTACTGCTGCTCGCCGCCGAGTCCGCCCTGGTGGAACGCATCCTCACCGCGCCGCCGGCGGTGTCCGCGTGAGAGTCATCATCGCGGGCGCCGGTTCCGTCGGCCGATCGATCGCGCGCGAGCTCCTGGGGCACGGGCACGAGGTGACGTTGATCGACCGCCAGCCGTCCGCCATGCGCGTCTCGCAGGTCTCCGACGCCGAGTGGCTGCTGGCCGACGCCTGCGAGCTCCCGACGCTGCGCCAGGTGAAGACCGAGGACGCCGACGTGGTCGTCGCCGCGACCGGCGACGACAAGGCCAACCTCGTCATCTCCCTGCTGGCCAAGACCGAGTTCGGCGTCCCTCGCACCGTCGCCCGCGTGAACAACCCGAAGAACGAGTGGATGTTCGACGAGGCGTGGGGCGTGGACGTCGCCGTCTCGACCCCGCGGATCATGACGGCCATGGTCGAGGAGGCCGTGACCGTCGGCGACCTGGTGCGGATCTTCACGTTCCACCAGTCGCGCGCGGACATCCTCGAGCTGACCCTGCCCGACGACTCACCGCTCGTCGGCGTGCGCATCGGTCAGATCGAGTGGCCCGCCGACACGGTCCTGGCGGCGATCGTGCGGGACGCCCGGCCGATCGCTCCGACCGCGGACGACACGCTCGAGGGTCGCGACGAGCTGCTCTTCGTCACGGGGCGGGACGCGGACGAGACCGAGCTCGAAGTCCTGCTGACCCACGGACCAGGCTCCAGCTGATCCAGAGGGCCAGCGCGGTGCCCGGCAACCCCATCACCAGCTTGGCGGTGCCCAGCCATCCGGTCTCCGACGCGAAGTACAACGGCACCTGGACGGCGAGCCGGAGCCCGAACAGCGCCACCAGCGGCCAGGTCGCGAGTGCGTACCGCCGCCGCAGCGCGGGGTCGTCCCGCCACGCCACGGCCGCGCCCCAGCTGCCACCGCTCGACAGCGGACCCTCCGGACGGAACACGCCGACGACGAGGCCGACCACAGGCCAGCCGACCAGGATCGACACCAGCGTCCCCAGGAAGTACGCGACGTTGACCCAGAGGCCGTAGGCGAAGTAGTTGTTCGCGTCGCCGGTCTTCCAGGCCCAGAAGACGCCGATACCGACGCCGAGGAGCCCGGACAGCGCCTGCGTCACCGGTGTCCGCTGCGCGAGCCGGACGATCACGGCGACGATGGCCGCAGCGCCTGCCGCGATCAGCGCGGGCTTGAGCTCCTGACCGGTCGCGAGATAGACGACGACGAACAGCAAGCCGGGAGCGACGGACTCCACCACTCCCCGGGCGCCCCCGACGGCTTCTTTGGCGGAGAACTCCTCACCGGTCAGCGCGCGCATGCCGCGCAGGCCGCCCTCCTCCGGCGGGACGACGTCGTCGATCGCGTCGATGGCGTCGATCGGCGCGTCGTCCGCGTGCTGGTCACTCACCGGGACGCGGGCGGAGCTCGTAGCGCGGGTTGAAGACGGTCCGGCGCCCGTCGACGAGACAGACGAGTCCCTCGATCTTCAGGCGACGACCGGGGGCGATGCCGCCGATCTCGCGCCGCCCGAGCCACACCAGGTCGATCGATCCGCTGCCGTCGTAGAGCTCGGCCTCGAGGGCCGGGACGCCCTCTCGCGGGCGCAGCGTGACCGACCGGATGACGCCCGAGACGCTGGCCCGGGAACGGTTGCTCAGCTGGTCGACCGGCGTACAGCCGACCGACCGGTGCGCGTCCCGGCGTTCCTCGTCGGCCTCGATCTCGGCCTGCGAGGACACGGCCTTCTTCAGGCGCTCCTTGCAGGTTCACCGGGTCTCCGTGATCTCGGGTCCGCGGGTCAACGGGTCGAAGCTCGGCACCTCGGCCTCCGCCGGCTCGGGGTCGGCCGCCGTGAGCTCGGGGTTGGCCGGTCCGGGCAGGGTGAGCGTCAGCAGGTCGCGCGGGGCGCGCGCCTCGGTGCCCCGCACCACGACGATGTCGGCGAACACCCGCTCGAGCGGCCCGGCGGCCGCGGGGTCGACCGCGGCGCGACCGGTCAGCACTCCCCGGACGAACCAGCGCGGACCGTCCGCCCCGATGAACCGGGCCGGGCGGTGGCCCGTGCGGCCCTCCGGTGTGCGGATCGGGAGCCGCGCGAGCAGCTCACGTCCGAAGGGCCCGGGCAGGTCGTCCACCGATCCGCCCTGCTGGGTCACGGACTCGGCGATCTCGCCGCGGATCTCGTCCCAGATGCCCTCGCTGCGAGGTGCCGCGAACGCCTGCACCTGCAGGGAGGACCCGTCGAGCAGGACCGAGGCGGCGGACACGGTGTCGGTGGCCTTGTCGATCTCCATCCGCAGCTCCATGCCCTGCACCCCGGGCAGCCGGATCGCACCGAGGTCGACGCGCGAGAGATCGTCCGTCACCTCGTCCGCGTCCCACGGCCCACCGGTGCGCTCGAACGGCTCGGAGACGTCCTCGACCACGTCCAGGTCGTCGACCTCCACGTCCACCTCGGTCACCGACTCGTCGTCGGGCAGGTTGGCGGCGTCGAGCGCCTCGTCGGCGGCGGTGTCCTTCCCGCTCCGTCGGAACAGACCCACAGTGCTCACTCCTTCTCGAACGTGCGCATCGCGCGCGTTCGTGGCTGCATTCGTGCCTGCGTTCGTGCCTGATCGAGCGCAGGCCATCGTCGTGACGGCATCAGTTCACTACAGACGACAGTAGCCCCGCGACCGGGACGGACCTAGCCGACCGGGGCCGCGTGCCATCCGCCGCTCGACCCGAATCCCCCCGCACCGCGGTGCGACCCGGGCAGGTGGTCGACGGGGACGAAGCGCACCCGCTCGACCCGCTGGATCACCAGCTGGGCGATGCGATCCCCGCGGTGGAGCTCGATGGCGTGCTCGACATCCGTGTTGAGCAGGGTGACCGCGATCTCGCCGCGGTACCCGGCGTCGACCGTGCCGGGTGCGTTCACGATGGTCAGGCCGTGCCGCATCGCCAGCCCGGACCGCGGGTGCACGAACGCCGCGAACCCGTCCGGCAGGGCGATCGCCACCCCGGTAGGCACCGTCGCGCGCCCCTGGGGCGGGATCACGACGTCGATCCGCGTGACCAGGTCCGCGCCCGCGTCGCCGGGGTGCGCGTAGGACGGTTCGGGCAGGTCGGGCTCCAGGAGCTGGAGGAGGACCTCGGGGCTGTGGTCGGCCGTCACGGGGCCAGACCCTACCGGCCCGGGTGGGATGCTGGGAGCATGCCTGACGTTCCTGGCGGCACTTCGCTGCCCGCACCCGTCCCGACGAGCACGCAGTACGCCGAACGGCTGGCCATCGGTCCGTTCGGCTGGGTCCTGCTGGCCGTGTTCGCGCTCATGATCGGGATCGCCTTCTACCCGGTCGACGTCCGGCTCGCGGCCGCGGTGGCGCTCGGGGTCCTGGCGCTCGGCGTGTACGCGATGGTCGCGACGGCGCCGGTGGTGCGGGTGGATCCGACGACCTTCCGGCGCAGGCGAGGCGCACATCCCCCGGACGCTCGTCGGCACGGTCGTGGCGCTCGACGCGACCCAGACGCGCGCCGAGCTCGGCACCCGCCTGGATGCCCGCGCCTTTCTGTGCCAGCGCGGCTGGATCCACACGGCGGTCCGCGTCGACCTGGTCGACCCGCTGGACCCCACCCCGTACTGGATCGTCTCGACGCGACACCCCGACGACCTGGTCGCGGCTCTCGCCCGGCCCTGAGCACGCCCCCGAACATGACGGCGGCCGGACTCCCCTGTGCGGGGCGTCCGGCCGAAGTGGTCAGTCGAGCGCAGGCGTCAGGCTGCGCACTCCGAGCAGACGGGGTGACCGTCGCGCTCGTAGGCGAGCTGGCTGCGGTGGTGCACCAGGAAGCAGCTCGAGCAGGTGAACTCGTCGGCCTGACGCGGTAGCACGCGCACAGAGAGCTCTTCGCCGGAGAGGTCCGCTCCGGGGAGCTCGAACCCTTCGGCCGCTTCGGTCTCGTCCTCGTCCACCACGCCCGAGTTCTTGTCGGAACGCCGGGCCTGGAGCTCCTGGAGCGAGTCCTCGCTCAGGTCCTCCTCGGTCTTGCGCGGGGCGTCGTAGTCGGTAGCCATGTCTGGCGTCACACTCCGTGTCTTTGAGGAAACTCGTACGCGGGATCAATGCGCCTGGCTGGCGTTTTGTTCCCGGTCGCGGTGGGATTCTGCACCACATCTCGCGATTGTGCGAACACTGGGACGAGTTCGTCTGACGAGTTTCCCGGCGGAGCGTCCTGGTCAACTGTCCTGGTCAGCGTCCGATGCCTCGAGATAGGCCACCAGCTCCTCGACCCGCCCCGCTGGTCCGGCCACCGTCATGGCCTCCCCCGCGGGCCGCCCGCGCAGGCCCGTGACCACCGCACCGGCCTCCTGGGCGATCAACGCCCCGGCCGCCAGGTCCCAGGGGTTCAGACCTCGTTCGTAGTAGAGATCGAGCCCCCCGGACGCCACCGTGCACAGGTCGAGCGCGGCGGAGCCCATGCGACGGATGTCACGTACCTGGGGCAGCAGCCCGGCGACCACCCGGGCCTGCGCGCGCCGTCGCGCGGCGACGTAGCCGAAGCCCGTGCCGACGAGGCTGTCGATCAGCGGCTGTGCGTCGTTGACGCGCAGCGGGCGTCCGTCGAGGGTGGCGCCCCGGCCACGTCCCGCGAGGTAGACGCGACCGTCCGCAGGCGCGACGACACAACCGGCGAGCACCGTCCACGTCGCCGGGTCCGGGTCCGTGCCGTCCGGGGACCAGACCGCGGCGACCGAGACCGAGTACGCGGGCAGGCCATAGAGATAGTTGACCGTGCCGTCGATCGGGTCGACCACCCACCACGTGCCCGAGGAGCTCGCGGTCAGCGCCTCCTCCTCGCCCAGGACGCCGTCGTCGGGGCGCAGCTGGGCGAGCCGGCTGCGCAGGAGCGCCTCGGACGCGAGGTCCACGGCGGTGACCACGTCCTGCGCGCTCGACTTCGTCGCCGCGACCGAGACCTCCCCGGCTCGGCCGTCCCGCACCAGCTGCGCCGCCTCACGGGCGATGGTCTCGGCAACCTGCATCAGGGCACGGATGTCGTCGCTCACGGGTCCATCCTGTCAGCGTGGTGCGGCGCACCGTCCAGCGTCCACGGCTCCGGGCCGGATCGATGGCAGTCTCGTCCCGAGGTACTGGGAGGTCGGATGGCTGAGCTCGAGCTGGTGGGTCTGCACGACGACGGGGAACACCTCGTCCTGGTGGGTCCGGACGGTGCGCGATTCCGGCTGCGCATCGACGAGCCGCTGCGCGCGGCCGTGCGCCGCGACCGGCCGCAGCTGGAGCAGCTGCGCGCCGAGAACGCGGGCACGCTGAGCCCCCGGGAGATCCAGGCACGCATCCGGGCGGGCGCCACGACGCAGGAGGTCGCGGACTCCGCGGGCCTGCCGATCGAGCGCGTGCGCCGGTACGAGGGGCCTGTGCTGGCCGAGCGTGAGCACATCGCCGAGCAGGCCCGGAACACGCGCGTCGGCCGGGAGACCGGTGCGCCGGTGCTCGGTGACCTGGTGACCGACCGACTCGCCGCGCGCGGCGTCGATCTCGCGTCGCTCGCCTGGGACTCCGCGCGCGACGCGAACGGACCGTGGGTCGTGCTGGCGCGGTTCTCGGTCGACGACGCGCAGCACGAGGCGCGCTGGACCTTCGACCCGTCGAAGCGGTCCGTCGTGGCCGATGAGGACGAGGCGCGCTGGTTGTCCGAGACGGAGCTGGCCGACGAACCGGTGTCCCGCCGTCACCTCGCGGCGGTCCGTGACGTCGTGTTCGACTTCCAGCCCGACGGCACGACGGTTCGCGCCCCGAGCGTCGTCGCAGTGGAGGAGCCGACGCCGACGCCCGCACCCGACCCTCAGGCCGAGACCGCGGCGCTGCTGGACGACCTGCGCGAACGCCGGGGCGTGCGACAGGCCCTCGAGCTCGAGGACGACGACACCGAGGAGTTCGAGGGCTTCGGACCGCAGCACGCGTTCGACTTCGGGCGGCCCGACATCGAGGCCCCCGGCGCCCACCCGCAGGAGGCGGACCCTGCCCGTGAGGCCGTCGTCTATCCGACGCCGGCCGTGGTTCCGTCGCCGACCCCGGTCGCGCTGGCGGCTGACTCAGCGAGCGGCTCTACGGAGAGCTCTGGGGACGGCGCAGACCTCGACGCCGATCGTCCCCGCGCGTCCCGCCGTGCCCGAGCGAAGGTGCCCAGCTGGGACGAGATCGTGTTCGGCGCCAAGCCCGAGTAGGTCAGAAGTCGAGCGTCTGCATCGAGGGCGACATCGCGCGCGCCGCCGAGGCGGTCATCCGGCGCATGTGGTGCCGACGGCAGAGCACCTCGTAGCCGACCTCGTCGGCACCCGAGTCGACGTCCCCCACCACGACCTGCTCACCCTCGACGACCATCGTGCCGCCGACCGTCCGGGCGTTGTGGGTGGCCCGGGAGCCGCACCAGCACAGGGCCATGACCTGCAGCACCTCGACGCGGTCCGCCAGCTCGACGAGGCGCGCCGCGCCGGGGAACAGCCGGGCTCGGAAGTCCGTCGAGATGCCGAACGCGAACACGTCCACTCCCAGCTCGTCCACGGCGCGCGCCAGCTGCTCGACCTGGAGCGCGGTGTAGAACTGCGCCTCGTCGCCGATCAGGTAGTCGACCGGGTGCCCGTGCATCCGCCGCGCGATGACGTCGGCCCAGAAGTCCGTCGAGTCGTCGACCTCGTCGGCCGCCTGCGTGAGCCCGAGGCGTGACGAGATGGTCGCGGTGCCCGCGCGGTCCTGTCGGGTGAACAGCACCCCGTCGCGACCGCGGGCGGCGTGGTTGTGGTGCATCTGCAGCGCCAGGGTCGACTTACCGCAGTCCATCGTCCCGGAGAAGAAGACGAGCTCGGCCACCGGTCAGGAACCGCCCTTCGCACGCGGGTGCAGGTAGGTCATGCGACGACGATGCACGGAACGAGCATCTCGTGGCGGGTCAGCGACCCGTGCACGCCGACGAGGTCGAGCGAGGCGGGGGTCTGCGTCGACGAGTCCACGACGGTCGCGCGGCCGGTCATGGCCACGACGACGTCACCGATGATGGGCGCGACGTGGTCCGCGACCTCTCCGAACCACCCCTGATGCGTCGCATCGGCGCGCGTCGCGACGACCGCCGCAGACCCGAGCACGTCGCGCCACCGCCCGGCGACGTCGACCGGGTTGGTCCCGGGCGTCAGGTGCAGGTGCAGCGCGCGCGGCTCGCCCGCGACGAGGTCGACGCCGGCACCGAGCAGCGGGTGCGTCGCGACGTCCCAGCGCTGGGACAGGTCGACGTCGACCATCCCGTGGTCCGCCGTGACGAGCAGGAGGGTGTCCTTGGGCAGGCTGCGGGCGAGGCGCCCGAGCTCGAAGTCGAGCTCGGCCAGCGCGTCGCCCCACTGCAGCGATCCCCAGCCGTAGTGGTGGCCCGCCTTGTCGACGTCGCCCCAGTACAGGTACGCGAGGCCCGGCCGACGCAGGGCGGCGACCGTCGCGTCGACCCGGTCGGCGAGCGACTCGGCGGTCGCGTAGACGGGTCCGCGCAAGGCCGCCTCGGTCAGCCCCGACCCCGCGAACCGCGCCGGGCCGATGCTGGTCACGGCCGCGCCGGCGGCCGTGATGCGCTCGAACACCGTGGTCTCGCGCTGCCACTCGCGTGCGGGCGGCAGGCCGGTCCAGCTCACCAGGTTGCCGAGCGAGCCCGTGGCGGGATCCCGGACGGTGTAGCCGAGCATCCCGGTGCGCCCGGGCGGGAGCCCGACGCCGAACGTCCCCATCGCCGTGGCCGTGGTGGACGGGAACGTGCTGCTCAGCGGGCTCGACGTGCCCAGCTCGCGCCGGAGGAACGGTGCGTGGCCCGCGCGTTCGGACAGGTTGGCGTAGCCGAGCCCGTCGACCAGGACCACGCACACCCGCGACGCGGTCGGCAGGCCGAGGGTCCGGCGCGAGTCCGCCGCGCCCGGGACGTCGACGCCGAGCGCGCCGGCGAGGGCCGGCAGCACCCGTCCCAGGCAGGGGTACGACGTGTCCGGGGCCACCAGCCCCGCGGCCTCGAGCTCGGTCCGCGCGTCCGGCAGCGGCGCCGGGGCGACCTTCTCCAGACGCTCGAGGTCAGTCATCGGGCGCGCGCGCTGGCCGCCGAGAGCTGCCGGGCGAAGGCCGTCGCGGCGCGGACGGAGTCCACACCCTCGGCGAGCGCGCTGACGCGGACCACGACATCGTCCGGCGCGAGCGTCCCGGTGAGCCCGTGGTCGGCGTCGCAGCTCGGGTCGCCGCACGTCGCGGGCTCGAGATCGACCCTCGAGACGGCGCCCCAGCCGATCGACCAGCGTCAGCTCGGCGGCGCCGCTGCCGGCCTTGTGCTTGTCCGGCTCCCCGACCACGTGCGTCAGGGCGACGGACTTCAGCTCGGCCAGCGGGACGGCCTCGGTGGTCGCGGACGCGCTGGCCGACGGGTGCTCGGAGTCGGCCGGGTGGTCGTCCACGTGGGCGACGACGAGGCGGGTGGGCG
This sequence comes from uncultured Actinomycetota bacterium, assembly GCA_963753425.1. GTDB lineage: Bacteria > Actinomycetota > Actinomycetes > Actinomycetales > Cellulomonadaceae > Cellulomonas. Next base: position 145,383 of record CAVWCB010000005.1, read on the forward strand.
TCAGGACGAGGACCGTGACGTGGCGACGCACCTCGGCGGCGTCGAACGTGGTCTCGGGGTGGACGAGATGGGCGACGACGTCCTCGTCCGCCAGGGCCACGTCGAGCACGTCACCGACGAGCTCCGGGTAGTAGCCGGCACGGTGGAGGTCGACGCGCAGGTCGGTAGCAGGAGCAGGCACCCGGACATCCTCCCACCCGCGGCGACCCGACGGGATCCTCATGTGGAGGACAGCCGTCGCGTCGCATCGGCGCGGTCGGCAGGTGCCACCGACGCCCGGGCTCCGAGCACCAGTGCCCCGCGCTGGGACACCACGACCGGGTTGAGCTCCAACGACCGCAGCTCGGGCAGGTCGTCCGCGAGGACTGCCACCCGGGCGATCACGTCCTCCAGCGCGCCGACGTCGAGGGCCGGCAGTCCGCGGTATCCGAACAGGCGGGGAGCCGCGCGCGCGGACCGCACGAGCTCGGCGACGTCGACGTCGGTCAGCGGCGGCACGCCGTAGCTGATGTCGCCGAGCAGGTCGGACGCGTCCCCGGCGAGCCCGAAGCTGATGATCGGACCGAACAACGGATCCTCCACGGACCGGATCACGCATGCTGAGCCGTGCGGGGCCATCTGCTGGACCTCGAGCGGAGCACCGTCGTCCGGGTCGGCACCCGAGAGCTCGAGCACCTGCGCGACGATCGCCCGCAGCTCGGCCTCGCCGGAGATGTCGAGCCGCACTCCCCCGAGGTCCGCCCGGTGCCGCAGCGCCGCGACCGTCGTCTTGAGCGCGACCGGCCAGCCGATCTGCTCGGCCGCGGCGACGGCCTCGTCGGCGTCGTGCACCAGGACGGAGGGAACGACACCGATCCCGACCGTCGCGAGCAGCGCCGCGACCTGCGCCGGGTCGAGCGCGACCGTCGGGCCGCGGCGCGGGAGCCAGCCCGCGACCAGGCGGCGTGCCGCGCGCGTGTCGACCCCCGCCGGGTGCAGCGGGAGGCCCCGCTCCCCGGACCGCCACTGCGCATACCGCGCGGCCCGACCGAGCGCGAGGGCCGCATCCTCCGGGGTGCTGTAGGCCGGGACGGTCCAGGCCCGGCCGGCCTCGTCGGTGGCGGTCAGCTCAGGCGTCAGACCGTGCAGCTCGTCCATGCACGCGACCGTCGTGCGGCCCGTGCGGGCGGCAGCCGACGCGAGCTCCGCCTGCAGCACCGGGTCCGGGCCTCCCACCGTCGGGATCCGCACGACGACCGCCACGTCGCTGTCCGGGTCGTCGTACAGCTCCGTGACAGCCGCGCGGACCCGACCGGCGTCGGCGTCCTCGGGCAGCAGGACCACCCGACCGGTCACGACGAGCCCCGCGGCCTGCGCCGCCTCCGCAACGAGCGCTGCAGTGGAGGCCGAGCTGGCCAGGATCGCCGTCCGCCGACCCTGCGGCAGGGGCTGGTGCGCGAGGACCTGCGTGACGTCGAGCATCTGGTGGACGTTGTCGACGCGCACGACACCGGACTGGCGCAGCACCTCGGCGAGCGTGCGCGGCGGCGCATGGGTCGGCCGGACCGCGTGCCCGGGTGGCACCACCTGACCTGAGCGGCCGGCGGTCACGACGACCACCGGCTTGAGCATCGAGAGCCTGCGAGCGACCCGGGAGAACTTGCGCGGGTTGCCGATCGACTCGAGGTAGAGCCCGACCACATCGGTGCCGTCGTCGTCGGCCCAGAACTGCATGAGGTCGTTGCCGGAGACGTCGGCCCGGTGACCCGCCGAGACGAACGCGGACAGGCCGACCCCCCGGCGCCGGACCGCGGCGAGCAGGGCGACCGCCATCGGCGCGGACTGGCAGAACAGGCCGACCCTGCCCGGAGCCGGCGGTGTCTGGGCGAGCGACGCATTCAGCAGGGCCCCGCGGCGATGTGCCAGGAGCCCGTAGGAGCTCGGTCCCACGACCCGCATCCCCGCCCCGTGCGCCACCCGCAGGAGCTCCCGCTGGCGCTCGAGCCCCTCCGGGCCGTCCTCGGCGAACCCCGCAGACATCAGCACGACACCGTGTGCCCCGAGGCGCGCCAGATCGCGCATCACGTCGATGGCGTCGTCGGCGCGCACCGCGACCACCGCGAGGTCCACCGGTCCCAGCACGTCCACCAGGCCGACGCCCGGCTCGCCCGGGACGCCGACGGCGTGCACCACCAGTCCAGGGTCTCCGGCGCACAGGTCGCTCAGCACGCCCGCCGCGAGCCGCCCGAGCATGGTCTCGTCGTGGACGCCGGGTCCGACGACGACGACCGACCGCGCCTCGAGCAGATGCCGCACCGAGCGCGCCTCGGCCCGGTGCTCGCGGTCCGCCATGACGGCGAGCGAGCGGTCGGTCGGGTCGATGTCGAAGCTCAGCTCGACGACGCCGTCCTCGGTGCGCTGCTCGACGGCGTAGCCCGCCTCGCGGAACACCGAGATCATGCGGCCGTTCTGCGGCAGCACCTCCGCGACGAAACGGCCGACTCCTCGCTCCCGGGCGGCAGCGGCGAGGTGCTCGAGCAGGACGGACCCCAGGCCGCGGCCCTGGTGCGCGTCGGCGACGTTGAACGCGACCTCGGCGTCCTCGTCGTCGATCCGGTCGTAGCGGGCCACGCCGATGATGTGCTCGGTGCCGTCGACGTCGGCGACCGCGACGAACGCGACGCGGTCGACGTGGTCGACATTCACCAGGCGCTGCAGGTCACGCTCGCTCAACCGCTCCATCGCCGCGAAGAACCGCAGGTAGATCGACCGTTCCGACTGACCGACGTGGAAGGCCTGCAGCGCGTCCGCGTCGCTGGGCAGCATCGGCCGCACATGCGTCGTCGACCCGTCGTGCAGAACGACGTCCGCCTCCCACCCTGCCGGGTATGCGGGCGCGTCGTCCGTGACGTCTGCCATGTCGGCCAGGCTAGTGCGGTGCGGCCTGTCGCGGCCTGTCCCGGGGCTCGCACGGTCCACAATGGTCGCCGCACCGCAGTCCGGCCCCGAGGAGCAACCCACGATGGCGCGTCGCCCCGCGACCCCCGACGTCCCAGCCGAGGACGTCGTCGAACACATCGTCGACATCGACGTCGCCACCGAGATGGAGGGCTCCTTCCTCGAGTACGCGTACTCGGTCATCTACTCGCGCGCCCTGCCCGACGCGCGCGACGGTCTCAAGCCCGTGCAGCGCCGCATCCTGTTCCAGATGTCGGAGATGGGCCTGCGCCCGGACCGGGCGCACGTGAAGTCGGCGCGCGTCGTCGGCGACGTCATGGGGCGACTGCACCCCCACGGCGACACCGCGATCTACGACGCGATGGTCCGCCTCGCACAGCCGTTCTCGCTCCGCCTGCCGCTGATCGACGGGCACGGCAACTTCGGTTCGCTCGACGACGGACCGGCTGCGCCCCGGTACACCGAGGCGCGCATGGCGCCGGCCGCGTTGGCCATGACCACGGGTCTCGACGAGGACGTCGTCGACTTCGTGCCCAACTACGACAACAAGCTCACGCAGCCCGAGGTGCTCCCGGCGGCGATCCCCAACCTGCTGGTGAACGGCGCATCCGGCATCGCCGTCGGCATGGCCACGAACATGGCACCGCACAACCTCGTCGAGGTCATCGCGGCGGCCCGGCACCTCGTCGTGCACCCCGACGCGACGCTCGAGGACCTGCTGCGGTTCGTCCCCGGTCCCGACCTGCCCTCGGGGGGCAAGATCGTCGGCCTGGACGGCGTGCGCGACGCCTACCGGACGGGCCGGGGTGCGTTCCGGACGCGGGCGACCGCGCGCATCGAGAACGTGACGCCCAAGCGCAAGGGCATCGTCATCACGGAGCTGCCGTACGGCGTCGGCCCCGAGAAGGTCATCGAGAAGGTCAAGGAGGGCGTCCAGACCAAGAAGCTCACGGGCATCTCGGACGCGATGGACCTGACCGACCGCACGCACGGCCTGCGCCTCGTGATCGAGATCAAGACCGGGTTCGTGCCCGAGGCCGTGCTCGAGCAGCTGTATCGGTTCACGCCGCTCGAGGACTCGTTCTCGATCAACAACGTGGCACTGGTCGCCGGCCAGCCGCGGACCCTGGGGCTGCGCGAGCTGCTCGTCGTCTGGGTCGAGCACCGGTTGGTCGTCGTGCGCCGGCGCTCGGAGTACCGCCTGGCCAAGCGGCTGGAGCGGCTGCACCTCGTCGAGGGCCTGCTGTCGCGATCGTCGACATCGACGAGGTCATCCAGGTCATCCGCACCTCGGACGACGCGGATACGGCCCGCGCCCGGCTGCGCAGCGTCTTCGACCTGTCCGAGCCGCAGGCGGAGTACATCCTCGAGCTCCGGCTGCGGCGCCTGACCCGGTTCTCCCGCATCGAGCTCGAGAAGGAGCAGGAGCAGCTGGCGCGGGAGATCGCGGAGCTGCGCGAGATCCTCGCCGACGACACGCGGCTGCGGACCCTGGTCTCCGACGAGATGGCTGAGGTCGCGGCCACCTACGGCACTCCGCGGCGCACCATCCTGCTGGAGTCCGCCGGCGGCACGTCGATCACGGGGGCGCCCGCCGCCCGCGGGGCGGCCGCGCCGCTGGAGATCGCGGACACACCGTGCTGGGTGCTGCTGTCCGGGACCGGCCTGCTCGCCCGCACGGCGTCCGAGGAGCTGCCCCCGCGCGTGGACGGCGCACGGCGCGCGAAGCACGACGTGGTCTCCGGAACCGTGTCGACGACCGCACGCGCGGAGATCGGCGTCGTGACGTCGCAGGGTCGGATCGTGCGCGTCTCCGTGCTCGACCTGCCCGGCCTCCCGCCGACCGACGGCAACCCGAGCCTGTCCGGTGGGGTCCCGCTGGGCGAGGTGGTCACGCTCCTGCCGCGCGAACGCGTGGTCGGCCTGACCTCGCTCGCCGCGGACGCGCCCACGTTGGCCCTGGCGACCGTCCAGGGCACGATCAAGCGCGTCGCGTCCGGCGACATCCCCGGCAACCGGGACGCGTGGGAGGCGATCGCACTCAAGGACGGGGACGAGGTGGTGGGCGCCGTCGCGGTCGGTGACACGGACGAGCTGGTGCTGGTCGCGTCCGACGCCTCTCTGCTCCACTTCGCCGCGTCCACGGTCCGCCCGCAGGGTCGTGCCGCGGGCGGCATGGCCGGCATCAAGCTCGGCGCCGGCCAGCGCGTGGTGGCGTTCGGGGCCGTGCCCGCCGACCAGGCGGCCCAGGCGGTCGTCGTGACCATCGCCGGTGCGTCCGGGGCCCTACCGGGCACCCAGGCCGGCTCGGCCAAGGTCACCCCGTTCGAGGCCTACCCCGCCAAGGGGCGCGCCACGGGCGGCGTGCGCGCACACCGATTCCTGCGCACCGAGGACTCCCTGATCCTCGCGTGGGTCGGTCCGGCGCCGGCCTGGGCGACAGGCTCCGCGGGTCAGCCCATCGAGCTGCCGGCGGTCGACCCGCGCCGGGACATGTCCGGGACGGCGCTCAGCGCGCCGGTACACGCGGTCGGCTGAGCCCGCGCGCCGCGCGGACCATCGACACCACGTTGTCGGGCGCACCCGGCCGGATCGCCACGGGACGTTCGGCGGGTTCAGGTGCGCGGCGCTGCTGCGCGTTCCGCTGGACGACGGCGACGGCGATCAGCGCCTGAGCCGCAACGTAGGTGAGCATGACCCAGAAGTCCTGGTGGGCGAGATCCCAGGACGGGACGAACTCGTTCAACGCGATCAGACCGTCGGACACCAGGAAGATCGCGCCACCTATGCCAGCGAGGCGGCCGACGCCGGTCGACAGGACCGCCATCGCCGCGAGGCAGCCGCCGTACACCGCGACCGGGATCAACAACGAGCCCGCACCGCTCGCGCACGCCCCGACCATGCCGACGAGGACCGCCGCGTACGGCAGCAGGAGCACGGGCCTCCGGTGGAGCACCGACCGGCGGGCGTCCGGCGCGAACGCGACGATGAACGCCACCTGCGCCAGGAGGAAGAACCCGATCATCACGAGGAACGCCGCGTCGTCGCCGACGAGCGAGGGCACCAGGTCGCCGAGCCAGGAGAACCCGATGGCAACGAGGACCCAGGTCACGAGGTGTCCACGCGGCCACCGGGTCGCGGCCACGAGGGCCGCGGCGAGCACCGGCATGAGGGCCCACTGGGCCACCCTGGCCACCGTGTCCGCACCGACCCACACGGACGTCAGCTGGACGAAGGACACCGCCACGAAGGCCCCGGCCAACACACGCGCGGCTACGGAAACCTTGCGTCCCACGACGACCTCCTCGAGGCCGGACGTCGTCGTCCGGCAGCAACGCGAGCGGGACGTCGTCGTCCCGCCGCGCCCGAGAATATCTCGGGGCGGCGCCTGCGCAGGACGGGGGCGCGGGTGACGTCCTACAGCTCGATCGCGTACATCGTCGTGCTGTGGAACACCTCGTATCCGAGGTTGGCGTAGAGCTCGTGCGCGCCCGAGGGGTTGGCCGTGTCGACACCCAGCTCGGCGTACTGGATCCCGTCCGCCCGGTAGACCGCCATGACCGCGCTCAGCAGCGCACCCGCGAGCCGCCGACCCCGCCACGGGCGCCGCACGCCCAGCAGGTCCGTGTACCCGGCGCTGTACCCGTTGAGCTCCCAGTCCTGCTCGAACTTCGAGGAGATCAGGTAGCCGGCCACCTCGCCCGTCGCGTCGTCGATCGCCGCGAGGCTCCACGTCGGCGCGAACATGCTGCGCCCCTGCGTCCATTCCTCGGCCGTGCGGGGCTCGCTCCCCCAGTGGTCGGCGAACGCCTCGTTGTGCGCGAGCCGCACCCGCTCGTCCAGCTCGGGGGACCACGGGACGATCGTGAGTCCGTCGGGCGCGGGGATGCCGGGCAGCTCCACGTCGAGCGGACGCTTCATCTCGGCGTAGTACCGCCCCGGCGCGAAGCCACCCGCCTGCAGGAGCCGCGCCGTCTGGGTGGCGGTGTCGTCGACGAACACCGCCAACCTGCCCGGCAGCTCCTTTCCCGACTCCGCGAGCTTCTGGCGACCGCGCCCGTCCGACCAGGCGAGCAGGGCCCGCCCGATCCCCCGCCCGCGCCACTGCGGATCGACGCCGCCGGCGAGGAACGCGCGCACCACGCGCAGGTCTCCGGGCGGCTGGTTGACGAATGCGTACGCGCGGATCCTGCCGTCCTCGTCCACGCCGGCCACCGTGTCGAGGTCGATGTTCTTCCAGTCGCCGTCGAACTCCTCGTCGACCTCTTCCTCGGCCGTGCGGTACGGGGGCTGCTCCGCCTCCTCGATCGCCAGGATCAGGCGCGTCAGCTCGGGCACGTCCGCCCGGGACAGCGGACGCCAGGTCAAGCCGCCGACGCCGTCGAGGGAGGGGAGGTCGGCAGGCGCGGCGGCGCGCTCGACGATGGGAGCGAGGTCGGTGGAGGTCACGCGTCCCACCTTCCCGGGCCCGGCGTCGCGGAGCAACCGAAATCGGCGCCGTCCTGCTCCGGGATGCGAGGTCGAGCCCAGGTGACCGGTACGAATCAGGCGTCGATGCGGCTGCGGTCCAGGCCCTCGGCGGCGACGATGAAGTCCTTGCGCGGTGCGACGTCGGAACCCATCAGCAGCTCGAAGATCTCCTCCGCCCGCTGCGCGCCCTCGACGGTGACCCGTCGCAGCGTCCGGTGGCGCGGGTCCATGGTCGTCTCGGCCAGCTGGTCGGCGTCCATCTCACCCAGGCCCTTGTAGCGCTGGATGTCGTCCTTGTAGCGCTTGCCGGCCTTGTCGAGCTTCTTCAGCGTCGCCGCCAGCTCGGCCTCGGAGTAGGTGTAGACGTACTCGTTCTTGCGCCCACCGCCGCCGATCACCTCGAGCCGGTGCAGCGGCGGCACGGCGGCATAGACGCGACCGTCCTCGACGAGCGGACGCATGTACCGGAACAGCAGGGTGAGCAGCAGGGTGCGGATGTGCGCGCCGTCGACATCGGCGTCGGTCATCAGCACGATCTTCCCGTAGCGCGCCGCCTCGAGGTCGAACGTGCGGCCGGACCCGGCGCCGACCACCTGGATGATCGCGGCGCACTCGGCGTTCTTGAGCATGTCCGAGACGGAGGCCTTCTGGACGTTGAGGATCTTGCCGCGGATGGGCAGCAGCGCCTGGAAGTCGGAGCTGCGCGCGAGCTTGGCCGTGCCGAGCGCGCTGTCGCCCTCGACGATGAACAGCTCGCTGCGCGCGACGTCGTCCGACCGGCAGTCCGCCAGCTTGGCCGGCAGCGAGCTGGTCTCGAGCGCGTTCTTGCGACGCGAGATCTCCTTCTGCTTGCGCGCGGACAGGCGGGCGCGCATCTCTCCGACGATCTTGTCCAGCAGCAGCGACGACTGCGCCTTGTGGTCCCGCTTCGGCGACGAGAAGATCGCGGCGAGCTCGGTGTCCATGACGCGCGCCACGATCGCCCGCACCGCGCCCGTGCCCAGGACCTCCTTGGTCTGTCCCTCGAACTGCGGCTCGGCCAGGCGGACCGTCACGACGGCGGTCATGCCCGCGAGCACATCCTCCTTGTCGATCCGCTCCGAGGTGTCCTTGGCCGAGATCTTCAGGCGCCGGGCGTTCGCGTCGACCTGCTTGCGCAACGTGCGCAGCAGCCCGGCCTCGAACCCGGCCAGGTGCGTGCCACCCTTGGGCGTCGAGATGATGTTGACGAAGCTGCGGACCTCGGTGTCGTAGCCGGTCCCCCAGCGCAGCGCCACGTCGACCTCGCAGAGCCGGGACACCTCCTGCGCCGTCATGTGGCCGCGGTCGTCCAGCACCGGGACGGTCTCGTGGAACGTCCCCGTTCCCGTGAGGCGCCACGTGTCAGTCACCGCCGGGTCGGGCGCCAGGTGGTCGACGAAGTCGACGACACCGCCGGTGTGCAGGAACGTCTCCTCGTGCGGTCCGTCGGCACCCGGCGTACCCGCGATCCCGCGCTCGTCGCGGACCATCAGCGTCAGGCCGGGAACGAGGAAGCTCGTCTGGCGCGCGCGCGTCACCAGCTCGTCGTAGGCGAACACCGCCGTCTTCGGGAAGATCTGCGGGTCCGCCCAGTAGCGCACGCGCGTCCCGGTCTTGGCGCGGGCCACCTTGGCGCCCAGCGCCAGCTCCGAACCCGAGACGAACGGCTCGAACACCGAGTCGGGGCCGATCCCCGCCCGGTCGTCGAACGTGCCGGGCTCGCCGCGTCGGAACGTCATGCGGTGGGTGCGCCCGTTGCGGTCGACCTCGACGTCGAGGCGCGACGAGAGCGCGTTGACGACGGAGGCGCCGACGCCGTGCAGACCGCCCGACGCTCCGTAGGAGCCGCCGCCGAACTTCCCGCCCGCGTGCAGCTTGGTGTAGACGACCTCGACGCCCGTCAGGCCCGTCTTGGGTTCCACGTCGACCGGCACGCCTCGACCGTTGTCCCGGACCTCCACCGACCCGTCGGCGTGCAGCACGACGTCGATGCGGTCTCCGTGGCCAGCCAGCGCCTCGTCGACGGAGTTGTCGATGATCTCCCACAGGCAGTGCATGAGGCCGCGGCTGTCGGTGGTGCCGATGTACATCCCGGGGCGCTTGCGCACCGCCTCGAGGCCCTCGAGCACCGACAGGTGCCGAGCCGTGTAGCCGGACTGCGCGGAGGTCGTGGTCACCGGCCGATCGTATCCGCCGACTCCGACGCAGCCCGGCCGCCATGCCGCTCCGCCCCCGCGGGCCGCCGACCGAGAGCCCGATCCGTCGCCCCGCGCTCTGCCCTGTTACCGGAGATCTCGAATTGTTTCAGGAGGGTCACAGTCGAGTACGCGGTGAGCGAACCACCCCCTCTGGGTGACCTCAAACAGCGATCGGGATGGTTCTATGGATCTGTGACGGGCACCATGACGCATCCACTGACCGCGGCCGACCGCTGCGACCGCTGCGGCGCGCAGGCCTATGTCCGGGTGATTCTCCCGGTCGGAGAGCTGCTGTTCTGCGCGCACCACGCGCGCGAGCACGCGCCGAAGTTCGCCGCGCTCGCCACCCACGTGCAGGACGAGACCGATCGCCTGCTGGCCGAGCACGGCGCGGGAACCGGCGCAGCGACCTGATCGCGAACGCTCCACCCTCAACGTAGAACGAGGCCCGGACCACATGGTCCGGGCCTCGTTCTGTGCAGTCCTGGGGACGGTCGCCGCCCCAAGGCGTCAGTCCAGGTAGTCGCGCAACACCTGCGAGCGCGACGGGTGACGCAGCTTCGACATGGTCTTCGACTCGATCTGCCGGATCCGCTCACGCGTGACGCCGTAGACCTTGCCGATCTCGTCGAGCGTCTTCGGCTGGCCGTCCGTCAGGCCGAAGCGCATGGAGACCACGCCGGCCTCGCGCTCGGAGAGGGTGTCGAGCACCTGGTGCAGCTGCTCCTGCAGGAGCGTGAAGCTCACCGCGTCGGCGGGCACGACAGCCTCGGAGTCCTCGATGAGGTCACCGAACTCGCTGTCGCCGTCCTCGCCGAGGGGCGTGTGCAGCGAGATGGGCTCGCGGCCGTACTTCTGGACCTCGACGACCTTCTCGGGGGTCATGTCGAGCTCCTTGGCCAGCTCCTCCGGCGTGGGCTCGCGGCCCAGGTCCTGGAGCATCTGGCGCTGGACGCGCGCGAGCTTGTTGATGACCTCGACCATGTGCACCGGGATCCGGATGGTGCGCGCCTGGTCGGCCATCGCGCGGGTGATCGCCTGCCGGATCCACCACGTGGCGTAGGTCGAGAACTTGTAGCCCTTGGTGTAGTCGAACTTCTCGACCGCACGGATCAGGCCGAGGTTGCCCTCCTGGATCAGGTCCAGGAACAGCATCCCGCGACCGGTGTACCGCTTGGCCAGCGAGACGACGAGACGCAGGTTGGCCTCGAGCAGGTGGTTCTTGGCGCGGCGGCCGTCGTTGGCGATCCACTCGAGCTCACGCTTGATCTTGGCATCCATGGTGATGCCCGCGTTCAGACGCTCGTCGGCGAACAGACCGGCTTCGATGCGCTTGGCCAGGTCGACCTCCTGCTCGGCGTTCAGCAGCGCGACCTTGCCGATCTGCTTCAGGTAGTCCTTGACGGGGTCCGCGGTTGCTCCGGCGGTGATGACCTGCTGCGCAGGGGCATCGTCGTCGTCGGCGTCGGAGTACACGAAGCCGCTGTCCTCGGACTCCTCCTCCTTGGCGGCGGGCTTCTTCTCGCCGTCCTCGGACTCGTCGTCATCGTCGCTGGCCTCGACGACCGCAGCCACCTCGGCGACGACGTCGACGACGTCGACGACCTCGATCTCCTCGCCCTCCGCGGGACCGTCCAGCGCGGGACCGTCTTCGGACGGCTCGTCGCCGACGGGCGCCTTCGCTGCCGCTGCTGCCTTCGGCGCGGCCTTGGCGCGAGACGCCCGGGGCTTCGTCGGCGCGACGGCGTCGTCTGCGGGGACGACGGCCTTCGCGGCGGGGCGGGCCTTCGCGCTCGTCGCTGCAGCGACGCGGGCCGGGCGCACGGGCGCGGCCTCGGGCTGAGAAACGGTGATCTCGGCGGTGGCAAGTCCACGGACGACGGCGCGCAGGCGCTTGGCGTCCTGGACGTCAGCCTTCTCGCACGCGGTGCGCAGCTCCTCGGCGGAGATGGCGCCGTGGGTGCGGCCGCGCAGGACGAGCTCCTGGAGTGCAGGGTGCTCGAACTCGCGCGGAAGAGCGGGGTGCGGGGTCTGAGACGACACGAACGACCTTTCGGGCAACGCGACACCGGGAGGAGCCGGGGGTCTAGATAGATATTGTACCGACCCCGAGAGCCTCTCGCCGTTACGTCGGGCATGGCGAGACGACCGTCAAAGACGGATCTCGCGGGGATGTACGTCTAGAACGAACGAGAACGGCGAGAGATTCCCGTCAGCACGGTCCCGATCAAAGGGGTCGTGGCTTGACCGTCAGGACGGGGCAGCACGCGTCGAAGAGGACTCGCTGTGCATTCGCGCCGAGGATCAGCTTGCCGACCGGGCTGCGCCGACGCAGGCCGAGCACGATCAGCTGCGCGTCGACCTGCTCGGCTGTGACGATCAGGTCGTCGGCCACGTCACCGCTCTCGACCAACCTGATCTCGTGCTCGACGCCGGACTCCGCCAGCTGCGCCCGCACCGTCTCGAGGTCGGCCTCGATGATCGCTCGGTCGGCCTCGGGCTCCCCGGGACGCGCGCTGACGACAACCACGACGCCCGTCTGCCGCCGGCCCGCCTCCTCGATCGCCGCCGCCAGAGCAGCCCGACCCTCCGCGGTGGCCAGATAGCCCACGACGATTCCCATCGGTCCTCCTGCCGTCGGCGGCGACGTCGCCTCTTCGTGACCGTACCCGAGGGCGACCTGCACCACGAACGCGTCGGCGGCAGCGCACGAGGACGCAGCCCCAGGTCAGCTTCCCCGACGCACCCAGCCCGGTGGGATCGCCGCGCCCAGCGCATCGTCGAGGAGCGCGGCCAGGCGGTATCCCGTCTGCGCGTCGAGCGCTCCGTCGAGCAGCACGCGCGCACGCGCGCCGTCGCCGCGCCACCAGGAGAGCAGGGCGAGCAGGGTCAGTGCCGGTGCCTGGGCACCGATCCGGCCGTGGGCAACGACGCCCTCGAGCGCCGACTCGTGAGCCGTCGTTGCGGGCTCGGGTGGAGTCAGGGCGCACGTCGGGTCGATGATCTTGGCCATCGCGGCCCCGAGCGCACCGTCCAGGTCGTCGGCCCCCGCCGCTACCGATCGCTCCGCGAGATCCCCCGTGCCCGGGACGAGCGCCACCAGGATCGCGTCGCGCACCCGTCGGTCGTCGAGTCCCGCCTCGACCCTCCCCCACGGCACACGGGTGCCCGGTCCGGAGTCGTCCATCCGTCGGACGACCTCGCGCCAGGCGGCGACCGAGGCGAGCCGCCAGGACGCCACCGACTCCTCGCCACCCACCAGCGCTTCCTCGCGGCGCTGCTCCCACCGCCGTCGGGCGCGGGCGATCGTGCGCCGCCGTTCGGCGCCGGCGAGCCGGACACGGCCGATGTCGTCGCGCGACCCCGCCACTGCCGAACCCGCGAGCACGAGCTGTGCACCGATCTGCGTCGAGTCGAGGTCGACCAGCGGACGGCCACCCGGCGGGCAGCAGTCGTCGTGGCAGTCCAGGGAGAGGTAGCCCGTCGACGTGACGACCCAGACCGGGACGTCCCCGAGGGCCGGTTCGGCGGTGTCCCGGAAGTTCGCCGCGGCCCGGTCCGCCTCGCCGGTGCCGAACGACCGCGGGTCGTCGTCGGTGTAGAGCACGAGCACCGTGTGTGCAGCGTCGTCGCGACCCAGGTAGGCCACGAGGCGACGGGCGAGAGTGGGCCCCTCGTCCGGGTCGGCCAGGTGCGGCAGGTCGACGCGGACCACCAGGCCGACCCGACCACGTGGCGCGCGCAGGCTGACCGCGACCGCACTCTCGCGCGGACGGAATCCGAGTCGGTGCGGGACGAGCGCGAGCAGCTCACGTGCCTCGCTCATGCGAACTGTGGTGATCTCCATGACCCCAGACCACCTGGTCGCCGAGGCCCGTGACGGTCCGCCTCGCAATCTGTGCACACCCTGGGGTTGTGGTCGCGTCGGCCGTCGCGGACATGTTCGTCCGGTCGCGCGAGGCGGCTAACCTGACCCGATGCCCAGCCCGTCGTCCGCCGTGCGCGCCGCAGCGGCGACTGCCGCCGTGGTCGCGACGCTCCTGTGCGCGACGGCGTGCACCACCAGCACGCCGGGCGTCGAGACGTCCGACGGGGCGATCGCGGTGACTGCCGCGCCCACCCCGACCGAGACGCTCCTGCCCGGTGACGACAGCTCGCACTCGGCCGTCGGGACGGTGGTCGACGGGTTCCCGTCCGACCTGATCCCCCTCCCAGCCGGTGCCGAGGTGCTGGTCTCGTCGGCGGAGCCGGTCGCGGGCAGCGACCTGACCGACGTGAGCCTCAACCTCCGGACCGACCAGGACACGCAGGCCCTGCTGGCGGCGATCAGCGCACCACTCGTCGCGGCCGGGTTCGTGGCAGGAACCCCCCCGGCGGCTGAGCCGGCGCTCGCCGCACAGGTCACCTTCTCGCGCGGCGACGGATCGGAGCTCCTCGTGGTCGGGATCCTCGACCGGGACGACCAGCGCACCGTGACGATCGGCGGGCGCGTCCGCACCGCGTCGCCGTAGGCTGCGCGCGTGACTCCCCCGACACCCGCCCTGGTCGACGTCGAGGATGTCCGCGTCCGCATCGACGCGGTCCTGGCGCGGCACGTGGCGAACCTGCGCACGGTCCTGGCCGCTTCCGGCGACGACACCGATCGACTGGCCGACGCCGTCGAGCAGATGCTCTCCGGGGGCAAACGCCTCCGGGCGGCCTTCTGCTACTGGTCGTGGCGTGCGCACGGCGGCCGGCCCGGCACTTCCGATGCCGACGCAGTCATCCGGGTCGGTGCCGCCCTCGAACTCTTCCAGGCTGCCGCGCTCTTCCACGACGATGTGATGGACGACTCCGACACGCGGCGCGGATTTCCCGCCGCCCACCGCGAGTTCGCGCGTCTGCATGTGGCGCAGGGCCTGACGGGCGACGCCGAGCGATTCGGCATGTCTGCGGCGATCCTGCTCGGCGACCTCACGCTCGTGGCCAGCGAGCAGGAGTTCGCCGGCGCGCTCGCGACCCAGCCGTTCCAGCGGGCCGAGCGGACCCGGGCCGTGTTCGACCTGATGCGGACGGAGGTCACCGTCGGGCAGTACCTCGACGTCCTCGCCCAGGCGCTCCCCTGGGGCGACGACCCGAAGGCGGACGAGGTCCGGTCACGCGAGGTGATCCGCGCGAAGGCGGCGCGGTACAGCGTCGAGCATCCGATCACGCTCGGGGCGGCCCTCGCCGACGCCGACGAATCGGCCCTCGAGCGGTGCCGGGCCCTCGGCTTGCCGCTCGGTGAGGCATTCCAGCTGCGGGATGACCTGCTCGGCGTCTTCGGGGATCCGGCGACCACGGGAAAGCCGGCCGGCGACGACCTGCGCGAGGGCAAGCGGACCGTGCTGACCGCACGCGCGGTCGCCCGCTCGCGAGCGGTCGGCGACGAGGCGACGGTCGCGCTGCTGCGCTCGCGCCTCGGCGATCGCGCCCTCGGCGAGGCCGACGTCGTCCTGCTGGCCGACGCCATCAAGGCCACGGGAGCGCCCGACGACATCGAGCTGCTGATCGAGGAGCTCTCCGGCATGGCCTTCGAGCTCATCGACGCGAGCGGCTGGCCCGAACCCGCGCACGAACAGCTGGTCGGGCTGGCACACGCAGCGGTGGACCGACGCTCCTGAGCGTCAGAGCTCGGCGGCGGCCAGTCGTCGGATCTCGGTCTTGCGGCCGGCCCGCAGCGCGTCGATCGGCGTGCCGGGCAACCCGTCCTGCGGGGTGAAGAGCCACTCGATCGCGTCCTCGTCGGAGAACCCGGCGTCGGACAGCACGGTGAGGGTGCCCTGCAGCGAAGCGAGGACCGTCCACGGCTCGTGCGCCTCGGGCTGGGTGGGCTGCGCCGGGTTGGCCAGGTGTCCGGGGACGAGGAACGACGCGGGGATCGAGAACACCCGCGGGTCGCCCCGGCGGGTGCCAACGACGCGGCGTTCCTGGACGATGCGGCGGATCTTGCCGGGTCGGTGCCGAGCCGGTCGGCGACGTCGGGGACGGTGAGCCACTCGCCTACGAGGAGGTCCAGGGCGTCTTCTGATGCGTTCACCCGTCCAGAGTACGCATCTGCGAATTACAGGCTGGCAATTCGTCCGCGCGCTATCCAGGCCGGATTCCGTGGGCTACCGTCGCATTCTGTCACTCCTGTCACACAGGAAACTCTTGTTAACTTCTGCAACACACGAGGTGTCGCCATGTCTGAGTCCGCCGCAGCCCGCGCCGTGGGGCGCCGTCGCGTCGCCACCGGCACAGGCGCGCTCGCGATCGTCGCTGTCGCCGCCACGGCTACCGGTGGGGCCGCCCACGCCGACGAGCAGTACACGGTGCGCTCTGGCGACACCGTCAGCCACATCGCGGCCCGCAGCGGGACGACGGTGACGGCGATCGCTCGGGCGAACGCCATGGCCGACGTCTCGCGCATCCGGATCGGCCAGGTCCTGACCGTT